>NZ_JAHNZO010000005.1 GCF_018998565.1 Paenibacillus oleatilyticus | reverse complement strand
GGGCCGTGTCTCAGTCCCAGTGTGGCCGATCACCCTCTCAGGTCGGCTACGCATCGTCGCCTTGGTGAGCCGTTACCCCACCAACTAGCTAATGCGCCGCAGGCCCATCTGTAAGCCACAGGTTGCCCCGTGTTTCTTGATTCCCTCATGCGAGAGAATCACTTATCCGGTCTTAGCTACCGTTTCCGGTAGTTATCCCAGTCTTACAGGCAGGTTGCCTACGTGTTACTCACCCGTCCGCCGCTAACCCCGAAGGGTCCGCTCGACTTGCATGTATTAGGCACGCCGCCAGCGTTCGTCCTGAGCCAGGATCAAACTCTCCATTAAAGAAAAGCTGATTAAAGCTCAAAAGTACTACTGACGAGAATTTGCATTCTCTTTATGACACTCACTCGATGTTCAGTTTTCAAAGGGCAATTCATTTCCTAGCATTCCGATCGGTTAATTCAACCTCTCGAAAGCGACCTCTTTAATATATCACATCCACTCTATCATTGCAAGCTTTATTTTTTTCAAGATTCGAAAGTCTCAAGTTCTTAAAGCCTGCCGCAGAAGCGACAAGGAGTAATATATCAAATCTACAAACGGAAAGCAACCCTTTTTTATATTGAATTTTTTTCCGCTAGGATGAATATGACTTTAAGCCAGAACAAAGCCGCGGCCATCCGGGTCAACGGCGGCAGCGGCTTTGCAAAGAACTGGCGTCAAACCGACCACGCTTCGAGCTTCAGCAGCGGCTCGGCTTTCATATCGAACGGCGCGAATTGCCCGCGGCGGTATTTCAAAAAAGCCGCGGCGGCAATCATCGCCGCGTTGTCCGTGCACAGGCTGAGCGGCGGCGCCAGCAGCGGTATGCCCGCTTCCGCGCAGCGAGCCTCGAGCGCCGCGCGCAGGCCCTTGTTGGCGGCGACCCCGCCGGCAAGGATAAGCTGCTTCGCGCCGTAAGCGCGCACGGCGCGCAGAGCCTTCTCCACCAGGACGTCGATGACCGAGTCCTGGAAGCCTTTCGCCACGGCCTCCGGGGCCAGCGGCTGTCCTTTCATGGCGGCCTGATTCAGGGCCGCCAGCACGGCCGACTTCAGCCCGCTGAAGCTGAAGTCGTACGAATCCGGCTCCAGCCAGGCGCGGGGAAGCGTGACCGCTTCCCGGGCCTCGTGCGCCAGCCGGTCAATGTGCGGGCCGCCGGGATACGGCAGCTTCAGCGCCCGCGCGACTTTGTCGTAGGCTTCGCCCACCGCGTCGTCCCGGGTCTGCCCGATGATGCGGAAGCGCCCCTCCGCTTCCACAAAGACAAGCTCGGTGTGGCCTCCGGAGACGACCAGCGCTACAAACGGGTATTCCAGCTCATTCACGAGCTGGTTCGCATAAATATGCCCGGCGATATGATGCACACCGATCAGCGGCAGCTCCAGCGCGCAGGCCAGCGCCTTCGCCGCCACCATCCCCACCAGCAAGGAGCCGACTAAGCCAGGCCCTTGCGTCACGGCGACAGCGGCCAGCTCGGTCGGCTTCACGTTCGCCTTGTCCAGCGCTTCTTCAATAATCCATGTGATGGATTCCACATGCTTGCGCGAAGCGACCTCGGGCACGACGCCGCCGAATCGTTGATGCGTCTCGATCTGGCTGGACACGACGTTCGCCAAGATGTCTTTGCCGTCCCGGACAATCGCCACGGACGTCTCGTCGCAGCTTGTTTCCACAGCCAATATATAAACGGGTCCGCCGTCCCGATCCGGGCGAACGGACACTGCTTCGTTCGATTGTTCATTCATCGTCAATAAACCTCTCGTCTGTTCTCGAACCGCTCGCTGGCAGCCGTTTTCATTTATTTGGAGAGCCGTTCCGATTTGGGCAGGTCCGCCCACATAATAATCGCATCTTCTTTATTGTCGGTATAATAGCCCCGTCGAATACCGACGGAACGAAATCCCAGCTTCTCATACAAGCGCTGGGCAATCAGATTGGACGGGCGCACCTCCAGTGTCATGCGCAGCGCCCCGTAAAAAACGGCCGTTTGCTGCATTTCCACAAGCAGCCGCTCTCCGAGCTTGCGCCCGCGATATTTTTCACGAATCGCTATATTGGTGACGTGCGCCTCCTCCATAATCAGCCACATGCCGCCAAAACCCGCAATTTCGCCTTCGTACTCCAAAACGAGATATTTGGCGAAATTATTGCTCGTCAGCTCATTGTAAAACGCCCCGGCCGTCCAAGGCGTGGCAAACGATTCCTGTTCGATCTCGCAGATCACGGGGATGTCGTCCGTGTGCATAGGGCGAAAAAGCATAGCTCCGTCAAAGACAGGTTGCGCTTCGCGTTTAGGTTCCATATCGGACAGGCCTCCCCTAAGATTTCTTGGCGAGAAGTTTGGCTTCCGCTTCCGCCAATTGCGTATAGTTCGGAACCAACCCGTGAACATCCTCGGTCTCCCCCCGCTTCCACCGCATCAGGCCAAGCTCGGCGACATGGCGGGCGCGCAGCTCGTGCGGAGCTTCCGTTACAGGTCCGCCCCACCGGGAAGCAAACGAACGAATCGCTTCTTGATGCAGCTCCAGCTCACCCGTAAAAACGACACGGCCGGGTCCGGTTGCCGCCGATGCACCCAAGGAAAGGAGCTCGTCCGTCCAAGAGGCGGTCAGACGAATACCGTCCGGCACCTGACACTTCCAGCCCTCGGGCGAAACGGCGTACAGCGCCGTAAACGCTTGACCCCTGCGGGCGTCGATCAGCGGGACGACCCATGTCGTTTCCCCCGTCGCGCGCGCCGCGTCAAGCAGCGAATCCATCGCCTGAAGCGCTCCGCCCCGCACGGTTTCCCCGTCTTGAAGCGCGCCGAAATCCGAGGCGGAACCGGCTCCGCCGAGCGCCAACGCTTCGAGCGTAGAGACGCCGAGCAAAGCCAGCTTCCGCGTCCAGGCAAAGGTTTTGGCGACCGTCACACCAATGCGCACGCCGGTATAGGAACCGGGCCCGACGCCGACGGCAAACGCCGACAGCTCGTCCGGCCGGACGCCGCACTCCGCCATAAGCCGCTGCAAGGTCGGCACGAGATAAAGCGAATGGTTTCGCTCCGCTTTTGAAGTAATTTCTCCCAGGATTTCCCGTCCCCGGGTCAACGCGGTCGTCATCGACACGGTTGACGTATCGACGGACAGCATAAGCTTGCCGTCGCCATATAAAGTCGAATCTGATGCCGTATTCTGAATCATGTTAACCATCCGTTCTGTTGTAGCTTCGCGCACCATGCTTCATAAGGGTCGCCTAACGGCTTGAGCGTGAAGCTTCGCCCGTTTTCTCCGTCGGTCTCAATCCGAATCTCCAACCGCTGCGGAGGCAAAATCTCTTCGATCAGCGAAGCCCATTCGACAAGCGTAATGCCGTTTCCGTCAAAATATTCGTCCAGCCCCAAATCATCCGCCTCTTCCAAAGACAACCGGTACACGTCCATATGGTAGAAAGGGAACTCGGAACCCTCGTATTCTTTGATGATCGTAAACGTAGGACTGTTCACGATGTCCTTGACGCCTATCGCCTTGGCTACCGCTTGCGAGAATGTCGTCTTGCCCGCCCCCAGGTCGCCGTCGAGCGTAATGACGGTTCCCGGGATAAACAACGAGGCCAAGCGTTCCGCCAATACGGAAGTATCGGCGACATGACGGGCTTGAAATGCATATATGGCCATGTCAGGATCGTCCCTTCATCCGGTAAAATGATTATAGCCGCGCTTGGCGAGCGATACCGCACTGCCGTCGCTTCGCACAAGCCGTACGCCGGAATGCTCCCCATGGACATATCCGATCAGATAGAGCGGCAGCCCCGCTTCCTTAAACTGCATCTGCAGCTCGACGGCGTGTTCGGCGGGCGCTGTTCCGATTAATTGGTAATCTTCGCCGCCGTACAGCATGTAATCGAGCGGGTCCTTCCCTTGCTTCGAAGCATATTCCAGCAGCTCGCCCGACACGGGAATCCGGTCTTCGATCAGATCGATCCCGATGTTCGACGCCGCGGCAATTTCCCACGCTTCGCTGGCGATCCCGTCGCTGACGTCGTTGAGCGCATGGCAGAAGCCGGACCGCCGCAGCAGCTCGCCGGCTTCGATCTGGGGCTCCGGACGGCAGTGCGCCCGAATCAGTCCGGGATACCGCTTCAGCTCCGGATCGTCGTCCCATTCCTCCGACGGCTTGTTTTTCCCCAGAAGCCATTCCAGTCCGGCCGCCGAATCGCCGGTAATACCGGTAATAAATACGACATCTCCCAGTCTGGCTGCCGAGCGGAGCAGCGCTTTGTCCGGTTCCGTCTCTCCGATCACCGTTACGGTCAGTGTCACGCCCCCGATACACGAGGTTGTGTCTCCGCCTGCAACAACGACCCGGTAACGGTTCGCGCATTCGTACAACCCGTCGTACATTGCGCGCACACGCTCCACCGGCGTCGACTTCGGCATGCTGAGCGCCACGAGGGCATACCGCGGAGTTCCTCCCATCGCAGCGATATCGCTGACGGCGGAAGCCATCGCTTTATACCCGATGTCCACATCGCGCATCGTCACCCGCTTGAAATGAATGTCTTCCGTCATCGTATCGCAAGTGAGAATCCACCGGCTATCCGAAGAGGCGCGAACGACGGCCGCATCGTCGCCGATCCCTGTCTCCACGCCGCCGGCCCGTTGAAAAGCGATCGTTTGCTTCCCGCCGTTCAGCAGGTCGATCAGCGTAAATTCGTCGACCGAGCTCACATCTATCCGCCTCCGCTCTCGTATTGACAATTATTATAGCCGTTCCTTTGTATCTAGACAAACATGCCGTTTTGCTATTGTTTCGGAGCGCCGAGTATCGTTCGAAACACTGTGTTACTAAATCGAATCTTTCATATATATCATACCACCGATCTCCTACTACTGACTATCGGCTTGCCCGATAGCATGAGACCCGAAACCGCTTTACCCCAGCAAAAAAAGCTTCCCCCAGCCATGGGCCCTCTCGGCCTGCATGCTTTCGGAAAGCTTTTGCTCAAACACGGTCCTCGCAGCAGCTATTGGACTTCCTGCAGCTCGTCGACCGGAACGACGCGGGCGTCCGCAGGGCGGTCTTCCACATGCACCTTGGCTGTTTCCTGCTCGGCGTCTACGCTATCGATCCATACGGATACGCCGTTCAACTCCACGCTAACCTTTTCCTCGGATTTCATAATTTCTTGAGCGCG
Source organism: Paenibacillus oleatilyticus (assembly GCF_018998565.1). GTDB lineage: Bacteria > Bacillota > Bacilli > Paenibacillales > NBRC-103111 > Paenibacillus_G > Paenibacillus_G oleatilyticus. Next base: position 297,093 of record NZ_JAHNZO010000005.1, on the reverse strand, counting down.
GTACACTTTCATTGCCCGTTGACCTCCCCGCTGACGACCGATTCGGGATGATCCATCGTATCGGTCGTCGATTCCTCGATCAGTCCGTTATGGATCGTCACCTGCCCGCCGCCAAGACCTTCGTTGATCATCCGGTCGATGTCCATAAAATTGGAGTCCCGCCCTTCATGGGCTGCATCATCCGTAAACTTGCCGCCGGACGTATTTGCTTCGCTCATGATTCCTTTTCCTCCTCTGATCGAAAATGTTCGGGCCGGCATGACTTTGCTTTTTGGCGATCCATGCAGCCTTCTTCTGTAGCATGTCCCAATTTCTTGCGCTGACATTCGCGCGCGATGTAATGGGACGCTTCCATTTTGCGTATACTGTATAGAAAGTAGACGGCCAGCTCAGGCCCCGGGAGGTACAGCCATGCATACGGTTTGGAAAGGCGCCATCAGCTTCGGCTTGGTGCACGTGCCCGTCAAGATGTTCTCGGCGACGGAAGACAAAGACATCTCGATGCGCATGATTCATAAGGATTGCAATACGCCGCTGAATTTCGTCCGTAAATGCCAGCACTGCGAGCGAGAAGTGGAGTGGGGAGAAATCGTCCGAGGCTACGAATACGAGCCGGGCTCATTCGTGCTGTTCGAGAAGGACGAGCTGGAGAAGCTGACCGGCGAGATCACCAAAGAAATCAAGATTCTCGATTTCGTCGACTTGTCGGACATCGACCCGGTTTATTTTCAGAAAACATATTATCTCGCTCCGAACGAAACCGGCGCCGGGGCCTATAGTCTGCTGCTCGAAGCGATGCGGCAAACGGGCAAAATCGGCATTGCCAAAGTGTCCATCCGGTCCAAAAGCAGCTTGGCCGCCATCCGCATTATCGACCGGTGCATTGCGATGGAGACGATTTTTTACCCGGACGAAATCCGGTCAGTGGAACATGTACCGAACCTCCCGGAGCAGAGCAACGTCAACGAGAAGGAGCTCGAAATGGCAAAGCTGCTGATCGGCCAGTTGGCGACGAAATTCGAGCCGGAAAAATACAAGGACGATTACCGTTCGGCCGTGCTGCACGCGATTGAATCGAAAGTTTCCGGCCAGCAGGTCCGCGTCGCGCCGGAGCCGCATAAAGCGAACGTCATCGATCTGATGGCCGCCCTGCAGGCGAGCCTTGAAGCGGTGAAACCGGTAGTGACCGAGCCGACGCCGGGAACGACCGAGAAAGCCAAAGCCGCAAAAACAAGAAAAGGCAAAGCGAAAACGAAAGAAACGATCGGCTAAGCGCCGATCGTTTCTTTGTGCCGGGAGAGTGTTCCCTCTCCGCGCTTACTTGCTCCAGTCCTGCAAACGCCAAACCTGAGTAATCCAATCTTCATAGAATTCCGGCTCATGGGAAACGAGCAGAATGGTCCCTTTGTACTCCTTCAGCGCTTCCTTGAACGCTTCCTTTGCCCGGACGTCCAAGTGGTTCGTAGGTTCATCCAACACGAGAAGATTGCTGTCTGTCAGCATGAGTTCGCACAAGCGGACCTTCGCCTGCTCCCCGCCGCTAAGCGAGCTAAGGCGCTGCCGGATATGCTTTTCGGTCAGACCGGCCATACCCAGCGTCTGCCGGATTTCCTTCTGGGTCTTATCCGGCCGCAGCGACCACAGCCGCTCCAGCGCGGTTTCGTCCGAAGGCAGCTGCTCCTGGGCGAAATAAGCCGGTGTGACCCGTTCGCCGAGCTGTACCGTTCCGCTTACCGGCGGCAGCAGGCCCAGCATCGTTTTGAGCATAGTCGATTTCCCGATGCCGTTGTACCCGATCACCGCCACTTTTTCCCCGCGCTTCAATTGCAGGTTTACGGGAACGGCTAGCGGCTCTGCATAGCCGAATTGCAGGTGCTTCGCTTCCATGATTCGGTTCACGGGTTCCACATGAACATGAAAGCTGTAGCGGGGCCGCGGCCCCGACGTCGGTTTCTCGATCCGTTCCATTCGCTCCAGCGCTTTTTCCCGGCTTTTCGCTTGTTTGGCTTTGCGGTTCCGATTCTTTTGGATAAAGCTCTCCAGCCGGTCGATTTCCTTCTGCTGGCGCTCGTACGCGTCCTGCCATTGCAACCGGTTCAGTTCATAACTTTTGACGAATGCGGCATAGTTCCCGGCGTAGCGTTTGATGGTCTGATGCTCCAAATGAAAGATCGTCGTTGTAATTTCATTCAGGAAGGCCTCGTCGTGCGAGACAACGAGATAAGCCTGCTCGTAACGCTTCAAATAGCCGGTCAGCCATTCGATATGCACGTCGTCCAAGTAGTTGGTCGGCTCGTCGAGCAATAATACGTGCGGCTCCTCCAGCAGCAGCTTGCCCAGGAGCAGCTTCGTGCGCTGCCCCCCGCTCAGCTTGTCGACCTCCCGGTCTTTGCCGAGCTCAAGAATCCCTAATCCGGCAGCCACCTCTTCGATCTTGGAATCGATGCCGTAAAAATCGGCATGCTCCAGCCGACTCTGCAGCTCGCCGTACCGGGTTAACAGCGGTTCGAGGTCGGCGTCCGCCACGGCCATTTGCTCTGCGACCTTATGCAAGGCACGTTCCAGCTCATATAATTGAGCGAAAGCGCCCCGCAAATAGTCCATAATCGTCATTCCCGCCTGCAGATCGGCGTGCTGCTCCAAATAACCGAGCCGCGCTTGCGGAAGCCATTCGATCTTGCCCCCATCGGGAAGCAGTTGTCCCGCCAAGACACGCAGCAAGGTCGACTTGCCGGCCCCGTTGCTGCCGACGAGTCCCGCATGCTCTCCCCGCAGCAGCCGGAACTGGATATTTTGGAATATTTTTTTATCCCCATACGTATGGGTAAGCTGTTCAACGTTCAACATACTCATGAAAGCTCTCTCCTTTTCGCTTCAGGTTCGAAGCCAACCGGAGAAACAGCCGGACAAAGCTCTATTCAATTAGCTTAGGTTGTATGGAAAACAAAAAACGGGCAAGGCGAACACGCCCTGACCCGTTGCAAATTGTATCATTTGAACGAAAGGAATCGAGTTCTTTATCTACTGTTCTTCGGTTGGCTTAGGGTGAAAAATGGGCAGACTTCTCCCGTTTAAGCCAAATTCCGTTTCAGAACAGTCGATAAGAAAAACATTTCCTTTCCACCTCGTTATACCAAAGTTAATTGTTGTGCACCTTTAACTATATCGAGCCGCTGGCCGTTATGTCAAGCAACAAGAGGGAATAACTGTTAATAACCACGAATTCTAGGGGGGCTCTCTCATGTTGAACCCGGTCGTTCCCTTCGAACCGATAAGCTCCGATTCGTTCCCCAAAGGCGGCGAATGGATCGCCCAGATCAAATGGGACGGCGTGCGCATGCTGTCCTACTGCGACGGCTCCAAGGTCCAGCTCGTCAATCGAAGATTGAACAATCGGTCCTTGCAGTATCCCGAATTTTTGTCTCCTTCGCGCTACTGCTCGGCCTCTTCGTTCATATTGGACGGCGAATTCATCGCCTTCGACCATCACAAGCCGTCGTTTCATGAGATTATGAAGCGGGACAGCCTAAGAAAGCAGCAAAACATTGAGCTCGCCGTCACGCAGACCCCGGTCACGTACATGATCTTCGACGTTTTGTTCTACGGCGGGCAATGGGTTACGGATAAGCCGCTTGCCGAGCGGCAGCGCATACTGCAGGAGATTGTCATCCCGCAACCCGATGTGCAAACAGTGCAAAACTTCGCCGTCCCCGACGAGCTGCTGCAGGTGATGATCAAGCATCAGATGGAGGGCGTTGTCTGTAAAAACCTGAACAGCACGTATATGATCGGTGGTAAGGATAAACGGTGGCAGAAGCGCAAAATATTTTATGATCTGCTGGCTGTTGTAGGAGGCGTCACGTACCGGGACAATATCGTCAATTCGCTCCTGCTCGGCTTGTACGACGGGCAGGGCAGCCTCTACTACATCGGGCACGCAGGCACCGGGAAGGTGACGCAGCAAGAGTGGCGGGAGCTGACGGCACGCGTAGCGTCCATGAGGACGAAAGCGAAGCCGTTCGTGAACGAGCCCGAACGGAGCAAAGACGCGGTTTGGATCGTTCCGCAAATCGTGGTGAAGGTGCAGTTTATGGAGTGGACCCCGGGGCATACGATGAGGCACCCCAGTATTCAGGCGTTTGTCGATACAAACCCTAGCGAGTGCAAATTCCCTAACTTATAAATAAAAAAGCAAGCGGACGATTTATTCGTCCACAAAGTGTCGAGAAAGAGGTTTTGACTGATATAGAGATACATACGGAGGTGGGGTATCTACTGTAGGAGCGATAGCGTTCGCCTTTGTCTGCGGGAAATACCCACTACTAAGTGGATTACAATGAAAATTTCCTGCAGACGCGGGGTCCCCGCAAAGTACTCGGACTTAGCTTCCCTGATTGAATTTCACTTTGCGGGGTGGGGCAGCGACCGGAAGCAGATACCCCACCCTTTCGTAAACCCCTCTATTACGTCAATTAGCCACTTTTTCAACAAGCTCCGGACGATTACTCGTCCGCTTGCGTTCCTCCGCTCACCGGAAGACGAATGGTAAAACTGGAGCCTTCGCCGACCCTGCTGTTCACCTCAATCGTTCCCCCGTGAAGATCCACAATCGATTTCGTAATCGACAGTCCCAGCCCGGCCCCTCCGTAAATGCGGGCGCGCGACGAGTCGATCCGGTAAAACCGTTCGAACAAGCGCGGCACATGCTCTTCCGGAATGCCGCTGCCGTTATCCTGAACCGACAGCAGAGCCTCCTCCTGCGTTTGCTCTAACGAAACGCTGACGGTGCCCTCAACTGGATCGGTATGCTGAACGGCATTGTGGAACAAATTGAGCAGCACTTGCTTGATTTTGTCTTTGTCGATGCGGGCGGACACGTCAGGCTGAACGGAGAACTGCACGTTTCTCCTGCCTGCCAGCAGCCGGAGCTGCGGCTCCATTTCATCGACGATACCGCTCAGCGATTCTTCCTTCAAGTCCACGGTCGGATGACGATCCAAGCGGGCCAGGAGCAGCAGGTCCCGAACCAGCTTGTTTAACCGCTCCGACTCCCCGTACATGCTTCTGAGCGCTTTGTCCAGCTGATCCGGCTTCTGGGCCGCTCCCCGCAGCAGCACCTCAAGAAAGCCGTGAATCGACGTAAGCGGCGTACGAAGCTCGTGCGAAGCATCCGCAATAAAGCGCCGCATCTGCTCCTTGGCTTCCTTCTCCGTTTCGAACGAAGCTTCCAGCCGTTCCAGCATCCGGTTAAACGACCGGGAGAGCCGGTCGATCTCCAGTTGGCCTTGATGCGCCGGCAGCCGCTCGTCCAGCTTCCCCGCATCGATCTGCTCTACGGTTTCGATCATGTTGGAAAGCGGGACGAGGGTTCTGCGCAGCACGGGAAGAAATGCGGCAACCCCTATCCCCAGAGCGGCTGCAGCCAAAGCCAGGAAGGTCCAAAGCTGGCTGAGCAGCACATCCCGAATCGGCTCCATGCTCGTGCTGATCTGGGCAAGACGCCCGCGCGGAGCGATCCGCTGCAGAACGACCAGTTGGTCCATCCCCTTGTCGTCCCTGACGATCCGATAGTGCGGCTGCCTTTGCTCCCGCCCCAAAGCCTCGCGGTACTCCTCGGCGGGAAGCCGCGGCACCGACCCGGCGCGGGGATTCTTCGTGACGACCCGGAAGCTGTCGCCCGGCCCGACGAACGCCAGCGAAGCTTCGGGCAGAAAAGGCCCCCTTGCCCGGCCGTTTTCGAAGTTCGGATTCGCCCATATATCCAGTGGAATGGAAAAAAATTGGCTTTGGATGCTGGCGACTTTATTTTTAATCAAAAATTGCTCCATGAACACATATTGCAAAACGCCGATTAACAGCAGCAGTCCCGCCAAAATAAACAAGGAACGGGACAGGAGCTGAAGGCGAAGCGAACGAGGCGCGAAGATACGCCGGATCCGGTACCACCCCCGCATCACCCGAGGTCTACCCGGTAGCCCGATCCCCGGAGAGTCCGAATGATCCGGTGCTCCTTGTCGTTCAATTTATCGCGGAGCGAGCGGATGTACACTTCGACGATATTGTCCTCCCCGCCAAAATCGTATCCCCAGACCTTGTCCAAAATGACCGTTTTGCTCAGGACCAGGCCGTGATTGACGACCAGAAAAGACAGCAGCTCGTATTCCGTCGGCGAAAGCTCCAGCACCCGGTCTTCGTAGCGGATTTCTTTGCGGCGGTCGTCGATGCGGAACGGCCCGTACGCCACCTCCGCGAACAGATGGGGAAACTGGTTGCGCAGCCGCGCATAAATCCGGGCCAGCAGCTCCTCGAAGCTGAACGGCTTGACCATATAATCGTCGGCCCCGAGCGTCAGTCCCTTGACCCGGTCTTCCACTTCTTCCTTGGCCGTCAGCATGATAATGGCGACGTGCTCGGTTTTCTTCAGCATCCGGCATACCTCAAACCCGTCCATGCCGGGCATCATGACGTCCAGAATGACGATGTGCGGCCGGGCTTGCTTGGCTAACGTGACGGCTGTAAATCCGTCCGGCGCGGTAAAAACTTCAAAGCCTTCGTTTTGCAGGCCCAGCTCCAAAAACTGGACAATATTCGGTTCGTCGTCGACGATTAATATTTTTACGCCTTTGATTGGCTGCATGATGTCACCTCTTTTTCATTGTACACCAATCCCGACCGGTTGACGGACGCGTTGGGGATGATTCAGCGAACTTTCAGTTTGCCCTCACCGTTTACGCAACGTATTTTTGCCCGACAGCCTTATGAAAAGGGGAGCGCGAGTATATACTAACTAATATATTTCAGGAACAGGAGGGATTGCCGATGCCCGCACCCGCCAAATATCCGAAAACGAAAGGGACGCTGATCGTTGAAGGCCGGGAGCTGACGGTAACGAATCCGGATAAGCCGCTGTGGCCGGAGAAGAAGATTACGAAAGCGATGTATCTGCAAAAGCTCGCGGAGCTTTCCCCTTACCTGCTGACGTATTGCCGCGACCGTTATCTGACAACCATCCGGTTTCCTCATGGCTGGAACGACAAGTCATTTTATCAGAAAAACGTCCCTGAGCCGACACCCGATTTCGTCAAGACGGCAATGCTGGAATCGATCCGCTACGTTCATCTGGATTCCCTGCCGACGCTGCTGTGGCTGGGGAATTTGGCCTGCCTGGAGTTCCATCCCTCGTTTCATCGGATCGGCGAGACGCTGCCCGTCGAATGGGTGATCGATATTGACCCGAGCGTCGATCCCGAGCCGCGCATTATGGAGGCGGCCCAGATTATCGGCGGCATTCTGGACGGCATGAATATCCGGTCCGTACCGAAAACGTCCGGCGCCACAGGCGTGCAAATCTACGTCCCGATCGCCCGGGAGCGCGGCTATACGTTCGAGCAGCTCCGGCGGATCGGTCAATTCGTCGCCACGTTCGCGGTGCAAAAATACCCGAAGCTGTTCACCGTCGAGCGGCTCAAAAAAGACCGCGGCACCTTGATTTACATCGATTATCTCCAGCACTGGTACGGCAAGACGCTGTCCGCTCCCTATACGCCGCGGGCCCGCAAGGACGCCACGGTGTCGACTCCGCTGACTTGGGACGAAGTGGCGCTCCGCCCCGATCCCCGGGATTTTCACCTGCTGAACATCATGCAGCGCCTGCAGCAAAAAGGAGACCTGATCGCTCAAGTCCCCCCGCAGCAGTTGGATCACGTGCTGTCCTTTATTCGTTAGCCCAGGAAATCGGCGCCACGCCGCTTGTTAGAAAAGCGGCGACAGGAGCCGCGCAATGACTTCCTTCCCCTTCTGCCAACGGGAGCGTTTCTCGAACGCCTCCAGCTTGACCTCGCGGCTTTCCTTCAAATCGAGAATAAAATCGGTTTCCAGCCGGTGAATCGTTTCTTTGTCGAACAATACGGCGTTCAGCTCGAAGTTGTTGTAAAAGCTGCGCATGTCCATATTCGCGGTACCGACCGAAGCGAGCAGATCGTCGATCAGAATGACCTTCGCATGGATAAAGCCTTTTTGGTAGGCATAGAAGCGGACTCCGGCCTGCATCAGCTCTTCCAGATACGACCGGGAAGCATAGTTCACGATGCGCGAATCCGCTTTTTGCGGGAATATGATCCGGACGTCCACTCCGCTGATCGCCGCCGTCTTCAGCCCCATGGTAATGCTTGGATCGGGGATGAAGTAAGGGGTGGTAATGTAAATTCTCCGCTTGGCCGCCGTGATCGATGCGAAAAACATCTCCAGAACGGCATCCCAATGCGCATCCGGCCCGCTTGAAATAATCTGTACGGGCTTGCGGCCTGTGCAATCGTGCTCAGGATAAAATTCCGAATCCGCCAGCCGTTTTCCGCTCACAAACATCCAGTCGGTCAAAAACGTATACTGCAGCGAATACACCGCGTCGCCTTCCAGCTCCAAATGCGTATCCCGCCAGTACCCCAGTTTGGGATTCGCCCCCAGGTATTCGTCTCCGATGTTGATTCCCCCGAGAAAGCCGCGGACGCCGTCAATGACGACGATCTTGCGGTGATTCCGGTAATTCATCCGCTTGTCGAAAAAAGCAATCACCGCCGGCAAAAAGAAGTATACCTCGCACCCGGCCCGCTTCAGCTCTTGAACAAATTTGCCATCGAGCTGGTAGCTGCCGATGCCGTCGAAGATGCAGCGCACCTTTACGCCTTCCTGCGCTTTGCGGATCAGCAGTTCATGAAACTGGCGCCCAATGCCGTCGTTGCGAATGGTGTAAAACTCAAAATGAATATGCCCCTTCGCCTGTTCCATGGCAGCCAGTATCGCCGGATACGCCGCGGTGGCGTCGGTCAGCACCCGCACCTCGTTATGTATCGTAATGAGGGCACCGGGAATGTTATTGAGCAGCGAGAACAGCCTGGGCTCGTGCCGCCAGCCTTTCAGCCGATCCTCCTCAGGCTGAAAATCCGCCGAATACTGCTTTTTGCCGAGATGCCGAATATCGTTCACGAGCCGCAGCCCGTTGCGCTTCACTTTTTTCCGCTGCGTGTATTCTTTAGCCAAAAAATAATACATGACAAACCCGATGACCGGAATGAGAAACAAGATGAAAAGCCACGCCATCGCCTTGGCCGGGCGGCGAAACTCCCCGACCAGAATCGTGAGAATCTGAATGATGAATAAGGTCAGTGCGATGACGAGCCACAGCACGTCGTCATTCCTCCTTTTTACAACAACAGGCGCTTTCCAATCTGTCCTAGCTTTTACCTCTAGCCGCCCGCCTATTCCTCATTATGGCACAGGAACCCGACGATTTGTCATAAAATTTCGCAAATGGTGGAAAATATACAAGACATGCTCCGGCAATGCTTGGATAAGATGCCGCGGGCAGGAAGGAGTGCCATGATCCACCCGAAAAACCGCAAGAAAAAAGGACAGGACGCCCCGGAACACCCGCTGCGGAAAGCGGAATACCGTTTTATCGACGAGCTGCGCTCCGTCCCTGTCTTTATGAGCATCGAAGACAACAAAAGCTATTTGGAGGAACTGTTCAAGGACTGCTCCGATTTCGTCATTCGCGAGTTCCGCATCGAGCAAAGCTTGCCGGCGATTTTGTTTTTTGTCGACGGCATGGCCAAGACGGAGCTGGTGAACGATACGATGAAGTCGCTGATGATTCTGGAAGGCGGAGAGGAGCTGATCGACAACATCTCCGATATGACGCTGCCCGTCTCCCAGATTCAGAAGGCGGACAATTATGCGGATATGCTGCTTTCCGTACTCGGCGGCGACACGGGGCTGATTGTCGAGCATAACAACAAGGCACTGCTGCTCGGCATGAGGGGAGCGGAAAAAAGATCCATCAACGAACCCGATACCGAGTCGGTCGTACGCGGCCCCCGCGAGGGCTTCGTGGAAAATATCCGGACCAACACGTCCATGATCCGCCGCAAGCTGAAAACGCCGCATTTAAAAATGAAGCCGATGATCCTCGGCCGGGAAAGCAACACTAATGTCCTCGTCACTTACCTAGACGATCTGGCGGACCCGAGCATCGTTCATGAAGTTGTCAAACGTCTCGAAAAAATAAACATCGACGCCGTACTGGAAACAGGCTATATCGAAGAGCTCATACAAGATTCGACGTATTCGCCCTTCCCGCAGCTTCAATATACCGAACGCCCGGATGTCGTCGCGGCCGCCCTGCTGCAGGGACGGGTCGGTATACTTGTAGACGGGACGCCGTTTACGCTGATCGTGCCGTTCGTCTTCGCCGAAATTATGCAGGCCAGCGAGGATTACTACGAGCGGTACCAGATTGCTACACTGATCCGGTGGCTTCGGTATACGTTCATGATCCTGTCCTTGCTGACGCCGGCCTTATACGTCGCTATTACAACCTACCATCAGGACCTGCTCCCTACGTCTCTGCTGCTGTCGGTCGCCGCCGCCCGGGAAGCGATCCCGTTCCCGGCCGTCGTCGAAGCGCTGATCATGGAAGTGACCTTCGAGGCGCTGAGGGAAGCGGGCATCCGGCTGCCTAAAGCGATCGGATCGGCGGTCAGTATTCTGGGCGCACTCGTTGTCGGACAGTCGGCGGTGCAGGCAGGCATCGTATCGGCGCCGATGGTGATCGTCGTATCGCTTACCGGGATTGCCTCGTTCACGATCCCGCGGTTTAACGGAGCGATCGCGATACGAATGCTGCGTTTTCCGATCCTGATCGCCGCTTCACTGTTCGGGATGTACGGCATCTTGGTTATGATCATGCTGATCATGGGGCATCTGGCCAATCTCCGCTCCTTCGGCATTCCTTACTTATCGCCGATCGGACCGCTATCTTCCGGCGACCTGAAGGATATTCTCTTCCGCTCGCCTTGGTGGGCGATGGGAAAACGTCCTTCCTTTATGCCCCTGCAGGATAGCAAGAGGTTAGACGATACGCTGCCGAAGGAAATAACGGAGCAATCCGGCCAGCGGGGCAAAACCATCGACCATACGATAGAGGAAGGAAAGGAGCCTGTAGAATGAGATCGCGCCGGACCCGCCTATCCCTTGTTCTGCTCTCCCTGCTCTGCCTGACCGGGTGCTGGGACCGGGTGGAAATCAACGACACTGCCTTTATTTTGACGACCGCGGTGGATGTGGAGCAAGACGGCAAGATCCGGTACAGCGTGCTGCTGCCGCTCCCCGGCAATATGGGCGGTGCCTCCGGAGGCGGAGGCGGAACGGCCGGAACGAAAAGCTACTACATCGACTCCGAAGTCGGCACCACGTTTCGGGAGGCGCAGGCCCGGCTGCAGCGGCGGATGTCCCGCCGCATGTTTTTCGCACACCGCAGAACCTTGTTGATCGGAGAGGACTTTGCCAAACGAGGAATCCGGAACCTCTTCGATACGACGCCCCGTTCTCCGGAAAGCCGGATGACGATTTATATGGTCGTCACCAAAGGAAAAGCTTACAAGCTGCTGCAAGCAACGCCGCAGTTCGAGCGTTTCCCGTCGGAAGCGATCCGGGAGCTTGTGAAGGCCCGGAACGTCATCCCGATCAACATGAAGCAAATCGCCCTCTCGCTCAGCAGTCCCGGCAGCGATGCCGTAACGGTCTACATGGGCGTGAAGGAATCGGAGAAAGACTCCAAAAACACGAAGAAGTCGAAGGAGATCGAGTTCCTCGGCTATGCGCAATTTCGCGAAGACAAAATGACCGGCGTATTTGAGAATGCGGAGGCAAGCGGGCTTGCCTGGCTGAAAGACATGCCTGTACAAGCAATCGCTACCGTAAAAATTGAAGACCGGTATACGATTACGCTGAGCATCTTCGATTCGAAATGCCAGATTCGGGCCCATACGTCACGAGGGAAGCTCCGGTTTGACATCCGCACGGAAGCCAAGGCCAAAGCAACCGAAGTCTTGGGCATGTACGACCTCAGCCAAACCGGCAAGGTCCAGAAAGTGGAGGAAGCGATGAACCGTTACATTGAACAAGCGATGCGGAAAGCGATCCGCAAAATGATCGGCAACCGCACCGATTCCGCACAATTCGGATCGTACTTGTGGCGGGAGCATCCGGGGCTCTGGGAGAAGAAGTACGCATCGCGCTGGCCGGCCGGGATGAAGGATGCCGAATTTCGCATACAGGTGAAAAGCGTGCTTACGGAAACAGGCCTGATCTACGAAAACGTAACGAAAGCGGAGCGTCCCCGATGAACTCCCAGTTTCTCGTATGGTTTATGGTGCTGATGGCATTTCATTTATTTTTGAACTTGAAGCATTGGGCGAGGCAGCCGAAGGCAACGGCACGGCTGTACACATTCATTACGCTTGTGACACTGGGTCTCTTTCTCTGCGTGGCATCGGGCTATCAGCCCCCGATGCCGACACGTTTTTTCATCGAACGGGTATCGCCGTGGGTCTTCTCAATTATCCATCCTCAATAAACGATGCGATGGAGGAAAGCGGGTGAACACATGCCTGTCAACACGCAAGTCATTAACCAAAGACAGCTCGCCTGGCAGGTCGGATCGCTGCTGATCGGCGGCGGGCTGCTTAGCATCCAGCATGATCTGATCCGGATCATGCATATGGATACCTGGTTCGTCTATTTGCTGCCCACCGTTTATATCCTTTTCATCGCATACGTGTTTACACAGCTCAGTATGCGGCTTCCGGGAAAGCATCTTTTCGAGATCAACTTCATTTTGTTCGGCCGCTGGTTCGGCATGCTCGCGAACATGGTGCTGTTGATCCATCTATGGTTCATCCTGGTGCGCGATCTGCGGATGTTGGGCAAATTCATCGGCACGCTTCTTCTCCCGAACACCCCCGAGGAAATGCTCGTTCTGCTCCTCGTCGTCATGCTTATGTTTTACGGCCGAACCAGCGCAGAAGTGATTTCCCGGGTCAACGACTTGTTTTTTCCCGTTTTCTTCGCGCTCATGTTAATGCTGCCGTTCCTGTTGTCCAACGAAATGAGCTTCCGTTTACTGCAGCCGATCCTGACGACTCCGCCTAAGCAGCTCGGATACGCAGGCCTTCTCAGTATCGGCTGGTACGGGGATATCATCATTGTGGGGGCGTTTTTGCATATGATCTGGAATTCCAGACAGATTCACTCCGCCCTTCGGCACGGTTCACTGCTGGCTACGGCGCTGCTGTCGCTTCTCCTCCTTATGGAGGTAGCCGTCCTCGGGCCAAACATTCCCGGCAACCTGATTTACCCGGATTACAGCTTGGTGCAGCACATTCAAATTACAGACTTTTTGGACCGGATGGATTTGTTTATTCTGAGCGTCTGGTTCCCGATTATCGTCGACAAGATCATCTTCATCTATCTCGCCTTCCTGATCGGGATCACCAGCCTGATCCGGCAAAGGGACTACACGCTTATCAATTCCCCGGTCAGCCTGTTTTTGCTGCTGACCACGCTTCTCGCTTTCACGAGCACGCCGGAGGTATTCAGCTTCGGCAATTACAGCTCGCCCGTGCTTGTGCTCGGCTATCAGCCGGCGATGCTGGCGGCGTTGCTGCTGCGCATGAGAAGATTCCCGAAACGGAATCCTGAGTCTCATGCGGACGGCTCTCCGGGGAACAAGCAGGGACACGGCCGGGACGGGATGTCCAAAGGGAGAAATCGCCACCCGGGGAAACAGTTCGGCGCGCGTCTGGGCGCCATATCAGGCCGTACGTGGCTGCGGGCCGGCAATGTGCTGCTCGTCCTCGGATTTGTTTTTGTCGGCGCGGGCCTTATCTTCAGCCGGGACTATGCGCTCATCGGCAAGCTGGCCGGCTTCGGCTATGCCCTCGTCCTGGCGTTATTGCTGTTCGTCACGCATATGGAAATGCGGAAAGCCAAGGACCTCGCAGCGAGGAGCAGCCCGAACTCGGCGCAGCCGTCATGACTTGGCCCGCTCGATCCCGACGATCCTGCTCAGGGGGATCAAGATGACCAGTTCCTCCTCTTCTCCGGCACGGTTTACGCGAAGCTCGACAAAATCGGCCCCGGTGCGGACCAGGACCGCCTCGAACGGGCCGTCGGCAGACGCTGTCCGGACGTTTACGCGGGGGCCGGTTCCCTTCTTCCGGATATCGAAGAGGATGATTTCTTGCATCGAGGCGGGCACGAAGTAATGCTGACCCATCCGGATAAACCGTTTGCCGACCTCATTCAGCACGCCGGCTCCGCTATCGAAGCCTTCGGCCTGCAGAGCGATATCCCGCTTCAAATGGAGCGTCAGACGTTCGAGCAGGTCCATGCGGGTTGTTTGTAAAAATGACAAGCGAATCCCTCCATCATACACAATACTTTTACTATTAGATATATGTATGTGAAAGGAGGGCATTTCTTGACCGGCCTCGCCGAATAACCGCCTCGGACCGAGGAAGATCCACCGAAAGGAGCCGTCATGAAGTTCACATGGTTTCAAAGCAAGCTGACGTTCGTCATCATTCCCGGGGCAAACGGAAGCGTGGTTCGCCTCAAGCTGTCCCGCGCCGCCCTATGCTGCGCAGCCTCTTTTATGCTGCTGCTGTTGGGGACGACCTGCATTCTCGCGATTCGCAGCCTGCATTCCACCGTTTCCGTTTCGCTGAAATCGGTGGAGATGAAAGGGCGGACAGCGCAGCTGGAGCAAGATATACACCGGAAAAACGCAGCCATCGAACGGCTGCAAAACGATATTTATGCGCTTTCGAAGCAAGCCTCGGAAGTGCGGAGCCAAATGGAGCGGATGAAGCGGCTCGAGCAGGATTTGCACAAGCTGGCTCCCGGCAGCGTCGAGCGCCGGAAAGCCGACGGACAATCGGCATCCACTGCCGTTTCTGCCGGCGCAGGGGGGATGGGGGGCGAAGCGTTCCCCGTAACCGAGGGGCAGACGCACGAGCTCGCCGCAGCGACGGGAGCCCGTTACACGGCACTGCACGCCGAGATGAAGGAGCTTACCTCCCGGCTCGGCCAAACGAAGCTCCGTCTTCAGGAGAAGCAGGAGCGGCGGCAGCGCACGCCCGATATATGGCCTACGTTATCCAAAGTCGTTACCTCCCCTTACGGCTACCGCAAAGACCCGTTTACGAAAAAGCTCAGCTTCCATCGCGGCATTGACATTGCGGGTAAGCTGGGCGATCCGGTCTATGCGGTTGCAAGCGGAATCGTCCACTCGGTCGCCTATGACAAGCTGCATGGGCACAACGTCATTATCGAGCACGATAAAGGGCTGCGAACGTGGTACATGCATCTGAACAGCACACAGGTGAGCCAGGGCGATAAGGTCGATAAAGGACAGGCGATCGGTCAATTGGGTACAACCGGCCGAAGCACCGGCCCCCACCTTCACTACGAGGTGCTGCTTAGCGGCAAAAGCACCGATCCTGCCCCCTATATGCCAAGCGATAACCGAAAAAAGGAGAGGAACAAGTGATGTTTCGAATCAACGGTTGGCGAAGCCGGTCTTCGCGTTCCGGACGCTCCGTCTCGCTGATCGGCGAGGGAAGCGTCCTCGAAGGAGCGTTCCGCTCGGAAGCCGACGTGCACATCGAAGGCGAATTTCAAGGCGTGCTTCAAGCCGCAGGTGAGGTGACAGTCGGAGCGAAGGGGATCGTTCGCTCCACCGATCTGCGCGCCCGCGACGTGGTCATCGCCGGAAGGCTGGACGGACGCGTCGAGGCGGAGGGTATCGTCCGCATCACCCCGACGGGCCGCTTGGTCGGCACCGTCCGCGCCGCTACGCTAATTATCGAGCCCGGGGCCGTGTTCCAAGGCCAGAGCGAGATGGGCCAAACGCCGCAGGAGGATGCGTCCCTTGTCATAGCCGTGCTATAATGAAGAGAAAAGCTTTTTGTTGTTGAGGTTGATTACCTTCGTTCAGGCTATTTTGGCCGAAGAGCAAAAAAGGGATCGCCGCGAGTTTTTTTCACGAATCCCATCCACTTCAATACAATCAAAGGATTCGTGAAAAACGTGTCTGAGTGAAGGCGAGCCCTTTTTTGCTCGCAGGCCGGACGCAGCCGGCTCGAGGGCATCTTTTTTGCAACAAAAAGCCTAGAAAGAGTAGGAGAAATCGATATGACCAAAGTGCAGCAGACGATACTGTTTGATATGGACGATACGCTTCTGTATTGCAACAAATTTTTCGATATGGTGATCGACCAATTCGCGGACCAAATGGAAGCGTGGTTTCACGGCTACCACCTGTCCATCGGGGAAATCAAGAAAAAACAATCGGAAATCGATTTGGAGCGGGTGCTGGTCAGCGGCTTTGCACCGGACCACTTCCCCCAATCGTTCGTCGATACGTACGAATATTACACCGATTTGACCGGCCGGTCCAAAAATGAGGCGGAAGTCAAACGGCTGATCGAGCTCGGCGCCTCCGTCTACGGTCACAGCATCGAGCCGTATCCTTATATGGAAGAGACGCTCCGCATGCTGCAAGAGGACGGTCACATGCTTCATTTGTACACCGGAGGGGACCCGACGGTGCAGATGCGCAAGGTGAAAGAAGCAGGGCTGGAACGGTTCTTCGGCAAGCGGATCTATGTCACGCGCCATAAAAACGCCGAATACCTCGACGGACTCATCCGCGCGAACGGCTTCGACCGGAACAACACCTGGATGATCGGCAACTCGCTTCGCACCGATATTATCCCGGCGCTCAAAGCGGGCATTCACGCCATTTTCATGCCTGCGGAGCTGGAGTGGTCCTACAATCAGGTCGAAGTGGACGTTGAGCCTGCGGGTGCTTATTTCACACTGTCTTCCTTGCGGTACATCCCCGAAACGATTCGCGACTATACGGCTGCGAAAATCGCCGCGGGCTCCTGACCGCCGCCGAATAACGGGCCGGAGGCCCGCACACTCGTCCCGCTCTCACAAGCCCGCGCATGATTTGCCGGGTGTCCCCATACAATGTTGGGGAAAGGGTGATGAGCATGAGCAGCCTCCACCGGATCGTCGAAACCGCCACCGATCGTTTGATGCAGATGCTGCTGACGCGGCAATCGCAGGACGGGACGTGGCGTTTTTGCTTTGAAAACGGGATCTTGACGGACGCGTACCTAATTCTGTTGTTAAGCTCGTTAAACGTAAAGGACGAAAACCTTGTACGACGTTTAGCAAACCGGATTTTAGCGAAGCAGGAAGCGAACGGCGCGTGGAAATGGTTTTACGACGACGGGGACGGGCATTTGTCGGCGACGGTTGAGGCTTATGCGGCGCTGCGGTATGCCGGTCTTCCTGCTTCCGACGAGGCGATGACGCGGGCGAGACGGTTTATTTTGTCCAAGGGCGGCCTGCGGAACGTCAGCGGCTTGTTGACCAAGGCGATGCTGGCTGTCATCGGCCAATATCCTTGGCCGCGGCCGTTCCCCTTTCCGCCTGAATTGCTGCTGCTTCCCCGGTCGTTCCCGCTGAGCTTTTACCGCTTCTCCAATTACGCGCGCATGCATCTGGCGCCCGTTGCGATATTGGGCGTCCGGCAGTTCACGGTCAAAACGGCGGGGACGCCCGACTTGTCCGAGCTGCTCCCTGCCCGCGAGCGCTGGTCGGCGCATGCCGAGGGAAGGGATATCGGGGAAGACCGGCGCCTCTCCGGCTGGTGGAACGACATTCAACGCGCTCTGCATAAGCTGCCTTACCTGCCGCAGGAGCTCCGCCGGCTGGCGCTTCGGCATGCCGAGCGCTATATGCTTGAGCGGATCGAGCCGAACGGGACGCTGTACAGCTATGCGTCCTGTACGTTCCTGATGGTGTATGCGCTGCTGGCGCTCGGGTACGACGAGCGGCATCCCGTCATCACCCGTGCGGTGCAAGGCCTGATCTCGCTCGCCTGCGAACCCGAAGGGCAGCTGCACATCCAAAACTCGCCTTCCACCGTCTGGGATACGGCGCTCCTTAGCCATGCCCTGCAGGAAGCGGGGCTGCCGGCCTCGCACCCGGCGATCCGACGGGCGGACGCCTACCTCCTCTCGCGCCAGCACACGAAGCTTGGCGATTGGAGCACCGATGTCGAGAACCCCGTTCCCGGCGGCTGGGGCTTCTCCGACGTCAACACGATCGTGCCGGACGTGGACGATACGACTGCCGTGCTGCGGGCGCTGCGCCGAAGTCCCGGACGGCCCGAGGCCGGGTATGGCGAAGCAAGAAGCCGCGGCCTCTATTGGGTGCTGTCGCTGCAGAACGACGACGGCGGCTGGCCGGCTTTCGAGCGAAACAAAAATTCCCCGCTGCTCGCCGCCCTTCCCGTCGACGGTGCGGAGGCGGCGATTAACGCTTCAGCCGCGGATCTGACCGGGCGCGCGCTGGAATATTTGGGCACTTGGGCGGGACTCCGCCAAGAGCAACCGTTCATCCGGCGCGCCGTCCGGTGGCTGCTCGACCGTCAGGAGCGGAACGGCTCCTGGTACGGCCGTTGGGGCATCTGTTACATTTACGGCACATGGGCCGCCGTGACCGGGCTCGCGGCCGCCGGGGTTCCGCCGGATCAACCGGAGCTGCAGCATGCGGTGAGGTGGCTCATCGGCATCCAAAACCCGGACGGCGGCTTCGGCGAATCGTGCCGCAGCGACAGGGCCAAAATCTACATCCCGCTGGGCGCCAGCACGCCCTCGCAGACCGCCTGGGCGCTCGATGCGCTAATCGCTGTACATCCGGCGCCAACCGACGCCATCAACCGGGCGGTACGTGCGCTGGCGGACATGCTGGAGGCCGGGGACGCCTCTTGGCCGGCCAAGTATCCTACCGGTGCGGCGCTGCCCGGCGATTTTTACGTGCGCTACCACAGCTACAACCTGATCTGGCCGCTGCTGGCGCTGACGCATTACAGGAACAAATACGGGCCCTGACCGTACGAAAGCTAACGAACAGGAGACAGCAATCATGGAAAAAATCCTAATCGCAGACGACGAACGGGACATTCTGACGTTCATGGAGGACGCTTTGACGGACGAAGGCTACGCCGTGCTGACCGCTTCGGGGGGCGAGGAAGTATTCGCGCTGTTGAAGGAACAGCCCGATCTGATCATTCTCGACGTGATGATGCCGGGGCTTGACGGCTGGGAAGTATGCCGCTCCATACGCCCGCTCGTGACATGCCCGATTTTGTTTTTGAGCGCGCGCGGAAGCGAAACGGACCGCATTCAAGGGCTGATGGTCGGCGGAGACGATTATTTGGTGAAGCCGTTCAGCATCAAGGAATTGAAAGCGCGCGTGCAGGCTCATTTGCGCCGGGAGCGCCGCAGCGAGACACGGGCGAGCCGGTCGATCCTGCACTTCGGCGAGCTGATGCTGGATTTGGACACCTACCAGCTTCATTACCGGAACCGGTCGATTCCTTTAACCGCCCGGGAATTCGAGATCGTGCAGCTGCTGATGATGCATCCGAATCAGGTGCTGTCGAGGGAACGCATCTACGAGAAGGTTTGGGGCCTTGAAGCGGAAGGCGACTCGGCCACGGTGACCGAACACATCAAGAAGATCCGGTCCAAGCTGGCGGAGGCGGACCCGCATACGGAGTATATCGCCACGGTCTGGGGAGTCGGCTATAAAATGGGAGCCGGCGCATCATGAGCAAGCTGACGTTCCGCAGCCAATTCGGGGTCGCTTTTCTGCTCGTGCTGCTCCTGAGCTTCGTCTGCTCCATCGCCTTCTGGGGTGCAAGCACTTATTATATTTTCACAAACGACAAGGCCGTTCGCCCGGCAAACTATTACGAAAAGCAACTTCCCGAAATTACCGGCTACGCTCTCGGGCAAAAGGAAGCGCTCTTGACGCCCGCCGCCCGGACCGCTCTGGAGGAGCGTATCCCAGTGGCCGGCATTCAGTATCAGGTCCTTGATGCCCAGGGCAAATTCCTGTACGGCACGATGGATAAAAGCTACATTTCTTCCAAGGAAGAGCTGGTGTCGAAGCTGAACACGAACGAACGCGTCAACGGGAAGATCGTGCTGTACTATCCCGTAACGGATGCTCAAGGCGGGCTCGCCGGCGTGTTCGTGCTCCGCTACGATTTAAGTCTGGTCACAAGCAACGCGGACCAGCCGATGGCTACGTTTTTGCTCATCGTTACCAATTTGGCCGCTCCGTTCGTCTTTATTATGCTGTTCACGTTTCTGTTTGCCCGAAGGCTCGGAACCCGCCTGAAGCCTCCGGTCAGCCGGCTGACCGACGGAGCCCGCCGGATTCAGCAGGGCGATCTGGATTTTACGTTGGCGGATGTCGGCGGCTCCAAGGAATTGGCCGAATTGGCCTCCGCTTTCGAGGAGATGCGGCGCGCGCTGCACGACTCGCTCACGGCCCAATGGAAGATGGAGCAGCAGCGCCGCGACATGGTGGCCGCGATCACGCACGACCTGCGCACGCCGCTGACGATCATTCAGGGGCACGTGGACAATCTGCTGGAAGGGGCGGCACAGCGCCCGGACCGGCTCCCCCGCTATTTGCGGACGATCCAGGGAAATACGGAACGGGCGGCCCGCCTGCTGGACGAGCTGACGACGATATCGGATATCGAACGTCCGGATTTCACGTTATCTCCCGTCGTCTTCGAGCCCCTTCCGTTCTTCGAGCGTAAACGCGATGACTACAAGCTGCTGTGCGAGAGCAAGCAAGTTGCCTTGCTCCTGGACACCGACGGCTTGCTGCCCGCTCAACCGCTGCGCATCGATTTCCTCCGGCTGGAGCAAATCATGGACAACCTGATGGCCAACAGTCTCCGCTTTACTCCAGAGGGCGGCGAAATCCGTTGGCGGGTCGGCTATCGGGACGGGCGGCTGCACTTCGAGGTGCAGGATACGGGACGGGGCTTCAGCGCGAACGACCTCGCGCATCTGTTCGAGCAATTTTACCAAGGGGACCCGTCCCGCTCTGAAGAAAAAGGCCACGCGGGACTCGGACTGTATATTGTGAAGAAGCTGGCGGAGAAGCATGGCGGTCATGCCGCCGCGTTTAACCGCCCGGAAGGCGGCGCACGGATATGCGTCACGCTAAAAGAGATGGCCTCCGCCTAGCGGGACCATCTCTTTTCGTTATCCTGCGGATTTTGTTGTCGAAGCGGAAGGATTGTTCCAATACGTGAATCCTCTCCAGAGCCATTCGAGCGGTCCGATCGAGAACCGCTTGAACCATAAGCGGCTCCACACCATCTGTGCCCCAAACACGGCCAATGCCAGCAGCAAGCCTAATGCGGGTCCGACCTTCCCATACCAACCCAGCCCGTACCCGTAAAACAGCAGCGTACAAACGACCGACTGCAGGATATAATTGGTAAACGCCATCCGGCCGACCGGAGCGAAGAGCGACAACGGGCTATGCTGCGAAGACCGCTTGAACCATAAAGCGACCAAAGCGATGTAGCCTAAGCTGAGCAGCGGCGAACCCAGCAGCACCCCGAGCAAGACAAACAAGTTTTTCGCCCCGGCGAAGGCGGCTTGATCCGGTAGCAGGACAGCCGCGATATTCGTAATCAGTCCGAAGCCGCCCGCCCACCAGCACAGCCTGCGCAGCAAACCGGCATGAGCCGGAATGTCGTGAAACACGCGGCGTTTGGCAAAATAAGCGCCGAGCAGGAACAGGCCGAGAATCTGCGGATAAAACGCAATCTGGTTAAAAAAGCTCATGACCCAGTCGCCGAACCGCTGCTTGCCGATTTCGGCAAACGTGCCGCTGCCGTAGACCAGTTGATCGTGTGCGATCATTTTTTGTGCGCGTGCGATCATTTCCGGCGAGAGCTTGGGGGTGGCCGGCGCTCCCGTCGCAACCAAGACGGCCGGAATTAGCAGCAGGAGGCCGATAGCCCAGATCAGCAGCGTCCTTGGCCGGCGTTTATGGAACAAGAGCAAAATAAATCCGAGCAGCGCGTAATGCACCAGAATGTCCCCGAACCAGATCAGGATTCCGTGGATCAGCCCGAAGACTAAAAGCGCAAGCAGCCTTCTGGCGTACAGCCGTCCGAAGCGGTTCCCTTTCTGCTCCGCCCGTTCCTTAAACAGCATCATCCCGTACCCGAACAGGAAGGAAAACATGGCCATAAATTTTCCGTCGACAAAAATTCTTTCCAGCATCTTCACCGCCTGGTCCCAGATCCCGGGCCACTGCTCGATCTGCATTTGAATCGCCTGCAGCGAGCTGCTGTAAAAGGTCATATTGACCAACAGGATGCCGAGAATGGCGATCCCCCGGACGATATCGAGGAGAACGATTCGTTCGTTGGCTGAAGTTGGTTTCATGATAAGGCTCCTTTCGTCAATCCGATCATTCTGCCGGATCTCCGGCACTCCCTTATCATAGCGGCCAATTCTAAGAAATTTATAAAGCCGGACGGCGATAAGCATGCAAAAAACCCGAATCGCCATAGCGACCCGGGGTTTCGGGAAAAGAACAAGCCTTATTTATAATACGACGTCGTTAACGGAACGACATAGCCGGCATCCGATTGCAGCTTTTCGAAGTAAATGAACAGTTCTTTTACCCCGCTGATATCGACTTCGATCGTTTTCATGCCGTCTTTTACGGCAACCGATTCTTCTTTCAGCAGCGCTTTGGTTTGGCCGTCCTCGATCTTGATCTTCGGGATATCCGCGCCGACCGCGCCGATCTGCAAAACCAGCTTTTGATACTTTTTATCCGGGAACAGCATGAAGGAACCCGAACGGAGGGCATCCCGCACATCGTACAGGACTTCCTGATAATCTTTGTTCGCATAGGTCGTATGCTTTTTATCCTTGGAGTAGTCCGCATCGGAGAACTTCTGCGTTTTGATCGCCACGCCCTCGGTTTTTTCACCGAGCAGAACGGTGCTCGTCTCCTTGTCGTAATCGACGGCTACATTCAAAGCTCCGGCTACGGCCCGTACCGGCAGGTACGTGTTGCCTTCATAGGTAATCGGCAGGATGGCATTGCCCTGCTCGTCGTTCAGCTGTACCGACTTGATCTACTATTTTCCAATCTCCATTTTCTCAAAAAATAGGGCTGGGAAAAAGAGACTATTTGTCTATTTTAGGGCTTTTGTCACTTCTTGTCCGGGATCTCGAATGACACCGTCGTGCCTTCGCCGGGCCTGCTTTGGATGGATAGGCCTTTCCCGTACCGCTGCTTCAACCGCCGGTTCGTATTGGACAGTCCGATCCCGTCTTTGCTTTTCGCCGTCAAATTCAGCAGCTGATCGGCCCATGCTTGCTCCATCCCGATGCCGTTATCCTTGACTTCAATAAGCACGGAGCCCTCGCGGCGGACAATCCGGATCACTACCGTCCCCCCTTTCCCTTGCCGAAGAAGGCCGTGCTTGAGCGCGTTCTCGACCAAAGGCTGGATCGTCAGCGGAGGAAGCGTCAGATCGATCTCGGGCCCAACCTCCCACACGACGGTTAACCGGTCGCCAAACCGCTCCTGCTCGATATACAGGAAGGCTTGAATCAGCTCCAGCTCATGGGTAAGCTCCACCAGCTTGCCTGAATTCAGAAAATCGAAGCTGATCCGCAAATACGACGCAAAGGCGTCGATTAAATCGCGCATCTTGTTCGTATCGATGTCGCTCAGCACCATAATCGAGTTCAGCGTGTTGAACAGAAAATGGGGATGGATCTGCGCCTGCAAATAAGCTGCCTCCATGCGCAGCCGTTCGTTGACGGATTGCTTCAACGTGGTCAACGACCAGATGCGGTATTTCAGCTCGAGCGCGTCGACCGGCTTGGTCACGTAATCGTTGGCCCCGGACAAAAATCCGGTGTAAATGTCCGCTGGCTGGCTCCGGGCGGTCAGCAGCAGCACCGGCAGCTCCGAAATGGAGAAATGCGCCCTCACCTGCCGTGTCAGCTCGTAGCCGGACATATGGGGCATCATGACGTCGACGATCAGCAGATCCCAAGGCTCCGCGTCGAGCAATTCCAGCGCCTCCCGGCCCGACGAAACGGTCCTGACATGGTATGGCTCCGTAGCGAGAATGCCGACAAGCACCTTCAGGTTGACCGGATCGTCATCGACCGCGAGAATGTTCATTTTGTCCCCGGCAAAGGAAGGCGCTGCGGACGGCAAGTCAGGCCACACGCGGCTTAGGTCCTTGGAGAGGCCTAGCTCGCTCCCCGCTTTCTTCTCTTCGGCAGTCAGCACTTGCGGGACGTGCTCCGGCGAGAGGCCCGTTTCAACGGCTACCGGAAGCCCGAAGCTGAAGACGGAGCCACGGCCCGGTTCGGAGCGGACCTTCAGCTCGCCGCCGTGCAACTCCACCAGCTGCTTGCAGATGCTTAGGCCAAGGCCGATGCCCCCGCTGCCGCTTTTTCCGTGAGGCCCTTGCTCATAAGGCAAAAAGATGCGTGCCTGTGTCTCTTCATCCATGCCGATGCCGCTGTCGGAGACCCGAACGACTACCTGCTCTCCGCTCATTTCGGCGGAAATGACCACCGTTCCTTCGTCGGTGTATTTCAAGGCGTTATGTACCAGGTTGAACAAAATTTGCACAAGTCTTTTTTCATCCGCCCATACCGGCGGCACCGTATCCGCAATCTCAATTTTGAGCTGAACGGGCTTGGAATCGGTAATAAACCGCAGCATTCCGGCGACGCCGGAGGCGACGGCTTGAATGTGCAGAGTCTCCTTCTGCAGCACGATGCGTTTATCCTGAAGCTGCGCTACGTCGAGCAAGTCGTCGAGCAGCTGCGACATCCGGCGGCTGATCGTGATCAGCAGCTCCATGTTCTCGAAGCTGGCGCGGTCCATGGCATGCTTCTCTTTCGCCGCCACGGTCCGGGCGATATTCAAAATGCCGTGCAGCGGCGTTCTCAGCTCATGCGACGTATTCGCAAGGAACTGGTCCTTCAGCTTGTCGGACGTCCGCAGCTGCTCGTTCAGCCTGGCGTTCTCCTCGGCATTGCGGAAAAACCGCTTGAACCAGTAAGCCGAGAAGCAAATAATGGCTGCGATAATGTCGACAGGATAGTAGACACTCACCGCTGCGGTATATCCCCAGGCGATGCTGGATCCGATGCTCATCGCGGCGAACAGCAGGAACAAGGCGTCTTGATCGTTTCTGGCCACCTTGCGGCCGAGCAAATACAAAAACCAGACTACGGGAGCCAAATAAAGCAAAGAAAACACTTTAACGTACATCGATTCGTAAATGAGCGGCGGGGAGGCGGCAAGCACAAATACCGAGTAGAGCCCCAACAAGGCGCCATAAGCGCGAAACCATCGGGTACCGGAGGCATGGCCGTCAAAGTTTCTGGCCAGAAGCACCATGAAGAAGGGCAGCCACAAGTAGGATAGCAGCCTGATTTTCAAACCCCAAGCGAAATTAAGCGGCAGCCAGATCATCAGCAGGTTGTCGTTATCGGAAACGACAGAAATGCCCGCGACCGCAAGCAGCAGGAAAAAGATAAGGAGCACCCTATGCCGCGGGTTGAACAAATACAAGATGATGGCGTACAAGCCGTGCAGCAGCAGCACGATGAAGGTCACGAGCTGAAACCCGACGGAATACCAGCGTTCGTAGTCAATGGCTGCCTGTGAGCCGAAACGAATCGGCTTTAGAATACCTCCGTTCACCGGGCTTTCATAATTGGCTGTACGTACAAGCAGTTCGATTTCTTTCACATCGCCCTGTTCATACGTTGCGGTATAGGATACTTTTCTCGGTTCGTACGCCTCCGCGTTCTCCGCAGGCCGGCCAAATTCGGCTACAATCCGGCCGTTAATTTCGATAACGGACGAAGCCATGATCTCCTGAATCCAGAAGCCGTAAGGCTGGCTTAACGGCTGATCGACCAGGATGCGAAGCCGGTACGTCCCGTAGCCGAACGACGAATCCGAGCCTTCCGGCATGTCTTTGCTCCAGTCCCCGGGGACTTGGACGACATTCGGACGGCCCGCGGACGGACTCCTCAGGTCTTCATGGGAAAGGAAGGCACCGGGGTAAAATTCCCACTCGCCGTCCAGCATCAGGGCGCGGGAATGCTCTAGATTCCAGCCCCGCAGATCCAGCACGCCTTGAACCGCGCGGGGATGCTCCGGAGAGCCATAGGCCAGAAACCAAAGCCAGCGAAGACCAAAGAGAACGGACAGGAACAATAAAATAACGGCACTCACTTTGAGGGCGTTTTTGTTGGTTATCTGCGTCATAAAGTGTAAATTTCGACACAGTTTCCCGCTTTCCTTTTACCCGGTCCAATAAATTTCGACGCCTCCGGGGCCAGAGACCTATGCTCCTTCCAACGCTTTCGCAGCTTTCCATTCGGACCAGTTGAATTCCGTCCACGAGGAAGGCTTCCCGCTCTCGATGCGGCTTCGGAAGCTCTGAAGCGCGTCGTCTACCCCTTCGGCGTCCGGATGCTTCCGTTTCAGCTCCAGCAGCAGCGGCACGACCTCGTAGCCCAGGCTGCCCAAATAGGCGGCGTCAAGCCGGCCTGTCGCCTCGTAGCGCTGAATGTTGCCCCGCGTTACCGCCGCATCGATGCCAAAGTAATTGACGATGACATACGCTGTCACGGTGACGGCCGCATAGCAGCGAAGCAGCGGCAGCCGCTCCCGCCACAGCTTGACGAGAGCCAGTACGAACAGCACAAGCAGAAAGAGCATGAACGCGTGCACGAGCAGCCGGGCCACGGTATAGCCGTAGGCCTCCTCGTACATCGAGAGGCGCAAGTAGGCGGAGCTCAGCATAATGCCGGTGCAGCCGACGAGCACCCCGAGCAGCGCGCGCAGACACCGCCAGGCGGCGGGACCCGGACGCTTCACTCCGTACAACATGATCATCAGAACGGTCAAATTGATCAGCGTGACGACAACCAGCTCGGCAAAGCCTTTTCGCGCATAGGATGCGTAAGTAATGCCTTCCGGCAGCTCGGCGGCACCGCCTCCGAAGAAGTACGAAAACTGCACGAAGGCGAACAGCAGGTACACGGCGTTCAGCACAACCAGGACGGTGGCTGCGACGGTCGCATCGATACGCGGCACCGCCGATGGCGCGACGCCTGCCCCCGGAACGGTCGCCGGAGTCGCTGCCGGAGTGGTTTCCGGAGGCTCCGAGCCGGCGGCGAAATCTTCCTCCGCGGCCCGGGGCGGCCAACGCTTCGGTTGAAGCAAGCCCCGCACGTAAGCGAACAGCCCCGTCGCGATGCAGGCAATCCATAAGGCGCGAAATAGCATCAAGCCGAGTTCCAGATCGCCTGCGAGCTCGGGAAGCCGGGCCAGCGTGCGGTCGAACACGGAATCGGCGGAGGCCAGCAAGGCGACGACCGCGAGCAGCAGCGGGATTGAAACGATCAGACCGATCAGCACCTTCATCAGCTCTTGGGAGCGGCCTGCTTTCATTTTGAACGATAAGGCTCGAAAAGTGACGACGACCGGCTGAGGCACGTACCTGAGCGTTTGCACGAACACCTGATCGAGCAAGTGGAGGATGAACGGTGTCTTCGGCCGCTCCTCCGCCATATGCCACGACGTGTGCGCGACAATCAGCAGCGGCACCGCCAAAGCGTTAAAAACGAGCAGAAGCAGGTTCGAATGCGCCACATAAGTAAAGGACAGCAAGAGCACGGGCACGGCCAGCACCATGGACGGCTCCAGCCGAAGCTCCCGCTTCTCCCGGACAGCCCAGTAATAATAAACGTAAAATAATATCACGAACAGCGGAAACGAGACGCCCCACGTTTTTCCATAAAATAAATAGTGATGGACGACTGCGCAGCCAAGTGCGGCAAGCAGCAGCTTTCCTTCATTCCGGACCGGAACGGATTCCGTCTTCATGAGCTTCCTGAGCCTCCTCTAAGCTTATTGCAGCAGGGCAGCCTCGTGCTTGCTTTGCCGGATTTGCCGGCTCCACCGGTTAGCCCACTGCCGCAATTCGTAAGGACTTGCTTGGTTTATAGGATCGATATTCCCCACGAGGTCTCGTAAAATGTCTTCGTCGTCGACTTGCAGCAGGTCGAGCAGGTCCTTGCCGTGAATACGCCCGTAGGCGAGCCGGGCCAGCGCGAAAACCGCCCTCCGCAATTCCTCGTCGGTATGCGCCGCGTTCACGGCCGCCTCAGCCTCCGACAGCAATTGGTCGCCCCAGGCGACCGTAAGCGGAAGCCGCTTTACCCCTCGAATTTGCTCTTGATCGGACCATGAAGGACAGTACATCCGTATTCCTCCTCGTTATTGAACTATTTTCCATTTCGTTATAATTTTGTCGAATTGCCCATCCACGTTAATTGTAACTTGAAAAACACGAATAAAAAGAGTAAATTTTGAAATGTAAATTTCATATTTTATCAGAAACCCCGGAGGTTGCTCTATGAAGCTGGCAAACCACTATATCCGCCTTCGCGAACAGTACCCGCATATCGCCGAGCAGCAGCCGCACCTCGTCCATCTCGACGAGCTGGCGGCCGTTCTCGGCTGCACGCACCGCAATGTCGTGCTGCTGCTCAAAAAAATGCAAAGCGAAGCCTGGCTCGATTGGCTGCCGAAGCGCGGGCGCGGCCAAAAGTCCGCCCTGACGTTCTACAAACCTGCCGAGGATCTCATACTTTCGATCGCGCAAGACCTCGTCGAGCGCAAAGATTTGCGGGGCGCGCTGGAGCAGCTGAACGTCTCTTCGTCCGAAGGCTCGCTAAGGGACAGCTTTCACCGCTGGCTGACCGGCTATTTCGGCTACAGCAGCGAGATGCAGGGCAGCAAGCGCTTCGATACGCTGCGGTTCCCGCTCACCCAGTCGCTGCTGTCGCTCGACCCCGCCACGACCAATTTTCGGACGGAAGCGCACCTCGTGCACCAACTGTTCGATCCGCTTGTGCGCTACAACCGGCTGACCCAAACGATCGAGCCGCATATCGCTCACGCGTGGGAGGTGAACGAGGAGCGGACGGTCTGGACGTTCCATTTGCGTAAAGGCATCCAGTTCCACCACGGCCGCGAATTGACCGCGGACGACGTCAAGTACACGTTCGAGAGGCTCAAGCGGCTGGCAACCGGCGCGCTGTACGGCTGGGTGCACCGGCAAATTGAAAGTGTGGAAGCAGTGGACCCGATCACGATCAACATCCGGCTGTCCGAGCCTTGCGAGCTGCTGCTTCAGTATGTCGGCACGAACCGCGCCTCCATCGTCCCGGCCGAGTTGTGCGAGGAGCTGGGAGACCGGTTTGCGCTCGCTCCCGTCGGCACCGGCCCGTTCAAGCTGACGCACTTGGATGCGTCCATGTGCGTGCTCGACGCTTTCCCCGCTTATTTTCAAGGGCGGGCCCACCTTGACCGCGTGGAGCTGTGGCATATTCCCGACATGCAGGTGCAGGACAGCGAGCGGACGCTGGAAAGCTTTCAGATTATCCACAACTATCGTCTGCCCGACGAAGCTTCGGAAACGTGGCAGCAAGTGCAGCAGCCGGGAGCCACGTGCCGGTTCCTGACCTTCAACCTGCTGAAGCAGGGGCCGCTCAGCGACCCTGCGCTGCGGGGCACGGTATGCGCCGCCT
The DNA here is from genome assembly GCF_018998565.1 of Paenibacillus oleatilyticus. Lineage (GTDB taxonomy): Bacteria > Bacillota > Bacilli > Paenibacillales > NBRC-103111 > Paenibacillus_G > Paenibacillus_G oleatilyticus. Next base: position 267,685 of record NZ_JAHNZO010000005.1, on the reverse strand, counting down.
TGAACCGCCGCAAGCTGCTTGAGCGGATCGGCGGCGACGCCATCTATACGGCCGACAGCTTCATCGGCCACGGGCACGGAAGCACGGCGCCGGAAGCGGAGCCGCTTGCCCACGAGACCGCCCGCATCCGCACGCTGCTCAAGCGCTCCGCCTATGACGGCCAGCGGCTGACGCTGTGCACGATCACGCACTATGAGCGGGATGCGCTGCATGTGCAGGCGCTGCTGCAGGAAGCCGGCTTTGCCGTGGAGCTCAAGCTGCTGTCCGTGGAGGAGTTCAAGAGCGAGCAGCGGCTGCATGCCGATCTGCTGCTGTTCTCTATCATGCTCGACAACGATGCGGAGCTCCGGCTCATCGATTTGTACAAAAGCATGCAGCGGCATTTGGAGCCCGCGGTCAAAGCCCAGGTCTCCGCACGGATCGAGGAGGCGCTGCGCGAGCCGTCGTCCGGCCGCCGTTCGGCGCTGCTGCAGGCGATTGAAGCGCATTTGACCGCCAAGCAGGTGCTTCACTTTTTATATTTCAAACGGCTGAAAACGATCTACCACGAGTCCGTCAAGGGGATTTCGCTGGATGCGCTGGATTGGGTGCAGTTCAAAAACATCTGGTTTAAGCCGTGACCGGCGAGCGCGATCCGGGGCTTTGACGATGCGGGATTATAATCCGGGGCTTCTGCGAATACAGTAGTATCACAACCTTTGGTTCGAAAGGGGACCCGAGCGACGTGAACAAACCGAGCCATTTCGTGTATCGCAACGCGAGATACGGATTTACCCTCCGTTTCCCGGCGTGGTGGAGGACGTATGCGGTCATCGACCGGCGGAGACAGAACAGCGATACGGAGTACGAGCTGCATTTCCGATTCAGGTACAAAGGCAAAGTGTATGACGACGCGCTGGCCATTCTGGTGTTCCACATGACGCCTCAGGAATGGAACCGCGAAGGCTACGGAGATTCGCCGCTCGTCTTCCTTGCGGAGCATGGCGGCCGCGTGTTCGCCTATATGACGCCGGAGGAGCTTCCGGAAGCCTTTTACGATCCGAAGACAAACGACTACGATTACAAAAGGTATGGGGCGGCGATCCGCTTGCTTAAGCGAATGGTCAATCAAGACGCTCCCCGCATCGCCGGTTCGATCCGCTTCCTTCCTCAGGCGAACACCGCCCTCTCGGTTCCTTACCGTGCGCAGCACGTTTGTACCACCCGGACCGAGGCCCGAGGCAAGCAGCGCTGCCGGAAGGGGAAAAAGCGTTCCACCTCCCACCGCCACTAAACGACTAGCCGGCCGGCGCCTTCCTTCCGAGGTACCGGCCGGTTTTATTGTTGTCGCAGCCGGGTAAGGTTTTCGTAAGGGGACGTCTTCGCTCTTGCCGCTGTGCAACTTTCGAACGATGACTTGCGTCCATGACGTTACACACACCCTGCCCGGTTAACCGGGCGAAAGGAAGTGACTACGATGGTTTGGCGTTTGCTGCTCTGCCTGCTGCTGCTCGTACTGCCTGCCTGCAATGCCAAAACGGACCCGGGGAAGACGGGAAATGCCGTTATCGATTGGGTGGATTTCGTCAAGCTGAACGGAAAGGAATATAACGGGGTTTATGAAGCCGTGGCCGCCTCCCCGGATACAGTGACAGATGAGGTCGTCGGCACCGTGAAGTTCAGGGTCGAGGGAGCCGTCACCAACCCGAGCTATGCGACGAAGGACGGGGATGCGGCATTTTTGCAGGAAGGTACGCGCCTTTATGCCGTGAAGGGGTACCCGGACCGCTCGCTGATTGCCGCCAAGGCGGACAACGAAGTGGGCGGCTACAAGCTGTACAGCGCAAGAAACGCGGATGGCAAGCTTGCCCATACCTGGAGCTACAAGGACCTTCCGGCCGAGCGGGTAACCCGAATCGACGTGTATGTCTACTCCAAGCAAGCGGCTGCCTGGCAGCGGTTCCGTTCGCTCGAAAGAGCCGATACCGGGCTGTTCATGGAGCTGCTCGGACACGGGCAAAAGAAAGAAAACTACCAGCCGGCTATGACCGGCGGAGACCCGAAAGAGTACCGCATCGTGTTGCAAACCGGCGAGCCGGTCGCGTATATGCAGAGCTTGTTCCGCGACGACAACAACTACTATTTCCATCCGTCGGACACGGAGGTGCTGCCAGAGGAAATCGGCCGGTTCTTAACGCCGCGGATGCCGCAGTCGTGAGGGCTCTGCAGCTTCCAGCGCCGAATGTCGGCCGCCAAAGGCAGTCCGCCTTCCCTAGGAGCGGTCCCGCTTTTTGCGGCCGTACGTTCTCACCCGGGAAAGCGTCGGCTCCTCCGGGACGGACGGGACCGTAACGGATTTCGTGGCGGCGGTTTCCGGCGCATTCCATTCGCCTGCCGCGAACGCCTCGGGGACGCCCCCGACCGCTTCGTACGCGGAGCGGCTTTCCAGCCGGAGCTCCAGCTGCTCCACCCGTTCGATAAGCCGGGCAACTGTCAGGTCCAGCCGGGCCGTTTCGAGCCGGAGCCGCTCCAGTTCCAGCTCCGGCTCCATAGCGCTCTCCGGCTCCGCACGCCCGTCGCTTCCCGAGCCGTTTCCTTCGGGACGATGCGTCAATGCTTCAAGCTCCTGCGGCGACAACAAGCTTTTCAGGTCCTTTCCTGCCATTTCACTTCCGCCTCCTTGGATTTACCTTAACGCGATTATACCTTTGGACGTGACGTGCCAAACGAAAGTTACACCTGAATTTTCCATCGTTGTAAATGACTAAAAACGACATATCCGGACATCAAAACGATACCTTCCGTAAAGCTGCGAAAAGGGCGACTGCGTCCATCGACGCCGTTCGCCCTTTATTTCGTTGTCTTCATGGCAGATGGTTGGACCTCATCCAATACCGGTCCGCCTCTCTCGCCGCCTTGCGCAACCTTCGTATACAAAAACGGGGTACAGCTCCTTCCGTCTACGCCCCCGGTGTGGCAATTCCATGAAATTGCTGGTAAATATTATGTTTAATCTTATCATCCCATTCTTATTATAGCAATTCAAAAATTTGGAGACTTTCGCCCCATTTTTGCCACTCATAAAAAAACGGGACCTGCAAAAAAAAGGAATTGTGTTGATTTTTGACGAATGTTAACTTTCAGCCTAAAAAAGTGGAGGGAGTCTCATTCATGAACGATTTGCTCGCATCGTCATTCGTCCCGGAGCAATTGAAAGCCAAAGCGGATGGGACTTTTTCACGAATGTTTGTCGATCTGGCGCTGAAAAGCTTCGCCAGCCCCCACACCGGCTCCCTCCTGCTCGATCAGGACTGCAACCTGCTGATGGCCGGCGAATCGCTCGGCAAGAAGCTCGGTTACAGGACGGAAGAACTGGAGCGGATGAATCTTCAGACCTTAGTGCATCCCGGGGAGCTTCTCCTGTGCATGCATCATATGAGCCAGCTCGTATCGGGCCAGCTCTCCCGCTACGAAACCGAGATGCGCTGGCTAAGCGCGGACGGACAAACCATATGGATGAGCGTTTATGCAGTCGAACTTAAGGACAGCAGCGGCGGACCAGCTTACATATACATGCAAACCCAGGATATCACCGCGCAAAAGGATGCCGAAAACGCGCTTCAGGAATCGCTCATCCGCATGACCTCCCTGCTCGAAACGTTTGCCGACGCTTACATTATGCTGAACCGAAGCGGAGAGCTCGTCTATGTGAACCGGAACGCCGAGCAGCTTCTGCAGCTCAGCCGGGAGGATATGCTCGGTCACGGCATTCGGAGCACGGTGCCGGAATGGCTTGGCACAGGCTTTTACAAAGCTTGCTGGAGGGCGATAGAGGAAGCGGTTCCCGTCTTTTATCAGGATTATTATCCATTGGTCAAAAAGTGGCTGGAAGTCAGCTGCTATCCGGGCAAGCCCGGCTTGTCCGTCTTTATCCGGGACATTACCCGGCATAAAGAGCAGGAAGAAACGCTCCGTGCGACCAAGCAGCAGCTGGATTCCATGATTGAGCATGCGGCGGACACCATTGCGATTCTTGATGCGGACCTCCGGCTGACCAAGGTGAACAAAGCGTTCATCGACTTGTTCGGCTATAGCGAAGCGGAGCTGATCGGCGAGCGTCCGCCGAACATACCGGAGGAGCTGTGGATCGAGTCGGAGCTGCTGTTCCGCAAAGCGCTGCAGGGCAAGCAAATCTCCAGCTTCGAAACGAAGCGCAAGCGCAAGGACGGCACGCCGCTCGATATGAGCCTCACGATCTCACCCGTTGTCGGCAAGGATCAGGACATTACCGGGATCTGTATTATCGGGCGGGATATCAGTGACAGCAAGGCTACCGAGGAGCTGCTGCGCAACTCGGAGAAGCTGTCGGTCGCCGGGCAGCTCGCCGCCGGCATTGCCCATGAAATCCGCAACCCGCTGACCTCGCTGAAAGGTTTTACGCAGTTTATGAAGAGTGCCGGGCATTACAAGGAGCATTACCTGGACATCATGTCGTCGGAGCTGACGCGCATCGAGCACATCATCAGCGAAATGCTGCTGCTGGCCAAGCCAAGAGCGGCCATCTTTCATTATAAGCGGATCGGCCCGATTCTCGCCGACGTCCTCTCCCTCCTGGAAGCGCAAGCGAATCTGAACAGCGTCAGTTTCAAGACGCGGATCAAACCGGACCTGCCTGCGGTTCGCTGTGAAGAGAATCAACTGAAGCAACTGTTCATCAATATCGTCAAAAACGCCGTCGAAGCGATGCCGCTGGGCGGAACCGTGGAGATTATGGCGGCCTTGGCCGAGCCGGGCATGCTTTCAATCACCTTCCGCGACGAGGGCGACGGCATTCCCGCCGAGCTGCTCCAGCGGATCAGCGAGCCCTTCTATACGACGAAAGAAAACGGCTCGGGCCTCGGTCTGATGGTGAGCCAAAAAATCGTCACCGAGCACAAAGGCCGCATGGCCATCGCAAGCGAAGCCGGCGTGGGCACAACCGTGACGGTAACGTTACCGGTTTAAAGCACGTAAGAACCTCATAAGCAAAGGCCCCTTTATCCGGCGAACAGATAAGGGGGCCTTCGTTTTGCGCGCGAATGTTCGCTTTGCTATCTCAAAACCTTGTATCTCGCTTCCGTTTCTCCATCGATAATCCGACCGGTCGTAACAAAACCGACGCGCTCGTACAGCTTCCCGGCCGCCTCATTGTCCGGCTTATAGCTGATGACGATCTCGGGGCTGCAATCCTCCTGACGCTTGATCAGCTCCAGGCCCAGCCGGATCGCAGCCTCGCCGTAGCCCCGGCCTTGATACCTTTTGTCGATCATCAGCCGTACGATCCAGTACAGCCCGTCATCCGGGTCCTTGCCGTACATGAAAAAGCCGACCATCGTGTCTTCGTAATAAATGGAAAGCGGCGTGTATGATTCATCGTAGGCGGCTTGAATGATCGAATACCAGTTGGGAGCCACCATTTTCCGCTGCTCCTCCTGCACTTCCAGCTTCACGCAATCTTCCCAATTATCCTGATCGATAGCTTCAAATCTTACCGTCGGTGCGTTCCTCAAAGCGGTTCCTCCTCGCGCTAGCGTTCGTCTATAGACCCATCATACGGGATGCGCTGCCGGAAGCGTAGGGAACATTCGGCTATAAGCGTTTTTTCGGTTTTACGTTTGAGGAAAGCAGGCGTGCGGAAGTTAAATTCCCAGTTTATTGTAATATTTGGCTCGCAAATTATGCTGCTGTTTCTGCCTTTCAAATTGTTCGGCATAACGGTCCATGTTACTTTCAACCGGCCCGCCCGGGCGGAAGGAATCTTGCTCCGTCTCGTTGGACCCGGGGATGGCTATCGGGGCGGATCGGTGTAGTCCCATCGACTCTTCGTCCGATGCGATTCGGTCCAGCCGCTGCCGTTCTAACGCCTCAGCGCACATTTGTTTCAAAAGCAAGGGCAGATTCCCTACTTGCTGCTTGGCCTGCTTCAATTTAAGCTCGTCCGTCCAATTCGCATAGACAAAGGCGGACAGATTCGTAATTTCGCTATCCATCTCCTGCTTGTACTCGCTGTCAAGATCGGTATTCCCATCCAACCAACGAACTGCTTCCAAAAGCCGCGCTTGCAGCTTGTTCATGAGAAGAAGCGGGATATTCTCGTGCCCGTGCCGCTCGCCCAATCCGTACTCGCTTCGAAAAGGATTTTCCGTTCCCTGGATATTAATGTACTCCTCCATATTGGACCATGCTTCCAAAATGTCCTGGTCGTCGATCCATTCCATTAATTCGCCGGCATTGTCCGTTTTCGTCCCCTGCTGCATATGAAAAGCATGACCGAGCTCGTGGGTTAGCGTCGAGAATGCGGGAGCAATCAGCTCCTTTCCCGCAGTATCGATTAGCCGATTCCCATAGTAGAAAGAGGATTCCTTTACGTCGGACGGCATCGTCACCTTCACGTCGGTGCCTTCCCCAAAAGCGTAATACTGCTCCGGCCGCTCTTGCAAAATCAGCACCACCCCCAATTGTTCCGGCCTTTCCCTCCGCATGTCGTTCAGAGCGGAAACTCGTTCCTGCTTGGTCAAGCCGTCAAGTCTGATCTCCTTGTACTTGTCCCTGTCTTTCGGCTGTCCAGACAGCCTCTTCAGCTTCGCATGTTCCTTATTATCGCCTACCGGCGAGGCGGCGGCAGTCACTCCGACGTCCTTGGCGACGGAAAAAGGGGAGATTTCAATTTTTTTATCCGATTCGTTGATTCGTCCCATCAGCTCCCGGCCGAAATGGCTTTCCAGTATTCGCGAGAATTCCGTCAGCATCTGCATCTTGAAGTCTCCGTGCCCCTCCTTCTCCACGATTCGGATACTTCCGCTGTCTTGAATCAATTTGCCCCATATCTCGCGCGCCTTTCGTTGGGCTTCCTCGTCCAACTGTTCAAATCCGGCTATGGGGAGATCGCTGTCTTCGGCTGTAGGATTGCCCTCCGTCACCGATTGCTTAACCAAAGCTTGCCGTTCGTCATGAAGCAGATCCATGAGCGTTCTCATCTGGGGGGCTTCCGGGTCTTCCTGGAGATCGTCCGATTGCCGATGGACGAACCAGTGGAAGCAGGCCCGTTCAATTTCGGAGAGCACGTTAATTTTAGTGAAAAGAGGAGCGTCCTCCGTCAATTCGTTGTACTCGGCAATGCGCTCTGTAAAGTCATCGTCCAATCGGATGATCATGGGGGACATGCTGATTTTGCATTGGACCGGCGGATGGGCATGGGTATGTCGGGAACCGGTCAAATAACGGATCGTCGCCTGATTTCCGAAACGCTGCTGCATTTGTGCGACGAAGACAGGAGCGGAAGCAAGCTGCCTAGCCGTGTTAGAGCTTCCCCGGCGCTGCGTATATAAAGGCCCCGGCGGAGGGGAATGCCGCTCCGGCTTTTCAAGACCCGGCATTGGTTTCCGAGCAGGGCTTCCTGTGCTTTTCATCACGATCACCGCTTCCCCAAGCTTTGTTGGTCACATTGTACCATATTTACCCATCCGAAAGGGATAACCTGTACCTCCCCCTCAACTTGTGCTATGATAAACTTCGTGATTTCTCAGGGAGAGGCGGACTAGAGGCGTGGCCAAGCTATATTTTCGTTACGGAACGATGAACAGCGGCAAGTCGATCGAAGTACTGCGCGTCGCACACAATTACGAGGAGCAAGGCAAGAAAGTGCTGCTTTTCACCCCTGCAGTCGATGACCGGGACGGGGTAGGCGTCGTCGCTTCCCGCATCGGGATGCAGAAGGACGGCATCGTCATTGACGACAGCCTGGACATGGTCGGGATGGCGGCGGCCGAGCGGCCGAACTGCATTCTGATCGACGAAGCGCAGTTTCTGAACAAGCAGCAGGTGCTGCAGCTTACGGAAATTGCGGATACGCTCGGCATTCCCGTCATTGCGTACGGGCTGCGGGCGGATTTTCTCGGCCAGCTATTCGAGGGCAGCTATCATCTGTTTGCGCTGGCGGACAAAATCGAGGAAATCAAAACGGTCTGCTGGTACTGCGACCGCAAAGCGACGATGAATATGCGTCTTGCCGACGGCAAGCCGGTATTTGAGGGCGCGCAGATTCATATCGGCGGCAACGAAAGCTATTTGCCGGTATGCCGCAAATGCTACTCCATGCAAAAGAACAACCAAACGCAACCCCATTGATGAATACAAAAACGGAGCGAAGCGCCTCGGCGCCTTGCTCCGTTTTTGCGTTTTAGACGGGCAGCGCCCAGTTGCCGGCGCGGAATACCGGCTCCCGTACGCCGTCCTGCGTAATCCCGTCGATGTTCATGTCGGCCGAGCCGATCATGAAATCGACGTGCACAAGACTGCTGTTCGCCCCGTGCCGGGACAGCTCCTCTTCCTTCATCTCCGTGCCGCCGTCCAGATTAACCGGGTACGCTTGTCCGAGGGCGAGATGGCTCGATGCGTTCTCGTCGAACAGCGTGTTGTAAAAGATCAGATTCGTATTGGAGATCGGCGATTCGTGCGGAACCAAAGCGACTTCGCCCAGCTTGCGCGCTCCTTCGTCCGTATCAAGCAGCCGCTTCAGCATCTCGTAGCCTTTGTCCGCCGAGAAATCGACGACTTTGCCGTCCTTGAACGTCAGGCTGAACCCGTCGATCAGCTGGCCTCCGTGATTAAGCGGCTTCGTGCTGCGGACAACCCCGTTGACGCCGTCCTGCCGGGGCATCGTAAACACTTCCTCCGTCGGCAGGTTCGGGTTGAAGAAAATGCCCTTGGCATTCTCTTTCGCGCCGCCGAGCCAGAGATGCTTCTCCGGCAGGTCCACGGTCAGGCTCGTGCCTGATGCTTCATAGACGAGCTGCTTGTACCGTTTCTCGTTCAAGTAGCTCACGGTCCGGGCCAAGCGGGCATTATGCTCCTTCCAGGCTTCGACCGGGTCGTCCGCGTTCACGCGGGTCGCTTCGAAAATACGCTCCCATAAGGCGTCGAGAGCGGCCTCCGGCGAGAGATCGGGGAATATTTTCAGTGCCCATTCCGGCGTTGCGTAAGCCATTAGCGTCCAGGATGCGCGGTGCGCCATCAGCTGGCTGCGGTACCCTTTCAATGCGGTAGAGGCCGTTTTGTTCGCCGTGGAGACCCGCTCCGGATCGACGTCCTTGAGCAGGTCGGGATTCGGCCCGTAAAATTGAATGAAGGCCGCATCGTTCTCCGCCAGCTCCTGCAAGCCCTGCGCCTTCCACATCGGATACTCGTGAAACGCTTCCATCGGCGCCATCTTGTATTTGATCCGCGTCAGTTCCTCGTCGTTCCACTCGACCATGACGTTCTTCGCGCCGGCCTCGTAAGCCTTGACGGCGACAAGCCGAACCAGCTCCACGGCGGCGACCGGGGCCATCACGACCACCGTTTGTCCCTGTTGTACATTGGCGCCTACCCGAACGGCCAGCGTTGCATATTTTTCCATTTTTTGGGCAAATGTGCTCATTAAAATTCCTCCACAAATGAAAGGTTATCCTACGTTCCCAGTATAACGCTTTACGCCGCACTTTACCAAATGATGTATACCGAAATGAACCCAAAAAAACCAGCCGCGAACGGCTGGCTGCGAATTCCCGTTATTTTTTCGTTTTGGACTCCGCTACTTCCGAGTCTCGGTTGTTGCCGGGCTGGGACTTTTTGCCGTTGTTGTTGGCATTGTCTCGGGACATTGGGACGCCTCCTTCCGGGATCTGGGATTCGCCCGTAGTGTGTCCGATCCGCCCGGCAGCCATACATGAGAACGTGCGCCAGGCCCACTCCGCCAACAAGCGGTCAATTAACCGGACGAGATCGGCGGCCCTAAGCTCCCGCCAGCTTTTTGAGTACCTCGGCTTCGTTCGGATCTTTGGCGACCAGCTTGTCCACCCATGCCTGATCCGTCTTGCCCTGCTTCTGCAGCGCCGCCACGTACCAGCGCGCGATATACCGCTGCACCGAGGAATCCATGTTGTCCGATAAGGCCGGACGCAGGATGTCCGCCGCTTCGGCATACTTGCCTTGATCGTAGGAAATTCTCCCCAACACTAAGAACATCGGCTTCGTAATCTCGAAAGGAGGCACGCTGATCGAAGACGGAATCGACTTCAGCGACTCCCGTTTTTCCTGTACGTGCTGGTAAATGCCGACGGCTTTTTGATAATACGCGTCTCGCTCTTCCGGCTTCTTCCCCTCTCCCGCAGCGTATCCCATCTCGTACGAAAGCACCATCGCCCGTTCGTACCACATCATGTCCCACGGGTATTTCGGTATCGACTCATTGGCAATCGCCAGCGCCTGCTGGGCATTGTCCTGAACCGCCCATTGATACCGGTTCTCGTGGATGCCGTGCGCATAAGGCTCATTGTCCATATACCGGGCGGCGAGCTGCTGGGCCTCCTGCAAATACTGCTTGTCCTTCGTCTGGTTGTACACGTCGTTCAGGATGCGAATCTTCAGCAGCGCATAATCCGCATTGGTCGAATGAAGCGCCATGGCGTTATCGATGAAGCCGATAAACTTCTCCAGTTGGACGGATTCCTGCGAAAGCTCGTTGTACGCCTTGCCCGCTTCGGTGTTTGCTTTCAGCAGTCGAATCGATACGACGAGCATGCACAAGCTGAGCAGCAGGACGAACCCCGGGTAAATCCATTTCGCTTTTCCCGATGCGATCGGCAGCTCTTGATCCTTGGTCCCCGGCAGGGCAGCACCCGCCAGCAGTCCTCCCAAGCCGATAAAGACTAGAGCGGACAAATAGCCGTAGCTTAAGTCGAAGTCCATGAAGCTGTGGGCAAGGATAGCGACTAGCACGATGAAATAAACGAAATGCCGCCTTCCGTCTTCCGTCTCGTGATGCTTGATCACATGCCGTACGTAAAAGTACACGATGCAACCGATAAAAGCAAACAGCAGCAGCGCGCCGACCCAACCGATATCCGTCAAGGTCTGGAACAAAAAGTTATGCGCCTGGTTCGAAGCGTAGCCGTAGCTTTGGTGGGATTGATACAACGCGGCCCATGCCCCGCCGCCCTTCCCGAACAACGGCGCTTCGTTTACGATTTGCATCGCATCCTTGTAAAAGTATCCCCGCTCCTGCACGCTGTGCTGCTGGAAGTTGATGCTTGCAATCCGCTGCTGCAGATTTTCCGGCAGCAGGTTTAGCACCCACTGGCTGTTCAGCACGACCGCGATGCCGATGCCGCCGACCAGCAGGATCACCAGCGGGAACCAGAGCCGGGTATAACGGAGCTTGAATTTTTCCTCCAGCTTCGAGACGGCCGAAGGCACGTATTTGTGAATGACCGCCGACAGCAGCGCCACCACCACCGATCCGGCCGCCAATTGCAGCCAAGCCTGCGCGGACAGCGCCGCGTTCGAGGTCTTGAACAATTCCGCTCCGATCCGCGTACTCGGCCCGGACAGGACGAAGGCTGCCACCGCGGCAACGCCCAAATTGAGGATCATGACGATTTGCCCGGACAAGCGGATGAAAGGCAGCAGAGCGAGCAGCACGACCGGCAGCAGCACAAGACCGCCGCGGGATAAGGTTAAAATGAGCGACAGCAGAGCGGGCGCCAAAATTAAGGCGTTTCCTGCCGCTGCGACCCATTTGGAGGAAGAGGCGATCACATACAGCGCGCCCAGGATGATGGCAATTAGATAGGCGGCATACGAGTTGGCGTAAGTGAAGGAAGATGTTAAGCGCATGCCGTTGCTGTCGGCTATGATGACGCCATGGGCCTGGATATTGCCGTACCAGACGAGCAGCCCGTAGATGACGAGCGCATAGCCCGAATACAGAATGCCGTGCTGAACGAGGGCCGCCCCTTTTTTGTTCCGGGCCAGCACCCAGCTGATGACAAAAAACGCCGCATACATGAGCTCCGCGTACAATCCTTGAAGCGCCAAGTACATGGACGCCGGACGGGTCAGCACGGGAATGAGATAAGCGAGCGGAATGAGCCATACCGCCAGCAGCAGCATGTCCCGCTTGCCGGTCGCTTTAAATGAAGTCATCAAAAACAGCGAAGTGAGGAACAAAGCGATGTAAATAAAAATATAGGAGCTGTACAGCGGGAAGTTGTAGAAGATGTTGTTCCCCGGCTTGGCTTCGTAGGAGAACATCAGAAACAATCCCTGGTGAAACGGGGCGATGAACAGAAACAACAGAACGAATCCGAGCACCGAATAGAAAAGCAGCGACCCCTTTTCCTGCTCCCGGCTTTCCAGCCACTGCTTTCTTGAAACATAAGGCGTGTTCATTACGACAATTCAACTCCGTCTGTATGATGGGAAAAGGCGGCAAGGGCCCATTCTCCCCCATTCATTAGACGCACCATATCTGGATAATGTTTCTATCTTATGCCCGCATTTCATCATTTTCCCGGACAGCGCATAGGTTGAACTAGAACAAGTATGCAAGCGAAAGGGGCGGGAGCCATGATGACCCGGGAACACGGGTTCAAGCTCGGAGTGCTCGTTTATTTGCTCGCTTGGTTCGTTGGAAGCTTCTGGATGACAGGTGCCATCCGCAGCGGCGATATCACGCACTGGCTTGGGATCAAGCTTCTTCCTCCCGTCACGGAGTATGCTTACTATGCGCTTGCCGGAGCGATCGGAGGCACCATGTACGCCATGCGCTTGTTCTTCGAATATTACGACAGCATGACCCCGCGCTGGTACTGGTGGTACCTGCTTCGTCCGATCAAGTGCGCCGGGGCGGCCATGATGACGATCGTGCTGTTCAAGAGCGGCATTATGCTGCTCCAGACCGGCGCCTCGATGGAAGCGAAGATCGGCATCGCATTTCTCGTCGGTTTCGGCTACGGCAAGCTGATGGATAAGCTGCGGACGCTGACGGAGGCGCTGTTTAACGGAAACGGCAGCGGCGGCAAATCGGGGGACGACTCGCCCAAATGAGCTCCGCCAATGTGCCAAGGGCGTCTGAGCATGAATATCCTAGCATATCATGATCCGGAAGGAGGTGCCTGAGCAGATGGATAGCCAATCTCCGATCGAGTCGCTGCGAACTCAACTGCCTTCGAGAACGGTGGAGAACAAAATTTACATCGGGGAGTTCACCTACGGTCATCCGGATATCCGGTCTTGGGGCGAGAGCAGCATCCTGATCATCGGCAAGTTTTGCTCCATTGCGGACCGAGTGACGATTTTTCTCGGCGGAGAGCACCGGCCCGATTGGGTAACGACGTATCCGTTCAACTCCTTGATGCCCAAGTACTCCTCTATAACGGGACATCCGAAGAGCAAAGGAAACGTGACCATCGGGCACGACGTCTGGCTTGCCTCGGGAGCGACGATTTTGTCGGGGGTTACGGTCGGGCACGGAGCGGTTGTCGGAGCGGGCGCCGTCGTCAGCAAGGACGTTCCTCCCTACGCTATCGTCGCGGGGAACCCGGCTAAGGTCATCAAGTACCGGTTTCCCGAAGCGACGATTCAACGCTTGCTCCGCATTGAATGGTGGAGTTGGCCGCTGGACAAAATCGAGCGGGCCGTCCCCTTGCTGTTGTCGAGCGACATGGATGCTTTTTTCCGCTATTGCGATACGGTCGGCTAGCCGCTGGCGGATCAGATCCCGACCAGCTTGAGCACGTTCAGCAGCTTGTCGATATCGACGACGATATTGTCCGCGCCTACCACGGGCTTGGGCGGGTATTCGATGTCGCACACGACCTCGTAATAATCGACGCCGGCATGTCGGCATATTTTCCAAAAATAATTATCTATGACCGTACGCGGCGACAGCTCGACAAGCTTCGCTCCGGGAGGACAGAAGGTGATGTTGATATTGCTGCTGCCGAACGGAGCGACAACCACACGGGCGGAGGAGTAGAGCGCAATTTTATCCCGCATCGTCAGCGGCGTCGGAACGATCTTCGTAAACCCTTTCTCGCTCAGCACGCTCATCACTTCATCCTCGTTGATGACGAACCTCGCCGCAGCATCCTGCCGGCTGACGTAGATCCGTTCATAGCCGCCGGCTTGCCCGACGGCTCGCCCTTCTCCCAGCCGTTGACGGAGAAACTGGTATGCCCATCTCGGACTTTTTCCTACCATCAAGGGAACTGCAGGCACGACCAGCTTATCGGCCATCAGGTGAAAATCGCTTCGGTCGACCTGAATCAGCTTATGCATCGGAAAGCCGAGCATATGGAGAGACTCGTACTGAAACGGATGATGGAGCATACCGATCAAGTACTTGTCGATCGGGATGCCGCTTTGCTCGAGCAAATGAATGCGCGGCAAGATATCGTAGAACCAATGACCGTACACGGCTTGGGTAAAGATGCCTTTCTCGGGCATATTCCATCCCCAGATCAACGTGGCCACGGTTTCCGCTAAATATACCGGAGGCGGCAGCAGCCTTCCTTCATGCTCCGGGCAATACAGCTCCACATCGAGCAGCCGCTTGTTGTTCGGGGTGACCACGTAGCCGTTCCCGGTCATGACGCGTCCATTCGGGACGACGGCGACGAAGGCCGGATCGAAATGACACTCGCTTCCCCAGCGCGGAGGATCGAATCCGCCAGGGGCCTCAAGATGAAGCGTCTCCCCGGGACAGATCGTCTTGTAAAATTCCGGCATGAGGCTTCGGTCAAAGGCCGTGCAGTCCATCACCCAATCGATGGTCTTGTTGTAGACTTGATCGGGGATTGCGTACATCTTTTCTCGCCTCCCATTCTTCGTAATCATGCCGATGCCGACTCGTTAGACTCCGCCGGTATAATGCGCGATAAGCTCATCCTGACGGTCCAGCACCGCACGGAATGCCGGAGGGCACCCCTTCGGGAACAGGACACCGAGGCCGTTGGAATGAGGGAACTGAAGATGCGGATGTTCGCCGCTGAGCTTCTCCCACAAGCGATACACGCCGAAATCGCCCAGCCGGACCACGATATCGTGAAACAAGACGATGCCGTTCTCCGCCAGCTTCGGGTACCATGTCGTATAATCGTGCAGCACCGCATCATACGTATGGTAGCCGTCAATGTGCAGCAGATCGACCGAACCGTCGGGAAAACCGGCCAGGGCCTGATCGAAAGGGCTGCGAACCAGATAACCGATGCCCGGAAACTCCCGGAGCGTCACGGATTGGACGGCCTCGTACATAGCGTCGCCGCCATAATAGCCGGTGTGCGGATCGCCTTGCCACGTGTCGACCGCGAAGCAGCGGGAGGGCAAATTGCCGTCCTTGACCGCCTGGCAAAAGCCGAAAAACGAAGTGCCGTAAAGCGTGCCCAATTCCGCAATAAGACGCGGCTTGGCAAAGCGCACAAGATCGTAAGCGAAACGGCGGTGGCCGGACCATGCGCCGTTCGTCATATAGGTTAACGGCAGCTCGGGGGCGTAATCCGCAGCAAACCGTACAGGATGATATTCCCAATCCATCGAATAAACCACCGCCTTGAGTCAAATCCCGATGCAAACCTGCGGGTATGCCTTATTCTATGTCCAACTTCCCCGTCCGGGATGGGCAGGTAAATACGGGGAAAGGCACATTTTAAAATGATTTCCCTTTCATTGACTTGAAACGGACCGTATCATACAATGGGAGTGCATGACCGAACCGGCCGAAGCCTGGAAGCGGCCATGCTTTTTTTATGGAGGAATGAGTTCCAGGGATGAGAGGTGTGCCGATGGAAACCGCAAGAGAAGCGATCCTGTCCATTCGCGGCTTGCGAATGATGTATGGGGACCGCTACGTGCTCAGAGGAATCGATCTTGACGTATATCCGGGACAAATCATCGGATATATCGGGCCGAACGGCGCGGGAAAAAGCACGACGATCAAAACGATGCTCGGCCTCGTGGAGGGCTACACCGGAGAAATCCGTATTTTCGGCAAGGACATCTCGGACGGCAGCGTGGACTATAAGCAGCGGATCGGATATGTGCCCGAAACGGCCGAGGTGTACGATGCCCTGACGGCGAAAGAATATTTGACCTTTATCGGCAATCTGTACGGACTGGAGGACGAGCAGGCGGAATGGAAAGCCAAACGGCTGATCGACCTGTTCGGGCTGGAGGACGCGTATAATGCGCGGATCGTTTCGTATTCCAAAGGCATGCGCCAAAAGGTGCTGCTCATCTCCAGCCTGCTGCACAACCCGGACATTTTGTTTTTGGACGAGCCCTTGAGCGGTCTGGATGCCAACAGCGTCATGGTGGTGAAAGAAATTTTGGCGCAGCTGGCCGCGAAGGGCAAGACGATCTTCTATTCCTCGCACATTATGGACGTGGTCGAAAAGATCAGCAACCGCATCGTGCTGCTGGACGGCGGCGAAATCGTGGCGGACGGAAGCTTCGACGAGCTGAAGGCGCAGAGCCGGGAAGGATCGCTCGAAGAGATTTTCAACCGGCTGACGGGCTTCCATGAGCATAAAGAAATTGCGGAACGTTTCGTCTCCGTCGTGCAAGAGGTGTAGGCGATGAGGGAATTCGTATCGCTTAAGGTGCTGGACCGGTTCAGGCCTCTGTTCGAGAGGCTGGGCGTCGATTACCCGTTGATGCGCAAAATTTTGCAGATCAAGCTGACGATGGACGGACGACGGATGCCTACCATTTTCAATCAGTCCGCCAAAAAGAACCGGCACGAGACGAACGATCAGAACAACTTTGTGAAGTCTCTCGGCTTGTATGCTTTGATGGGTCTGATTATGGTCCCCTTCGTCGTAATGGGCGACAACTATATGTTCCAGATGAGCTTTGTGTTCGGCCTGCTGATGTTCCTGGTCATGACTTCCTTGATTTCGGACTTTTCTACCGTTCTGCTCGATATCCGGGACCGGAACATTATCGCCTCGAAGCCGGTCAACCGGCGGACGATCGGCATGGCGAAGACGCTGCATATTTTGCTTTATTTGTTCTTTTTGACCGTAGCGCTCTGCGCTGCGCCGATGATTGCGGCCATGGTCAAGCATGGCGTGTTGTTTTTTCTCTTGTTTGTGATCGAAATCATATTGACGGACGTGCTGATTGTCGTTTTGACGGCCTTTTTGTATATGCTGATTCTGAAGTTTTTCGACGGGGAAAAGCTGAAGGACATGATCAATAACGTGCAAATCATCCTGTCCATCGCGATAACGGTCGGCTATCAATTCATCGGCAGGTCGTTCGACCTCATGCAGCTTCAGGTCGTATTCGAGCCAAAATGGTGGCAGGCGTTGATTCCTCCCCTGTGGTACGGGGCAACGTTCGAATGGCTGCTGCACGGTCAGGCGGCCCCGCATTTCATCGTCTTTACGCTGCTGGCGTTCGTTACGCCGATCGTTTCGATTTTGATCTACACGGGACTGGTGCCCTTCTTTGAGCGCAGCTTGCAGAAGCTGGCGAACAACAGCGCGAAAAGAGGCAGGGAGCACAGCTCATGGCTGGATGCGGTTTCCAGATTCGTTTGCTCCGGCCGGGAGGAGCGTACGTTTTTCCGGTTCGGCTCGCTGATGATGGGCAACGAAAGGGAATTCAAGCTCAAGGTCTATCCTTCGTTGGGCTTCTCGATCGTGTTTCCGTTTATTTTCTTTTTCAACGTGCTGCGGGCCCAGCCCTTCAGCGAGATCGCAGCGAGCAAGTGGTATCTGAACATTTATTTCTGCGCGCTGCTCATTCCGACCGTCGTCATGATGCTGCGTTATTCCGGCAAGCACAAGGGCGCCTGGCTGTACAAAACGATGCCGCTCTCAAGTCCGGCGCCTATTTTCCGGGGGACGATCAAAGCGTTCCTCGTCAGGCTGTTTATGCCCGTGTACCTGATCGAGAGTGTTATTTTTACTGCGCTGTTCGGGGCGCGCATCGTTCCGGATTTAATCGTCGTCGCTCTGAGCGTGCTGCTGTACACGGTCATTTGCTTCCGAGCTTTCCGCAAGGCGCTGCCGTTCTCGGAGTCCTTCGAGGCGGTAAAGCAGAATGACGGCCTCATTTTCTTGCCGCTTCTGCTGCTCCTCGCTCTCTTCGCCGGCGTGCATCTGGCCAGCACGTTCGTAACCGGCGGGCTCTACGCGTATATGGCGCTGCTGGTCGTGCTGAATACCGTGGTCTGGCGAAAAGGATTTTCCATTTCGTGGGATGACCTACGGGACAAGGGATAAGGGATGAGCACTAGCCGGCTTCAGGCATGAAAAGAACCTCCGTTTCCACGATATCGGTGGATTCGGAGGTTCTTTTGCTTCTGCTGTTGCTAGTGCTGCTGCGCAAACATTGGGGGGCCATGCATTTATCTGGAGCGCCGAAAAATTAGAGGAACTGCGATGCGCTATCGCAGCCAATCAGCCGTTTGCTCGGACCATAGAGGATGTGAGGTGTGCTAATCACGTCCCCCGAGGCAGCACGAACATTTTTCGACACGATTAGGTCACTTTTTGTTCCGCTACGCTTCGATGACGGGGCCAAAAGCGCCTCTTTACGCATCGTAGTTCCTCTATGCTCGAACAGAGGCTACCCAATGATGCGGACCTTCGCCGATTGCGCATTTGCTGCGGGGCCTGGTCGGAATTTGGATGGGCTCCCCCGCCAAGATTGGGCCATCGAGATTCGTTCGCGCGATTCTGCGAAGATTGGGCCATCGATCTTCCCTCGCATGATCCTGTCCAAAAGGTTAAACCGTCGAGCCTCCCCCAATCTGATTGCGCGAAGAATCGCCTGCCTTACCGCGGACTCACGCTCTCCCGCACGATCAGCTCGGTGTCCAGCATGAGCCGGTGGCTCACCTTCCGGCCTTCAAGCAGATCGATCAGCATCTGGGCGGCTTGGTATCCCATCTCATATTTGTTCTGGTTTACGGTCGTGAGCGCCGGCGAGCAGTACGCCGTCACGTCGATATTGTCGAAGCCGACGACGGAAATTTGCCCCGGCACTTGAAGCCCCAACCCGCGGACGGCCTGCAAAGCTCCGAGCGCCATCAGATCGCTGATGCAGAACAGCGCCGTGATGTCCGGCTGCTGCGCCAGCAGCCTGTACACCGCTTCTTTGGCCCCCGCTTCGGAAAAGGAGCCGTCCATGACGAGCGACTCGTCGAACGGGATGCCGAAGCGTTCCAGCGCCTGCTTGTACCCTGTCAGCCGCTGCACGCTGACGTCCGCCTGGGAATGTCCGTTGATGACGCCGATTTTGCGGTGGCCCGCTTCCAGCAAATAGCTGACGGCACGGTTCGCACCGCCGACGTTATCGGAGGTCACATACCCGACGTTCGGCCCCTCCAGCGGAATGTCGATGAGCACGCAAGGAATTTGAGACGAAACGACTTCCTTCAAGTACTCGTCGTCCAGGCGGATGCCCATAATAATGACGCCGTCCACACCGCGCTCCTGACACAGCGTTTTGTACGATTTGATTTTTTGCTTTTGCGGCGTCGTGCTGAACAGCACGAGATCGTAATCGAGCTCTCCCGCCCGGTCGTTCATGCCGCATAAAATTTCAAAGGCGATATTGTCCTTCGAGCTGGCCCGCGTCACGTTGGACAGCAGCAGACCGAGCGTTTTCGTTTTCTTCGAGATCAGCGAGCGGGCGGCCATATTCGGGCTGTACCCGAGCCCTTGCGCAATATCCTTGATCTTCTGGCGCGTAACCGCATTGACGTCGTCATACCCGTTCAGCGCCCGCGATACGGTTGTGACGGACACGCCGGCCGCCTTGGCGATATCTTTAATCGTAACCATGTTCTCTCCTCCGATACGTTTTGAATCTATATTTTTTATGTTGTTGGCAGCCGTAAAAAAATGTTTGCTAAAAAAAGCAGTTGTAAATGCTTTCAGCTTGCAATATAATCAAGTATATCGTATCCAAAACGTTTTGGAAAGAGAATTTTCCTTTCTTTTGCAAAGAAGAAATATTTTTTTATCGGTTTTCCGAAACGTTTCGGATGACTCTCATACTGTGAGGTGACCGCATTGGATTATCGAATCATCAAAGAAAACGATCTCTTCCTCTACTCCGACAAGGACGGCGATATTCCGCAAGGTCATCCGTCCGGCTTCGGGCTGTACACCAAGGATACCCGCTTTCTGAGCCGGCTGGAAATTGCCATCAACGGCCAAAAGCCGGTGCTGCTGTCCTCTGCGGCGGATGCAAACTACATATCCGTCATCCGGCTGACGAATCCGCATATGGAGCAGGACGGCGAGCTGATTCTGTGGCGGGAATCCGTCGAGATCGAGCGCACGCGGTTTATTTACGAAGGCGGCCTTTATGAAACCTTCCGCCTCACCAGCTATTATCCGAAGCCGATCGAGTTCGACTTCTCGGTGCTGGCCGACGCCGATTTTGCGGATATGTTCACGGTACGCGGCTTCCAGCACGGCGAGACGGGCCACAAGACGGGAACGCAGAGGCAGAACGGCGGGCTGACCATCGGCTACGCCGGCGCGGACCATGTCGCCCGGGAAACCCGCATCGCTTGGCAGCCGCAGGAAAGCTCAGTCGACGAGACGACGAATACCGTCGGCTTCCGGGTTCGTCTCGATCACCGCGAGAGCCGGGAAATTACGTTCTTCGTCGCGCCGTTCGTGAACGGAGAAGGCCCCCGGTTTTACGACCCGCAGGTGGCGATGGCGAAGCTCGAAGCGAGCTATGGCGACTGGAACGCAGGATCGACAGCCGTCCGCAGCGACAATGCCGCGTTCGACAAGCTGTTCCACCGTGGGGTGCAAGACCTGCGCGTGCTGCTGACCGATGTCGGCTACGGATCGTTCCCGGTGGCCGGGCTTCCGTGGTATTCGGTCCCGTTCGGCCGCGACAGCCTGATCGCCGCGCTGCAGATGCTTTCGCTGAACCCGCAGGCAGCCAAAGGCACCCTGCTCACGATGGCCGCCTACCAAGGTCAGAAGGAAGATCCTTGGCAGGACGAGACGCCGGGCAAAATCATGCACGAAATCCGATACGGCGAGCTGGCTGGCGCCGGGATGGTGCCATTCGCCCCGTATTACGGAACGATTGACGCGACGCCGCTCTTCCTGATGCTGGCCGCGGAATATTACCACTGGACGAACGATCTGGCGCTGATCGAGCAGCTGATGCCGAACCTCGAAGCAGCGCTCGCCTGGATCGAGCGTTACGGCGACCGGGATGGCGACGGCTTCGTGGAATACTTCCAGGAGTCTTCCAAAGGCATTGCCAACCAAGGCTGGAAGGATTCGGCCGACTCCGTCGTTCACCGCAGCGGGGATTACGGCCAGGCGCCGATCGCGCTCGTCGAAGTGCAGGGATACGTGTACCAGGCGAAAACGCGCCTCGCTCCGATCTTCCGCACGCTCGGCCGCAGCGGCGACGCCGACCGTCTGGAACAGGAAGCGGCCGTGCTCCGGGAACGGTTCGAGCAGTCGTACTGGATGGAAGACGAGCAGTATTACGCCATTGCGCTGGATCGGGACAAACGGCAGGTGCAGTCTGTGACCTCGAACACCGGTCATATTCTGATGTCCGGCATCGCGTCGCCGGAGCGGGCCCGCGCCGTCGCGTCACGGCTCGTCGCGGAAGATATGTTCGGCGGCTACGGCATCCGCACGATGAGCACCGGCTCCTCCGGGTACAACCCGATGAGCTACCATAACGGCAGCGTGTGGCCGCACGACAACTCCCTCTGCCTGCTCGGACTGAGCCTCGGCGGCTTCGAGACCGAAGCGGTGAAGGTGATGCAGGGGCTGATGAAAGCGGCGGAAGGCTTCGAATATGCCAGACTGCCGGAGCTGTTCTGCGGCTACACGGATGAGCTTGGGCATCCCGTGCCTTATCCGGTCGCCTGCTCGCCGCAGGCATGGGCTGCCGGCACGCCGCTGACGTTCCTGCAGACGATGCTGGGCATCCGTCCGAATGCGCTGACCGCAACGGTCGAGCTGCGACCGCTGCTGCTCCCCGGCATGAACGAGCTGGAAGTGACGAACCTGCGCATCGGTCAAGGAACGCTGCATTTAAGGGTCAGCAGAACCGGAGACATCAACGCGCCGTATCAAGTGGACATATTGGAAAATCATACGGGGTATCAAGTTCTTATTCAACCATTTGAGGGGGATGTTGTGAAATGAAAAAGTCGCTATCCGTCATTCTCTCCGTAGGTCTGGCTTCCAGCATGGTGCTGGCGGGCTGCGCCAAAGAAGAAGCCAAGCCGGCTCCGGCCGGCGATGCGCCGAAAAGCGGCGAGCCTGTCACCGTAACGCTCGCCGGCTGGGGATCGTCGCCGGAGGAGCAGGATTTGCTTAAGCAGACGATTCAAGAGTTCGAAAGCAAGCATCCGAACGTTAAAGTCAAATACGAAGTGATCGCCGACCAGTACATGGACGTCATCAAGACGCGGCTTATCGGCGGCGAAGGCCCCGACGTGTTTTATCTGGATGCGTTCGAAGCTCCGGCAATGATCGAGAAAGGCGTCATCGAGCCGCTCGACAGCTACGTGAAGCCTGAATTCGACGTGGCCGACTTCGAAGAGCCGCTGCTGAACGCGTTCAAGGTCGGCGGCAAAACGTACGGCTTCCCGAAAGACTCCTCCACGCTGGCTATGTTCTATAACAAAAAGCATTTCGAAGAGGCGGGCATTACCAAGCCGCCGACCACGTGGGAAGAGCTGCAGGACGCCGCGAAAAAGCTGACCAAAACCGAAGGCGGCAAAACCGTCCGCTTCGGCTTCGGCGTCGCTCCCGAGCTGGCGCGGCAAATGTACATGGCGCAGGCGTTCGGCGGCAAAGTGTCCGACGACAAAGGCAACGCCGCCTTCGCTTCCCCGGAAGCGCTCAAAGGGCTGCAACTCGTCGTCGACCTGCACAACAAGGACAAATCGTCCGGCGAGCCGAAGGAAGTCGGCGCAGGCTGGGGCGGCGAGATGTTCGGCCAAGGCAAAGCGTCCATCGTCTTCGAAGGCAACTGGGCGATTCCGTTCCTGAACAACAACTATAAAGATCTTCAATACGCTACGGCCGAGCTGCCGACAGTGAACGGCAAGAAAGGCACGATGGCCTTCACGGTCGCCTACGTCATGAACAAGGCGTCCAAGAAAAAAGAAGCTTCCTGGGAGCTGATTTCGTACCTGACCGGCAAGGAAGGCATGAAAACGTGGACCAGCAAAGGGTTCGCCCTGCCGACGCGCAAATCCGTCGCGAAGGAGCTCGGCTACGACAAGGACCCGCTGCGCGGCGCCCTGGTTGCAGGCTCGGCTTATGCGACGCCATGGCAGGCAGGACCGACGCTGCCGACGGTCATGAACAATTTCAACAACCAGTTCCTCGACGCGTTCCTGGGCAAATCCTCGTTGGAAGACGCGATGAAAAAAGCGCAGGAAACCGCCAACAAAGAGATTGCCGCCGGCAAGTAACGAAACTGAACCGGGAGGGGGCCGCCCCTCCCTTCATCCACTTAAAAAGCGGGGGACGTCATCCTGTTCAGTCTGACACAGCTCCCCTGCCTCTTTTTGAAAGGGAGGTTTCCCTATGGCAAGCCGTTCGGTTTGGAAGCGGAAGCTGAGAAGCACGATAACCGGCTATTTGTTTTTGCTCCCTACCCTGCTGGTTATCGGCACGTTTTTGTTTTTACCCGTCTTTTATTCGCTGTTCCTGTCGTTTCATAAAGTGAATCTGCTGGGCGACGTCAGCTACAAGTTTGTCGGCTTCAGCAACTTCGAACGGATGGCGCAGGACGAACGGGCATGGATCGCGCTGAAAAACACCGCCTCCTTCGCCCTCTTCGTCGTGCCGCTGCAAACGGCGCTGGCACTCGGGCTCGCATCCATTTTGAACGCGAAGCTGAAATTCCGGAATTTTTTCCGCATCGTCTTCTTTATGCCGACCGTGACCTCATCCGCCGTACTGACGCTCATTTTCATGTGGATCTATAACTCCAACGGGCTGCTCAACCAGGCGCTGCAAGCGATCGGACTGCCCGGCTACAACTGGCTCGGCGATCCCGCAGTGGCGCTCAAGGGGATCATGCTGATGAACATCTGGTCGACGGCGCCGTTCTTCATGGTCGTCTTTCTCGCGGCGCTGCAGGACATCCCGGATGCGCTCTACGAGTCGGCGATGCTGGACGGCGCGGGCGCGTGGAAACGATTCACCGCCATCACGCTGCCGATGCTGAAGCCGGCGACCTTCTTCACCGTCGTCATGGGCATTATCGGAACGTTCCAGCTGTTCGACCAGTCGTACATTTTCTCGGCGGGGTCCGGGGGGCCGAACAACTCCACCCTGACCGTGGCGCTGCTGATTTACCAGTACGCATTCAAAAATTTGGACTTCGGTTACGCCTCCGCCCTCGCCGTCGTGCTGGCTCTGGTCATCATGATCGCGACGCTGCTGCAGCGGAAGCTGTTCGCCGAAGAGAAGCTGAACTGAGGAGGCCGAGACGATGGTTAAACAGCCGAAACCATGGGTCAAGTACGTCATCTACGCGATGCTGTTCCTGTATGCTGCGGTGACGATGGTACCGTTCCTGTGGGCGCTCTCCTCCTCGTTCAAGACGCTGGAAGAGATTGTCGCCGGAGGCATCAACTTTATTCCCAAGCATTTTACGCTGCAAAATTACTACGATATTTTCGTCCGCGAGCCGCTGTTCCTCCGCTGGATGTCCAACAGCGCCCTGATCGCGGTCGTGGCAACGGTCTGCAACATTTTGTTCAACTCGATGGCCGGGTATGCGCTTGCGCGCATTGACTTCATCGGCAACAAAGTGATGTTCCTCATCATCCTGGGCGTGCAGATGATTCCGGGCCAGCTCACGATCGTGCCCGCGTACTTGATCATGAAAGAGCTCGGATGGCTGAATTCGTACGCCGCGCTGACGGTGCCGATGATGGCGAACGCGACGTTCACGTTCATGATGCGCCAGTTCTTCATCAACTTCCCGAAGGAGCTGGAGGAAGCGTCGCAGCTCGACGGGCTGACCCGCTTCGGCATCTTCTTCCGCATCGCGCTGCCGCTGGCCGTTCCGGCGCTCGCCGCGCAGATGATCTTCGTGTTCATGGGCGCCTGGAACGAATTCCTGAAGCCGCTCATGTTCGTCTCCGACAAGTCGATGTTCACGCTGACGCTCGGCCTCAACACCTTCAAAGGCCAATACATCAGCTACTGGAACTATATCATGGCCGCGTCGATGGTGTTCACGCTGCCGGCGCTGCTCATCTACGCCTTTTTCAACCGTTTCTTCATCAAAGGCATTACGTTTACGGGCGGCAAGTAAGATCGCACAAAAACATAAGCCGACAATTGAGCGCTCTCCAGCGGGACGATTCATTTTCCCGGGGAGAGCGCTGTTTTTTTGTTCCCGCTAACCTATTCCCTCCAATCTTCTCATAACGGAAGAAAATACTTCCTGATCATTGATTTATATAACATTTCATTGATTAGGCAAGTAGCCGCGCGCATCGTATCCCTTTTAAGATAAAGACAGATCGACAATACACAGGAAAGGGTGGTCCTTTTGAAACAAACCGCGGCAGCGGTCCCTGAGGATCGTCCGGCGGCAAAGCCGGGGAAGACGAAGGTCGCGGCCTGGCTCAAGCAATGGGATTTGCAGCTTATGGTGCTGCCCGCGCTCGTCTTGATTTTGATTTTCAGCTATTTCCCGATGTACGGCGTGATCATCGCATTTCAGGATTACTCGGTGTTTAAAGGATTCGCAGCCAGCCCGTGGGCAGGCTTCAAGCATTTCGTCGATTTCTTCCAAGCGCCCGAGCTTGGGGTCGTGATGCGAAACACCATCGTCATCAGCTTCCTGAAGCTGGCCATCGGCTTTCCGGCACCGATCATTCTCGCGATTCTGCTGAACGAAGTGAAAAATATGTTCTTCAAGCGCGTCGTGCAAACGGTCAGCTACTTGCCGTATTTCCTGTCTTGGGTCATCGTCGCTAACTTTGTGATCTCTCTGCTTTCGACCGATAATGGAAGCGTAAACATTTTTCTCCAAAAAATCGGGGTCATCGACGAACCGATTCCTTACTTGTCGGTTACGGAATATTTCTGGACCATTCTCGTCACGACGAACGTATGGAAAGAGATTGGCTTTGCCTCCATCGTATACTTGGCTGCAATCGCTTCCATCGACCCTCATCTGTACGAATCCGCCGCCATCGACGGGGCGAGCCGTTTTCGCATGACTTATTTGATAACGTTTCCATGCATTTTGCCGGTCGTGATGATCTTCTCCATTCTGGCTATCGGCAACTTGCTGAACGCGGGCTTCGAGGACTTGCTGCTGCTGGGCGTCAACCCGGCGCTGCGCGACGTATCGGAGGTTCTGGACACGTACGTGTACCGGATGGGGATTACGTTAAACCGCTATTCGTTCGCGACGGCCGTCGGCTTGTTTAAGGCCATCGTCAGCGTCGGCCTGCTGACTCTTGCGAACTATCTCGCGAGACGAACCGGCAACAGCTTGTGGTAAGGAGGATGTATTGATGAAGCTGGCATTGGAAGACCGCGTCTTTAGCATCGTTATTCATATTGCGCTGCTCTTTCTGGCCTTCGTAACGTTTTATCCGTTCTGGAACTCCGCGGTCATCTCGTTCAACCTCGGTTCGGATACCAGTCTCGGCGGCATCACGTTCTGGCCCAGAGTTTTCACGCTGGAAAATTACCAAGTTGTGCTAAAGGACGTTAAAATATTGAAAGGCTTCGGCGTTTCCATCGCCCGTACGCTCGTCGGTACCTTTCTGACGATCGCGGCGACGTCCATCTTTGCGTACGGCATGTCCCGCAAGGAGCTGATCGGCCGGGGCTATTACATGACCTTCTGCATTATCACGCTTTATTTCGGCGGCGGTTTGATCCCGACCTACCTGCTGATTCGCGGTCTCGGGCTGTTCGATTCGTTCTGGGTATTCGTCATTCCGTCGATCATCAGCGTCTGGAGCATGATCATCTTCCGGACGTTTTTCCGCCAAATTCCGGCCGGCCTCGAAGATGCGGCGCGGATTGACGGCTGCGGCTACTGGGGCACGTTCCTGCGCGTCGTGCTGCCGTTGTCCGGCCCGGTCGTCGCCACGCTCTCGCTGTTCACGGCCATCGCCCACTGGAACGACTGGTTCGTCGCTTCCATCTATATCAACAATCAGGACTTACTGCCGGTACAGGCGCTGCTAAAGCAGACGCTCGATTCCAATATCGCTTCCGAGCTGACCCAGGACTCGGCGGCCCAAAGCTTCCTCGCCAAGCGGCAATCCTACACGACCAAGTCGCTGACGATGGCGACCATGATGGTCACGACGGTTCCGATCATTCTCGTCTATCCGTTCTTGCAGCGCTATTTCGTCAAGGGCGTGCTGGTCGGTTCCCTGAAAGAATAGTCCGGGCTTCAAAGCGCACCGCTTTAAGCATAGCTTGAAATGACAATGGGAAAGGGGCTATACAGACAATGAACAATTGGGTCAAAAAAGGAATGGGTCCGCTGGCAGCCGTCATGGCGCTGGGGACGATGATCTCCGGATGCTCCGGCGGAGGCAGCGCTCCCGCCGACAACAAAGCGGCGGCGCCAAACGGGACACAGACGCCGGCCGCCTCGTCATCGGAACCGTGGAAAATCGGCAGCGAGCCGGTCAGCTTCACGCTCTTCGGCAACTACGGCTGGTACACGATGCCTCCTTGGGGCAAAGACGTCTTCTCCAAGCACGTACAAGAGCAGTACAAAATCAACATTACCGCCATTAACGCCGGCGGCAACGCGGAAGCCAAGCTTAGCACGATGATCGTGAGCAAGGACTTGCCCGACGTCATCTGGGGCGACCGCGACAAGTTCGAGCGGCTGCGCGAGAACGGCGTCCTCGTGCCGCTTGACCCGTATCTGGACAAATACCCGAACCTGAAAAAATGGGCGGGCGACGAAATCCTGAACATGCTGCGCTCCAAAGACGGCAAGCTGTACATGTTCCCGAACTGGTACACGAACAAGCCGACAGGCAATGCCGGCTACGTTGTAAACAAGAAAATTTACGAAGAGCTCGGCAAACCGAAGCTGGAAACGACCGACGACCTGTACAACTATCTGAAGCTCGTCAAAGAGAAGTATCCGAACATTATCCCGTTCGAGCCGGGCCAGGCCAAAGAAGGCAAGGGCGTCGACCTGCTGTTCTCCGCCTTCGCCGAGAACAATCCGGCGAGCTACGCGGGAACGCTGCGCGCCGTGCCGAAGGACGGCAAGTTCACGTCGCTCTTCGCCGATCCGGTGTACAAGGAAGCGATGGTCTTCGTCAACAAGCTGCACCGCGAGAAGCTGATGACGCAGGACGCGCTGACGCAAACGGTCGATCAGGTGCGCGAAAAGCTCAACACCGGCCGAGTCGCCGTGTACGCGGATATTACCGCTACCGACTATGCTTCCAAAGCGGACGCCGAGCTTTCCAAGTCCGATCCGAATGCCGGCTACTTCATGATCTGGCCGATCCACAAGCCGGGGCTGGACAAAAACAAAATCATGGTGGCCCACTACGACCGCTTGGGCTGGAACGCCGCCGCGATCACGGCGACGGCCAAGGACCCCGAGAAAATTTTTGCGGTGCTGGACTGGATGACCAGCCCGGACGGCATGCGTCAAATCGTATGGGGTCCGGAAGGCATGTATTGGAAAGGTCTGGACAGCGAAGGCTTGCCGAACTTGACGGACAAATTTTTCAGCGAGCCTGCAGAGCGCACGAAGAACATGAACGCGACGAACGACCTGCAATTCGTCGGCAACTCGACGTACAACGACAAAATCAAAGTGAAGGCCGAGCTCTCCTTGCCGGAAGAGAAGCGTTCCTGGGAAACGAAATACCAGGACGCCATTACCTGGAAAACGCATATGGACTTGACGGCGATGCGCGGGATCGAGCCGCCGCAGGATAGCCCGGAAGGGATCATTCGTGAGCGCTGGATCGAACTGTACAAGAAAGTCCGCGCCCAAGCGATTCTCGCCAAAAGCGAGCAAGAAGTGATCGAGATTATCGACAAGGGCGAGAAAGACGCGCAAACGCTCGGCATCGAGAAGCTTAACGACTATTTGACAAAACGCTGGAAGGAAAACGAAGAGAAAATGAAGAAGAAATAGTTCATGCGGACAAGGCAGGGTGCGCTATCGGCGCACCTGCTTTTCCATTTCGTTCGAAGATCCGAGGCAGAGGAGGACCGACATGTACAAAGTGCTGATCGCAGACGATGAGACGCTGGATCTGGAAGGAATGAAGACGTTTATTCCCTGGGAATCGCTCGGGATGGAGATTGTGGGTGCCGTAACGAACGGGTTCTCCGCTTGCGAGCTGATCGAGACCCAGAAGATCGATGTGCTGGTCACCGACGTCAATATGCCCAACATGTCCGGACTTGAGCTGGCGAAACGCGTGAAGGAACGATGCCACGACGTGCGGATCGTTTTTGTCAGCGGTTACAGAGATTTTCAATATGTGAAGGAAGCCCTGACCTTGCAAGCTTACAGCTACGTGCTGAAGCCGATGAACGAGGACGAGCTCATTCAATCGCTTGAGCGCATTCGGCGCGATCTGGACGACGCCCGCAAGCGCGAAGAAGCGGAGCATGAGGTCCGGCAGATGCTTTCGGGCGGCGCCAAGCCCGCCCCATCCCCGGCTATGGCCGCGGACGGGATGGGCAAGAACGGGAAGCTGATTCAAGAAATTATCGGCATGATGCGCAGCGGACTGGATCGGCCGCTTACGCTGAAGGAAGTGGCCGATCAATTCTCGTTTTCGCCGAATTATCTCGGGCAAATGTTCAAGGAAGCGACGGGCCAGACGTTCCACGAATACCTGGTCGCGCTGCGCATGGAAAAAGCCGGGGAGCTGCTGCGCGATCCGAAGCTGCGCATTTACGAGGTGGCTTATCGGGTCGGCTACCGCTATATGCCTTATTTCAGCAAGCAATTCAAAGAAACGTACCGGATGACTCCGCTGGAATTCCGCAATGGCCAATAGTCGAATCCGCTCGACCCTCCGCCAATCGCGGCGAAACAACGCAGCCGCTTCCGAAGCGGAACCGCGGTATATGCCCTTCGGGTACAAGCTGATGCTGTCCTATATGCTGCTTACCTTGGTTCACGTGATCTTGTTCGGTTATTTGGCCAATTGGATCTTCGTGGATTCGGTCCGCAAGCAGACGAGCGAGAACGTTCAGGCGGCGCTGCGCCAAATGAAGGACAATATCGAATACCGGATGAAGGATACGGTTCGCCTGTCGGATATGATCTACTACGACGAGACGGTCGCTTCCCGACTGAGAAGATTGAATGAAGGCTACTACGGCTACGAATCGGTCACGCAATATTTGGAGCCCAAGTTCGATAGCGTCATCAAGGCGACGAACCACCGCATCTGGCTCGTCGTTTATTTGCGCAACGAAACGCTGCCTGAAATCTACTCGTTTTATAACGACTCGGACCCGCTGACCTATGCCGGCAAAAGCTACAACTTGCTGTACCTGAAGCGGATCGCCGACAATTCGTGGTATAAGGATTTTCCTCCCGAGCGTTACGGAGTGACTATGCAGTGGCAGCAGATCGACCGGGACGCCGAGTTCGGCAATATTTCGCTCCTGCGGCGGCTTGTGGATACGGCTTCTTTCGGCCGCCAGTTGGATTTCGGCTTCATGCGGCTAACCGTCAAGCTTACGGAGATGTTCGAGACCGTCTCTCCGGACTTCGGGGAAGGCACGTCGGTTCGGATCGAGGATGGGAAAGGACAGATTTTATTCGAGCGGGGCGCCTGGACGACCGGCCGGATCGCCCAGGTCGGGGAAAGCAATTACTTGACGATTACCGAGCCGTTCCAGGACTTGGACTGGAAGTTGGTAGCCAGCATCCCGAAGGAATGGGTCGAGAAGGATGCGAAGAAAGTGAAGGTGCTGACCGCCGTCATCGGCTCGGCCAGCTTCCTGCTCTTTCTCGGTGTAGGCGGCTTCCTGTCCCGCTACTTCTCCAAGCGCGTGTCGCGCATTGTGAGGGTGCTTGATTCGTTCCGTCACGGCAGCTTTCATAAGCGGATACGCTTTAAGGGAAAAGACGAGTTCTCGACGATCTCGCAATCCATCAACGCGATGGCGGAGCATATCGACGGGCTGATTCAACAGGTGTACGTTGCCGGCATCAAGAAGAAAGAAGCCGAGCTGGAATCGCTGCAAGCCCAGATCAATCCTCATTTTCTATACAATACGCTGTCCTCGATCAGCTTGCTGGCCAAGTTCGGGCAAGTGGAGCAGCTGCACCGGATGGTCAGCAATCTGGCGCTGTTTTACCGGCTTTCATTGAACGAAGGGCGCACCATTATTCCGGTGGCGAACGAGCTGGAGCAAGCCAAAGCGTATCTCGATATTCAAAAGGTGAAGTATACCGACCGTCTGGACGTTCTGTTCGAGATCGATCCGGAGCTGCTGCGCTACGAGATGGTCAAGCTGGTGCTGCAGCCGTTTCTGGAAAATGTGCTGAAGCATGCCTGGACGGGCGACCGGGTGCATATCCGGGTTGCCGGCCGCCGGATCGGCGACGATATCGAGTTCCGGATCATCGATGACGGTGTCGGGATGACGCCGGACACGTTGCGGCGCATCTCGCAGTTCGACGACGGCGAGGAAGCCGGGTACGGCATCCGCAACGTTCACCAACGGATCGAGCTGCATTACGGCAAGCCATATGGCGTAAGCATCTACAGCAAGCTGGGCATGGGGACGTCGGTGACGATCCGGCTGCCGTGCGTGCCGCGGACGGCGCCCTACGTATCCAGCCGGGCGGAGCTGGATGCCGGACGACGTTCGGAGTAGGCGTAAGGGTGTTGAAACGAGCTTCCCGTATGGGGAAGCTTATTTCAATTGCTTGAGCAACTGGCTGACCCTGCCCTGCGATATGCCAATCAGGTTCCCCCATTCCGTTTGCGAAGCAGATGGGTACTGTTCCTTTACTTCGGCCAGGCGGAGCATCGTATCCTTATTCCGTTTTCGTTTCGCTCCGGTTACCGATTCGTTCTCCCCGTCCAGCTCCTCTAAACAGGCGCTACAGATAAAACGCCCGCGAAAAAAGACAGGCTGTTCGGTGGAGGAACAAAAGACACATTCCTCCGTGCGGTATTTCCGGATCAGCACCTGATTTTTTTCGTCGTCAATAAAAAATTCAATGGCATCACCAAATTCTATATTCAACGTTCGTTGCAGTTCAATCGGCAGATTAATGCGTCCCAGATGATCCAAATGTCGGACAATGCCTGTTTTTTTCATTTTCCCGAACTCCCGTAACCTAGAATAAGGTTCGTCGTGCGAATCCTCGCATGCTTTCCATTACATATAACGATCTATCCCGGACAAATTTGACGAAAAAAATTGCAAAAACAAGAAACTTATTACATAAAATACTCGTTCAAACAAGTGTATACAAGAGAATGGTGTTGGAGGAATATACATGGAGCAATGGCTCACCTTCTTACGTAATCATTTCCATCACCTGGACAACTCATCTCAAGAATTGATCTATCATTCTTTTCGGGAACTGATCTATCACGACATATACTTTTTGTTCAGGGATCATGCCTTAGCCGAAGATGTTGTACAAGAATCATTCTTAAAAGTGATAGAAAAAGCGCCAAAGCTGGAAAACACGGTAAACATGAAGGCCTGGCTCAAAAAAGTGGCCCGGAATACCGCGTACGATTGTTTTAAAAAAAATAAAAAATATCGGCATGTATCCGACCTGCAGCTCGTTAAAGACAGTGAATACTTTTCTCCAACCGAAGTACGCACAGTGGCTGCTCAGGTGGAAGAAAAAATCCGTGACGAAATGCTTCACGAAGCCCTTAATCAATTGAATTTCAAATACAGGCATGTGCTGCTTTTGTTCTATATCGAAGAGAAATCATACCGTGAGATCGCCCAAGAATTACAGATATCGGAACAAGCTCTCGCTCAAATCCTGACAAGGGCGCGCAAGAAATTGTTTTATTATTTCTCAAGAAAATGGGTTGATCAAGATGAATCATTTTGACCATGATGATCACGAGCTGAAGGAATTGTTGAAACGTCACCATGCCCGTATCGAAATCCCCAATGGTGCGGCTTCCTGGCAGCAAGTACAGCACAGGCTTAAAAAGATCGGTCGCCGTAATTTATTCGTCCGACGCATCAAGCTAACGGCTGCGATTATGGCCTGCTCCCTGGTCGTCAACTTTTTGATGAATGACAATTTTCCTACATCCTACGCGAATATTGCCTCGCTGCTTAAAAAGGTTCAGGGCAATATCATTGAGATTTTTTATGAGGCGCCGCCGGCTCGGGAATCTACACACGCCAAAACCACTGCGCCTCCGGAAGAAAAGCTGCCCGCTTCGAATCGCCCTGGCAGCAGCTTCGCTCCCGAGAAAACGAGTTTGGAAGAAGCGAAAAGTAAATTGGCCTTCCCTCTGTTGACTCCATCCTATGTACCTGAACAATTCAGGTTAGATGCCGTATTCGTAACAAAGGAATCGGACGGAACGTACCATGATGCCTACTTGGAATACCTCGATGAACATGGAGAGCTGTTAAAGATTAGCCAACGAAAAATCGAAGGAAAAACGGGGGCAATCAAAACCGATATTCATAGCGATTCAGGCGAATTTATCGACGTTTTTGTGGGTGAGCATCCGGCGGTCTTATTCGTGGATCGTAATGGCAGCATAACGAGCTTGGAATGGCTGACGAAAGACCGCATGAAAATCTATATTTCCGGACCGATCGCCAAAGAGGACATTTTGAAGGTTGGAGCATCATTACAGTGAGTAGCAAACAAGGGGAGCATCCCGTGAGCTTGTTCTGAAAGTGGTGAATGAAGGTAATAGAGGTGTACGAGGGGGTGGGGTATCTACTTCCGGTCGCTCTTGTCCGCAGGAAATTTTAATTGAAGCCGCTTAGCAGCGGATATTTCCCGCAGACAAAGGCGAACGCTATCGCTCCTACAGTAGATTCCCCACCTCCGTATGTATTCTCTATTTCAATCAAAAACCTCTTTCTCAACACGCTGAAGTGGGAGCTTCCCCCTGTTCGCTTGTTTTTTACTCCGGAATGAGCAGGGTTGAGGAATAACGAATACCATCTTCCTTCGTACTACCGTAAGTAATCCAATGGAACGATTTCGCCCGATAGTAATAGCCGCTCGAAACGGACAAATTGTCGATGGTGGTATTCATGCGCGATGCCTTGCCCATCTCCGCTCTCTCCCCTGTGTATACGTCAATCCATTCACTTCCCGTCCAACGCTGTAAAACCAACTGGATCCCCACCGTATCCACTCTACGGGTGGCAATGCTTTCCCCCCATAGACTTGCCTTCCCATTCCCGTTGTAACTTATGTAGGCAGAACCGTTTTCGAGGTAATTATAATTGGGATCAAACGGGGTAAATGAAGTGACAACTTCCGGCGGTGGCGGCGTTCGAGCTGCCATAGCTTGTCCAGGAATTGCCAGAGCAATCGCAAGCACGGCCATGATTACAGTTTTTGCAGCGAATCGTCTCAACACGGATTCCCCCTTCATATTCGACTCATTATCCTTAACGCCTTATCTGTTAAAAATCTAACGTTTTATTTTCATCGCCCCCTCCCAAGCAGCCCGAACGCATGACAAACGTCAAAAAGCCCGCTCCCGGCCGAACCGGGGGCGAGCTTGTGTATAGCTTTGTCTTGGCAATTTACCAAGTTAAGGTTTTGCGACGATCGGCGCTTCCCACTTCACATCGCGGTGCTGCTTTTGCACGGCCTTATACGTGACCGTCAACTCCTTCGGCTCCTTCTCCAACTGCGGGATCACCAGCACGCCCTGCTGGCTGACCGTGCCGTCTGCGTTGCGGGTTGACGTTCTTTCCAGCCGTGCCTCGTACTCCTTGCCGGTCTCGTCCTTCACCTGCCATAGACTCAGCCCGACGACGTCCTTGGCCAGCTCCGCTTGAACCTCGATTATGCCCCCTGTACCGCTAACGTTCTGATTCCCGACTTTTGCTTCCGCAGGGTCCGTCTTCATGACAAAGTTGCTGAAGGTGAGCCGGTTTCCTTGGTCCTCTGCCTTAATCGGCTTTTGCCTTAACTGGGCGGGCGTTAGCTTCGCACTGAAATCGGACAGCTCATTGGTGTAAATGGAGTGCAGCCTGAACGTGAGCTTCCGGTCACTACTCATCGGCACAAACGTATGCCACAATTGCATGACCCCGTCCTTTCCCATGCCTGAAACCCCGTTCACAATCGTGTTTTTCTCGATGCTCAAGTCTTTATCAAGCATCAAGCCGTCGTCTTGCGCCGCTACGACCTTCCCTTGTTCGTCGACAAGCTCGTAAGCCACTTTGTATTCCTGAGTGGCACGGCCGAGCTGGAAAGCCTGGAACCCTTCTGGGCCCGGGATCATCTCTTCTGACAGACCGTTCTGCTTCATGATCTGCTTCTGCCGCTCGCGTACCTCGGGAGTGAGCTGGGTCTCCAGCGACAGCAGCGTGGCGCTAGGCGCGAAATCGACCTTCTTGAAGTCGATCTTCAGCCCTTGCGGCGACGTATACTGCTGGTTGACCGCTACCGATTTCGTCGCCCGCTTCGCTTCGGCCATATCGATCGGAACCGTCAGCTTCCAGCTTCCTTCTTTGCCGTCGAGCTTCGCCCAATGCACCTCGGCGGTCAGTTCGTCGGGCAGCTCTCTTCCGGTGGCGGTCAGCTCGGTCAATTCCTGGCGAATCATGATATACTCGCCTTCTTTCCGCATCGTCCATCCCCCTTCCTCGGGCTTGAAGAGAGGCTTTCCATTCTTGTCCTTAAGGACGAATTCTTGCAATCTGTTTTTCCGTTCTCCCGGCTTTAACAAATCGAAATCAATTTTGTTGCCGTTCTGGTCTATCGCTTCGCACATGACCGCAATACGCAGCGTATCTGC
The DNA here is from genome assembly GCF_018998565.1 of Paenibacillus oleatilyticus. GTDB lineage: Bacteria > Bacillota > Bacilli > Paenibacillales > NBRC-103111 > Paenibacillus_G > Paenibacillus_G oleatilyticus. Next base: position 231,885 of record NZ_JAHNZO010000005.1, on the reverse strand, counting down.
CAATACCTCTTTGATCCTAAGCGTGACGCCCTGATCCGTGACGTTGAGATCCAATTGCTTTGCGAAGCCTTGCTTGACAGCCTCCTTGATCCCTTGATCCACGTCTTTGCTGCTGCTGAAAATGCTTTTCACATAATCCGCGAACGTCGGCGATACGAAGGTGCCTAGCGATATGGCTACGGCCAATCCGGCCACAACAATGGTTACTTTTTTCAAAATGTCCACACTCCTCTTTTTCCAATCAATACGTTTGGGTGCGGAGTCCGGCGCTTCGGCCGCTTGCGGCAACTCGCCCGGCACGTAAGGGTCCAAGCGGTCCAATATGGCCTGGGTAAATCCATCGTCAGGCTGCACTTCTTCGAGCGCCGGATCAAAGTCGTCCAGCGAAACCAGCAGCCGTTCCATTTCGTTCCGGCAATCGGCGCAGCTCTCCAAATGACGTTCCCACTGCCTGGCTTCAAACGGAGAAAGGTCTTGGTTCAGTTCCGCGGCCAGCCGATTAGCTCTGACGCACTTCATAGATGAACTCCCCCTCTACTCCGGAATTGGACATGCTCTCCCGCAGCTTCTGCCTGACGCGGTACAGACGCATCTGCACCGTGCTTATGGGAACCGAAAGCCGTTCCGCGATTTCCTGATAGCTTAAATGTTGCATATATCTCATCACAAACACCGTGCGCTGGCTCTGATCGAGCTCCATAATCCGCTGCTCCAACGCCTGTCTCCGTTCCTTTTCCAGATAGGCGGTTTCCGGAGTTTCTCCCTGCATGAACTCGGCGTCGAAGCCGGTGATGTCGGGTCTGCGCTTGCGCTTGCGGAGCTCGTCAATACAGCGGTTGGCTGCGATCCGGTACAGCCACGCGGAAAAACTGTGCCCCGGCGTATACTCGTTCAAATGATTATACGCCTTAATGAACACCTCTTGGGCAATGTCCTGCGTATCCGGCGAATGACCCAGCATGCGCCGGAGCAGGGCAAATACCCTTCCCTTGTATTTATCGATAATTTGAGCGAACGCCTGTTTGTCTCCATTCAGAATCCGCTCAACGATTTCGATGTCATTGTCCATCCTGGCCCTCCCTGTCCCAAAAGGTTCGCTGCGCAGCATCTGCCTTTTGCGGCAGTTACACTATGTATGACGCCGCGGAATTGGAAATCTTTCTCTAACTGGAAAAATAATTTTTTCGCCGGCATCCGGTTCTTGTCACAAACCGCTCGCCTTGTTCGCCATAACTAGTAGCAACGAACTCAAAGGAGGAAATACCATGGATCGAAAAGCATTCGACGCTGCCGTGATCGGCGGGGGACTAGCGGGATGGATCGCCGCCATCGAGCTAGCGCGGGCGGGCAAATCGGTCGTCCTTCTGGAAAAATCGGACCGGATGGGCGGACGGGCGAGAACGGTCGACAAGAACGGCGTGCTGTTGAATCTCGGAAGCCACGCGCTGTACCGCAGCGGGGAGCTGTATGCCTTGCTTCGGGAATGGGGCGTACCGCTTGAGGGAGGCCCTCCCTCTTCCCAGATATCCGCCATTTGGAGCAATCGGGTCTTCCCCATGCCCGCGAGCCCGGTCAAGCTGCTCGCCTCCCGCCTGCTCTCATGGTCCGGCAAAGGCGAACTGGTACGGCTTCTGCTGAAGCTGAGCCGGACCGAACCGGACACGCCGGAAGCTGTCAGCCTCCGGGATTGGGCCGAGAAGGAAGTCCGCGATCCGATGGTTCGGCATATTTTTTACGCCCTATGCCGGACGGCCACCTACACCTTAGACCCCGACCGGCAATGGGCCGGACCGGTGCTCAGGCAGGTGCGGCGCTCGCTGAAAGACGGCGTGCTGTACTTGAACGGGGGATGGCAGACGATCGTCGACCGCTTGGAAAAGATAGGCGCGGCCGCCGGCGTTCGCGCGATGTGCGGCAAAGCAGTACGCGCCATCGAGCAGACGGGCGGAGCCGTAAGCCGGGTTATCTGTGCGGACGGCGAAGCGTTCGAGCTTGCGCAAGTGATCAGTACGCTGCCGCCGGCGGACACCTGCCGGTTGATGCAGAACGCGGAGCATACCTCGCTGTATCAATGGAAGAAGGAAGCCCGGCCTTCGATGGCCGCTTGTCTGGACCTCGGGCTGAAGCGGCTTCCCGTCCTCGGCCGAGATATCGCTATCGGGCTGGATCAGCCCGTGTTCTTCAGCAATCATTCGGCAGGCGCGAAGCTAAGCAAGCATGATACAATAGTCGTACATTTGGTCAAATATAACGGCCCCGGCGAGAGCGATCCCAAGGCAGACGAACGCCTGCTGGAGCAAACGATGAGCCTTCTCCATCCGGGTTGGGAGCAGGAGGTCGCAGTGCGGCAGTATTTGCCCAATATGCCGGTCGTCCACGACTATATGCACCTGGGGCGCACGAATCGTTTCCCGGGTCCGGCCGTACCGGACATTCCAGGGCTTTACGTAGCCGGGGACTGGGCAAGTCACGGGGAGATGCTGGCGGATGCTGCGGCGGCAAGCGCCAGAAGGGCCGCACAGCGAGTGCTTGCTGAGCTGAACCGGCCGCGCGAAGAACAACCGCCACACGACATTTGAAGGGAGCGCTTAGACATGAAGCCAGCCGAATCGGCCGGGGAGCTGTACGTTTCCTATAAGCCCCTGTTATTTTCCCTTGCCTACCGCATGCTAGGAAGCGTGATGGATGCGGAGGACATCGTGCAGGAGGCATTCCTGTATGTGAACGAAACGAAGCTGGATCACGTGCAAAATATAAAGTCCTACCTGTGCAAGCTGGTCACGCACCGCTGCATCGACCGGCTTCGCTCGGCCAGCAGGCAGCGTGAGGTTTACGTCGGTCCTTGGCTGCCGGAGCCGCTAATCGCGGACAGGGGACAGGACGGCGAGCCGTCCCATTTCTACTTGCAAAAGGAATCGCTCTCCACCGCTTATCTGCTCTTGCTGCAGCAGCTCTCGTGGACGGAGCGGGCGGTGTTTCTGCTGCGCGAGGTGCTGCAGTACGAATATGACGAAATCGCCGATATTGTCGGCAAAAGCAGCACGAACTGCCGGCAAATCTTCCACCGCGCGAAGCGGGCCGTCAGCGGCTTGCCCGATCCCGGAGACAGACAGCCGTCCAATGCGGCGCCGCCCCGCCGCGGTTCGTATCCTTCGCAGGAACAAGCAGGCGACCTGATCGAACGGTTCGTCCAAGCGTTGACCACGGGCAATGTCGGGAAATTGATGGATATTTTGTCTGCGGATGCGGTGCTGTACTCCGACGGAGGCGGCAAAGTTACCGCGGCTATACGTCCCGTGCAAAGCGCGGAACGCATCTCGCGTTTCTTCGAAGGGCTCATGGCCAAGCTGCCCGAGGCGTTCTCCTATCGCTTGGCGGGCGTTAACGGCCAGCCGGGCATTATTTGTTATTCCGGCAAGCAGCCGGTGAATGTCATTTCGTTCCATATCCGGGAGGACCGGGTCCATGGCATTTATATCGTCCTTAATCCGGACAAATTAAAGCATGTTCTATAGCCCGTCCGTCAGAGGAACCGGCAGGAGGATCGACTCTTCCGCCGGTTTTTTGCCGTCGGATGGCATAGATGATTCGTTAACCTGAATATGATATAATCAGTTAACAATATTCCGCATGGCTATGCAGGAATGGAGAGAAGCCCTATGAACAACATCCGGCTCCGCGGCCATCATTTGCTTTGCCTGCTCGGGTACCGTGGAATGGGGTACTCCGAATCGTTTTGCGACAATATGACGGTCGTATACGAAACGCTCCGGAAGCATCCGGACACCCGTATCGAGCTTGTCGAAGGACCCGATGACATTTGCAGCGCGTTTCCGAAGGACCAGCCCCCGCATTGCGATGGCCACAGCGTATACGACCGGGACGCCCGCGTGCTGGATAAGCTTGGGCTGCGTACCGGCGCCGCGATGACGTGGGCGGACATCTGTGCCGCCGTCTCCACGACCATGCGTCCGAACGACATCGGCCTGCTGTGCTCGACCTGTCCCTGGGAGCGTTACGGCGTCTGTAAGGACGGAGTCCGCCTGATCCGCAGCGGAAAGCCGCTGCCCCCGGTCGCCAGCCGGTGACCGATACGGCCGCAGCAGCCGAAAAAATCGATATAGGCAAACTGACCCTTTAACATCCAGTCAATCCCGAGGTATGATAAAGAGACGTACTTCTACACGCAAGGATGGTAGCAGAAATGAAAGTCGGTTTGGTTCGGCATTATAAAGTTAAAAAGGATTATCCGTCGCAATTTCTGATCTCGGCCAGAGAACTCGATCAATGGTTCGCCGAGTATGATGAATCCGACATCGAGCTCGGCCGGACCAACCTGGGCGGCATCGAATGGAACCGCTGTTATGCCAGCGATATGTCTAGAGCGGTCCGTACGGCCGAGCACATTTATGAAGGCGAGATTACGCAATGGAAAACGCTGCGCGAGGTTCCGCCTCCCTCGTTCCGGACGAAGGTACGGCTGCCGCTCATGGTATGGGCGATTCTGATCAAAACCTCGTGGTTTACGGCTCCCCGGTCGATGCCCGAAAGCATGGCCGATATCCGAAAACGGGCCGACGCCGTTCTGGACGAGATTTTCCGGCAGGGCGACGGGAACGTGCTCATCGTCAGCCATGCCGCCTTGATGATGACGATGAGAAAAGCACTGCTTGCGCGCGGCTTCCGGGGACCGAAATTCGGTACGCCGGAGAACGGCAAGCTGTATTTGTTTGAAAATTAACGCGAAAGGTGAGTGCCATGGCGAAGAAAAACAAGCCGGCGGCTCCTCCAAGCGCCGCTTCCCAAGACAAACCGGCCACGCTGAAGGATTTATTGAATCCGGACGTCGTGAGCAAGCTGAAAGCGCAAGCGGATCAAATGAAGGCCGAAGCCGAGATTCAGCGCGAAGAAGCCAGAAAGCAGGCGGAAGCGGCCCGCAAGGCCGAGCAGAAGCGGCTGGACAACAACTTCGAATATTTGCTGAACAACAGCGGCATGGACTGGAAGAAGTATAAGTAAGCGCGGAAGAACGATAAAACCTCCAAAATCACGGCAAAACGTGATCGTGGAGGTTTTATTTTTCTCCTAAGGAGAGTATGGGTTACTTGCCGGGCTCCAGCTTGCGAAGCTCGTTATCCCCATCGAAAGCGGACGGATAGTACAGATCACCGCCTGCAAAATACAGCGAGGTAGCGCGTGCGTTGCCCAGAGCGGTATGTCCGGTGCCGTCGATGCGGATTTTCTCGATTGATGCCGAGCCCATGATTCCGAAGGAACCGCGGATAAAGTAAATCCAGCCGTCCCGATATTGGAAGCCGTTCAACGGTTGATCCGATGAGTACAGAGGAATGTTCACCGTGCCGTCCGCGCTCATCTTGTAAATCCCAGTCTTTCCCGCGCTGACGGTTGCATAATAAACCCAACCGTCGACGACCGCTACAGCATTCACTTCATCCTGCAGCTTCTTCTTGCCGGCGCCGTCGGTTTTGATCTGGAACAGGCTGTCCGGCGCATGCTCCTTGTCCGGCATCATGAAATACATCAGGTCCCCGTCAAGGTAAAAACGGCCCCCGACCTCTCCCGAGACGATAACCGTATCCTCCGACCCGTCGGTCTTCATCTTGTGGATACCGTTGATCGTCAAGCCGTTGCCGGCAGTGTAATAAATCCAGCCATCCCGGACCCAAACGGAATAAGCCCCTGCCGAACTGATCTGCGTCCGCTGCGAGCCGTCGGTTTTCATTTTGAAAATGCCCAGGTTTTTATCGGCCGCCTTATCACGGGCCGTATAATAAATCCAGTCATCCACGACGTTGATGGATAGCGCATTGTCCTCCGACAACGTCTGCTTCCCGCTGCCGTCCAGCTTCATCTTGACAAGACTGTTCGGTCCATAGTATTTGTTCGCCGGGTTCATATAGATCCAATCGCCCGGCACGGCCAATTGTCCGCCGTTCGCAAGGTTCAGCGCAGCGGTTTGCCGGGCATCGGCGCCCGGTACTTTTTCGCAGGCTTGCACACCGAAGCCGTTCGTCGCGTCCCAGCTCGTCGTCCAGCCGAACGCATCATGGGTATAGTTCCAGGTCATCGGAAAATAAACAATGTTTCGGAAAAGCAAGAGCGGGTATTGCTCCTCTGCATTGGAGATCGACTTGCCGTTCACACTGACCGGAAAAGGCACGAGCGTTGCCTTCATCCCTTTATCGCTGTTCTCCTGAGAGGTCAGGTCCTGACGGACGACAGGCTCGCAGGATTCCTGCTTCCCGATCGCAAGTCCGTTCACCGGGTCCCAAGCGGTGGTCATGCCGAGCGCCCGGGTATAATTCCACGTCATCGGAAAATACGTAATATCGCGGTACAGCAGCAGCGGATACAAGCTGTGTTTGTTATCGACGACCGATCCGTTCACCGTTACGGGAAAGCCCGGGGCCTTCACGGTCGGAGTGGATGGCGCTCCCGCGGCAGCATAAGAAGACGGCTGGCCTGCCATAAACAGCAGCCGGCAGCCAACAGCGAAAAACCTATTTTTCTAATCATGGTGACTCCTTTTGATATCAAAGGTTTGTTATGTGCTAGACGCAGAGATTACCGTATTTGTTTCGCCGCGAAAAAGTACAGCCGCAAAACGAAAAGCGGCCTCACACCAAGCTTCATTCCTTCGTGGGAGACCGCCTCGCATTTGCGGGCGCAGCTATTTATTGAATTTTTGCAGCCGTTTGTAAAAGGTGCTCCGGGGAACACCCAGCATTTGGGCCGCTGCGGTGACGTTGCCCTTGGTCCGCTGCAGCGCTTCGGTCATTTGCTCCATCTGGACCTGCTCGCGCAGCGACAGCGCCATTGGCGGGTCTGGGATCGAGTCCGGCAGAGCCGGCTGCGGACGGAAGCCGTCGAACCGGCTCAACGCTTCGCACGGATCGGCATCCGCTCCCTGCGTCGTAATATGCAGCCGTTCCAGGACGTTCATCAGCTCCCGGATATTACCCGGCCAATCATACTGCATTAACCGGTCGAAAAAGCGCTGCGGAAGCGATATCGCCCAAGCCTTCCGGCTGCAATAAAAGCGGACAAGATGCGGAATATCTTCTTTTCTTTCGCGCAGCGGCGGCGCCTTGACCGGATACACGTGAAGCCGGTAGTACAGATCCTCGCGAAATTTTCCTTCCTGCACCAGTTGCCGCAGATCGCGGTGGGTCGCCGTAATCATCCGAAAATCGAGCGGGACCTCCTGCGTTCCCCCGACAGGCGTCACTTTCCGTTCCTGCAGTACCCGCAGCAGCGCCGCCTGCATGGAAAGCGGAATTTCCCCGATCTCATCGAGAAAAATCGTTCCGCCGTTCGCCTGCTCGAACTTCCCTTTGTATCCGTTCCGCCGGGCTCCGGTGAAAGCCCCTTCCGCATAGCCGAACAGCTCGCTTTCCATCAGCTCCTTAGGGATCGCGCCGCAGTTGACGGCCAAGAACGGCCCCGTCCGGCGGGGGCTGTTCTCGTGGATCGCTTGGGCGATCAGCTCCTTGCCCGTCCCGGTCTCCCCCAGAATACAGACGCTGGCGTCCGTAGGAGCGACCCGCTTCATGTCATCGAGCGTTTGCCCGAATGCCGTGCTTGTGCCCATCTCCCCTTGAAAGATAAAGGATTCCGCCACCGTTCTCCCCACAACCGACTGCGGAAAATATACCGGTTTGGAGGCGGCTGACGGTGTCTCTTGCAAATAGACACAGGTGCCGATCAGCCCCCCGTGCGAATCCGACAGGACCGGAACGGTTATCCGTGTCTCTAGCCCGAACCCGGCCAGTTCGTCGGCTTTCAAGCCGGCCCAGGCCGGAATGCGCCGCCGGATCGCCCTGCTGGCGCAGACGAGCGTCTGTTTACTGCTGCAAACGACCACAGGCTGATCGGTTTCCAGCCGGTCGGCGGTTTGCCGGACGAGCTCCATCTCGTCCTTGTGCAGCCGTATGCTGAGATCGCGTTCAATCGCATACGCAACCGAAGTGACCATGCCGAGCATATAAGGATGGGCGCGGTCTACCGGGCAGGAAACATCGAGCACGCCGATGATCTGGCCGTCGTCGCCGCGGATCGGAGCCGCCGAGCAGCTCCAGCGGTGGGAAGCGATCGAATAATGCTCCGACCCCGTCACCATGAGAGGCTCTCCGGCCAACAGGGCGGTGCCGATGGCATTCGTGCCGACCTCGCCCTCCGTCCAGCGGACGCCTTCGACAAAGTTGATTTTTCCCGCTTCTTGACGGACATGGAGGTTCCCGGTCATCGACAGCACGTAGCCTTCCGGGTCAATGAGAAGCGCGATCATGCCCAGGTCGTCGATGAAGCCGTTCATGCGCTCCAGATGCGGCTGCGCCATATCCCGAAGCAGGGCGTTCTTTTTTTTCTGGGAATGAAACCGGTCATTGGTTAAAACAAGGCGGCCTTTATCCAGATGAGGATTGACGCGCGCATCCCGGGAACGGTACCAGGATTCCACGATTCGTTTGTTCAGCCGGGACGCATCCAGAACGCCTTCGTTGACGAAACGCTCCCATATGTTTAAACTCAATGCGGTTTCAAGCATAAGACCCTCTCCCCTGAATGTATATTGTTCGATATAATTCAAAGTCCGCCTAGGGCTGTACGAGCGTGAAACGTGTCACTTTGATTATAAACGATTAAGATAGCGCTTACAATCAAACCTCGGTCTCAGATCCGCCGCACGGATAAGCGTCAGGGCTTGGGAGAGACAAGAATTTTGATCTGTTCCTTGCTGCCGACCAGCTCCTCGAAGCCGTCCGGGACCAAACGGTCCAGCCGGATCTTCTTCGTAATTAATTCATCCACCCGCAGCCGCCCTTCCGAGATAAGCGAGATGACGGCCGGGAAAATATTGCGGTACGCGAGCACGCCTTTCAGCTCCCGCTCTTTCAGCACGAGAGTATTCGGAGCGATCGACGCCGGTTTTTCCCAGATGCTTACAATGACCGTCTGACCGTCCGTTTTCGTACTGCGGATCGCATCGTTCAGGCAGACTTCGATGCCGGTGACTTCGAAGCTGACGTCGACGCCGCCGGGAACGAGCCGGTGCACCGCTTCGACCGCATTGTCCTCTAACGGGTGGATGACGTGATGAGCGCCCAGCGCGAGCGCCGTTCGTTGTCTGGCTTCGGAAATTTCGACGGCAATAATCCGGCTCGCGCCTGCCGCGCGGGCGGCTTGGATAACGAGCAGGCCGATAGGGCCCGCTCCGTAGACGACGCAGGTGTCGCCGGCCTTAAGCCTGCTTTGCCGGACGGCATGAACGGCGACGGCCGCGGGCTCCACCATGGCGCCTTGCTCGTAGGTCATGGTACCCGGGAGCTTATGAACCATGCTCTCTTTCACCGAGGTGATCTCGCTGAATCCGCCTCCGCCCCCGCTCAGTCCGTGGAACCCTAGCGCATCGCACACGTTGTATAAACCTTGCCGGCAAGGAAGGCACGTCCCGCACGCGAGAATCGGCTCGACCGTTACCCGGTCCCCGATTTTCACCTTCGTCACGCCCGGACCGACCGCGACGACTTCGCCGGCAAACTCGTGCCCCAGAATGACCGGGGCCCGTTCGTTCGTCAGTGGATGGGGCTGATCGGGAATGAAGATCGGCCCGGCCAAATACTCGTGCAAATCCGTTCCGCAGATGCCGCACCACTCGACCCGAATGTTGACCATGCCCGGCCGGACCGGCGGTTCCGGCGTTTCCTCCGTACGCACATCGCGAATGCCATGCCAAAATGCTGCTTTCATCGGTGGACCTCCTTAAACATGTACCGCGTGGCCGATGGCGCCCAAAATCGCTTCGTGAACCGCTTCGGACAACGTCGGATGGGCGGCGATAAAATGCTCCATCATATCGGCGGTCATCTCGGTGTGCAGCAGAACCGCGCCTTGGCCGATCAGTTCCGTCGCTTTCGGACCGACGATGGAAATGCCGACAATTTCATGGTATTGCGGCTCCGTCAGCACCTTCACTCGGCCGACCGGTTCGTCCAGAATCAGCGCCTTGCCGTTAGCCGCGAACGGAAATTCCCCGACGCGAATGTCGCCGTACCGTTCTCTGGCCTGCTTCTCGGTCAAGCCTACCCCGGCGATTTCCGGGGAGGTGTAGATGCAGCGCGGAACCGCCCGGTAATTGACCTTCGCCTCGGCTCCGGAAGCATGCAGCGCAGCGACGGTGCCCTCGTGAAAAGCGACATGCGCAAGCTGAACGCCGCCGATAACGTCGCCGCAGGCATAAATATGGGGAACGCTGGTCTGCATATGCGCGTTGACTTCGATCCCCTGCTTCGTATACCGGACCCCCGCGTTTTCCAGGCCGAGCCCGTCCGTTCGCGGTTTCCTCCCGATCGCGACAAGCACGCGGTCGGCGGTGCCTTCGAAGACCCGGCTCTCGGTTTCGAAAATCGCCAGCTTCTCCTCCGGCTGCAGCCGCTTCACGGAAGTGGACGTATACACCTTCACGCCCGCTTTCTCCAGCTCCCGCTGCAGGACGGCCGCCGTGTCCGCGTCTTCGCCCGGTAGCAGCTGGTCGGCCATCTCGACCACAGTCACCCGGCTTCCGAGACGGCTGTAGATGCTTGCAAACTCGCAGCCGATGACGCCGCCGCCGATAATCAGCAGGGAAGCCGGAACCGCAGACAGCGACATTGCCTGGCCGCTGTGAATGATCCATTCCCCGTCGAAGGGGGCAAAGGGCAGAGCGACGGGCTCCGAGCCTGCGGCGATAATGAAGCGGTCCGCTTCCACGGCCTCATGTTTGTCTCCCTGCGAGACTTGCAGCTTACGGTCCGTGACAAAGCTTGCCTGTCCCCGCAGCACTTTTATTTTATTTTTTTTCATCAAATAGCCGATGCCCTGCACCAGCTTGCTCACAATCCCGTTCTTATAGCTCTGCACCGCGTTCCAATCGACCTCGACCCGGTCCGTGGGCAGCACTACGCCGAACCGGCCGGCGTGCTTGACTTTATCCAGCGTATCCGCGCTTTCCAGCAGCGATTTGGTCGGCATGCAGCCTTCGTTCAGGCACGTTCCTCCCAGTTCCTTCTGTTCGATCAAGGTCACGTGCTTGCCCTGCCCGGCGGCGGCAATCGCCGCCACATACCCCGCAGGGCCTCCTCCGATAATGGCTATCGTCTCCATGGTATGCCGTCTCCTCCCCTACAAAACAAGCCGGTACGGGTCTTCCAGCGCGTCCTTCACCGCACTCAGGAACTCGGCGGCCGGCGCGCCGTCCAATACCCGGTGGTCGAAGGTCAGGCTAAGCGGCAGCAGACTCCGGCGCTGCAAGCTGTCACCCTTGTAGACCGGCATCTCCGCCACGGAGCCGACGCCGAGAATGCCCGCTTCGGGCGTGTTCAGAATCGGCGTAAAATAATCGATGCCGTAAGCGCCGAGGTTCGTGATCGTAAACGTCGAGCCTTGAAGGGCGTCGCTTCCGAGCTGGCCGTTTCTCGCTTGCTGCGCCAGCGCCTTGATTTGGCGCGACAGATCCAGTACGGAGTACCGGTCCGCATGGCGGATGACCGGAACGACCAAGCCCTTGTCCAAAGCGACGGCGATCCCCAAATGCACGTGGTCGAACACGTGGATACGGTCGTCGATATACGCACTGTTCATCTGCTTGTGCCGCTTGAGCGAAAGGACGACGGCGCGGGAGATGAAATCGGTCACCGTCAGCTTGACCTCGTGCTGCCGCTGCGCGGTTTCGCTCATCTGCCTCTGCAGCGCGAGCAGATCGGTGACGTCGGCCCGCAGCGTCAGCGTCAGCTGGGCGCTCTGCTGCAAGCTGTCGTGCATCCGCGCCGCGATAACCTTTCGAATGCCGGTGACCGGAATTTGCTCCGTATGCTCCGTAAAGCCGGACGGGACGGCAGTCGCAGCAGACGGAGCTGCACTTGCCCCATCGGATGAAGCAGTTGCTTCCCCGGCAGAAGCAGGCGCAGCCGGTGTGGAAGGCGGGTTAGCGATGGCATGCTCCACGTCCTCTTTTGTAATTCGTCCCTGCGGGCCCGTTCCCGTTAGTTTCGCGATATCAAGCCCGGCCGCTTCCGCCATTTTGCGGGCGACGGGGGAGATTTTGATATCCCTGCCGTGTGCAGGGGCTTCGGAAGGCGCTGACCCTCCAGCCGGAGCCGCGTCCGGTACTGCGCCGCCTGACGGAGAGCCTTCTGGAGCTGCGCTCTCCGCCGCCGCCCCTGCGGCCACGCCGCCGACTTGCTCGCCGGGCTGACCGATATAGCCGATGACCGTGCCCGGCGGCACGCCCTCCCCTTCGGGAACGGCGATCTTCAGCAGGACGCCGTCCGCAGGCGCTTCCAGATCCGTTTCAATTTTTTCCGAGCCGATATTGGCGATGATTTCCCCTTTGGTCACAGGGTCGCCCTCTTTCTTATGCCAGAGGGATACCGATCCTTCCTTCATCGCCATGCCCAGCTTGGGCATGACCACTTCTACAGCCATGGCGATCTCTCCTATCCGGTTAGTCTGGGTCCGTCTATACGGCGAGCAGCGATTTGTCGCCGAGCAGCTCGGCGACGACTTCCAGCACCTTTTGCGGCGTCGGCAAATAAATGTCTTCCAGCGGCGGCGAGAACGGCACGGGCGTATGCGGCGCGGTGATCCGCTTGATCGGCGCATCCAGGCTGTCGAACGCCTTATCCGCGACGAGGGCGGCGATATCCGTCGCGATGCTGCAGCGCGGATTCGCCTCGTCGATGACGATCAGGCGGTTCGTCTTCGCCACAGAAGCGAGAATCGTATCCTCATCGAGCGGGGACAGGCTGCGCGGATCGACGACTTCCGCTTCGATGCCTTTTTGCGACAGCTGCCGGGCGGCCGTCAGCGCCGTCTGCACCTGCTTGCCGATCGCCACGATGGTCAGATCCGAACCGGCCCGCTTGATGTCGGCTTTTCCGAGCGGAATCGTATAGTAGCCTTCGGGCACCTCGCCGGTCATGTTATACAGCGTTTTATCCTCGAAGAAAATGACCGGATCGTTATCTTCGATGGACGCCAGCAGCAGCCCCTTGGCATCGTAAGGGGTCGAAGGGACGACGACTTTAATGCCGGGAATGCTGGTGAACAGCGCATACAGGCTCTGCGAATGCTGGGCCGCCGCGCGGAAGCCGGCCCCGTGCGTCGTACGGATCGTCACCGGCACCTGCGCCTTGCCTCCGAACATGTAGCGGAATTTGGCCCCTTGGTTCAGCACCTGATCCAGACAGCTCCCGATAAAATCGTTAAACATCAGCTCCGCAATCGGGCGCAAACCCGTCGCAGCCGCCGTCATCGCCGCGCCGATATATCCCGCCTCGGTGATCGGCGTATCCAGCACCCGGTCGCGGCCGAACTCTTGCACGATGCCTTTCGTCACGCCCAGCACGCCGCCCCATGCTTCATCGTCCTGCAAGTGGTCTACGGCCGCCCCGCCGGCCACGTCCTCGCCCATCAAAATGACATTTTCGTCCTTGCGCATCGCCAGCTTCATCGCCTCGTTGATCGCCGCAGACATACTGATTTTTCTTGTCATGCCGGTTCCTCCTCCAATGAAATTAGTAAGATACGTACACGTCCGTCAGCAGCTCGGATGCGTCCGGATACGGGCTGTTTTCGGAAAATTCGACGGCCTTCTCCACCGCTTGCTCCACGGAAGCCTTCATGTCCGCCAACTCGGCCTCGGTATACAGGCCCTCGGCCAGCAGATACGTTTCGAACCCGGCAATCGCGTCTTTTTCCTGCAAATGCTCTTTTCGTTCGTAGTCTTTTTTATATTTTTGGGCATCGCCCTCGAAATGTCCGTAATTGCGGTAGGTGACGCATTCGATCAGCGTCGGGCCCTCGCCACGGCGCGCCCGCTGCACAGCCTGCTCCGCCGCCTCGTAAACAGCAAGTACGTCTTTGCCGTCGACTCGGACGCCCGGAATATTGTAAGCGATTGCACGATCGGCGATGGTTTTGCAGCTTGAGGCGTATTCAAACGTCGTCGCTTCGCCGTACCCGTTATTTTCGGCAACGAAAATGACCGGCAGCTTCCAGATCGCGGCCAAATTGATGCCTTCGTGGAACGTTCCCTGGTTGTTCGCGCCGTCTCCGAAGAAGCAAACGCTGACCGCATTCGTCTTCTTGTATTTGGCGGTCAAAGCGGAGCCGCAGGCCAGCGGATAGCCGCCGCCGACGATGCCGTTGGCGCCCAGCATGCCTTTGTTCAGGTCGGCGATATGCATCGAGCCGCCCTTCCCTTTGCACAGCCCGGTAATTTTCCCGAACAGCTCCGCCATCATGCCGTCCAGCTCGCAGCCTTTGGCGATGCAGTGCCCGTGTCCGCGGTGGGTGCTGGTGATGCTATCTTTGTCGTCCAGATGGGCGCATACGCCGACCGCTACCGCCTCTTCCCCGGCGTACAGATGAACGAAGCCCGGAAGCCGGCCTTGGGCGAACAATTCATGCACCTTATCCTCAAACTTGCGGATTTCCAGCATTTTTTGAAACATCCATCCTGCTTTTTCCCGGCTCAAGGCCGTTCCCTTGTCCTGCGCGGCGTTAACCATACCGTGTTCCTCCTTTGGATGTAAAAAAATGTCCACACGCCGGAATGTATTGCAAGATTCGTGCCAACGGAAAAACCGCTTGATCCTCGCAGAAATACGGGCCCGCAGGAAGAAGAAAAAGTGGACACAAAGAGACGACCGTCTCGTTTTGTCCACTTTTGTTCACCTATTCATCTGCGCTTCATTTGGATTACAGCGGGTTAATATCCTGAAATTGGGAGTTTTGATTTCGAGAAGGAGGGATGCGATGAAGAAAAGCTAAATCCGGATCGAAAAAATTATGGGGCTCGGGGAAGAGCGTGCGGCTCTTCCTCGAATGTTCACAGTAGCGCGAATAATCTTCGACGGCTTTACAGGAGCAGGACTAGCCAAGGGACAACAACCAGCGTCAGAAGTGCGGTCACGAGCATGGCAATGCTCGACACCGTGCCGGAGACGGCGCCGAATTCGAACGCCGTCGTCGTTCCGGCCGTATGCGCGCTCGTCCCGAGCAGCACGCCCTGCGCCACCCCGCTGCGGATGTGGAACAGCCGGATCAGCAGCGGTCCGACGACCGTGCCGAGCAAGCCCGTAACCAGCACGAACAGCGCCGTCATGGCCGGGATGCCCCCGATCATATCCGTGATGGCGATGGCAATAGGCGTTGTCGTGGAGCGTAGCACCAGGCCGTCGATAATCTTCACGTCGAGGTGCAGCCCCTTGGCGATCCACACCGAGGTCGCGACTCCCGCCGCGGAGCCGACCAGCACGCTGGCCATAATTTCAACGGCATATTTGCGCAGCAGGGCGACATTTTTATAAAGCGGCACAGCCAAAGCAATGGTCGCAGGTCCGATCATGTCCGTCAGCCAGTGCGCCCCGGCGTTGTAAGTCTCGTAAGGAATGTCCGCTTGCAGCAGCAGGACGATGACAACCGCCGGCGTCAGCAGCAGCGGGGATAGATAAATTTTAGGCTTCCTGCGATACAAGCTTTTTATGCCGTAATAGACGGCCATGGTGAACAGCAGCAATACGAGCGAGAGCCAGGTCATGACGGGGTCCGCTCCTTCCGCTTCACGATCGCTTGCGCCACAAGCCCTGCCGAGAGCATGACGACGATCAGGCTGCTCACCAGCACGAGCATGATCGGCAAGCCGTTATCCCGCAGCAGCGACTGATATTGAATCATCCCGGCCGCCGCAGGGATGAAGAACAGCAGCATTTCGGCCAACAGCCATTTGGCCCCGAGATCGATCCATTCGATCCGGATGATTTTCAGTTGTAACAGCACAAATACAAGAATGATCCCGAGAATGCTCCCTGGAACCGGCAAATGAAGCAGAGCCGCCAGCCCGTTCAGCAGCCAAGAAACGAGCACAAAAAAGAGCACCTGCCCCAAAGTTTTCACAAAAGCCGTCATGTTGCACAGCTCCTTTCCATCCAAAGTTTACACCCCTTGCTTTCATAGGTAAAATGAATATATCGAATTTCTTTCATTCCAATTGTCTATGCGAAGGAGGTACCCGGGCATCGATATCAGGCAGTTGGAGTATGTGCTGGAGATCATCCGGCACAGCAGCTTCACCAAAGCGGCCGAGGCGCTGCACATTACTCAGCCCACGATCAGCAAGGCGGTCAAAAATCTGGAGGAGGAGCTGGGCGTCCCGCTCTTCGTCCGCTCGGGCAAAACGCTGGAGCTAACCGACGCCGGCCAGCTTATTGCCGGTCAGGCGCAGGATGTCGTCCGTTCGTTCAAGCATCTGGAGCTGCAGCTCGGCGATTTGACGAATTTCAAAAAAGGGCATATCCGGATCGGACTGCCGCCGATGGCGGGCGCGAGATTTTTCCCCGGCATTCTAAGCCGGTTTCGCGACACGTATCCGGGGCTCACGATCCAACTGGAGGAGGACGGCTCGGTCAAGCTGGCAGAAAAGGTAGAGGACGGCACGCTGGACGTCGGCGTGGTGCTTTTGCCGGTGGACGAGGACGTCTTCGAATCGTACTCGTTCGTAAACGAACGGCTGCGGGCCGTGCTCCCTCCTGAACATCCGTTGGCGGGCAGGAAGGAAGTCCGGCTGGCCGAGCTGCGGGACGAAGCTTTCATTTTGTTCCGGGAAGACTTTGCGCTGCACGAGCGGATTATCGAGGCTTGCGACGGTGTCGGCTTCCGGCCCCGGATCTGGTACGAAAGCTCGCAGTGGGATTTTATATACGAAATGGTCGCCGCGGGAATGGGCGTCGCTCTGCTGCCCGAAAGCATCTGCGGCATGCTCGACCCGAACCGCGTCGCCACGGTCACGCTGACCGACCCGGCCATTCCATGGCATCTGGGCATGATTTGGCGGAAGGACCGCTACCTGTCGTTTGCCGCGCGGGAGTGGGTCCGCTTCTCGAAGGCGCATTTGACGAACCAAGGCAGGCCGTCTCTTTAAATCCATTTTCGGAAGGGGTACGTAACTATGGAACGATTTCGTGCACTCGTCGTGGACAAAACGGAGAATCAGTTTTCGGTAGGCATACAATCTCTCAGCTTGGACGATTTGTCGGAAGGGGAGGTGCTCATTCGGGTCGCCTACTCCGGCGTCAATTACAAGGACGGCTTGGCGGCCAGCCCGAAGGGCCGGGTGGTCCGCAGCTATCCCACCGTGCCTGGGATCGATCTCGGGGGGACGGTAGCCGCTTCGACCGATCCTCGGTTTCGCGAAGGCGACGAAGTGCTGGCGACGAGCTATGAGCTCGGCGTCGGCCATTCCGGCGGGTTTAGCGAATATGCGAGAGTTCCCGCCGATTGGGTGATCTCCCTGCCGAAAGGGTTAACCCACCGCGAGGCGATGATCCTCGGCACGTCGGGACTGACGGCAGCACTGTCGGTCCACCGCATGGAAGAGAACGGCTTGCGCCCCGAGAACGGCCCTGTGCTCGTCACCGGAGCGACCGGCGGCGTCGGAAGCCACGCCGTCTCCATGCTTGCGGGATTGGGGTACGAGGTCACAGCCAGCACGGGAAAAGCGCAGGAGCATGACTACCTGCGCCAATTGGGAGCCGGTTCGATCCTCAACCGGGAAGAGCTGTATCCGGAAACGGTCAAGCCTTTGACCAAGGAACGGTGGGCGGGCGCCGTCGATCCGGTGGGCGGAGCCGCGCTGCCGCATATTCTTAGCGCCGTTCGCCGCGGTGGCTCCGTGGCGCTTAGCGGACTGACAGGCGGCCCCGAATTTACGGGGGCCGTGTTCCCGTTCATTCTCCGCGGTGTGAACCTGCTCGGCATCGATTCCGCCTACTGCCCGCTTCCACTCCGGCAGCGGCTCTGGGAACGGATGGCCTCGGATCTGAAGCCGCCGCGGCTCGAAGCGATGGTCCATGCGGAAACGACGCTCGACGAGCTGTCGGACGCCCTGCAGCAAATCCTGCAAAGCCGCGTCCGCGGGAAGGTCGTTGTGAAGCTGAAGTAAGCGCTCGGCAAGAGACGTGAAAAAGCCCGACCGGTCGATGGTCACGATCCGGTCGGGCTTTTTGTACGGCTGCAGCACCAACTGCAAGCGGATTATCCGGCAGCAGGAAGCTTGATTTTCTGACCCGGGAAAATGAGATGAGGATTGTTGAGCTGATTCAACTCCTGCAGCTTCTGCCACGTGGTGTTGTGCTTCCTGCCGATTTTCGACAGCGTATCGCCGGACTTCACGATGTACACCACGCCGTCCGTCGCCGCTGGAGCCGCCGGGGCGGGCTTTGCAGCTTCTGGTGCTGGTGCAGGCGTTGTCGGTGCAGGAACGGCCGGAGCCGGTGCTGGCACTGGCTTGGACGTCTGCTCGGCCGGCGGAGCCGGAGGAGCCGGTACTGTTGGCGCCGGTGGTCCCGGTGGCGTTACCGTGTCGGATGCCTTTTTGACCGCGATGCGGCTTTCGACCTGCGGGTTCACTTCGCCCTTCTTCTGGAAGTACTTGATCAGCGATTCTTCCAGCGAAGAATAGTCGCCCGCGAGCGGGTAGTCCTTGAACATCTTGTAATCGTCTCCGCCTGCGGCCATAAAGTCGTTCGTCGCGAGCAGATACGTTTTGTTCGGGTCAATCGGTTGGCCTTTGACCTTGACCGCGGATACCCGTTTGCCTTTCGGCTGCGCAGGGTCGAGCTCGAAGGTAACGCCGCCGACCTGCGGGAAGCCGCCCAGCGGTTCCGGATAAGCGGATACGCCATGCTCAAGAGCGGCGACGATGTCGGAGCCCTTCACTTTTTTCGTTTGAATGTAGTTGCCGAACGGCAGTACGGTAATGACCTGCCCTTTCGTAATCGTACCTGCGGCGATCGAATCGCGGATGCCGCCGCCGTTCGTGATGGCAACGTCGGCGCCCGTCTCGTCGATCATCGCGTCGGCAATCAGGTTGCCGAGGTTCGACTCGCCCTTGCGCACAACTTCGCGGTCCCCAACGAGCTTGACGGAGGTGGAGCCCACTTTTTGCTGGAGCACCTTCTCCTGCTCTTTTTTCACGGAATTAATAATGTCCAGAACGGCCGCGTCGCCCGGTGTCTTGTCCTCGTCGGCGGCTTTTTTCGTAATCAGGCCGGACACCTTGTCCTTCAGCTTTCCGTTCTCGAACGTCAGGTCGACGCGTCCGAATTGCTTAAGGTACTCGCCGGTCTGGGCGATCAGCACGTTGCCGACCTTCATGCCCGTATCCAGCTTCGTATGGCTGTGTCCGTCGATGATGACGTCGATGTCCGGCACCTGCTCGGCCACCTTGATGCTCGTGTCGATGCTGGACTTGTCCACTCCGAGATGCGTCAGCGCAATAATGACGTCGACCTTGCCTTTCAGCTCGCCCACAATCGCCTTCGCTTCGACGGCAGGGTCCGTGAAGGTGAGGCCCGCGACGTTGTTCGGATGCGTTTTATAAGCGGTTTCAGGCGTAGTCAGGCCGAAAATGCCCAGCTTGATGCCGTCCACTTCCTTGATCACGTAAGGCTCTAAAATGCGGGTACCGTCCGCTTTTTTCGTATTGGCGCTCAGCACGGGGAATTTGGCTTTGCCCGCCAGCTCCTTAAGCCGCTCGTAGCCGTAGTTGAAATCGTGGTTGCCCGCAGCCATCGCGTTGTACCCCACGGCATTCATGATGTTGACGATGCTTTCGCCGCGCACCAGATTCGCCACCGTTTGCCCGTGGAACGTATCGCCGGCGTCCAGCACGAGCGAGTTCGGGTTCGTTTTCGCATACTCCTTGATCATCGCGGCCATTTTGGCGAAGCCGATCCCTTCCTTGCTCTCGTCGACCCGGGAATGCGTATCGTTCGTATGGAACAGCGTAATTTTCGTCGTGCCCTTCTTGCCGCCGGTGTTCGCTGCCGACGTTTCCGCCGCCGCTGCCGGGGCTGCCGCCGATACGAGCATAAGCGCAGCCAGCGCCGGGGACATCCATTTTTTCCAACCCTTCATTCGCAGCTTCTCCTCCCAAATTGAACCAGTTTGGCATGTCCCTTTTAGTTTAGCACAGATATATAAGTGGAAATTCTGCCCTGTGTAAATTTTTCGTAAATTCAATCGGCTCGATCGCAGAAAGGCAATTCCTGCACCAGCTTTAAAACGAGAGATTGAGTTTTTTCAACTGGTATCATACAATGAAAATGCTTAATTTTTGGCAAAAAGGGGATTGCAGCATATGTTTGGATGGTTGGCAAAAGGCTTGCTCGCAGGCTGCATCGCAGTCGGGGTGATCGCCGGTTCGGTCTATCAATGGGGCAGTTATCCGTATGCGGATCAGGTCGCGGTGCTGGCCTATCATCATTTGGACGATACGGATCAAAGCAACGTCACGATCACGCCGGAGCTGTTCCGCAAGCAAATCAGCTTTTTGAAGGAAAAAGGATACCATTTTCTGACGCTTTCGGAATTCCGCGAATTCATGAACGGCAAGGACGTGCCCCGGCAATCGGTGCTGGTTACGTTCGACGACGGCTACGAGAGCTTCTATACGTACGGATACCCTGTGCTCAAGGAGCTTGGCATACCGGCGGTCAATTTTGTCGTGACCAAGGACTTGGCCGATCCGAAGGCGCCCGCCCTGACGGCTTTATCCGAGGAGCAGATCCGGCAGATGGCCTCGGAAACGGACTTTATCGATTTTCAATGTCATTCGCACGACCTGCACCAAAAAGTGGACGGCAATCCGCTGCTCACCAGCCTGCTGCATACGGAGGGACGAATTGAAACGGTTGCCGAATATGGCGACCGGATTCTGAAAGATACCCGGGCTTGCGCCAGCCGGCTCCACGCCCTTCATTTGCAGGAAGTCGATATGTACGCCTACCCTTACGGCATGTACGATCAGCAGGCATCGGAGCTGGTCCGGCAGGCCGGAATTCGCTACGCGTTTACGGTGAAAAGCGGCATGGTGACGCAAAAGGACGACGTGATGCAAATTCCGCGCATCAATGCCGGCAACCCGAGCATTACGCCGGAAAAGCTGCACCGCACGATCATGCGCCGCGCCGTGAAGACGCAGCTGTCCTGGTTGAGCCGCTAAAGGCAGGCTGGTTTAGCGGCGGCCGTCGAACCACAGCTTGCGGTAGTCGACCCAGCCGAGCGAGCTGATCGAGACGTCCCGCAGTCCCGGCGGGTACGAGGCCGACTGCTGCCAGCGGTACCACAGGATGACGGCGCGCTCCCGCAGGATCGTTTCTTCCAGTCGGCCGAGCAGCGCTAACCGGCGGGCGCGGGAAGGCTCCCCGGGAAGCTTGGCGCACAGACGGCTCGCCATTTCACGCAGCTCCGGAGGCAAGCACCGCCTCACGGGGCTGTTTGCGTTAGCCAGCAGGGCGAGCAGCGTCCACTCCGCATCCTCTTGCACCGGCTGCTCCAGTGAGTACAAGTCCGCCACGGCGAGCGTCTCCTCTTCGAACAAAGCCTCGTACGGCACAAACGCAAGCTCCAGACGAACGCCGTACGGAGCGAGCGCCCGCTGCAGCCACGCCGCATCCCGCTCGTGGCCTGCCCCCGCGTACGTGACGAGCCGCAGCGTCCGCTCCCCGAGCCTGTCCGCCGGAGTCCCGCCAGCATGGCAGGCTATCGCAGGGCTATGGCCAGCCTTGCAGTCCGGTGCAGGAGGTGTGGCGTTGTCATCCCCCTCCATGTCCCGGATAAAACGATTCGCCAGCGGCCCCCGGTTGCCGTCCAGGTCTAATTGGACCGAGCCGTTTCGGAGCACGAAGGCCAGCAGTTCCCGCAGTCCGGCGTCCGACCAAGGCGAGGAGCTGCCGCTACGCCAGTTCAACGCAATAAACTTGCAGCCCCGGTCGATGTTCGTTTCCTCCAGCCAGTGTTCCTGCAAACGGCTCTCTCCGCTTTCGCGGTAAGGGCGAAAATGCCGGAAGTGGCGAAAGTTCAGTCCGCCCAGCTCGGCTTCGTCCTCGGCTTCCGAGTCTTCATTACCGTCGTAAGTAGATGGCAAGCACCACATCTCCACGCGGTCCAAATGCGCCCTCCGCTTGTAGTAGTCCGCAAACGCCTCAAGCGCAAAGAAACGGCTTTCCCGCTCCGCCAAGCGGAACGGTCCGGTACCGACCGGCCGAAAAGCAAAGTCCGCCGTCAGCCCGGCCGGAACGATGGAGGCCGCCGGGGAAGCCAGCAGCCCGAGCAAAGGGCCGAGCGGCTCCCGCAGCCGGATTTCCAGATGAAAATCGTCTAACGCCGCGACGGCTTCGAGCCCTTCGTACAGCGGCCCATAGGGCGAATTCGCATGCGGCTGACCGGCACCGCGCAGCCGCTCCAAGGTGTAGGCGGTATCCCGGGCCGTGAGCGGTTTGCCGTTGTGGAAGCGCACATGCTTTTGCAGCGCGAATATCCAGCGCTCCGGGCCTCCCTCGTCTGCCACCCGCTCCCAGTGATGGGCCAGCCCCGGCAAAAAACGGTCTGTCTCCCGGTCGTACCTCACCAACGTATCGAACAGCTGCCTGATCATATGCAGCTCCGTCCGCCGCGTCGCATAAGCCGGGTCCAGCGAGCCAAGCTGCCGGTAGGCCGGGAAGCGGAGCACCTCCATGGGTCCCTGCTTCTCGTCCGGCGACGGTTCCCTGCGGTAGCCGAACTCCTCCTGCAGCAGCTCCTCGAGCTGTCTGCGGCCGTCCGGCGTATCCGTGCCCTGCTCCGCCAAAGCCACGGCCTCGCGAAGCCGTCCCTGGGCGAGCCGTTCCTTCACCTGCTCCAGCAGCAGTCTGTCGGGCTCCGCCCGCAGCTCCAGACGCGAACGGTTGCCGCGTCCGCGGCCCGGCTCCCACCTGATCCAATCGCGCGTCTGCATCCCCCGCAGCAGCAGCTTTACGTTGCGCTCGGTGCAGTGGAGCAGTCCGGCCAGTTCCGCCAGCGTCGCTTCCGTTCCGCCTTCCAAGCCCCGGGGATGCAGCCCCCGGTACAGCTTCAAGTAATGCTCTTCCAGCCGCATCGCGTTCCGTTCTCCTTCCTCCGTTTGATCGTGTTTTCACGAACCAAAAGGGGAAATTTCTGCTCCCAGTTTACACTTTTTATTCCCCTTTTTCCATTTACAATTAGAGTTACGTCAATGCTTGAAAAGGGGCTGTTTGAAATGAAAGCACACGGTCCATCCGTCCGCGCAATCGCTTGGGTAACGGCGGTCTGTCTGCTTGGCGACTCGATGCTCTATATCGTGCTTCCGGTGTACTGGCAGCATTACGGCTTGGAGGCCCTCTGGCAGGTTGGCGTCTTGCTGTCGGTCAACCGCTTCGTCCGGTTGCCGCTCGGCCCGCTGATCGGCTGGCTGTACAGCCGGTTGCCGAAACGAACCGGCGTGCTTGCCGCAGTCGGTCTGGCCTGCGCCACGACGCTGGCGTTCGGCTTCTTCAACGGCTTCGTGCCGCTGCTCATGGCACGGGCCTTGTGGGGCGCAGCCTGGTCGATGCTGCGCATCGGCGGCTACCTCACAGTGCTGGAGGCCAGCGGCGGCGGGGACCGCGGCCAGCTGCTCGGCCGCTACAACGGGATCATGGGCGTCGGCAGCCTCGTCGGGATGCTGGCCGGCGGCCTGCTCGCCGACCTGCTCGGCGTTCGCGCGGTGGCGCTGCTGCTCGGCGCGGTCACGCTGGCCGGCTTGCCATTCGCCTGGCGCTTCGTGCCGCCCACCGTCACGCCATCCGCCTCGCCGCGGCGCGACGATTCCGTGCCCCGACGGCCGCGGCTGACTGCCGCAGCGCTGCTGCCGCTGCTTTCGGGCTTCGCGACCGCACTCGTCGCCCTCAGCCCGCTGATCGCCGCCCGCCTGCCGGACGACGGCACGCTCACGCTTGCGGGCTTCACGCTCGGCGCAGCCTCCGTCGCCGGCGTCCTGCAAGCGCTGCGCTGGGGCTGGTCGCCCTTCCTGTCTCCCTGGTTCGGGAGACTGTCGGACGGCCCCCGCGGCCGCCTGCCGCTGTACCTCGCCGCGCTCGGTCTGGCGGCTGCCGCCTTCGCGCTGCTGGCGCTGCCGCTGCCCTTCGGCCTCTGGCTTGTGGTCCTGCTCGCGGTGATGCTGGCGAATACCGCCATCACCACGCTCTCGGACACGCTCGCCGCCGACGCCGCCGCGGGCAGCCGCGCCGTCGCGTACATGACGACGTATACGATCGTCGTCGATATCGGGGCCGCGCTCGGCCCGCTGGCCTCCTTCCTGCTGGGCGCGTTCGGCCCCGCCGGCGTCGGCTTCGCCTGCGCCGCGCTGATGGCGCTCACCGCCGCAGCCTGGCTCATTTTTCATCGCCGATGGCGTATGCTATAATGTGCGGCAAAAGAACGTGCGAAGGAGCGAATCGAGATGCAGCAGTTCGAAGCGGTGCTGCACCGGCCCGAAGGGACAGGGACGTGGACGTACTTCACGCTGCCCTTTTCCGTGGAGGCCGTTTTCGGCAGCAAAGGACAAATCAAAGTGAAAGGAACGGTCAACGGCGTGCCGTACCGCAGCTCGGCGATGCCGCACGGCAACGGCACCCACTACATGGTCGTAGGCAAAGCGATTCGCGATCAGGCCGGGGTCGCGCCGGGCGATCCGGTACAGGTGACGATGGAGCTTGATACGGAAGAGCGAACCGTCGAGGTGCCTAGCGATCTGGCCGACGCTCTTCGCCAAACGGAAGAAGCCGCGGCCCGATTCGACAAGCTGGCTTATTCGCACCGGAAAGAGTTCGTGGACTGGATCGAATCGGCCAAGCGGCCGGAAACGCGGGCGAACCGGATCGCGAAAGCCGTAGCGATGGTGCTGGAAGGAAAAAGACCGAAGGGGTAACGGGCGCTTTGGAGGAGGATGCGGCATGGAACTGGCGGAAATGATGGCCCGGCTTGAAGCGCTGGGCACGGAGCAGAACCGTAAAGTGTACGGAAAACACGGCGCCAAAGAGCCGTTATTCGGAGTCAGCTTCGGCAATCTGGACAAGCTGAGAAAAGAGATTAAAACGAACGACGCCTTGGCCGAACAGCTCTGGAACACGGGAAATACGGATGCCCGGACGCTTGCCGTCATGATCGCCGATCCGAAAACCCGAACGCTTGAGCAGTTGGAGCAATGGCTGGACGATATCGATTATTACTGCTTGACGGATGTGTTTGTGACCCATCTGGCAAGTAAATCCCCCTTGCTTCCCGAGCTGCTAGAACGCTGGACGGCTTCAGACCGGGAATGGGTCGGACGGGCCGGCTGGCAGCTGATGGCGCACGCCGCCATGAAGAGCAAAACGCTTGGGCTCGACGAGGACTATTTTCTCCGGCAACTGGAGCGCATTGAAGCCCGCATCCATTCCAGCCCGAATCGTGCCCGGGATGCGATGAACGCCGCCCTGATCGCGATCGGGATGCGCAGCGAAGCTTTGGAAGCCGCGGCTTTGGCAGCCGCAGCCCGCATCGGCAAGGTCGAGGTCGACCATGGCGATACGGGCTGCAAGACGCCGGACGCGGCGGTTTACATCGCCAAGGCGAAGAGCCGGAAGCGCTGACCGCCGCACGAAGTAAGGAGCACATTTCCGCGTACGGGAAGCGCTCCTTTTTATCTCAACGCGCACCTTTCCCGATACACGTTGCGTCACTGCGCAGCGGGTGATCCCCCTATGGGGGGCGACGAGATGTATCCCCGGGAAGAAAACCTCCACACCGCCGAAGAACCTGTGCAGGAGCGGAGCTTATTGGGAAATAGAGGAACGCTGGTTCCTTTATTTTCGCTATCGTGAAGCATTTTGGCAAAATAGAGGAACACACGTTCGTTATTCACCCATTTTTAGGTGGAACTAATAAAATTCGACAAGAGTAACGCATCTGTGTTCCGCTACTTGCCGCATCCCCTTCAACTCTGGCCATATAAAGGAACTGGGATGCCTAAATGGGAAAATCATGATCCGCATCGCGCTTTGGCTACACTTAGCAAGCGGAACAGCTTTATGAAGGCCGGTCTCGTAAACATCATGAGGGCTGCCCCCCGACGTTTGCAGCGCCGCAACTCGTGCTGAGGGAAGTGCACTAAAATAATCAGGCTCCCCTCCTCGGACTGCCCTCTCCTCCTGTTCCAGCCTCACTCCGCCGCTGTCGGATCGTACGCCTCCCGCTCCCGCCTTACTCCGCCACTATCGGATCGTCCTCCCCGATCCAGCCTCACTCCGCCACTGCCGGATCGTCCTCCCCACTCCCGCCTTACTTCGCCGCTGTCGGATCGTACGCCTCCCGCTCCCGCCTTACTCCGCTACTGCCGGATCGTCCTCCCCGATCCAGCCTCACTCCGCCACTGTCGGATCGTCCTCCCCCGCTCCCGCCTTACTCCGCCACTGTCGGATCGTCCTTCCCGCTCCAGCCTCACTCCGCCACTGTCGGATCGTCCTCTCGCTCCCGCCTTACTGTGCCGCACCCGGAATCGGCCGCCGCATCAGCTCCTGCCGCTCGAAGCCGTACTGCTCATACAGCCCATGCGCGTCTCTCGTGCCAAGCACCATCCGGGTACCTTGCACCGCCGGATGCTCCACCAGAAACTGCATCAGCGACTTGCCGAGTCCCTGCCCCCGGTGATCGGGGTGCACGATAACGTCGCAGACCCAAGCGAACGTGGCGTAATCCGTCACCACCCGCATGAAGCCCACCTGCGCCTCCCCATAGTAAAGGCCGAAGCAGAGCGAATTTTCAAAGCTCCGCAGCACCGTCTCCTTGCTTCGGTGCGCAGCCCAGTAGCTTGTCTGCAAAAGCGCATAAATCACATCCGGCTGCAGCTCTTCCCGGCAATCGTTAATGCGGTACGGCAGCGTGTTATGCTTCCATTCCATCTGTACCCCTCCTGTAGATGTTGGTTTCGTTCATGTCGTTCAGTATAATGGAGACAGATGATACCGGCTTATTTATTTCTCCCATCTGTACCCGTACAAAAGTAAAGGGGGACTCCTCGCTTGAGCATAAATATGAACATAAGTACGAGCACGGGCTGCAAATTCGAAGCCATCAAAGCGGACATCCAGCGCAAGCTCGCATCCGGCGCCATCCGGCCGGGCACCAAGCTGCCTTCGATCCGCGACGTATCCGTACAATACGGATGCAGCAAAAATACGGCCATTCGCGCGTACGACGAACTGGAACGGGAACACTTGATTTATTCGGTTCCCAAAAGCGGCTATTACGCCGTCGTCCGCTCAGAACAACCCTCCTCCTTCGAACCGTTGGAGCGCATCGATCTCGCCACCGCGACCCCGGACCCGGCGGTTATGCCGTATGCGGACTTCCAGCATTGCTTGAATCAAGCGATCGCCCGGTACCAGGACCGGCTATTTTCGTATTCGGACCCGCTCGGCTTTATGTCGCTCCGGCAGGCGCTGCAAAAGCATCTGACCACGACGCAGGTATTCGCCGAACCGGAGCGGATCGCTGTCGTATCCGGCTCTCAGCAGGCGATTCACATGCTGGCCAGCATGCCTTTTCCGAACGGCAAGACGGCCATTCTTGTCGAGCAGCCCACCTACTTCGGCATGCTCCGCACGCTGGAGCTGCTGGGCATCACGGCCATCGGCATCGTCCGCACCGACGAAGGAATCGATCTGGACGAGCTGGAGCGGCATTTTCGGACGAACACGATCAAATTTTTTTATACCGTGCCGCGGTATCACAACCCGATGGGAACGAGCCTGAGCCGGGAGCAAAAACAGGCGATCGCGCGGCTGGCCGAGCGCTACGACGTTTACATCGTGGAGGACGACTATTTGGCCGATCTGGAAACGAACCGCCGCGCGGACCCGATCTACAGCCTGAACCGCTCCGGCCATGTCATCTATGTCAAAAGCTTCTCCAAAGTAACGCTGCCGGGCCTGCGGCTCGGCACGGCCGTCCTGCCGCAGCCGCTGCTGGAGACGTTCCGCCTGTTCAAATCCTCCGCCGATTCGAGCACATCCGCCTTGTCCCAGGCGGCGCTCGAGCTTTACTTGACGTGCGGCATGTTCGACCGCCACGCTGCACGGATGCGCGAGCATTACCGCGCCCGGATAGAGGCGCTCCGCACGGCCGCCGCTCGCTACCTGCCGCAGGAGGTCCGCTTGCATGTGCCGGACGGCGGCGTCTTCGCCCGGCTGCTCGTACCGCCGCCGCTGGAAGCCGACGATCTGCTGGCCGCGCTGAAGCAGCAGAACGTCGTAGCCTTGCCCACCGCGCGAAGCTATCTGCGCACGTTCGCGAAGGACAACGGCCTGCGCTTGAGCGTCATGCGCGCGAACGAAGCGCAGATCGACGAAGCGATCCGTCGCATCGCCGACTGGATCGGGCAGGCGCGCCGCCGCAAGCCGCCGCTGCAATGGGACCCGGTCGTCGACTGGATCTAAACGAGGAGATAACGCCGGTCGCTTTGCATGAATACATGACCCATTTCGGATACTACGACTATGTTTATTTTTCCAAAGACTTCAATCAATGTGGGAGCTCTTGAACCACGCGAAGGAGGACAATCATGATTAAAAAAATGGCAACGGCCGCCGTTTATGTCGAGGACCAGCAAAAAGCGAAAGCGTTCTGGACGGAGAAGGTCGGCTTCGAGGTCGTAGCCGAGCGCCAAATGATGCCGGGGGCGAGCTGGCTGGAGGTTGCGCCGAAGGGAGCGGAATCCGCGCTGGTGCTCTATCCGAAAAGCATGATGAAAAACTGGGCCGAGCTAAAGCCGTCCATCGTATTCGCCTGCGACGATGTCGAGAAGACGTACGAGACGATGAAAGCGAACGGCGTCGCCTTCGAGGGTGAGCTGCAAAAAATGCAATGGGGCACCTTCGCTACCTTCCTCGATGAGGACGGCAATTCGTTCTTGATCAAATGCTAGAAAAAAAAGACCGTCCAAACGCCGAAGCATTTGGGCGGTTCTCACATCTATGGGCCGGTCCGGCGGGCCGTACTCGGACCGCCGCCGTTCTCATTTCCCCGCCGTATACTCGGCTACGACCGGGTCTGAATTTAGCCTCCCGCTCACCGCCTTGATCACGAACCGATACGATTGGGAAGGGTCCTTTTTCGCTACGGTATAGCTGTAGGCGGTCGTTCCGTCGGCATGACGGACTGTGGCCGTCCAGTTCGGCGCCACTGCGTCATGCTGCTCGTAAATGCGATAGCCCTCTACCGCCGGTCCCGTACCCGGAGCCGTCCAAGTCAGCTTGACTTGCCCGTCCGCCGTCAGCGTCGCTTTGGCATTTTGCACCTTATTCGGCTTCGCGGCGGTCTTCTTCATGCTGTAGGCGTCGTAGAGTTCCATGCTTCCGCCCTTCGTCGTCGTATAAGCTTGGAAAGACAGCGTATCGTCCTGGACGGTGACCCCGGTGAACATTTGCTTTTTCGGCTGACCGGATACGGCCGCGTACGGGAAGTCCTCGTTTTTGGGCTTATAAAATTTCGGGCCTGCCGTATTGCCTACGAAATAGACCGTCCCCTTCGGGTTCAGGACATGGCCTTCGCCGTCCTTCGTCACCTCTTGAGGCTGACCGGCGTACATTTGGTAGCTTCGGGTGTACGTATGGTCGTGTCCCGACAGGACGGCGTCGATGCCCAGCTCATCGAACAGGGGCGCCAGATGCTCGCGGAAAAACTTGACGTCCGTGCTGCTGGAATGGCTGGCTACCGAATAAATCGACTTGTGGAACAAGACAATTTTCCATTTTTTATCCGTTTTAGCAACTTCGTTTCGAAGCCATTCCACTTGCTTCTTGAAGACGGGGTCGGAGTCGCCCGAATACTGCGTGTTGAAGACCATGAAATGAGCCGGACCGTAGTCAAAAGCGTACACCGAGCCTTCCGGGGTAGCGTCCGTTTGCGACTTGTTGGGCAGATGGAAGTGGTAGGCGTAGTTGTTGTAATTTTGGGTTTCATGGTTACCCAGAATCGGTATCAGCGGAAGGCGGGATAAAATGTCTTTCGGCTCGTTAAGCAACCACATCCACTGCTCCTCCACATCGCCGTTGTCCACCAGATCGCCCGTATTGACGATGAATTTGGCGTCCGGGAACTTTTGAATCCCTTGTTGGACCGTGTTTTTCCACAGGCCGTAATCAGCTTGCGTCTTCGCTTGGGAATCAGTCGTATACAGGAAAGTAAAGCCGTTATCACTTGCAGGCTCCGTCGTAAACGTGCCGATCTCGCTCCAGTTGCCCGCCGTCCCGTCGCCCAGACGGTAAGCATAGGCAGTGCCGGGCTTCAAGCCGTCGGCGATGACTTTATGGCTTGAATATTTCGTGGTTTTATGATTGGATTTATCCGCCAGCGTCAAATAAACGCTGATCGCTTGCGAAGCGCCTTGATACGTCTGGACTCCCTCAGACGGAAACGAATTTCCGTTGAGCTTCGAGGCTTCCACGACCTGCAGTTGGGTACCGGTAATCTTGTCCGACGTGTACCAGGCGAACGCCATGCTGGTTTTCGGATCGTCGTAATACGTCAGCGCGATCGCCATCGGCTTGCCGCTCTGCGGATTTCCGCCGCTGCCCGAATCGTCGGGATTCGCAACGAGCTTCATATCCCAATACAGGTCGGAGCTGCCCGCGCTTCCCTGATGCACCTCGGCCGCGAGTATGTTCGCGCCATCGCGGAGCTTGCCTTTCAATACGGCGGTCAGGTCGGCCGTGACGGTCCGGGGATCGCTTTTCGACTCGGAGGCCAGCGTAGCGTAGCGGATGTCCCCTTCCGGCATATTGAAGCGGTACGCCTCTTCGCCGTTGACATAGAGCACGACGCCGTCGTCAATCCCGAAGGTGCCTTGGATCTGCTGAAAATCGCTTACTTTGGCCGCGTGAACCGTTGTGCGGAAATACGTGGTCGGGTATTTCTTTTTGGAGTCCGGACCATAGCTGACGGCGGTCTTTACGGAGCCGAACCCTGAAGTTCCGGTGTCCGCCGGATAACCGAAAGGCGCCTGTCCGGAGCTCCAGGCGGAGTCGTCGTAGGCAACGTTCTTCCAATCACCACCCAAATCTTTCCCCCGGTCAAAATAGCGCCATGTGGCGTTTCCGGCCAGCAGTGTGACGGGACCAGCAGACGACGCAGCGGAGTCTTCGGATTCATCCGCAAGGGCTGCTCCCCCTGTTAGCAGCAATTGAAACACCAAAAGCAGAGACAATATCATCGGCCATCGTTTTCGCTTCAACCCTCTGTTCATCAACTTCACTCCAATCTTCATAAATGAAGTATTTAACCGTCGATCAAATTAATTCATGCGCCCCCCTCCTCGCTCCATAAAATCCCACTATATGGAAAACAAAACCATTGTAGCTTTCATTGTAAAAAATTTCAATATGGAATAATCCCAGATGAAATTAATCCACCCGCCACTCCCAAAGAAAAAGGGACATTTCCTTACGCCAAAGCCATGCGTGCGGAATGTCCCTCATTTGGTTATGCTATATGCTATTGCAAAACGTCTTCATCGGTTCAGTCAGTACGCCAACCGTCCATCCCGGACGACGACTTTCCCGCCTTTGACGACCGTATCGACGTGGTTGATGCCGAAGTGATACGGCACATACGCCAAATTGGCCGCATCGAAAATGACCAGATCGGCCTGCTTGCCCGGCTCCAGGCTGCCGACCCGGTCGCCGCGCCCGATGGCGTGCGCCGCGTTGACGGTCACGGCCGTCAGCACTTCCTCCGGCGTCAGCCCGAGGTTCAGGCAGCCGAGCGTCATCACGAGCTGGATCGACTCCGTCGGCGAGCTGCCGGGGTTGTAATCGGTCGATAGCGCCACGGCAAGGCCGAGCTCGATCATGCGGCGCGCGCGGGCATGCTGCTTCAGCCGCAGGTTGAACGAGGTTGCCGGCAGGCAGACGGCGATCACGCCGGCATCGCGCATCGCCTCGAACCCGGCGTCGGTCGCGGCCAGCAAGTGCTCGGCCGAGATGCAGCCGAGCTTGCCTGCAAGCTCCGCGCCGCCGAGCGGCTCGATCTCGTCGGCGTGGATTTTCACGCCGAAGCCGAGCGCCTTGGCCGCCGCCAGAATCTCCTCGGACTCTTCGGGCGAGAACACGCCGTGCTCGCAGAATACGTCGCAGAATTCGGCGAGTCCGAGGCGCTTCACCTCCGGCAGCATTTCGCGGATCACGAGCTTCACGTAATCGGCCGAGCGGCCCTTATATTCCTCGGGCACCATGTGCGCGCCCATGAACGTCGAGACGAGCTCGATCGGGTGCGCTTCGTTCAGCCGCTTCGTCACCCGAAGCTGCTTCAGCTCATCCTCAAGCGTCAAGCCGTAGCCGCTTTTCGCCTCGCACGTCGTCACGCCCTGCAGCAGCAGCGTATCGAGGCTGCGCTTCGCCTTGGCGTACAGCCCGTCCTCCGACGCCCCCCGCGTGGCGCGGACCGTGCTCAGAATGCCGCCGCCCTGCGCCAGGATTTCCAAATACGTCGCGCCCTGCAGCTTCATCGCCAGCTCGTGCTCGCGCGAGCCGCCGTGCACCAGATGCGTATGCGGGTCGACCAGCCCCGGCGTCACCAACCGGCCCCCGGCATCGAGCTCCTGCGCAACCGGCAGGCCTGCGATCTGAGCGCGTACGTCGGCTTCAGGGCCTGCGGCGACAACGACGCCATCGCGTACGGCTACGGCGCCTCCTTTTACAACCGGCACGTCTGCCATGCGGCTGCCTGTACGCGGCCCCGCTTCCCCCGCCATCGTAATCAGCTCGCCGATATGGTGTACGAGCAAATCGATCCGTTGCTGTTCCATTTTCCATCACCTCAACAAAGTCGTCCGACCCGACATCTTTCGGACCGGACGGAATATAAAAGCATGCGGTACACACGGTCCGTCGGTTTCCCGGCGGATACGGCGAACCGCAGCTTAATTACGCTTTATTCAGCCGATTGTCTCAAAGCGCCGGCCGCGCCTTCTTAAATGCCCAGCATCGGGACGCGAACGCCGCGCTCCTTGGCCGTCTGAACCGCCAGCTCGTAGCCTGCGTCCGCATGACGGATAACCCCCATGCCCGGGTCCGTGTTCAGCACGCGGGACAGCCGCTCTTCCGCTTCTTGCGAGCCATCCGCGACGACGACCATGCCGGCGTGGAGCGAATAGCCCATTCCGACGCCGCCGCCGTGATGCACCGAGACCCAGCTTGCGCCGGACGCCGTGTTCACGAGCGCGTTCAGGATCGCCCAGTCGCCGACTACGTCGCTGCCGTCCTTCATCGCTTCCGTCTCGCGGTTCGGCGAGGCGACGGAGCCGCAGTCGAGGTGGTCGCGGCCGATAACGATCGGCGCGGACAGCTCGCCGCTGCGCACCATCTCGTTGATCGCGAGCCCCATCTTCACGCGCTCGCCATAGCCGAGCCAGCAGATCCGCGACGGCAAGCCTTGGAAGGCCACTTTCTCGCGCGCCATTTCGATCCAGCGGCGCAGGTGCTCATTTTCCGGAAACAGCTTCAGCACAAGCTCGTCGGTTTTGTAGATGTCCTCCGGATCGCCGGACAGCGCGGCCCAGCGGAACGGCCCTTTGCCTTCGCAGAACAGCGGGCGGATGTACGCCGGTACGAAGCCCGGGAAGTTGAACGCGTCCTTCACGCCTTCATCTAAAGCGACCTGACGGATGTTGTTGCCATAGTCGAACACGACGGAGCCCAGCTTTTGCAGATCGAGCATTGCCTGCACATGGGCCGCCATCGACCGCTTCGACAAGCGGACATATTCCGCCGCGTTGCTCGTGCGCAGCGCCGCCGCCGCTTCCAGCGAGTAGCCCGCAGGCACGTAACCGTTCAGCGGATCGTGCGCCGACGTCTGGTCGGTGACGAAATCCGGCACGATGCCGCGGCGCACGAATTCCGGGAAAATCTCCGCCGCGTTGCCGACAAGACCGATCGAAAGCGGACGGCCCTGCTCCTGCGCCTCGCGCGCCAGCTTAAGCGCTTCGTCCAGATCGTGCACCATCACGTCGCAATAGCGCGTATCGATCCGGCGCTGAATGCGCGTCGCGTCGACGTCCACCCCGATGACGACGCCTTCGTTCATCGTGACGGCCAACGGCTGCGCCCCGCCCATGCCGCCGAGACCCGCGGTCAACGTCAGCGTCCCGCGCAGCGTGCCGTTCGCATGCTGACGCGCCGCTTCGGCGAACGTTTCGTACGTGCCCTGCAGAATGCCCTGCGTGCCGATATAAATCCAGCTGCCCGCCGTCATTTGCCCGTACATCATCAGCCCTTTTTTATCCAGCTCATGGAACGTATCCCAGTTCGCAAACGCTGGCACGATGACGGAGTTGGAGA
The DNA here is from genome assembly GCF_018998565.1 of Paenibacillus oleatilyticus. Taxonomy (GTDB): domain Bacteria; phylum Bacillota; class Bacilli; order Paenibacillales; family NBRC-103111; genus Paenibacillus_G; species Paenibacillus_G oleatilyticus. Next base: position 197,635 of record NZ_JAHNZO010000005.1, on the reverse strand, counting down.
TGAGCACTCGCGGCGCTTGGCTGTGGGTTTTGAAAATGCCGACCGGCTTGCCGGACTGCACGAGCAGCGTTTCGTCCGCTTCGAGCTCCGTCAGACACTCGACGATTTTGTCGTACGCTTCCCAGTTGCGGGCCGCCTTGCCGATCCCGCCATAGACGACGAGGTCTTCCGGCCGCTCGGCTACCTCCGGGTCCAGATTGTTCATCAGCATGCGCAGCACCGCTTCCTGCTGCCATCCTTTGGCCGTCAGCTTCGTGCCGCGCGGCGCGCGAATCGTACGTTTATTTTCCATCGTAATCTCTCCCCTTGGGTTTTATGATTAGCCGCGCTTCATCGTGCCGGCCATAAAGTTAAGAATGACGTGCAGCGCCGTGCGCACGGTCGCCCGGCGCGGGTCCTGCATCGGATCGACGCAGACGACATCGAAGCCCTTCACCTTCGGATGGCGGCCGAGCATGAACACCGCCTCCAGCAGCTGCCAGCTCGTCATCCCGGCGGGCACCATCGCCGGAACGCCCGGCGCATAGGCCTGATCGAGCACATCCATATCCACCGTGACATAGATCGCGTCGGTGCCGCTGCCGGCCACTTCAAGCGCCTGCGCGACGAACTTCTCCACGCCCTCCAGCGCGACCTGCCGCGCCGTAAACTGCGTAATTCCCTGCTCTCGCGCATAGTCGCGGTACGCCTTCGAGTTCGCGAAGCTGTGCAGGCCGATCTGCGCGATATGCTTACCCTCCACGGCGCCGGATTCGATCAGGCCGCGGATCGGCGTGCCGTTGGACGGTCCGCCGTCCTGCAGGTTGCGCACGTCCATATGCGAATCGATCTGGACGATGCCGACCGGCCCGCCGATTTTGTTCCGGAATGCTTTGACGGACGGGCACGTGATCGAATGATCGCCCCCGGCGATAATCGGGAACAAGTCCGGCAGCGCCTTGTACACGTTCGTCAGCCCCTGCTCGATGTTCGCATGGCAGAGCAGCAGGTCGGTGACATGCATTTGAATATCGCCGAGGTCGCGGGCGTTCAGCTCCTGCAGATCGACGTCGTGGTCGATGCTGTACGTCGTCACGTTCGCGAACAGCTCGCGCAGCGCGTTCGGCGTCATCGACGCGGCCGAGACGCTGATCGACGTCTTGGACAGCGGCACCCCGATGAAGCCGAAGTCGACCGACGCTTCCCCGTCCCACGGTGTGAGCCACTGGGCCACCTTCGTCTCGAACCGGTCACGCCAGTTCGACCGCCGCGCCAGCTCCGGCGGGTTTAACAGATCAATCGTTTTCACGCATAATCCTCCTTTTGCCTTATCGCGGATTCAAACCGGCGTCCCTGCCGCCGAAAAACCCGCCGCTTAACCTCCTGTATGATTAACCGCATAGGATGATTTGCTGCCTTAACGGTTAATGGCCCAAATAAGCCTGCTTGACGACATCCTGCGAACGCAGATTGTCGGCGGTGTCGTGATGGCTGATCTCCCCGTGCTCCAGTACGTAGCCGCGGTCCGCCACCGACAGCGCCATCGCTGCGTTCTGCTCGATCAGCAGAATTGTCAGCCCCTGACGCTTGATTGTCTTGATCGTCTCGAAGATCCCTTTGACGACGATCGGGGCCAGTCCCATCGACGGCTCGTCGAGGATAAGCAGCTTCGGCTTCGCCATCAGCGCCCGCCCGATCGCGAGCATCTGCTGCTCGCCGCCGCTCATCGTGCCGCCGAGCTGGGTCCGGCGTTCGGCCAGCCGTGGAAACATCGCATAGATGGCGTCCATCTCCTGCTTCAGTTCACCCTTGCCCGCTTTGCGCGAATATGTGCCCATGTGGAGATTTTGCTCCACGGTCAGCTTTGGAAAAATGCGCCGGCCTTCGGCCACCATCACGATGCCTGCCTCCACAAGTTTATGCGTCGGCTGGCCGATGATGTCTTTACCTTGATACAGAATGGAGCCCTTCGAAGGGATGACACCACAAATGGCGTTCACGGTCGTCGTTTTCCCCGCGCCGTTCGAGCCGATCAGCGTCACCACCTCGCCCTGCTTGACCTCCAAAGACAAGTTCCTCACGGCGTGAATGCTGCCGTACGATACGTTCAGATTGCGGATCTCAAGCAACGGGAATCCCCTCCTCGCTCTCCGTCTTGCCGATGTACGCCTCGATGACCGCCGGGCTGTTCATGATCTCGTGCGGGTCGCCGTCGGCGATCTTCTCGCCGTGGTCAAGCACCGCCACCCGGTCGCACAGCTTGCACACCATGCCGACGTTGTGCTCGATCAAAATCAGCGTCGTCCCGCTGCCGCGAATCGTGCGAATCAGCGCTTCCATCTCGTGAACCTCCTGCCCGTTCATCCCGGCCGTCGGTTCGTCCAGCAGCAGCAGCTTGGGGCCGGAGACGAGCGCCCGGGCGATTTCCACCCGCCGCTGGTTGCCGTACGACAGGCTGCCCGCCTGCTCCTGCTCGAAGCCCCGCAGTCCGACGAGCTCCAGCACCCGCAGGCTCGCCTCCGTCACCTCGTGCTCCTCCCGCTTGGCGGAGCCGAGGCCGAGAATCGCCGACCAAAGGCCGGAACGCGTGCGCCCGAACATGCCGACCTTCACATTTTCCAGCACCGTCTCTTCCTTCAGCAGCCGGATGTTCTGGAACGTCCGTGTCATCCCCTGCTGCGCGATGCGGAACGGCTTCATGCCCTGGATCGGCCTGCCTTCGAACATAATCGATCCTTCGTTCGGCTGGTACAGCCCGGTCAAAATATTGAAGAACGTCGTCTTCCCCGCGCCGTTCGGGCCGATCAGGCCCAGAATTTCTCCCTGCTTCACCTCCAGGCTGACTCCGCTGACGGCCGTCAGGCCGCCGAACCGTTTCGTGATGCCTTCCACCTTAAGCACGGCCGCCACCTCCCTTGCCGCGCGGCTTCATCTTGATGCCTGTCTGCCCGAAAATCCCCTTCGGACGATAGCGCATGACCAGAACCATCAGCAAGCCGTAAAACATCATTTTGTACATATCGAGATATTTCATATCGAACATTTGAAGGTCGAACAGCCGGAACAGCTCCGGGAGCAGGTACAGCAGCGAGACGCCGAACAATGTGCCGCGGATGCTGCCGAGGCCGCCGATTACGACCATGCTGAGCACTGTCGCCGAGACGGTAAATCCGAACGAATCGGCGCTGAGGAACGATACTTTATGGGCAAACAGCGCGCCGGCCGCACCGGCGTAAGCCCCGCCGATCGCAAACACCAGCACCTTGTAGTACGTCGTGTTGATGCCCATCGAAGCGGCCACTGTCTCGTCCTCCCGGATGACCATCCAGGCGCGGCCGATCCGCGACCGCGTCATTTTGCGCAGCGCATAGATGCCGACGAGCAGCATAATCAGAACGAACAGCAGGTAGCCGACATTTTTCATCTCAATGCCGAAGAACGACAGCCCTGGAATCGAATCGAGACCGTAAGCGCCGCCGGTCAGCTCGGAGTTTTTGAAGTACGATTGAATGATGAGCCCGAGCCCGAGCGTCGTAATGGCGAGAAAATCTTCCCGTACCCGCAAGCTCGGCAGCCCGAGCACCGCGCTGATGACGAAGGTTATGACAATGGCGAGCAGGATGGCCAGCCACGGATTCAAGCCCGCTTTTACCGACAAAATCCCCGAGGCATAAGCCCCGATGCCGAAAAACGCCCCGTGTCCCAACGACACTTGACCCGCGTAACCGGTAATGAGGTTCAAGCCAAGGCCAAGCAAAATATAGATGATCAGAAAGACGACGATATCGACGTAGTAAGGGTTAAACAGCGCATCCATACGATCACCTACACTTTATCGACGTTCTTCCCGAACAGGCCGGACGGCTTGAAGAGAAGAATGACGATCAGAATGATAAACGCGATGGCGTCCTTGTCGATCACCATGCCGGTCATGAAGCCGTCGCTCAGCGATTCGACGACGCCGAGAATGAGACCGCCGACAATCGTGCCGGAAATCGAACCAAGGCCGCCGAGCACCACGACGCAGAACGCCTTGAGCCCCGGAATCGCGCCCATCGCCGGGAACAGCGAGTTGAAGTTCCACGCGACCAGTACGCCCGCAGCGGCCGCCAGCGCCGAGCCGATAACGAACGTGACCGAGATGACGCGGTTTACGTTGACGCCCATCAGCGACGCGGCCCGCGTGTCCTGTGCCGTCGCCTGAATGGCGAGGCCCATCTTCGTAAACTTCAGGAAGGCGTACAGCAAGCCGAGTCCGACGATGCCAGCCGCGATGATGTACAGCTTCGTATTCGTAAGCGAAATCGATTGGGTGAGGTTCACGACCGATACTTCGATGCCCGTCTCGGGGAACGCCTGCGTATCCGACGTGAAGACAATTTGGAACAGGTTTTCGAGAAAAATGCCGACCCCGATCCCGCTGATCAGCGTGGTGATGGGGTGAGCGCCGCGCAGCGGACGGTAGGCGAACCGTTCGACCGCCATCCCGGCGATAGCTGAAATCACCATGGCGAACACGATGGCCGCCAGGAACGGCAGGTGCAGGTATGTGATGCCGATCATCGCCGCGAACGCGCCGATCATGTAGATGACGCCGTGCGCGAAGTGCAGCAGCTTCAGGACGCCGTATACCATCGTTAGGCCGACGGCGATCAAGATGTAGATGAACCCGAGCGATATGCCGTTAAGCAGCTGTTGCAGCAGCATAAGCCGTTCTTCACTCCTTTCCGTGGAGGTCGCGGGGATAAGAAAGGAGACCCCAAGGGCCTCCTCCCTTTGCCGTTGACCGACTGATCGTTCTTAGTTGTACATTTGCGATTTCACGAATTGGAATTTGCCGTCCTTCACGGTCATAAAGATGACCGGCTTCATGACTTCATGGTCGGTGCGGAAGCGAATTTGGCCCGAGGTGCCTTCCAGCTCGCTCGTTTCGTTAATGGCCTGCTTCAGCTTCTCCTTGTCGGTACCCGCTTTCTTCATCGCTTCGAGGATCACCATCGCGGCGTCATAGCTTTGCGAAGACAGCATGTCCGGCTCGCCTTTGTACTTGTCGTGCCATGCTTTGACGAACTTCTGGACTACAGGGCGGTTGTCGGTCGTGTAGAACGACGTGGTGAAGGTGGACCCTTCCGTATTCGATTTTCCAAGCTCCAAATATTTCGGCGAATCGAAGCCGTCCACACCAAGGAGCTGCGCATTAATGCCGCTTTCCTTCGCCTGCTTCACGATCGCGGCCGCTTCGTTGTAATAGGCGACCACGTACAGCGCGTCCGGATTCGTCGCTTTGACCGCGGTCAGCACGGAGCTGAAATCTTTGTCGCCCATCTTGTGCGGACGGTCGATGGCGATTTTTGCGCCAAGCTTCTCGACATTTTCTTTGAACGATGTGTAGATCGATTTGCCGTAGTCATTGTCCACGTACAGGACGGCGATGTTTTTCTTCTTCAGGTCGTTCACCGCATATTCGGCCATCGCCCGGCCCTGCACCGGACCCGTATAGATGACCCGGTTCACGTAATCGCCGCCCTTGGTTGCGTCCGGATGCACCGCATACGCGACGACCATCGGCACCTTCAGCTCCTGTACCTTCGCCGCCGCCGTCTTGGTCGGGCCGCTGTAAGCGCCGCCGACGAGCGCCGTCACTTTATCGTTGTTCACGAGCTTCTGTACCGCTTTGATCGCTTCCTCCGGCTTGCCTTGGTCGTCTTCCGCCACGAGCTCGACCTTCTTGCCGTTGATGCCGCCCGCCGCATTGTACTGCTCGACTGCCAATAGCGCCGCGTCGCGGCTGTGCGTGCCGTCCGTCGCCGTCGGTCCGGTCAGCGGACCGAACCAGCCGATCTTGATCGCGTCGCCCGACGCCTCTTTGGAAGCGCCTCCATTTGCCGGGGAAGAAGTCGCCCCTCCGCCGCTTGCGCAGCCGCTGAGCAGGAATGTAGTCATCATGACGCTTGCTGCAAACATCGAAAACCGTTTCATCTTTAAGTGCCCCCTTTTGCTGTATGTGAATGAAGTATGAACTTTTCCGGTGCACTCCTATCGTACTTGTAAACGCTTACGAAAGCACTAGTGAATTTTGCGAAAGTTTAGCACAATTTTGCTGCGCGATATTCGTTCGGGCTGCAGCGAAGATAACGTTTGAATAGCCGGCTGAAGTAATTGGAATCCTGAAAACCGGCGAGCGAAGCGATCTCCTGCACCGGTTTATCGGTGTTTTCAAGGTAATAGACCGCTTTTTCGATTCGGAGCTTGTTCAAGTAGTCGACGAAGGTGCTTCCCGTTTCCTTGCGGAACAGGTGACTGAAATGGTAGGTGCTAAGGTAACAATATTGTGCTATTTCTTCGAGGGGAATCTTGCGCTGATGATGCTGTTTCATGTAGGCGATGGCCGTCCGGATTACCGGCGACACCTCCGCCGTCTGCGCCTCGCCGATCCGTGCGGTCAGCTTGCTCCAGTGCTCGCTGACTTTGGCCACGAACTTGTCGTAGCGGATCGTCATGTACAGATCTTGAATAAACCGGGCGTTCTCCGACAAAATGCTCTGCGCATGGCCGCCCACATCGAGCGACAGGCGCGTCAGCTGCATGACGAGGTCGATGACCTCGGATTTGAACATATCGACATTGCCACGGTACGTCTGCCCCATGCGCTCCAGCAGCAGGTGTAAGTACGAAACCGCCCCGTGCACGTCGCCCAGGCGGACGCGGGCCATCAGCTCCGTCCGTTCCGCTTGCGAGACCGGCTTGTGCGGCTGCTCGCCGTCCTGCTTTTGCCTTTCGTATTGGAAAATGAGCCGGTTGCCCTGGAAAAAGCGGTCGATCATCGACTCCTTCGCTTCCTCATACGAATAGTGGAGCATATACGGGTTATCGTAAAAGGTGCCTATGCCGACGGAGACGGAAAAGCCTTGCGCGTCGGTCAGCTTCTGCACTCGCTTCGCCATCGCGAAAGCGGTCTTGGCGGGATCGGGATCGCGCCGGTCCTTCGTCCCCAGCTCGACGAGCAGAGCCAGCACGCCTTCGGCCACCCACACCCAGACGAACGGCGCCTGGATGCCCGCATGCAGAGCGTCGATCAGCTTCTGCCCGATATCGATGCGCCACTGGATGGGCTGCCCGAGCGCAAGATCGGGATACCGGTCCATCGAGAAGACCATCGCCAGGTTGGGCCGGAGATACATATCGAACTCCGCCTGCATCTCCGCAAACGTCGCTTCGTGAACCAGCGTACCGGAGATCAGCAGGTGGGTAAACGTCGCTTGAGTCGGATGTTGCCTCATGGGAGCCTCCTAACGGTAAATTCGTTTAAAAACTCATATCCAATATAGCATGATTGCCGCAGCAGAACAGGGGGTCGCGACTAGGGAATTTTTTGCTGCGGGCGTCACTCCGCGATTTGTTTCACGATTTCGGCCAGCTCGTTGACGAACGAATCCTTGCCGTTCAAGGTCAAATTTCAACATACTTCATCTTTCATTGATACTAATCCAAGTCCTTGTCGAAAAAGAAGAAGTGATCCGCTTCTTGAAAGTCCGGAATCGATCAGAGGGAAGAAAACGAGCCAAACGAATCATGAACTGGCTGGAAGACAAGGGGTTCGATTCGACCGGAATCGGAAAATCGTCGCTGATTATTTAGAGCAAGCATATCCGTCCGGCAAAGTAGTCATTCAGGAGGGTAGACATTTTGGGCAAAATACTGATTCGATTGCAGGATCAAAGCATGTACACGGGAGAGATTTGAGACAGAAAATTCGCGGTCGCTCCAGTCATAGACAAATAAAACAAAAAATCACCGAATCCTTAATATCGGTGATTTTTTGTTTTAAATAACACGTTGGGCAAGCAAGATCAGTTCAGCTTCTTGCTGGCATGAAACGTTTTACAAAAAATGTAGCCAGGAATCCCAACAGCAAGCAGCACGCCAAGATTGAAAAAGTAAGGACATAATTGCCGGTCCCGAGCAACTGAACGACTAGGATAGGTCCGATGGTAGCGCCTAAATTCACAATAACCGTATAGATGGAAATCGCTGCACCTCTTGCAGCTCCCCCAAGTTCACCGACGAGTGAAACCAACGAAGGGATGGCAACCGCAATTCCGGATACAAACACAACGCTTATGACAACAATAAACACCATGTTTGCGCCAAATCCTAAGAGGATCAATGCGGCAGCAGATAGGATTATTGCGCTTCTAAGTATCGGTATCACGCTAAATCTCTTAACTAGGGCACCCGCAAATAAAGACAATAGCATCCCTATGATCCCTACAGAACGCACATACAATATTTGTTGGTTCGAGAACCCGAAAAGAGGGCTGCTTAAAAATTTCCCCAATGCAGTGTACATGCCTACGAAGGAAAGCAGCATAACTAGTGCGATAACAAATGCAAACCATAGCGACTTCTGTCCTAGCGTCTTTCTCATTTGTTTAAATGCTTCCGCAACACGAACCCCATTCGCCGGGAGGTTGGGTATAAAAGATATCATGAGTAGTGTTAATATAAAATAGATCGCCGCCAAAATGATGAATACATATTGCCAGCCTAGATGAAAACTTACAAAGCTGCTGAACACCTGTCCGACAATTCCTGCCATAAGAAAACCTGCGCTCATGCAGCTAAGGGCGAATACTTTTCTATTTTGCGGGAACAATTCCATCACATAGGGAAGCACTATGGGAGAGAAGGTAGCCGCAGTCAAGCCTTGTATTCCTCTGAATACAATAGTGGAGTACAAATTGCTTTGAAACCCTAAAATGATAGTGACAATCGTTAACGCAACTAATCCCCCAAGCATGACTTTTTTTCGACCAATACGATCTGATAATGGTCCAAACACTAAGCATCCAATAGCGAAACTTAATGTAAACAAACTGCTCGTCCATACGGCCTGCCCTTCAGGAACCGAAAACTCCTTTGAAAAGACGGAGATTAAAGGGATCGTGGCATAGAAGCTGGACATAATGGTCAATCCTGAAAAAAACAAGATCAACGTAATCAAAGAATAACGTTGTTCTTTTACATGTAACTCTTCCATATTATCACTCACTCCACATAATTGGCTTAAGTCTTCAATAAACCGACAAGCATTTCATTCCTCCCTCGTAGGGATACTCTCTTATAAGAGATATTAAAGATAGTTTATATCCTTGAAATACTAAAAAAAATTATTAAGTGTGATCGTAACAACATTTCTGAGTATCAAGGATATTACTAATCTATGATATCCTTGATTGCACTAATATGTCAAGTTGTTCTTTTTCATAAAAATCGACTAAACCATTCGTTTAAGACCATATCTTATCAAATGAGCTTTCTTGTCCTATCGCGGGCAAAACACAAAATGATAGTTGATGTCCTCCAATATATATGTGGAATTATTCATGCGCTTTCCATTGGCATTCCGTTATCTTCATCTCGCTAAAAACAGATTTAAATGAAGAATTTTCAGGACTACACGCATAAATCCCTAGTTGGATTTCCCCTTTACCTTCAAACAAATGAAAAATGCGCATTTGTTTATATTCAATGCCATCATATGAATTCTCGATGCAGAAATCACTCTCACGACGGCTAACTCTGTAAAACATACTTTTAGTATTAGAATCAATATCTGTAGTTGCCCAATCTGAAAATCCATGGTTCGTAACAACGCTTCCTAATCGTTGATACTCTTCATTTTCATACTCAATTGAAGCCTTGAACCAATTATCACTGTCCTGGTAAATAATTACACCGCATTGGTCAAAACGATGTTTGCTATCAAACTCTGTTCTGACTACGAAAGAAAAGTATGGTTCATTGATCTTGAATAACAAAGCTGGAGCGTTATCGTTTCTAAAACCGTAGTATGTACGCTGCCAGAAGTCCGTGCCAGGGTCAGTTTTAATTACAACCTCATCTTCCTGAATAGAATAACTCACGGGTTTATTTAACCAAAATAATTTGTTCGCATCGTATCTCATTAAACGTCCCTCCAGAACTTTTCCCAGCTATTCATTCATGATTCCATCAGCGACTATACCTGAGAGAATATTTTTGGCGACAACATTCCCCCCGATCCATACATTGTTTCCGACTTTTATCGGATAGGCATATTCCAGCCCCATATTACGCTGTTCTACATCCAGTGGGTGACCCGCGGTATAGAACCCGCAGTTAGGACAGTAAAAAGTTCTAACGTTCAAGCAGCCGTCTCCTCTGTTTCCACGGGCTTGAACCGGTTTTTGCCGAAAAAGACGTAGAACAACACCGAAACGACCGTATACACCACCGCCGTGATGCTGAACGCGTAAACGTATCCGTAGTAGCTGCCGTATTGAGCGACAAGTCCGGTGCTGACCGGCGAGGCCAGAAACCAGCCCAGATTGAACACCGCTTCTCCGGAGCTGGAGGCAAGTCCACGCAACGAGCGGTCGACGTATTTCATCTTGATCGTGTTGTAGAACGGATTGGCCGCATTCATCAGAGCCTGCCGGAACAAATACCCTCCGCTCGCAATCATCAGGTTGGTCGAAAACGCCGTAATTAGCAGAAACGGGATCGAGCACAGCTGAAGCACGATAACCGCTTTCGCTTCCCCGAGCCGCCGGGCGATGACCGGACCGATCAAGTACGCGAGCGCGGTCGCTCCCTGCCCCAAGGAGACGATGACGCCGATCACCGATTTCGAGGCGCCGAAGCGGTCTTCGAAATAGACGTTCAAGTACGGCACCACCATGCCTCCGGCCGTCGAGGTCATCAGCCCGAGCATAACGAAGAGGCCGATCACTTGAAGCGACGCTTTGTGATGCTGCACGGCATGCCCCCACGAAAGCTTCCCGCCGGACAGCCGTTCCTCCCGGCCCCCCTTCAGCATCAGGACGGGAATCAGCCCGAGTGCCGCTATGCCGACGCCCGTCAGCAAGGTCAGACGCAAGCTCAGGACGCCGTCGAGACCGAAGGTAAACTGAAGCGTGTCGGTGAGAAATCCGCCGAACACGTTGCCGATAACGCTTGCAAACATGACGAGAGCCAAGTTTAAACTGAACAGATGCACCCGCTGCGACGGGGTAGAATGGTTCGCCATGAACGGAATGACGGTCGCCGACACGACCGCCAGCGTCATGCCGCCCAGAAACGCGGAGACGAGCAGCCCCTGCTCGCCATCGATCAACGAGCGGGCCGTAAGAGCGGCTATAACCAAAAATCCTCCCGTCGTCACAAGCCGCTTCGGACCGAGCCTGTCGTTCATGATGCCGGCCGGCACCAGCACAATCGCTGCGGCCATCGCCGCCATCCCCACAATATGCCCGACCATCGTCTGGTCGTAGCCGAGCGCTTTGACATAGAGATTGTAGACAAGCCCGAACATTCCGAGCCCCAAATTCCATACGAAATTAAAGCAAAGAAACAACCGGAGATTCCGGCTGTACCCGAGAAACTGCATCTTCCATTCATATAATAAAACCGACATCGGCTATCCGTCCTCCGGAGTCATGCAGCATTCATACCACATTTTAAGAGTAACCGATTCCATCGATGATTTGAATCTCTTTTTTTCAACGTTTCCCTTTCCAAGGCTTGGATAAAGATGTTATGCTTGACAGATACGGAGCGGACGGTCCATACAACAGCTCCGGTTCGGAAGGAGAGACTAGATTGACAAACTGGCATCAGAGCTTTACTCAAGATTTGTTAAACCAAGCAGCCCGCGCCTACGGGGTAGCTCCGGAGACGGTGAGCCATGTAGGCGGCTTTGAAAATCTCATATACGGCTTCCGGCGCGACGGCCGGGACCTGATTCTGCGCGTAACCCATAGCTCGCACCGCTCGCGGGAGCTGATCGAGTCGGAGCTGCACTTCGCCGGCTATCTCGCCGAGGGCGGCGTCCGGGCAGCGAGGCCGGTGCCGTCTTGCTCGGGCCGACGGACGGAAACGGTTGAAACGGAAGACGGCTACTTCACGCTCGCCTGCTTCGAACAAGCACCGGGCGGTCTCGTCCAGGCCGGACATCCGGCTTGGGGCCCCCGCCTCTTCGAAGCCTGGGGAGAAATTACGGGCCGCATGCACAAGCTGGCCCGGTCGTACACCGTCCCTGCGGACATGACCCGCAGGCCGGACAAAGATATTTTGACCTTGGACCCGGCTTATTTGTCCCATCCCGACATTGCCTTGGCCCACCGCCGGTACGCCGAGGTGGAGGCGCGCATCAACGCGCTAGAGCCGGAACCGGACGGCTTCGGCTTATGCCACCGGGATTTGCATCACAAAAACTTTTTTGTGCACGGGGAAACGATTACGGCGTTCGATTTCGACGATTGCGGGTACGACTATTTCGTGCAGGATATCGCCATGGCCGTTTACTATGCCTCGGTACTGGGGGATTGGGCCCGGCCCGAAGCCGACCCGAAGCGCGTGTCCGAATTCGCCAAGCGGTTTCTGGACAGCTTTATGAACGGATACCGTCGGGAGCACGAGCTAAGCAGCCACTGGCTGAAGCAGCTGCCGCTGTTCGTCGAAAGACGCCGCTGCGATATGTGCATGATCTTCCTGCAAAACGCAGTCGCCGAGCCTCCGAGTGCCGCGATCCGCGAGTGGCTTGACCGGAATGTGGAACAAATTTCCCGCGGGAATACCTTATTATGACCTATGTAGTTCATGGAAAATAAAGGTAAAAACTTGGCAGCCCCTGGATTCAAAACCAGGGGCTTATTCTTATAATTTTACCATCTTACCATTTCGCTGCTTCAACGTCCGCTTTCAGCCACGCTTCCCACTTCGGATCTTCGATCTTAAGAAAACTGAGCGAAATTCCTTCCATATCGAGCGAAGTCAAATGCGTGCCGACTTTGACGAACCGGACATCCAAGTTTTCCAGTTCACACAAGCGGCGAATGTCATTGGCAAACGCATACTGTTCGACCAGCGGGGTCGCGCCTAAACCGTTGACCAATATCGCGAAAGGGTCTTGCCTTCTCCAACGGTATACGCTTTTCAGCTTATTGAACAGCTCGACCGCAAGCTTTTCCGAAGAAGAAAACACCTCTTTCCTGTACCCTTTCTCCCCGTGGATGCCGACGCCGTAATACGCTTCGTTTGTTTGCAGCGTAAACGACGGTTCGCCCTTCGTCGGATCGTTCGCCGGCGACAGCGCCACGCCCAAGGTGTGCAGCCTGCCGGTTACTTGCTCGCCGAGTTCCTTCAGTTGCTCCAGCGTGTAGCCTTCCCGCGCGGCCGCCCCCAATATTTTATGGACCAAAACGGTACCGGCGACACCCCTTCTTCTTTTGTTGTACGTCACGTCATCTTCGATCGACACATCGTCGTTAACGATGACATGGTCGACCATTCGCCCTTCTTCTTTCGCCCAAGCTTCCGCCGTCAAAAAATTGCCGACGTCCGCGGTAAAGTTTTTAATGATGAGCAGCACGCTTCTGCTCCTGTCCACGAGGCGGATCGCCTCCAACACTTGCTCCGGCGTCGGCGGCACGAAAATTTCACCCACAACCGCAACGGAAAGCATGCCGTCGCCCACATAGCCGAAATCCGCCGGCTCATGGCCGCTTCCTCCCCCGCTGATGAGCACGACTTGCCGGCCCATGTCCGCAAGGTCTTTACGGAATATCAAATTATGTTTTGCATTATAGGACACCCGGTCTTTATGCTCAAAATAGAATCCGTGCAGCATATGGCGGACGATATTTTGAACATCGTTGATGATTTTCGTCATTTGTTTCTCCACCTTACTTTGGTTTGTTTCCGGTCTGCTCGAGCAGCAGCAGCTGATTACGGATCATCTCTTTGATGAGCGAAGACAACACCGAAGGTTGAATGGAACAATGGTGTTCAATCCAATCTTTGATCGTCCCGACAAACCCGTGACTGTAAAACGACGCCACCATATTTTTGTTCGCCTCGGAGATATGGATCGGCTTGTCCGTCAACAGTTCATCGATGATTTTAATATATAAATTTTTCGTATGTTCAAATAAATACTGGTTAAACGAATTTTGATCGGTTACTTTAAACGCCCTGCGATAAAATCGCTGATTCTCGTAAAAATAGTCCATCAGCAAGTCGAAAATGTTCTCCCACTTCTCATAATCCAAAAAGTCCTCGATGTTTTCCTTCGTTTCTTCTTTGTAAATCCAGCCCAAAAGCTCATACTTGTCCACGAAATGATAGTAAAACGTTTGCCTGCGCATTTGGCAAGACTGCATGATATCGCTTACGGAAATTTCGTGGAACGATTTGGTTTCCATCAGGTTTTTTAAGGAACTCGCTATGATCTTTTTGGTAATGAGCGAATTGGTCATGATCCTCTTCCCAGCCCTAGGTTTACTGTTAATCTTAACAAAATCATCATGATTATTGAAGCAAGCGTTGTTGGACAGTTTGCCGTTTTTGTCCGTTTACGATAAAACGTTTTCATTCTATCATAGGGATTAATCAAACGATTGGGAATTTAGTGATCGCGGGAGGTAGGGCAAAGTGAAAAAGATCATCAACAAACCCGAGACGCTCGTCGCGGAAATGTGCAGCGGGCTCGTGATGGCTCATCCGGAGCTGGAGTTTATCAAGAAATATAAGGTGATCAAGAAAAAAGAAATTAACGAAACCAAAGTCACCTTGATCAGCGGCGGCGGCAGCGGGCACGAACCGGCTCACGCCGGATTTGTCGGCAAAGGGATGCTGGATGCGGCCGTATGCGGCGATGTGTTTGCCTCTCCATCCCAAATTCAGGTGTACCAAGCCATGAAAGCGACAGCGAGCCAAAAAGGGACGCTGCTGATTATCAAAAACTACAGCGGCGACGTCATGAACTTCAAAAACGGCGCTCAACTGGCCGCAGAAGACGGCATCCAAGTGGAATATGTGCGCGTCGACGACGACATTGCCGTTGAAGACAGCTTGTACACGGTCGGACGCCGCGGCGTTGCCGGAACGGTGCTCGTCCATAAAATTGCCGGAGCCGCTGCGGAAGAAGGCCGCGATTTGATGCAAGTGAAAGCGGCCGCGGAGAAAGCGGCGCATAACGTGCGCAGCATCGGCGTGGCGCTCACTTCGTGCACCGTTCCTGCACACGGGTCACCGACGTTCAAGCTCGGCGAAGATGAAATGGAATACGGCGTGGGTATTCACGGCGAACCGGGCCAGCGGCGGGAAAAAATCGTCAGTGCGGACGAACTGGCGAAGCGGATGACGACCGAACTGTTAAAAGATTTGGGCATCCAGGACGAGGACAACGCGGAAATTGCCGTGCTCGTCAACGGCTTCGGCGCGACCCCGTTGCAGGAGCTGTACTTGTTTAACAACGCGGCGATTCGCGAGCTCGCAGGCCGGAACATCCGGATTTGTCGCACGTTTGTCGGCAACTATATGACGAGCATTGATATGGCGGGCATTTCGCTGACGATCTTGAAGCTCGATGACGAACTGAAGGCGCTCTTATCGAAAGAATGTCATGCGCCTGCATTCCGGGTAGACGGTCCGGTACCGCAAGTCGAGTATGCGGGCATCACGGAAGCCGACGACGATCGACCGGTTTCCTTCAAAACGGAAATGCCGGAACATTACGCGGCGGTTCAAGGCGGCGTGCTGACGCTTCACAACATGATCTACATCGTCGATAAAATGAGCGAAATCATTATCGACAATGAAGTTCCGTTCTGCGAACTCGACTCGCACGCGGGGGACGGCGATTTCGGGATGAGCGTCTCCAAAGGATTCAAGCAGTTAAAGCGGGAATGGAGCGCGATTTTGGCCCAAGAGCCTTTAACAATCGGTTCTTTCCTGGACGCTTGCTCCATGGTCATTATGGAATATTGCGGCGGCGCTTCCGGACCGATTTGGGGCTCGGCGTTCCGCGCTGCCGGAAAAGCGGCAGGAGATAGAACGGCGCTGACTGCTGCGGAGTATGCGGAAATGCTGCAAGCCGCGGTCAAAGGCATTCAGGCAACGGGGGAGCGTTCCTTCGGCAGAGGCGCCGTCGTTGGCGACAAAACGCTGATTGACGCGCTGGTGCCTTTCACGGATACGTTCACGGCAAGCGCCGCGGCAGGCGACGACTTTAAAATTGCTTTTGAAAAGGCGGCGCAAGCTGCGGTGGAAGGCGCCGAAAAAACGAAACAAATCGTCGCCCGAATGGGGCGCGCCGGCACTGTCGGCGAACGCAGCCTGGGCTATCCGGATGCTGGTGCCTACGCGCTTGGCGTCATCTTTACGGAAATCGCCCGCAGCTTGAAATAATCTGGGGAACAGCGGCCGGATGAGGACATTATTTTTTGTATAAAATCAGCAAAAACCGCTGTAAACAGCGGTTTTTTGCTGATATTCCTAGTTCTTTATCCTGAATCCTGCATTACCCGTCCAAGGACTGCGCATCCCGGGGCAGTCCGCCGGATAGTCGTAGCCGTTCAGCCTCCTTGGGGCAAATTTTCCCGTACGGGAGATCTCCTACTGCCCGATTGTCTGCGCCCGCCAATATTGACGCGTCTCTTCGTCGCGGACAACGACGCCGTGCTTGGCCACCTCGCGGCGCAGTTCTTTGGCCTCGCCCTTTTCCTTCTTCCGGAGCGCAATTTCGCGCGCCTTCAACAACGCGTTGACCGCGGGCGGCAGCTCAGGGGTATCGAGGACCCAGCGCCGGAACTGCTCCTTGTACGGGTCGCCGCCCGGCGACCAAGAATACCCGTGCTCCGTCAAAGCGTCGGCGATACGCCCGCTCGCCCAATCATAGGTCTCGCGAGCATGCTCCTCCCCGTTACTTCCAAGGATTACAAGCTGCTTGCCGTCAAGGAAGACGGTGCTGATCGTTTCTCGCGTGAACTCTTGGACGACTCCGTCCTTCTTCAGCCGGATCGTTTCGCCCGAGACGACCACATGCAGCGTATCTTTGATCACTTCCTCGGCGAACCAGAGGCCGGCGAGCAGACCAAGAAGCGTAGTGACGACAGTCACCCACACCCCGGAGAAGGAAGTGATTAGCTTAAGCGGCCCTTCAAACGGTACCCACGGCAAGGTCAAAGCCCACTTGGCGATCAACGGAATGAAATACCCGAGTGCAAGGCCGAGGACGGAGCAGCCCGCAAAGATCAGAACACGAATAGCGTTGGAAAAGCCGACTGCGGTCGATTCCCGGTACGACGTCCGAGAGATGTTCATAGAATAAGACCTCCTGACTGGTTCAGATGACAGGCTGATTTAAACCGCTGCACCCCTTACTTACCTACTGGTAAGTAAATAATACCACAAAAAATAATATTTGAAAATAATGGATACGCAGTCTCTATTCCCAAAATGACATTCCATCGCAAAAAGACCGCACTTCACAGGGAAGGCGATCTTTTCGCAATATTACGTATTCAACTACTTGGGAGGCTAGCCGCCTGCGCAGCGAAGCGTCAGCAGCCCGATGCCGTAGTCGGCGCTGGCAAACAGGAGCAGGACCGACTGTCCCTCCCGAAGCTGGCCGTTCGTTATCGCTTCCTGTAAAGTGACGAACGGATCGCTGCCCAAAAAATTAATCTCTCTCCGTGCTTGCCTTACATAGACAGGAATCCCGCAGCGTTCCCCGGCCTCGCCGACAGCCGTCACGAAGGAATCGGATACGTTCTGAATCACCAGCCGATCGGGTATGTTCCCCGCCGCCTCCATTTCCCGCAGAGCTTGCTCCGCATGCCGGGCAAGCGCCAGCATCGTCCGCTCGTAATCGGCCGTCGTCCACGCGCGCATCGAGCCTTCGGGAAAGAGAGGCAGGTTGCGGCAATCCACTACCTCGTAATCGCCGGCTTCGGCGCTTACCGTACAGAGCACCGCCGCATCGCCTTTGATCGAGCCTGTCCAGGACATCCGGCTGAACGGATAGTTTGTTCGATCCGCCATGCAGAACAAGCCGTCCGTTCCTTCTCCATACTCCAGCATCCGCTTGCACAAGTCGATTGCTCGAATGCAGGCGAGGCTGCCGAGCTGTCCGAGCACGAACGACTGTGCATGGCGATGCCCGAACTTGGCGCACAGCATGAGCCCCGGTAAGGTCGTCAGCGGATGCTGTACGGTCTCGTGGCAGTAACAGATCAGATCAAACTTCCGGTCCGCTCCGAAGCGTCGTTTCCCTTCCTCGCACAAATATTCGACGGGATGCTTTCCGAACACAGGAATCTGAACCGCAGGAAGCGTGGAATCCGGCAGCCCGGGATCCGCGGGAGGCCAAGGCGTGGACATCCCGGCATGCGCAAACAGCCATTTGGGCGGGCTATTTTCCCACGGCTGTCCCGCCTCGGCAAAGTAGGCCTCCAAGGAGCTTTCCGTCTCCGGAACGATGCACCGAAGTTTGCTAATATACAGCTTCGTACCGCCCGTTAAAACATGCGCGCTCACGGCTTCCCTTCTTCCTTGGCCGGAATTCCGAGCCGCTTGTTCGGCACGTACTGGTGCAGGGCACAGCCGAATGTGCCGGCCATACCGACGGTAACCGTTAAATAATAGTCCCCCGGCAGCAACGCCCCGTCGGCTAACGCGCGCCAAAGGTTGAGAGGGATGTCCGCATTCGTAATATGCCCTACTTCGTTCATGGTGGCGTAGTAAAACATATCCGGCGAAATCCGCATCGAACCCGCTACCGTCTCCCATATTTGTCGGCTGATATTGCTGCACACGACAAGACGGATGTCGGAAAAGGTGAATCCGGCTTCGCTAAGCGTCCCCTGCATAATTTTGCGGATGTTCATATAGAAAGTCGCATGGAAATGCCGCAGGCGGGACGGATTGTTATCGTAGACCTTGCCTGCCGTTTTGTACTTTACGGCAAGCGTTCGATGATCGCCGTTTTTCCGGCGTAGTAAGCAGGCGCTGGCGCTGTCTCCGCTAAGGATGAAATCATTGATATAGTAGAACGGATGGATACCGAGATCGGCGGTCACAAACAGCACCGCTTTGTCCGGATCGCGGGTGAATGAATAGGCGGCCATAGACATAACCCAATGGAACGTCGAGCAGGATTGCTCCTCGACCGGATACAAGGGAACCTGCTCCCAGCCCCAGCGCAGCAGCATCGTTTTGAACAGATTGCACTCATGCCAAGCTACCTGAGACGTATGCGCGAACCAGATTTCCCCAATCTCGATGCCTTCCCGCTTGCAACGCTCCGCTACAGGCTCAAGTGCCCTCTCCGCCATTTCCTCCAGCGACAGACGTCTTTCTACCGTAACGGTCTCGAACCCCTGCTCCCGGTAATAAGCCTCATCGGTTTCAGGGGGATACCCGCATTGCACCGCGTTCGAAATGATGTCCGCAATTGGCACCATCAGCTCGGGCCGATACACGGAGAAGTCATCCATATGAAACCGCCCTTGTCGCATACGCAGCCCTCTTTCATAGGTTACCGCCAGCTTGCGGCATTTATCGGCCGTAGTTATAGAGCAGCACGCATCGCGAACAAATAGGCGTCAATCCGCGGCCCAGTGCCTCCCGGTGGCGCCGGAAGTTTTCGTTGTGATACACGTCCTTCAGCTCCTGCCCGTTCAAGTCGCCAAGGGTAAACTCCGGGAAAAACTTGCACGGATTGACTTTCCCGTCCGGCATGACATCCACCCGGTTCGCGATGGATAAACACTGCTCCCGCTTCATCGCCGGTTTCTCGGAGCCAAGAATGAAGTCCCTGATCTCATCCCGCTCCAGCGCCGGCTGAAACCGGATTCGGCTGTTCCATACCCGCCCGTTGATCCGGTCGATCTCGTCGATGAGCGGCTCGATGTTCGATTCCGAGACGCGGAAGGTGAAGGAATGCCAGCTATACCGTTGCTGCTGCTGCGCCGCTTCCAGCCAAGGGAAGTACCGCGCATAATAGTCGTCCATCTTCACTGCAATCTCGCTTGGGATGTACCAAGGAAACACAAAGTAGACCGTATCGACGCCGAGCTCCTCGAAATATGCCATGAAATCGTACAGCTTCGTGACCATCGCATCGCTAATGGTCAAACTGAGCGAAATGCGGCCCTTGTACTCCCCGGTTCGCTGCAGGTCCAGCAGCAGCTTCACCGTTTGGATGACTTTCTTGTACGTGCCCTTCCCGCGAATGGCATCGTTCTCCGCTTCAAAGCCGTCCAGGCTGATGAGCAGCGTCATATCCTTCGATATTTTCAGCACGGAATCCAGCTTCTGCTCCACGAGCAGTGCATTGGTACAGATGGTCGTATTACGGGGATCGCGTTCCAGCAAGTCGGCCAATTCGTCAAACTTGCTGTAATACAGAGGCTCGCCGCCCCAAAGGAACAACCGGGACTTCCGCTGGCGCGTTTGCTCCAGCAGGCGTTCGAGTATGGAAAACTCGATCTCCTGACTTTTCGTCTCCTTGGCCATATCGTGATGAAAGCCGTCGCTCGCCCATTCGAAGCAATGCTTGCAGCGCAGATTGCAGCCGTTGTTCAGCTTGATGCCGATATCCTCCGGAATGTCCAGCGCGAACGTCGGATCGTGCCTCAGCGCTTTGCTTGTTACGGACATGTTGCGGATGGTCCGCTTCATATTTTGAAACGTGTTCTGGTCAAAGGTGACCTTCGTTCGCGGTTGCATGAGCAATCCGTCCCTCCTTCGGTGAATGGTTTTTCATGTTCAATCGTAAATCGGCTGCTCTGCCGCCTGGCCGCTTGTGCCGTTTGCGACTGCCGCCCGCTCCTTTTCCAGGAAAGCCACAAAAGCTTGAATGGAGCTCAATTGGTCGATGTCGAAATGGTCAAAGTCGATTTCCACATCGAACGCATCTTCGATGGCTAATACGAAATTGATCATTTGCAGCGAATCGAGTCCAACCTCGTTAATGATATCCGTCTCAGGTTTCAACGTGGACAGCAGTTCCGGAGACTCCTTGATTTCGCTCAAAATTTTGATCACGGTTTGCAGAATCATAAGAAACTCCTCCTCATCTAGGTCGATTGTTGGCCCAAGGCCAGCGGATATCCGGGCCGCTTCGCCCGCGCCAGCGCCAGCAGCCGCTCATGCATCGCCATGCGCTCGTACGATTGAGCGATCGGCACATTGTCTTTTGTCCCATCCAGCACGCCGCTGAAAAAAGCCAATTGATTCACGAAGTAATTTTGCGGCTCGAAGGTCAGCTTCTCCACCGCCCCGCTCTGCTTATCCTGGACGCGAATGGTCATGCGGTACGTTCCCATGCTCGCGCGAAAAAAATTGTCCACATTCACAACGGCACGCTCCAATTCGAGCGTATGCCTGGAAATCCCCGGCAGCTCGAAGGAAGCGACAAGCTCGGCGCGTACCCCGTCCGCATAATCCAGCGCCGCGCGAAACGTCCAATCGCAGCCGCCCGGCCCCGCAAAATCCGACTCCGCATCGAAGCCCGACGGCTCCAGCCCCAATACCGCTTGAAGAAATTGCAGCCAATAGCACCCGAAATCATAGAAGGCGCCGCCGCCGCGTTCCGGGAAGCTGCGGTAGTTTTGCCGCTCCGGGTCCTGGAACGGAACCGAAATTTGCGAGCGTACCTGCAAGAGGCGGCCGTAAGCGTTCCCGCCGACCATCCGCTTGATCTCGCTCTGCCAAGGATGGTGCTGCACCATCAGACCTTCCAGCACGGGCAAGCCGGACGTCGCCTGCGCGTCCATCAGCAGCCGAAGCTCCTCCGTGTTCAGACAGATCGGCTTCTCCAGCAGCACCGGCTTTCCGGCCTGCAGCGCCCGAATCGCCCATTCCGTATGCAGCTCGTTGCTGAGCGCGATATAGACGAAATCAATTTCCTCGCAGGCCAGCAGCTCCTCGTAGCTGCCGAACGCGTGCGGAATGCCGTGCTTGTCCGCATAGGACTCGGCTTTGGGCTTCGTCCGGCTCGCAATAGCGTGAACGCCGAGGTGTTCGAGGCTTTTGAGGGGCGTGAACAACGCCCGGTCGAGGATGTGAGCGCAGCCGAGCACGCCGATTCGTTTCTTTCTCATGGGCACAACCTCGTGCTTCCTTTATTTTTCCGTCTTCGTCTTGAAGTTGAGACAACAGGCTTGACAGATCGGGAATGAATTTTTTTTCAAATAATTGCGGTATTGCTTATACTTCGGTCCGTTCCAGATATCAAGCAGCCGCTGCTCGTTGACGTTGCCGAGTGTCAAGTCATAGAAGGCATGACAGGAGGTCACGTCGCCTCTCGCATTGATCTCCGTGCTGAGCCAAGGGAACTCGCACCGCTTCTTGGCATGCGACAGCTTGTGGCTGTTTCCGCTGAAGTACAGCTCGACCGTCTCCTCGGTCATGTTCTGCGGGTAGGCGTTGAAATAAACGCCCTTCTCCTTACAGTACTCCTCGATATTGCGTACCTGACGGGAAATATCCTTTGCATTCATCTCGCTAAACTCGGATAATTCGCGGACGAAGCCCCTGGAAACGGCCGCATTCGTGTCCAGATCAAAATTATTTTTCAAAATATTGCGATAATTCACGTGATCTTCCGGCGTAATAAACGACTGAAACTCCAAACTGATATGATCCAGCTTCGTAATATCCAGGCTTTTGAAGAACAGCTCTTCCACATGCATATACGTCAGCGGGGTAATGATGAAGATCGTGCCGATCTTCGGAAACTCCTTGCCCTTCTCCTCCCGGAGCGCATGAAGCTTCTCAATGCCTGCGGTCGCTCTCTTGAACACGCCCTTGCCGCGCTGCTGGTCGTTAATTTCCTCCGGACCGTCCATCGACACCCATACGCGATGCGGCTCGTTCTCGATAATCATCTCCGCGTGCTTTTCCAGCAGCGTTCCGTTGGTCGGGAAGGCGACTTGGCTTCCGTAATATTTTAATGCAGCCAGAACCTCGTCGATCTGCGGATACATCAGAGGCTCTCCGCCAAACAGATCGTAATACGGCTTGACCGGACTGCAATCCTCGATAATTTGCTTAACCACTTGAATATCCAGCTGCGTTAACATCGTTCGTTCCTTGTAGGCGCCGTTATCGCCCCATTCGTAGCACATTTTGCACCTTAGATTACAGGCCTCCAGAAGCTGCAGCCAAATCCATCGGGGCGCCGACGTACTCAAGAGCGATGAAATCGGTGAAGCCGTGTCGTTGCGAAGTTGTACGGACATCGTCTAACCTCCTCCAATTTTCGAATCATTGTCGGTATAGGACCTGTCGATTCAGCCTAGACTGCCTCATCTGCGGAGCCTTCCCGCCTGCGCTTGTTCCGGACGGCATCACCTCCTTATCGTCATTTGCCGCTTCGAACGAATGCTCCGCTACAGATTCGAGCTGCTGTACACGCTCAGCGCCCGCTTCCACAGGAAACGGATCAGCAGGAAACAGACGACCGGGGCCAGCGCGCCCCAGGCCAATTCGGCGGCAGACAGCTTGCCGAGCACCAACATCGGGGCGAAGTTCGTAATCAAAAACACTGGAACGACAAACGTCCCTATCCGCTGTATCCACTTGTTGTACATGGATGCGGGCATATTGTTGGAATCCCATACGGAGTACGAGATTTCGCTGGCGGCCGACGTATTGACGAACCAGAACGAGAGCAGCGCAGGAACGATCATAATGCAGTACGTGAGGACGGTTGCGGCCAGCAGAAAAGCCACAAATCCGGCGACATGGAGCAGCGTCAGCGGAATGCCCGCGGCGCTCCAGCCGATCGCGATCATCACGGTGCCCGCAATCATATTCGGGATCGGCATCCCGACCTCGATAACCCGCAAGGATACGAGAAATTGCAGTGAAATCGGCTTGACCATCATCAGATCGAGACTGCCCGTGCGGACGTGATCGCTGAGACGCAGGAAATTGTTAAAGAACAAGCCCATGTAAATGCCCGTCAGCCATAAATGCGTCCCCATAAACATGAGAATCGTATCCGGCGACAGCCCGTTGATCCGCACATTCGTTTTGTACACGACGACCGCATATAGCAGCTTGGCCATCAGAAACGCCGCTTCGACGAATATGCCCGTTATGAAATTAAAGCGGTATTCCATCTGGGAAATGACCGAGTTTTTGGCGAATAACGCCAGAATGTGCAAATGCCGCCGCAGTTCGGTAACGAAGTTCAAAAGCTCAGCCTCCTAACCCCAAGTACCGTTTCATCCCGCGCTTCCAGGCCAGATGGCAGACGATCAGCATCAGACCGATCCAGATGCCTTGTCCGGCGATGCCTTGCCAAATCAGCCCGTCCGCGATTTTGCCGTTCAGGACGTTGACAGGGAAGTAAATCATATAGTGGAAGGGCAGGTAACGAAACAACTGCTGCAGCCCTTCTCCGAAAATTTCAAGCGGAAACATGCCGCCGCTCATAATATTGACCAACAGGCTGGTAACAACGAAAAAGTAGGAGATTTCCGACAACCAGAAGGCGAACGCGCAAAGGGCGTACGAGATCAGAAAGCTAAGAATGACAGACAGGCACAGGGAGAGGAAAAAAGCCAGCAATCGTTCAAGTCCGGTATGCTGCTTATAGAATGAGTTCAATGCGAAGGTTAGAGCCAGTATGACGAGCAGGGAAATCGCCACATAGATCAAGCGCTGCCCGATAAATGAGCAGATGCGGAAGCCAAAATACGCAACCGGCTTGACCATATATTTATTCAATCCGCCGCTTTTGATATCTTCGGCGATGGCGTGCTCCATATTCGTAATGACCAGCTTGGAGACGACGGCAGCGATGATCGTATACATGATCATCTCTTGATAGGAATAGCCGAACAGGCCGCTCTCTCCGGAGCTCGCATACACCGCCGTCCATATGTAGTAATGCACGACGATCGGAAATACCGCGCTGAACAAGGAGAGAAAAAAATTAAAGCGGTATTCCAGCGAGCTTTGGAAGCCGATGCGGAACGCGACGACATACTTGTGATGAGCCATGGCGATACCTCTCGCGGAGTCCGACGATGCCGTCTTCGGTCGTCGGTCCTCAATTTTGTGAATGATGGGGAGTTGTCCGGAAACGGTTGGTTGCCTGAACGACGTGCGGCTTTCGTCAAAATTTTTGGGAATCAACAATTTTTTCAGAAAAAACGTCGTTTCTACATCTTGTCATACTCAAAGCACTTGACAAATTTCAGTATGACAAATACTACCTATTTCCCGAAAGAAATTACCGTATAACATGTAAAATTAACCCATTGCTTTCATTCATTGTATTGAAAAGCTGGGTACTTTGTCCATAGTGCACGGGGATCAATTGTACCTCAAGCGCTTGGCGAGAACGACGACATCTGATATCGACTGACAGCAAACGATGTAATATTGTGTCGGATGTGACATGCTATATTACAAGAAACGGAAAACGATGAAAGGAGAAATGCACAATGACAACCCTGCATCAAGCACCGGCTGCAAAAGCGGAAATGCTGATCCGCAGACCGGTGGAAGAGGTGTTCGAAGCTTTCGTCGAACCTTCGGTTACGACGCGATTCTGGTTCACCAAAAGCAGCGGAAGGCTGGAAGCCGGAAAACGCGTCCGGTGGGATTGGGAAATGTACGGCGTTTCCACCAACGTCCATGTCAAAGAAATCGAGGAGAACCGGCGCATTCTCATCGAATGGGAGGCGTCTTACGGCTTCACTACGGTTGAATGGATCTTTACCCGCCGGGCGGATAACGAAACTTTCGTGACGGTAACGAACACAGGATTTCAGGGAGATGGGGACGACATCGTCAAGCAAGCAATCGGCTCGACGGAAGGGTTTACGATCGTGCTGTGCGGACTGAAGGCGCTTCTTGAGCACAATATCGTCTTGAATCTGGTGCCGGATAAGGCTCCCGACGCCCATGTGAACTGGTAGGAGCCGGCTTCGCTGTGACAGGCAGCGCGTAGAGCATCCCGATAAAGACAAAACCGATTCGGCTTCTGCGAATCGGTCTCAGAGGGTTGAGAAAGAGGTTTTATACAAAAATAGAGAAACATACGGAGGTGGGGTATCCACTGGAGAAGCGATAGCGTCCGCCTTTGTCATCGGGAAATGTCCGCTACTAAGCGGCTTCTAATAGAAATTTCCTGCAGACCCGGGGCCCCCGCAAAGTACTCGGCCTAAGCTTCCCTGATTCAACTTCACTTTGTGGGGTGGAGCAGCGGTCGGAAGTGGATACCCCACCCCATCGTACACCTCTATTACCTTCAACTGAGCTCAACCGGGCACCTTCACGACAAAAGGAACGGTGAACACCTTGCCTTCATGCTGGAACTGGCCCCACAGCTTGTACACGCCGCTTTTCGGGAAATTCGTCATGAACTTGGCATCCGGCCCGGAAGCCTTCTCCTCCATCGGATGGACATGCAGATACTTCTCGGCATCGGCGCTCAAAATAACCACATGTCCGACCGCGCCGAGATAAGGCTGAAGATTCGTCACCGGCTGCTTCGAAGCGGCGTCGCGAATCGTGAAAGTCAGGTTCGCGTCCATTCCCGCCATCAAGTGGTCAATCGCAAGCGTGACTTCCTTGCCGTCCACCGTCTTGACCAGCGTGGACTCGGGCTCAATCGCCGCGGCTGCGGGCGCATCGCCCTGTACGCTGATCCACTGCGTCTGAGTCATCGTTCCTTGGCCTGTCGGCACAAAGTCCGCAATCAGCTTATAATCGCCTCCGCCCGGAAACTGCGTCGTGATGTCGAACCGGCCTCCGCCCTTATAATCGGGATGAATGTGGTTGAAGAACGACAGGTCTTTGCTGACGACAATCAAGTGAAGCTTCTTCTCGTGCGTAATGTCGAAATTTTCCACCGGCTTGTTGTTTTTGTCCGTAATCTGAATCGTAAGCGGGGTATTACTTCGGGCCTGCGGCTTCTCCGGCGTCAGCTTGAAGGTCGTGACGACCTCGGCGCTCTTCGGCGCTTCGGACGCCCCGCCTCCGTGATTGCCGTGTCCGGCTTCTTCCTTCGGAGCCTCCTTCGGGGCCGAGGCTTCTTTCCCCTGCTGGCCGCACGCACTTAGCAGCAGGGCTGTCCCAAGCAATGTCGCAATGGCTGCTTTTTTCATAAATACCCTCCTGTTTTCTCTCGGTTGTTTTTAGTGTAAGGGAAGCTTTTGAAGATCTTGTGAAGATCATCACTCCACCGCGCTTTAACCCGGAAAACAAATCCGCACCACCGTCCCCCGGCCGACCTCGCTCTCGATTTCCATACGTCCGCCGTGCGCTTCCGCCAGTCTCCGGGCGATAGTCAGCCCGATGCCGCTTCCTCCCGTACTGCGATTCCGCGACTTATCAGTACGGTAGAACCGCTCGAACACATAAGGCAGCTCCTCGGTCGAAATGCCGATCCCGGTGTCTGCGACGACGACCCGCGCCTCGCCATTGGCGTGCTCCACTGTCACCTCGACCCGGCCTCCGGATGGCGTGTACTTCCAGGCGTTGCTGAGCACATTGGCCAAAATTTGCCCGATCCGCCGGCGGTCCGCTTGGACAAGCACCGGTTGTGCCGGGGCGGCGAACCGGAGGGCAACTTGTTTTTGCACAAAAGCAGCTTTGACGGTCTCCACGCTCTGAGCGGCGATAGCCGACAAATCTTCCGTCTGCAGGCGAAGCCGAAAATGAGGCGAGTCCATCTGCGTCAGCTGCTCCAAATCGCCGACCAGATGACTCAGCCGCTCGACCTCCTCGTGACAAGCCGCGAGCCGGACGTGCGTCGGCTCCCAGACGCGATCCATCATCGCTTCCATGTGGCTCTTCAAAGTAGCCAGCGGGGTGCGGAGCTCATGGGCGACGTCGGCGGTCATCGTCTTCCGCAGGCGCTCCTGCTTCTCCAATTGCGCAGCCAGCGCGTTAATCGCCTGTGCCAAGTCGGCCAGCTCGTCGTTCCCGCGAACCTCCGTACGGGCCTCCAGCTCGCCCCCGGCCATGCGGACCGCCATCGCTTTCATCGCCATGAGCGGCGCAGCCATCCGCTTCGCCGCATACAAGCCGGCCAAGGCCGCCAAGACGATGCCTCCGGCGGCAATCCAGACGACCGACTGGACAATCGCCTGCTCCAGATGCGCATTGAACATCCCTATATCCGCGCTCGCCGCCGCCTGCTGCTGATACATCATAAAATGACGGTGCGCCTGCACCAGCAGTACCGTGAACGCGAGGATCAGAATCCCGCACGTTAATCCGACAAATACGAGCGCAAATCTGGCATACAGCCCTCTCACGGCCAAGCTCCTCCGGCAAAACGGTAGCCTGCGCCGTACACCGTTACGATATACCGCGGCGCTTTCGGCACCGGCTCGATCTTCTGCCGCAGGTTTTTGACATGCTGATCTATCGTGCGCTCGTCGCCCTCGAAGTCGAAGCCGAGCACCTTCTCGATCAGCTCGTCTCTCGTGAAGCAGCGCTCCGGGTGCCGGGCAAGCGTAAGCAGCAGCTTGTATTCGTTGGGCGTCAGAGCCACCGGTTCGCCCTGCTTGTATACTTCGCGCTTTAACGTGAGAATAACCAGCTCGCCATCGCCGAACGCCATCCGGTCCGCCAGCAAAGCGTCGTCCTGCGTGCGGCGCAGGATCGCCCGGACCCGGGCCGCCACCTCCCGCGGACTGAACGGCTTCAGCACGTAGTCGTCCGCGCCGATGGATAGCCCGGTGACCCGGTCGTTCTCGGACACCTTGGCCGTTAGCATCAAGACCGGCAGCGAGGACCTTTGCCGGATGCGCCGGCATACCTCCTCGCCGGACATATCGGGCAGCATCAGGTCCAGGATGACGAGATCGACCGCCTCCCGCTCCAGCACGTCCAACGCTTCCGAGCCGCTCGCGGACTCCAGCGTACGGTACCCGTCCTTTTGCAAATAAGAAGCGACGACATCCCTGATTTTCGCCTCGTCGTCGACCATGAGAATCGTCTTGTTCACCGCGGCTTTGCAGCTCCTTTCCGATTCCTCCGTATTCACCGAAAGAAGGGCGCCCGGCAACCGGGCACCCGCCTTCCGCTCTACCTGAAAGTCCGGTGAATAACTGGCGCTGCGCAACCAAAGCATTCTTCCGATCCTGTTGTTCCCGGATTTCCGGATTATGCAACCCCTCTTTAGGTTGAAATCCGGAAACAAAGGCGAACACTTCGTTTCTACAGAATGCTTTCGGTTGCTCCACTCGTTATTCACCAGAATTTTAGAGCTTCACTTTCTGCAATCGGAGCGCGTTGAGCACCACCGACACCGAGCTTAGCGCCATCGCGGCTCCCGCCACCCACGGGGCAAGGAAGCCAAGCGCTGCGATCGGAATACCGAGCGTATTGTACGCAAGCGCCCAGAACAGATTTTGCTTGATGTTGGCCATCGTTTTCCGGCTCATCGCCGCGGCGTCCGGCAAGCGGATGAGATCGCCCTGCATGAGCGTCACGTCGGCCGCTTCGATAGCGATGTCCGTCCCCGTGCCGACGGCAATCCCGACATCGGCGGTCGCAAGCGCCGGCGCATCGTTGATGCCGTCGCCGACCATGGCGACCTTGCGCCCTTCCGCCTGCAGCTTCTTGACTTCGGCCGCCTTCCCTTCCGGCAGCACTTCGGCCAGCACGCGGTCGATGCCTACCTGGCGGGCAATCGCCTCCGCCGTCCGGCGGTTGTCGCCGGTGATCATAATGACCTCGATCCCCCCCTGCTTCAAGCGGGTGATCGCTTCTTGCGACGTTTCTTTGACCGCGTCGGCTACCGCGACCATGCCGGCATACTGCCGGTCCACGGCGATCAGCATGGCGGTTTTGCCTTCCGATTCGAGCCGCTCCATCGTCCCCTCGGCCTGCGCGAATTCGATCCCTTCGCGCCGCAGCAGCTTGCGCGTGCCGACCAGCACCTCGCGGCCTTCGACGACAGCGGCGATGCCATAGCCCGGAATCGCTTCGAACCGCTCCGCTTCGGAGAACGCGATGCCCTTCGAGCGGATGCCTTCCACAATCGCTTCCGCCAGCGGATGCTCGGATTGCTTCTCTGCGGCAGCGACCAAGCGCAGAACCGTCGCTTCATCCGCCGCTTCGATGCGCACGTCGGTCAACTCCGGTTTCCCTTTCGTAACGGTGCCGGTTTTATCCAGCACGATCGTATCGATCTTGTGCATCGATTCCAGATGCTCTCCGCCCTTGAACAAAATCCCGAACTCCGCCGCGCGGCCCGATCCGGCCATGATGGAGGTCGGCGTCGCGAGCCCCAGGGCGCAAGGGCATGCAATGACGAGGACGGCGATCGCTTTTTCCAGCGCATTGGCGAATTCGCCCGGAACAACCACAAAATACCAGATCAAGAACGTGAGCACCGCAATCCCGACGACGATCGGCACGAAGATGCCGGAGATCTGGTCGGCCACCCGCTGGATCGGCGCCTTCGAGCCCTGCGCGTCTTCGACGACCCGGATAATTTGCGCCAGCGCCGTTTCTTTGCCGACTTTGGTCGCTTGGATCCGCAGGCTGCCGTTCCGGTTGACAGTAGCGCCGATGACGGCGTCACCCGGCTTTTTCTCAACCGGAATGCTTTCGCCCGTCAGCATCGATTCGTCGACCGCCGACATGCCGTCGAGGACGAGGCCGTCAACCGGAATTTTCTCGCCCGGCTTCACCAGCACGACGTCTCCGGCCAACACCTCTTCCACCGGCACGCTCAGCTCGACGCCGTCGCGGACGACAAGCGCCGTTTTGGCCTGCAGGCCCATCAGCTTCTTGATCGCTTCCGAGGATCGTCCTTTCGCCAGCGCCTCGAACCATTTGCCCATCACGATCAACGTGATCAGCACGGCGCTCGTCTCGTAATACATGGAAGGCATGCCATGGTGCGATGAAGAGCCGGCCGCAGCCCACTCCAGCGTCAGGTACAGGCTGTAAAAATAAGCCGCCGACGTGCCCAGCGCGACGAGCACGTCCATGTTAGCGCTCTTGTTGCGCAGCGCTTTGTAAGCGCCGGTATAGAACGGCAAGCCGATGATGAACTGCACCGGCGTCGCGAGCGCAAGCTGCACCCATGGATTCATCAGCGCTTCCGGCAAATAAATCCACGAAGTGAACGAAAAGTGGCTGACCATCGACCACAGCAGCGGGAACGAAAGAATGGCGGAGAAGATCAGCTTTGTGCGGTGGGCGGCAATTTCTTTTTGCCGGTGGTCGCCGTCGTCCTGCCGCTCCTCCTTCAGCCCCGCTTTGTAGCCAAGCTGTTCGACCTTCCGGATCATCTCGTCAACCGACACCGCCTGCCCGGAGTATTCGACGTGAGCCGTCTCGAGCGCAAAGTTCACGGTCGCTTTCCCGACGCCGGGCAGCTTGTTCAAGCCCTTCTCGATCCGGTTCGCGCAGGCTGCGCAGGTCATGCCCGTAATGGCAAGCGAGGCTTGCTGCTGATCCGGCTGCTGTTGTTGTTCCAATCGCTGTTCCATAGCTAAGCACCTCTCCTCAATATACCCGTATGGGGTATATTTTAATCAAAAAAAGAGAGCGGCCGGAGCCGCACCTCGGCAAAACCGGTGAATCGCGGATCAAACTACGTCGTAGCCCTGGTCTTCAATCGCAGCTTTGATTGCATCCGGATTCGTTTTCGACTCCTCATACTGCACTTGAACGGATTTTGCAGCCAAGTCAACTTTGCCGGTTGCGCCGATGTTCTTCAAAGCGCCCTCGATGGAATTCACACAATGATTGCAGGACATGCCTTCAACTTTCAATGTAATAGTTTGCATAGGGAATCTCTCCTTATTTCATTAATTTTTGGATGGTGGTAAGCAGCTCTTCAACGACTTCGTGCTCGCCGGCTTGAATGCGTTCGATCACACAAGACTTCATATGGCCTTCGAGCAGCAGCTTGCCGACGCCATTCAGCGCCGATTGGATCGCGGCGATCTGGTTAAGGACGTCGTCGCAGTACGTGTCTTTCTCGATCAAGCCCTTCACGCCCCGGATCTGGCCTTCGATGCGGTTCAACCGGGTGATGAGGTTGGCTTTGACTTTATCGGAATGATGGCTTTTTCTCTCGCTGTCCGTGGAGCAGCAATGTTCCGCCTCCGTAATGTTTTCCATTGTGTTCCCTCCTCTTGGCTTTATATTACTATACCCCCCTACCCTATGTCAACGAGTGAATTGCATTTTTTTCAAAAAGCCGTCCGTCGTTAGTTTTCCATTCCCCAGGCTATTCTAAACCGGGTGATTGCTTAAGACACCTCGAAAATAAGGCTGCATTTCCCTGCTTCGAGGGCGGCGGCTTTCTTCCAAGGCAGCTGCGAAAAATCCAACGGTATGCAGAACCGGCCGCGGCGCCCTTCTGGCCGACTTTTTTGTACGTTCGTAGTGACTCCCCCCATAGCGTGTGCTACAATACGATTAAATCGTAACACGATGGAAAAAGACGATAAGACAACTACGGATTTGGAGTGAGAGAACGTGAACAAACCCGCAATGCTCAGGGTGATGTTATGGGGACTTATTCTTGGCCTGATCTTAACCGGATGCACCCCGACCGCTAAGAAGGAAGAATCCCCGGTTGCCGCCACGAAGGACGAGCTGATCTTGGCCGTCGGCTCCGAGCCGGAAGCCGGCTTCGATCCGACCACCGGCTGGGGGCGGTACGGCTCGCCGCTGTTTCAAAGCACGCTGCTGAAGCGGAATGCCGAAATGAAAATTGTAAACGATCTGTCCACCGGCTACGAATTGAGCGGCGACGGGACGGTATGGACCGTCAAGCTGCGGAACGACGCGAAGTTTTCCGACGGCAAGCCGGTAACCGCCGCCGACGTGCAGTATACGTTCGAAACGGCGTCCAAAAACGGCTCCATTATCGATCTCACGAATATGAAGAGCGTCGAAGCCGCGGATGACGCCACGGTCAAGTTTACGCTAAAAGAGCCGCAATCGACGTTCCTGACGCTGCTCGTGCAGACGGGCATCGTGCCGAAGCACGCCCACAGCCAAGACTATGCCCAGAAGCCGGTCGGGTCCGGACCGTACAAGCTCGTGCAATGGGACCGGGGCCAGCAGGTCATCGTCGAGGCGAATCCCGATTATTACGGGCCGAAGCCGTTTTTCAAAAAGCTGACGTTTCTGTTCCTGAACGAGGATGCCGCTTATGCCGCCGCCAAGGCCGGAAAAGTGGACGCCG
This sequence comes from Paenibacillus oleatilyticus, assembly GCF_018998565.1. Taxonomy (GTDB): domain Bacteria; phylum Bacillota; class Bacilli; order Paenibacillales; family NBRC-103111; genus Paenibacillus_G; species Paenibacillus_G oleatilyticus. The sequence goes on along the minus strand of NZ_JAHNZO010000005.1, from coordinate 164,637 downwards.
CTTACATCCCCGCCGCCTTCAGCAAGCAGCCGGTCGCCGGGATGCGGGTCGAAGCCGTACATACCGTGGATAACCGTGGCATCGTGTTTCCTTATATCGGTTCCGGGACGATCACGAAGGATGGCAGTCCCATCGGCAACGATGTGACGGCGGATATCGCGATCCGCAAAGCCGTCAACACGGCAATCGACCGCAAAGCGCTGGTCCAAGGCGTACTGGAAGGACACGGCACGCCGGCCTACACCATCAACGATCGGCTGCCCTGGTGGAATCCGCAGACGGTCACCCCCGACGCCGATGTCGAAGGCGCGAAGAAGCTGCTCGCGGATGCAGGCTGGAAAGACGCCGACGGCGACGGCATCTTGGAGAAGGGAGCGCTCAAAGCGCAATTCCCGCTCATCTACCCTTCGGGCGACGTGACGCGGCAATCGCTCGCGCTGGCCGTAGCCGACATGCTGAAGCCGATCGGCATTCAAGTCAACGTCGATGGGAAAAGCTGGGACGACGTCAAGAAGCTGATGCATTCCAGCGCTGTCATGATGGGCTGGGGCAGCAACGATCCGCTCGAAATGTACAACGTGTATAGCAGCAAATACCGCGGCGTCGAATATTACAACAATGGATATTACAGCAATCCGGCAGTCGACGCTTGGATGGACAAGGCGCTCCGGGCCACGAAGGAAGAAGACGCCTGGGAATTTTGGAAAAAAGCCCAATGGGACGGCACGACCGGCGTCAGCGCGCAGGGCGACGCGCCATGGGCTTGGCTGGTCAACATCGACCATCTGTATCTGGTCAAGGACAAGCTGGATATCGGGAAGCAGCGCATTCATCCGCACGGCCACGGCTGGCCGGTTACGGACAATATCGAAGAATGGAAATGGACGAACTAGGCCCGGAAAATGAGGTTATGAGACGATGCGCAGCTTGCTTACGTTTTTAGGCTTGAAAGCGATCCGGCTGGTCACTTTGCTGGCGGCGATCAGCGCGATTTCCTTCGTGCTGGTCAGCGCCTCCCCCATCGATCCGATTCAAGCCTACGTCGGGGCCGACATGATGCGGGTGAGCCCGGAGCAGCGGCAGCAGATCGCCGAGCATTGGGGACTCGACAAGCCGCCGGCCGAACGCTTCGCGAATTGGGGGACGGCCCTGCTGCAGGGCGACCTCGGCACCTCGATGATTTACCGCCGGCCGGTGGCGGAGGTGATCGGAGAGCGATTCGCAGGTTCGTTGGCGCTGATGTTCGCCGCCTGGCTGCTGTCCGGCCTGCTCGGCTTTGCGGCAGGCAGCTTGGCCGCGATGAAGAAAGATACGTGGATCGACCGGTTGATCCAATGGTACTGCTATACGCTGGCCTCCACGCCCGCGTTCTGGATGGGTCTGCTGCTGCTTCTGCTGTTCGGAGTATGGCTCGGCTGGTTTCCGGTAGCTCTGGGCGTCCCTGCCGGGGTGCTGGCTCAGGAGGTTACGTGGAGTGACCGGGTGCAGCATATGATCCTGCCCGCGCTGACCTTAAGCATCGTCGGCATCTCGAACATCGCGCTGCATACGAGGCAAAAGCTGCTCGACGTGCTCGCCAGCGACTACGTGCTGTTCGCCCGGGCCCGCGGCGAGCGCGGCTTCCGGCTGTTCCGGCGGCACGGCCTGCGCAATATCGCGCTGCCCGCCCTGTCGCTGCAGTTCACCGCGTTCAGCGAGCTGTTCGGCGGGGCGGTCTTGGCCGAGCAGGTATTTTCCTATCCCGGCCTCGGACAAGCCACCGTCGAAGCCGGGCTGCGGGGCGACGTTCCGCTGCTGCTCGGCATCGTGCTGTTCAGCGCCCTGTTCGTGTTTACCGGCAATCTGATCGCGGATTTGCTCTACCGCTTGGTCGATCCGCGAATCCGGGAGGGACGGGCGCTATGAATAAGATACAAACATCCAGCGGCTCGGCGCACTTTCGCCCCCAGGCGCGGCTCGGTCCCGGTCGGAGGCATCGGGCGCTGATCGCGGCGATCGGCGCGGCCGTGCTCATTCTGGGGACCTTGCTCATCGGGCTGCTGCTCAGCCCGGACAACTTGTCCACCCGGCTGGAATGGCGCAACCTTCCGCCATCGCTGCAGCACCCGTTCGGCACCGATTGGCTCGGGCGGGATATGTTTACCCGCACCCTCAAAGGGCTTGCGCTAAGCGTGCAGGTCGGCTTGATTGCCGCCGCTTGCAGCACGGTGATTGCCACGGCGCTGGGCCTCATTGCCGCGACGATGGGCCGGACGGCCGACCGGATCGTCGCATGGCTGATCGACTTGTTCCTGAGCGTGCCGCACCTCGTCACGCTCATTCTGATCGCGTTCGTCTGCGGCGGCGGCATGCGCGGCATCGTGATCGGCGTCGCCCTGACGCATTGGCCAAGCTTGGCGCGGGTCATCCGCGCGGAGGTGCTGCAGCTGCGCAGCGCCGAATTCGTGCAAATTTCGCGGCGGCTCGGCCAGTCCCGCTGGCAAGTGGCGACGCGGCATATGCTGCCTCACCTGCTGCCGCAGCTGCTCGTCGGGCTGCTGCTGCTCTTCCCGCATGCGATTCTGCACGAAGCCGGCGTGACGTTTATCGGTCTGGGCCTGTCGCCGCACCAGCCGGCGATCGGCATTATTTTGTCCGAGTCGATGCGGTATTTGTCGACCGGCATGTGGTGGCTGGCCGTCTTCCCCGGCCTTTGCCTGCTGATCGTCGTCCGGGCGTTCGACCGGGCCGGAGAAAGTCTGCGTCTGCTGCTCGATCCGCGGGACCCGCAGAGCTGAAGCACATCCGGCCCCGCAGCATGACAAAAAGAGGAGGCTCGGCGTAACGTGCCTGAATCTATGCCACAAAATATTCATGTCCCTGTACTTGAAGTGAACGATTTGTCCGTCGCTTTCACGCGGTACGACCGCGGACTGCGGCAATCTACGGTGGAGGTCATCCGCAGCCTGCACCTGACGGTCGGACGGGGCGAGCTGCTCGCGGTCGTCGGATCGAGCGGCTCCGGCAAAAGCCTGCTCGCCCACGCCATCCTCGGCATCCTGCCGGACAATGCAGCCGTCTCCGGGACGCTGCGGTACGAAGGCGAGCCGCTGACCCCTGCCCGGCAGGAGGCGCTGCGCGGCAAGGAGATTGCGCTGGTGCCGCAATCGGTCAATTTCCTTGACCCGCTGATGCGGGTGGGCGATCAGGTGCGGAGCTCGGTCCGCGAAGGCGATGCCGACGCCGCGGTCCGACGCATCTTCGACCGCTACCGTCTTGCCCCCGGGACCGAGCGGCGGTACCCGTTCCAGCTGTCGGGCGGCATGGCGCGGCGGGTGCTCGTCTCGACGGCGACGGTTGGCGGCCCGCGGCTCGTCATTGCCGACGAGCCGACGCCCGGTCTCGACCCTGCGGCGGTGCGGGAAACGCTAAGCCGTTTCCGCGAGCTGGCGGACGAAGGCTGCGCCGTTCTGCTCATCACTCACGACATCGAGTCGGTGCTCCCCTTTGCCAACAACGTCACCGTCTTTTATGCCGGGACGACGGTCGAAACGGCGCCCGCCGGCGACTTCTCCGGCGACGGAGCCCGGCTGCGCCATCCGTACAGCCAGGCGCTCTGGCAGGCGCTGCCGCAGAACGGCTTCACGCCGATTCCCGGCGTCCAGCCGCATCCGTCCGCGCTGCCGCCGGGCTGCTTGTTCGTGCCGCGCTGCGCCTCGGCCAGCCCGGACTGCAGCCGCGAACGGCCAATGATGCGGGAGCTGCGCGGCGGGACGGTGAGGTGCATCCATGCGACTTGAAGCGCGAGGCCTCGGATACCGGCGCGGCCGGGACTCCTGGCTGTTCCGGGGTGTTGACCTTACGTTAACGCCGGGGGAAATGACCGGCCTGGTCGGTCCTAGCGGCTGCGGCAAAACGACGCTCGGGCGGCTGCTGGCCGGGTACGAGGAGCCGCCGGAAGGGCGCATTACGTTAGGCGGCAGCCCTCTCCCGCGCAGCGGCTACCACCCGGTGCAGCTCGTCTTCCAGCACCCGGAGAGGGCGGTCAATCCGAAGTGGCCGATGCATCGCGTGCTACGCGAAGGCGGGGAACCCGATCCGGCGCTGCTGGACGCGCTGGGCATTGAGCAGGAGTGGCTCCGCCGCCGACCCGGCGAATTGTCCGGCGGCGAGCTGCAGCGGTTCTGTGTCGCGCGGGCGCTCGGGCCGTATACGCGGTTCCTCATCGCCGACGAAATGACGACGATGCTTGACGCGATCACGCAAGCTCAAATCTGGCAGGCCGTGCTCGCAATCGCCCGGCAGCGGCAGCTCGGCGTGCTCGTCGTCAGCCACGAGCCGGGCTTGATCCGGCATCTCTGCACAAATGTCATAAACTGGAACGAGCTTACAGGCGTGGACTGAACTTCGGATGGTTCAATACGTTGTGGCGGCGACGCTGCCCGAAGAGATGATTGACAGCCGAAAACGCCCCGTGCTATAGTACTGTTAATTTATTTTTCGTGAAAGACAACGATGGGGAAAGTAAGCATGGCGTATTTCCAAGCGACCCGGGGAAGGTGCGAGCCCGGGAAAGAAGCCCTGCCGAAAGCCACCCTGGAGTCGCCCTCTGAAGCTAGCAGCCGTAGGAGTGGACCGGTGTTCCGCCGTTATAGGACCGAGTGGACTTCGCATGTCGTGGAGTCAACGAGGGTGGTACCGCGTGAGCAATAGCTCTCGTCCCTTTTTGGGGACGGGGGCTTTTTTATTTGCAAATTTGCACGAACAAATCCATGAAAAGCTGGTGAATGGTTATGACTTTGAATTGGTCCGAACGCCTCTCCCCCGTCATCCGGGATATGCCGCCGTCCGGCATCCGGCGGTTTTTCGATCTCACGTCGGAGATGAGCGGGATTATTTCGCTCGGCGTCGGGGAGCCCGACTTTGTGACGCCTTGGGCGATCCGGGAAACGGGGATTCAGTCTTTAAGGCACGGTTACACGATGTATACGTCCAACGCGGGCTTGCTGGAGCTGCGCGAGGAAATTGCCGCTCACCTGCATGGATTTTACGGCGTGCATTACGAGCCCCGCAGCGAGGTGCTGGTTACGGTCGGGGTCAGCGAAGCGGTCGATCTGGCTTTGCGCGCCATCGTCCATTCCGGAGACGAGGTGCTGATCGCCGAGCCGTGTTACGTCTCGTACGCGCCATGCGTCACAATGGCAGGCGGTGTGCCGGTTCCGGTAACCACGACGGCGGACAACGATTTCCGGCTGACCCCCGAGCAGGTGGAAGCCGCGATCACGCCGCGGACCAAGGCGCTGCTGTTTAACTATCCGAACAATCCGACCGGCGCGACGATGTCCCGGGAGGATCTGCTTGAAATTGCCAAAGTCGTGGAAAAGCATAACTTGATCGTCATTTCCGACGAGGTGTACGACAAGCTGACTTACGAGGGCGAGCATACGTGCTTTGCGTCGCTGCCGGGGATGCGGGACCGGACGATTTTGCTGAACGGCTTCTCCAAGGCGTACGCCATGACCGGCTGGCGGCTCGGGTACGCTTGCGGCCATCCCGAAGTCATCGCCGCGATGACCAAGATCCATCAATACACGATGATCTGCGCGCCCATTACGGTGCAAAAAGCGGCGATCGAAGCGCTTCGAAACGGTACGGAGGAAATGAAGGAGATGGTCGGCTCGTACAATCAGCGGCGGCGGCTCGTGCTGAAAGGCTTCCAAGAGATCGGCCTGCCCTGCTTCGAGCCCCGGGGAGCCTTCTACGCCTTCCCGTCGATCCGGCACACGGGCCTTTCGTCCGAGGCGTTCGCCTGGCGTCTGCTGGAGGAAACGAAGGTTGCGGTCGTGCCCGGCAACGCTCTCGGCTCCGCCGGGGAAGGCCATATCCGCTGCTCCTATGCCTCTTCAGTGGAAAATTTGACCGAAGCGATCGAGCGGATGGGCCGCTTCCTGAAGCAGTTCGAGTAATACGGGCACGCTCTCGTAGGAAGCGGGCTAACCGACCGAATCCGCAAGCGTAGGCGTGGCCAGCTTTACGGCGTAATCATGCATGGCTTCCAGTGAACCCGTATAGATGAGAATGCCCCGTTCGATTAAACGGCGAAGCCGATACTCGATCCAGCTATGGGAAATCGGACAGTCCAAAGCATGAACAAGAATTTCCCCGATCAGCAGTCCGATTTTAACCCAGCCTTGGGCCTCTGCCTGTGCCTGTAGTGTACGGACGACCTGAACGATCGTTTCGTCGAAATAGCTTTCATCCGCCGTCCGAAGGTGACCATTCTCATAAATGCGAAGCAAGCCCGCTTCTTCTGCGAGTCTCCGCCAGTCTTGGATAAGCCCCTCTCTAGCCCACGGCGCAAGCGGCTCCGCCTTCCCGATCCACGAAGCCAATTCGTCGGGGGCAGCTTCCCCGGTATGGCGGAGCCGTCCTTCGGAAGCGAGGGTTACGTTCATGACGGATACGGAAACGTATGGCGGCAGGGAAGCAAGCACGGCGCGAAGCCCGGTTTGTTCAAAAACGTTGTCGGCTGCCCAGATCATGACAGGAACCGGATTCGCGGAAAGACGGGAGAGCCATTCCCGCCAAGCTTCCATGTTGCTTTTCAGATAGGGCAAGTATTGCCGGGCTTCCTCATTGGCGATGCTTTCCCGCCAGCGAAGACGCACGTCTTCCCAATTCTGCGAGGCCCCGCAAACCGGAGGACCCGACATCAAGTCGTCTTCCCAATGAAGCACCGACTTGTCGGGTCTGGTTCCCATGGCAACCTTTAAACAGCCTGCCGCTGCCGCACCGAAGACAATCTGGACCGTCATCGGGACGTCGTCTCAGTCGTGGAAGCAGTCTCCCCGGCGGGATCAAACGCTCCGTCCACGGCGTCCCATTCGTTATAAAACTGCTCCAAATACCGCTCCATAAAGCGGTGGCGCTCCTCCGCCAAGGCGCGGGCGGCGTCCGTGTTCATCAAATCCTTGAGCTTCAGCAGCTTCTCGTAAAAGTGGTTGATCGCCGTTCCCGGATGGCTGCGGTATTCCTCTGGCGTCATGTTCTCCCGGACCGGCTGCTCCGGATCGTGCATCGGCCGGCCCTTCCAGCCGCCGTAAGCGAACACCCGGGCGATTCCGATGGCGCCGATCGCATCGAGACGGTCCGCGTCCTGCACGATCCGGCCTTCGGCGGTGCCCATCGGCTTGCCGCGTCCTCCTCCAAAGGACATCGTCGAAATAATGTCCATAACATGAGCGCGGTCCGCTTCGTCCGTTCCCGCTTCGGCGAGCCAGCTCTCCACCTTTTGCAATCCGGCTTCCTTGCTCGGGTTAAGCTTTTCATCGGCCACGTCGTGCAGCAGCGCCGCCAGCTCGCAGATGAACGTGTCCGCCTGTTCGATCGCCGCCAGCCGCTTGGCCGTGCGGGTCACTCGGACAATGTGCCACCAATCGTGGCCGCTGCTGTCTCGTTCCAATTCGGCTCTCGCATAAGCAGCCGCCTGCTCCAGCAGCTTTTCTCGTTTGATCGGGTCCATAAGCGTAATCATCCTCTCCGAATTCTGTATCGTCTCGCTATTGTACTATGCCCTGGAGCGGCACGAAAAGAAGGCCGCAATCGCATGGATTGCCGCCGGGTGTGGAATTAATGAATTATAGCGGAAAATGAGAAGCCGCGGCGCATAATAATGATCGGTCAAATGCCCGCTTCGCATGGCCCACTGTTTTAGACGTCGGATAACAAGAGAAAAGCAGTCTAAACGCAATCGTTGTAGACCGCTTAGTTGTTCGCCGCTCGGCGCTAAAAGCGCATGTCTCCCCTGCGTGGATTATCGAGCCGGACGCCTACGCCTCCGTCGTCTCTTCGACCTGAGGTACATCCGGCGGGGGAAAAGCCGGCAAGGACGGTACCTGCTGGCGGGATTTGTCCGCCGTCTTCCAAGGATGCCGCTCGTCGATCCACTTGCGGATTAACGCATTGACCAACGACGCCGATTTGGTCGGAAGCTGATGGCCGACCTTGGGCAAGAAATGCAGCGTGCTGTCGGGCAGTCTGCGGTGGAGGATATGGGCATACCGGTGAAATTCTTTATCTTTCACCCCGTATAGGAGCAGGACCGGCGTTTGAATCTGCCCTAGCTTTTCCGTACAGTTGTACGTCAGACTGCACTTGAAGTAATCGTTCACGTTCCGCAGCTGTCCTTCCGTGGCCGTGCGGTAAAGACGCCGGAACGTCTTCCATTTGTTCGCGTTGCCCCAAGCGATGACCGCCGCGACAATCCGTTTGGCGCGAAGCCCCATCAGCCCGACCGCCGCCCAAACCTCGCTGCGCCGGTACCAGTCGCTTAACTCCGACATAGCGCTGATTAGAATCGCCCCGTAGAACCGGTCGGGGTAGCGGAGCATCGCTTCCAACGCGACCGTTCCGCCGGTCGAATACCCGCATAAATAAGCTTTTTTCAGCTCCAAATGGTCGAGCAATCCACGAATGTCTTCCGCCAGCAGGCCGTATGTAAGCCGCTCCGAGGACTGCCCGCTCTGTCCGTGGCCGCGAATATCGAACGCAATAACCTGGTACCTGCCCGAAAGATGCTCCAGTTGATCCGCAAAATTGCTGCTCGTCAGCATCGGAGGATGAATGAACACGATCGGAACGCCGGAGCCCTTCACTTTATAGTACAGCGTCGTTCCGTTAATTTTGGCGAATGGCACGAGCGCTTCACATCCTTTCTTTTCCAAAATGAAAGGGAAATGCAATTCCTAGCATACCCTTCCCCTTCGCAAAAGATGCGCGCTCACGGTTCCATCATTAAAGTGAGTCCGCAGGACGGGCATTCCCGCTCTTCCGCCGTCACACGTGTCCAACAAGCGGGACACTGCTCCATCGCTTCCGCTTGTGCGCAGCATACGTCGTCTTGCGGCAGCGGCGCGTCCGGATCGGTCAAGCCCTCGAACCAGCTGCTCACAAGCTTGCCGTCGATTTCAAGCACCTGCAGCTCATCCGACGGAAACCAACGGATGATTCCGTTCCTGTCGCACACCGCCGCCACCATGATTTCGCCCGATTCCTCGTGCGGAAACCAATCGCCGCCAAGCCGGCCCGCCCTCTGCCTTTTGTAAGCTCCGAATCCCGGGCCCAGAAAGAGATAGTTCCGCCCGCTCGGTTTATGCCATACGATCGTTGCCAACGGTTCGTCCTCCCGTCATATGTAACATTTACCCATTAGACCTGACGAACCGTGAAAAGGTTGCTCCGCTTGCAAAAAAACCGGCCGTTCCGCCCTGGGGCGAAAACGACCGGTTTTTCATTTTTAAAGAAGAGAATGCGATTCGAGCCCGTTATGGAAACGGCGGCCGATAACCCTGATTCCGCCGGACGTGTTACAAGCCAAGCACCTTGTTGACCGACTCGATGACGCGGTCTTTTTGAAACGGCTTGACGACAAAATCTTTCGCTCCCGCCGTAATGGCTTCCAGCACCATACCCTTTTGGCCCATGGCCGAGCACATGATGATCTTCGCGTTCGGGTCGTGTTTGCGGATTTCTTTGACCGCTCCAACTCCGTCCAGCTCGGGCATCGTAATATCCATCGTGACCAGGTCGGGCCGGGCGGATAAATAAGCGTTGACCGCCTCCATGCCGTTCGTCGCTTCCGCCACCACCTCGTGTCCTTCCTCCGTCAGCATCGTTCGCAGCATCATCCGCATGAAAGCGGCATCATCGACTACCATTACTTTAGCCATAGGCAATACCCCCAACCGTCTAAGGTGAATGTTGTATCCCTATTATGACAGAGCTTTATTAAGAAACTATTAGGTTAAGGAACAATTTGTCCCTTTTTTAGCCGAAAATTTTTATTTTTCCCGAGAAAGGAACTTCATATAGGGTCTATGGCCAACATAAAAAAGCCGGGTTCTCTTGAACAAGAGAACGACCGGCTTCCCGAAAGCAGCGGGAATTATTATTGAAAATGCGTCTGGTAAGGCTGTTGCGGCTCTGCAGGCTGTACGGCTTGGATCATGGTGCGCATCGTATGGTCAGCCAGCTGCGGGGCTTGGTAGAAGCCCTTGAAGTTCATGTATTGGAACATTTCCCAAGCCATCTCCTGGCAAATGTTCGCCGACGTTGCGTGGTACTGGCGAATTTGCGGATCTACACATTCGCAGGCCCACAGCATGGCGACAGCCGAGCCCGTTTTGTGCAGGTTCAGCGCGATTGTCGCGATGGACACATCGGACAGCTGCGTCGCGTTCGGATTCGGCCCAGGCACGGACGGCTGCCGCAGCCCTGGCTGCGGTCTTTCATAAATGCGCAGCTCCGGCGTATGCGGCGTCATGGCGATGCCTTTGCCTTGCAGCAGGCCGATGCCGTAATCGTAGCCCTCCAGCATCCGTCGCTGCTGATTGAACAAAATATCTTTCAAGTGCGTATCCTGCGCCATCGAGAACAAAACGCCGTACAGTTCGATGTGCGCCGCTTTCGTGCGGACCGCCTCTTGGGTTTCCAAAAATTCGTGGGCGGCAAAACGTTGCTGCGTGTGCATAAAAACCTCCTGAACTGGAATGGATATTTCGGAACACCGATAGTATGTCCAAGGATTGGAAACGATTATGCGCAATACATCCAAAATTTTGCAAACGGCCGCAACCGACTGCATTTATCCTGCGTCTAATGTGATAGATTTCACAAGACACTGGGAGCGACGGCCTCTCATCGAGCAATAAAAATAAGCCGGCCCCGAAAGGAACCGGCTTTCAGCCTAGTTTGCAGCGGCGGACCCGCTTGTGGAGCCGTCGGGGTATACGGTGAAGGAGGAGACGCTGCGTGTGCCGTCCGCAGCTTTCTTTACCGTCCACAGCTCGTACCGGTCGACTTGTCCGCCTGCGTTCCAACGAATGAACAGCTGCCCCTCCAAGTCGCCTCGGCGCAAGCCTTCGGTGTCCGCGCTGAGACCGCCGCTGCTGTAGCCGGCCGCTGCTCCGAAGTCGTAGCGCCACAGCTGCTGCTTGGAGCTGTCGATCAGCGTCAGGAAGGACGGTTCGCCCAGCACGCTTTTCACGTCTTTGGCCTCCATACCGCGTTCGAGGCGGTACGTTGCGGCCCATATTTTTTTCTGCGCGTCGCTGGCATTCTTCGGCTCGGAAACGACCGAGACGGTACGGGCTTCCTCGTCATAGACAGCCCCGGCCCCCAAGTTTTCGGCCATGAAGCGAAGCGGCACATACGTATGTCCGTCATAATTCAAGATTGCGAACCGGGAGCCCGTATCGCGAACCTCTCCATTGAATTTCAATTTTACGGGAAACAGCGTCGCCCGGATTTCATCCGAGGCGTAAACGGCGGTAGAAGCGGCAAGCACGGCTCCGCAGAGCAGTCCAAGTATAAATTTTTTCATGAGTACCTCCTTGGATTCGTTGTTGCGTTCTATTCATTATACTAGGGATAAGACGAGGTTGGCATGGAAAAAGGTTGCATAATTGTTAACTGAAAGGGTGGACTTATGGAGAATAGACTGCTTCCTTATGCGAAACGGACGGCCGTTTATGTGCTGAGCAAGCTTTCGGGAGCGGGACTGGGCATTGCTGCGGGGCTCGTATACATTTGGGCGAAAAGCGACTTTGACGCCTTCGAGCCGTTCGAGGCGCTGCGGCCCGATGCGGCGCCGGGTCTTGGCATCGGCATGTTTTTGTGGCTAATGCTGTACGGGTATGGCATGCTCGTGACGTTCGCCATCGACGGGCTGGCGTGCTGGAAGCCCGCCTTTCGCAAGAGTGCCGTTCAGGCTCTGCTCCATGCGGCCGCCGGACTTCTGTGCTTCTTGGTCATACCGTTCCGCGCTCCGTTCCCGGGCAGCCTTGTCATCACCGGAATCGCCGGAACGGTCGGAGCGGTCTTCGCCCTCTTCTTCTACGCGGGGAGCCGCTTGGGACGGGGGTCGGCTTGGGTCCGGAGCTTGCTTGGCCTCGCGCTTCCGCTCATCGTGCTGGGCGTCCAAGCGCTGTATCCCGAAGGCGTGAAGCAAGGTTGGAAGGAAACGAGAGGGGAAGGATTGTACGAAGCCGAATTCCGTTATATGAACGGCACGCAGAACATTCCGGTTTATGCGAAGAAAGGCCAGATCATTTCCTTTACCATGACGTGGGAGTCGGACAAGGGCGGCGGCTACGGCATGCAGGTGCGGGGACCTGGCGGCCCTAACGATTACGCCGACTACCGGCCGGGTCCGCCGCTCTCCGGCGACGACCGCGGATTCGGAGGAACGATCCACGCCGACCGCGACGGCGAGTACGTCATTGTAGCGAACGGGGACCGGATCAAGGGCAAGCTTAAAGTGACTTGGACCGTGGACGTGAAAGCAAAGTGATGGTGCTTGCAACAGCATCGGGGCAGCATGCGCAAAAACCCGGAACGCGCACAAGAGCAGCGCAATCCGGGTTTCACTCATTTATAACGCCGACAGCATCGTGTCCATCAGAGACGGCTTCAGCCGCATGCTCAGCCGCAGCGGCCCACCCCCGGAAGGAGCCGGGCATTCCACGAATGCCGCTTGATCCTTTAAGGTTAGCTTGTAGCTGCACGAAACCCGCTCCTCAGCGAATGTACAAATCGCCAGCGCCCCCGCTTGGCACAAGGACTCGAAATCGATCGTCCGGTTTGCCCCGCTGTAGAACACGCAATCCACGTATAGCCGGTCTCCCTCTCGGCTCCATTCCCAGCGGGCCGATGTCTCGGCCAGCGACGCGAACACGGGCCGGATGCTAAGCACATGGCGGCCGACCGTCACATGCAGTTCTCCATGAAGATCCTGCTCGACATTCGCTTTCGCTTCGGCCCCGCCGATCTCGAACCGCAGCCGCAGGTCCTTGGCTTCGATCGATCCGCGGATACGGTCCAGACTGTTGTGCGTGTCGCCGCCGTTCGTGCTGAAGCCGACGCCGAAGAGGACATGGTTTTCCTGCTGCACGGAAGTAAAGACGGCGGCGGCATAATCGTAGCCGTCATGCAAACAGCGCAGCCATACGTAGGACGTGCCGTGGTCGCCGGACAGGTAAGCCAGCAGATTGCGGCGTTGATTCCACATGTTTTCGCGGCTGACCGAGCCGATGCACAACGTTTCGGTTTGATAGAACGACGCTGTTTTCTCGATGCCTTTTTCTTCATTCCGGTAAAAAACTTGAGTGTGCGTGCGGACGGACGGCTCCGTAAACAGAGGGGCAACTTCGTCCGGGCATCCGATCGGACTGCCGTACCATTGCGGATCGTACGCAAGCTCTTCCTCCGTCAGCCATTCGACGCGGCCCTGCAGCGCAATCTGAAGAAAAGACAGCACGGAGGGCGACAACGTCGTATCGTAGCTGCGGGCATGCGGCCCGCCCCATTGGCGGGTGGCCGGATGAAAATGATTGGCGACCGACCCCCACGCCAAACGGAGCAGCTTCGCGGCAAGCGTCTTGATTTCCGGTGATTGCGCCCAGGCGTACAGATCCGACAGCTCGACAAGAGCGACCTTCGTATAGGTCGGGCTGTTGTATTCCTCGAACGCCCCAAGGCGCATCGTATATTCGTAAAAGGCATGCAGCCGCTGCCCGCCGTAGGCGGCAAAAGCTTCCTGCCCGTACGTTTCGCCGGCGATCAGCGTGACGAAAGCGCCCATGATCGCGATGTTGGTGTAACCCGGTCCCACATTGCGCGCAATAATCGCTTCGCAGGCACGAAACACCGCTTCACGCAGCCGTTCCTTCAGCGCTTCGGGAAGCCGGTCTTCGTGCTTGAGCACGGCCAGCAGCAACTGCTTGCCGCAGAAGTCGGCCCAGTTCCAGTCGGGCGGGCGCATGTCGCCGAGCGGCTCCTCGTAAAACCACGACCAGATGCCGTACGTCGGCAGGCTGCGGTCCGTCTCCTGGAGCGCGATAACGCGGTCCAGAATCGCGCAGGCCCGCTCCAGCTCCTCTTCACCGCCGCCGTCCAGCAGGGCGACGGCATACCCAAGCGATTCCCGGGTCGGATGCACAAAAGGAACATCCTTTAGCGTCGTATGGTAACCCGGGCTGCTGAACGGAACGCGCAGCAGTTGGAGGTCCTCGTTATACTCCTGCTTCTGCAGCCACCGCTGCAAAAGCCTCCGTTCCAGATCGGAATGGGTACGCATGGTTTCTCTCTCCTTCTCTATCTTATGGTTTCGGTATTACTCACGCGGCTGCGAAGCTTCTCCAGCCGCCGCCTGCATCGCAGCCGTCTCGGCCGCTCCCGCCGGACGGCCGTCGATATAAGCCTTGCGGCCCGCTTTATCGACGAAGAGAGCGCGCCCTTCCGCGAGCAGCAGCAGCATCCCCTCGTCCTCGACAACCAAAGCACGCAGCACGTCGGTGCGGCCGGCGTATTTCGCGATCGGCCTTGTACGGAAGCCGGTGGCGGAAGCGTTCGGTTCGATTTTGCTCACAAAATAAACCCAGTCTCCCGCTTGGTATTGCGCAGCCGCGCCGTCCGTAAGCTGCACCATCAGCTTGTCGGAGTTGGCAAATTGCACGATCGTGCCGTTATTGTCGGAGGTCCGCACATTCGTCGGGTCCCACAGCGCCTTCGTATACAAATCGTCCATCACTTTGCCGTTTGCCGTCACAAAGCCTGCGCTAAGCTTGTCGAGGTCGGCCTTCGACAGCCACGTCGGCTTGGCCGCTCCGCCGCCCGGCGCATTCTCGGCCTTCAGCAGCGGCCAGCCGCTCACCCTCGCGGTGCCCGCCACCATCGCAGGAGCCGCCGCCGAGCCGCTGTCCGCGCTAAGATCGAGCAGCGGGCTGCCGTCCACCGCATACAAGCCGTTAATGCGCACCCGGTCCGGCTCCAGCGCGCCGGGAATATAAGGCCGGTTCGGCACGGACATATAAGGTAGGCCGATCAGTTGGTTCAGCGACGTGTAGCTTTGCGCCGAGCCCATCCGCACGGCGAGCACATTGTACAGAGACGTGCCGTTCGTCACGTAATATTGCTGCGTCAGGTTCGCCCAGCCGCCGGAACCACCGGCGCTGCCGGTATCCTTGCGGATGTCATATCGCGGCGTGGACCAGTTGTCCGTCGTCCGCTTCACGTCGTCATACTGCTTCTTGCCCTCCGCATCCGTCGCATACCAGCCAATGAGCCGGTCGATCTTCGGAAAGCCGGGCTTATCCGGATCGGCATTCCCCGTGTCGAGCAAATGCTCGGTGAAATCCGTGCCGGATACGGACAAGTTCAACGGCTGCTTATTGTCGTTTTTGAAGTAGACGGACACTTGCCCTTTGCGCAAATTGTACTCTTCCAGCTTCTGCTGCTCGCTGCGGTTCCACGAGTACTTTTGCAGCATCCGGTGCATCGCGACCGGCCCGTGCACGGCAATGTGCCCGAGATTGGCCGTATCGCCGTAGGAAGGTGTCGCCGAACCGAACGATTTGATCAGGAAGCGGCCCACATCGGCCTTGAGCGCATCGCCCCAGTACGATAACCCGGAGAAATTCCCCATGTTAAAAGCCGAGCCGCCGCCCTCGTTATGCCGCGAACCCGCAAAAATCCATCCGTCCGCCGCCAGCCGCGCATTGAAATAGTCGGCCATCTCCAGTCCGTCCGCCCGAATGATTTGCTTCAGCTCGCCGAAGGCCGCGTCTCCGTCCGGGATCGTTTCGACGATGTCCGCCAGATCGCTGAGTGATAAGCCCGCATAGCTGACGTCAAAGCCGTTCACCTCGTAAAAAATGTTCCGGCCGTCCACCAACTGACGCGCCCGTACGCGCATCCCTTGGTCCGGCAGGTTCGTGCCCGCCAGTCCCCGGATATAATAATCCGCGATTTCCCGTTTCAGCGCCGCATCGTCCGCAGCCACAGCCAGCTCCACCCCGCCGAGCAGACCGACAAGCGCTTGATTCATCGAGTTTTGCGTACTGAATTTGGTCACCCGGGTCAGCCAGCGCCACATCGAGTACGCTTTGTCCTTCGCCTGCGCCAGTTGGGTCTCGGTAAACAGCCCCTGTCCGTAGGTCAGCGCCGCCACCAGATTATGAAGCCCAAACGCCGTCGTCGGATAATCCGCATTTACCGTGCTGCCGCTGACGCTGTAAGGCACGTACGCTTCCCCGCTGTTCGCCTTCCCGTCCAGCAAGCGGGACGCATTCGCAGGGTTGTCGGTCGTCGTCACCCGCCGGTTCAAATAAAAATCAAGCGCGTCCTTCGCCCGCTTGGCAAGCGCCGCGTCCTTTTTACCCGTGATGCTCCACATGTATGCAAGCAGCCCCGCCGAGCCGAAACCCGCTTCCGTGCTGCTGTTCTGCTGGTCCACACCGATGTAGGACATCTGATCGAACTGCACGGTGCCGACGGCTCTGTCGATCATAAGCTCGCAGATGATGTAATGCACCGGATAGGGCGTATCGAATACGCCGCCGATCTCGCCCCACTGCCCGTTGGTCGGCGCGCCGTAAAAGGTCTGCTGCCCGATTTCCCGGTCCTTCATGTCCATGAATCGGAGCCGCATCGCCACACCGCGGCCATCCTGCGCGGCGAAGCCGGGCTGCGTCTTGTACTTGACCGCCGCGATGCGGTAGTCGCCACCGAACTGGCGCGTGCCGTTCGAGGACGCTTTCGCCGTCATCGTCAGCGCCGCCGCCGTGTCGGCCGACTTCGACGTCAGCATGCCGCCTTTGCCGGCATAGCCACCCGCCGCGGACCCGCTCCACGACTCGACGGCCGCACCGCCGAGCGGCTTCAGCGTCCACGCCGGGGAAGCCGCTTCAAAGCCGCCGTTCGGGAAGGCGGCCGTGCCTTTCGCGGCAGCGACGACGCCGCCGCTGCCGGTCGTCGTATCGACGCGCATCAGCCGGATGCCGTCCCACTGCACCGAGCCCTTCGCCCGGTCGAGCCCGGCTTCGACCCGGATGCTTGCCGCCTGCACGCCCGGTGCTGTCACCGGTCCGCGAAGCTCCTGCCAGCCGCCGCGGGCATAGACGGCATTCGTCACCGTGAACGGCGGTGCCAACGGACTTCCCGCCTCGTCCAAGAAGGTTACCTTTGCGTAGACCCCTTGTCCTCCTTCGGAAGGGACGACCTGCTCCGCCTTGTAGAACGCGCTGAGAATCATCACGCTGTTCGGCGCCACCGCCGCTTTCACCGGCGTCGCATAGTCGACCAACACGTCGACGGGGTTCGCGATGGTTTGCGAAATCGCTGCGCTGCGGCTTGTTGCCGCTTCCATTTGCAGCAGCTTCAAGCCTTCGATCGCGGCGCTCGCTTCGTTCACCCAGCGGACCGTCCCCACCTCCGGCACGCCTCCTTGTCCGTCCGTTGCCGTCCAGCCGTCCGGTATTGCGCCTGCGCCTTCTTCGAAGCCGAAGTTCGCCACAATGTTTCCTGCCGTCAAGCTGCCGGCAGCGGCGTTCACAACCACCTTCTGCGGAAAATTGTCCGTCCGCCCGTCCGGTTGCTGGTTGCCGACCAGATTGCGCTGAAAAAATTGCAGCTGCCGCTCCACGGAAGCCGCGTCCGGGAATACGTTATCCACCCGGTCGTAAAACAAGCTCGCATCCGGCGTCATTGCCGACGGAGCGATGGACGCCAGCGCCCCCATCGGAACCAGCGCGGATAGCGCTGTCGTTCCTGCGACCAGCGCCGACAACCAGCGCATCCGTCCTCTGCCTTTGCTTCCCTTGTTCATCTTCGTCCCTCCTCAATTGGTCTCGCCTTGCCAAACCAAGAGCTCCTCCGCCGCTCCCCTCCGTCAGCAGCTCGCTGGCCAGCAGCAGCGCCAGCGCCTGACCGTAAGGCGTCGGCGTTATTTTCACCTCGTTGTACGCCTTCACCGTCGGCATGACCGGCGTCCCGCCGGACACGCCGTGCACCGCTCCGTACACGTCCACGTGGATAAGCACCGCCTGTGCCGCCTTGCGGACGGCTTCTTCCAGCTTCGCCCGCAGCGCCGCATCCGCCGCCATTCCGTGCTTCAGAGCGAGCAGCATCCCGTAACCGATCCCCGCCGCAGCCGACGTTTCCAAATAAAAATCGTCCCGGTCCAGCACGGTATGCCACATCCCGTTCGGCGTCTGGAAGCGCAGCAGCCCTTCCAGCAGCCTCGTATATCTCCGGCCGACCTCTGCG
The DNA here is from genome assembly GCF_018998565.1 of Paenibacillus oleatilyticus. GTDB lineage: Bacteria > Bacillota > Bacilli > Paenibacillales > NBRC-103111 > Paenibacillus_G > Paenibacillus_G oleatilyticus. The sequence continues at coordinate 146,556 of NZ_JAHNZO010000005.1, read as the reverse complement.
GGCACCTCGGCCAGCCCCCGCACCTCGCGCACGATCTCCGGTACGCCGAAGGCTACCCATGCGTTCGCCCGGCCCCATCGCGCCGCCGACATATGATCGCCGCGCCGCCCGTCGTAGCCGTGGAACAATACGCCCGTCGCCTCGTCCTGCAGCAGCCGCAGGTGGATTTCCACTTGGCGGACCGCCTCTTCCGCCATCGCCCGGTCGCCGGTCAGCGAAGCGAGCCGGGCGAGGAACAAGCCGCCGACCACGAGCGTATCCGCCCACATTTGCTCCGGGAAATCGACGCCTTCGGTTACCGTATGCTCGAAGCCGCCCTGCGACGTGCGCGGGGCCTCCTCCATCAGCCAGCGGCCGTGTTCCTGCGCCAGCTCCAGCCATCCCCCCTCCGCGTCGGGCTGCTCTCGCAGCAGCTCCGTCAGCGCCGCGAACGGCGCCGTCGAATTGATCACGCGCAGCTCCGCCGCCTTGTGCCGGTTGTCCCGCATCCAGCGCCACAGATAGTCGCGCACCTCCGGGCTTCCGATCGCCTGCCCGTATTTCACCGCGGCGATCAGCCCTACGCCCGGCTTCCAGTCCCAGTTGTACATGTTGCGCTGCCAATCGCTTTCCGGAGCGGTCACCATATAGTGATAAATTTGCTGCGCTTTGGCGAGCAGCAGTTGATTGTCCATGATTGCCTGACCCCTCTCCTATCCTTTGATCGACCCGATCATCGTTCCTTTGGCGAAATATTTTTGCAGGAACGGATAAATCAGCAGAATCGGCACCGTCGCGATTACGATCATCGCCATTTTGACCGACACCCCGATCCGCGGCGTATCGCCGCTCATTGCCGCATCGACGGCCTCGTTCGTCATCTGCACGAGAATTTGCCGCAGCAGCACCTGCAGCGTCATTTTATCCACGGCGCTGTTGTACATGACTGCCTGAAAAAAAATGTTCCACTTCGACACCGCGTAGAACAGCGTCAGCGTTGCGATGACCGGCAGCGAAATCGGCACGATAATCCGCGCGAGCACGCCGATATCGTTACAGCCGTCCATCTTTGCCGATTCCTCCAACTCCGCCGGCACCGACCGGAAGAAGCTGACCATGATCATCAGATTGAAGACGCTGAGCGCGCTTGGCACGATCAGCGCCCAGAGCGTATTGAGCATATGCAGCTCCTTAACCAGCAGGTAAGAAGGGATGATGCCCCCGCTGAACAGCATCGTGAAGAAGGCAATGAACAGCATGACCGTCGAGCCGTGCACCGATTTTTTGGAGAGCGGGTAAGCCAGCGTCGTCGTCAGCAGCATGCTGAGCGCCGTGCCGATGACGGTTACGAATATCGTATTTTTGAACGTTTGAATGAACTGTTGATTTTTAAACACCGTATCGTAGGCAATCGTCGACCAGCCTTTCGGCCACAGCAGCAGTTGGCCTTCGAACACCAGGTGCGGCGAGGACAGCGACGTGACCAGTACGTTCCAAAACGGAAATATCATCAGCAGCGCCAGGAGCCCGAGCAGGACTCCGTTGACCGCTTCGAACAGCCGGCCTTTTTGCGGTTTCATCGGGCTTGCGCCTCCTTTCTACCTAAAACAGATAATTGTCGCTCGTCTTCTTCGCAAGCCAGTTCGAGCCGAGAATCATCACGAGCCCGACAACGGATTTGAACAAGCCGACCGCAGCGGCGAAGCTGAAGTTGCCTTGCAGCACGCCCGCTTTAAACACGTACGTATCGAACACTTCCGCCACCTGCATGACCATCGGATTGCCCATCATGTACAGCTGGTCGAACGACAGGCTCATAATGTGTCCGATCCGCAGCAGCAGGAGCACGACCACGGTGTTCATCAGCGCCGGGATCGTGATCGATCGGATCTGCTGCCAGCGCGTAGCACCGTCGACGCGGGCCGCCTCGTACAGCTCCGGGTTAATGCCCGCCAGCGCAGCGAGGAAAATGATCGTGCCCCAGCCCGCCTCCTTCCATATGCTCTGCACCGTAATGACGCCCCAGAAGAGACGCTGATCCATCAACAACTGCACGTTTTCGAAGCCGAGCCCTTTGACGATTTGCGTAACCAAGCCCTCCGAGTTCATCAACGTGACGGTCAGCGAGCAAATGACGACCCACGAGACGAAATGAGGCAAATAGATAATCGTCTGAATCGTTTTCTTGTAAAAGGCGATCCGCACCTCGTTCAGCAGCAGCGCCAGCACAATGGGCGTCGGAAAAAACAGCGCCAGATTCAAAAAGCTGATGACCAGCGTATTGCGCAGCACCATCCAGAAGTCCGGATGCTTGAAGAGCCGCTCGAAATGCGCGAGTCCGACCCAATCGCTGTGCAGCACGCCCGCAAACGGGTTATAGTCTTGAAACGCCAGTATGATGCCGTACATCGGCACGTAATCGAACAGCAGAATAAACGCCATGCCCGGGAGCGCCAGCAAATACATGTAGCGGTCCGCCCACAGCTTCTTGGCGAGGCGCGAGCGTCCCGGCCTGGCCGCCGCTCCCGTTCCCGGAGCGTTCCAAGCCGCGCTTTTCGGCTGGGTTGCCATGGGATGTCCCCCTTCCCTGATTGCGATGTTTGGCGGGGCGCGGCGAGTGCGGCGCCCCCCTCTTCGTCACGCGCAGTCCGGCTCGGCTTGGCCGCCCGTTTGTGCGCATGACGGATACGCCGGCTTGGTCCGCCGACGTTCCCGTCTCTTATTATTTTGCGTCGCCGGAGCCTGCGGCCTGGGCGATTTCATCCATCCATTTGTTGCCTTCGAAACGGTCGTACCACTGCTTCACGATCCCGTCCCAATCGTTCACGCTCAAGCTGCCCATAATCACTTTGACGATGCTGCCGTTGATGAACGCATCGGCCTCGGCGTTGTATTTCGAGCGGGTCGGCGAGAATGCAAAGTCAAGCGGCGCGGGCAGCTTCAAAAATTTCTCCAGCATCAGGTTGCCGTCGGCTACGAGCTTCTGCGCTTCCGGACTGTTCTTCTTGACGACAAAAACTTCCTCGGTCTTGCCGACCGGCAGCGTCCACAGGAACGCGCCCGGCATGTCGCGTTTGGTAAGCTCGGCGTTCACTTCGTTCTTGCCGTCTTTTTTCGTATAGTGTACGCCCTCGACGCCGAACAGGTTGAACTGCTCGCCCTCCGGGCTGGCGCCGAAGTCGAGCCATTCCATCAGCTTCTGCATTTTGGCAGGGTCCTGCGCCGCTTTCTTCGTCACGAACAAGCCGCCGTAGTTCACGCGTCCGGTCGCTCCTTGGCCGTACGGCCCTTTGACCGGCTCGAACGGAACGAGCTTGCCGTTCGGATTCGATTTCTTGTAGTTGTCCTCGAAATCGTTAATACGAGATGCATACTGGAACAAAATACCGGATTGCCCTTTGCTGACGACCTTCGATTCGGCGGTCCGGCCGTCGGTCACCGCGAAGTCGGGGTCGATCAGGCCGTCTTTGAACGCCCTCTGCATCCATTCCAGCCATTCCTTGAATTGCGGTGTCGCAAAACTCGGCACATATTTGTCGCCTTGCTTCACCCACTTGTCCTGAATGCCGAACGGCTGCTGCAGCCCGCTGACGCCGATGAACGCATTGTTCGCATAGCCGATCTGGATGCCGATCGTGTCCTTCTTGCCGTTCTTGTCCGGGTCGCCCGTCGCGAACGCTTTGGCTACGTTATACAGCTCCTCCGTCGTTTTTGGCGGCTGCAGCCCCAGGCCGTCGAGCCAGTCCTTGCGGATCATCGGCATGTCGCCGGAAGCGACCGGGTTGCGCGCGTTCGTGATGGCGTAAATTTTATTCTGGTACTTCGTGATATAGAGGTCTTTCTGCTTTTTCAGGTTCGGATACTTGTCGATATAGTCGTCGAGCGGGACGATTTCACCCGCCTTGATCATGCCGACGATAAAGTCGTCCATCGTCCGCCAGGCGAAGGCGTCCGGGACGTCGCCCGAGGCGATCTGCACGCGAATCTTCTCTTTATAAATCTCCCACGAGTTGATGTTCAGTTCGAATTGGACGCCCAGCTTCGTTTGCAAAAATTTCAGTGCTTCGTTGCTGTCCGGCGATGTGCTCGGGATCGTATTCCCGTTGTCGTAGGCCAGCTTTAATTTGACCGGTCCGGACGGCGCCGCTCCCGTCGAGCCTTTCCCGTCGGTTTTGGCGTCTCCGCCTCCGCAGCCTGCGGCTACCGTCAATAAAGCTGTAGCCAGCATTGCGGCGCCGATGCGTTTTTCCATACGCTTCCATCTAAGCTTAACCAATGTGTCCAACCCCTTTTTCCTGCTTTCAAATGTCGGTCTATCGATTCCATTGTGCGTTCGGCCGGCCTGCCATGCCTTTACTGTACTCCCGCCCGCCATCCGCGGCAATTGTCAAAACCGTATATCCGCGATTTCCGGCCAAATGACCATGCCCGATTCTGGCCCCGGATGCCGGATTTCCCGTCGAACGGCAAGTGTTAAAACGCGCAAATGTGCTTTTTGCCTGAAATGACACTTCCTATGCTATAATTTTTCATTGTACTGTTAAGATGCGAGCACGTGCTGCCTAAGCGCCGACAGTGACAGCTCAGACAGAAACGGAGGGGAACCGGCATGCGGCTGCAGCGTTCGAAAAAAGCACAAACCGTCATCGTCATGCTGCTGCTCAGCGCTCTCTGCATTATGGCTATGGGTTTTACGGTATATCTCCTCGCCACCCGAAGCCTGTCGGAGGAAGTAGAGAAGGCGTACCGCAGCTCGCTGCAGCGGACGCAAGACCGGGTGTCCAGCTATTTTAAACAAATCGATCAAGCCATTCTGCAATTCGAGAAGCTGCCCGCCGTCGAGAGCCTCGCTTCCCCATGGACGGAAGAGGACGGGATCGGGCTGATCAGCGTGCAGGAAACGATGCTTCGCATGCAGACGTCGCTGGAGGACGTGGACAACATCGCGCTGTACCGGGTATCGAGCGGCCGGCTGTTCAGCACGAACCGACAGGTGACGGCGTTTCAGGACGACTACCGGAACGTGATCGTGGCCTTCGAACAGACGGGCAAAAAGGCCGTCCTGCTCAATCTGACGGTCCATGATACGCCGACGACGGTGTACGTGCGCAGACTGCCCGTTTTTCAGACGACGCAGGATTTATATATGATCATTCATTTGAATCAGCAATTTTTCGATCACATTCTCGGGCTGCCCGACGGGGAGCAGGGAACGTACTTTATATTGGACGAGCGCCGGGACATTTTGCAGGCCCGGGGGGCTCTGGGCAGGTCGACACTGGAAAGCGAAATTGTCCCGTTGATCAAGGAAGGTAAGCCGAAGGCGGCGGATGACCTGTTTGTCGCTTATTTGCCCCCGTCGTACCAGGACTGGATATTCGGGTTCGCGATTCCGAATCACGTGCTGTTTGCCAAAATCGGCAGCCTTCGCAACGTCATCTTTGCCATCGCCGGCCTCTTGCTGGCGCTTGCCGTGCTTGTCACCCTGCTGGCAACAGGGCGACTGTGGCGGGGCTGGAGCGAGCTCGTCTCGCTGGTGGAGGATAGCGGCCCAGCTCGCGCGGGTACGGACGCTGGCGAACCGGTCCGTCCCCCCGATCCGGCCCCGGACGAATTCCGGCACGTTTACGATACGGTACGGCGGATCAAAGCGACCCGCGACGAGCTGCAGGAGAGGATCAAGGAGCTGACGCCGGAAATCAAAGCGACCATCTTCCGGAGCCTGCTGCTCAAGGGCATCCGGTCGCAGCAGGATCGCGACAAATGCGAGCGCTATCAGCTTCCGCTGGCGGAGGAAGGCGAATTCGGCTGCCTTGCCGTCCAGATCGACCAATACCGCAGCTTGGAAACGCTCTATTCCGAGATCGATCTGTACTACTTTAAATACGGCATATCCAGCGTTATTCAAGAGGTCATCGATACGAAAGGCAGCGGTATGGTTGTCGCTTGGGGAGAGGACCGCTTCATGGCGGTGCTCACGCTCCCTGCGGAAGCACCCGAAGAAGCTAAGGCCGCGGTGCGGGAAGCGGCGCAAACGATTCGCGATTTTATCCGGCACTATTTTCCGTTCACCGTCTCCATTGGCGTGAGCCGCCTGCGTAAGGACTACGCTTATTTGAACGTAGCTTCGCAGGAAGCGGAAGAAGCGCTAAAGCACAAGCTGGTTGCAGGAAAAAACGAAGTGATCCCGATTGAGGAATTCGGCGGCGAAACGGAATCTCCCGAAGTGCCGTTTTCGTTCCGGGAACTGGAAAACGATGTCCTGTATGCTATCCGTTCGCTCGATCGCGAGCTGGCTTACGGTTATATCGACCGACTGCGCGAATTGGAAGGGGTCCGCACCATCCATTACCAGTGGCTGCAATCGCGGATGATCGATTTGACGCTGTTCCTGTACCGCTCGGTCGGCCAGTCGCTATCCCGCCCTCTGGCGGAGCCTGTGGCTGCGGAATGGCTGGAGCTTTCCACGCTGGAGGAGTGGAGCGATTGGCTCAAGACGCGGGCGTGCGATCTGCTGATCGCCGAGCTGGAGGAGGAGCACCGCGGACATATGCTGCGCGCCGCTGAGCAGTTAACCGGCTTCATCGATGCACATAACGAAGAAGACGTCCGGCTGGAAAGCTGCTGCAAAGCGCTCGGCCTGCCCGTCACGCTGGGCAAGCAGGCGTTGAAGGAAGTGCATGACGCCACGTTCTCCGACTACTTGCTCGCTAGCCGCATCGCCAAAGCGAAGCATTGGCTGCGGCATACGGAGACGAGCATTGACGAGATGGCCTCGCGCCTGCAGTACAGCAACGCGCAGAACTTCTCGCGCACGTTCAAGAAGTTCGTCGGCATGCCTCCGGGGCAGTACCGGAAAGAGTCGCGGGGAGAGGGATGAGAATGCCGGCTCATACGGGGGCGGAGCGGTTTATAGGAAGGTAGGGCTTACAGGGTACAGGCTCTGAATTGGAAAATAAAGGAACACGGATGCGTTATCCGGGAAGCGAATGCATCCGGTTAAAAGATAGAGGAACGCACGTTCGTTAATTGTGTCGAATTTTATCCTATTCGCCTGGTTTTTGGCCAATAAGTCATTACAGTTCCTCTATTCTCCGAATTGCAGTATACTAAGGCCAATTAAGGCATCTGCCGTGCGCTGTTATTACCGGCGACTGACTAAGGAAAGTGGGCCAGAGCTAGAATGAATAACGAAAAAACAAATCCGCCTCTAAACTACGAAACCCGTGGCGAAGGATACCCGCTGATCGTGCTGCATGCGCTGGCGACCGACCACCGGTCGATGATGGCGTGGATGGAGCCGCTGTTCGAGCAACGGCCGGGCTGGAAGCGGATCTACGTCGACATTCCGGCACACGGACGGAGTCCGGTTGAGCCTTGGATGAAAACCTCCGACGACCTGCTGTCGGTTCTGCTGGACGGCCTCCGGGCGATCCTGCCGGACAACGAGCGGTTCGCGCTCATGGGGATGTCGTTCGGCGGCTACATGGCGCAAGGGATCTGGCGCGCCGAGCACCGCCGGGCGGACGGGCTGTGTCTTCTCGCTCCGGCGCTTCACCGGAAGACCCGCACCCTCCCCGAACGAAGCGTGCCGGTCCGCGACGAGGCGCTGCTGGCCGAGCTCGATCCGGAGGTACGGGCAGCCTTCGAAACGTTGGCCACCGTGCAATCGCGGGCGAACTGGGAACTGTTCCGGGAGGAATGGCAGCCGGGGCGTCCGCTCGCCGACCGTGCATTTCTGTCTTCGGAGTGGCGCACGCAAGGGTACCATTTTCAATGCGATCCGATCCCGGAGGACAGCCGTTTTCCGCAGCCGACGCTGTTTCTCCTCGGACGGCAGGACGCGATCTGCGGGTACAAGGATCATTTTCGCGTGCTGGAATCGTTCCCTCGTGCAACCTATGCCATATTGGACGGAGCCGGCCATCTGCTGCAGATCGAACAGCGGGAGCTGGTGCAGCATCATGTCGGACTCTGGCTCGATACGGTGGCGCGGGACACTTGTTAAATTTGAATATAAAAAAGGGGCGCACGTTGCAGCCCCTTTACATCTAATAACGACTATCAACTTTCAAAATAGGTGTAGTATGGAACATTGGTAGAACTACTGTGATTGTAGACTTGATACGCGAATCTATCACCGGCCTTAACATCTCTCAGAACAATAACATCGTGAGTTCTTGTCGGGGCATGCTCAATAGTACTAAATACATTTACCCATTCTCCTGTAGCATTATTATATTTCCATGGAATAATATAAAAGTTGGTTCCGGATGGTTTAGAAGATACAATGTAAATCTCCATTAGATGGTATAGTAAATTGAAACCAATCTCTGTCTGATGGAGCGGAAAAGGTTGCCTCATAGAGTGTATTGAGGTTAATTACTTGTGCAGTTTCCAACTCGTCGTTGGGTTCAGATTCATAAGCAGCAAACGCCGGTTGAGCCGAGAGCAAGAGGGCTCCGGAAATAATAAGAGTAGACAGTGTTTTTTTCAGTTTCATATAAATACCTCCTAATTTAGGTAAATACCGCCTTACGAAGTAAATGATCTGATTGGCAGAACCCAGGTAGCGCTGTAGAGATGGAAGTGTTGACCTGTTGGCTCGTAAAAGCGAACCGAGCACAAGTCCTCCTCCTCCCACCAGTAGAACGTCTCTCAGTTCATCTAATTCTTCAACATCACCTCCGCTCCATTTTTCTGAAAAACATGCAATCGACACTGGAACGATTCAACCAAATTTTTTCAACTACGAAAAGTGGTTTATCCACTGTGCGCCATCATCCCTTGAGCTGATTCTCCCACTCTTCCAAGTAGATCATCTGCGTCAGGGGAGACGTGTCCAGCTCAATCGGGCAAATGAACTCCAGCGAATTGCCGTCCGGGTCCTCGAAATATATGGCTGCGTGCGCATGTGGCCGGTTGGGCAGCACGATGGGACCCGTCGGCGCAAACCCGAAAGCTTCCCTCACCTCAATCCCCTTGTCCGCAAGCCACTGCTTGGCCCGCTTTATATCCTCCAGTTCCACTTGAAAGGCGATATGTCTTAACGACGGATGGTACGGGACGTTCACCTGTTCCGCCTCCCACAGACCGAGCCAGCTCTTTCCCTTCTCAATCCAGAAAAAGGCCAGGCCGCGGCCTTGATGCGCCAGTTCCAGGCCGATGTTTTCATAAAACGCGATGGATCGCTTCAGATCTCTTACCGGCAAATGAGCTTCGTACAATCCTTGTATCACGGGGGTCGCCTTTCCAGTTTAGATGTCCTCCCTTTCGATGACAGTGTAGCACAAAAGCACGCGAAAACGCATACTCTTCCAATTTGTTTTAACAACCAAAAAATTCACCCAGAAAATACCTCATAATTTTATCGAATTGTGTCGATAAAAGGAGTGAACACAACAAAGGAGAGAACATAATGGGCAAACATCACTTTATGCTATCAGTCGGGAGAAAACTGTTCTTGTCGTTTTTGCTCCTGATCTTGCTGCTGGCCGGCTTCGGCCTCAACTCGCTGGACCGGGGAGCAAAGATGCAATCCAAGACGGAGGAAATTACCGGCGCTTGGCTTTCGGGAGTAGGGATTGCCAACAACGTTAACTACTTGACAGAACACGTTCTTGTTTTGCAATATAAAATTTTGACCAATCCGGAAGTCGCCAAAAAACAACAATACATTCAGGAAGCCGATGCTACGTTTGCGGAAATCGACAAGCAGCTGGATCTATACAGCGAGACGTTCGTTAGCGACGAAGATCGCATCAATACGGAGCAGCTTCGGGCGAAATGGAACAGTTATAAAGAAGTTTATGATCGCACCGTAACGTTGGGCAAGCAAATCGACCTGGTTCGAGGCGCGGTGAAGCAGGAAAAAGAACTGACGGCGATGATGGCGCAATCCCAGCAAACCTATGACGAAATGCAAAAGCTGCTGGACAAGATGATCAAAATCAATAACGAAGGCGCCAAGACGGCAACGCAGGAAAGCGGGCAAATCTATCAAAGCACTATCCAGCTTACGATTGGCATAATCGTTATTTCGGTCATAATCGGAATCGCCTTGGTCATCGTGATGATCCGCATCATATCCAAGCCCGTGAAGCTTGTATCCGAAGCGCTGCACCGGGTGGCCGGCGGCGACTTGACGGTCGAACCGCTCGCGGTTAAGCAAAAGGACGAGATCGGAAGTCTGGTTGTTTCCCTGAACGATATGGTAGCTCATCTCAAAATGACCGTGGTGCAAATTCAAGAAGCATCCACGACGGTTGCCGCTTCCTCCGAGGAGCTGCAAGCCAGCTCGGAGCAAAATACGATAGCGACCAAAACCGTTACGCTGTCCATCCAAGAGATGGCTTCCGGCACGGAAAGTCAGCTGATGCGCTCGGACGAAACCGGAAGAGCGATGGAAGAGATGGCCGCAGGCATTCAACGCATCGCCGAAACGACGTCGGACGTATCCGAGCTGTCTCAAGAATCCGCCGTCCAAGCGCAGCATGGCAATGACGCCATTCAAGCAGCGAGGAGCCGAATGAACGCTCTAAGCGATTCGGTCGGACAAGCGAGCGACGATATCAAGACGTTGGAGACGCATTCCGTGAACGTCGGCGGCATTCTGCAAATCATCAACGACATCGCTTCGCAAACGGGTCTCTTGGCGCTCAACGCCTCCATCGAGGCGGCAAGAGCGGGTGAGCATGGACAAGGCTTCGCCGTCGTCGCGAACGAGGTGAAGAAGCTTGCCCAGCAGTCCGGCGAAGCCGTTCAAAGCATCTCGGACATCATCACACAGATTCAAACCGATACGTCCAAAGCGGTGCTCACGATGAACCGCAGCTTGTCGGAGGTGCGAATCGGCCTCCAAGCCGTGACCGAGGCGGATGAAGCGTTCCAGCAAATCACCCGTACCGCAAACGACGTCTCCGGTAAAATTCAGGAAGTGGCGGCGGCAGCCGAAGAAATGGCGGCAAGCTCGGAGCAGGTGTCCGCTTCCGCTTCGGAGATGAACCAAATTGCCAGACATTCCGCCGAGTCGGCACAGACGATTGCCGCTACGACCGAAGAACAGCTCGCCTCTGCGGAAGAAATTGCTTCGTCCGCGGAATCGTTAAGCCGGACGGCGCAGGATTTATCCGAACTGGTCAACCGGTTCAAATTGTAAGGGCGCTCCAGGCGTCCCAAAAAAGGGAGGAAGTCCCTGCAGCGTATACGCGCTGCGGACTTCCTCCCTTTTCCATTTCGCACATGGTTTCATGCTTATATTGTAAACTTGCGGACCAGCGTTTCCAGATTTTCCGCCTCCCGGCTCAATCCTTCGGACAAGGAGGAAACCTCCTGCACCAAAGCGGTTTGCGCTTGGGTTTTGTCATTGACGATCTGCACGCCGTCCAGAGATTCTCTGGCCACATCGGCCATATCGGAGACGGAGGCGGCAATTTCCTCCGAGCCTGCCGCCATTTCCTCCGAAATGGCCGAAACCTCTTGGATTTGGACGGCGACCTCTTTGGTGGCCTGCAATATTTTTTGGAACGAATCGCTGGCGGCCCGCACCTTGTGGCTGCCCAGGGCCACCTCTTCGCTTACCCGCTGCATCGCTTTGACCGTTTCCGTCGAATCGCTGCGAATTTCCTGGAGCAGCTCGCCGATCTGTCCTGCCGAGGCGGCGGAGCCTTCCGCCAGCTTGCGGATTTCCGCCGCCACGACCGCGAAGCCCCGGCCATGCTCGCCCGCCCGGGCCGCTTCGATCGAAGCGTTGAGCGCAAGCAGATTCGTCTGCTTGGACAACGTAGCGATCGTATCGGCAATTTGCCCGATATGGGACGAGCGTTCGTCCAGCTTGGATACGATCTCGGCAGATTTGGTAACGGACTCGTCGATCTGGTCCATTTGCCGCTTGGCCTGTTCCATCTGGCCGAAGCCGTCCACAGCTTCTTTCTCCGTATCCACAGCGGCCTCGGACAGCTCGGTAGCCGATTCGGCCACCCGCTGCACGCCTTTGGCCATTTCTTCGATGGCCCGCGATCCGTCCAGCGTGTTCTGCACCGAAATGACGGCCCCTTGCTCGATCACCGCCATCCGCTTGCCGATTTCCTCGGTTGCGGCAAAGGTTTGCTTCGTATTGGCAATCAGCTTCTCCGACGTCTCCCAGACCTTCTCGGAGGTGCCGGTAATCTCCTTGATCATGCCGTGCAGACTGTCCAGCATCCGGTTAAGCGAGCCTGCGATTTCGCCGATCTCGTCCTTCGTATTCGAGGTCAGCCTCGCCGTCAGATCGCCGCCGTTGCCGGCCAGCTCGGCAATTTTCTCATTCACCGTTTTTAAAGGCCGCAGCTTGATAAAGATCAAAGCAAAAATGCCGAACAAGGTCAGGAACGTCACCACCAGCAGGATTACCGCGAAGTTCATCATGGAGGTAGCCGTCTGACGGGCCGCGTCCGCTTCCTGCTGGGCCCGGGTGTTCATCTTGGTTTGAAACTGCTGGATATAGCCCATAATTTCTTTTTTGCTGGCATCGTACTGTTCGCCGAACATAAGCTTCCGGGCATTGTCGAAATTTTTCTCCTCCACCGCCTTCATGGCGGCTTCCTCGGTTTTGATCAAGGTGTCGGAGCTGTTCTTCGCTTTCTCGATCAGATCCAGCTCTTCCTGCGGCGCTTGAAGCGCTTTCAGCTGTTCGAGAACCTTGTCGCGCGACTTGGTCTCCTTGACCTCTTTCCAATAATTATCGTAATGCTGCTTGTCCCCGAACTGAACATATCTTCTCATCTCTTCGGTCAAGTAATCGGAGGCGTTCTTCAAGTCGAAGCCGAGCTGCTTGAACTCCGCCTGCCGTTGTACCGCCAGCCGCTCCTGGGCGATCCCGTTCTCCAGCTTGCTGACGCTGAACCAGTTGAGCAGCGATAATACCAATAAAAGTCCGCCCATCACCTTTAACCAGCTTGAAATCTTCATCCGCAGTCCCCCTGAAGTCCTGATTTTATTCGACATTTTTCAACATATTTATCGACATTTTTAGACAAGGATTTGATATTAAAATTTTTACATTCCGCTTTTAACACGTTATTTTTAAGAGATCGGCGCATCTTTTTTTATTTTTTTCGACAAATTCCCTAAGGAGAAAAGGATAACAGCTGGCGGAAAAAGCAAGGTGAAGGTATCCGAAGCGCTGGAGTCGATTGAAGAGCGGACCGGGGACAAGCCCGTTTTGGTGCTTATGCAGAGCGTCAATAGCAAAAACCGGCATATCCTCAACGGATATGCCGGCGAGCTTGTTGAGAAAGTGGTCAAATGGGATTATAGAGGTAACGAAGGGGTGGGGTATCCACTTCCGACCACTCTTGTCTTCGGGAAATTTGATTGGAAGCCGCTTACTAGCGGACATTTCCCGAAGACAAAGGCGGCCGCTATCGCTTCTCCAGTGGATTCCCCACCTCCGTTTGTTTCTCTATTTTTGCTTAGACCACTTTCTCAACACTCTGATCGGCATAATCCTCAACGGATATGCCGGCATTAGGGTGACGCTGCGTACTACCGCTCCCCCGCCGATTCGGCGAGAAAATCAACCAGATGCATCGCCTGCATCGTCTTGTCTTTCCCGTGGCGGTGCACGCCCCATTTCATCTGAAGCAGACAGCCCGGATTCGCCGTCAGAATGACGTGCGCCCGGGTGCGCTCCACTTGCTCCATCTTATGGTCGAGCACGCTGGCGGACATCTCCGGCTGCGTCAAATTGTAGATCCCGGCGGAGCCGCAGCAGCGGTCGGCGTCAGGCAGCTCCTGCAGCTTCGCGCCGGGCACGGTCCGGATCAGCTGCCGCGGGGCCGATGAGACGCGCATCACGTTGCGCAGATGACACGAGTCCTGGTACGTGACCGTCACCTGCTCCGCCCCCTGGCCGAGCGGCTTCAGCGGCAGCGGACGCCCTTCGGCGAGCAGCTCCGATACGTCGCGGACCTGCGCGGCGAACCGGCGGGCCTCCGCCTCCTCGGGATCGCCGTGAAGGAGGTGGTCCACCTCCTTCAGGGTAGCGCCGCAGCCGCCGGCGTTGCTGACGACGGCATCTACGCGGGCCGCGCCGAAGGCGGCGATGTTGGTCCAGGCCAGACGGCGGGCGCTCTCCCGTTCGCCGGCATGGGCGTGCAGCGCGCCGCAGCACGTCTGCGAGGCCGGGACCACGACCTCGTAGCCTGCCAGGCGGAGCAGTTTGATCGTGTTCACGTTCGTCTCCGTGAATAGCACATCCATAATGCAGCCGCGGAACATCCCGACCCGCCCGAGACGTTCGCCCTCGGCCGGGATCACGAGCAGCGACTGTCCGCCTTCGCCCTGTTCCCAACGGGCAGGCAGGCCGAGCTTCTCCCAACGGCGGATGACGCCGTCGCCGGCCGCTTGCGGCAGCACCGCTTCCATCTCGCGCATATGAGGCGGGAACAGCTTCATGACGCCGAGCCCGCGCGCCAGCTTCTGCAATCCGCTCGTTTGGTACAGCTTCAGCGACGAGCCGAGCAGCCGCATCCGGCCGTGATGCGGAAACAGCCGCTCCATGAACAGCCGCTTCACCGTCCGCACCGGCCACCGCTCGGCAGTTACCGCCGCGATCGACTCGCGGGCCTGTTCGATGAGCTGACCGTACTTGACATCCGACGGGCAGGCCGGCTCGCAGGCCCGACAGCCGAGGCATAGCTCCATCTGCGAGCGGAACGCCGCGTCCGGCTCCATCTTGCCGTCATAGACGGCCTTCATCAGCGCGATCCGGCCCCGCGGCGACGCCGCCTCCAGCCCCGTCTCCTGAAACGTCGGACAAGCCGTCTGGCAAAAGCCGCAGCGCATGCAGTTGGTCAGCTGATCGGGATCGAGCGTGAGCTGCAGCTTCTCGGTCAGTTGCTTGATCTCCGTGCTCATGCGTCACGCACCGCCTTTCACTGCCGGATCGCGGCCGTCCTCAAGCGAGTCCCCGGACAAGCCCGTTTCCCCGGCACCGGCTTGCTCCGGCCCTGTGGTTCCACCCGCTTCGTTTCCCGCTCCCGGCTCCGACGTAAATACAATGCGCTTGCGCGTCTCCGCGAACAGCTTGCCGGGATTGAGCAAGCCGTCCGGATCGAACGCCTGCTTCAGCCGCTTCATCAGGCTGATGCCGGACGCGCCGACCTTCCATTCCAGATACGGCGCTTTCACATGCCCTACGCCGTGCTCCCCGGTGATCGTGCCTCCGAGCCGGATCGCCGCGTCGAAAATTTCCTCGAACGCCAGCTCTACCCGGTGAATCTCCTCCGCATCCCGCGCATCGGTCATCGCCGTCGGGTGCAGGTTTCCGTCGCCCGCATGACCGAACGTGCAGATCCGCACGTTGTGCTTCGCCGCAATGCGCTGCACCTCCAGCACCATGTCGGCAATCTTCGAGCGCGGCACCGTCGCGTCCTCCAGAATGGTTGTCGGCCGCAGCCGGGAGAGCGCCGCCAGCGCGCTGCGCCGTGCTTCCATCACTTTGGCCCCCTCCTCCGGCGTCGCGGCCACCTTCACCTGGATCGCCCCTTCGCGTCGGCAGATCGTCTCGATCAGCTCCAGGTCCTTCTCCACCTGCGCCTCGTCGCCGTCCTGCTCGATCGCCAAGATCGCCTGCGCATCGACCGGAAGGCCGATTTTGGCGAACGCCTCCACCACCTCGATCGTCGCCTGATCCATGAACTCAAGCGTACAGGGTGTAATCCGGTTCGCAATAATCTGCGACACCGTCCGCGCCGCCGCCGGCAAATCGGCGAAAACCGCGATCATCGCCCGCCGGTACGCCGGCTTCGGCACAAGCTTGACCGTCGCTTCCGTCAAAATCGCCAGCGTGCCCCCGGACCCTACGAGCAGCCGCGTCAAGTCGTAGCCCGCGACATCCTTCACCAGCTTGCCTCCCGTCCGCAGCACCTCGCCGCTCGCCAGCACCGCCTCAAGCCCGATGACATAGTCCTTGGTCGTGCCGTACTTGAGCCCGCGCAGCCCGCCTGCGCCCAGGGCGATGTTGCCGCCCATCGTGCAGATGATCATGCTGCTCGGGTCCGGCGGATAAAACAGCCCCGTCTCCTCGACAGCCGTATGAAAGCGCTTAGTATTCAGACCTGTCTGGAACGTCGCCGTCAGGTTGTCCTGATCGATCTCTAGCAACTGGTTCATTCGCGTCATGACCATAATCAGCCCCCCGTGCAGCGGTACCACGCCCGCACACAGATTGCTGCCCGCCCCGCGGGTGACCACCGGAATCCGGTGCTGGGCGCAGACGCGCATCACCGCCGCCACTTCTTCCGTCGAAGCGGGAAAAATAACGCCGTCCGGCATCGATTGATATAGCGGCGTAGCATCGTAGCTGTACGAAACGAGCGTTTCGGTATCGTCGCGGAACCAGGCGTCCCCGACAATCCTTCTTAATTCTTGACAAACTGCTGCAACCAGCAAAGCGTTCCCTCCCGTATGTCCCGAATTAATCAGGTCATCTGATGACTTTATTATAAAAGCACCCGACTTCCTCCGTCAATGCTTCCGTCGTACCGCAAGCCGACATGATTCGCCCCGGCAAACATGGTACAATAAGGGAAATCTTGTATGCTGTCACTTCATGCATAGCCGCTGCATAATGTCGGCTTACGTCTCGACTGGAGGGAATGTCATGGATTTTTTCTCAACTCCAAGGGGTCCTCTCGACGGGCCTCCGCCCTTCTTCATTTTCTTCTTTGTGCTTATCCTGGTTCTGATCGTAGGTGCCGTCTTGTACGGGATTTTCTCTTCTGTCTCCGTCTGGTCCGCCAACAATGCGGCCGATCGTCTTATCGCCCCCTGCCGGGTCGTCGCCAAACGCACGCAGGTGTCGGGCGGGTCCGGAGATTCGAGAGCGTTTACGAAATATTTCGCGACCTTCGAATTCGAGGACGGCGGACGGGTTGAGCTTCCTTTGAAAGGCCCCCAATACGGACTGCTGGTCGAAGGGGATTTCGGCGAGCTGACGTATCAGGGCACCCGCTTCATTGATTTTGTCCGCATGAGAAAGGAAGAGCATTCATGATCCGCAAAGGCTATGAAATCGTCGCCGACGCCCTTCGCGAGCAAATCGAGCAGGGCGTCTGGCCGGTCGGTTCCCGGATCGACTCGGTCGAGCAGCTCGCCGTGAAGTTCGGCGTCGGCCGCTCCACGATCCGGGAAGCACTCATGTCGCTGAAAGCGCACGGCTGGGTGGACGTCCGCCACGGCGGCGGAACGTTCGTGCTCCGCAATAGCGGCGCGCTTCAGATCGAAGCGCCCGAGATCAGCAACGTGGAGCAGCTCCGGCAATGGCTTGAGCTGCGCTTCATCCTGGAAACCGAAGGCGCAGCGCTGGCCGCGGCGCGCCGCAGCAACGACCATCTGATCGAGCTGGACAAGATCCTCGCCGAGATGGCTTCCCTGACCGACGAGGACAAACTGGAGCAATGCGATATCCGGTTTCACCTGAAGCTGGCTGGAGCGTCCGGCAACGAGCTGCTCGTACGCACGCTGGAGACGCTGTTCCTGACCATGGGTCCGGCGATGCGGGAAAGCCGCCGACTGTGGCTGTTCGCGGAGCAGAGCCAGACCGTCCGGCTCTCCGAAGAGCACCAAGCCATCGTCGACGCGGTCCGGCTGCAGGACACTGCCCTTGCCAGAGAACGCGTCGCCTCCCACTTGCGCAAGGTGGAGCGGATGCTCCGCCGTTTAACCTACGAAGCCTGATGGCATACGGCCATGTGCATACGAAAAAGCCCGCCGGCATATTCCGACAGGCTTTCCTCGTTTAATGGGCGGCTCCTCCGCCCTTTTTCAACCATTCGCAGCCGTCCGCGCAGGAGCAGAGCGCCTTCTGCACCGAGCACCACGAACGCTTCGCATAATAAATCGGCACTTCCTGTTCCTTCGCTTGCTGCTTGATGGCTTTGGTCAGATTGTGATTGACGTAATCCGTCAGCACAAGCACCGCGTCCACCTTTTCCGGAATCCCCTTCTTCACCATTTGGCATTTGCGTCCGGACATATGCATCACTTCGTCAAAACCGATATTCGCCAGATGATCGGGCATATTGCCCAGATGATCCGCTCCTACGACCAAAATCGACGGCATGTTTCGAGCCTCCTTTTCGTAAACGGCTGTCTCCTGAGAGAGCCTTCCGCGCATGTATTTTTATCGTGTATGCCTTCGATTCTCGTTATTTCGCGCCCGCGAGCAGCTTGAGCTTCCGTTCCTCGCGCTCGGCACTGCTCATCCGCGGACAGGTATAGCAATACCCGTGATCCGTATCCGTCTTGTAAGCGAGACAGCAGCTGACTTTCATCCGCAGCCGCTCTCCGGGATTCCGCGGATCGTCGACGTAGCGGAACTTCACATCGAGCGGATGCCGCGGCCGGCCGAATACGTCCGGCGGCAAGTCCGACAGCAGCGCCTGAAAGTCCTCCGTCAGCTTGGCCCGCAGCTCTTCGCTATCGGCTTTGGCTAGCGCCATATCATGCACGTAGTACATCCGTGTCGCGATCTGTCCCCACAGCTGCCCCGCGTCAAGCCCTGCCGCTTGCGCCAGCGATGCGAGCAGCGGCCGAAGCGTCTCTCCGTACAAGGCGGAGAGCGCCTGGCGTCTCCACCCGGCCCGGTCTTCCGCAGGCACCGACAGCGTCTTGGCGTCATGAAGCCGGAACCCGAACATCGGACGGCCTTCCTTCAGATACAAATTGACCGTCAGATTGCCCGGCGAAAAATCGAACGCCGCATCATACCGGCTGATCATATACTGCTGCGCCGCGCACAGCATGCCGAGCCAGCCGCTAAAGTAAGTGGCAGGCGCCTGCTCATCCAACGCGCGGATATGCTTGCCGTACTTCACCAGAAGCATGTCCGCATGCCGGCGTTCGAGCAGCTGCGACAGCTTGACCGATAGCTCCCCCTCGTCGGGAAGCCCCCGTATGAAAAAAAACTGCGCCTCCAGCTCACTGAGACCTTGCTCCGCCAGCGCTTCATTCCTTGCCTGCTCCATGCCGCTCTCCCTTCCCGTTCCGGTTATTGGCGCTCGGGCGCTCTTTCGATGCTCCCCTGAGCCTTTTCCTCTTCCAACACTTGAACCGATATCCTCTGTATGTATGAACCGTACCGGCGATCTTCCGGCTGCGGCTGTAGTCTGTCGGGAATCGAACGGTCCGCAATGCTGCCTGCCCGGCTAAGGTTTCTATGCCTGATCAGCTCATACAGCAAACCCACGGACGGCTCCTCCTCTTATTGTATGATAATGATTCTCAACAACATGTATATCACAAATGATAATGGTTATCATTCTCGTTGTCAATGGGGTGCCTCTTTTCTCCTAATGCTCGTGGCCCGGCTGCCGGACGATGCATAAAACTTGAAATTCGCTCCAAATTAATGCAAGGAGGGGCGAGCCCTACACCGGCCAAGTGACGGTGGCTGCGTTATTTTGAACCGGGTCTATAGTCCGCAGTACCTCGCAGTGGATCTGGTCCAGACCGCAAATTAAACAAATCGGCCGCCATATTTTTTGCAAATGAGAACACGGCTTTCATTGGAAAAAGCCGGGCCCTCACAGGTGCCCGGCTTGCCGTTGCTTCCACTCAGGAAGCTTAGATGAACAAGAGGCTGCAGCTGACAATCACGAGCAGAATGAACAGAACCAGGATGACGCCTGTCGATGTGAAACCGCCAAAACCACCCACAATGATCACTCCTTCGACAAAATTGAATATCCGCCATACTCCCCATGTCGGATATTCACAAGATTAATGTATGTGGAAGACAAATAACCGGTATGGACGAGTGAGGGGGGAACATGGACTCAGACGGGCCCATTCATTTGGCAGGTTGAAGCGACAGGATCAAACATTTTTCGACTGTGTGACTTTTTTCACATCTCTTTTCTCTCGGACATGCTATAGTAAAGGCGTAGGGAGGAAGCAAATCCCGACATCAATCAAAGGAAAGGAACATGCGATATGAACACCGTGCTTCGTTCCCGCTCCGGCCGACGACACTGCTATAGCAGCCGATCTTGCCTTAACAAAGGCGCTTACCTTATTGAAAGGCAAGCGAACGATTTTTCTTACTGGAATTTGTGAATTTTTTCACGATATCTTGTTGGAAGATCGAATGGATCGATCGACCATCTAATCCTGTAAGTTTAAATGGATATTATCCCTTAATGATGGTAATTTATCCCTCTTCATCTCTTTAGCGTTGTGCAATAATGAAAAAAATGAATGTGTCAAAATTTAGACACAATTTGATAACAAAGGGAGCGATTATGATGATTATGAAATGGTTAAGAGAAAACGTGTATGCTGCCGGCTTACTGCTCGTGTTACGCGTATATGTCGGATGGACATGGCTTACGGCCGGGTTCCACAAACTTACCGGCGGGTTCGACGCCACCGGCTTCCTGAAGGGCGCTATCGCCAAACCGCCAATGGACAAGGCCACAAACGAATTGATTTACCCGACCTTCAACGCGTTTATCGAAAATTTCGCTTTGCCTAACGCGAAGCTGATCAACGTCATGATCCCGCTCGGTGAGTTTCTCGTCGGTCTTGGCTTAATTCTCGGGACACTCGCGACGGCAGCCGCCTTCTTCGGATTAGTGATGAACTTCATGTTCCTGTTCGCTGGAACCGTAAGCACGAACCCTTGGATGGTCCTCCTCGGCTTCGTCCTCTTGGCCGCAGGGGCCAACACCGGCAAATTCGGTGGCGACTACTACGTACTGCCTTACCTCCGCAAAATGTTCCGTAACAAAGGCGGAGACGGCCATAATCCTAACAAAACCGCCGGCGGCACCCGTGCCCCGATGGGAGTATAAAGCAAGCCTATGACAAAGAAGACCACGGATCGATTCCGTGGTCTTACTTTTTCTTATTCACAATCAGCATCATCATAAACGAAATGACGATGATTGAGCCGGTCCACCACCAGGCGAGCGTCATGCGGCCGGATTCCACCGCCATGTAGATGGCGGTCGGAACGGTCTGCGTCTTCCCCGGGATATTGCCGGCGATCATCAGCGTCGCCCCGAATTCGCCGAGCGCCCGGGCGAAGCCCAAAATGTAAGCCGTAGCGAGGGAGCGCCAGGCCAGCGGCAGCGTAATGTAGCGGAGCACCTGCCACTCGCCCGCTCCCGCGGAGCGCGCGGCGTCCTCCAGGCTGCGGTCGACCGAAGCGAAGCCGACCTTCATCGTTTGGTACACGAGCGGGAAGGCGACCACGACCGCAGCGATGACGGCAGCCCACCACGTGAAGATGAGCGGAGCCGCGAACCATTCCTCGATCCAGCGGCCGAACCAGCTTTTCTTGCCGAGAAGCACCAGCAGGATGAAGCCGATCACGGTCGGAGGAAGCACCAGCGGCAGCATCAGCGCGGTTTCCAGCAGCGTTCTCCCCGGAAACGTGCGGCGGGACAAGCCCCATGCCGCAGCGATCCCGAGGACGAACACCAGCGCGCTGGCAACCAGCGATACTTTGACCGACAGCAGGACCGGCGACAGAAAAGCGTTCCAATCGATGCCAGGCATACCCGCTACTTCCCGGCAGGAATGGTGAAGCCGTACTTCGAGAACACGTCCGCCGCCTCTTTACTCTGCAGGTACGTGTAGAAGGCTTCGGCTTCTTTGGCATGCTTCGTCGCTTTGACGATTCCGGCCGGATATTCGACCGGCTTGTAGGTTTTCGGATCGACGTTGAAGGCGATCTTCACTTTCTTGGACGTGAGCGCATCCGTCTTGTAAACGAAGCCCGCTTCCGCGTTGCCCGATTCGACGTAGGTCAGTACCTGCCGCACGTCTTTCGCCATGACGAGCTTCGGCTGCAAAGCATCCCACTGCTTCGCGTTCGTCAGCGCTTCCTTGGCATAGCCACCTGCCGGTACGGATTCCGGCTCCCCGATGGCGACGTGCTTCACTTCCGGCTTCGCCAAATCGTCCACCGTGCCGACCTGCGCTTGGCCGCCTTCCGGTACGACGACGACGAGCTCGTTGACGAGCAGGTTTTTCTGCTGCGCCGCATCGACAAGCTGCTTGTCCACCAGCGCCTTCATATTTTTGGCGGCGGCAGACAGGAATACGTCGGCGGGAGCACCCTGTTCGATCTGCTGCTGCAGCGCGCCGGAGGCCCCGAAGTTGAAGTTCAGCTTGATGCCCGCGTTCTTGCTTTCGTAAGTGGTTTGGATCTCCTTGAGCGCGTCGGTCAAGCTCGCCGCCGCGGAGACGGTCAGCTCCACCTTTTCGGCGGGGGCGGCCTGTTTGGTCTCTTGCCCGGCTTTCGGCGCGTCCGCCGGGGTAGGCTTGGCTTCGCCACAGCCGGCAAGCCCGATGGCTAGAGATAAAGCAAGCAGCAGGAATAAACAAGAAGCAGTGATTTTACGCACAAAGTCCTCTCTCCCATCTATTTAATTATGTTTAGATATAACTAGATATAATTAACTCGAAACTCATTATAAGCGAAAAAAAGGAACCCTGTAAACAACGGTTTGAATCGCTGGCGCTTCCATCGTATGATAGGTGTGACGACTTCGTGTCCAGGCCGGGACCAGACCGGCGCTGCCTGCGAAGACGAATGCAAGACGGGAGGTTTCAGCGTCATGACCAACGACGTTTCCTATACAACTGAAGAAATCGCAAAGCTTTTGAAAATATCCAAGCTGACAGTGTACGACCTGATCAAAAAAGGCGAGCTTCCCGCCTACCGCGTCGGCAAGCAAATGCGTATCGACGCCACGGAGCTGGAGGCGTATAAAGCCAGAGCCCGCGAAGGCCGCATGCCGCCCGCAGCCGCCCCGATGCCGTCCGGCGCCTCCAGGCCGGAGGCCGTTTTTGCTCCGGGCAGCCGTCCGCTCGTCATCACGGGGCAGGACATCAGCCTCGACATGCTGGCCAAGCATCTGGAGAAGCGGGCGCCGGGCGTTCGCCCGCTGCGCTCGTATGTCGGCAGCCTGGACAGCCTGATCTCGATGTACCGCGGCGAATCGGATATCGTGAGCACGCATCTGCTGGATGGCGATACCGGGGAATACAATATACCGTATATCCGCAAGCTGCTGGTCGGCTTTTCGTATATCGTCGTGCATCTGCTTACCCGGAATGCCGGGCTTTACGTGCCGCAGGGCAATCCGAAAGGACTGCGGAGCTGGGGCGATCTTGCACAGCCCGGCCTGCGTATCGCCAACCGGGAGAAAGGCTCCGGCGCGCGCGTACTGCTGGACGAGCAGCTGCGGCTGCACGGCATCGCTCCGGGCAGCCTTGCCGGTTATGAGGCGGAGGAATCGAGCCACATGGGCGTTGCCGGCAAAGTCGCCGCGGGCGAGGCCGATGTCGGGGTCGGGATCGAGAAAGCGGCGAGCATCGTCGGAGGCGTCGATTTTATCCCGCTGATCCGGGAGCGCTACGATCTCGTGATGCTGAAGAAGCCGGACAACCGCGAATGGATCGAAGCGGTGCGGCGCATCCTGCAATCGGACGCCTTTCTCCGCGAGCTGCGCCCCATCGGCGGATACGACTTGACCGAAACGGGCAAGGTTCTACTGGAAACGTGACGGACCGGTTGACAGGAGAAGGGGCGGGGGCATTTGAAAAAATGGGTATGGATCGCGGATCGTCATCTGTGTCATTATTGTGGCTTGCCTTCCCTTATACCCGTGACTGCGTTACGATCTTTATGAGCAAGACCGATTGCCGAGCAAGTACGAAGAGATCGAATAAATCGTGATGGCCGCTTGGCACAAAATTTAACCGGACTCGGGTGATCGCATCAGCATGGATTTTTCAATCATCGAGCATTTGACAGAGGACAATATCAAGCATTGGCTGGAGCAATACCGCTCTCTGGGGCCGCTTCCCGGCATCCTGCTCACGTTCGCCAAGTCGTTCGTTCCTCCGCTGCCTACGCTGGTCATCGTCGGGGTCAACGCCGCGGTATACGGCTTATGGCTCGGCTTTCTGTATTCGTGGATCGGCATGATCGCCGGATGCCTGACGACCTTCCTCATCATTCGCAAAGCGGCCGGCCATCCGTACTTCGAACGGTGGAAGCGCAAGCCCAAAGTCGAAAAAAGCATGCGGTGGGTCCGTCACAACGGGTTCAGCTATGTGTTTCTGCTGAGCGTGTTTCCGGTCGGCCCGTTCGTGCTTGTCAATATGGCGGCCGCTGTCGCGCGCATGCGGCTGCATACGTTTCTGATCGCCGTGGCCGCCGGCAAAGCGATCATGATCTTCTCCGTTTCGTACATCGGGCACGATCTGGAGCGTTTCGTCCGCGAGCCGCTTGAACTGCTCTATGTGGTGTTGTTTATCGGGGGTTCGCTGTTCCTTAGCAAAAAAATCGAGGCGCATTTTACAAAAGCGACCGCGGCCAAAGAGGAGCAGCGAGGTCTGAACGGAGACGAGCGGGGAACCGGATGAATCCCGGCCCACCGCGCCAGAGGCAATAGTCCCTCCCCCGTGGGGGGAACGAGGGAACGAGAGAAACGGCTTCGACCGTTTAATCGCAAACCTTTTCCAGATCGGCCATGCTGGTGATGCTATTCGCATCGTTGATTCGACAGCTTAGTTCCCTTCTATCTTTATTAGACCTCATTTCGATCCACATCCTGTTAATACGAAAATTTTTCGCCAAATCAACCATTTCATATACATTTTTCAACTCGTCCCCAATAGCTGTTCCATCTTCCAATCGTTCATACCGGATATCCAGATAAAGAAGCTGCCGGTCAATCGCTTCTTGAAAAGAAATATGGTTGGGCCCAAAAATAAGTTCGTTCTCGTCCGGAAATTCTCCGCCCAGGGAATGATAGTCCGACACTTTGGTTATGCGGTATTTTTCCTTCGGAAGCAGCTCTTGCAGTTTCGGATAAACCGTCTCCTTCAGTTCATCGTTCCAAAAAGCTTGCACATAGTCGTCTCTAAACAGGTACCGCTTGTTTTTCTCCGAAACACCCACTTGAATCTTATAATCGGGCTTTGCAGCAGAACGCACTTCAACATCATAATGATCAATCGTCCCGTTATAATCAACCTTTTCAATCCTGAATTCTTCCTGATATTTGGTTTTCAAATGAATGGCCAGTTCTTCCTGCACTCTTTTTTCATCGGACGTGAATTGCTTGAAAATGGCGTCCAGCATCAAAAAAACCATCCCTCCCATCAGCAAGTAGAGAACCGCCAAAACGCAAAAGACGGCTGCCATAATAAAAAGCATGGTCTTGAGGACCGACTTGACGTACTTATTTGCAAAAAATTTATCGACAAGCGTTGGTTCCATATTTTCTTCCGCGATCTGTTTAAGCTTGTTCGCACTTGAATTCATCGCCTCAAATAAATCCCGATCCATTTGCGTCATCCCATTCTCTTCTATCTGTATCTGTTCATCCTTCGACAAAACGACGAAATCCGGAAGCCTAGGCTTCCGGATAGGCTCCCGGGCTTGTGGCCCTCGGGGAGACAGTTTTCGCTTGGGCAGCGGCCCCTGTACGGTACCGCAAGACAAGGCAGTTGCTTCCTACATGGCATGTATCCACGTGACACCCGAAGCTTGGAGGTCGGCTTCCCATTCCTTCGGCATGTTCACGTCGCTGATAATGATGTCGATTTCCTTGAGATCGGCCAGCTTGTAGAACTGCCCCTCGCCGATCTTCGAGCGGTCGGTCATCACGATCGATTGCTTGGAATGCTCGATCAGCTTGCGCGCGAGCTGCCCCCGTTCGGCATCGAAGCTGGTAATTCCGCGGTTTACCATAAGGCCGTCGATTGAGATAAACGCCTTGTCCGCATAAAACTGCTCGACCATCCGCTCGGCCATCGAGCCGGATACCCGCGCCTGCGAGGCATTAACCTTGCCTCCGATAAAATACACGTCGCCGGAGAACAGCTCCTTGTTCTTGTAGTCGATGAGCAGATATAGCGCCGGAGCGGAAAAGGCCAGCACCGTAATATTTTTCTTGTTAAGCAAAAAATGAATCATCTGCTGAGTCGTCGTGCCGTCGTCGATGAAGATCACGTCGTTGTCTTCCACCAGAGACGCGGCCGCCCGGCCGATCCGCTTCTTCTCGTCGGCGTAAAGCACTTCCCGCTTCAGGTGCGGCGGCTCTTCCCGCGCCAGGTTGATTTTGATCGCGCCGCCGTAGACCCGCTTCAGCTTGTTCTCCGCCTCCAGCTCCTCCAAATACCGGCGGACCGTCTCCGACGACACCTTCAGCTTCTCGACCAGCTCAAACGTTTTTACTTTTCCTTCC
This sequence comes from Paenibacillus oleatilyticus, assembly GCF_018998565.1. Classification (GTDB taxonomy): domain Bacteria; phylum Bacillota; class Bacilli; order Paenibacillales; family NBRC-103111; genus Paenibacillus_G; species Paenibacillus_G oleatilyticus. The sequence goes on along the minus strand of NZ_JAHNZO010000005.1, from coordinate 120,322 downwards.
AGATTGAGCATGTTCAAGATGAAATCCTTGCGTTCTTCCCCCACCAAAGACATTCGGCGCAACCTCCAGCCCTGCGTATGATATTTGCATTATAGCACCCGGGCGCCGCGGTTTACACGATTTTCCGGTCCGCTGCTTTATAACCAGAACCGGTTCCGCCCGATCGCCTCCAATAGCCGCCCGATATCGTCCGTATGCACATCCCCGATGTTGCCGATGCGGAACGTGTCCGCGGACGAGATTTTGCCCGGATACAGAACGAAGCCTTCGAGCTTCATCCGCGCGTAAAATTCAGCAAATGAAAACTGCGGATGCACCGGGTACACAAACGAAGTAATGATCGGCGATTGGCACGAAGCCGGAAGCAGCGCTTGAAACCCAAGCTCCTCCATCCCCCGCACCAGCAGGCGCTGGTTGTTCTCGTACCGCTGCTGCCGTTTCGCGATGCCACCCTCGTCCTCCAGCTCCAGCAACGCTTCATGGAACGCGTGCACGACATGGGTCGGTGAGGTGAACCGCCACTTGCCCTGCTGCCGCTCCATCGTTTCCCATTGATCGTACAGATCGAGCGAGAGCGACCGGGCGCGTCTTTCACAGGCGGCCAGCTCCTCCGTCTTCGCGATGACGAAGCCGAAGCCGGGGACGCCTTGGATGCACTTGTTGCTGCTGCTGATCAAAAAATCGATGCCGAGCGCCGCCACGTCGATGGCGATGCCGCCGAAGCTGCTCATCGCATCGGCGATCAGCGTTTTGCCGTGCTTCTTCGCCGTCCGGGCAACATCCTCCAGCGGATTGCGCATCCCGGTCGTCGTCTCCGTATGGACGACGGCTACATGCGTAATGTCCGGCTGCGCGGCCAAGACGGCATCCAGGGCGGCTGCGTCCGCAGGTGTCGTCTCGCCGAGCGCGATCCGGACGGTCGAAATGTGCAGCCGCTCCGCCATTTGCGCGATCCGCTCGCCGTAAGCCCCGTTAATGAGGACCGCCAGCTTGCCGTCCGCAGGGATCGCCGAGCCGATCACCGATTCCACGACGAACGTGCCGCTTCCCTGCATCAGCACGGCCGTATACCGGTCCGTCTCCGTCGTCGCCAGCCGGACCAGCCTGCCGCGAATGTCCTGTACCAAGTCGTTGTATTCGCGGTCCCACGTGCACCAGTCCTTCAGCATGGCCGCCTTCACCCGCTTCGTTGTGGACAAAGGTCCCGGCGTCAGCAGCAAATATGGATTATCCGGCATCGCCGGAATGGTCATCGTTTCTGTCATGAGAATTCATCCTTTCAATACGGCCGCTGTGGAGCATGGGGATTCCCCTGCCGCCAAGCGCCGGTTAATGTCTGCAATGACCGGGTCCAATGCGCCGATGGAGTCAATGACGTAGTGCGCGCCCTCCGACCGGTAGCGCCGCCCGATCTCTTCGAGCTTCCGCTGAAGAACGGCAGGATCGCATGCGTTTACTTCCGCCTCGGTCATGCCGAGCTCGCTGCTGCCTTTGAGAATGCCGACCGTCCAAGTCTCGGCGTTCAGCCCTTCCCGAATATCGCTGATCGTATCGCCGACTTTGACGATATGCTTCATCGGATAAATACCGAGCCGAATTGCGTTCTCGTAGATCATCCACGGATACGGCCGGCCCGCAGGCATTTCGTCCGGGGTTACCAGCCCGTCCGGCGCGTAGCCCTGCTTCTTCGCCTCGGCGGCGACGATCTCCATCATCTCCGTCGTATATCCCGTGGTCGAGCCGACCTTGATCCCCTGCGACCGCAGCCGCGCCACCAGCTCGATCGCTCCCGGAATCGGGGTCGCGTATTGCTTCAAAATGCTGAACAGCATCAGCTCGAAATCCGCGTACAGCGAATCGACATCGGCTTCCTCCGGCGCACGGCCGAAGGCCGCCTTCCACTGCTCCGCCACGCTTTTCAGGCGGCAAAGCTCGCGGAGATGGTCCCGCTTCAGCATCCCCATCGGCCCGCGCGCTTCCTCGGCCGTCAACGTAATTCCCCGTTTCGCAAACACTTCCACGAATACCGCCACCGGCGCGAAGCAGCCGTAGTCGACCGCCGTTCCCGCCCAATCCAAAATGACTCCTTGTACCGTCATATTTTTATTCCTCCCGTATCATTTGTGTACTTGCCAAGCTTCCGTCCGCCGCCTCACGCCCCGCAAAATCAGCTCGTAAAGCAGCCGGATGGCGATATTCGTTCCCAGGATCAGCACCGACATAGCCGCCGCGGCCGCCGTGTCGCCCGCATCGTCCATATGGACGATAGAGACCGCCGCCAGCTTAAAGTCCGGCGAAGTCAGGAAGACGAGCGCCGACACCGTTACCATAGAGTTGACGAAGAAGTACATCGCCATCTCGATAATGGCCGGCAACGACAGCGGCACCGTCACCTTGAGGAACGTCCGGTAGAACGGCACTCGCATCGACTCCGCCACCAGCTCGAACTCCTTGTCTTGCTTCTTCAGTGTGGTCATTGCCGTGATGAAGGGCACCGAGAAAAAGTGAACGACATTTGCCAACACCAGAATGGCTACGGTGCCGTACATCGGGTGCAGCGGGTTGTCCGGCGCGTTGAAGAAGAAAATGTAGGCCAGCCCGATGACCATGCCGGGCAGCGACAGCGGCAGGATGGCCAAGAAATAGCCGAGCTGCCGGGCGCTTCGCAGCATCCGCGTTTTTTCGATCAAGTACGCCGTGACGAACGCAAATAGCGTGCCCAGAACTGCCGTCAGCAGCGAGAGAACCAAGCTGTTCCAGAACGGCTCGAACCCGGCCGCCGCCTTCGCGGAGAAATCAAAATGCTTGAGCGACAGCGTCAGGTTGTAAGGCCATACGTTCACCAAGGAAGCATAAACGATTGTCAGCAGCGGAATGAGAATTCCGATGGACATCAGGGTGCAGAACAATGTGAACAGCTTGTCCCGCAGTCGGCCGTTCGCAATGCGGTATGGCGTCGATTTGGACGTGATCAGCGCATTTTGCCTGCGCTGCACGAGCCGGTCCACCACGAACGCGACAACCGCCGGGATCGTCAGCAGAATGCCGACCGCCGCGCCCATGGACATGTTTTGCTGGCCGATCACCTGCTTGTAAATATCCGTCGCGAGCACGTTGAACTTCCCGCCGATGACCTGCGGCGCTCCGAAATCGGTGAAGCACGCGGTGAAGCAGACAAAGATGGCGCTGATCAGCCCGAACTTGACCGACGGTAGCGTCACCGTGAGCAGCCGCTTGAGCTTTCCCGCGCCGAGCGTCTCGGCCGCTTCGTACAGCCGGTAATCGGTCACGGCCAGCGACGCCGCCAGGATGAGAAACGCCTGCGGGAACAAGTAGATGACCTCCGCCATGATGATGCCGACCGGGCCGTACAGCTCGATTTCAAACCCGGGCACCAGTCCGAACAGGCCATTCGTGACAAGACCTTGGTTGCCGAACAAATACGTCAGCGCGATGCCGTGCATCATCGTAGGCGCGAACAACGGCACAAGCGCGATCGTTTTGAAGAATCCCTTGCCCCGGATCGCCGTCCGGATGACCCCGTACGCGTAGAAGAACGCCAGCGTGACGGCGATGCCCGTCGAAACGACCGAGACATAGATCGTATTCGTTAGCGACCGGGACAGCGCCGGCGTCGAGAAGTAACGCACAAAGTTAGCCAGCCCGACGAAAGCTCCTTCACGGTCCAGGAACGCCTTGGCGAACAAGACGCCCAGAGGAAACAAAACGGACGTGAGCAGCAGCAGGACGACGATGACGACAAGCGACATCTGCCAGAGCTCCGCGCCCCCCGCTTTCGGGCTGAGCGCCCGGGTTCGTGCAGTCCACATGATGAAATCTCCTTCGCTTGGATTCAATGGGCCAAGGCTTCCGCCTGGAACGACAGCAGCTTCTCCGCGGGCACATTCAGCAGGACGCGGGCATCTTTGGCCAGCGGCAGCTCGCGGGAGGCTTGGGCGGGAACGTCCACCGTTACCAGCTCGCCTGCGCCGGAGTGCAGCATTTGGAGATTCAGCCGGTAGAACGGACCGCGGAATTCGACGTTACGGACGACGGCCGGGATGCCTTCGCCCGCATCGCCCGCTCTGACCTCGATATGCTCCGGCCGGACGGCGATCGCCCGCTTGCCTTCCTGCCCGGCTTGCCATACCCCGTCTTCCAGAAAGTTGATCGCCCCGACAAAATCGGCGACGAACGGAGAGTTCGGGCGGTCGTACACGTCCTGCGGCGTGCCGGTCTGAACGACCTCCGCATTGTTCATGACGACGATCCGGTCGGCCATCGTCAGCGCCTCTTCCTGATCGTGCGTCACCATGATGGTCGTAATGCCGAGCTTGGTCTGCAGCTCGCGGATTTCCTGCCGCAGCTTCACGCGCACCTTCGCATCCAAAGCCGACAACGGCTCGTCCAGCAGCAGCATGTCCGGCGACAGTACGATGGCGCGGGCCAAAGCGATGCGCTGCTGCTGGCCGCCCGACAGCTGGGACGGATAGCGCTGCATGACATGCTCAAGATCGATCAGCGCGAACGCCTCGCGCACCTTGAAGTCGATATCTTTCTTGGACCACTTCTTGTTCTGCAGCCCGTAAGCGACGTTCTGGTAAGCCGTCAGGTTCGGGAACAAGGCGTATGATTGGAAGACCATGCCGAAGTTCCGTTTCGCGGGCGGCAAAGCGGTGATATCCTTCCCGTCTACGGCAATCCGTCCATCGGTCGGGCTTTCGAGACCGGCGATCAAGCGCAGCAGCGTCGTTTTGCCGCAGCCGCTCGGCCCGAGCAGGCAGACGAATTCGTTTTTGTACATATCGAGATTAATCTGTTTCAACGCTGTGAACGAACCGAATGATTTGGACAACTGTCGGATCGATAAATACGGTTGCATAAGAGCCTCCTTCAGACCGGCCCGCAGGAGACCGGCTTACTTGCTTTCAGTTCAAGTATAGGCCGGTTTTGTTAACGGAGTATCAAACGCAAGTAAAGATTATGTTATTTGTTTCTTTTTGTTGTGTTTATGTTGTTTTTGTAAGAGAAGTTGGCAAAAAAAGCGCAGAACCTGCGGCTCCGCGCTTTCATTTGGTTTGCGATTTGTTCGTTTGCGTACTATTATTTCTTGGCTTCGCTCTTGTTATCGTAGCGTTTGCTCCACTCGTTCAAGACGCTTTCGCGGTTTTTGGCCGCTTCGTTCAGGTCGTTCTTGATCAATTGCTTGATCGGGTCTTGTTCATAGCCTTCCGGAATTTGGCTGCCGTCGCTCTTCACCGCCAAAATCGCAAAGTTTTTGCCGTATTCCTTCATGGCGTCGTCGCTGATGGCCCAATCGAGGAAATCTTTGGCCGCCTGCTTGACGGTCTTCTTCTTCAGCAGCGCATTGGCTTCCACATCCCAGCCGGAGCCTTCCTTCGGAAACACGACCTCGACCGGAGCGCCGGTTTTCTTCTCTTGGATCCCGCGGTAGCCGAAGGAGATCCCGATCGGATATTCGCCCGTTCCGGCCATCTTCGCCGGTTTGGAGCCGGAATGCACATACATTGCGATGTTGTCGTGAAGCTTGTCCATGTACGCCCACGCCTTGTCCTTGCCTTCCAACTGTACGAGTCCCGACACGGTCAGGAAGCCGGTTCCGGAGGAGGCAGGATTCGACATCGTAATCAAGCCCTTGTACTCCGGCTTAATCAAATCGGCATAGCTTTGCGGAACCGGCAAGCCGCGCTTCTCCATCTCTTTCTTGTTCACGATGAACGCCGTTTCCCAGGCGTCGATCCCGACCCAGCGCGTCGGGTTGTTCTTATCCTTGAAGTCCGGTTGTACTCGGTCGACACCCTTCGGCGAGTACCCTTCGAGCATCCCGTTCTGATCCAGCACGAGCAGGCTCGTTGCGGCAAGCCCCCACACGACGTCGGCTTGCGGGTTATCCTTCTCGGCGATCAGCTTCGCCGTAATGATGCCCGTCGAATCGCGAACGATGTTCAGCTTCACGTCAGGGTACTTCGCTTTATACGTCTCCAGATATTTTTTGATCTGATCGTCTTCCAGCGCGGTATAAACCGTGAGCTCTTTGCTTTTTGTATCGATGCCCGCATCGGCGCCGGCGCTTCCGGTATTGCCCGCTCCCGCAGCTTGCCCCTTTGGCTCAGACTCCGTTTTTCCGCAAGCAGCCAGCAGCATGGAAAACGCCAGCATGAGGATCATCATAAGCGATAAAGACTTTTTCACGTCCTAATCTCTCCTTTAATTGGATATGACTCCTTGGGCTTGGCCCGTTATCCTAACTATAAGAGAGTTTTGTAAAATACAGATTAAATACACGTTAAGATATTGTGTTGTTATTCTTTTTATTGTTTTTAGTTTTGTTTTGTATCAACAACGGCTTTTCTGTCCGTCGCCGCGATAGGCTCCCGTGCATATGGTAGTAGCATACTTGCAAATCTTCTGCGAAGGAGCTGCCCCCATGCCATATCGCATTATCGTCGATTTGTCACAGCGGATGCTTCATCTGCTGGAAGGCGACCGCGTGATCCGTTCGTATCCGATCGCCATCGGCAAAATACTGACACAATCGCCCGTGGGCGAGTACAAGATTGTAAATAAGGTGCCCCATCCCGGCGGACCGTTCGGCGCCTTCTGGATGGGACTGTCTCGCCCGCATTACGGCATCCACGGCACCAACAACCCGGCGTCCATCGGCCACGCCGTCTCCAAAGGCTGCATCCGCATGTATAATGAGGACGTACTGGCACTTTCCCGTCTTGTCCGCCTTGGCACGCGGGTAACGATTCGACCGTAGCTGCCGTAAACGGCAGGAGCTTCCCCGCCCGGTTCCTGCCCGCGGCTCTTTGCCTGCCTTACGGCGCGAAATTCTCATCGCTTGTCAAAGCGGCATTCGGCCGTGTCTTGAACCGGGACAAGGAATGCATAAGCTCTTCCGCCATCTTGCTGAGCGATTCGGCCAACGCGGAAATGTCCTTCATCGTTTCATATTGACTTTGGGCGGAGGCTGAAATTCCGGCGGAATGCTGAACATGGATCTGATGATTCGTTACGACGTCGGACATGGAAGCAGCGACTTGATCGGTGCCGGCAGCCATCTGCTGGGCCGTTGCGGTAACGTCCTGAATTTGAACGGCGATCGCTTGGAAGGTTTCCGTAATGTTGTTAAAGACGACGCTGACCGAATCGATCACCTTCGAGCCCTGCTCCACATCTTTAACGCCTTTCTGCATCGTTTGCGTCGCTTTTTGGGCGGAAAGCTGAATATCTTTGACCAATTGCGATATTCCTTGCGCCGACAGCGCGGATTGCTCGGCCAGCTTCTTGACTTCGCCCGCGACAACGGAAAATCCCCTGCCGTGCTCACCGGCCCGCGCCGCTTCGATCGAAGCGTTCAGTGAAAGCAGCTGTGTCTGATTGGAAATATCGGCGATCACGTTGATAATGTCCGTAATCTTCTGCGAATGCTCGTACAGCTGCTGCATATCATGCGCCGTTTGGCCTACCGATTCGCGGATCGACTTCATTTGGCTGACCGCATCCTGAATCGCCCGGTGCCCTTCCTTGATTTCCTGCATCGACGCATCCGATACTTCCGCAACGATGCTGGACGATTCGGCCACCCTCTGCACCCCGATCGCCATTTCCTCCATCGCCCGCGAGGTTTCTACGGCGCTGTTCAACTGACTTTCGCCGCCGTCGGTCATTTCTTTCACCGCCGCTCTGATATGATCGGAGGCTCTGAACGATTCGAGGGCCGTAAGCTGCTCCGAAGCGGCGGCCATTTGCTCGGAAGCCAAGTGGAACCGGTTGATCATCACGGAGAACGCATCCAGCATCCGGTTGAGATTGTCGGCCACCTGCCCGACCTCGTCCTGACTATCCACCGCCAGCGTCGGAGTCAAATCGCCATGCGAGATTTGCTTGATCGTTTCGGACATTTTCGGGATGGTACGCAGCATGTAACGAAGCAGGAAATAAACGGCCAAGATCAGCACGAGCGTCGAACCCGCGAAATACAAAATTGTCGTCCAGACAAACGACCGCAAGCCTGCCAGCGCTTCGGCTTCCGGCATGACGCTGACGACCAGCCGGTCAACGCTACGGTGGAATATCCGAAATACGCGACCGTCCCCTTGTCGTCTTTTCCAAACATTAAGCCTGCGTCGTTCTTGTCCAACTGCGCGGCCAATTCGCCGAGATCGCCGGTCATCTCTCCAAGCTTCCGCTTCATGACGTATTCTTGGTTCGGATGATACATCATCGTGCCGTTATTATCGAGCAGGAAGGTATACCCGCTCTGTCCGAGCTTGTACGACTCCATAATTTGCGGAAGCGTATCCAAAAACAAATCGACGGCGACAAAACCGATCAATGCTCCCCCGTCCCTTACCGGGTGCAGAATACTGACGACCAGTTTGCCGCTCTGCGCATCGAGATACGGGTCGGTATAGGCCATATCCTTCGCCTTGGACGCCGCCGCGTACCAGGGCCGCTGCTTCACGTCATAGTCCGGCTTGGACAACGCGCCGCCGCTGCCGACATAGAAGCCCCCTTTGTCGCTGGCAACCCATGTAAACGCTATCGTTTTATCCGTTGCGGAGATTTCGTTCAAGGTTGTGTCTACACTTTTATACAGAGGGCCGCTTTGCGCATGATCGGGGGCCTGCACGGTTTTTAAATAGTTGACGATTTCCTGGTTGGTGGCCATTTGGCGGACCAGCGTTCCCTTTTCCTTGAACAGGGCGCCTGCTTGGTCGGCTATCGCTCCGCTCTTGGTGGCCAGATTCGTTTCGATTTCGTTCTGCAGCAAACGGCTGGTATGAGAATAAATCAGATAGCCTGTAAGGCATGAGGAGAGGATAATGACGGCGAGCATCGCAATAGCCAGCTTTGTGGAAATGCTTTTCCTGATGTGTGTGGCAGAAATCCATTGGTGTATGATATTCATGTTGTCGACGACCTCTTTCGATGTAGTTTCCACTAACGCAACCTTCAGCTATGTTGTCACATGGTCGTCTCGAACTTGGCCCTCCGTCCCGGCATGGCCGAGTTGTCTTTCACCGCCTTATGTCCCCCGATTATCGCTTGGATGTCTTCATTAAAAAACAATTCGACTAATTTCGACAATAACCCAATTTGAAAACCAATGCGTATTTTTAAGCCGGTTCCTCTCTTGACTCTCCCTGATTTCTGCATGCCCATAAAATGAGGTATACTGGCTAACAGAATGAAACATTGAACATAAGGTCAGGTGAGCGGGCTTGCTGCGGATATGCGCCGTTACTCACGATTCGGATTTACTTACCGATATTGGACTGGACAGGCTGGACGATCCCGACATCGACTGGTATTGGGTCGACTTTAATCAACCGACAGAGCAGGAAGCGAAGCTGCTGGAAAGCCATTTTCGTTTCCATCCGCTCGCGATTGAGGACTGCTACCATTTGCTGCAGCGGCCGAAAGTAGACCATTACGAAACCGTTCATTTCTTCGTGCTGCATGCGCTCAATCCTCAAAAGCTGTCGGCGCAGGAGGTGGATATGTTTCTGGGCAGCCGCTTCCTGGTGACGTTTCACTTCGGACAGCAACCGGAGCTCGACGAAGCATGGCAGCGCGTGCAGGAGCAGCCTTCCTGCCGGGAGAAAGGACATCTGTACGCCGCCTATCTGGTCATGGACAAGCTGGTGGACGAATATTTTCCGGCGGTGTACGAGCTGGAGGACCAACTGCTCGCAATTGAGGCCGGAAGCCGCAAACGGTCGGTGCAGCAAATGATGGACGATATTTTCGAAATTCGCGGCCGGCTGCTGAAATTGCGGCGGACGATCGTGCCGATGCGCGACCTGCTGTACCGGGTCGTGAACTCGGAGCGAATCGAGGGGGTCAAGGAGCATCTGTTTTATTTTACCGACGTATACGACCACCTGCTCAAGCTGGCGGAGATGATCGAATCGAACCGGGACATGACCGCGGACATGCGCGACAGCTACATCTCCATGAACTCCAACCGGATGAATACGATCATGAAGACGCTCACGGTCATCACGACCATTTTCATGCCGTTGACGTTTATCGCCGGCATTTACGGGATGAACTTCGATTATATGCCCGAGCTGAAGTGGCACGCCGGGTACTTCTTCGTGCTCGGCGTCATGTTCGCCATCGGAGCGGGGATGTTCTGGTGGTTCAAGCGGAAGGGCTGGTTCGACTGAACCGGCGAACCGTGCTATACTTTCTGAAGAGCTTATGGAAAGCTCTGTTTCGTTATAAAGGAGTGCGGGTTTACATGATCATCCAGTTCATTCGTTATCGTTAATGTAAGGTACAGAACAGGCGGCCCCCCATTTTTTTTGAGTTATGGGACGGGTTTCTTTGTGCTGTGCCTTTTTCATTCAACGAAAACGAATGAACGAGGTGTTTTTTTGTGTTGAAAAAAATCGACGCGGCCGCCCGATTGATCGGCCGGCACAGCTCCCTGTTTCAATGTCCCGTCTGCGGGCTAGCTATGGAAATGAACGAGAACCGGACGCTGCTTTGCCGGAATCGGCACGGCTTTGATACCGCGAAGCCCGGCTATATTTCGTTATTAACGAAGGCCGTCAAAAGCGACTACGGAAAAACGATGTTCGAAGCCCGGAATCTCGTATGCCGAAGCGGCTTCTTTCATCCTCTGATCGAGCGGATCGGTCGGACGATCCTTACGAATATAAGTGGCGGTGGCTTGGAGCCGATCACCGTATTGGATGCCGGATGCGGCGAGGGCTCACAGCTGGCGCAGCTTGCAGACGTATGGAAGCGCGAAACAACTGCAGGCTTCCTAGGAGCCGGGCTCGATCTGTCGAAGGAAGGCGTCGCGATTGCCGCGAGAGAGTATGCGGGTTTCATCTGGTGCGTGGGCGATCTGGCGCGGAGCCCTTTTCGGAACCAGTCGTTCGATGTCATCCTGAACGTATTATCCGCCTCGAATTATGGGGAATTCACCCGCTTGCTGCGCAACGACGGCATGTTGATCAAGGTCGTTCCGGGCAGCGGGCATTTGCGGCAGCTGCGGGACGCCTTGTACGATGACCGCTCGCCCAGACAAGCTTATTCCAACGAAAAAACGAGGGCGCTCTTTATGCAGCATTTCGACATCTTGGATGAACAGCAGCTGCGATACGACGTCACTTTGCAAGAGGAGCTGCTGGAACCTCTGGTCCGGATGACGCCGCTATCGTGGGGCGCCCGGGACGAGCAGATTCAGCGGGCGCTGCGGCTGGCGATCCGGGAGGTTACCGCGGATTTCACCGTGCTGGTCGGGCGTGCAAAAGTCCGGTAGTCTGGCTTAGGTATAGATATAGAGAAACACCTCCGGTGCGTTTGAAGCATGCGGAGGTGTTTTTTTGGTAAGGGGGAAAAATTTGGAGTGCTCATTTTCAGCTTGCATTCAGGTTCATGTCACGATTTCTTCATCTTTGTCTGCCATAATGCTTTAAAAAGCAGGCATCTTGTGCAAGAAAGGCTGGACGGAATGGAGCGGAAACACAATTTCTTTTATATTCAAGCGGCCCGCGGCATTGCCGTTCTGCTGGTCATGCTGTTTCACGCTTCGCAAACGGGGCAGCATTATTTCGGATACAATTATCTCGGGATCAGCGAAATGGGACGCTCTGGGGCCTATACGTTTTTTTTCGCTTTGACCGGTTATTTAATGTTCACGCTGTATCGCGAGCAATTCGGAAGGACGGAGCTGTTCGGAACGTTTCTGCTCAAACGGTTCTACCGCATTTATCCGTTATACTGGCTCATCATGGCCGCCGTCGTCCCGATCTATTTTTTGGTGCCGTCGTTCGGCTTCGGATATGAGCGCAGTCCCGGGGTTATTATTAAATCGATGCTGCTGTGGCCGCAGGCTCAAGCGCCGATTCTGGGCGTCGCTTGGTCGCTGACGTACGTCGTGTGGTTTTATCTGATGTTCTCGCTGGTGTTTCTCTTGAAGGAAAAAGCCGTCGCCGCGATCTATTCGGGGTGGCTGACGATCATTGCCCTGAACGAGATCGGATGGATTCAGGTGAAGGCAGGGCTGTTGGAGCAATTTTTGTTTAACGAGGCGCACTTGGAGTTTTTCGCCGGAATGCTCGTCGCCTATCTCGTCCGCAAGCGTTCGCTTGGCCACAGCCTATGGTGGATCGCGGGGGGCGGAGCGGTCTACGCGATTCTTTGGGTACTGCGGTACGAGCAAGCCGGTTTGCGGTATACGGACTTGCTGCATACGTTCGGATCGGCGTTGGTGCTGGTCGGGGTAACGACGTGGAAAGGCCCGGTGTACCGCTGGCTGAAGCCGCTCGCGCTGTGCGGGAACGCCTCCTATTCGATCCTGCTCGCCAGTCTTCCGATGATGTCGGTCACCTTCAAGCTGGCTCGGGCCACGCATGCGGTGGAACGGATCGGGCCGGCGCTCACGGTCACGCTTTGCTTCCTGTCGGGACTGCTGCTGTGCCTTGCCGTGTACCGATGGATCGAAAGACCGCTGAACGCGTTGATCAAGAAAGCCGTGCAAGCACGGAGCCGCCGCAAAGCCCAGGAAGCCTATTCGAGCGCCACGTAGATTCGAAAAGCCGTATTCTATAAGAGGAGGGAAACCCCTGCTTGCGGAATACGGCTTTTTAGGTTCTCACAGCCACGCCGGGGGTGGCTCCCGGCGACGGCTAAGTTATTCCAAAGCGTGATCTGCCGGAGTGTACCCGCCCGACCATGCTTTGCGCGACGTCCAGTCCGCCGCTTCGTTCTGCCAGAACGGGCGGTCCGCCGAAAGCCCGAGCGGCAGAAAAACGGTGGCGCACAAGTACAAGCTGCCGGTGGAAATGTACGGCTCCCCGATTTCCGGCTGATGCCCGCAGAAGCCGATCGTCAGCCAGCCGCCCGCATCGAACGTACCCGGCGCTTCGATCATGCGGCGCATCACCGCGGTCAGCGCACAGCGCACTTGGGCCGGAGAGACATCGTCGGGCAGTTGCTCGCGCAGCGCCATCTGGGCCAGCAGTTGGAACGCGCCGAAGCGGTAAGCGAGCGAACGTCCGACGACGGGAAACGTTCCTTCCGGCGAGATGGTCCGTTCCTGCACGGCGGCGTAACGCACCGCCCGCCCATGGACGCGCTCCCGCAGGCCAGCCCATTCGGGATAACGGTCCCCAACCGCCTCCAGAAGATCGAGCAGCATCGGCTGAATGACGAAGCTGTTGTAGTAGTCCGCATGGTAATGAGGTCCGTCGCCGTACATGCCGTCGCCGAGATACCACTGCTCATGCTGCTTCAGCGAGTAATCGATCCGCATCGGGTCCCACGTGTCGTCACCGATCACGCAGAGTGCCGCTTCGATCATGGCCGCGAAGAGCAGCCAGTTGTTAAACCAAGGCTTCCGGGAACGGGTTGCGCGCAGCGCTTCCTTCACGTTCGCCTTGACGCGGTCGTCCAGCTCGCTCCACAACGCCGTCGGCGCCCGTAAAATCGCATGGGCCAGAAAGGCCGCATCCACGATCGGCTGGTAGCCCTCGGAGAAGTTCATCCGGTCCGGCGACTGCGGATCGGTCGCCGCATCCATCGCCAGCCGCGCCAGCCGGACGTACTCTCCGCGCAGCTCTCCTTCCGCTCCCGTCGTCGGGCCGTGCTCCAGCCACGGCGCAATGCCTGCGAGCAGCCGGCCGTACGCCTCCAGATACGTGTACAGCTCCCGGTCGTCCAGCTTCGCCTCCACCGGCATCCGCTCTTTCAGCTTGCGCTGCGACAGCGCTTCGAGCACCGGCTTCGCGATGCGCTGCATCGTCTGCAGCCAGTAGTCCCGGTCATCGGCATGAGTCGTCACGTTCGATCTTCCTCTCGTTTGATGTTTGTTCCGTCAGAGCCCGCTACATCACGCTGGACCTCGACTTGTACTCCCCAGGCGTGACGCCGATGTATTTTTTGAACACCTTGGAGAAGTACGTCCGGTCCGAATAGCCGCAGCGCAGCGCGACGACCTCGATGGAGTCCTTCGTCTTCTCCAGCAGGTCGGCGGCGATCTTCATCTTGTACCGGTGAACGTAATCCGTGAAATTTTCGCCGGAAAGCTTCTTAAAGTACCGTGAAAAATAGCTCGGGTTCAAATACAAATGCGTGGCAATATCGATCGAGGTGATCGTCTCCGCCAAATGCTGCGCGATGTACTGGTCGATCGTCTGCAGCTTCGGCTCTTTGCTCGCCTGCGGCTCCCCGAGCCGTCGGCCGTTCATGATCTGCCGCAGCTTCAGCCCCATCAGCCCGAGCGCATCGCCTAGCGTCAGCGTCTGCTGCAGACAGGCGTACAGCGTCTCGCCGCTGAACGCCCGGTACTGGAGCTCGACGAGCCGCAGCCTGTCCGCGCACTGATGCACGAACGACGCCGGTTCCGGTCGCAGCTCCAGCGCGGAACGACGAATGCCCGCCAGCGCTTTCTCCAGCAGCGCCTCGTCGTGATCCCGGACCGCCTGCGACAGCTCGGCGTATTCCTGCTCGAACCCCCCGGCTCCCGGATGATACGCTTGCGGCAAGCCGGCCGCGGGCAGCACGGTCACCGGATGCTCCGTGTAGAAAGCAACGTAGCGCTCTCCCGCCATGCGGCGATGGGCTGCGCCAATCTCCGTAACCGCCAGTTTGTCGGCACTGGAGCTGGCGAAGAACGTCGTGCCTACGCCGAGAAATTCTTTGCATTTGGCTTGAAGCTTCGCCGAAAATGCCAGCAGATGCTCCTGCGCATTCCATTTCAAGGAAGGCCGGTAATTGAGCAGCACGGCCAACCCTTCGCCGTCGTTGAAGGTCGTGATACCTTCGAACTCGCCCGCCAGCTCGGCTGCAATGTTCGCGACGCCGTAACGGATCAGCGGCAGGTCCTTGTGCGCATAGCGCGAGAGCACGTCGTAATACGACACGTAGCCGAGCGCCAGCAAAAACGACGGCTTGTCCCAGACGAGGCCGAGCCGGGCGGCGGAATCGGTCAAATAAGCGGCATCTCCGCCGCGCAGCAGCTGCTTGAAAAAAGAATCCCGCAGCACATTGGCATGCCGGCTCCAATCCTCACGGTACGTCAGCTGCTCCGTCTGCGCTTTCGCCGCGCGCAGAAGTCTCACGGATTTCTCCAAGCTCTGCGCCAGCTGCTCGGCCGTCAGCTCGTCCTTAATCAGGTAATCGTCGACGCTCAGCTTGAGCGCCTTCTGCGCATAGTGAAAGTCTTCATGGCACGTCAAAAAAATAACCCGCACCTCCGGCCGCCGCCGCAGCATCTCCGAAGCCAGCTCCAGCCCGTCCATTTGTGGCAGGCCGATATCCGACACGACGAGGTCCGGCCGGAGCTCATCGAACAGCCGCAGCGCCTTGACGCTGGAGTACGTATCCGCGACGATTTGCAGGTCGAGCGCGTTCCAATCGACTAACTGCTTCAAATATTTCAGCATCGGCACATCGTCGTCGATGATCAGGACTTTGTACATGACTATCCCCTCCTGTTGTCCATAGTCGCTCGTCAGGCTCGCATATTCAAAATAACGGTCAATCCTCCGGCCGGATTCGCTCGAAGCTTCATCGTCGCATCCGGTCCGTACGTCAGCCGAAGCCGCTGCAGCACGTTGATCAGTCCGACCCGCCGGTATGTCTGCGGCTTGTCCGTCTCGGGCCCCTCCAGCATCCGGTTCAGCGCCTCCCGCTCCCCGTCCGGCATCCCCTCGCCGTTATCCGTCACCCGGATCTCCAGACGTGAGCCCAGCCGTTCGGCCTCGATGTCGATTTTGGCATCGTCTAGCTTCTCGACAAACCCGTGCAGCAGCGCATTCTCGACGATCGGCTGCAGCAGCAGCTTCGGCACCTCGAATTCAGCCGCCTCGGGAGCCAAAGTTACCTTCAACTCGACGTGTAGCTCGTTGCGCAAACGCATAATGTCCATATAATGCTCGAGCAGCTTGCATTCCGCGGCCAAGGAGGTCGGTTCGTTCACCTTCATGTACGCCCGCAGCAGGCTCATCAGCGAATCGATCTGCCGGCTGTGCCGCTGGTCGCCGCCCAGAATCAGGCTGCATTTGATCGAATTAAGCGTATTAATCAAAAAATGCGGCCGAATTTGCGCAAACAACGCCTGCAGCTCAATCACGCGCTTTTGCTCCTGCTCCTGCTCGATGTTCGTAATGAGCTGTTCAATCTCGTCGAGCATCCGGTTCCACGTCTGTCCGAGCTGCGCAATCTCGTCCTTGCCCTTGCCCTGAAACCGGATCAGCCGGTTCCCTTGGCCGAACTGTTTGGCCATGAAGTCCAACTTCTGGATCGGCCGGTGAAGCCTTTTGGCCAGCAAAAGCGATACGATAAAGAACAGCGCAAAAAACGGAACGACGAACAGCATGGCCATGTAAAAGATTTTATAAATTTGCCCGGCCACCTCTTGGTCGGACGTCTCGTAGATCATTTTCCAGCCGGTCTTGGACAGCACCGCTTCGCTCCGCAGCGTGTGGTCAGACGCGCCTCCGCCGCCGAACCGGACGGAAGCGTCTCCCGCGATAAGCCGCCCTTCCTCATCATAGAGCGCAAAGGTGCCGGAGGCCGCCTGCCGGAACAGCTTCTCGAAGTACGGGTTCGTAATGCCGATGTATAGCGTGGCCAAATAAGCATTGTCCGCCGGGTCCCGGATCACTCTGGCCGCGTAATAAACGGGCTCGCTCTTGCCTCCCTCGGTTTGGACGCGGCTCAGCCACTGCAGCCGCTTCGGCGTATCGAGGTCAACCTGGGACTGAAGCTGCTCCCAGTGCTGCCGGAACGGAGCCAGCTGATCGGGCTCGCTGGACGGGATGATGAAGCCCTTGCCGTTGACCAGAAACATCCGGATGTCCGTATTGAGCGTCTTCGCCAGCACCAGACCGAAAAAGTCCTGAATGTGTTGCTGTCTCTGGTAATCCGCGAAGCTGGTAATTTGCCGGGTATCGGTGAAGCTGCGAAGCTGAGCCCTCGCGCTCGGGTCTTGTATGAAAAAATTCGACGCATATGTCAAATCATCGATCGTCTTCGTAATATCCTTCGCCATCACGTCGACGACCGACTGGTTGGTCAGGCGAATTTTGTCCATCACCGCATCTCGCGTCATGGACAGCAAAAATACCGATACGATGACGATCGGCAGCAAAATGAGAATCAGAAACGAGAGCTGAATACGCCGGTAGTAGGAAAATTGAAACATGCTGTTCATGATGTCGAAAGCTCCCCTCTCTTTTCTGTCCCCATTGTATCACCGGTCCTGCGCCGACCCAAGTATTTGTTCGCCCGAGCCAAAATAAGGGAACGGATCTGCCGCTAACCTCCCATATCTTCAACCGGCTGAATCGATAGAGGAACACACATTCGTTATTCGTGTCGAATTTGATTCAGTGCTCCTCATTTTCCGCATATAACTCACCCAGGATGCTTTATTTCATCTTTACCGCCCGATCCATGGCGATTAACGCATCTGCGATGCGCTAAGAGTGTTGAGAAAGTGGTCAAACGGGATTATAGAGGTAACGAAGGGGTGGGGTATCCACTTCCGACCACTCTTGTCTTCGGGAAATTTGATTGGAAGCTGCTTAATAGCGGACATTTCCCGAAGACAAAGGCGGCCGCTATCGCTTCTCCAGTGGACACCCCACCTACGTATGTTTCTCTATTTTTGCTTAGACCACTTTCTCAACAAGCTCAACGCATCTGCGATGCGCTATTTTTACCACAAGTCCTTCGACTGACCGGGCCTGAAAAAAGCCGTGCTTTCCAACGCCCGGTTCGTCGTGGCGCAAAGAAAGGACGCCCTGCGGCGCCCCTTTCCTTGATTACTTTTTGCTATTCTCTTTGATGACCTTGTTCGCCTGATCGACCATTTGCTTCTGGGCGTCCTCGGCAGACTTGCCGTCCAGAATGAACGAGCTAAAGCCGTCTTCGAGCACTTTCTTCAGCTGTGGCGCATACGGCGCAACAACCTCGGACGGAGCCGGTGCGTGAATGCGTTTGTCGAACAGCGCTTTGTCAAGCGAGTCGGTGTTGAAGAGATCTTTGCTTTTCGCGATCGTGCCTTCGATGATCTTCTTGTCGTCGGCCTTCTTCCAGCCGGACAATTCCTTCTTCGCATCCGACGTATTCGTCGTTACGAAACGGATGAACTGATACGCTTCTTCTTTATACTTCGAACCGGCAGCGACGGAAATGAACTGTCCGCCGATGCTCGTTTGACCGAGCTCCGCATCCTTCGAAGAGCGTGGCACCGGCGCGAACGCCACTTTGAAGTTATGCGGGTACTTCGTCACGTCGGCCGAGTCGGCAACCATCCAGCTGCCGGTCACGAGCATGGCCGCTTTTTCGTTGAAGAACTCCGTCCGGTACGCCAGCTTCGCGCCTACAACGTCGGCGAACGGTGTCGTGGACTTGTCTTCTTTCTCCATCGCGCGGCGGAGGTTGAAGAACGACAGCATCGATGGGTCGTCGAATTGGGTCGTGCCGTCTTCCTTCAGGAACGCATTCCGCTTCTCGTTGAACAGAATCGGGTTGGCGTAATCGCCCCAGTTATGGAAGTAAGCGCCATATCGTTTGCTGTTGCCCTCGCCTTTGGTCAGCTTCTTCGCGTATTCGCGGAAGTCGTCCCAGGTCCAGCCGACCTCCGGCACCGGCAGGTTCGCTTCGTCGAGCGCCTTCTGGTTCAGCAGAACGATCCAGTTGCTGCGCTGGTACATGGCGGCGTAGTTTTTGCCTTTGTACTTCGGATTGACGTAATACTCGTCCTCCGGCTTCACGTTCTCTTTAGCGTACATATCGTCCAGAGGAGCCAACACGCCTTGCGCCGCGCGGGCCAGCGTCTCGTCGATGCTTGGGAACAGCACCAGGTCGATCTGCTCGCCGGAAGACATCGTTACGTCCAGCTTCTTGAGCGTCTCTACCGAGTTGCCCGGTACGAGCGGCACGGACTCGACTTTGATGTTCGGATATTTCGCTTGGAACTGGTCGATAAGCGCCTTGGTCGTCGCGCCCATAACCTCATTGTCCCAGTTGTAATATTTCAGCGTCACGTTCTTCTGTCCGCCTTCGCCGGACGCTTCCTGCTTCTCCGCCCCTTGGCCGCAGCCGCTCAGTACGGAAACCGCAAGTACCGCCCCGCTCAACAGCAACGCGCTTGTTTTCTTCATGTGAACTCCCCCTCGGGTCATGATGATGTAGGTCTCTATAGCTGCATTCTAATGCTTTCACGCCCAAAACGATGTGTCTAATTTTTGCCTGTCCCGTGCAATATTTTGACCTTTATCCTTTTACCCCGCCCAGCGAGATGCCGTTAATGACCTGCTTCTGCAGCACGACGAAAATAATCAGCAGCGGCAGAATCGCAGACAGCGAAGCCATCATGATCACCGCGTAGTTGTCGGCGAATTCGTCCTTGAACATTTGCATCCCCAGCGGGATCGTATACAGACCTTTGTTGATCAGGAAAATAAGCGGCGTCTGGTAATCGTTCCATGTCCAGATGAACTTGATGATGCCGACCGTCGCCAGAATCGGCTTACAGAGCGGCAGGATGATGCTCCAATACGTTTTAAAATAGCCTGCGCCGTCGATTCTGGCCGCCTCGATAAAGTCACTGTGAATCCCCATCATAAACTGCCGAAGCAAAAACGTGAAGTAGATGGAAAACATCCCCATCAGAACCATGCCCGCGTGCGTGTTGTACATATGCAGCCATTTCATCAGAAGATAGCGCGGCACGAGCGTCGCCTGCTCGGGAATGACCATGAACGTCAGCAGTAAGCCGAAGGCGAGATCCCGGCCCTTAAAACGCAGCTTCGTGAACGCAAACGCCGCCATCGACGAGAAGAAGATCGTGCACGCTGTCATGATCAGCGCTAGCTTGAGCGAATTCAAGTAAAAGAGGTAAAACGGTACCTTGCCCAGCCAAACCTCTTGGAAGTTGCCGATAAAGTTCCAATCCTTCGGAATCCAGCGGATCGGAAACTCCATGACGTCCTTCTCGAACTTCGACGCGGCCGAGATCATCCAAATCAGCGGAACCAGGAACAATACGGAGAACGCTCCGAGAAGGATCGTCAGGAGCCATTTAGTGAGATCGAATTTTCGTACAGGCATACCCTTTCTACTCCTCTCTAGTAATGTACTTTGCGCTTCTGGAGCTGCCAAGTGGCCAGCGTCGCCAGTCCGACAATCGCGAACAGGAGCCAGGAAATCGCGGAAGCGTAGCCCATCTTGAAGTTGCGGAAGCCTTCCTCGTAGATCCGGAAGACGATAACCGTCGAAGAGTCGTTCGGTCCCCCGCCGGTCATAAAGGCGACAAGGTCGAATACCTTGAACGAAGACATCAGCAGCGTGATGAACAAAAAGGACGTCGTCGGCCCGAGCAGCGGCAGCGTAATCTTCGTAAATTTATGCCAAGGCGAGGCGCCGTCGATGCTGGCGGCTTCGTACATTTCTTCGGGAATGTTCGTCAGGCCCGCCAAGTAAATGACAATCTGGTAGCCGATGCCGGCCCAGATCGCAATAATAATGATCGAGAGCAGCGAGTAGTTCGAATCCGCCAGCCATTTGGGCGGGTCCGTGATGCCGAGGCTGATCAGAAACTGGTTGATCGGCCCTTTCGAAGGATGGTACAGCGCACTCCATACCGCGCCAAGCGCGACGAGCGACGAAATGTACGGGATGAAAAAAGCGACCTTAAAATAGCTTTTCCCGTAAACGCGCGAATGAATAAGTACGGCGAGAATCAAGGCGAGCAGCATACCGACCGGCACCGTGAGCACCGTGTAAATCAAGTTGTTTTTGAGCGCCATCAGCACTTTCTCGTCATCGAAGAGCTTCGCGAAGTTCTCGAGTCCGACGAATTTAATGGAAGAAATACCCCCGACCAGATTCCAATCGCTGAAGCTGAGATATAGCGAAAACACGACCGGAAATACGTAAAGCAGCACGATCCCGACAAATTCGGGAGCCAGAAACAGCCAACCGACCAGCGCTTCCTTTTTGGAATTGTTCCATTTGGATTTGGCCGCGGCGCCCGCAGTCCGGTTCGAAAGCTTGTTTGTCTCCATCGTTATCACCCCTGTAAGTGAACAATACTATTGTTGATTCTTACTATATAAGAGGCTCCTCCCCCCGCGCTGCGGACGATTCTGACCGAGTTGTGCAAAATTTTTACCATGCCGGTAGATTGGAGGGAGGCGGGGCGGGCGATTTTATTCGGCGTCGGGCATAGCAAAAAGGACAATCCGGGTTGAATCTCAACCTGAATTGTCCTCTTCGGGGTATTATTCGTAATTTCCATTCATGTCGTGCGGATAATGTAGCAGCCGGGTACTTACTTGTTGCCCTTTTTTACTTCTTCCAGGGTGATGACATTCGCTTCGATCAGCGGAGTGATTTCCACACTAAAGTTCATGCCGTTGATGATAAGCTTCAATTTGTACTCCTTTTCATTGATCACGATTGTTGCTTCGTCGCCTGTTGCCCCGCCTCTGGTACCTTTATATTTTTTATCCAGAGCATCCAGCAAGTCTCTGAGATCAACCCAAGCCGCACCGTCTGCTTTGCTTACCGCATCATTCGATTTTTTTACGGTTTCCTCCGTTTTCCCCGTGTCTTTCTTTACGTCCGCATCAACTTTTTTTACGGTTTCTGTGGCCGATTGTTCATTCTTGGCGGGGGGTGTGTAGGTCGTACTTGTCACATTGGTGAGTTCAATCGTTTGGGTGTCTTCTTTATACGACACGGTGTATCCGGTTAATTTCCCTACCTCGCGAACCGGCAAATAAGCCGTACCGTCATATACCAGCGGAGTCGTCTCCAATGCAGTGTCCACACCGTTGATTTTGAAATTGAACTTGGCAAAGACCGCTTTGATTTCTTTGCCGATATCTTCCGCTGCAAACGCCGTCGCCGCCGAACCAAGCATCATTCCCACGGTAAGACCGACTATGAGTTTCTTCATTCTAGTAAAACTCCTCTCCAAATTGTGGAATAATTTTCATATAAGTAAGACGGAAGTTGCACAACAAATGTTTCACTTTTTTCTATTATTTTTCATTTTGCCAACGAGCCCGGATTCCGTGTAAGATAGTCGTGAATACTATTATTAAAGGAGGGGTGACTGTGACGTTCGGAGCCCGCGTATTGAAAACGGGGATTGCGGTTACCCTGGCACTGTATATTAGCGTACTGGTCGGTTTCACGCCCCCCGTCATCGCCGGAGTCGCTGCGATTTTTGCCATGCAGCCGTCCATTTACCGGTCGTGGCGTTATTTTCTCGAACAGCTGCAAACGAATACACTTGGGGCCGTGCTGGCCTTGGTCGCCGGTATGATTTTCTCGAACGACCCGGTCGCGGTCGGTATCGTTTGCATCCTTGCCATTATGATCTGTCTGAAGCTCAAGATGGAAGAAACCGTCGGGCTGACACTGGTGACCGTCATCGCCGTCATGGAAGCGTCCGGGCAGTGGGATTTCGCGCTCAACCGGTTTTTGCTGAGCTTAATCGGGATCGGCTCCGCTTTTTTGATCAACATTACGTTCTTCCCGCCCCGTCCCAGGGTACAGTTCGTGAAGCAGATCGAATCGATTTTCTTCAAAATGTCTCTGCTGCTGCGCACGGTCATTTCGGACGAAATCAAGGAAAGCGTATTCCGCGACGAAAAGCAGGCGCTCGAGGGAGCCCTCAAATCACTGACGGACAAGTACACCTTGTTCGAAGAAGAATTGCATAAGCTCAAGCGCGCCAGATTCAGCGAGGCTCGTCATTTGGTCGTCTACAAGCAAATGCTGCACACGCTGCATAAAGGGATGGCCGTGCTGGAAGCCGTGGAGGAGCATTATTTTCAAGCAAACCGCACTCCGGAGATCGACCGGGAATTCGACCGCCATCTGGAGAAGTTGATTAAATTCCATGAGCACGTGCTCTTGAAATTCGAGAATAAGCTGAAAGAGAACATTTCCGAAGCCGCAGTTATCGAAGTGGAAAACGACCGTTTCCTGAAGAGCCTCATGAACCGGTACGCCGATGCCAGTGACGGCGACCTGCGCCTCTCGATCGTAGCCGCGGCCATGTATGATTACGGCTACCAAACCGGCAGGCTGAACAAGCTGGTCGAGCAGTTCGACCGCGGCGCGGAGGATAAGGAGAACGAGCTGCTGGAATCCGTGTCAGCGTGGATTAGTAAGAAGTAGGGGGAACGGCCCTTTTGCAGACGATGCGCTGTAGGAGGGCTTTTGCATCAAGTAACCGTGCGGGATGGATATCTATTCAACGCAATAGAAACTTTTATTCGGCCTTCCTCAACAATCAATTCTGATTGAAAAGCTTTGTATGTGAGGTGACGACCTATGTCCGTACTTGCCGAACGGTTAAGGCACTTGAGAGAAAATAAAGGCTGGTCTCAAACCTATGTAGCCGAACGATTAGGTATCAAACGCAGCAGCACTTACGCCAATTGGGAGTACGGGATACGTGAACCGGATACCGAAACGTTGGTTAAGCTTGCGCAAATCTTTGAAGTGACTACAGATTATTTAACCGGAGCATCGGACCATGTCCAGTTTCCGCCATTAGACGAGCTGGATCGGAAGCTATTTCAAGCGATTCGCAGCTTAAACAATGAAGATAAGGAATACGTGCTAGGATTCATACAACGAATTAAAAATAAGTAACGACATGACTGACATAATAAAAAACCAGGATGCGCTGTGACGCACATATCCTGGTTTTTCGTTTACCCCTGCGTAAACTTCCTCATCAAAACCCTTTTCCCCCGATCGGCCGGACCTTTACGCCGCCGACGTCCGCAATCAAATGCCGGCACCGCCCGATGAGCTCGCGCACGTTTTCGTTTTTCAGCGACGCGGCATGCGCCTCCTGGCTCTCCCACAGCTCCGTAATCCATAAGACATCCGGCTCGTCTTCAGCCTCATGCAGAATATAATAGATGCAGCCTTCCATGTCATTGAGCGTATCGGCTTCCAGCATCATCTTCGCAAGCTCTTCCCGTTTCCCCGGATGGGCCGTCAATTTTCCGAACATGGCGTATTTGCTCATCATTCATCTCCCTTTCTACTTGTGTGGTTAGATAACATCGCTTCGTAATGCGCGAGTATGCGGGCGCTGGCCTCGGTCATTTTCCGGACGAGCAGCTCCGACTCAATATGCAATGCCGTACTGTACGGCATTAGAAAACAGGGCACGTAAGTCTGCAGCGTCGAACGTTCCAAACGGAATACGGCTTCTTCGGGTTGACGCTCCACAAGCGCATGGCCGAACAACCAATGCCGGCACAGCTCGTTCAGCACCTGCTCCTTCCCTTGAATATGCACGGTCTCGAACTCCGCTGGTCCGGACGGATCGGGAAGCAGATTGCCGAGTAGATGATCTTTAGCGGAGAACCCCGCCGGACGCTCGAAGCATCCCTCAGTCTCCCGCAGCCCGCGTATGCGGTCCACGCGAAAGCTCCGTATCTCTCCCCGGTAGCCGCAATGCCCGATCGCATACCAGCTCCCTTTCCAGAAGACAATACCGTAAGGGTCGAACAGCCGCGGAGGGGAGGTCTCCCCCTTGCCCCGGTCATATTCCATTTCCAGCGTCCGCCCCTGTCCGGCCGCCTCCTCCAGCACTTGCAGATGGGCCTGATCCCCGCCGTCGGCGGGCGGATAAATGACCGACAAGCCGCCGCTATGGCGCTCAAGCAGGTCCAGCTGCTTCTCGTTCGCATAGCGCTTCAGCTTGTCCACCGCCCGGGCTAAAGCGTCCGAGTAAGGATACCCGGCCTCCTTGGCGAAGATCGTGGCATGGATCAGCCCCTTCTGCTCCTCGGCATCGAAGACGAGCGGGGAATCGGCGAAACGGCTCAGGATGCTGTAGCCGCCGTTTGGACCCGATTCCGCGACGATCGGCACTCCGCTGGCGCATAGAGAATCAATGCAGCGGTAGACCGTCCGCACGTGAATCTCCAGCTCTTCCGCCAACCGCCTGGCGGTCATCCGCTTGCCCGAGCGAAGCATCCAGAGGATCGATAACATATTGTCCGCTTTCGTCATGGTCCAAACCTTCTTTCCCGCAATCGTCTGGAATCGTTTCTTTTGTACGCCGGTCAGTCCAAAGGCGCCTTTCCCTTATCCACCCAAGTCTCGTAAGTCGGGCCATAGATTTCAGGGGGACGCAATCCGGCTTGCCTCATCAGCACCGTCATCTGGCCCCGGTGGTGAGACTGGTGCATGAGGAAATACCGCAAAGCAGCGCTGATCGGCCATTTCCCTCCCCCAATCGTGCGCGACTCGCGAAGTGTGTCATCGGTCCATTGCGTCGTTACGGCTTCGAGCAAAGCCTGCTTGATGCGCCGGTACTCCTCGGCGATGCCTTCCGCCGATTCCGGAGCTTTCGCGCCTTCGCTCACTCCCCTGAAATCAAGACCCAACGAGGTCATAAAATCAATCGACGTGACCAGATGCCAAGCCAGCGCTCCCAACGTGCGGCGATCGGCGTCAATCCTCCGTTGTAACGACTCGTCGGTCAGTCCACTCAAAACCTGAGCGGTCAATTCCGCCTCCTTCTCCCACTCCGCCGCAAAATTCGTTATCGTCGTAAACATGCCCATTCCTCCCGGGATCTTTTTTATCCTCATCATGAGTATAATTTCAGATCCCTGACAGAAACGGTCAGTCATTCTGATGAGCCATTCATTCTTTTCCGGACGGTAGCTTTCCCATTAAACCCGCATCGCTTTCGCCAGCGCAGCCAATTTGTTCATCGTATTCCAGTTGCGTGTGGTCACCGTATCGCCCAGCTTGTTCAAATGCTTTGCCAGCTTGGAATCCAGTATGCTTCGACGGAACAAGAAGTAAATCTCGCATCCATGGATGTGGTATTCATCGTTATCTCGTTCGCTGGCGGACAGCAGGTCGACCACCTTCTGCGGCGGCGTTTCGGTCAAGACGGAAACGTGGATGCTCTCGCCTTCCGCCAAGGGGATATCCGCATATGGACAATCCGCAATGATTTGCTCCAGTTCCTCGGCCGTCCTTAAGACAACGGTGATCGAAATGCCAAAAACCGCTCTAATCTCCTCTTCGATCCGCTGGCGCAGCGTCTCCGGGCTCTCTTCCGATTCGAACAGAACATTGCCGCTTTGAATATACGTTTGGACCCGATGCAGGCCCATCGTTTCCAGCATGCGCTTCAATTCGGCCATCTTGATCTTATTATGTCCGCTCACGTTAATTCCCCGCAGCAGCGCGATATAAATGGTCATTCTGCCACCTCTTCTTCGGAGTATAAATACAAGGCTGGGACATGCTCTGCTGTGAATTTGCTAATTCTTAGTATACCTTTGCCGTACCCTTTTGAATATGTTTTTCATAGGTCGGAGCGATATGTTGTCCATGACGGACCGCAGCTAATACGATATTGTTTTTTCGCGATAAGCCAATTTTTGGTATACTAACTTTAAAAGGAACAGCGCGAGGTGAATCATGAAAGACCCGGTTATCGTCTTACCTTACAACGATTCGTGGCCTGATGAATTCAAAATCATCGGAGAGCGTATAAGACAAGCCCTGGGAGACGCCGCCATACGCATCGACCATGTTGGGTCCACTTCCGTGAAGGGGATCGACGCGAAGCCCATCATCGACATTCAAATTTCGGTGAAGCGGCTTGCATCCCCGGAGACTTACAAGCCGCAGTTGGAAAGCATCGGCTTCATTCACCGGGAGGATAACCCCGACAAATCCAAAGCCTATTTCAGAGAACGCACGGGAGCGAAAAGAACCCATATCCATGTCAGGGAGCACGGCAGTTGGTCCGAGCAACTGACCCTTCTATTTAGAGACTATTTGCGCTCCCATCCGGAAGCTTGTACGGCCTACGTCAAGGAGAAGCATCGTCTCATGGAGCTATACCGGAATGAGCGGGAGAGCTACGTGGAAGGGAAAACCCCTGTGATTTGGAGCATTTTGCAGCAAGCGCATTCCTGGTCTCAAGAAACGGGATGGCGGCCCGGAAATAGCGACAGGTAAACCACAAAATGGAGGAGAAAAACATGAACTACCAATTGGAAAGAGTCGACAGCGAATCGGACGAATACGGGTTCGTTCGGAATCAATTGATAGCTTACAATCTCAAGAACGTAGACGCTTCCTACGATTTCATAAACTTCATTGTAAAAAATGAAAGCCAAGAGATCATCGGCGGACTGCTTAGCCGTCGGTTCGGTGAAGGTATTTTCGTTGAAATGCTGTGGGTAGATGAAGGCTCGCGTAAATTGGGACTGGGTTCGCGCTTGCTTGAAGAGATCGAACAGGCCGGACGGCAGCAGGACGTAAAACTCATTTATTTGGACACCTTCAGCTTCCAGGCTCCGGATTTCTATAAAAAGCACGGCTTCGAGGTGTTCGGGACTCTGGAGGATTTTCCGGTCCAGGGGTGCACGAAATACTTTTTGAAGAAGACTCTGTAGCAGGTAATGGAAAATGGTGAAATTCGACCTGATATCGGACGTTCACTTGGACTTTTGGGTGGAGCATTCGGGGAATTTGACGAAAATGAACCGGCAGTTGGATGCCTTTATTCAGCTGCTTTTGCCTGCCTCTCCCTCAAGCACCTTAGTCATCGCCGGCGATCTCGGACACTTCAATAAGCAGAATGCAATGATGCTTACGAGGCTTAAGGAACATTACCCACATATCGTCATCGCGGCAGGCAACCACGACTATTATTTGGTATCGAAATCCATCAAAAATAAATACAAAAAGAACTCGTTCCACCGATGGGCCGAAATGAAGCGGCTCCTTGAGCCACTGCCGGACGTGCATATCCTGGATGGAAACTCGATCGAGATCGACGGGATTCGGTTCGGCGGCTGCGGCATGTGGTACGATTTCCAGTACGGTCTCCAAGTATTAAAGGCTGACGAGGACCAGATCTACGCCCATTGGAAAACCATTTCGAACGATTCTGCGCTAATCGAAGGAAGACCGAGATTGGTGAATTGGATGTTTCAAGAAGAGAATCGGAAGCTTCACCAAGTTCTCCCGGACAGCGATGTTATCGTAACCCATGTATCGCCGGACTGGACGCATGTCCCTGCCGACCGGGCAGATCAGCTGGCGACGAGCTTTTATTATTTTGACGGTTCGGAGTACTTTGGGCATATTCACCATAAGATATGGTGCTTCGGGCACGTACATAGCCGGATGGATTATACCAGCCATGGCTGCCGGTTTATCAATGCTTCGCTGGGTTATCCGGACAAGAATAACGGAGTACCGCAACCTATCGTGACCATTCAACACAAGCCGTAACGAAAGGATCGCGTTGCCAATGCATAAAACCCATCCCATTTTGCAGGCAGTTTTGGTTATTCTGTGCTGCCTGTCCTTCATCTACGGAGCCAAGCTAATCGCCGATGCCATTCAAGCTGCCTTCGTGCCCAAGGATTCGAGCAAGCCACAAACACTGTCCACCACAATGCTCCTAACGGACGAAGAGGCGGCGAGCTATGTGGGGCTGTCTGAAACAAGCTTCAAAGAGCTGGTCAACAAGTCGGAAGCGATCCGAGAGAAGCTGTCGGCTTACGATACCGATAGATACATTTCGTTCTTTCAAATGAACGGTCGCCGGTATTACAGCAAAAGCACGTTAGACAAATGGATTGACTACCATATGCAACATTCAAGAGGAAAAGATCCGTTTAGCAATTGACGTACTGCTGCAACTCGGATCAGCCCACCCGCGCATAGGGTGAGTAACTTTTATTCAGAAAGGATCTGTCACTGTGAAAAAATACGTCGAAGGCTGGTTCGTCACCACAATCGCCTATCTTCTCTGCCTGTTTGTCACCGTTCAAGCCTACATGCTGACGACCGGCCTTCCCGTCGACCGTCAGCGACACATTTCAGGCGCGATTATTGGATCCAGCGTACTCATCCTCCCCTACATCGCAGCAGGGCTGTATGCAAGAAAGCAGTTTGCACGGCCCCGTCAAGGAGCTTTCTGGATCAGTATCGCACCCGTGGTGGGAGAGCGGGTTTTGTTGTTTCTTATCGGCGCGACTTTTGTAGCCTCAGGTGGGGATGGCGGCGGTGACGGAATCGTGAATTGGACAAGCGTGTTGCAGTTTGTTGGGGCGGAGGCGCTTCCGTATTATACGAACACGTACATCGCATCCGGAATAGTCAGTATCGCCGTTTGCATAGCAGCAGCTTCCATTCGTAAATCCGAAAAAGGACAACTATAAAAGGAGCAATATCCTATGGCTTCCAAGACCGCATCGTTCTCCCAATCGATCCAGTCCTACTTAACCTATACCAAGATGCCTTGGGGACAACTATTCTATGCAACAGCCTGGCATCAAATCGACCGTTTTCTCGAAGAGGCCGGACAATCGATTCTGGATATCGGCTGCGGCTTCGGCATCACCGGCTCGGAGTATGCCAGGAGAGGAAATCGGGTGACGGGCATCGACCCCACGCCGGAAATGATCGAAATCGCGAAGCAATCCGCAGCGGACCACCGCATAAGTATCGATTACAGGGTGTCCACGCTTCAAGAGGAGCTTGCTTTACCGGAACAGTATGACTGGATATTTTGCCATAACGTCCTGGAATATGTGGAGGAGCCCGGAGAATTGCTCAATCAAATCAGCTCGAAGCAGAACGAACACGGCTATTTATCCCTCATCGCTCATAATCCGGTTGGAAAAGTAATGAAGAAAGCGGTCATCCTTAAAGATCCCGAGGAAGCCTTGCATGGCCTCGAAAGCGATCAGGAATATAGCAGCGTCATTCAAACGGACATCACCACGTATCCCTATGAACGGCTGCATCAGTGGCTTCAGGAAGCGGGTTACGAAGTTCTGGACCGGTGCGGCATCCACAACATCTACGGATACATTGCCGATAACGAAATCAAGCATCAGGAAGAATGGCATCGCCGGGCCGTGAAACTGGAACTCGAATTAGGACGTCTAAGTCCGTATAGAGATATTGCGGTATTCACCCACCTTATCGCCCGAAAAAAATGATAGCTTCCACTACGAATAGCAAAGGATGATACCCAGTGAACTCAGCCCAAGAACTCAAAGTTGTCAATCTATCGCAAGTAAGCGGCAGCGTCGAAGAGCAGTACCGCAACGTAGTCGTCAGTACTGTCAATGAAAGCTGTCTTCGGCTGGCCGTGTTCACCGGCGAATATCAATGGCATTATCACCCGACCTCCGACGAGCTGTTTATTGTGCTGGAAGGCGAGCTGCTCATCGATTTCCATGACCGCGATACCGTATCTTTGAAAGCCAACGATTCCATCACCATTCCCGCCGGAGTCGTTCACCGGACCAGATCGAACGTACGAACGGTTAATCTGTGCTTCGAGCATACGGACGCCGACACGGTGTTTATTTAAGGATCTTACAGAAAATATGGAGGATTCCCTGTGGTTAAAGTCGGCATATTAGGGACGGGATTTGGAAGACAGCATGCGGAATTTTATAAAAAAATAAAGGGGTTTGAGGTCGTTCTCATCTATGGTCGGGATGAAAACAAATTAAGAGAGATCAATGAGACGCTGAACATTGGAACGACGACGGATATATACGAAATCATTGAACATGAGGAAATCGACGTCGTTGATATTTGCTTGCCTACCCCTCTTCATGCCAAATGGGCCATTGAAACATCAAAGCATCGAAAGCATGTTTTTTGCGAAACACCACTATGCTGCCAAATGGATGAGGCTGAAAATATTTTACATACCTCCGAACAGTATCAAAGACACGTATTTGTGGACTTGTTTTTTAAATTTTCGACGCCCCACCATATCACGATAAACAAAATCCAAAACCTTGAATTCGGTGAAGTAATCTCATGTCGCTCGTATAATAAAACCGCTCCGGTTTGGGGAAATCTGGGATTGCAAAAAAACGTTTCCGATTTCCACATCCATAATTTTGATTTCCTGATCGAGATTTTGGGGATGCCTGAACATGTCGTCTCCAATGGGATAGATTTGGGGGACCAATCGATCGCAATCACAACATTAAACTATGAAAATAAATTCGCCGTTGTTGAGAGCTACACCAATTTACCGAAGAACTCTCCGTTTTGTGTAGGATTTGAGGTGATTTGTGAAAAAGGTTCTATCAAGTTTGATGCTGAATATGGTACAAACACAAGAGAAGAATTTGCGATTTATTATCGAGATGGGAGCAAAGAAGTGCTAACTCCCCAAATGAAGGATGATTACGAGCAAGTCTTACATCATATTAAGGATTGCTTGGACCATAACAAAAAGAGCAAGTTTCTCGATATTACATCCGCCATTCAGGCGATCAAGATACGGGACGCCGTATTCAAGTCTTTAGAAGCAAAAAATCTATTTCAATAAACTTTTTTAGTAAATCGTTTTAAAAATTAATGACATTAGACGATATAGTAAAATAAGGATTGCTTTTACAATAAAATCACGGAGGAGGATATTTTCATGCGCGTTTCCCTAGACTTACGGTCTTCGTTTGTCGGCGCACATGGTAATCACACGTACGCTCGGCGATCCAATGCGAACGAACAGCAGGAGCACAGGCAACAGCAGCAGGACAAGGTTACCATCCGCAAGCCTTTCCTTAACGGTCCCGGCCAAAAAACGGCGGCCTCAGCACTGGAGCGGCTAATGGAACAAAAGCAAGGGCTGATGGAACGACGAGGCAACTATTTAAGCGAGGCTTTGAAAAAAGGCACCAGTGCGGAATCGATGAAAGCGGAACTCGAAAACATCGACAAGCAAATCCGGGAGCTGGAAGAACAAATGAGAAAAATCCAGCTCGAAGAGCAGCGGAAGGCAGCGGGATTAGACGAAGAGAGCAAGAAAAAGGGCGAGAAGTCGAACGCCTCCAGTCCTGGCGGCAGCTACCCAAATGAACGATCCCAAGAGGATTCTGTTTTATCTCCAAACACAATGCAAGCGGTTGTGTCCGCGAGCCAAGAGAAGCAGAATTTCGGCCGCATCAAGATGGCGCAAAATACGCTACGAACGGAGGCTAAAGGCTGGGAACACAGTAACCCTGCGCGCTCAAGCGAATTGAAGGAAAAAGCCGAGAACTTAAACGGCAAGCTTATGGAACAGTCCGGTAATATCGCAAGCGACCTCACTAAAGCGGTCCGGGAGGACGACAAGATCGCTTCCGCCAAGCCCGCCAAACAAACGAAGGAAGAAGAAAGCTCGGATAAGCCGCAGCAATCCGGGAGGAGACAGCTGACGGCGCAAGAAATCGAAACGTACTCGGAGAAGCGTAAAGGAAATAAATCACCCGCCGGAACAATCGTGAACTTGACGCTGTAAGCTCAATCGTACAAGAGCGAGATTCCGACACAAAAAACTTTCAAAATAAAGCACATTTCTAGATAGGAAGGGGCAGCATACAGCGGCTGGCCTCGTCCTTCACGAAAGGTGCTTTTTTCCGTCCGCCTTGGGGTCTAAATCCAAAAATAGCGAAACCATGGAAAACCCTCGTCGTAAGCATATAAAAATAGATGAGGAGTGGTACACCAATGTGGAAGCCTGTGGATACCCGATTTTACGCCAAACGGTTGCCTGTTGCGATCGCTGCGATCGACGACGGCGGCGAGGCCAATTTTATTCGTACGGTCCTGGAACAATTCAATACGGTTACGCTGTTTCATGCGATCGGCACACCAGGGGATTTTCTGCAAGTGATCGGGCAAGGAGAAGAAAACGCCCCGCCGTACCTTATTATTAGCGCTCATGGGGACAAGGGCGGGATTATTTTCGGCGAATATATCGAAGAAATCGACGTTTCGAGCTTGCACGATGAGGTTATGCTTCCGGAGACGATAGGCCAAGCGATCAACCTGCCGGGAACGGTTGTTATCAATACGGCCTGCTCGGCGGGCGTGGAAGAAG
Source organism: Paenibacillus oleatilyticus (assembly GCF_018998565.1). Classification (GTDB taxonomy): domain Bacteria; phylum Bacillota; class Bacilli; order Paenibacillales; family NBRC-103111; genus Paenibacillus_G; species Paenibacillus_G oleatilyticus. The sequence goes on along the minus strand of NZ_JAHNZO010000005.1, from coordinate 87,393 downwards.
CGGGAAAAGCTTTTATGCAAGGAAACCTTAAAGCGTATATCGCCGCCGATGAAGATGTTTCGGGAGAAGCGGCCGCGCTGTTCATCATGCACTTTTTCCATCGGTTGATCAAGATGGAATCGCTGGAAGAGGCATGGCAGCACGCAGCCGCTTACGACGAGGAAAGTCGCGCCTACCGGTTGTACGTACAGGACGGCTTCTATCAGTTAACGCCGGAGGGACAACCTAGTAAAACCACCTATTAAGCTTGGAATACTCCCCCTGGAGGTGAGCCGGATCGAAACGATCGTTTATTTCGTAAGACATGCGGAATCGCTTTATATTGCCGGTGAGGAACGATTGAGGGGATTGACGGATAAAGGAAGGGCCGATGCGATAAAAGTAAAGGATATCCTCCTCCATGAGCCTGTCGATCTGTTGATTTCCAGCCCGTATGCAAGAGCCGTTCTGACCATCCGGGAATTGGCCGACCATCTGCACAAGGAAATTGTTCCGGAAGAGGATCTAAGAGAACGACAGTTGTCCGGGGAAGACTTATTTCTCCCGAAAGACCGGTTCATCCAATCGAAAAAGCAGCTGTACGACGATCCGACCCTCGCTTTCCCGGGCGGGGAATCCAGCGAACAGGCGCAGGAGCGAGCCGTTAAGGTATTAGCCTGGTATCTGGAGCAATATTCGGGCAGATCGATCGTCGTAGGCACGCATGGAGATATTATGACGCTGATGTTATTTTAACCCGGCATATCACTTTGATTTCTGGGAATCGACGACCATGCCGGATATTTATAAGCTAGAGTTTCAAGGCAAAGCTTTATCGAACGTGACGAGATTATGGGAGTAATCCTGAAACAGTCTGGGGAGGAAAACGAATGCTGCGGTTATTTCGCTACAACTGGATGATACGGGACGAATGGTTTGAGACCTTCGGGGCACTAAGCGAGGAAGAGCTGCTGCGCGAACGCACCGGCGGAGTCGGCTCCATCCTGAAGACACTGTTTCATATCGTCGATGTGGAGTGCAGCTGGATTCGGACCATCAAGGGCGGGCCGGACCCGGAGCCTGCCTTCAACGACTTCGCGAGCTTGGACAAGGTCCGGCAGCTGTCCGCGCAGTATCGGATCGAAGTCGAGGACTTTCTCGTACATTGGACCAATGAGTCCGATGGCGAACCTGTCACGACCGGGATGGAAGAGACGTTTACCCAAGGTGAAATTTTAAGACATGTGGTCGCCCATGAAATCCACCATGTCGGACAATTGTCCGTCTGGGCCAAGAAATTGGGCCTGCAGGCGGTATCGGCAAACTTCATCCGCAGAGGCTTATAGATAGGCAACCGCTGACTCACTGGGGCCAGCGGTTGCCTGAGCCGCGGGGCAAAGCCCGCCCCTCTATCTCCTCTCGACGTGCACGCGCAGGCCCACCTCGAACATCCGGCTCCACGGCATGCGGCAGTCGTCAATCACGACGCGGTGCCCTTCGTCGTCGATCTGCTCCCGGGCAAACCGCTGCAGCTCCCGCTTCACAAGGTCCGCCACCGCCCCACGCTCTCCGTCGACCGAGAAGTACGTATGTCCCATGGACGGCAGGCACGACTGGGTGACCTGCTGACGGACGGAAGCGCAGTAGCCCGCGTCCTCTACGAGCCGCAAGGCCAAAAAATCGCGATGGCCCGGCGTATCGCCGTATAAGTAATAAATGAGCCCCTGCGCGAGGCACGTGCCGAGCGTATTGCCGTTGGTGTTCCAGCCGGCATAGGCAGCCAAGCGGAACAGCAATCCCTTCTGCCGCAGCAGCGCAAGCAGCTCCAGATCGGAGCCGTTGGCATAGGCGACGTCGGCGATCAGACAAGGCTTTTTCCAGCGGTGAACGACCTCGTGCGCCACTTCGGTCAATTCGACGAGGTTCCGCAGCACGGTATATCCGCGGTTCGGATTCGGCAAGGCCTGCTCACCGGCTTCGACCATCTGCTCTCCCGGCGAATTCACACACAGAACCAGATCTGCTTCGCTGACGGAGGAAGCCATCGTCGCGCCCGCCGCCAGAACGTGGCATTTTAGCGTCTCGTACAGCATCCGGTCTTCGTACAACGGCGTCACGAACGGACCCTGCACACTTGAAAAATGCGGGTAAATGAGCGGCCGGACGCCCATAAACCCGTTGAACATGCGGGTGAGCAGCGTACAGCCGACCTCGTCGGCTCCCGGGTACATATAGACCTGAAGCTGCAGGCTCAGGCTCCGGATATGCTCGCGCACGCGCTGCTGGTCTACGGCCGTCAGCCCGAAGGGCGCCGAGTCGTCCTGCGGCACGATCATGAAGTCGACGATCCGCTCCTTCACCAGCTCGACCGCCCACCGGTTGACCTGCAAATTAACGTCACGGCGCTCTATATAATCCTGCCATACGACGTCAGGGATAGCCGTATCCAGCCGCTTCAGCTCCGCAAGCTCCTTCTCGTCCGCCAGCCCAAGCTCAGCCCGGTGCCGGAGAACCCCCCGCCGGAAAATGTCCTTCCCCCACGCTTCGTAATAATCCGGTTCCTCGTCGCCGCTCGAATAGCTCGGACAGCGCATGATCAGGTTGAAGGCATACAGCCGCAGCTTCGGATTGATTTGCTTCAGCTTGCGCAGCCTATCCAACCGCTCCCGGCACGGCTCCGGGGACAGCTGATGCAGTCTCGAAGGCACGATGCCGCCGTACACCAGCGTATCCAGCGACACGATCGCGCCGTCGGCTTCGGCCGCCCGCTCGAACAGCCACGCCCACAGCCGCTCCACGTCCGCAGGCGATTTTTTACGCCCCATCGCCTCCGGCTCCGGCCTCACAACCCGAAAATCCGTACCGGCGGCCAGATCGGCCGGAAAATCGAAGTTGCACGGACGTTCGTCCAGCGGAACGTACAGTATGGTTCGCATGGCTTCCCCCTCCCCCGGCCGCGTCATCTCTAGCCGCTCTCCCGAATAGCATGCACGAACCGCTCGGTAATGTGCTGCGGACGGGTAATCGCCCCGCCGATGACGACAAACTGCGCACCTGCGTCCAGCGCTCGCTTGACGTCCTCCGGCTTGCCGTATCTTCCTTCCGCTACAACCGGAACTTGCACGGCTGCGGCCAAGCGGGCCACCAGCGCAATGTCCGGCTCGGCCGATTGCGCGCTGTACGGCGTGTAGCCCGACAACGTCGTCGATATCCAGTCGACGCCGAGCTGCGCGGCGTACCGCCCTTCCTCCTCAGTCGAAATATCCGCCATAATCAGGATGTCCCGCCGCTTAAGCTCCTTCACCGTATCCGCCAGCGTCCGTCCGTCAGGCCGCGGCCGGTTCGTACCGTCCAGCGCAACAATATCCGCGCCGGCCGCATGGACGGCGAGTGCATCCTCCAGCGTCGGCGTAATATACACGTCGCTGCCTTCGCAGCTTCGTTTGTTCAAGCCGATCACCGGTACGGCGACGGCTTGCTTCACGGCAAAAATATCCGCGAGCCCGTTCGCGCGAATGCCGACCGCTCCGCCAAGCACGGCCGCTTTGGCCATCTCGGCCATATGGTGGGGGCCGAACAGCGGCTCCCCCTCATACGCTTGACAGGAGACGACCAGGCCTCTCTCCGTAACTCTTTGTCTCATCTTATGATCTCCCAACCGCAAATAGGATGCTAAAACCGGATTTCCTCGCCCGACTGGGCCGATTCGTAGATGCCGCACAGCATTTTCATCATTTCCACGCCGTCCTGCACCGGGCTGATCGTCTGCTCCCGGCCTTGGCAGCAAGCGATGAAATGGTCGATTTCGTTCTGGAAGCCGCGTTCGAAATCGAACGACAAGTGATCGATCTGCGGCGTGACGTTCAAGATCGTATCGTGCCGCTCCGTGACAATCGTCAGCTCCGGCTCCACTTCGACCCCGCCTTTGTCCCCGTACAATTTGACGGCGAATTCGTCCTTCTTGGTCTGAAGCGTGAAGCTGACATCAACGAGCAAGGAAGCTCCGTTCTCGAAACGGATCATCGCGTTGGCCAGATCCTCCACCGTATTGTGCTCGTTGTAGTCGGCTGCCTTATAGTAATCCAAATGTTGAATATGACTCCGGTTACCCAGCTTCCGGTACGCATTGCCGCTGATCGATTTGACCTTCGGCTTGCCCATCAAGTACCAGCACAGATCGATGATATGAACGCCGAGATCGATGAGCGGGCCTCCGCCCGAGCGCTCGATGTCGGAGAACCAGCCGCCCGGATTGCCGAGCCGGCGCAAGCAGGTCGCTTTCGCGTAATAGATTTCGCCCAGCTCGCCCGCATCGATGAACTTCTTCAGCACGCGCACATTGGTGCCATACCGGCGCACATAGCCGATTTGCAGCGTCTTGCCGCTTCGGCCGACCGCCGCCTCCACCTGAAGCGCTTCCTCCACCGTCTTGCACAGCGGCTTCTCGCACAGCACGTGCTTGCCCGCCTCCAAGGCGGCGATGCTGATCGCGGCGTGGCTGTTGTTCCATGTGCACACGCTCACCGCGTCGATGTCTGGATCGGCAAGCAGCTGCTTGTAATCCGTAAATACTTTTCCCGCTCCGTAGGCTCCCGCCTTAGTTTTCGCCCGCTCCCCGTTCAAATCGCAGATCGCCGCAAGCTCCACCTCCGGGTTGCCCGCATAAGCCTTCAAATGCATTTCCGAAATACTTCCCGCTCCGATAACACCAATTCTCACTTTACTCATGACGAATCCTCCCGATCCGAATATGTTCAAGCTCAAAATTTACAGTTCCTTCCACATTGCACGAACATAATCCATGCCGATTCTGGCTCCCTGCCTGCAATCTTCCATGCCTTCAAACTCGATGGACACGTATCCGTCGTAGCCCGACGCCTTGACGATGCGCAGCACCTCCGGCATATCGATGTCGCCCTGACCGACAATCGCCCCGCGCAAATAGCTGCCGCCCGCCGACCGGAACCATCCTTCGCCGGGATTCCGGTACGAAGGCCGGACGTAAAAATCTTTCACATGCACCATCGAGGCGATGGGAATATTTTTGCTGACGGCCGGAACGGACAGCTCGTCGACGCACAGGAAATTGCCGACATCCAGCGTCGTCCGGAAATTGTCCCGGCCCACCCGTTCCACTAAGCGCTGCACCCGGTCGCTGTGCTGGATGTAGTACCCGTGATTTTCCACACTGGTAACGATTCCGTACGAAGCGGCATGGTCGGCTACCTGACGGCAAGCCTCCGCCACCCGCTCCAGATCGGCCTCGAACCGGGAGATCGTCGTTTCCGGCAGCGGCCGGGACGCCGCATCGTGCCGCATGAGCCGGATGCCCATGCGATGCGCAAGCTCGACGTGCTTCTTGACCCGCTCGATTTCCGCCAAGTACGCCTCATCGGATTCCGTTACGAAATTCGCGCCGATCGCGTAATTGGACAGCTCGATGCCGCACTGCGCCGCTTTTTCCCGGATCCGGTCCGCCAGCTCCGGCTGCTCCAGCAGGTCGTACTCCAGCGGCACGATTTCCGCGTGCTCGCCCCCGTTCTCCGCAATCCATTCGATAATGTCCAGGATGGTCCAGCCTTCGCGCTGCACCGCCTGATACAAGCTGTAGGAGCTGATGCCCAGCTTCATTGTCAATTCCTCCCCGGATGCTGCTTTTGGTTATTTCATCCCCGTGATGGAGATGCCCTCGATAAACTTTTTCTGCACGAAAAAGTACATAATGATGATCGGAACGGTGAACAAGGTCGAGGCCGCCATCAGCTGCCCCCAAGCTACTTGATTCTCGCGGATGAACTGCTTCAGCCCGATGGACAGCGTCCACTTCTCCGGATCGTTCAAATAAATGAGCGGGCCCTGAAAATCGCCCCACGCCGCCAGAAACGTGAACAGCCCCACAGTCAAGATCGCCGGCTTCGCCAATGGAAGAATAATTTGCGCATAAATGCGGAACTCCGAAGCGCCGTCGATCTTCGCCGACTCCGTCAGCTCGTGCGGGATGCCCATAAAAAACTGCCGCACCATGAAAATGTAGTACGCCATGCCGGTGCCGAACCACGAGGAGAGCACGATCGGCCAGTACGAATTGATCAGATCCAGCTTGTTGAACAGCACATAAAGCGGAATCATCGTCACTTGAAAAGGAAGCATCAGCGTGCTCATCATGACAAGGAAAAGCGCATTTCTGCCCTTAAACTGAATCCGAGCGAAGCCGTAAGCGACTAGCGGCGCGATGACGACAACGCCGAGCACGCAAAGGCCGGAAATCAGCACCGTATTCATCGTATATTGGAAGAACGGAATGGCCTTCATCGCATTGACGTAGTTGCTCCACTGGACCGTCTCAGGCCACCACCGGACCGGCACGACGAAGATTTCTTCATCGGTTTTGAGCGACGTAATGACCAGCCAGACGAACGGCAGCAGAAACAGCAGGCCGACGAGCACGAGCGGCAGATGCGTCACCCAGCTTGGGCGCGCCCCGAGAGCTCGCTTTCGCTTATTCCGGCTAACGGATAAGGAAGACGTTGCGGCAGTTGCCTTGGACATTAGCGCTCACCTCCGTAATACACCCAACGGGCCGATGTTTTAAAGACCAGAAAGGTCAGCAGGAAGACGATAACGAACAGCACCCAGGCCATCGCCGACGCGAAGCCCATCCGCAGGAACGAGAACGCCGTCTGGTACAAGTACACCGCGTAGAACAAAAGCGAATTTTCCGGTCCGCCGATCGCCTGCCCGTTGCCGTCCGCGAACACGTAGCCTTGCGTGAACATTTGCAGCGCCCCGATGACGCCCATGATGACCTGAAACAGCGTCATCGGCGAGATCGCCGGCAGCGTGATGTGGCGGAACTTTTGCCAGGCGTTGGCTCCGTCGATCTCCGCCGCTTCGTAATACATGCGCGGCACGTCCTGCAGGGCGGCCAAGTACATGATGCTCGCCGTCCCCGTTCCCCAGAAGCCCATCAGGATCAGCGCGGGCTTCGTCCATTGCGGCTCCAGCAGCCAGACGGGCTGCGGCAGTCCCAGCATGCCGAGCAGCTCGTTGATCAGCCCATACTGCGCGTTCAGCAGCCACATCCACAGCAGCGTCGCAGCCACCGTCGGCACGAGCGTAGGCAGAAAATATATCGTACGGTAGAGCGATTTTCCCTTAACGTCTTTGTTGAGCAGCATGGCAATGCCGAGCGCGAACGCCAGATGCGGGAACAGCCCGAACACCGCCATAAAAAGCGTATTGTACAGCGATTGCCAAACCTTGCCGTCCGTGATCAGCTCCGCGTAATTCGACGCGCCCGCCCACTGCGGGGCTTCGAACAGGTTGTACTCCGTCAGACTGTAATAGAACGAAGATATGATCGGCAGCAGTTGAAACAGCAAAAATCCGATCAGCCACGGACTGATAAAGCACAACCCGACGAGGAGACGCTGGCGCTCTCTGCGCTTGATTCCGATTCGATTGACTGCATCCATCTCCGGTCCTCCTCTTCTTCGATGTTTGGGGCGCGCAAAGCTGTATGGTAACCAATGTGCACGCCCCGACGTTCTTATTTCTTGTTCGCTTTATCCGCTTTCGGCTGGATTTTGGTCACAACGTTGTCCATCGCCTGCTGCGGTGTGATCTGGCCCTTGAGCGCTTTTTCCGTTTCTTCGTTCAGCGCCTGCAAATATTCGTTGATATAGACGCTGTTCGGAAACCCGTTCAGGTTCGCGCTCTTCGCGCTCTCGTAAAATTCCCACAGCGACTTCGTCGCTTCATTCTTGGTCAGCTTCGGATTATCCAGCGCGCTCAGCAGCACCGGAATCGTCTTCGCTTTGGTCGCGTACTCGATCTGCACATCCTCCGACAAGAAATACTGCATCACTTTCCAGGCCGCTTCCTTGTTCTTCGCTTTCGCCGGGATGAACATCGCTATCGGGCTGACCATGCCCGCGTTCTTCAGCTCGGGCCGGTCTTTCGGATAAGGGAACGGCGCAACGCCGATCGCTCCGCCTTCGCCGCGCTTGTCGTTGTACATGTTCTCCCAGCCGATCATCATGCCGAGCTTGCCGGTGATGAGCGGGTCCTGCGGCGTGTCGGCCTTGCCCATGCCGGATTTGAACTTGGAGATGCCCTCGCTGCCGAACTCCTTGTAATACTCCGTCTGGTAAGCGATCGCATCGACGTTCGCCTTTTGGGCGGCCGTCAGCTTGCCCTTGCCGTCATCCCAGGAGCCGCCGAAGATGATCGGCCAGAAGACGTTGTCGATCCACGGATAGTCGGGGATGAAGCCGACCTGCTCGTAGCCGTTTTTGCCGTCCTTCTTGGTCAATTTTTTCGAAACTTCGAACATCTCCTCAAGCGTTTCCGGCGGCTTGGAAATGCCCGCGTCCTGAAACATCTTCTTGTTGTAGTACAGCCGGCTTGCCATGCTCATCGAGATCGGGAAGCCATATACTTTGCCGTCCACCTTCATGCGCTCCAAGGCGGCGGGAATGATTTTCTTCGTATCGAAATTCGCCTGCTTGACATAATCGTCAAGGTTCAGCACCGCGCCCGCTTCGGACCATGGGCCGATGTTGTTCCAGAACGTGAACATCAGATCGGGCGCACTGCCGCCGGAGATCGCGGTGAGCTGCTTTTGCGGGTCCTGGTTGCTCAGCGCTTTGACCGTGATTTCGTTCTGACTGGCGTTGAAAGCCGACACCATCTGATCGAGAACGGCCGCTTTATCGCCGGTGTAATGGTTCCAGAGCTGAACCGTTACTTTCCCTTCTGCCTTCCTGTCGCCGGAAGCAGCTCCCGACCCGGACCCCGTTCCGCCCGCGTCCTTGCCCCCGGCGCATCCGCTAAGTCCTGCCGCCGCCAGCACGGTCGCCAGCAGCGCCGTCATCGTTTTATGCGTTGTATTCCGTTTCATGTCAGCCACCCTTTCGATCATATGTTTACGCTTCTCCGCCACCACGTGCCGGTACGCTCCGGGCTTTCCGCTTCAGGCGGGTAAATCTTAAAATAGTTGCCTGCCCCGACACCTTCAGCTTATCGGACAAGATTAAATGAAAACCACCTCCTACAATGAATATAAAAACGGAATATTCCTCCACAAAAGGGCATACTTCGGGACCATTTTCCTCCGTCTGCACGAATTCGCTGCACTTGGGTGCCGGCCGTGGCTTCCCTCTCTACGTTGAAATATCGGACCTAGAGAGGGTGGCTTCGCGTCGCGAAGCGGTCTCCACCGCCGTGCGGCCGCTTCTTATCTTGCCGCGCCGGACTCGTCAGCGCCGCTTGCTGCGCAGAAACGTGTCGATCTGGCGCTGCAGCTCCGACCCGATCGCCTCCAGCAGAGCACCGGCTTCGGCTTCGAACCGCGGCATCGCTTCCTCCGGGTCGAGCACTCCGTTAAACAGCGGCGTGTAGTACTCCGCCTCGATTCTTGCGTACGCGTTCAGCTCGTTCTGTACCGGGGTTCCGTCGAACTGGAACCCGGTCAGCAGATCCGGCGTAAAATGCTCCGCCCGCCGAATAAACCAGTCCAGCGCCTCGGTGCGGTCATCAGTCGCCGGAACGCGGTCGTCGTCCGGGTTCCACAGCCAGACGTACGGGAACTGCTGATAGCCGCTTTTCAGCGTCCGGTAACGGTCACTCCCTACGGGCTCCCAATGGACGCCCGGAAGTCCGTACGCCAGCAGGTCGTAGTTGTCCTTCTCGTTGGCCCAATTGAGGAACTGGATCGCTTCCTCTTTATGCTTGCTGGTCACCGGAACCGCGATAAAATTCCATTGGGCAAAATTCGACAGATTCGCTTTCGGAATGTCCTGATAAAAAGTCACGCTCTCCAGCTCTCCACCACTTGCATGCTGCTTGAGCTTTTCCCGATTCCCCTCGTCAACCGAGAACGAGCCTGCCGGGAAGATCGCTGCCTCGCCTGAGAAGCCCGGGTCTTGAAAATCTTTGATGCCAAGCACGTTCGGATGCATGACGCCGTCCACATACAGCCGGCGCGCCTCGCGAATCCAGTCGCGGACCGGCGAATCCTTTTCACGAAACAGATTGTGCACCTTGCCGTCATTACGCTGGTAGTACAGCATCAGGCTGCTGCCCAGCGCCTGCGTCGGCCGGATCTGGCTCTGGACATCATCGTAATGCCGGAACGCCGCCTGGCTGTAGAGCTGCTGCGACGTATTCCCAGCCGCGATCAGCGGCACGATGTCCGGCTCCTTCTGCTTCAGAAGATAAGCGAACCGGATCAGCTCTTCGTAGCTTTGGATCGGCGGCACGCCAAGCTTCTCGCGAAGGTCCTTGCGGACAAAATACGAGTGGCCCATCGCATAGGAGACGCCGAGCGGGATCGCCATAATTTTGCCGCCGTACCGGTTGGCCTCCCACATCGGCCGGGGCCGCTTGGCGAGGATCGTCTCGCCGTACTTCTCCAGCAGCACGTCGAGCGGCTCGTAGTAGCCGCTCGAGATCATCTCGCTCAAATGCAGCCACGGCGCGTCGAACACGAGATCGATCTCCTCGCCCGAAGCCAGCGCCACCTGCGATACCCGGCCGAAGTCGTTCCATGGCACGAACTTGATGTCCAGGCTCACGTTGAGCGTTCCCGCCAGACGCCGCTGCGCTTCCTTCAGCACAAGGTCGTAATCGGCGGCCCGATCGCCCGGGAGCATGATCCGGAGCGTCACCGGAGAAGGTGTGGCGGCAGGGGCCGTCCGGCCCGCATCGGAAGCGGAGGACCCTCCGCACCCCGCAGGCAAGAGAAGCGCAGCGAGCAAGCATCCCCATCGCAGCGAACGGTTCATTCCGCTTCCCCTCCTTCCCCTTCGGTATGGTGCAGCCGGTATTGGTTCGGGGTCAGCCCCGTCGCTTTTTTGAACGCCGTAAAATAATGGCTCCGCGTCAAAAATCCCGAACGCTCCCCGATATCCGCCACCGACATGGTTGTCGTGACAAGCAGCTCCTTTACCTTCTCGATCCTAGTGTTCAGGATGTAGTTCGAGAGCGACACGCCGCGCACTTCCTGGAAAATGCTGCGGGCATACTTGGCCGACAGCGAAACATGCTCCGCAATCGCTTCGACGGACAGCATCGGATCGTGTATATGGTACAGTACGTAGTTGATCATCTCCTCCGCAAGCTTCTCTTTCCGGTCGCCCCCTTTGCGGGAGCCGAGCTGGTCCATGACGGCGAACAGCTCCGCCTCCAGCCAGTGGCGCGCCTCCTGCAGCGTCGAGAACCGGTCGAGCTGTTTGTCGATGCCGTCTACGCCCTGCAGCGCCCGAAGCTTGTCGAATTCCTTCATGATCGTAAATAAAATGACGGTCAGCCTTACCTTGCATTCGGAGTATTTGACCGCCGCCATCTGCCCGAACAGCTCCTCCAGCAGCAGGACGACCTGGTCCTTCTTCCCGGACTTGACCGCGACAAGCAGCTTGTCGAGGCTCTTCGGATCGGATAACGGCTGCAGCAGCCGAACGTAGCTTTCGTAATCGCCTTCCGTGTACACCTTGTCTTCGCCGCTGATGAACTTGAGCAGCGTAAGCTCCAGAACGAAGTCGTAGACGGAGCGTAGATCGTCCTCCAAGTGCTTCAGATCGCTCACCGCTATGGTCACCTGAAGCCGGACATACGTGGCAATATGCCCCTTGATCGTTTCCAGCAGCTTGCGGACTTCGGCATCGTCCCGATCCAGTCCGATCAGGAAGACGATGTGATCGCTGGCCAGATCGATCGTCTCCAGCGCCCCACCCTCGCCCGAGATGATCTCTCCGGCAATGTTGCCCATCGCGTATTTGAGCAGTTGGCGGGAAGCAAAATCATACGTTTCGGCAACGTCCCGGTACGCATCGATTTTGACGACGGCGAGCCGGATGAGATCCGACGCCAGAAGCTCCGATTCCCGGGCAATCCCTTCCCGCAGCGTCCGGTTCATTCTTCCCTGCAGCAGCCACTGGCGCAAATATTCCGCCTTGAGCAAGCCGGAATGGCCGCGAAGCGATTGGTGCATTTCGTCGACCCGGCTGGACAGCAGCTCGATCCCGCTTTTCAAAATGCTGTACTCGTCGCCTGCAGCTGGGAGGGCCAGCGCGGAATGGCGCGACTCCTGCACGATGCGACGCTGCAACTGGTCCGCCAGTCTGCGGAACGGCTTCACCATCCGGCGGGAATTCCAGAATGCCGCCAGCAGCAGCAGGACGAGCAGCAGCAGCGAGTAGCCGACGATTTTCGTCTGGAACGCTTGCGCTTGACGCTTAAACGCTTTCAACTCGGTTAACGAATACACCGTCCATTTCTGCGAAGCCAGCGGTGCGGAATTGACAAACAATTGCATCCCGCGCACGGTCATAACCTGCGTCTCCGAATTCGCTGGCTTCAGGCGGCGCAGCTCGTTCAGGATGGCCGCGTCGTTCTCCGTGGTGCCCAGCACATTCCGGCCTTGGCCGTCCACAATCATCAGATCCATGCCGGGCTCCTTGTTCAGACCGAGCAGATTTTCCTGCAGCGCCCTGTTATCCAACAGGAGCACAAGATAGCCGCGATGGTCTTTCCTGGCCGGCGTGGACGGAACGATGAGCGCAAGATAAGGCTCGCCGCCGGTTTCATGATAAAAAAACTGCAAAAAAAGCGGCCGGTCCTCCCGGATCTTCTTCAGCATCGCCGCATCCCCGAATTTCTCGAACGAAACGAGCCCCTTGAGCGAATCGATCGCCTGCTCCTTGTGGACGTTCACCAGATAGGCGCGCTTGATAAACGGTTCGGTCGACATATAGTTCGTCAGCGCATGAAGCGCATCCATGTCGTCCAGCGGACTGCGGCCAGACGATTGGAGCCATTCCTGCACCGTGCTGTCCTGATACATATGTAGCCCGTACGCTTTGAGCTTGTTCAGCAGAAACTCGGTGCGGCTTGCCGTTTGCAGCATCGTATCGCGGTTGAACAGATCCATTTGCGAGTAGGCGTATTTCGAGAACTGGTTCGCCAAAAACATGGAGAACGGAATAATGATCATCGTAAAAATCATTCCGATCCACAAATAAATCCGAACGTAGTTCTTGGAAAATAAATGTCGCATCGTCCAACCTTCCTTGCGAGTCTGTCGTCGTAGTCACCGTCCTCATTATACTATACATCCGATGGCGGACATCCGTATTGGACGGATCGAGGCATGGCAAGTTGGCGTATTGGATTTCCTGCCCACATTGTAGCATTCGCCCTCCGGATTCGCCCAGTTCTCATTTGCCCAAAACGGTTCTCAAATGGCGGAAACCCGCTATCTTCAAGGCTTCCGCTCAAGTTCCGCACGGTGTTTTCCGGACGGATGCCGTCTTCGATAGCTGCCAAAATGAAAACAGGCGGACGACCGAAGAGATGCTCTTCCAGCCGTTCGCCTGTCCAAAATGCAGCTTTATTTTGAGGGTCCTAACGCGTCTCCGGCCGATGCTCCGGCTGCTCCGTCACGACCGTACCGTCCGCAAGACGCAGCCAGCTCTCGAAGCCGCGCTCGCCTTCGCGCAGCCGGATGATGCGCGCTCCGCGCGGAAAATCGTCCCGGCCGTACGTGTTGTAGCCCGTCGCCCGGCCATAGCACAGGCGGACGCCGTGAAGCGTGCCGCAGTAATCGTTGACGTGGTCGTGGCCCGCGAACGTGCCCATAACGTCGCCCATTTCGACGAGCGCCGCGAACAGTCCCGTATTGATCTTCGGGCAGCACACGTTCTCGTACTTATGCCCGTGGCACACCTCGCGCTCCCATACCTCCGCATATTCCGGCAGCGGGATATGGAAGAAAGCCAGAGCCGGCAGCGGCGTGCCGCCGTTGTCCGACGTATAGGCCGCGGATTGCCGGACGTACCAATCGATCTGGTCGCGGCCAATCCAGCCGTAGCCCTGCACGTGCGGCAGCGTGGACATACAGCCGGAGTCGAAGCCGTACAGCAACGCAGCCGGACGGCCGGACGCATCCCGAACTTCGAGCACGTAGTTGCCTTCTCCGGCAATGTCCGACGGACCGCTCACCGCTAACGCGTATTCGTACCCCGACACTTTGTCCATCAGCTGCCGCCGGGTGATTTTCATCTCGGTATCGTGATTGCCGAAGACGACCGCCCACGGGATGCGCCGCTTCTCGACGACGGAAACCGCCCGGTCGAACCGGCCAAGCGGATCGTCGCACTCCTTGTCCTCGATGACGTCTCCGGTGAAGTAGACGAGGTCCGGCCGCTCCGCTTCGAGAACATGCTCCATTAGCTCCAAGGTGCGCCGGTCCGCGTCGCCTCCGGATTTCATATGCACGTCGGTGAACTGCACAATCGTAAACGTCCGGTCTTCCCGAAAAGTTAAAGCTTGCATTCGAATCGCTCCTCTTCGCTAGTGTTTATCGTATTGTCGGAAGCTGCACATGCTCTTTTGTTGACGAAGATCGATTCCGCCGACGCCGGACCCGCAGGGCCAGATCAGGCCGTCTTCCCCGCCGCTTTCGTTTTATTTTCGTGCTCGAACGGCTTCCATCCCGGCGTCTCGACCTTGACCATACCTGGAAGCACAACCAGCTCCTGCACGACGTGCTCGTATTGCCCGGCCGTCGTCTTGAGCGCCATGCGTACGCTTAAGGCTTGGCGGAAGCCTTCCTCCGTTTCCTTCGCCCGGCTCTCCAGATGCAGCACGGTGACGGAAGCGCCCGCAGCCTTGATCCGGTTCAGCATCGCGCCGAGATTCCCGTCCCCGTCCCAGAGCTCGACCTCTACCTCGCGCTTGCGCTTCGTCTTCGCCAATGCCGCCTTCTCCACCTTGTTCAAGAGGAACAAGCTGACGATGACCGCAGCCGTCGAGACGACGGCCCCGTAGTAAAAACCGGCGCCGACCGCAAGGCCGATCGCCGCTACGACCCATAGCGAAGCCGCGGTCGTCAGCCCCGACACGGTCGGCCCCGTGCGTATAATCGTTCCGGCCCCCAGGAAGCCGATGCCGCTGATCACCTGGGCGGCCAGACGGGCCGGGTCCAGCCTCACGTTCGCTTCGACCGCAAAATCGGAAAAACCGTAGCTCGACAGCAGCACAATCAGAGCCGAGCCCATGCAGACTAGAATATGCGTGCGAAATCCGGCCGAATGCCCGCCGATTTCCCGCTCCAAGCCGATCAGACCGCCTAACACCAGCGCCGTAACAATACGGAGCGTCAGCTCCGCATAGCCGATATGCCACACATCCGGGGTCAACGACAGCTCCATGGGGACCTCCCCTTACCGCCCGAGCGGAACGGCGATCCGTTTCTTCTCGTGCACGTAGATGATTTCCTTGTACCCGGTCCGGGCCAGCAAATCCATCGCCTCGTCCAACTGCGTTCCGATGTCGTCCGGAAAATGGGAGTCCGAGCTCAACGTAATCGGAACGCCGTATTTATGCAAAATGTCCAGAAAAGCCGGACTCGGGCAAGCTTCTTTGACCGGGTACCGGTAAGCGAGCCCGGTATTGATCTCGGTCGCTACATCCGCCTGCTTGAGCGCACGGGCCACATCTTCGTACATCGGCAGCAGCAGCCCCTCCTCCGGCCGGTAATTGAACACCTTCAGATTGTCCAGATGCGCGATAATGTCGAACAAGCCGCTGGAAGCCGCCATTTTCACGTAGTCGAACAATTGCTGGTACAGCGCAAGCAGGTCTTTTTCCTTGAACAGCTCCTGGGTTTCCGGGTTGTCGAAGCCCCAACCTTCCAGAAAATGAACCGAACCGATCACGTAATCCAGCTCGTACCGCGACAGCAGCTCGCCAAGCTCCGCCTCGCCGCCCGGGAAAAAGTCCGCCTCGACCCCGAGCGATACGGGTACGCCCGCGGCCTTCGCCCGGCGCACCGCCTGAAGATACGGCTCGATGGAGCTTACGCAGACACGGTCCAGCCAGTACTGCTGCAGCCGGCCAAGCGGCGTCTCATCCACGATCATATGCCGTTCGTAATACGGCCGGAACTCGGTAAACCGGTACAGATGGTCCACCATCCCGAACCGCTCGATCCCGCGCTGCCGCCCCTGCTCGAAATAAAACGCGAGCCATTCGTCGCTGAAGCAGCCCGCCTCAAGCCGCTGCTGAAGCAGCTCTCCCAGCTTGTTCATCCATTCGAGCGAATGCGGCCGGTCGCCCAGCCGCCCGCTCTCCCGATGCACGTTCTCCAGCGCCCGCGCCGTCCGCTGCAGCCAGCCGGTCGAGTACGGCCCCTCCTCCAGGTGAAAATGAAAATCCAGCTTCATCCCGCTTCCTCCTCACTCTGTCGATTTAAAAAACTTGCGTGAAAAGTCTTCCAACGCTTTTACGATTGACCATCATCTTGTTGTTGATTGTTGCATATATCACTTTATTTATGTGGTTTCTTGTTGATTATTGTAGTCCTTTCTTTATTATCCGTCAATCTCAAAATGAATCGGGCATAGACAATCGATTTTGGAAGGACGGGCATGGATGGCTTTGGAAAAACTTTTCAAATCCTTTATACTGAATAAATAAGAAGCTTTTTTGCCAAAGCCGATCAGACGGTTAACGGGATTTATCATCATGATTATAAATAGTAAAACACCTAAAGGAGCGATCCCCTTGCTAATCGATATCAAATCCAGATTGGACCAGCCCGAAGTTGCGGAGCTTCTCGAATATTCCATTTTTCCGGACCCGGTTCGGCTGGCGCAAACCCTGGACGACTACAAGCGCAGCGAAGAGCTTGAAATGTACGGCTACGAAAAGGACGGGAAGCTGATCGGCCTCGTCGGCTTCCGGATCGATTCCGGGCGCGTGATGGAGCTGCGGCACATTGCGGTCCAGCCGGACTATCGGGGACAAGGCTATGGCCGGGGCCAAATTTTGGAGCTGATTCATCTCAAAAGCCCCGCGGAAATCGTCGCGGAAACGGATGAGGATGCGGTCGATTTTTACCGGAACATCGGGTTCGAGGTCGTCAGCCTGGGTGAAAAATTCCCGGGTGCGGAGCGGTTTCGCTGCACCTATGAGGTTGAGCCGGAGGAGGAACGGGAAGCATGAGCGCAGCCGTTGAAATCGTCGAAATCCGGGCGTACGAGCCGGAATCGTTGGAGCAGCTGGCCGAGCTGCTGGTCGATGCCGTGGAGAGCGGCGCTTCGGTCGGCTTTTTGCCCCCGTTAAGCAAGGACGAAGCCGTGAATTATTGGAAAAGCGCGCTGGAGCCAGGCATCATTCTGTGGGCGGCCAAGCTCGATCGAACGATTGTCGGCACTGTGCAGCTCCAGCTCGCGCAAAAAAAGAATGCCGCCCACCGGGCGGAAATCGCCAAGCTGATGGTCCATACGCGCAGCCGCAGAAACGGCATTGCCCGCGCTCTGATGCAGGCTGCTGAAGAGCGCGCCCGCGCCGAAAACCGAACGCTGCTTGTGCTCGATACGCGCGCAGGCGATCCGTCCAACCTGCTGTACCGGTCGCTCGGGTATGTGGAGGCGGGACGCATTCCCCGCTACGCCCGCTCTGCGGACGGCAGCTTGAACGATACCGTTTTTTATTACAAGGAGACCGAGGCTTAGCGACATGAAGCACCTCCTGCTCCTTCTAGCATGGCTGCTGGCCATCCAGCCGGTCACGACGCCGGAGGCGGTCAACGAAGCCCGCGCAAACCAACCAGGCGGCGCCGGATCATTTTCCGTATAAAGTTTCCTTATTAACCCATGCGTTCTCTGGATTGCAGATGACGGACTGGAAGCTGTCCGAGAGACGAGCGAAACGAACTTATCGATCTTTTTCATTAGATCAGCCAGGAGGCTTCGGATGAACAAAACAACCGTATATTTAGTCCGGCACGGACAGACGGAATGGAACGTGGAGCACCGGTTTCAAGGTCATCAGGATTCTCCGCTGACGGAGCTTGGCTTGAAGCAGGCCCGTTGGCTTGGCGAAGCACTGTTGGAGCAGCCGATCGATTGGATCTACAGCAGCTCCAGTCCCCGGGCCGTCAAGACCGCCGAGTTGATCCGCGGCAGCCGGCCGATTGCCATTACCGAATGCGATGAGATGAAGGAAATCAATCTGGGCGAATGGGAAGGACAGATCGCTGCCGAAATTGCGGAGCGCTGCCCGGAGGCTTACGAGCACTTCTGGCGTCAGCCGAACCGCTTCCGCGCGGCTCAAGCGGAGACGTTCGCGGAGGTGGAGCGGCGCGCCCTCGGCAAGCTCCGGCACATTCTGCAGGACCATGCCGGGCAAGCCGTGCTGATCGTCACCCATACGGTCGTGGTCAAATTGCTGATGGCCGCTTTCGAGCAAAGGCCGATCGAGCAATTATGGGAGCTCCCGTACATTCATCCGGCCTGCCTGTGTAAGATTGAGTTTACTGAGGACGGCAAGCCGGACATCCAGCTGCACGGCGACATCAGCCATTATCAGGAAGCGATTCAGCCTATAGAAGGTTAAATCCGGGAGGTCTGGGAATGAGCATCGTACAAGTTACCTCAGATAATATCGCTCGGGAGCACATCTGCTGCGCCATGTCGGACAAGAAAGCCCGGCACGGCGTGAGCCTGAAAAAAGAGTGGTTGGCGTGCCGTTTTCAAGAAGGGCTGGTCTTTAAAAAGCTGGACGCCAAAGGAAAAGTGTTCATCGAGTACTTGCCTGCCAAGAACGCTTGGGTGCCCATCGATGCGCCGAACTATACGTTCATCAACTGTTTCTGGGTGTCCGGAAGCTACAAGGGACAAGGCTATGGGGCGCAGCTTTTGCAGGAATGCATCCGGGATTCGGAGGGCAAAGCGGGCATCGTTGCGGTATCGAGCCACAAGAAGCGGCCATATCTGTCGGAGAAGTCTTACCACGTGAAACACGGGTTCGAGGTGTGCGATACCGCTCCTCCCTATTTCGAGCTGCTCGTCAAGCGGTTCGATCCCGACGCCCCGCTTCCCCGGTTCAAGGAAAGCGCCAAGCAGCAGACCGTTGCGGACGGTGACGGCTTAGTCGTGCTGTACACGGATCAATGCCCTTTTACCGATCATTATACCGGCGATGAGCTTGATGCCATTGAACGGGCGTACGGAATTCCGGTGAAGCGAGTGAAGCTCACGACCAAGGAGCAGGCGCAAAACGCCCCGTCCGCCTTCACCACGTACAGCGCGTTTTATAACGGACGGTTTGTCACACACGAGATTTTGACGAAAGCCAAATTCGATAAGCTTTGGAACACGCTCGGGGAGCCGCAGGGGTAGAAGCGGGTGCGGTTTTATCCAGGGTAGATGCCCTCGGGAGCCCCCGATCCAGAGCCGAAGGAGAGACTTACGGTGAACATTATATTTTGCAGCGATCCTCTGGACCCGAAAACGGCGGATGCCGACTACGAGCTTGAGTACCGCACGGCCGCAGGCCTGGGGCTCCCCGTCGAGCTGATCTCGCTCGAAGACTTGCTGGACGGACAGGCGGCCCGCGCCGTCCGGCGGGTCCGGGAAGCGGCCACGGCAGAGCCTGCGGTTTACCGCGGATGGATGTTGAAGCCTGCGCATTACGAGCAGCTGTACGCGGCTCTGCGGCAAAAAAACATCCATCTGGTCAATACGCCGGAACAGTACGTACTCTGCCACCATTTTCCTCACAGCTACAGCTTCATTCAAGAGCATACCCCCGAGAGCCGCTGGCTGGACATCGCTGCGGTCCACTCGGACATCAACCGCGTCCACGAAATGCTGGCTTCGTTCGGCAGCCGGCCGCTTCTTCTGAAGGATTACGTCAAATCGCGGAAGCATGAGTGGGAGGAAGCCTGCTATATTCCCAACGCATCCGACCGGCAGCAGGTGGAAAAGGTGCTGCGAACCTTCATCGAACGGCAGGGCGACGGGCTGAACGGCGGCATCGTATTCCGCGAGTACGTCGAGCTCGAGAAGCTGGGAGCGCACGAAAAAAGCGGCATGCCCCTGTCGAAGGAATACCGTCTTTTCTTCTACCGGCACCGGCTGATCGCGACGCAAAATTATTGGGAGGAAGCCGCCTACGACGGAGAACGGCCCGATCTGAGCATGTTTATTGCGATCGCGCAGCGGATTCGCAGCAGCTTTTTCACCATGGACATCGCAAAAACGACCGCAGGCGAATGGCTGATCATCGAAGTCGGCGACGGGCAAGTATCCGGCCTTCAGGATTTGACGGATGTCGAGGCTTTTTACCGGTCGTTTCTGGACTGAGAGGTTAGATAAACGGCAGGGCGAAATTCAAGACGAATAAAGCCGCAATGACCGCGAACACCGGGGAAATTTCCCGCCGTTTGCCCGCCGCGAGCTTCAGGATCGGAAAAGCGACGAAGCCGAGCCCCATGCCGTCCACGATGCTGGAGGTGAGCGGAATTCCGGCCACGATCAGAAAAGCCGGGAGCCATTCCGACAAATCGTCGAACGGAATATCCTTCACGCCTCGGAGCATCAATCCGCCGATCATAATCAGCACCGGCGCGATGGCCGAATCGGGAATGAGCCGCAGGACCGGTCCGAGCGGCACCGCGCAGGCGAAGAGCGCTCCGGCCGTTACAGCCGTTAAACCGGTCCGTCCGCCGGCAGAGATGCCTGCGGCGCTCTCTACCGCCGTTACGGTCGGGCTCGTGCCCAGAACACCGGAGGCGGCTACGGATACGGCTCCCGCCTGAAGGCTGCGGGCCGACTTCTCCGGCTGCCCGATGAGCCGAAGCTGGGCGTCGATGAGCCCGATGTTTTCGAACAGCACGACAAGCGCAAACGAGAACACCGCGGTCCAGAATACGACGGACGGCAGCCCGGAGAACGACATCGCCCCGAACACGGAGCCGTAAGCCTCGAGCGATAATCCCGTTCCTGCACCGTCCCAATCAAGCTGCCCGGTTATGGCCGCCAAGCCGGTACCGGCCGCAATCCCGATCAGCAGGTTTCCCGGGACACCGCGGACGTATAAAGCCAAGGTCACGGCCAGCGTGGCCAGTGTCAGCAGCGTGTGCGCACTGCCGAAATCGCCGAGCGCAACGATCGAGGAACTGCCGGGGACGACGATGCCTCCTTTTTGCAGTCCGATAAAAGCCAAAAATAAGCCGACACCCGCGCCGATCGCATGCTTAAGCGAGTCGGGAATCGTGGCCGCAAGCCGCTTGCTCAGAGGCGTAAAGGCAAGCGCCGAGACGATCAAGCCGGATACAAAGACAGCGGCCAGCGCCTCCGGCCACGGCAGCCGCATCCCTTGGACGACGGTATACGAGAATAGCGCGTTAACGCCCATTCCAGACACGATGACCAGCGGACTGTTCGCCCAAAGACCGACGAGCAGCGACCCGAAACATGCCGCGAGCGCCGTTGCGATCACCCCCGTCTCGTACGGAATGCCCGCATCCGCCAGAATGGATGCGTTGACGGCCACAATATAAACCACCGTAACAAACGAAACGACGCCCGCGGTCATTTCCCTACGGACGGTCGTACCGTGCTGTTGTAGAAGAAACCGTTTGGTTAGCATGCGGCATCCCTCCCGAGCGACACCCGCTCCTCTATCATTAGTCCACATCTAACATGCCAAAGGATGATCACGGCAATGAAACGGACTTGGTACTATCAAGCAACCGCTGCAGAAGGCCCTTTCTCGCAAACGGAAATGGAACACTTGATTGCAAACGGCATCATTGACGGTTTCACAAACGTAAGGGCAACGACCGGAGGACCGTGGATGCCTGCCAAAGATACGAATGCTTTTCATACGGCCTTTAGTGCAGCATCTTGCCCTGCCAAAGGCGACGGAAGCATAAGCTCAGCCTCCGCGTCTCTCTTTATGTGATCTGCTTTATTGTTAACCTATTAGTAGTTATCTTATTACTAAATTCCTTGGGACAGTTGGCGAACTTGTCGATGATGGGTCTCTCCCACATGCTTGGCGGAATGCCGGCCGGAATATCCGGAGATGGTCGCAGCCTATCGGGGATGGAACACAGCCGCAACTTACGGATTGGCTTTGAGCATTTTTCTTAATTTCGTCGCGATCATTCAGAGCAAGCATTGGCTAATACCGTCGCTCCTTATCCCTTGGACCCTGCTTCTCTTTTTCGGGCGGCTGGTTTTGTAAGATTTTTTTTGGGGAGGCTGCGGGGATGATGGAGACTGACTACGATTTTAGAAGAAGAAAGCTCAAGACACCGAACGGAAAATTAAGCATTTTGATCATCCTTCTCCTATTGGCTGCCGGAGGATACTATCTGTACCTGATGATAACGGAGAACCCGGATGCCGCTAAGAATAAGGATGTCAAGACTACGCTGGTCCAATTTTATAATGAGTTTGTGAAGAGCCGCAATGTCGGCCCTGCGGCTAAATATATTTATCGTAACGATGGGCAGCTCGTTGTCAATTACCGTTTTTATTACGGGGATATCCAAGCGTTCCGGATCAAAAAAATTCAAGACATCGAAACCTACAAAAAGAAAGGCATCGTCGAAGTCCGGACCCTGAATTGGGAGTCCAAGGAATTCAAGTATACGGATACCGTAACGCTCGAATACATCGAAGGCCGGTGGCAAATTACGAATTATTGGAGTACCAGTTCGGACGGTTGGCCGAAGCTGCCATAACGGGGGAAGCATGAGTATTTACGGAGCTATTCATCAAGTATTGAAGCATTTTGAAACCCATTTGTTCGCTTCCGAAACGCCCCGCGACAAAGTAACGATCCTGCGAAGCATACGGACTATTTGGCATGATATCGAAAAATATTCCTGCTTTTCAATAAAGATTGGGATGAGTGCTGCGAGTTATGCTAGGGGCCATGTTTTATTATATTGAAGAGTGCAGGCAAATTGTCCTGAAACAATGCCGCAGCTGCGGAAATGTTTACGATGCCGAGACGAGCGAAAGGCTGCCGGTTCGTCATGCTTATGAGCTGCGGATCGCCCTTAGAAGCGATCTCTCGCACATACTCGGACGCGATGAATGGATTTAAGCAGCGAACTGGAACTTCTTGTTAAAATTAATCGTCTGTATTTAGAAAGCTTACTACATTTTAGTTTTTGCGGGAGGTCACGTCATTGAATTATACTTCGTTTTATGTGGATCTGGCGCGGCAATATGCGCAGCAGCAGCCGATCGCGCAGCAGGTTGGTGTTTTGGCAGGCGGCTCTGTTGGGCGCGGCGAAGCGGATCGGTTCAGTGACTTAGACTTAAATGTCTATACGTCGAACCAAGAACAGCCGCATTACAGCGCCAATGTGTTATTTCAGGAGCACGTCATTCAGCTTCATGTCCACCCGCTGCCGCAAATGGAGCAAATTATCGATTCCCCGTGGGATTTCCGCTTTCTGGAGGAAGCCCGCATCGTTTCGGACCCTTCGGGACTGCTGCAAGCTCTGATCGCCGATGCTTCGGAGTATTTTCAATCGCCGCAAGGCCGGGAAAAAATGCTGTCCCAGGCCAAGGCCGCAATAGCGGAACATCGGGCGTGGCTTCAGGAAAGTCTGGACGTTGAAGAACCGTTGACGGCCAGCTTCGCTGCCGATGCGGTTTGGGCGGATGCGGCACAAGCCTACGCTTATTTTGTCCATGGCGCGATGTCGACGGGAGGATTGTTGCCGATCATAAGACAACTGGACCTGTACCCGGCCTATCGGGAGATTCGGTTCGGTGCAGGCAGTGCCGAGCCCGACAAACTGCTCGGGTCGCTTCAGGCTTACCGTGCTTACTTGCGGGAGCGGAGCGGCGATGCGGATGCCTTTGCGCTGCAATCCGTTCAAGACGAGCTCGCGGTCCGCAAGGCGGCGAGGTACCGTGAAACGGGAGACCCGGATAATCTCGCTTGGCAACTTTATGCCGAGACCTTCTGGTGTTATCTTGCCGTTGCGGACGACCAAACGTTCGAACAGCATGTCCGGGAGCTGCCGGAAGCGATGCATGCGCACCTTGTCACGCTCGGCTTCCGTACGTATTCGGAGGAGCAAATGCACACGTTGCTGAAACAAGCGGAGCAGTTGATCGTTCTTTGCGAAGAAAGCCAGGTGCGCTAAAGATCCCATGAGGAGAAAAAAGAAGGGATCTCGCAATCTATGGGCCGCCGCCGCATTCATCTTGTATACGGCCTGCATGCTGTATATGATGTTTGTCGGGTTCGGGCGGTCCGTTCATGCGGACGAGCTCCGTTACAACCTGCATCCTTTTCGCACAATCGGCAATTATTTTATTTATTTTGACTCCTATGCATTTTCCATTGTGCTCATCAATCTCGGCGGCAACATCGGAATGTTTATTCCCTTCGGAATTTTGCTGCCGCTCTTGTTCCGGAGATGCCGGACATTTCTCGGCTTTTCGCTCGGCTTCATCGTTCCGCTGATCGTTGTCGAGCTTCTGCAGACGGTGCTGCGCGTCGGTTCGGGCGATATCGATGACGTCATTCTTAACTACGCAGGCGCCTCGCTCGGGTACGTGCTGTACAGGGCTGTATTTGGAAGAAAGCGCCATAAAGGTTCGTCCGGTATTTCCATGGTGTGAGAGGTAAGTTAAAAAAATATGGAGGTCATCGCCATGAACGAACCGACATTGCAAAAAGCAATGGATACACTGGAGTTTCTGAGCCAGAACGAAGAAGCCCGCCGATTGTATGAAATGCGGCAAAAAGCGCTGCACGACGAAGCGTCCATGATCGATGGAGCCAAGGAAGAAGGTAAGCGTGAAGGAAAACGGGAAAAAGAAATTGAAGTCGCCAAAAATTTGCTGGAAATGGGCTTGGACGTGACCAAAATCGCTAAAGCAACGGGATTGCCCGAAAGCGAAGTCAAAAAACTAAAAGAGCAGCTTCACTAATTGCCTCTGCTAAAATTTCATCTGTCGTTCAAGAAAACACGTTCAATAGGACGTGTTTTTTTGCCCCCTGCTGCCTTGCAGGCCCGTTTAATCTTCACCCTCCGCATCCTCTTCCCTCTCGACTTCGAACGTTTCCATCCAATATTTCGCCCGAAACGCCACCATTTCGTTCGGCGAATCGACGAAAGGTGAGATGAACTCTTCTGCGCCCTCGTCGTTCCATACAATCGTTTCAAAATATTTCTCGATCACCGCATGGCACCAAGACGGATTCATCGGTTCTATACGTTGTTTCAGCCCCGGTATGGCTAACTCCGTAATCTCTTCAGGCATATATTCAATGGCGTCCAATGCCCAATAATGGGGAGCGTTGGCATCCTCTTCATCCAAGATTCGCAGCAAATAATCGATATAAGCGGGAGACGGATGGTTCAGCACCGACCCGATCCAATAGTGAGCATGCACCCATGCTTTCGTGACCAGATTTTCTGAAATGTAGGCAATGATTTCTTTCTGAACTTCCGCTGGATCCAATTCGCCCACTCGATCTATCAGCTCGTAAAGCAGCTTATGCGCCTCATTGTAATCTGCGGCATGCTCCATTTTATCTGTATAAATCTTGATAAGTGTTGCTAACCGACCCGCTTCCTCCATAAACTTCTCTCCATCTCTTGATCGTGTTGTACAAAAGAGTGCTGCCAAGCGTTCATGCTTGCCCAATCTGCGGATACTGGAACTGCCGCTCGACGGATAGCGGCGAGACAGCTTTCACGAACAGCCCTTTGCCAAGATCCATTATCCCTCAAACTAAGCTGGAAAGAAAAGGGGAAGTTTCGTTAAAAGGAAGCGATACCCGCTTGGCCTTCGCCACGGTTCATGGCTGTCTCTCCCGTGCGGGTCAGCTCCAGAATGCCGTACGGCTTCAGGACGTGCAGGAACGCGTTGTTTTTGTCCGTATCTCCGACGACCTGAACGACGACCGAGTTCGTGCCGATGTCAATGACCGAGCAACGGAATGTCTCGACGATGCCGAAAATTTCCGGCCGGGTGGCGGGCTCCACACGCAGCTTCACCAGCATCAGCTCCCTTGAAACCATCGGATAGCGGCTGACATGAACGACGCCGATCACATCGATGAGCTTATCCAATTGGCGCCCAATTTGCTCCAGCGTCGTGCCGCTCCCCTTCAGCGTAATGACGACCCGGGACAGTCCTTCTTTTTCGGCGGTGCCGACGGAGATGCTGTCGATGTTGTAGCCTCGGCGCCCGAACAGCCCGCAAATACGCTGCAGAACCCCGGGGTGGTTGTTGACGAGGATGGAAATCGTGTGCTTTTGCATGTCCTACTCCGCCTCCAATATCATATCGCTTAACGTCTGTCCTTGCGGAATCATCGGAAATACCAGTTCGTCCTTGGACACTTGAAAATCGATCAGCACCGGCCCCGGTGTATCCAGCGCTTCCTGCCACGCCCGTTCCGCCTCCCGTTTGTCGGATGCCCGCAGCCCTTTGACCCCATACGCTTCGGCTAATTTGACGAAATCCGGGCTTCCGGACAGATCGATATGACTGTACCGGCCGTCGTAGATCAGCTCCTGCCACTGCTTGATCATGCCGAGCGTTCGATTGTTAATGACGACGATCTTGACCGGAATGTGATGGATAGCGCAAATTGCCAGCTCCTGCGCGCACATCTGCATGCCCCCGTCTCCGTTGACCGAAATGACCAACCGGCCGGGATACCCCACCTGCGCCCCGATGGCCGAAGGAAAGCCGAAGCCCATCGTACCCAAGCCGCCGGAGGTAAGAAGGGAACGGGGATGCTTGAATTTGTAAAATTGCGCCGTCCACATCTGATGCTGCCCGACATCCGTCGTTACGATCGCTTCGCCGTCCGTCGTTCGCGAGATCATCTCCAGCACATACTGCGGCTTCAGCTCCGTCTCGGAATCGCGATAGGTCAACGGGTAGTCCGCTTTCCACCGCTTCACTTGCTCCAGCCAGGCTCCTTCCTTCGGCCGGATGCCCGAGGCCAAGGCGTTCGCAGCCTGCAGAACCTGCCGGGCGTCACCTGTGATGGGCAGCGCGGTCGGCACCAATTTGCCGATCTCCGCGGCGTCGATATCGATGTGCGCAATCGTGGCCTGAGGCGCGAAGCCGTCGAGACGCATGGTAACGCGGTCGTCGAACCGCGCGCCGACCGAGAGCAGGAAGTCGCAGTGCAGCAGCGCCTGATTCGCCGCATATGTCCCGTGCATCCCCGGCATGCCAAGCCACAGCTCCTGCCCGCTTGGAAAAGCGCCCAGCCCAAGCAGCGTCGTCGTTACCGGAACGTTCAGCCGGCCGGCGAACGCCGTCAGCTCCTCCGCCGCATCCGCCTGCACCGCCCCTCCTCCGGCGAGAATCAGCGGCCGCTCCGCCGCTTCGATCGCCCGCAGCAGCTCTTGCACCTCGCTTGCTTTGGCCTCCCGCACCGGACGGTATCCCCGCACGGACACCGTCTCCGGGTACCGGAAAGCCGTGATTGCCGCCGAAACGTCCTTCGGAATGTCCACCAGTACGGGACCCTTGCGGCCCGTCCCGGCGATGTGGAACGCTTCCCGAAGGATGGGAGCCAGCTCCTCCACCTTGCGGACGAAATAGCTGTGCTTCGTAATCGGCTGGGTGATGCCGACGATGTCGGCTTCCTGGAAGGCGTCCGTGCCGATCAGCGAAGTCGCCACATTCCCGGTAATGACGACCAGCGGGATCGAATCCATGTGCGCGGTCGCGATGCCCGTAACCAGATTGGTCGCTCCCGGCCCCGACGTCGCCAGGCAGACGCCGATTTTGCCGGTGGCACGGGCATAGCCGTCGGCGGCGTGAATGGCCCCCTGCTCGTGCCGGGTGAGAATATGGCGGAAATGCGGATTCCCGTGCATCGCGTCATAAATGTACAGTACCGCGCCCCCCGGGTAGCCGAACACGCACTCCACCCCTTCGAGCAGCAGCGTGCGGAGCAAAATCTCCGAGCCGCTGACCCGGTCCGGGGCAAGCAGCTTGGCACGAAGAGCCTCTCGTTCGGCGAGATCCCCCCGTCCGCTGTAACGTTCCGGGCCTCCCCCAGCTCCAAAGCCGCTCAAGCGGCACGCTTCCGTATCGAATGTGTTCATCGTCCTGCCTCCGTTTTATGAGATTACGGTTACTTTATCACGGGGTCGTAGAAGCAGGTACTACCCATTGGTTGACACTAATAGTATACTTTGTGATAAAAAACCGGCGGCAGGTGATGACTCGTTGGAGACGAAACGAACGGAACAAGCTTCTGCTTTTCAAACGATAGGGGAACGGCTGGAGCGCTGGCACGCGGACGATTTTGTCGGCAGGGCGTTCGAGCTTGGAGTGTTCGAGCAATACGTGACGCAGCTGGCAAGCCGTCAGGAACGGATCATTAACGTCTACGGCACCGGAGGGATGGGCAAAACGCAGCTGCTGGAGCGGTTCCGGCGAAGCGCGGCGGACCATGGGGCTTGTTATTTGGGGATCGATATGCGGGATTATTTGAACAATCCGGCCGCCGTCTGCGGACACCTTCTGCTTGAGCTGGGAGCGTCGTTTAACCCGGAAGAGCCCGCGCTGTTGGAGCAATGCTTGGAGCGCATCCGGCACAAGGCGGAGGAAACGCGCATCATCCTTGGCGTCGATCACTACGAGGAGGCGGGTAGCCTCGACCGGTGGTTTCGCGAGACGTTCATCCCGGGGCTTCATTCGAATATTCTTCTCGTGATTGCAGGGCGGTTTCCATTGGCAGGGTCATGGCAGCTTTCTAGCGCCTGGCAGAAGCTGATCGTGCCGCTTCCGTTGTCCGAGCTCAGCTATGAAGAAACGCAAGCCTGGCTATTGCAAAATGGCATCACCGACGAGAAGCTTCAGGAAGCGGTTTGGATGCGGACGTTCGGGCACCCGCTCTCGCTATCGCTCTTCGGTCCGATTGCCCGCGCCGACAGCTCCCCCCTTCCAAAAGCGGGAGACCCGCTGGAAGACCTTCTGCGCCAGTGGCTGCGGGAAGCGCCGGACGACGAGCTCCGCAGGCTGACCCTGACCGCATCCGTCCCGCGGACGTTTAACCAGGAGCTGCTGACGCTGCTGGAGGAGCGGGACGTGCCCTTTTCGCTGTTCGACCGGCTGATCCGTCTGTCGTTCGTACGGCGCTGCTCCGGCGGCTGGCAAATGCACGATTTGGTCCGCGAAACGATCCGGCGCACCTTCCGGGAGCGGATGCCGCAAACCTTCGAACAGTATGGCCAAAAACTGGTCGAAACGTATTATTCGCGGATTGTCCGCGCGATTCCCTTCAAGCAGGATGTGTCGTGGGAGATCGCCGAGATGATTCCTCACACGGACAATCCGGTGCTGCGGGCGCATTTTCGCCATGCCCCGGGGTCGGGCAATTATCTGGAAACGATCGATGCGCACAACCTGAACGATGCCGAAAATTATATCGACCGGCGCAAACGGGAAGCCCGCAGCTGGAAAATCGCCTGCTCGGACCCGGAATCGGACACGTTGTTCCGCTTCACGATGACGGCGGAGCAGACGCTGTACCGGCTGACGGCGCTCGACCTGCCCCGCATGCTGCGGCTTGGCTGCGAGCTGCGCCTGCTCCGCAGTCCCGAGGGCCGCGTCGTCGGCTTGATGGCCTCTGTGCCGATTCACGAGCGGACGCTCGATTTTCTCGCGCAATCGCCGATTTCCGGCACGTATTTCGCCAGCTTGCCGCCGGGCGAACGGGCACGGTACCGCACGCCGCCGGAGCAAGCGTCCGGCGCCTTTCTGCTTACCATCGATGTGGAAAATCTGGAAAAAGAAGAGCTGCGTTCGGACGTTATCCGCCTGCTTTTCGAATCCATGATGGCCGGCAAGGTGCTGCTCACCTCCCCGCCCCCGCTCGATTACTACGAGCTCGCTTACCGCAGCCTCGGCTTCGAGACGGTCCCCGGCGCGGAGCACCGCGGCTATGACGGCAGGACCCCCACACCCACGTACCGGGTCGATACGAGCAAGGAGAAGCTGCCCGCGTTTCTGGGCCGGCTGATCCGCAGCGCAGGGAAAGCCGCTCCGTCTCCGCCCGGGCCGACGGCCGGGGAAGCCTTCGACTTCACGCCCAGAGAGCGCGAAGTCGCCGACCTGCTCGTGCGCGGCGATACGAATGCGCAGATCGCAGCCGCCCTGTTCATCAGCGAGGTTGCCGTGAAGAAGCACGTCAATGCGATGCTGCAAAAAACCGGGCTGAAGAACCGGACACAATTGGCGGCGAAAATATGGGACGGCCGCAACGGATAGCCATTTTGCGATGCCGGCCCTGCCTGCTACGGAAAGCCGGACGATTCGTCCAGCGAAACCCGCTACCGCTTCAGCGCTTCATGCAGCTCCCGGTATTCCTGCGGGGTGACCCCCTCCATTTCCTTGAATACGCGGCTGAAATGCTTCGTGTTCTCGAACCCGGTCATCCCGCTGATCTCGTACACTTTGTGCCCTGTCGTGACAAGCAGCTCTTTGGCTTTATCAATGCGCAGCTTTTTCAAATAGCTCACAAAGCTCTCGCCGGTATATTCTTTAAAGGCTTGGCTGAAATAGGAATAGTTCAACGACACGTGATTCGAAACGACGGCCATGTTCAAATCTTTATGGAAATTATCCTGCATATACTGCACAGCCTGCTTCATTTCCTTGTGATCGATATGGAACGTCTTCATGCTGCGCACATAGTCATCCAGCCGATGCAGCAGCCCTTCCACGCTGTGGTAATAATCGTGAAAATAATAAAAATTCCAAAGGTCTCCGACCTTCTTGAACAATCGGAGAATTTCGACCGATTCGCCCCCGTAAATATGAAACACTTTGTCAAAAATCAGCTCGTTGAACGCGCGGCTAACGCCTTCCAAGTACGCTATATCGTATCGCGCCACCGTCCGGATATCGAGCACTTCCATGAGCAGCGACGTCATTTCCTTCTCCCGGCCGGCTCCCAGCATATTGCCCAGCTTTCTGATCTTGTCCGCAGGGATCGTAAAGTCCCTGTTCTTCCCGGCGATGCAGTCGTAGGAGACGACCCCCGGCGCAGATTGAAGAAACGTATATTTCAGTGCCTGCTCCGCTTCTTGATGGGCCGCCCGCACGCGCGCCACGCCTTGGGTATAGCCGCTCACTCCCATGCTGTAGGCGAAATAACCCGTCTCCGCGATGCGCCCGGCCAAAAACTGAAAAAGCTCGCGGTGCTGGGCAATCAGCACAAGCTGATTCTCCTTATCCCACACGTGCGCTCGCCGTTGTCCGGCCGACTCCGGGGCGTTTTCCAGCTCGGCTTGAATGCGTCCCAGAAATTCGGGCGGCCCCATCCCCTGGGCGGAACCGCGATATTGCAGCACCGCAAGCTGGAAGCCCTCCTCCAGCCACTCCAGACCGCATCCCTTCAACCGCTCCGACAGCCCCGGCTCCTCCGGGTGCGGATGGCGCAGCAAATAGCTTAGCTGACTTTCCCGGTAGGCTTCCTGCTGACGTATCGAGCTTGTCAATTGTTCGTCGATGCGCTCCCTCTGCTTCAGCTCCTTCTCCAGCTTCAGCATCGTCCGGGCCAGCTCGTCACGGACAATCGGCTTGAGCAAATATTCCGACACATCGCAGCGGATCGCTTCTTGAGCGTATGGAAAGTCATCGTGCCCGCTCAAAATAACGACGGCCGGCTTTCGCTCCAGCTCCTGAATCCGCTGAATCAGCGCAATTCCGTCCATCACCGGCATCCGGATGTCGGTAATCACGACGTCTATGGACGCCCGGTTCAAGAGTTCCAGCGCCTCTGCCCCATCTTCGGCAAAATCGAACGTATAGGCATCCGGGAACAGGCGGTCGATCATCGCTCTCAGACCGAGCCTGATATTTTTCTCATCGTCAACGATAAGCACTTTTCTCATCCGCAGACAACCCTCCCGATAAAATCAAATAGGGCAGCTTTATCGTCACCCGGGTGTAAGCTCTCTCCTCGCTGTCCACGGTCAGTCCGTACTCGCTGCCGTAATGCATGGCGATCCTTTGCATCACATTGCGCAGGCCGATCCCTCTGCCTTCCTGCTCCCCGGATGGCCCGCGTCCATATTGAGCCTGGAATCGAACGTCGTCCATAACGAGCTTCTCGCGCAGTTCAGCAAGCTTCTCCTCCGACATGCCGGCTCCATTGTCCGTCACCTCAATATACGTCGATTCGTCCCCTCTCCAAGCGCGAATCCGAATCGCCATGCCCTCCCGTCGCGTGCGTTCCGTCCGCATGCCGTGCTTCACCGCATTTTCCACAAGGGGCTGCAGCGACATCTTCAGCATCTCCTGCTCCCGGTATCCTTCGGGAATATCCAGCTGCAGGTCGAGCTTATCGTCATAGCGCATATTCATAATGGCGATGTAGTTGCGGATGTGCTGCAGTTCGTCCCGAAGCTGCACGTACTCGCTCGACCACTTCAGGCTGTAGCGCATCAGCGCCCCGAGAGAGGTCAAAGCGTCCGAGATGGTGTACTGCGCCTCCACTTCGGCCAGCATCTTCAGATTTTCCAGCGTATTGTAAAGGAAGTGGGCATCGATCTGGTTTTTAAGGGCATGCAGCTCCGCCTCCTTCGTCGCCGCTTGTTTATTCACCGCTTCCACGATCAGCTCGTTCATTTTCTTCATCATCTGCCGAAAATGATGCGCAAGCTCACCTACCTCGCCGCCCGCATCGATATCGATCTGCACGTTCAGATCTCCCCGGCGCACCTTTTTCATCGAATCGCGCAAAATGTGCAGCTTTTTCAAGATCAGCGACTGCAAAAAATAAGTGATCACGGACAACAGCGCGATGAGCACGACCGCTGCGGCGATGAAGAGATTGCGTGTATGCCGAATTTGCGTCACCTGATTTTCCAGAGATATGACATTGAGCAGATAGGCGTCCATCTGATCGATCGGCGTCGTCAGGCACAAATACGGCGTGTCCCCGACCGTGAACGTAAAGCTGGCCCCTTCCTCATGAGGACGCTTCGCCCAATCGCGCCGAAGCTGCTCCAAGTCGATGTCCTTGAAAAAAGTACTGCCTGTATCGGTAAACATTCGTCCCGAACGGTCGATGACCAACATGCGGGACTGATCGTCTTGAAGAGGGCTGAACACCTTTTGAAAAAACTTATCGATTTTCATGTCCACCTCAAGAATGCCGACATGCCTTTCGCTCGGGTAATCAATTTCTTTCAACAGCGAGACATAGGTCGACGCAGCCCGGTTGTCCGCCGTGGCCCGGTTCATGATGTCTTTTTCATCCTCTAGAATCTCCCACCGCAATTCGCCCCGCTGCTCCAACACGCTCTTGTACCACGGCCTGTTGGAGATTCGGCTTTCATGGAAAATCATCGGCCAGATTTCCATCGTATTCGGATTGTCCGTAAACAGGCGGACATTCGTAATGTTCGGGTTATTAAACATGAGCCTTTGCAAATTGGAGAACGACTTCGTATTGAAATCGACGAGCTCGGGAACCTCCAGATCGTCCGGGCTTTGCAAATAATTCATGAGTTCTTTGTCCGCCGTGTAGAACTGTGCCGTGCGCAGCATAATTTCCATATTATTCAAAATATACGCTTTCTCACTGGACAGCGCATATTGATTTTTCTTGAGCGTATCTTGAATCGTATTATGA
The DNA here is from genome assembly GCF_018998565.1 of Paenibacillus oleatilyticus. Classification (GTDB taxonomy): domain Bacteria; phylum Bacillota; class Bacilli; order Paenibacillales; family NBRC-103111; genus Paenibacillus_G; species Paenibacillus_G oleatilyticus. The sequence goes on along the minus strand of NZ_JAHNZO010000005.1, from coordinate 53,958 downwards.
TAAAAGCCGTTGAATATATACCATGAAAACAAAATGATAGGGATCAAAATAATGAAAATATACGCCCCGATCAGCTTGAATTGTATCGAAATGCGGTCCGTCAATCTGGCAAGCTTCATGTTCCGCATGTTTTTCATCTCCGTTATCAACGTGTCGTTCCCCTATTGTAATACGGAAAGTAGAAAAAAGCCCGGAGCCCCCGGAAGCCGGGCTCGCGGGCCGAACCGCTCGAACTACTTGGCGAATTGCGCAATCTTTTGGCTGTTGGCCTCGAATTCTTTTTGCTGGTACGCTCTCACCTTCTCCCATCCGGCGGTCTGCCGGTCCTTCTGAAATTTGTCGAAGAGCTGATCGAATTCCGCATCGGACTTGGCAAGAAGCAGCTTCGGCAGCGCCTTGCCCCAGAGTTGGGCAATCTTCGTGTTGGCGATCCCTTCGACAGAGTTGCCCGTCGGCACGATGTTATCGTATTGCGAGAAGCTCTTCGTCTTGCCACGGGTCCATGCTTCCGGCTGCTTGATCGGCTCGACACTGGGCGGCGCCCACTTGAGGTTCATGTTCGTATCCATCAGCATCCAGAACGTAAAGGAGGAGCCGTACTTCTTGTCGAAAGCGGAACGGTCTTTGTTCATCAGGTCGAGCACTTCGGGCTTGAACTGGTCTTTTCCGTCAATGGTATCGTAGCTAACGCCCTTCTCGCCCAAGAACAGATCCTTATTCCCTTCTTCGCTGATCAGGTAACTAAGGAACTTGATCGCTCTCGCCTTGTCTTTCACATCCTTGGAGATCAGCGTCACCGTCCAGCCGGCAATTCCCGGACCGGCCAACGTCGGCGGGTCCTGCTTCGCGTTAGCAGGTCCGTCGACGGCAATGTAGGCCGTGTTCGGATCTTTTTGATACAGCGAAATGTTCTGATTGGCCATATCCGAGCGTTGAAACAGCATGGCGAAGTAACGGCCCTGGGCGATCTTCTCCTCCATCTGCGGACGCTTGTCGATGAAAATGTCTTTGGCCAGCAAGCCAAGTTCGTTGGCTTGACGGAACGTCTTCAGCCATTTCACGAATTCGGGGTCGGTGTACCGGTCGTAGAGCTTGCCGTCTTTTTCATAAGGAATGGCCAGAAAATTAGCCAACATCGAGGAATTCTGGTTCGCATCGAACAGCGAGTAGTTGCCGGTATCTCCAAACTCGCTCAGTCCCAGCGGAATGAGCGGCTGGCCGTTCACGCTCGGGAATTTCTCTTTGGCCGCCTGCAGCGCCTTCAGAAAGCCTTCCGGCGTTCTCATATCCGGCTTGCCGAGAGCTTCGTACATATCTTTGCGGACCATAAAGGTCTGGTTGGAAACGAAATTCTCCCCGTATTTCTTGTAATCCTGCGGGGAAGAAGACGCATTCGGATACCCGTAGAAATGGCCGTCCTTCTGCGTATACCAAGTCGTCTTGGCCGGGTCCGTCACTTTGAAGAAGTACGGGTCGTATTGCTTCGCCAATTCGTCCAGAGGCAGAACCATATTACCTTCGATCATTTTCTTGACCGCGTCTTCATACCATCCCAGCGTAATGAAATCGGGCAGCTTGCCGGAAGCGATCATCGTATTCAGCTTTTCGTTTTCGTTGCCGGCCGGAACGATAAAGTTGATGTTCACGCCCGTTTTCTTCGTGACGTATTGGGAGGTCGGATCGACGCCCCACTTGTTCGGAAACCAGGAGAAGTTCAAATACCAGTCGAACGTAATCGGCTTCGTGTCGGACTTCCAGCCCGGCTCGTCTGGATTTCCGGCCGGAGCCGCCGTGTCCGTGGAAGCGGTTTTCGCCTCTTTAGCCGGTTCGTTGCCGCGATCTGCGGAACATGCGCTCACGGATACAGCTGTGACCAAGGCAAGCAGCATAGCGAACGTTTTGCGCGTTTTACTCATACCCATCTGCGTTTTCCCCTTTTCTGTATCATCATAGTGATATGGAATCAGCCCTTGATCGAGCCGATCATGAAGCCTTTCACAAAATATTTCTGCAAAAACGGATATACGATCACGATCGGCAAGGACGTAATGACCATCGTCGCCAGCTTGATCGACTGGGAGGACACGGACTTCGCGATCGTGCCGGAGGTGGCGGCCATCATCTGATTGGAGCTGGACTGGGCCACGACTCTGTACAGATACGTCTGGATCGGTTGAAGCTCGCTTTTATTGATGTAGATCATTCCCGTAAAATAATCGTTCCACTGGTACACCCCGTGGAAAAGCGCAATCGTCGCAACGACGGGCATCGAAACCGGGAGAATGATTGAGCGGAAAATTTTGAAATCGTTAGCGCCGTCCAGCTTCGCCGCCTCCTCCAGCCCGTCGGGAATCTCCCGGAAGAACGCCTGGAAAACGATCAGATCAAAGAAACTGAACATCGCCGGAATAATGTACACCCAGAAGCTGTCGAGCAGCCCCAGATCCCGAATGAGCAAGTACGAGGGAATGAGCCCGCCGCTAAAAAACAATGTGACTGTACCCAGCATCATATAGGCCCAGCGTCCGATCAGTTCTTTGCGCGAGAGCGCATAAGCCACCATAGCGGTAAACAGCACGTGAACAACCGTCCCGACGACCGTCTTGGCGACGGTCACGCCCATCGCCAGCATGATGCCGTCGTTGGCGAATACGGCCAGATAGCTGTCGAAGCTGAACAGGCGGGGCCACCAATAAATGCCGCCCCGCATCGCGTCGTTGCCGTCGTTCAGGGAATTCACGAGCACATACCAGATCGGGTACAGCGTGACGAAGCAGATCGCGAGCATGAAGACATCGTTCAGCCGGTCGAATATAACCTCCCGCAGCGTTCTGCGGTTCATGGAAACCATCCTGCGATCCTCTCCTTTCCTAGAATAAGGACGTGTTGTTCAATCGCTTCGTGATGTAGTTTGCCGAGAGCAGGAGAGCGAGCGAAATGAACGATTTGAGCAAGCCGACAGCCGTTGCATAGGAGAAGCGGCTTTGCTTCAGCCCGACTTGATACACGTACACGTCGACGACGTTGCTGGCGCTCTCGTTCAACTGGTTTTTGAGCACGAGAATCTGGTCGAAGTTCGAATTCAAAATGCCGCTGACGGCAAGAACGAACAGGATGGTAATCGTGCCTTTGATCGCCGGGAGCGTCACATAAATCATTTTCTGGAACCGGCCTGCGCCGTCGATCGTCGCCGCTTCGTACATTTCCGGAGAAACGCCGGAGATGGCGGCTAAATAAATGATAGCGGACCAGCCCAGCTCCTTCCAGATGTCCGAGGTGACGATAATGGTCCAGAAATATCCGGGCTCGGCCAAATAGCTGATCGGTTCCTCGATCAGGTTCATCGTCAGGAGCAGCCGGTTGACGATCCCGACGTCGGCCAGCCAGGTCGCCAGGATACCTCCCAGAATGACCCAGGACAGAAAATGGGGCAAATACGAGATCGTTTGCACCGCCTTCTTGTAGCGTACGGAACGCAGCTCGTTCAGGAAGAGCGCGAAGACGATCGGCAGCGGGAATCCGAAGAGCAGCTTAAGCACGCTCATTCCGATCGTATTTTTGACCACATCGGCCAAACTGTCGTCTTCCAGAAAAGCTTTGAAATGCTCCAGTCCCACCCAGGGCGCTGCGGAAATCGGCGCCGTGATATTGAAATCCTTGAAGGCAATGACAATGCCGTACATGGGGACATAGTGGAAAACGACGATCCATAGGACGCCAAGCAGCGCCATGACTTGCAGATGACGCTGTCCGTAGAGCCTGCGAAGCAGCTTGGACGCTGAACGGCTCAGGGCTGCCGGCTCCTGCTGCCGAATCGGCGTATCTGTGTTAGAGCTCAAATCTACTGCACCTCCGGCTCGCACGTTCGTAATGTAAGCATTTTCATCTCTTTCATTGTAGAGGGCCGCCGCTTCCGGCGTAAGGAGGAAAATTTCAGCTGGGGTTGCTTTTTTTCGGGTTTTGTTCATCTTGGGACAAGCAAGTCAAATTCTTCATAATTTCTTAACGTAATCATTCATTCCCCTTTACACAACTTGCCTATAATCGAGTTGTCCAATTCTAGTGGAGGTGCTTATTTATAATGAAAAAGGCTTTTAAAGTCTTAACCAGCCTCGCGGTCACCGGCAGCCTGCTCGCAACCGGCACGGGATTCGTTACCGAGCCTGTACCTGCGGCTTATGCGGCGGAAACCGCGCAAGCTCCATCCGTCTACATTGCACCTATCGACCGAGCGAAATTTTTAGCCGGAAGCCTCTTCGACTTCCGTGTGGAATTAAATCACCTGACGGCGATGCCGTCGTCCGTCAGCATTACGGTGAACGGCAAGGAGGCCGAGCAATTTTTCGGCAAGCCTCTTGTCAAGACCAACACGGACAAAAGCCAGGAGTTCACGATCCGGGACGTCAAAATCAATGAGCCCGGCACCTATGAAATCGCCGTCAAAGCCGACAACGGCTTGGCGAAAACCGTGAAATACGAAGTCGTGCTCGCCGACCAAGGCGGCAAAAAAGCGAAAAACGTCATCCTGTTTGTCGGCGACGGCATGGCTTTCCCGGATGTGACGATGTCCCGCATCATGTCCAAGGGGATCACCGAGGGCAAATACAACGGCTTGCTCGAAATGGATAAATTCGATCAGCGCGCGGTCGTGACGACCTCCGGCATGGATGCGCTCGTGACGGACTCCGCCAACAGCGCCAGCGCGTACAATACCGGCCACAAATCCGCCGTGAACGGCCTGGGCATTTACCCGGACAATACGGAAAGCTCGCTCGACGATCCGAAGGTCGAGACGTTGGCGGAAATGCTGAAGCGCACCCGCGGCATGTCGGTCGGCGTCGTCTCGACGTCCGAGATCGAAGATGCGACGCCTGCCGCCGTCGTCTCCCATACGCGCCGCCGTTCGGACAAGGCGGATATCGCCGAAATGCTGTACAAGCTGCAGCCGGAAGTGATTTTGGGCGGCGGATCGGCTTATTTCCTCCCGAAATCGACGCCGGGCTCCAAACGGAAGGACGAGAAAAACCTGTTCGATATGTTCCAGCAAAAAGGCTACACGATCGCAGAGAACGCCACCCAGCTGAAAGCGGCGAATGCGCCTGACAAGCTGCTCGGCCTGTTCCACACGGCGGACATGAGCGTCTACTACGACCGCTCGACGAACAACAAAGCGGAGCTGAAGTCGTTCACGGATCAGCCGAACCTGTGGGACATGACGCAAAAAGCGCTCGATACGCTCAGCAAAAACGACAAGGGCTTCTTCCTGATGGTTGAAGGTGCAAGCATCGATAAGCAGCTTCACCCGCTGGATTGGGAGCGCGCGGCTTACGATACGATCGAGATGGATAAAGCCATCGGCGTAGCCAAGCGCTTCGCCGAGCAGAACGGCGAGACGATGATCGTCGTCACGGCGGATCACTCGCACTCCGTCAGCGTCGCGGGCACGTATTGGGAAGGCGACGGCAAGTCCGGTCGCGAAGCATTCCGCACGTATGAGGATTCCAAATTCCCGACGTATGTCGACGGCAACGGCGACGGATTCCCGGACCATCCGGACGTAGACCGCAAGCTGGCTGTCGTATTCGGGTCCTACCCGGATTACTACGAAGATTACAAATTCGATCCGGTGCCGACTTCCCCGTCGGTGAAAAACAAAGAAGGACGCTATGTCGCCAACCCGGCGAAGCTGGCCAATCCCGACGATCCGAACCGCGACCGTTTCCTGCGGCAAGGCACCGTTAACCCGACGGCGGAAAGCGTAGGCGTGCATACGGCCGATGACGTGCCGCTGATGGCCTACGGCCCAGGGTCGCAATATTTCAAAGGCACGATGGATAACACCGATGTGTTCTTCGGCATGGCTAACGCGCTTGGCCTGAACGTATCCGATGCGAAATCGGACGGCAAAAACTGGGTTCCGCTGGCCAACTTCGTCAACATGATGGGCGGTACGGTGAAGTTCAACGCGTCGACAAGAGAAATTACGATCCAAGTTAACGACAGCACGGTTGTTTTGAATCTGAACAGCCGCAAAGCGACCAAAAACGGCAAGGATGTTACATTGGAGCATAAATTCGAGAACGGCACGACGTTCGTGTCCGGCAGCTCGATCCTGGAAGTGCTCGCGAAGTAAGCAAGGCGTGTGAGAGATCAAACGATATACGGAAATTACGGAGTGAATGGAGGCGTTACCCATGCGGCTTGAACCAAGAGGCATGACCGCCTTAACCGTCGGCCTGATCGCCGTTACGCTCCTCGTTCCCGGCTGCAATCAACCGGTTCCCCTGTCTTCCGGGGGGCCGGTTGATTCTTCCGTTTCGGCGGCAGCGTCCGCCCCGGCGGCGGAGACTTCGGCTGCCGGAGCGCAGCCGAAGCAGGCAGGCGCAGGAGCGGAGGCCGCCGGCGTGGGAGAGGCCGGCAAAGCCGCTCAGCCAGCGGCGACGGCGGATGCAGGGCAAGCGGGCGGCGGGCAGAACGCGGCTGCCGGAGCCCCGCAGGCAAGCACGAGCGCAGGCGCAGCGGGCAGTGCAGCGGCAGTGGCTACCGTGCCCGCAGGCACGGCCCCAGCGGGCGATGCAACCAAGGGAAGCGCAGCGGCTCCCGGCGGCGCGCAAGCAGCGGCCGATGCGGCCGCCAAGGGCGCATCCGCGGCAGCCGGAACGGAGCCGCCGCAAGAGAAGCCGCCTGCCGCCGAACAGGCGGCGGCCAAGCAAGCTAAGCCCGAGACGCCGAAAAATATCGTGAAGGAAGCGGGCAAAACGCCTGTCTTGACGTTCGAGGACCTGTATTCCGAGATGACCGTGCGCGGCGTGAAGCTATCGGATCAAGTGAATCAGTTGGCTGGCAAAAAAGTGGAAATGACCGGTTTCATGGCTCCGCCGTTGACCGCCAAAGTCAACTTTTTCGTGCTGACCAAAGTCGCGCTCACCGTCTGCCCGTTCTGCTCGACCGATGCGGACTGGCCGGCGGATATCGTCGTCGTCTTTATGCCCAAGGGCAAGGACGTGACGCCGACGGAGCATCAGGTCAAAGTGACGGGCACGCTCAGCGTCGGCTCGCAGACGGACGAAGAGACCGGCTTCGTCAGCCTGATCCGCATCAACGCGGACAGCGTGGAGGTGCTGAAGTAATGCTGCATGCCGAGAACTTGACCAAGTCGTATCCCCTTCCGGGCAAGCAGCAGGTGCACGTGCTGAACATTTCCCATTTTGCCATGATCGCAGGCGAACGGGTGGCCCTGGTCGGACCGAGCGGCTCGGGCAAAAGCACCCTGCTCCAGCTCATCGCCGGCATCCTGCGGCCTACAAGCGGCACCATCCGCCTGCTGGACCGGCAGCTCGAACGGCTGAGCGAAGCGGAACTGGACCGTTTCCGCGCGCAGCATATCGGCTACGTGTTCCAGAGCTTCAACCTGCTGCCGGGCTTTACCGCGCTGGAGAACGTGCTGGCGGCCATGCAGTTCGGCAAAACCGTCCCGCCGAAGGGGCAAAAGCAGCGCGCCGGCGAGCTGCTGGCGCAGGTCGGCCTCGAGCACCGGCTTCACCACAAGCCGGGCCAGCTCAGCGGCGGCGAGCAGCAGCGCGTCTCCATCGCGCGGGCGCTGGCGAACCGCCCGGCCCTTGTGCTGGCGGACGAGCCCACGGCGAGTCTGGACCACGCCAATGCGGAGCAGGTGTTTTCGCTGCTGGCCGAAGCTTGCGAGCAGAACGGGACGGCCCTACTGCTCTGCACTCACGACCCGGAGCTGGCCGGCAGATTGGACCGCGTCGTGAGCCTCCGGGAGCTTTCCATTTACGATACCAGAGAGGTCGGGTAACATGTCTTTGCTGCACATGGCTTGGCGCAACCTCATGAACCGGCGGGTCCAAACGCTCATTACCGTCATCGTTGTCAGCATCGGCGTCGCGATGACGCTCAGCATCATGATGCTCTCCGCAGGCATCAAGCAAGGCATCGTCAAAGCGAGCGAGCCGTTCGGCATGATCGTCGGCTCCAAGGGCAGCGCCAACCAGCTTGTGTTCAACACGATCTTTTTGATGGATAACCCTTTGGCGAATATTTCGCTGGATTATTACCATACGCTTGAGAACGATCCCCGGGTCACCCAGGCAGTTCCTTTTGCGCTCGGCGACAATTACCGAGGGTTACGGCTCGTCGGCACAACCCCTTCCTTCTTCGCACTGAAAGGGAAGCCCAGCGACCCGCCTTATTTCCGGCTCGCGGCCGGGCGGCTGTTCGACAAGCCGTTCGAAGCGGTGCTTGGCGCCAAGGTCGCCAAAGAAACCGGGCTCAAGGTCGGGGACCGGCTCATTTCCGGTCACGGCGTCGCCAAATCGTTGCAGCACGACGAAGGCCACAAGGACCATCCTTACACGGTCGTCGGCATCCTGCACGGCGTATCGGCCCCTTCGGATCAAGGGATTTACGTCAGCATGGACAGCTACTGGATCAGCCATGAGCATGCGGGGGAGCAAAAGCACGAGGAAAACGAGCATGGCGTGACCGCCGCCTTGGTGAAGCCGCGAAGCTACGTGGACCTGATGAAGATGTATCAGGAGATCAATCAGGGCAAAGAGGCGCAGGCGGTATTTCCCGGACAAGTCATCGCCAAAATCTTCGATATGATGGGCAGCGGCGAGCAAATTTTGACATATATCAGCTATGTCGTTCTGGGCATGGCCGGGCTGACCGTCGTTCTGGCCCTGTACGGCTCCACCGTGGAACGAAGACGGACCGTCGCCATCCTGCGCGCCATCGGCGCAAGCCGCAGCGCCGTCGTCACGATCGTGCTGCTCGAATCCGTGCTGGTGGTCGTCTTCGGCTGCGTGCTCGGCACGGCGCTCGGCGGCGGACTCACCTGGCTGTTGTCGGACTATATCGGCTCGCAAATATCCGTGACGGTTGCGGTCGCTTACAGCTGGGATGCAGCTGCCGTTATCGGAGGCGTTGCGCTGCTGGGCATGGTCGCGGGCATTCTCCCCGCCGTCGGCGCTTACCGGACGGAAACAGCCCGTTATTTGCATACGGCATAATCAAGTTTGTAAAAAACGACGAGTCGCCCTCGCTTCAGCTCGGAAAAGGCTGAAAGAGGGCGATTCACCGTTTTAACGCTGCAGCAGCGCCGTTATTTTTTTCTCAAAAGTAGCATCGTCGGCAGCACCGGTCATTTTATCCGCGATCATTCCGCTGCGGTCCACCAGGTACGTTGTCGGAATCGGCACGATACGGTACGCCTGAGCCGTCTCCGCCCGTTCATCGAGCAGCACCGGAAACGACAGGCCATGCTCCGAAACGAACTCCCGGACGGATTCGATCCGGTCCTTGGCCGTAATGTTGACCGCCACCAGCCCCACCCGATCCTTATACCGCTCGTACAGCCTTGCCAACGCCGGAGCCTCCGCTTTGCACGGTTCGCACCATGACGCCCAGAAATTAATGATCAACGGCTTGCCGCGAAATTGCTCCGACGTATACGTTTGTCCGTCCAATGCCGGGAGCGCGAAAGCGGGCGCCTGAGCCCCAATCTTCGCCGCCGTTCCAGCACGAGCCGGGAGCTTGGAATACAGCACCAAGGATACCAGCGCGACCAGAAGAAGCAGCATCCCTTTTCTTTTCATCATTTCACCGTCACCATCCGTCCTTGTCGAGCCTGTCCCCTTTATTGTACCGGTCGAATGTTTTCCGAATATCAACAAGGGGAATTGTGAAAGAACGACTTCCAATGGTAGAATTAGGTTGCCAATGCAATTTATACGGGGGTTACCATGAACAGGTTTCGTTTGCTGCTCGCTATTCCCTTATTTTTTATCGCTATCGTTGGCGTTCTGATCTTTTTCACGGACCCGTTCGCTCCCTTGAGATGGTATCTCGGTCCCCAATACACAAAAGATGCGAAAGCGTTCCTAAGCGCCGTCTCCGGCGGAGATTACGAGAAGGCTTCGAAGTCCTTGAGCCGGAATCCTCGTGCCGACGAACCCGGCGATGCCGTTAAAACCCAATGGATCTCCGCCATGCATAAGCTGAAAGCACAGGGCTTCTACCCTGTCGAATACGCCAACTTAAAGGTGCCCCACGACCGGGAACATATGGACGGGCGCGCCGACATCACGTTTATGGAGGACGGGAAGCGCCAGTCGTATTACACCATTCTGACCTTCGACCTCGGCGGTGTGCATCAGGCCTGCATTTTCTCTCCCAAGACGAAGCATACAGAGGCTTGGAACAAGATCAACTGCCATTATTGAGCCGTGTTTGAGCTAAAACATTATTTTCAGGAGTGGAAAGCAGATGAAAAAACTTTTACTGTTGGCATTGTGCCTCTCTTTGACCGGATCGACAGCGGCTTACGCCTACCAACCCCAGAACGATCCGCCTGGCATAAGGAACAAGTCGAATGACGTTATGGATTATTTTTCTGTCGAAACCTCGAAAGAGGGCAGCTTCTTCTTTACATCGGGAGACGGAAAAGAGGAGCTGAAACCTGGTGTAGACGGTTCGATTTATCGGGTCGTGATCAGTTCCAACGCGGATGCCGTCTTTACAGCTGTGTTTCCGGATGGTTCCGAACAAGCCTTTGAAATGGACAAATCCCATAACGGATACTTGGTCATTCCGGTCGAGTCCGGCGTCAAGTCGCTCAAAATTAAAGTTGGAACGGACGGATCGCGAACGGTCAAGGCCAACTTGCACCAGTATCGCGTACATACGGAAAAAAATAATTTCATTTTCAATTATAAAAAATGGAAGAAGAAAACGAAATAAGCCCGGACATAGGCAAAATTTAAAAGGGAACCGTCGCACGGTCCCCTCCTCATTTCCTAGCAAGCTAGCTGTTAACCGATTCGGGCCGGATCAGGCCTCGCGTACCGCCACGTAAATCTCGACCTCGGCATCGCCGGGGTCAAAGCCGCGCGCATCGTATACTTCGAAGTCGCCTGTATAGGCGCGCTCGTACGAAGACGTCTCGAACCACGCCCAGATGCGCTGCCACGCCTCGGTCACGACGCGGGCCACGGGGCCCCGCTCGCTTTTGAACACGACATACCGCGCCTGCGGAACCGCCTCTACGGCCAATCCTTCCGGCGCCGCCTCCTTCGCCCGCGCATGCCCGATCAGCACCGTGTAAGCTCCGTTCACGTCGCTCTCATAACCCGTGTACAGCACGTAGGTCAAATGCGGCTCGCTCACCCCGTCGATCTTGGACAAGTTCGCAGCAAAAAAATCGTTCCACAGCCGCGGAATCGCCCCGTCCGGGCCGGTTTCACGCTGATTCGTCGTTCGGGCGCTCACGCCGACAAGGTTCATGGCGGGTTTGGAAGCAAAGCTGGTTTCCATGGGTTCGTCCCCTTTTCATCGTATAGTTGTCATCGGTCATCGCGATGTTCTGTAACCTTCGTTTCTTAGTATACGATGCAAAATTGGACAGCACCCTGTCATAGTTCGGCGTACTGTGCGATAATCTTTTGCGCCCGATCCTTAAGCTCCCTCGCCATAAACGCCGGTTCGTCGATTCTCACCTTGTCCCCGAAGCTGAGCATCCAGCCGTAAAACCACTCGTTGGCCGGATAGCTGCCGCGGATGCGGATCGAGCCGTCCGGCAGCCGCTCCGCCTGCTCCGTCGGAAACGTATCCTCCACCCGGTCGCGGACTTCCGGCCGAAAGGTCAGCACCACATCCAAAGCACCGGACTCCGACCATTCCGGCTGCCAGGAATACGAGTGCAAGGCCGGCGCCGGACGCGGCTCGAAACGCTCCTCCGTCACGCGCAGCTCTTGGACCCGGGACAACCGGAACACGCGAAATTCGCCCCGCAGCGTGCAGTAGGCATGCAAGTACCACAGGTAGCCTTTCAGGATCAGACCGATCGGCTCCACGGTCCGTTCGGTTCCCTCTCCCTCCAGATTCGTGTAGCGAAACGTAACCGTACGACGCTCCCCGATCGCGGTTCTTAGTGCCTGAACCCTCGCCCTTGCCGACGCGCTCTGCCCCCACGGATTGAAGTCGAATGTCAGCGGCGCTCCGCCCTGCTCCAGCAGCTCCCGCTCCGTCGGCTGCAGCATCGTTTTTACTTTTTCCAGAAGGTTGGAAACCGACTGGTCGTCGAACGCCGTGCGTATGCCTTGAACCGCCGCCAGCATAGACAACAGCTCATCCAGAGCCAGAAATTGACGGCTGATCGTAAACTGCTCCATAATCTCAAAACCGCCGGTCGTCCCCTGATGCGCGACGATCGGAATGCCCGCCAGGCTAAGCGCCTCGATATCGCGGTAAATCGTTTTGGTGGATACCTCAAACCGGTCGGCCAGTGCTTTGGCGCTAAGCCTTTTTCGATTCAGCAGCAGCACGGTGATCGCCAATAAACGATCCGTTCTCAGATGCTCCGCCCTCCCGCCGTGTCATTACGGGGAGCTGCCATCGTTCGTCAACAGCCCCTCCGTTGCCTTTTACGATCATTATAGCAGAAAGGACAGGCTGGAGCCGACGGCCTCTATTTATTCCGTTCCTCCCCGGTAACGCAATAAACGGACATTGAACGGATTTTCGGCACGGCGGCGCTGTCCAAGACGTTCAGACGAATCCGATCGGTACGGACCGGAGCAAACCGGTCGATCTTCTTATGACCTACAGCGCTACCTCTTACGAGCTCAATCCACCGTCCGTCCAGCATCGCTTCCAGCGAATATTCCCGAATGCGCTCGCCATACCGGATATCTTCCATGAGCACCGCATGATCCAGCTCCATAGGCTCGTCCAGCACCAACTCCGCCGCGCCTTCGGCGTCCTTCACCTCGGCGAGCGGGCTGCCAAAACGGCGGCGAATCTCCTCCCCGAGCGCCAGCACGCGCTCCACGTCCGCCTTCGGCAGCAGCCCTCGCCGATCCGGAGCTACGTTCAGCAGCAGCGTTGCTCCGTGCCCGACCGAGCGGTAATACACGTCCATGAGCTCCTCCAGGCTCAACAGGCGAGCTTCGTCGTCCGGATGCCAGAACCAGTGATTCTTGCGGATCGGTACGTCGCACTCGGCCGGCAGCCAGGCCGGCGTCTCCGGCAGCCAGTTCACGGCCGCCTCGGTGAACATGCTGACCCGGGCCGTCTCGGCCGTGTTCCAGCACGGATACGGCGCGACGCCGTCCTCGTTCCCAACCCATCGGATCGTCGGGGCCCCCATGTTGAAAATCATCGCGTCCGGCTGATGCCGTTTGACGAGCGAGATGATGCGCGGCCAATCGTACTCCCGGCCCTCGGACCCGGCCCCGTCGAACCATACCTCGACGAGCGGTCCGTACTGCGTCAGCAGCTCGGTCAATTGCTCGGCATAAAAGTCGTCATAAGCGGCGCGATCCCGATAGCAGGCCGCATTCCGGTCCCACGGCGATACATAAATACCAAACCCGAGCCCCTCGCTTCGGCAGGCCTCCGCACAGGCGCGCACGACGTCGCCTTTCCCGTCAAGCCACGGGCTCGACTTCACCGAATAGTCCGTCGTCCGGGTCGGCCACAGGCAGAAGCCGTCATGGTGCTTCGCCGTCAATATAAAATAGCGAAACCCGGCCCGCTTCGCGGTCCTTACCCATTGAACGGCGTCCAGTACCGTCGGATGGAACCGCTCGGGCGAGTCCGAGCCGTCGCCCCATTCCTGATCGCAAAACGTATTGATGCCAAAATGGCAGAACATCCCCAGCTCCATATCCTGCCAGCGGAGCTGCTGCTCCGTCGGTATAGCTAACAAAGGCTCATGCTTCATCATGCCGGCACATCTCCTTCCGCTTCTTCGAATTTTCGGGCAGCCTCGCAGCCAAGCCCGCTCTGTCACTCCCTTGGAGGAGTACAGGCGGGCTTGGTTCATCAGCCTACTTCTGACCCTTGGCCTTAAAGCTATCGTTCATTTCCTTGATGTGGCTTTGATAGCCCGGGTCGTCCTTCATCGTCTTGACGAATTTGTCCCAATCGTCGATCGTCGCTTTGCCGATAATGACGTTGATCATCATATCGTTGATCTTTTTGTTCCAGTCGGCTCCTTTTTCCTTGAACGGCGCCGATTTCGGCAGCCCGAACTCCGGATTCGGCTCGGATTGTCCCGCGATCGTATCGACCAGCTTTTTATTGTATTCCAGTACGTCAGACGGCATGCCCGGCACGCTGGCGCGCAAATACTTGTTGTAATAGCCGGTTACCCATTGGCCCGTAGAGTCGCCCGAATAGCCTTTCTTCTTGCCATCTTCCGTTTGTGTGACCGCGCCGTCCGCGCCGATGGTGAAGTCCGTATCCTTGATGCCGTACGTTCCCAGATTGTAGCCTTCCTCGGTAGCGGTATAGTCGTACACTTCCAGAATGCGCTTCAGCTTCTCTTCGCTTACTTTCTTGCTGACGAGGAATTGGCCGTAATAGCCGATAGCCTGCTCGTAATGCGCTTTGCCGTCCGCAGCTTTCGGAATCTCATAGGCCACCAGGTTGGCGTTCGGGTTCGCTTTTTTCAAGTCTTGATTGAATTTATAGGCGTCGGAGACGTTCGTGATCGCCGCACCGGCTTTTCCTTGCACGAGCATATCGCGCACCTGCTGGCTCTTCATGACCGGCAGATCCGGCATGATGCCTCCGGATTGGAACGTTTTGTTCCAGAACTGCATCGCCTCTTTCGCCTGCGGCGTCATCCAGTTCGGGGTGATGCTGCCGTCCGCGCCTTTCTGCCAGCCCGTTCCCGCGCCAAACATACTGATCAGATACCCGGCCGGGCCCGGCGAACCGAAGAGCGCCAATCCGTACGTATCGGCCTTGCCGTTGCCGTCCGGGTCGTTCTTCGCGAAGGCCGTAAGCACGTTATACAGCTCATCCATTGTCTTCGGCGGCTGCATGCCGAGCTTTTCAAGCCAGTCTTTGCGCAGCACGAGCGCCTCGGAGCCGTCCAGCGGACGCACCCGCGGCAGCGAATACAGCTTGCCTTTAATGGAGGCGTTATCAAAAACGTTTTGCGGATATTTGGATAAGTTCGGATAATTTTTGATAAACGGTGTCAGTTCCCAGAACGCGCCCTTGTCGATCGCATTCAGGAAGCTCGGCGTCGTGTTGAAATCCTCCACGAACATCACGTCGGTGATGTCGCTCGATGCCAGCAGCACGTTCAGCTTTTCCGTGATGTTGTTGGCCGGGATGTAATTGATTTTCAGATTGACGTTGAATTTCTCGCCGATCTTCTTGAGCCCTTCCAGTTCTCCGGTCGGCGCCGCGCTGAACGCGATCGTCGTGACGGTGATATCCATCGGCTTGCCGGATTTGCCGTCCCCTTGAGCTGCCGGAGCGTCGGACGGCTTCCCGCCGCAGGCGGCGAGCGAAGCGACCAGGGCGACCGATACGGCGCCTGCTGCGATTGTTTTCATCGTTTTCATTCAAGATGACCTCCCTTAAGTATGTTTCCGGATGCGAGGCGAATGTTTCTTTTATCGGTGAACGGCCGGACACGGTCAGACTACAATGCATCAGCCTTTGACCGAGCCCACCATCATACCCTTGACGAAATACTTCTGCAAAAACGGATAAATCACAACGATCGGCAGCGAGGAGATGACGACGGCAGCCATTTTGATGACATCGGGCGGCACGGTCTGCTCGCTTTGGATCATGGCTGCAACGCTCGGATCGGCCACCTGCGTGGACGCCTGAATCAACAGCAGTTGGAGCAGCACCTGCATTGGCCGCAGCGAGTCGTCGTTAATATACAGTACCGCGCTGAAGTACGTATTCCAGTAAGCCACCGCAAAAAACAGTCCGAAAGCGGCCAGCGCCGGCAGCGACAGCGGCAG
This sequence comes from Paenibacillus oleatilyticus, assembly GCF_018998565.1. Lineage (GTDB taxonomy): Bacteria > Bacillota > Bacilli > Paenibacillales > NBRC-103111 > Paenibacillus_G > Paenibacillus_G oleatilyticus. The sequence continues at coordinate 38,161 of NZ_JAHNZO010000005.1, read as the reverse complement.
CATGACCCGGAAGAAGACCCCGATGTCCGAGCAGCCGTCGATGTTGGCGGCCTCCTCCAATTCGGCGGGCACGTCCTGATAGAAGTTCTTCATCAAGAACACGTACCAGGCCCCGGTCAGCATCGGCAAAATGAGCGCCCAGATCGTATCGGTAAGACCCAGGCTGTCCACAAGCATATAGTTCGGAATCATCCCCGGCTGAAACAGCATCGTGAGCAAAATCGCCACGAGGAAAAACTGCTTGCCCTTGAGCCGCTTGCGTGACAGCACATACGAGAGCGAGCTGGTCACCACAAGACTGAGCAGGGTACCGACGACGGCCAACACCGCACTGATTCCCATCGAGCGGATGAACGTCCCTGTCGACAAGATGTACCGGTACGAGTCAAGACTCCATTTTTCCGGAAAAATAACGACTGACTTCGTCACGTACTCGTTCGCGTCGGTGAACGAGACGATCACCACATACAGAAAAGGCAGCAGCGTCAGCAGCGAGATGACGGTCAACAGCACGTAATTCGCCGCTTGAAAGAAACGGTAAGAGGCCGATGCTTTCATGTTAGTAGAGCCCCTCCTCTCCGAAACGCTTCGCGAGACGGTTGGCCGTAACGACGAGGATGAGACCGACGACGGATTTAAAGACGCCGACGACGGTTGCATAGCCGAACCGGCCGTTCAGGATGCCTACGCGGTAGACGTAGGTGTCGAACACGTCGGCTACACTGGATACCGGCGCGCTCGCCATCAGGTAAATTTGTTCGAAGCCGACTTCCAGCACTTGTCCGAGCCGCAGGATGAACAGCACGATGATCGTGCTGCGGATGCCCGGCAGCGTAATGTTCAGCATCTGCTTCCAGCGGTTCGCCCCGTCGATCTGGGCCGCCTCGTACAGTTCCTGGTTAATGGCCGTAAGCGCCGCGAGGAAAATAATCGTCCCCCAGCCCGCTTCCTTCCAGATGCTCTGCGCGGTCAGCATGAGCCAGAAGCCGTCTGGATTCGTCAGGAAAGCAATCGACTTGCCCCCGGATTCCGTTATCAATTGGTTGACCACGCCGGTGCCTTGGCTGAGCAGCAGGAAGCAGATGCCCACAATGACGACCCAGGACAAAAAGTGAGGCAAATAAATAACCGTTTGCACGAATTTCTTAAAGAACAGCACGCGCACTTCGTTCAGCAGCAGCGCCAGCACGATCGGCATCGGGAAGAAGAACAAGATGTTCATGAAGCTGATCCCCATCGTGTTGCGGAACAAAATCCAGAAGTCCGGGTTCGAGAAAAATTCCTGGAAATATTTGAACCCTACCCATTCGCTGCCCCAGAAGCCGCTCCAAGGCGAGTAATCCTTGAAGGCCAGAGCCAATCCCCAGATCGGGAAATATTTGAATACGAGAAAAAACAGCAATCCCGGCGCCGCGAGCAAGTACAAGCCCTTATCTCTTCGCAAAGCGACCGCCCATTCCTTAATGAAGCCGTTTGTCTTCGGCCCGGCTCCTTTCTTCCGCAAGCCGGCCGGAACGTTCGTACCGCGAACTGCTTCCGTTTCGGATGAACTCATGCTTCCACCTCCTGCGTTGTCAGATCAATCCGTCTTCGATCGAATATGTCTGCATCGTACAGCGAAGCGGAGATGGCAGCAAGGCGCAATTCTTGGAGCGGTAACCGGGCAAAAAAGGAGCATCGTCCCTCGCGACAGATGCCGAAAAGACGCGCCTGTACACGATTTATGCGCTTCATGCCCACTTCTTGTCTTCTCCGGCAATACAAAAAATGAGCATGACTGCAGCACGCGTTTTCCAACCCATGGTTGAATTTCCCAGATGAAAGGTCTATAATCAGTACTGCTTTTATCTATGATTCTACTACATACATCTAGGAGGCAGCATCACATGAAATCTGGAACATGGAACAAGTGGAAACGCGGTCTGGCCGGGGGCTTGCTCGCCGTCACCACAATGCTCGGAACTGTCGTACCCGCACTGGCGAACGAAGCGCCGCAGGTTACGCCTCAGATCAGTCCATGGTCGGTGGGCGTACTGAACGAAGGGGAAAAATACGGCATTTTCCCGCAGTCCTGGTACTATGACGGAACCTTTCAAAAACCGATCGCTCATGATAGATTTCAATCGTTAGTTCAAGCGGCCGGAGCGAAGCTGGATGCACTGGGATTAAGCAAAAAGGGCGAGTTCACGCTGCCATCGGGAACCGCATCGATCACTAGAGACACCGTTCTCCAATCTTTGTTCGGTTTGTTGAAGCAGTACGAGCTGCCGGCAGCCTTCGAGATGGATAAGGATGCTGAGCCGATTGCGTATTTGCAGAAGAAAGGCATCGTCCAGGGAACGGGCAGCGGTCTGGAGCTGGATCAACCGTGTACCGTCGAGCAGGCGGTCGTGCTGGCCAGCCGGGTCATCGAATATGCCTACGAAGCCGCCGACAGCGGGGCAAAAGGGCTTTTCTGGAAAGTGACGAAGGGCAACAATACGATGTATTTGCTCGGATCGATTCACCTGGGGATTCCCGAGATGTATCCGATGCGGAAAGAGGTCAAGGATGCGTTCCAATCGTCCGACGAGTTGCTGGTCGAAGTGAATCTCATGCCGGACGACACGGCCGGACTGGAGTATTTCGCCAGTCTGACGAGCTATAACGACGGCACGACGCTGAAGGATCACGTATCCAAAGAAACCTATGAAAAGCTGGGGCGCGTAATCGACAAATTGGGACTGCCCAAGCAAGCCTTCGATCAGCTTAAGCCATGGGTGATCAATTCCAATCTGGCCCTGATGGGGCTCATGAAGTCTCCGGAGGAGTTGGCGCAGGCGACCGCTTCGGGTGTCGATTTGCACTTCCTGTCGAGCGCCAAGCTGGCCGGAAAACCGGTTCAGGAGCTGGAAGGATTCAAGCTCCAAGGCGATATTCTGAGCAGCGCGTCCCCGCAGGAGCAAGAGAAAGAATTGAACGCGGTGCTGGACCAGCTGTTAACGCCTGACGCCAATGCTCCGGATATGGCTGCACAGTTCAAGCAATGGCAGCAGCTGTGGGCCAAGGGGGACCTGGACGGCTTTAGCCAAGCCTTCGCCGCTTCTTCGCAGCAATTTACCCAAAGCGGGATGGCTCAAAAACTGCTCGGGGAACGGGACAAGAACATGGCGAAAAAACTGGCGGAATTGTTGGAGAAAGACGGTAAATCGACCTATTTCGTCGTCATCGGTGCGGCGCACTATGCGGTGAAAGATATGGTTCTCGATCAATTGAAGCAAAAAGGCTACGACGTGCAATTTATTCAATAGGCGATAAAAATGCCGCCCCGGATCGAAGCGCATTCGATACAGGGCGGCTTTTGTTATTCATCATGCGGATTCGCGAAAGAAAGACGTGACTTCAAAAAGCACGCCGCCCAGGGCCATAAAGTACAAGGTGTAGCCGCCTCTCATTTTTCTGGGACCGTGTTCCGTAGGAATATTGGCGGCAGCGAGCTTGGCATGGAACTCATCTACCTCGGCCATCGTTTCAACATAAAAACCGATGTGGAAATCCTTCGGGTAAGTTACGGTCTCTTCGCCAAAACGGCTCAACACAAGGGTAAAGCCCTCTCCATCGCTCATCACGGCGAGAGCGTCGCCTTTCTGGCCGAGCAGTTGAAAGCCGAATACGCTCTGGAAAAAATCCGTTGCTTCGGACAGATCGTTGACGCAAAGATTCAAGTGGTTCAGTTTCATACAGTTGCCTCCTTATAACTTTGACTCTACCGCAGGGCAGAATATGTACTTTATCGCAGGTGTTCACCAGGATCACCTTTTAATCTAAATATATTAGATTAATCTAATAGTGTTAGAATAATCGAATATGGTATACTTGTCAACGGAAAGGGTGAATTCTCATGGCTAGGAAAAGGATCTCTCCCCCGGACTCCATCCTGGGTTGGCCGGAGGCAGAAGCTGCACATATTCCGCTCGACCGGGTTCGTATCCTTCAAACCGCGCTGCAGGTGCTGGATGAGATCGGCCTGAAGGAACTCAGCATGCGCAAAATCGCAGACAAGCTGCAGGTCAAAACCGCCTCCTTATATTATCATTTCAAAGATAAAGAGCAGTTGATGCAGTTGCTTTCGGACAAAATCAGCGGGGAAATGGTTTGGCCGGAGGCGTCGCTTCCATGGAAAGAGCAAGTGTTGCAATGGGGAATTCAGTTCAGGAAAGTTCTTCTTCAGCACCGGGATGCGGTAGAGCTGTTCCAGCTTACCATCGGGGTAGGCTATCAGCGTCTCACGCAAATCGAAAAGCTCTATCAACTCTTCGTCTCGGCGGGCTTCGCCGACCCTCAAATTCCGTGGATCGCGTCCATGCTGAAAAACTATGTACTGGGATTCGTCGCCGAAGAAACCCGGCTTCACGCTTTTGCCGGGGATGAAGATCATGGTTCGTTTGAAGCCATGGGCGAGCGGTACAGCCGGTTTTTTCAACAATTGCCGGAGGAGCACTTCCCCAATACGATCCGCCTGGCCCCCCATATCACGAATACGGATTGGGAAAAGGAGTTTTCTTTTGGCTTAAGCGTGTTGATCGAAGGCTTTTCAACCAAACTGCCGCAGGAGTAAGGCTTGGCGGTTCGACAAAATAAAACGGGTCCGGCCTTACGCCGAACCCGTGAGCTTGTTGAGAAAGTGGTCGTCTACAAAAATAGGGATGCGTACGGAGGTGGGGTATCCACTGGAGAAGCGATAGCGGCCGCCTTTGTCTTCGGGAAATGTCCGCTATTAAGCGGCTTTCAATCAAATTTCCCGAGGACAAGAGCGGTCGGAAGCGGATACCCCACCCCATCGTAACCTCTATTATCTCTGTTGACCACTTTCTCAACAGCCTGACGGGTCCGGCCTTACGCCGAACCCGTCTCGCGGAACTGACCGGGCGTTTGCCCGGTTTGTTTTTTGAATACGCGGATGAAATTTTTCGGCTGGTAGCCGACGCTCTCCGCCACTTCGGCGACGGACAGGCCGGTCGTCTGCAGCAGCGTCTTGGCGCGGTCGATGCGGTAGGCCGTCAAATATTCGATGAACGACACGCCCACGATCCGCTTGAACAGCTTGCTGAAATATGGCGGGCTGAGTCCACAGCGCTCGGCGACCTGATCCAGCGACAAATCGATATGATGATTCGCCTCGATATAAGCGATGGCGGTCTCGAACGTCCGCTCATATTCCTGATGGTGCCTTTGCTGCACCTTCCGGGCAATCGGACGGATCAGCCGCTCCCGGAACCAGTCGTTCAGCTCCTGGATCGAATGCACGTTCTTAATCTGTACGTACAGGTCGGTTTCGTCGCCGGTGCCGTCGCCGTCCTTAAGCGACAGATTGAGCAGGAAGACGACCCGCAGCGCGGCGGTGAGGAGCTGGTAATAGGCGGTCCGAATCCGCTCCGTCTCCCGCAGCGTCTCCTGCGCATAGGCGGCGAACTGCTCAAGCTGCAGTTCCGCTTCCGCGGCATCGCCGTTGCGCAGCGCCTGCTCCAGCCCCGCTTCGATCTCGAACGGGTACGGGTAGGACTTCGCTTCGCCGATGTCTCCGTCCCCGCTGCGGATGACTTGACCGGTCCCGGCCCAGAACCGGGAGCGGATCGCCATCACCGCTTGCGCGAACAGCCTTGGCATGCCGCCCGTCGCCCCCGGTCCGTCCCCAAGCCCTGCCGTGACCGGCAGCTTCAAGTAGTCGGCCAGTACGGTACGCAGTCCTGCGGCCAATTCCTGCACCTGCGCGAACCATGCCGCAGGGTCCGCGGTGTCTTCCCAGAGCCAGACGGCAATCTGATCGTTCAGCAGGTTCACGACCATGCCGCTTGCGCCCTGCTGCGCGAGTACGTCCTGCGCGATATTTTTCATCGTAAATACGATCAATTCCTTGTCGCTTTCCCGGAAGCGGCTGCTGCCGTCCGGCGACTGATCGTAAGCGAGCGCAAAAACGGCGTGCATGTGCTGATAAGGCACGGCGTACCGTTCGAACAGAACCGGAAGCTGCTCTGACGTATAATGCGCGTAATGCCCCTGCAGCCACTGCAGCGCGAACGCCTCGCGAATGGCCGGCAGCTGCCGGTTGAGCTGCGTCTGCAGGCGGGTTGTCGCCTGATTCAGCTCCGCCCACCGGCTCTGCACGTAGCCGATCTCGTCGGCCAGCAGCTCCTCGTCCCGGTTCCCGCGCACCAGCGAAACCAGATGCTCGATCGGCCGGTACAGCCGCTTCGTGCTCCAGGCCGTCGCCGCTGCGCCCAGCAGCAAAAACACCAGCACGATGGCCACGGTGATGACGGCGATGCCGCGGGATTTGGCGTTCAGCTCCTCCAAAGGCACCATATCGAGGTACGTCCAGCCGTTGAACGAAGAGTGGAGGGCGGTGACCAAATAATCACGCCCTTCCCACGCGAAGGAGAAGGCGCGTCCGGGATGCTCTCCCACCTGCTCATACAACCCCTGAGGTGCGGGCTGCCCGGCGGACGAGACGACCTCCCGGCCCTCCTCGTTCAAGATAAACGACAGCTCGCCCGGGTAAGCGGAAAACCGCGTCATATTTTCCTGAAGGAACGACGGGTTCAGCTGCAGAAGCAGCAGCCCGATCGGCTCCGCGGCTTGAAACGGCACCTGACACACGAGCGTCACGCCCGCCTGCCCGCCGGGGGCGTCCCCCATAAACCGGAACGTATCGTGGCTCCAGTACATCGCTTCGCGGGAAGCAAGCAGGCCTTGCAGCTGCCGGCGGTCCTCCTCTCCGGCTACCTTATGCCCGCCTTGATCCGGCGACACCAGATAGTCGTCTTCGGCAATATACATGACAATGCGGCTAATTTCGGCGTTGCTATTTTGAAGAGAAGATAAATTTTGGAATAAATTGGAGTAAAATCCGGCGTAGTTCGCCCATTTCTGCTCCGTCAGGTTGCCGTTGAAAAACGAACCGAGCAGCATCTGAAGCGCATTGCTGCGGACCCGCTGCAGCGCCGTATCAATGGAATACGAAGCATGGTTTAAGACGCGGGCGTTGGCTTGGTCCACTTCCTTGCGGATCGCGGACGACGAAAACCAATAACTGGAGAACCCGACGAAGATGACGGGGAAGATCGAGGCAAAAAGCGATACGGCAAGCATGCGTCGCAGCATCGACTTGCGAAACGAAGCAAACGGGTTCCGTATGCGGAAATAGGTGCGTTTCATGGTGTGTGACTCCCCCTCGCTTTCTCCAGTCTAGTCTAATGCGTCGTCCGCCCGTTTGGCAAGACCACAGGCGCACCGGTCAAAAGGACACGGCGCGCCCGCGAAGCTGGTTTTCTATGATTTGTCTGGCAAACTATTCCCCCTGCGGGTCTGCTGCCGTGATCATGTGCAGCAGCACTTGAGCGACTTCGGCGCGTACCGCGTGAACCTGCGGAGCAAGCCGGTCTTCCGCCTGCCCTTGCAGGAAGCCGAGCTCAACCGCCTGCCGCACCGCATCCTCTGCCCAAGCGGAGATTTGTCCGGCGTCGCGGTAGGCCGCAAGCCGCTGCGCGTCCGGCGCTGCCGTCTTCCCCCCCTGGGAGGCGTAAGCCCGCATCAGCATGACGGCCATTTGCTCCCGGGTGATCGGTTCGCCCGGGGCAAACGACGTGCCCGTCACCCCGTCGACTACTCCCGCTTCATGGACAGTTGCAATCGCGTCCGCATACCACGCTTTCGGGTCCACATCGTGGAAAGACGTCCCCGACGGGCTTGCTTTCAGTCCAAGGGCGCGAACGAGCATGGCGGCAAATTCCGCACGCGTCGTCGCTCCTTGGGGGTTGAATTCGCGTTCCGTCACGCCGCTGACGATATGCTTGGACGCCATGACCTTCAGCGTGCGGTGCGCCCAATGATCCTCCGGCACATCCGCGAACGATTTGTCGTAATCCAGTACGGCGAACGTGCGGTAGGTCGTAACGGCGGCCGACACCGTCCCCGCCGCTTTATCGATCTTCGCCCCGACAAAATCCCATGTCTTCGACGTTTCGTTATACGCATAAATGCCCAGCCGGTCCGGATCGGCTGTCCGGGCCGCATCGTAAGGCAGCTTCAGCATGACCGGCGCGGAGAACTTCTCCGGACGGAAGGCCGGCTTGTTTGGCGCAACCGCGCCGATTTGCAGCTCATACACCGCCCCTGCCAAGCGCAGCTCCGACGACGGGTCGGGCTTGGCCGCATTCGGCGCGAGCGCTTGCTCTGCCGCCGGACGCAGACGCAGCACGATCCGCGCGTCCGCCGTATCCGAAGGCAGGTTGGCGCTCACTTGTTCCAGCAGCGCGGCTGGAATCGTGAGCGCTGCCTTGCCGATTTCCACTTCCAGCGGATTGTTCCGCAGCAAGGAGGCCGCTTGCGCCGGGAGCGCCAGTTCGACTGCCGTTTCGTCCATACGCAGCGTCACTTTGCCATTCGCTGCCTGCCGCAGCTCCTCTTCCTTCACGACGACCGTCCCGGAATTTTTGGACGGCTCGTTCGATCCAGACGCTGCAGACCCGGATGCTCCTGGCTGCGGAGAGGAACTCGGCGAAGCCTCAGGTGTTGACGAGCCCGAGTCCGAGCCGGAATCCGAGTCAGAGCTCGAATCAGGCTTCGGCGACGGTCCGGGGCCAGGGTCTGGTCCAGGCAGCGGGCCAGGACCAGGCGTTGGGCCGGGCTCAGGCTTCGGTCCCGGGTCCGGGCCGGGACCCGGCTTCTCGGGCACCATGCCCGCCGTAGTCACCGTCACGCTAGGTCCTCCGACGCTCCAATTGCCCGCGCCGTCCACCGCCTCGACGCGGAACGTATACGCCGTGTTCGGGGCCAAGCCCCGGACCACGGTCGAATACACGCTGCCGGCCACGGTAGCGGATTGACCGCCGCCCCAGCCAACGCGGTATCCGGCTACGCCGTTGTCATCGGCGGCAGGCGTCCAAGCGAGCGTGACTTCGCCGCGGTTCGCTTCCGCCGCGGTCAGCGTACTGCCGGGCGGCCAAGTAGGAGCGGCCGTATCCGGCCGCTCCGTACGCAAAGTCGTTACTGTGACGCTCGGACCGTCTGTGCTGACGCGTCCGCCCGCATCCGCCACTTGGACGGCGAACGTGTAAGTCGTGCCCGGCGCCAATTGGCGCACGTCATACCCGTAAGTGCTGCCGCTGACGCTGGCGATCGGGGCGCCGTTCTGATAGATGCGGTATGTCGCATCGGTTACCGAGCTCGTCACCGCCCCGGACCAGGCGAGAGATACGCCGGTTTCGGAGACGTTAGCGGCCTGCAGCACGCCGCCCTCCCAGTGCGGAACGAGCGGGTCGCGGAGCTTGATCGTGTGCGTCGCCCCTGCCGAACCGGCCACGTTGATCTGTACGATCAGTTTAGGCGTCGTCTGAACGACCTGCACCGTGCTGTCCTGGCTTACCGGCACCAGCGGGCCGCGGTTCAGCTCGACGGTCACCGATGCTTGCTTCTGCGTCGGATCGGAGACGGAGAGCGTAATCTCTCCATTCCGCTCCTTCACCATCGCGGATACCGGATTTCGCGCCGTCAACGAATCGACCGTCCCGGCCTGCCAGAAATTCGCCGCCGTGATCCCGAGCGACGGCTTTCGCACCGCCTGCACTTGAGCGTTGTTCGCGAGAATGAACACCGGCGGCTGCGCGCTGTAGCTTTGGACTGCCGACGCATTCCGGTTCGGCAGCACGACGTAAGCGTAGTCCGCGTTCACCGGTTTGACACCGTGCGGAATAGCCAGACTCAAATAATTGCGGGTGATCGGCGTCGCGCTGAACCCCGTATTGATGTCCTTCCATGCTCCGGTGCGCGCTTCCCGCTTCACAGCCACATTTGCGCCGCTCGGGAAATAATACCCGATATCCGTCCCCGGAACATTCCCGGTCAGATGCGCCCATTGAACCGTCCGATTGAGATCGGTGGTCTCCTTCGGCACGACACCGCCGTCGATCGTCAGAATGTTGTCGTTCCCGTCCGTGAGCTTCCGGTTGTCGGCGATGGTCTCAACGGGATTGCTGCCCGTAGAGGTGATGCCCGCGCCAAGCGCGACGATTTCGTCGTCGAGCAGGAACCAAGACTTTTTGCCCTGCAGATCGCTGCCAGTGAGCTTCTTAAGCGTGAAGTCCATGCCGACCGCGCTGTACAGACCGTCCAGCGTAGAGCCGCCCACCCACGTTTGGGTGTTGGGATAGCTCGCCCAATCGGTCGCCGTCATCGTTTTGCCGGAGCCGTCCGTCGTTGTGCCCGGCAGTCGGAACGAGTCCACCGTCGGCCAAAAATCATTGCGGTACTGCGTCTGATCGTCATTGTACAAATAGGTCATGCCTACGCCCGTAAACCAGCCCTTCAGGTTCTCGCCGTTGCCCTTCTCGAACGAGGAGATCCGGTCGGAGAAGAGGCTGACACCGAACAGGTAGCCGGGACGGAAATGAAACACTTTGTCCATGCCCGCCATGATCTGGCTCTTCACCAGCTCGCCGCGCGGCTGCACGCTGGGATCGTTCAACAATCCTTTCAGCAGCTTGATTTCATAAATCGACGAGGACGCCTGATAATAGTTCGTCGTAATTTGATCCTTCGTAATCCATTCCTTGACCATGCTGCGGTAAGCGGCCGCTTTATCCGCCGGTGCGCCGTCGGACATGCGCAGGATGGTCATCATCAGCCCCCGTGCGGAGCCGGCGGTTTGCCGGGAAATGCCCCGCCCGTTCGTCATATCGAGCGCAAGCCCGTTATAGATGATCGGCTCGAAGCTTTGCGACACCCAATCATATACGGTGTTCGTCCGCGGGTCCGTAATCGGCCAGGGCGAGCCGTTCAGCATATAGCCCATATCCGCAGCGCCCTTCAGCCACACCCCGCCGTACCCTGCGGTATAAGCGATGTTCGTGTGCTGCACCAGCGAGCCGTCGCGGTACACCCCGTCGCCGCTCGTCGTATAAACGAACTCGCTGCCGATCGCATCGCGGCCCTGTACGATTTTCGCGCCGTTCTTGCCGATCACGCCGCGAAGCGTGACCACCAGCGCCTTGTCCAGCAGGTTCGCGCCGTTCTGCTTCTTCCCTTTCACTCCGAGAACGGAGGAATAGACCGGGTCCGGGCAAAACTTGTCGATCGCTCTTATGTACTGCTCCACCTGTGCCGGGCTCAGATCGTCATACAGCAGCACAAGAATATCATTAATGGTTTGAGCCGCTCCGATCTCCCAATCCCACCAGTTGTCATACGGCGTTTTATTCTCGTTGTACCGGTTCGCGTACATCCAGTCCATTGCCTCGACAAGATCCTTTTTCAGCGCAGGATTGTTGTACAAGGCCGAGTAAGGCGTCTTATAAGCGACCGCCATCGTTCTTAGGCGGGAGAAATTCGATGTCATCTGCGCGGAGACGGTCGCGCTGGCCAGATCGCTCCAGAGATACGTGCGTCCCGCCGCCGTGTTCAGCTTGTTCCAAAATCCGGTTTGCTCCGCATTGCTGACGGAGGAAGCCAGACTGTTCAGAAAATAGGCGTAGTCGGCATCCGCAGGGTCATAGCCGGTACCGCCCGTCAGCTTGTCCAGCCATTTCAACCGGATCGCATCGTAGGCCTGCATCATCTCGGCGCTTTCCACGCTGACGATCGATTGCGCCGACAAACGGCCGTCATCGGTCTGAGCGGTAATGGTAGCGGAGCCTACCTTGTTGCCCGTAACCAAGCCAGCAGCCGATACGGAAGCGACCGAAGCGTCGGACGACGACCAGAGCACCGTCACATCAGATGCCGCGCTGCTCGGCGTAACGACCGGAGTCAACTGCGCGGTTTTCCCCACTTCAACGGATACGCCGGTTGGCTCCAAGGCAAGACCGGTCGCCCCGGTCCACTCCGTAAGCGTCACATCGTCCACCCAAGCGGTGCCGGAAGCAAAATCAAAAATCGGCTCCACCACGACTTTGTTCACGTTCGACGGAATCGTCAGATATAGATCGTAGGGCTGCCAATCGCTGGTTCCTTTTAGTTTCGGCGTTAACGGGCCGTCGCTGATTTTCGTGTTCGTAGAGCCGTTATAATAAAGATACTGCGTCCGGACATACATGCCGCCGCTTCCGGCGTTCACGTTGTCCGTCTTCATCCACAAAGACAGCTTATAGCTTTTATTCGGTGTGACGAGCGGCGATTGCGTGACGGAAGCCCGGTCCGATGTCGCGCTTCCGGACAGCTTCAGGGCCTTCGTACCGCCGTGCGCTTGTATTGAGTCCACAGCGAAGGCGCCGCCGCCGACCTTGAATCCGCCTGTCCAGTTGGACGGCGCTTTTCCTCCCGTCCACTTCCCGGAGCTGTCCGTGACAACGGTTTCAAAATCGCCGTTCAACACCAAGCTCCCTGTAGCGGCCATCCCGATCCCTCCTCCTGTCGAGACCAACCAGCCGGGCATCACTAATGCCAGGATCGTCAAAATTTTCACCATGTTCATTTTCATTCCGGTCCCTCCCAGCGGCTTTCGGCCAAACGTCCCCCCAGTTCAAGCAGAACGCGCGGGACTCCGGCCGCTATTGCATCTCTATACTTACAGAAACGCCATCCGCTCGGCAAGGCTCAATTCTTGTAAATCCCCCCGGGCAAAAAATGTTCCCGGCTTTTCGCCGCCGTAGACAGCCATTTTCAAACGAAAAAACCCGTCTTATGAGGCCCATAAGGACGGGTTAGACAGCATCGTAATTTCCGGACGCAAGCCGGATTAATTAACTTCTTTTTCCAATATGGTAATGAACACTTCGGGCGCGACTTCGACGTCTTTGGTCTCCGCAAATCCGAATTGCTTGTATAACGAGATGGCCGATCCATTTTTGGCTCCTGTGCTCACGGCAAATTTGCGGATGCCCGGTTCGGATTCGAGCGCGTACTGAACCAAGCTTCTCCCGATGCCTCTTCGAAAATAATCCGGATGCACGACCAACCGGGTAATGTGCAGCACGTCCTCCTGCTTTTCGACCGCAATGACCCCCGCCAATGTCCCGTCCGCAGCATAGCCGTAAAACGTCTCCTCCGCTTGCATCAACGTCTGGACCGTATCCCGGAGCTGGGGAATGCCGTCGAAGCCGATCAGCTCCGCTTCGACACGGTAGGCCGGAAGCTGCACCCGAAGCACTTGCTCGGCCACCGCAGGCTGCGTCATGTCCAACTGCTGTATCATCTCAACAATCTCCTTCTCGTCTTGGTTTGGTATCCCTTATCGTAACGTAGAGGTTCGGGGTCGGCCAAGCTAAAAAACAGGTTTAGTCAAACAATCCAAGAGGATAATTTTGAACAAAACCTGAGTCGTTTTTCCATAAAAATACATATCACTGCAGACGTTCGAATAGGATACATTGTGGACATGGCCCCCGGTCCGATGCGCCCGTTTTCCTGCCGTTAACGGCAGCTTGCAGCCAGATTGTACTTTACCGGGAATTCGAGTACGGAAGGAGGGAACGACGATGTGGGTCAAGCCAAAAGCTAAAATCATCGACGTCTGCGCCGAAGTAACCGGTTATGCCTGCCAGAAATAAACGGCTCTTTTAAATCGCAGCGCACAACAATCGGGTTGCCGGAGAATTCCGGCATCCCTTCTATAAGGGGGACGACGGATGCTTCTCAAAATTATCGGGACAGCGGCCGGAGGAGGCTTCCCGCAGTGGAACTGCGCTTGCCCCAACTGCCGCTTGGCACGCGCCCGCGACGGACAGGCGCTTACCCGGATGCAAAGCAGCGTGGCCGTCAGCAGCGACGGAGCCGCGTGGTATTTGATCAACGCTACGCCGGATATCCGCCAGCAGATCGAATCGCAGCCCTCTCTTCGGCCCGGACCGGGGCTCCGCAGCACGCCGATCGCGGGGGTGCTGCTGACCGATGCGGAGCTCGATCATACGATCGGGCTGCTTAGTTTAAGGGAGGGCGGGCAGTTGGACATCTATGCGACCGGTCCGGTCATGCAAGCGCTGGCCGGGCCGTTTCCCGTCCGCCATATGCTGGAGCCTTATGCGGGCGCGCGCTGGCGGGCAATTACGCCGGATGATCCTTTTGCCCTGTTCGGCGGCAGGCTGGAAGTTACCCCATTCTGTCTCGGCTCGAAAGCGCCTCGCTATGCTTACGGTTGCTTGGGAGGGAACGAAGGCGGGGAAACACCGGACTGGGTCGTCGGCTACCGGATCGAGGACCGGCAGACCGGCGGCAAAGCCGTCTACGCCCCGGGCGTCGAAGCCTGGTCGGACGAGTTGGAGCGGATGCTGACGGATGCTGACTGCATTTTGCTGGACGGCACCTTCTGGCAAGCAGACGAGCTGAAGGGGCTGGGCGTCTCGGATCTCGCCGCTTGGGACATGGGGCATGTCCCGATCGACGGAACGGACGGGAGCCTGCATCGGCTTGCCCGCCTGACCGCGGCGCGTAAAATCTATGTACACATCAACAACACCAATCCGATACTGAATCCCGCGTCGTCCGAATGCCACACGCTGCTTGCGCTCGGCATCGAAATCGGATACGACGGCATGGAGCTGGAGGTATGACGATGAGCGAGCCATGGTCGAACGACGAGTTCTTGATGCGGCTGCGCCGGGTCGGCGAGCAGCGGTATCACGACAAGCATCCCTATCACATCCGCATGCACGAGGGAAAGCTCAGCCCGGAGCAGCTTCGGGCCTGGGTTGCCAACCGGTTTTATTATCAGCAAAACATCCCGGTCAAAGACGCGCTCATCCTGGCCAAGCTGCCTACCCGGGAGGACCGGCGCCGCTGGCTGCAGCGTATCATCGACCACGATGGCCGCGAGGGGGACGAAGGCGGTATCGAAGCGTGGATTCGCCTTGGGGAAGCCGTCGATATCTCCCGCGAGGACCTGCTCAGCGAGCGGCTCGTGCTCCCTGCCGTCCGCTTCGCCGTCGACGCATATGTCAACTTCTGCCGGCTGAAGCCGTGGCCCGAGGCCGTCGCTTCCTCCCTGACGGAGCTGTTCGCGCCGACGCTCGTCTCCCGGCGTATCGTCGTCTTCGAGGAGCTGTATCCGTGGATACGTCCGCAGGGGCTCGACTATTTCCACACCCGGCTCCACCAAGCGCCGCGCGACGCCGATCACGGGCTGGAGCTCGTGCTGCGCGAATGCCGCACCCGCCGCGATCAGGAACGGGCGGTCGCCGCGCTCTCGTTCAAGTGCGACGTGCTGTGGTCGCTCCTTGATGCCCTGCAGCTCGCTTACCCGGATGCGGAGAGCCGCGCATGAGCTGGGGGCTGCAGGAACGGCCGGCCATTCGTCCCCCCGCCCGCCTGAAATTCGACGCGCTGCGCAAGCAGGAGCTGCTGCTGCTCCCGGAGCGTGTCGTTCAATTGAATGAGACCGCCGGAGCGATTTTGCGGCTGTGCGACGGGCGGCGAACCGTCGGGGAGCTGGCGCGCGAGCTGGAAGCGAAGTACGGGCAAACCGGTCTGCAGAACGACATTACTGAATTTTTAACGGAGGCCGTAGAGGAAGGCTGGGTGGAACGATGGATCTAAGCTTGCCGTATGCGCTAACCGCCGAACTGACTCACCGCTGTCCCCTCCGCTGCCCGTACTGCTCCAATCCGCAGGAGCTGGAGCGGCGGGACAACGAGCTGCCTACCGACGTATGGCTCCGCGTCCTGGAAGAAGCCGCCGGGCTGGGCGTCGTCCAGCTGCACCTGACGGGCGGGGAGCCGCTGCTGAGGGCCGACACCGAGCTGCTCATCGAACGGGCGCGTTCGCTCGGCCTATTCGTGAACCTGATCACAAGCGGCGTTGGGCTGACCGAAGCACGGCTCCGCCGGTTGGCGGAAGCCGGGGTCGACAGCCTGCAGCTCAGCCTTCAAGCGGCGAGCCCCGGCCTGTCCGACCATATCGCCGGCTTCAAGGCGTTCGACAAGAAACGGCAAGCTGCCGCGCTCATCCGGGCCGCAGGCCTTCCTTTGAATATGAATGTCGTTCTGCACCGGCACAATATCGGGGAGCTGGAGGCGATCGTCGAGCTTTGCCTCTCCTGGGGGGCGTCACGGCTGGAGCTGGCCAACACCCAGTATTACGGCTGGGCACTCGTCAACCGGGAAACGCTCATGCCGACGAAGGAGCAGCTCAAGACGGCCGAAGCCTCTTTTGACGAACTAAAGAAGCGGATCGGCAAGCGGATGGAGCTGATCTGGGTCGTCCCCGATTATTACGCCGAGTTCCCGAAGCCTTGTATGGGAGGCTGGGGCCGAATCTCGCTCACCGTGTCTCCGAGCGGCAAAGTGCTGCCCTGCCCTGCCGCTTCGAGCATCGAGACGCTCACGTTCGATTCGGTCCGGGACCGGAGCCTCGCTTCGATCTGGTCCGAATCCGCCGCGCTGAACGCCTTTCGCGGCACGGATTGGATGCCGGAGCCGTGCCGCAGCTGCGACCGCCGCTTCGAGGACTTCGGCGGCTGCCGCTGCCAAGCCTACCTGCTCACCGGCGATGCCCGGCAGACGGACCCGGTATGCCGTCAGTCGCCTCACCACAGCTTGATCTCGGACGCTGTTGCCAGGGTCAACGAAGCTGCGACTTCTGTCGAAGCGCCGCCTTCTTACGTTTACCGGGGCTGAAATCGTCCCGCAGAAAAAAATAAATCCAAGACCTGTACGGAAGCTTTACTGTCCCAAGGTCTTGGATTAATGCATAATTACCCCGAAGCTCAAAGGGGAGCGGGGCTCCTCCATCCATTCGCTTAACCGTTCCCTGCTGCGCCAAACGCCTTTTTTTACACGCTCCGGGGACATCTCCAGAATTTCCCCGATCTCTTCATAGGATAGCTGGCATTCGTACTTCAGCGAGACGATCAGCCTCACCTCATCCGGCAGCGCATCAACGGCTTCGAGAATCGTACGGGGGCTGAGCTTGCGCGGCTTCAGCCTGCGTTTGCCCGCAGCTTTCGCCATCTTGCACCGGTGAATAAGTACCCGGTAGGCAGTCGTCCTCATCGAACCGGTCGTCCGCGAAAACCCTTCCTCTGTATGTCTACGAAATACCTCGACGAACGCACGCTCCACTTCCTGCGCCGCAAGCTCGCGGTCTTGGAGCAGCCGGTACGCAAGCCGGTAGATCGGTTCGTGCAGCGATTCGACGAAGCTGCGGAATGGTTGAAGCTGTTCTTGGCCGTCTGCAGAAGCCGGTCGGTATTGCTGTGGATTCATGCTTTTTGCCTCCGTTCTCATCATCTCTTCCATTATAAGAACGCGATGTGTACTTCAAGTGTCTTTTTTGGAAAAGCAGACACAAAAAAAGCAGCCTAAACCCCGATTCTCGGGGTTTAGACTGCCCTGCAGCATATATCTTATTTGCGCTTAACGCCCAGCGTAACAATCTCGTAAGGACCGACCGGCAGAGACAGGCTCGGACCCTCCGAAACGAGCGCTCCCGCTTCTTCCAAGACGTTGCTTTTGTAGACCGATTCCGCGCCGCGGGCCGAATGCAGCCCCAGCTCCGTTCCGGCCGCCTCCATGTTGAACCATCTCAGCATGAGATCGCCGGAAGCCTCGTTCACTTTCATGGACGAGAACGCAAGCGCGCCGCCTTCCCAGCGGTACGGGGCATAGCCCGAAGCGATCGGACCGCCGTGCACGCCGGTTTGGCAAACCGTCCATGGAATCTGGAATAGGTACGCCTCGGCAAAAGCGCCCGAAGCCGAGCCGTCGCCGCTATGCGGAATAATCTCCAGCCGAACCGTTTGCTCGCCGAGACATTGCGCCTCCGGCGTCGGGAACAAGCCCCAATCGCCAAGCTCGCTGACGGATCTAAGCAGCGTGACGGCAATCGTATTGCGTCCGTCCCGCAGCACTTCGTACTCCTGAAGTCCGAGGTTGGCGATCGTGAGGCCCGCCCCTGCTCCGCTCACATCGACGAACGCTTGCTGATGCTGCGCATTGCTCGGATTTTCCCACTCCGCCGCCGGTTCGTTGTCCCGCGTCGCAATCTCGAAGATCGAATCCGCGCGGTGTACCGCCGTCTCCACGTCGGTCGGGAAGAGCGCGCGCAGCCGGTGATCCTTCGCCTGGTTGTTGAAGGACGCCTGCAGCTCGACACCCCGTCCGCTGCGGCTCAAACTGACCTGCGTGCGGATCGTGAGCGGCACCATATCCTTGACGCGCTGCCCTTGGCGGTGCGGGAAATAGACCAGCTCCCGCTTCTCCTGCTCGAACACGGCATCGCCCGATGCCGGAACCGACCATTCGTGCACGATTTCCACCGTCGCACGGTACGGCGTATCCTCGACGACGCGGATGTCCGCCTTCAGCCCTTTCGTCGTCAGCGTCGTCTCGCCGTTCGGCTGCTTATACATGTACTCATTGCCGATATCGCCGGTGTTCTCGTACACGCCCAAATCGCGGAACGTGCGGCCCGTTTGCTTGTCCGTCACGGCGAGGGAGCCGTCCTCCGCGATCTCGACGCGAAGCAGGGCATTCTCCATCACCCGGTCGCCGTTCAGCAGCGAAGCGGCATCGGCTGCCGGAGACGAAGCCGTATCGGCCGATTTGAGCCACGCGTACGCGGCGACACCGAGCGCAGGCACGTTCTGCGCCTCGAAGGTGAGGCTCACCCTGCGGCACATATACGGCTGACGGAACTTGTCGTCCGGCAGGTCGTATCCGAACTGCAGGCCCAGATCCTGCATCGTGAACGGTACGGCGCGGCCTTCCGCATCGACCAGCGTGCGGCCGGAAACGTCCAGCGCCTGCATGCGGCGGCTCATCTCGTCCAGCGGGAAGCCGTCGCGGAAATACAAGCGCTCCGCGTCCAGCTCCACGGTGACGACTCCGGTCCGCTCCCAGCCCGTCGTATTGAAGACGACGAGCGGACGCGCCTCCGCGCCCATGCGGGCGAAGACGGACGTATCGACGGCTTCAGCGATGACGCGCTTGCTGTCGTCGACGATCGTCTCGGCCACATGGCGGCTTTTGTCGAAACGGGTCACCATCTCGCGGTGCACCTCGTCTACGCTGCAGCCGCAGATGCTGTCGTGCGGGTGGTTCTGCATCAACGTTTTCCAAGCGTACGTGAACAAATGGTGCGGATACTCTTTACCCAGCAAGTGTGCGAAGGACGCCAGCGGCTCGGCCACTTTCTCCAGCAGCGCCTGCCCCCGCTGGTTCATCTGCTTCAAGTAAACGCGGGCGGACGCGGTATTGACCAGCGTCGACCATCCGTCCGTGCGCTGGCTGCGCAGCTCGCCTTTCACCACGGACAGCTCCCGGTCCAAAGACCGGTTCACGGCCTGCAAATAATCCGCCACGTTCGAGTGGACAAAGTCGGTGTCCGGGAACAGCTTCCGCGCCGTGCGGATCGCCTCGGACAAGTCCTGCTGGATTGGCTGGTGGTCGCATCCGTTCATGAACAGCAGCTCCCCGGTGGAAGCGTATTTCTCGGCATCCGCCAGCTTCCGCTCCCAGTATTCCTTCGCTTCCTTCTCGTTCGTCGGAACCTCCATCCCGTTGCAGTACCAGTTCGCGAACAAAATGCCAAGCACCCGCGAGCCGTCCGGGCCTTCCCAGAGCAGCTCGGAGAACGACGATTCGTAGTCCGAATCGGACACGGTATTGTTGAAGCCCGTCGGCTTGACGCCGCGGCCGAACATCGCGTTGTCGATACCGGCCTGGCGCAAAATTTGCGGTGCCTGCCCCATGTTGCCGAACGTGTCGGGGAAATAGCCGACCTTGGCGATCGTCCCGTACCGTGCAGCGTCTTGATGCCCGATCTGCAGATTGCGCAGGTTCGCTTCGCTGCTCGTCAGGAATGCATCCTGCAAAATGTACCAAGGCCCGATATGAATGCGGCCTTCCCGGATGTACGCTTCAAGCTGCTCCTTTTTTTCCGGCCGCACCTGGAGATAATCCTCCAAAATAATCGTCTGGCCGTCCAAATAAAAGCTCTTGAACTCCGGATCGCGCTCAAGCGTATGAAGCAGCGTGTCCATCAGCTGGATCAGCAGCATATGATGCTTTTCATAAGGCAGATACCATTCCCGGTCCCAGTGCGTATGGGAAATGATATGCGCGGTTCTTTTTTTGCTCATGGCTTGTGACGCCTCCTCCCCGGATTACTCTCCGGTCACTTGGATATGAACTTCCTTCGGCCGGTACACGGACTTCAAGCGTCCTTCCCGGTCGACCGCGAACAGCACCGAACGCTCTTTCTCCAGCACAAACGAATACCGACGGCCCGTAACCGGGTCCTTCACTTCAACATCGGTATCGAAGGCGAATTCGGACACGAAGACGAACAGTGCGCCGTCTTGGAAAGCGAGCTTCCGTCCGTACACGCCCGGGAATCCGCCGCCGCGAAGCCATTCCAGCTCCGCGCGGAAGCCCGCCACCGTCAGCGCGTGCTGGTACAGCATCGCAAGCGGCTCGGCGCGCTCGTTCAATTCGACCGGCAGCGGGCACCAGAGGAGCCGCCCCGAACCGAGTGGAACGTCGATCAGCTTGTCGGCTTTCGCCTCAGCAGCCTCATCCGTTCGAACTTCCTTCGCCACCTCGGCGATCCGGCGCTGCCCGAACGAGACAGGCAGCAAGCGGCCGTCGAGCTCCAGCATTTCTTCGCGCCGCACGTTGGCCGAACGGTAAGAGCCGACCGCATCCTTAAGACGCTCTTCCGGCTGCCAGTAAGCATCCAGTCCGAGAGGACCGGTGACGAGCAGCGTCGCTCCGGTAGCCCGTACAATGGCGATCAATTTCGCAAACGCTTCGCTATCTATATTATGTGCGCTCGGCAGGATGATCAGCTTCGCCGGTACTTCGGCGAGTGAATCCAGATGGTATTCCCCGACTCCGCGGAAAGGAACTTTCAGCTCGTAGGACAGCATACGCGTCAGACGGGTCGTCGCATCGAACGCCAATTTCCGGTTGGAAAAGTCGTTGGAATACGGGAAGACGACGGCGACCTCTTCCAGCTTGCGGCCTTGGAACAAATCCCGGATTTCTTCCATAAAACGGCCGAAATCATAGGAAACGTCCGCCTCCGGCTTCTCCGTTCCGTCCGCCCGCAGCGCCCCGATGTGCGATTCGTTGGCATTGTCCATATAGAAATTGGTGTTCCAAATCCAATGAACCGCCCCCGCGCCGCCCGTCGAGAAAGCATAAGCGTATTTGCGCTCCAGGATGCTGCGCAGCTCCGTCTCCGAGCGCTTCGCCCGTCCGTCCGGCGTCTCCACGTACATGATGCCGGTCTCCTGCACGAGATTTGGCTTATCCGGCGTCTTCGCAAAGATGCCGTCCCAGACCAGATGATCGTTCAGCCACCACGAGTGAACGGTCGTGTAATCCGACGCCTCCGCGTAGAAAAACGGCGACGGCCGCTGCGCGCCCAAAGCTTCGTCCTGTCCGACGACGACCATATGGTCGGGGCAGACGTCCTTGATTGCGTCGTAGAGCTGCTTCGCCCACCGGTTGTGCATCTCCATCGAGAACAGCGCGTAGTCGAGCCAGCGGGTGCCTTTTTTTCCTTGGTGCATATCCTGCACGTTGAAGTTAATCTCTTCCGGCTCCGGCGGTACCGCCGCTTCAAAATCCGGCAGCTGCACCGGCGACATGTTCCAGCGCTCTTGCAGCCGCGCGATCGAGCCGTGCCGCTGCTTCAGCCATTCGCGGTAAGCCGCCAGCTCGAACGGATCGCGGCACGACCGCGGGCCGTCGGAGAAAATCTGCGGCGGGTCGAACATCGACGGCTCGTTGATCAAATCCCAGTCGACATGCTTCGTATCCTTATGCCGCGAGACGATCGAACGCACGAACCGTTTCTGCGCTTCCACGCTGCGCGGGTCGAGGTAAGGGTTGAGGCCCTCCCAAGGCTCCGGCGTGAACGAAAAGAACGTGAAGGTGATCTGCAAATCATGCTTCTTTGCCGTGAGCAGGAAGGCGTCGATCGAACGCAGCACCTCTTCGGAAGCGTGCCCGTCGACCTGCATGATGTTGCGGTACGCCGTCCAAATGCCGGTCCGAATCCAGTTGATCCCGGCTTTCCTCATCTGTGCCATGTCGCGGTCCCATACGGCCGCATTCGGCAGGAATAAAAACTTGCGCGCCACGTCCGATGTCATGTATGTCATCCCGACGACCGGCAGCGGCCGTCCGTCCTTGACGAAATAGTCCCGGCCGCAACTGACCGGCGTGCCTGTGGCCAGCAGCTTGGCGTCCATGCCCCAGAAGCCCTGCCGCAGGATGCGCGTCTCGCCGTCCGGCGCTTGCGCCTGACAGACGATATGGTAAAAGCCGCTCTGGATTTCAAGCGGGACAGAAATGCGGTGAATATTCAGCTCCTCCGTGACGTCCGCCTCAAAGCGGTGCTTCCAGGAGACTTGCCCTGCCTCGTGCTCCAGGGAAACCGAGAATTTCCAAGCCCCGTCGCCCGATCCGGTCCCCTGCCCGATCCGCTGCGTTTGCAGCGTAAGCATCGCCCGCTCGCCCGGCTCGTACGAAGCGTAATTCGGCTTGATCCACAGCTCGGTCACGCCTTTGGCGCAAAACGCGGCCCATTCCTTCAGCGCTTCGGCCCCGCCCTCGTTCCAGAATGCCGCGGTCAGCGGCAGATGGACGAACAGCCAGCGGCCTCCGGTGAAGGGGCCCTTCGTTTGCTCCCAGAGCACGACCGGTGCAGCCACCTCCCGGCCTTCGGCCGAGATGCCTTTCAGCAGCGGATATATATGCGTGTCCATCGGTCCAGCAGAGCCCATCTGATGCGGCAAATCGCTGCTCTTCGTCACATGCGGCACCAGATTCCACGTGTCCGCTATCGTAAGCAGCGCTTCCTTGCCGGCCAGCAGCGGAATGTTGGTTGTGGCTGCCAGCTTCTCTACTGGAGCCGCATCGACCCGCAGCACCTCATGAATATGGAGCTGCTGATGGTAAGCCGTTTGCTCGGCTTCCACATGCCAGCCTCCGTTCTCCGCCCGGACCGGACGCTTGAACGGCGCGCCTCCGGCGCTAATGAGCCCGCCGCCCTGCCGGAGAAAGCCGAGAATCGCGGGCCAAGCGGCTTTCGGAAAATACGGCGCATGCAGGTTGACGAAGCAGCCGCCCTCGGCGGAGCTCAGCGCCTCCGCCAAGCGGTCCGCCGGGACGACCTGCCCCACGCCCTGCAATTGTCCAGCATCGACCTGCATCCCTTCGCCGAGCGGAAAGCCCGGATCGTAGAAAATGACGATTGGCCGCGTCATACAATCCCATCCTTCATCGCTTCGTATACAAGCAGCGAGAACAAGCTGTTGGACCATGCAAACCAGCTGCGCGTGAAGATCGTCGGGTCGTCCGCATGGAAGCCTTCATGCATAAAGCCGGTATCCGCGTCCGTCGCCTCCAGCATCGCGAGCATTTCCAGCTTCTCCTCTTTCGTCACCGCCGTCAGCCCCTGCATCGACAGCGCCATGTGCCAAATATAATCCGGCGGCGTGTGTGGGCTGCCAATGCCTTTCGCTACTTTGCCCTCATAATAGAACGGATTTTGCTTGCTCAGGGCAAACCGTCTCGTATTTTGATAAATCGGATCGTCCGGTGTCGTATAGCCGATATACGGAATCGACATGAGTCCCGGAGTCCCGGCGTCGTCCATCAGGCAGTAGTTGCCGAAGCCGTCCGTTTCGTAAGCGTAAATCGGGCCGAACTCCGGATGGCGATAAATGCCGTACAGCTGAATGCCGTGATCGACATCCGCTTCCAGCTTCTTCAACTCGTCGACAAACGCCAGATCGCGGAACACCCATTCGGCCATCTCGCGCATCTGCCGCAGCGTCACGACCGCGAACATGTTCGACGGAATGTTGTAGTGGAAATCGCAAGCGTCATCGCTCGGACGGAAGCCCGACCAGATCATCCCCGTGTAATTCACCGGCATGCCCAGGCCGTTGTTGCGCAGCGAATCCGTCGGCACGTCGTTATTGCGCATGAAGCGGTACGGCGACAGCTCGAAGTGGCGCTGCTCCGTTTTCCACAGGTCGACCGTTTTGCGCATCGCGGACTTGAAGTTCGTATCGAAAATGTCCGTCCGTTCCGTTTCCTTCCAGTACTTGTAAGCCAAACGCATCGAGAAGCAGATCGAATCGAGCTCAAACTTGCGCTCCCACACCCACGGGGACATTTCGGTCTCGTCCGTCGTATTCCAGTGCCAGTCGTTCGCTGATTCGTTGAAGGCGTTGGCATACGGATCGATATGGATATATTGAATGTGCCGTTTAATCAGTCCGGCGATCAGTTGCTGCAGGTCCGGGTCGTTCTTCGCCAGCGGCACGTAATGAATCACTTGCTCTACGGAATCGCGCAGCCACATCGCCGGAATATCGCCGGTAATAATGAACGTCGTTCCGTCTTCCATCCGTTTCGTCGTCGTCGCCAGCGTGTTCGGGAAGCAATTTTTAAACAATTGCAGCAGCTTGGGACGATGAGCCAGCTTGACCTCCGCTTCCGCCAGCACGTCCTGCACCGCCCGCGGCAGCTCCATCGCAGGGATCGGAATTTTAGGTAATCTGAATTGTTCCATCTCGTCCGTCAACCTCCATTTTTTCTACTACTCACCGAAGGAGAAAGGAAGTTTTTGTTTTTTTGGTTTTCGGGTACTCGCACAGCTGCAGTAGCACGCGGTGGGGTATCCACTGGAGGAGCGATAGCGTTCGCCTTTGTCCGCGGGAAATATCCGCCGCCAAGCGGCTTAAAATAAAGATTTCCTGCGGACAAGAGCGACCGGAAGTGGATACCCCACCGCCCGCCGCCGCCCCTACCCGATAAAAAACTTCCTTACTCCTTCACCGCTCCAACCGTCAACCCTTGAATAAAATACCGTTGGAAGAACGGGTACGCGAACACAATCGGCCCCGTCGCCAGCACGACCATCGCCATCCGCGACGTATCCTGCGGCAGCGATTGCAATACGGCTACGCCCATCGACGGATTGCTCGTATTTTGCAAAATAAACTGCATGCTCGTCTCGATCCGCATCAGCATGGATTGCAGCGGCACCAAGCTTGGCTTGTCAATATAGAGCAGCGCGTTGAACCAGTCGTTCCAGTACCCGAGGGTGCTGAACAAGCCGATCGTCGCGAGCCCCGGAAGCGATAAGGGCAGAACCAGGCGGAAGAAAATCCCGAATTCGCCCGCACCGTCGATTTTTCCCGATTCGATAATGGCATCCGGTACGCTCGTGGAGAAGAACGTCCGCATAATCATGATGTAGAAGGCGTTCACGGCCAGCGGCAGAATGAGTCCCCAGATGGAGTCCTTCAGTCCAAGCAGCTGCGTGACGACGATATAGGTCGGGACGAGCCCGCCGTTGAACAGCATCGTAAAGAAAGCGAAAAACGAAAAGAAATTGCGGTATTTGAAGCTTTTGCGCGAGATCGCGTAGGCGAACAGCGCAATCATAATCATGCTGAGCAGCGTACCGATCACGGTAACAGCAATGGTGACACCGTAGGACCGCAGCAACTGATCCCCGGCTTTAAACACGTAGCGGTAAGCTTCCAGACTCCATTTTTCCGGAATGATCCGGTAGCCGTTGCGCGCCAGCGTCCCTTCGTCCGTAAACGAAATGATCGTAACGAACACGAAAGGAAACACGCACGCAATCGCCAAAAAACCGGCAATCAGGTTAAAAATCACGTTCCAAGCCGGAGACAAATGATGAAAATCCCGGCTTCGTTTCATCGTTCGCGCAGACACGGTCATCTCCTCCTTTTTCCATATGGATTAATACAATGCGTTGTCTTTATTGAATCTGCGAACAATGGCATTGGAGGTAATGACGAGCACGAAACCGACGAACGACTGATACAAACCGGCCGCGGTACTCATACCGATTTCCCCGGTAAACTTCAGACCCCGGTACACATACGTGTCGATAACGTTGGTAACCGAATACAACGTTCCCGAGTTGCGCGGCACCTGATAGAACAGCCCGAAATCCGCGTAAAAAATACGTCCGATCGCAAGCAGCGTCAAAATGGTAATCAGCGGCGTCAGCATCGGCACCGTAATGTGGCGGATTTGCTGCCATTTGTTCGCTCCGTCGATCATTGCCGCCTCATACAGCGACTTGTCAATCCCCATGATGGCCGCCAAGTACACGACGCTGTTGTAGCCGATCGACTTCCACAGAAAGACGAGCGTCAGAATAAGCGGCCAATACGTCGGATCGTTATACCACTGCGTGGCGGTAAGCCCGAACGTTTTAGCGATTTGGTTGATCATGCCTTTGTCGAAGCTAAGGAAGCTGAATACAAAATACCCGACAATAACCCAGGACAAGAAATACGGCAGGAACATCCCGGTCTGATACAGCTTGGCCAGCTTCTTGTTGGCGATCTCCGCCAAGATGATAGCCAGCCCCACCGCCAGAACCAGGCCGATTACGATGAATACGGCGTTATACAGCAGCGTGTTCCGCGTAATGAGAAAAGCGTCCTTCGTGCTGAACAGAAATTCGAAGTTTTTGAGCCCGACCCACTTGCTGTTCACAATGCTGGCCAGAAACCCGTCGCGGTGATACCGGTATTCCTTAAAAGCGATAATCGTCCCGGCCATCGGCAGGTAAGAGAAGAAAAGAAACCAGATCGTGGCGGGAAGCACCATGAGAAGCAAGGCTTTGTTCCGACTGAGATCCTTGAGCACACCCTTCACATTCATCACCCCTCGCGTTCAAAGAGACGGGGCGAATGAATGCCATTCGCCCTGAGTCCCGTTCTTATCGTTCACCTACAAAGCTTCGGTCAAGAAGCTCTGTTGCCTTTTGAAGCTTGATTATTTTTTAGTAGCTTTCCATGCATCGATTTGACGCTGTGCTTCTTCCATGATTTTGTCGAGGCCGGCAGCTTTCAGCTTTTGGTTGGCCTGCGGAATAATTTGATCCGGATCGACCGTACCGGTCATCAGCGGCGCCCAGAATTCTTCTTTGACGTTCTGTACCGCTGCGATTTCGCTCGTCACTTTGGACGGGTCGAAGTTGAAGCCGAGCAGCGCGGCAGGCTTACCGGTAGCGTTGAATTTCTTGAAGCCATCCCATTTGTCCTTCGGATCGGTCGGGTTCAGGTACGTGATCATCAGGTTACCCAGCGAGAACGTCGGCATATCGTAGTTTTTCGATTCCGGCAGGTTTTCCATCACGTCGTCGCCGACTTTTTTGTAGTGCACGCCTTCGATCCCGGAGTCGACCATGTTGCGCAGCACCGGATCGGTGTTCAGCAGGTTCAGGAACTCCATCGCCTTCTCCGGATTTTTGGAGTTCGCCGAAATCGCTTGCATCGAGCCCATAACGGACCAGTTGTAGATGTAAGCCGGGCTGGCTGGCGTGGAGACGACCGGATATCCGTAGCTTGCCGTCCACAGGTTGTCCGCGAATGGCTGCGTCGTTGCTTTGTCTGCAAACCATTTGCCGGTTTTTTGAACGTCCGTCGAGGAAACCATCGTTGCCGCTTCCGTAGGAATGTAGCCGGCTTTGTAATATTTGTGCATCGTTTGGAGCGTTTGCTTCATTTCCGGCGTGTCCAGGATGTTGACGACCTTGTAGTCTTGGTTGTCGACTCTGACCGCCATCGGCATTTTCTCGATCACGTAGTCGTAAGGTACGAAGACGCCGTAGTTTTTGTCGACGGAGAACGGAATAACGCCCGGATCTTTTTCTTTAATCGTTTTCAAGAGCGGCTCCAGGCTTTCCAGCGAGTTGACGTTCTTGATGTCGAGGTTGTACTTGTCGAGCAGTTGCTTGTTGAAGCGCCATACCTCTTGCGCCGGCAGCTCTTTGTTGGCCGGAATGCCGTAGTTGTGGCCGTCGACTTTGGAACCGCTTAAGAAGGCGGGATCAAGCATGTCCTTGATGCCTTTGCCTTGTTTCTCAAGCAGATCGTCGATCTTCATGAACGCGCCTTTTCTTGCGTTCTGAACGTAGTCGAACGCCCAGGAAGACGTGAACATAATATCCATCGGCGTACCGGAAGCGGTCATGACCTGCATTTTTTGCGAGTAATCGCCAAAGTCGATCATGTTCATTTTGACGGTAACCCCGATTTTTTCTTTCGTATATTTGCTGACCTCTTCCATGACCCGGTCAACGTCCTTTTGAGGCGTACCGATCGTATACCAAATCAGCTCAACAGGTTTGCCCGCGGCGCCTCCTGCGTCCTGCGCGCTATCCTTGCTGCCTCCGCATGCGGTCAGAACGACCGAAGCAGACAGCATGAGCGCCAGTCCGGCAAACAGGCTTCTTTTTTTCATTTTCATGTTCGCAGATACCTCCCTTTTTCTTTCAAGCAGCCGTTGAATCGTTTCAATGGCTACCTTTACATTAACTCAAGAAAGCATTTACAAATAGGCAAGAAACTAAAGGTATGCTGTACAAAATAAAGAAAGGGTCTGCCGGTTTTCACCCTTCACAGCAGCCCTTTGTAATCCGTCGGAGAAATCCCGACATATTTTTTGAATTGTTTGTAAAAATAACTGGTTTCCCAATACCCGACGGTTTTGGCGATTTCCTGAACTTTCAGATGCGTCTCTTTCAACAGCGTCTTCGCCTTCTCGATGCGGTACTTGTTGATATACTCCGTAAAGTTCTCGCCCGTTTCCTTATGGAACAGGTGGCCGAGATACACCGGATGAATATTGAACTGCCCGCTGAGCGTCTTCAGCGACAGCTCTTCGGCATAGCTGTCGTGAATCAGCTTCAGCACCTGCTGAATGACGGGGCTGCGGACGTCCTGGATCAACGAATCGACGGTTAAGCCCGCCACCGTCTTCACGGCGTCGGCCATCCTGTCCACCGTTCCGGCATGCAGCACGCGGTCGAAGGCTTCCTGATACAGCTCGGACGAATCCGTATGCTTAATCGCTTTCAGCTCCATCTTGAACCGGATCATCAGCTCGATGGAGATTTGCTGGAGCCGGGCGGGCGTCATGCCCTCCTGCGCCAGAAGCCGCTCGTAATCCTGATCGATGCGGGCGAGCAAGCTATCTTTATCTTTGGCTAAAATAAGCTTGGAATATTCCGCCCAGTCCAGCGGAAAATCGAGTCCCGCCGTCCCGTCGGAAACAGCGACCTCTTCATAATCGAGAATGTCGCGGTCGGGATACAGCAGGAAAAACTCCTGAGCCTTCTTCGCATGCGCATAGCTTTGCGCCGCCTCGTAAGGCAGCCGCTCCACGCTGCCGAGCGAAATGCGGCAAGACCGGGAAGCCGCGGCGCAATCCGCCTTCATCCGGGCCAGCATCTCCAGCGCGGCACGCTTGCCCTCCGCCGCCTCGTCCAGCGTAAAGACGACGACCAGCTCGCCGTCCATATTATGGAACGGAATCACCGACAAGCCCGGCAGCCTCTGTTCCGCGGCGAGGTCGGCGTCTCCCGCGTCTCCCTCCGGAAAACGGACGAGCGCCACAAGCACATAGGACCGGTTCAGCTGCAATTGCAGCAGCTCGGCACGCTCGTCGAATTCGTTCGGCGCAATCTGGCCGGTCAGCCACCGGTGCATAATGTGCTCCTTCAGAATGCGCATGTCCTGTTCGCCCAAGACGCGCTCGGCTTGCGCGGCGTTCAGCTTGTCCGTCGTCGTGGTCAGCGTGGAGCGAAGCTCCTGCACGTCGATCGGCTTGAGCAAATAATTTTCGATCCCAAGCCGCATGCCTTCCTTCAAATAATCGAACTCGTTGAAGCCGCTCAGGATGATGACCTTCAGGCCCGGATTCCATTCGCGGACGGCGCGGACAAGCTCCAGCCCCGTCATGACCGGCATCGAGATATCCGTTATCAGAATGTCGGCGGGCGTGCGCTTCAAGGCGTCCAGCGCCTTCTGCCCGTTCCCCGCGTGACCGACGATTTCGAGCCCCAACGCGGCCCAGTCGATAATATCGTACAGCCCTTCAATAATGAAAGGCTCGTCATCCACCAAAAACACTCTATACATCGGATTCTCCTGCTCCTTCCTTTTCCGGGAACCACACGGTCACGGTCGTACCGGCCCCGGGCTTGCTCTTCAGCTCCATCCCGGCCCTGTTTCCATGCAGCAGTTTAAGCCGCTCGTAGACGACCCTCAGTCCGAACGAGCCGCCGACCTCTTCCGGCGCTCCGAGCGCTTCCTTGATCTCCTCGAGCCGCTGCGGCTCGATCCCTCTGCCGTTGTCCTCCACCCGGACGCGAATCGTCCCGTTCTCCCGGGAGAACCGGATGATGGCGCGGTTATCGTCCCGGTCCGCCTCAATGCCGTGAACGATGTAGTTTTCGATGATCGGCTGGAGGAACATTTTGACGACGGGAATCCCATACAGCTCCCGGTCACATTCGATGGCGTAAGTAAATCGATCTTTATACCGGATACGGAACAGCTCCAAATACAGACGGCACGCCTCCAGCTCGTCCTTGAGCGTATAGACGGCCTTCTGCTGCACCACGTTGCGGAACAGCGCCGACAGGCTGAAGATCATCTCGCCCACGTCATGCGCGCCCTGGGAGATCGCCCGCATCCGGATCACTTCGAGCGTATTATATAGAAAATGCGGATTGACCCTCGCCTGAAGCGCGGCGAATTCCGTATGCTTTTGCCGGATTTCCGCTTTATATACCCGCTCGATATAGCGGTTCAGCTCGTCCAGCATATCGTTGAAGCTGCGGGAAATTTGGCCCAGCTCGTCTTCCTTCGGCTCGATGATGCGCGAGGTCAGGTCTCCGGTCTCTACCTTTTTCATGAACCGGATAATTTTGTTCGTCCGCTTGGCGAAATTGATCACGACGAGCGACGGAAACAGAATAGCAATCAGAATGCCCAGCACGCTGGCGATGATGATCGTCCGTCTCCAGCCTTGGGAAGCGGCCGCGATCTCCTGCTTCGGAATCGTACCGACCACGACGTAGCCCGCCTGGTTTTGCGCCAGCGTCGTGATATACGATTCCTGCTCCAGCATGCCCGTCTCCTGCTGAATTTGGTTCATATAAGGATAAGACTTGCCGTAATACGTGCCCGAGGAATCGAAAATCACATTGCCGTCCGGGGTCAGCACGAGAATGGTCCCCTTGAGCGTCTCTTTGTAGCTGGCCAGCGACTTCCAAATGCCGTCGGAATCGAAATAAATCAAAAGCTGCCCGACATATTTCAGCGAATTTTTGTCGTTCATGACCGCCCGGACGGCAAACAGCCGGGGGTCCCATTGATCGATTTCCTTGCGTACCCACGGATTCGGGACGGAGACGTTCTTGTTGTCCAGCGCCATCGCGTCCGGGACATACGAGTGGACGGCATTGGTCACATGAAGCTTCGCCGATTTTTGCCGGTTATACACATACAAGGACTGCTTCTCCCCGCTGTACAGCATCAGATTCCGGATATCCGGATCGTCCTCAAGCCGGTTGGCAAAATAGGACAGGCCGTACGGAGCGACATCTTCTTCATAATATCGGTTCAAGCCGTGCTCGATATAATCCCGAAAATCATGCTGCAGGAAATACGAGATGTCCGCAGCCAGCCTCGGATCGCGGTATACGCCAAGCACCATCGATTGCACCGACTCGTATTTTTCGCTCAAAAACGCGTTTACGCTTTCCATCGCCTTCTTCTGGTTGTCCATCTCCCGCTGTACGACAGATTGCGACATCACGTGATACATCATGTACGAGAGCGTGATGATGGTCAGAATCGTAATGAGGGCAAACGAAAGCAGCAGCTTCATGAACAAGTTGTTTTTAATGTATCTCCGGTATACGCTTCCAATCATTCGTCCCACCCCCTGCTGCCGTTCCTATGCTACGATCCCTAAATTATAGCATGTCTGAAAATGAATCGGGAAATGTTCCAAAATAGTTCAAAAGTTCGATTTTTCACAAACGAATTCCCGGGATCACTGTGATCTAGATCATATATTCCGGGACAAGCTTTCCTCACAATAGAGATAGACCATGACAATCCTCACAACGATCCGTGACGGTTTGCCAAAACAACAGGTTCAGGAGAAAGGTGGAATAGGAATCCCATGGATGTAGTGATGCTCTCGCGCATACAGTTTTCCGCAACGACGATTTTTCACTTTATTTTCGTGCCCATCTCGATCGGATTAGCGCTGATGATTGCGATTATGGAGACGATGTACGTAGTCAAAGGCCAGGAAGAATATAAACGGATGGCCAAGTTCTGGGGCAAATTGTTTCTGATCAATTTCGCCGTCGGCGTGGTCACCGGAATTTTGCAGGAATTTCAATTCGGCATGAACTGGTCGAATTATTCGCGGTTTGTCGGGGACGTCTTCGGCGCTCCGCTGGCCATCGAGGCTTTGCTGGCGTTCTTCATGGAATCGACGTTTATCGGCTTATGGATCTTCGGATGGGAACGGCTGTCGAAGAAAGTTCACTTGGCCTGCATCTGGCTAGTGTCCATCGGCACGACGCTGTCGGCGTTCTGGATTCTCGCAGCCAACTCCTTCATGCAGCGTCCGGTAGGCTTCGCGGTCAATAACGGGCGAGCGGAAATGAACGACTTCCTCGCTCTGATCACGAACGGCCAACTGTGGTGGGAATTCCCGCATACGGTGTTCGGCGCTTTTCTGACCGGCTCCTTCTTGGTGGCCGGGATCAGCGCCTGGAAGCTGCTGAAGCGTCAAGACGTGTCTTTCTTCAAAAAGTCGTTTCAACTCGCGATCGTGATCGCCTTGATCTCCTCCGTCGCTGTCGCGCTGTTCGGTCACCAGCAGGCGCAGTACCTGGTTGCCACCCAGCCGATGAAAATGGCGGCCAGCGAAGGCCTCTGGGAGACGAGCAGCGATCCAGCGCCCTGGACGGTCACGGCGTTCATCGATCCGGTGAAGCAGCAAAATACGATGGAAATCAAAGTGCCGTATCTGCTCAGCTATTTGTCGTACAGCAAGTTTTCCGGCAGCGTGCCGGGAATGAAAAACCTTCAAGCGGAGTACGAGCAAAAGTACGGTCCGGGCAACTACATTCCGCCGGTGCGCACGACGTTCTGGAGCTTCCGCATCATGGTAGCCTTCGGCTCGGTCATGATTTTGCTGGCCCTGTACGGCTGCTATCTCGCAGCCCGCAACAAGCTGGAGCAAGCGGGCAAATGGTTCCTGCATGCGATGGTATGGGGGATCTCCATGCCGTTCATCGCCAATACTGCGGGCTGGATTATGACGGAGATTGGCCGTCAGCCATGGGCCGTATTCGGGCTTATGCGCACCGAGGACGGGGTGTCCCCGAGCGTCAGCGCCGGGCAGGTGCTGTTCTCGCTGATCTCGTTCACTGCCGCCTATACGGTGCTCGCTATTGTCATGGCCTACTTATTCATCCGGGTGATCAAAAAAGGGCCGAATGCCGTCGATCATGCCGAAATCGCGCATGCGGACGATCCATTCGACAGGGAGGGACAACATGCTTTCTCTAAATGAGCTTTGGTTTATTCTTGTAGCGGTTTTGTTTGTCGGCTTCTTCTTTCTGGAGGGCTTCGATTTCGGGGTGGGCATGTCTGCGTCGCTGCTGGGCAAAACCGACGGACAGCGCCGCGTACTCATTAATTCGATCGGCCCGTTCTGGGACGCCAACGAAGTCTGGCTGCTGACGGCGGGCGGCGCGATGTTCGCGGCTTTCCCCAACTGGTACGCCACGCTGTTCAGCGGCTTCAACACGCCGCTTGTCGTTCTTCTCCTGGCCTTGATCGGCCGGGGCGTCGCCTTCGAGTTTCGCGGCAAGGTCGACAGCCGGCGCTGGAAGCAGACCTGGGACGGCGTCATCTTCATGGGCAGCTTGCTGCCTCCGTTCCTGCTTGGTGTGGTCTTCGCCTGCCTGCTGAAAGGCTTGCCGATCGACGGACAGATGGAAATGCGCGCCGGATTGTTCGATATCGTGAACGTCTACAGCGTCATCGGCGGAGTGACGGTCACGGTGCTGTGCCTCGTGCACGGCCTGATGTTTACGACACTGCGGACGACGGGAGACTTGCAGGATCGGGCGCGCGCGCTTGGCGGCCGGCTGCTGATCCCGCTCGCGGGGCTGCTCGCGGTATTTGGGGCGATGACCTATGCGATGACGGACGTATTCCAGGTCCGCGGCAGCATTTTGACGGTCATGGCCGTTGCCGGGGTCGCCGCTTTCATACTGGCTGGTGCCTTTAACGCCAAGAAGAAGGACGGCTGGGCGTTCGGCATGACGGGAGCCGTGACCGCTCTGGCGATCGTTTCCGTGTTCATCGGACTGTTCCCAAGGGTGATGATCAGTTCTATCGACAGCGCGTTTAACCTGACGATCCACAATGCCGCTTCCGGTCCGTATTCGCTAACCGTGATGACGTATGTCGCTTTGGGCCTGCTTCCTTTCGTGCTCGGCTATCAAATCTGGAGCTATTTCGTCTTCCACAAGCGCGTGCACGAAAAGCAGCATCTGGAGTACTAACATGGGAAAGGCGCTGCTCGGTTATCAAGGAATCAAGCCGGTTCTCGTCCTCATGACCTTGCTGACTTTGGTGCAGAGCGCCGCCATCCTGGGTCAGGCGGTATGGCTGGCGGAGGTCGTCTCCGCCCTGTTCGCCGGTACGCCGCTGCAGGAGCTGACAGGGACCACGTTGCTGTTTCTGCTCGCATTTCTGCTCCGTCAGGCGACGGGACTCGTCCAGCAGAAAATCGCCTATCGCTATGCCGAAAAGACGGGCGCGAGCTTGCGCAAGCAACTGATGGAGAAGCTGTTCGAGCTCGGGCCCAGGTTCGCCAAAACGGAGGGCACGGGAAATCTGGTTACGCTGGTGCTGGACGGCATCTCGCGGTTCCGCACTTTTCTGGAGCTGGTGATTCCCCGCATGCCTTCCGCGGGGGTGACCCCTGCGGTCGTGCTGGCATACGTGTTCTGGCTCGATGCCGTATCAGGCGTCATTTTGCTCGTGACGATGCCGATTCTCATCGCGTTCATGATCTTGATCGGGCTCGCGGCGCGCAAGCAAATGCAGCAGCAGTGGCAGTCTTACCGCGTCTTGTCGAATCATTTTGTCGATTCACTCCGCGGGCTGGAGACGCTGAAGGTGCTCGGCCGCAGCCGCTCGCACAGCGAGACGATCGGGCGGGTGAGCGACAAATACCGCTCAGCGACGATGCGCACCCTGCGCGTGGCGTTCTTGTCGTCGTTTGCGCTCGATTTCTTCGCCATGCTGTCTGTCGCCTCGGTGGCCGTCAGTTTGGGGCTGCGGCTGGTGAACGGCGACCTCATGTTGGTAACGGGGCTCACGGTGCTTGTTTTGGCGCCGGAGTATTTCCTCCCCGTCCGCTTGGCGGGGGCCGATTACCATGCCACCTTGAACGGCAAAGAAGCCGGAGAGGCGATCCGGGCGATTCTGGATCGGCCGTCCGGAGCAAAAGCCGCGCCCGAGCTTCCGGCTTCGTACATCTGGGGCAGCGACAGCGAGCTGACGCTTTCCCGGATTCAGGTGCAGCATGAGCCGGAGGGACCGCCATCGCTGCAAAACGTATCCGTGCGCATCCGGGGCTTGCGGAAAATCGGCATTGTCGGCGAAAGCGGCGCAGGGAAATCGACGCTGATCGACGTGCTGGGCGGTTTTCTGCATCCGACGGCCGGGACTATTGAGCTTGACGAGTTCAAGGTTGGCTCTATGCATGCGGAGGCCTGGCTCAGCCAAACGACGTACTTTCCGCAGCATCCGTATTTGTTCCACGGCTCCTTGGCGGACAATGTCCGCTTCTACGCGCCGGAAGCGCCGCAGGAAGAAGTCGACCGCGCGATCGCCGCAGCCGGACTTGCCGGACTGGTCGCCGGTTTGCCGGGCGGCAGCGGGGAAATCGTCGGCAATGGCGGACGGCCGCTGAGCGGCGGGCAGGAGCAGCGCGTCGCCCTGGCCCGCGCTTTTCTAAGCCGGCGGCCGGTGATGCTGCTCGATGAGCCGACCGCCCATCTGGACATCGAGACGGAGTACGAGGTTAAAGACACGATGCTTTCTTTGTTCGAGAATAAGCTGGTGTTTCTGGCGACCCACCGCTTGCACTGGATGCCGGATATGGACTGGATCATCGTCCTGCATCAGGGGCGAGTCGCCGAAACCGGCACGCACGAGGAATTATTGGCGAACAAAGGGATTTACTATGAATTGATCACATCGCAGCGGGAGGGGATATCATGAAGCGGGAAGCTTGGCTGCGCCCGGAGTCGCGGGCCTTTTACTGGCGGTTCGCGGCGATTGTGGCATTAGGGGCGTTAACGGCCGGGTGCGCCGCTTCCCTGATGTTCACTTCCGGCTATCTCATCTCCAAGTCGGCGCTGCGGCCGGAAAACATCTTGATGGTCTACGTCCCCATCGTCTTGGTCCGAACCTTCGGGACAAGCCGGGCGGTCGTGCACTATGTCGAACGTCTCGTCGGGCATGATACGATTCTGCGCATGATCTCGCACCTGCGCGTCCGGCTGTACCGGCTCCTCGAACCGCAGGCGCTGTTCATCCGCTCACGCTTCCGCACGGGCGACATGCTAGGCGTGCTGGCCGACGATATCGAGCATCTGCAAAACGTTTATCTGCGCATCGTATTTCCGGGCGCGGCCGCTTTCATCGTGTTCGTGTTGTCGGTTGCGGCGCTGGGCTGCTTCGACGGAAGGTTTGCGCTACTGACCGCCGTTTATTTGTTGATCCTCGGTCTCTTGCTGTCTGTCGCTTCCTTAGCAGTCACGCGGAAGAACCATACGCTGATCAAGCGGCAGCGCGGCGGCCTGTATCGGAAGCTGACCGATGCGGTGCTCGGGATGAACGACTGGGTCGTTAGCGGAAGAGCCGTGAGCTTCATTCAAAGCTACGAAGCCGACGAAGCGGAAATGGCGCGACTGGAGCGGCGTACGAGCGATTGGACGCGGCGAAGAAATGCGATCGCCCAAGGGGTGGTCGGCCTCATGATCGTCTCCATGATCTATTGGGCTGGCCAACAAGCGGCCGACCAGCGAATCGCCGCGACCTTGATTGCCGCTTTCGTGCTCGTCGTGTTCCCGGTGGCAGATGTGTTCCTGCCCCTTTCGGAGGCCGTGGAGAAGCTGCCGCAGTACCGGGAGTCGCTGAACCGGTTGTCGGAGATTGGCCAGCAGGCCGGCAGCGCCCCTGCCCCGGTGCAAGACGACCGTAAGGCAGCGGCGGTCTGCACGACAGCGCATCTTCAAGTCGATAACGCGTGCTATCAGTACGAGCCCGGGAGCCGCCGGGAAATCGACCGCGTATCTCTGGATCTTCCGCAAGGAAAGAAGATCGCGATCATTGGCCGCAGCGGCGCAGGCAAATCGACCTTGCTGAAGCTCATTCAGGGGGCGCTCGTCCCTACGGAAGGCCAAGTTACCGTAAACGGCATACCGGCACATTCGCTTGGCGACGGCATCTCCGGCGTCATCTCGGTCTTGAACCAGAGCCCGCACCTGTTCGATACTTCGGTGGCGAACAACATCCGGCTCGGGAAGCCCGAAGCCTCGGACGAGGACATTCGCCTGGCAGCCAAGCTCGTCAAGCTGGATGCCCTGATCGAATCGCTGCCCGCAGGCTATCGGACGCCCATGCACGAAACGGGGCAGCGCTTTTCGGGCGGCGAGCGCCAGCGGATCGCGCTTGCGCGCATCCTGCTGCAGGACACCCCGGTCGTGCTGCTGGACGAGCCGACGGTCGGACTCGATCCCCGCACGGAGCGGGACTTGCTGTCCACGATTTTCGATACGCTGCGGGATAAATCCTTGATCTGGGTTACGCACCATCTCGTCGGGGCCGAGCAGATGGACGAAATGATATTTATGGAAAACGGCCGCGTCGAAATGAGAGGCACGCATGCCGAACTCATGGAGCGCTATCCGCGCTATCGCAATTTATACCGTCTGGACCGGCCGGGCGAGCCGGTTCTATAATTCCAGCCCGCCTTAAACGGCGGTGAGCTGCTGCTACTGACAGCCATTGTCGGTAGCTTTTTTTCATTCTTCCAGCTTTCGGTTAAATTTCGTCACTAGCCATTGGGTACAAGCTTCAACCGCTAAAACGATAAGCACAAAGGAAACAAGGACCACCTAAAAAGGTCGTCCTTGTTCAGAATGTTGAGAAACCCTATCGGTAGAAAATCTCAGAGAAATAGAGGTGGGGTATATCCCGTAAGAGTTTTACGTCCGCCTCCCTCAGTATGATGCTGTTTTCTCGTTCTATCTCGCTCATTCGCAGGATTTTATTCATGCTGAA
>NZ_JAHNZO010000059.1 GCF_018998565.1 Paenibacillus oleatilyticus | reverse complement strand
CCTCCAACTTTGATCTAGTAGTCAGTATTGCCAAATTTATCTCAGTTGAGAGGTTACACAATTTATTTTACAGACCCATGTCCCTTACAAAAGGATTCCATGGACCACTGTATGGAATATCCTTGTAGTTACGGCGTCTTGGCTTCTTTGGTTGTTGGAAATGCAAATTATCTCTAGTATCTTGGGTCATATCATCTGTGTATTCCTCTGATTCTAACTCAGTATCAAATGAAGCTAGAAACTCCTCCAGATCAAAATTATCTACTTCATCAATTTCTTCATCATTCCCACTATAGTCGAACTCACTCATCGGATATTTATCAGACAGTTTAGCTAATAATTCATGGAAAGCAATCCACTGATACTTCTTGCCTATTCGCTCATTCGTATGTTTATGTCTATCGTAGGTCTTTACGTGTCTATCATATTCTCCGTGGAGTTCTACGTTATAGCCAAGTTCAAACACTCTTTTAGTTGCAATATTACTAAGAGATTGGACATCAAAATATTTTTCCCAAGATGAAACTGCACTTTGGAAGACATACCGGCCAAAGTCTCCGTAGCCTCCAATACCTCGTCCATACTCTGTTGTCATAGAACTTAGAATGCTATTTTGAGCCCAATAATAATCTTGAAATTCTCCAGCGTGGTAGTCGAATTTATATTGATTAATTTCCTCGATTGTTGGAATATGCTTGTACCACCTGCTTCTGTAAGGTGGCCTTACTTTTGTAATGTCCACCTCTGCTTGCATTCCTAAATAAATGGAATATTCAACAATACCTCTTGCATAGTCTCTCAATAATATGTGCGGAAAAACATATTTCTTTACAAATATTGTATCGTAAACATATTTACTAAGTTCATAAATTTCTTTTTTAGACTTACTTCTTAATGCACATCCATATGCAACCGCGAATATTCTTTCATATACATAAGGATCATTTACTTTTTCAAATAATCGCAGAACATCAATTAATACATGTATTCTGTTTTGAAGTAAGCAAACAAGGGCTTTAGTGGCGGAATCACGTAATTTGCGACTCGGGCTGGTTAAGAACCAAGAAATTGTAACCGCAGATAATTTGACAGACTCATCAGAAATGTAACCGCGATCTTCGTTTGACCATGCCCAGTCAATAATTCTCTTTATAGCAGAATGTCCTGAGTAATGTGTACTTATATATGGCGTCCACCAAGCATCTCTTTTAGAGAGAGAATCTTTCATCAACCTGTTATGAATTCTTTCACCATTAAAAAAGTGTTTAGGGTTTGCGGATACATGCAAAATCGTGTCCCAGAACATTTCGAATGTCCTTGTTCGTTTCATAACAATGCTATTAATATATGGAATTACTTTATCAGTAATTGTTTCAGCTTTTCTCCACAAAAGGCTACTTACAAATGCTTCTACAATCGTATCATATGATTTACAGAATGGAGCGACTTCATAAAGTTCCTTGTTAATAATCTCTGGAAGTTGAATTGATAGAGCCTCAATAAAGCCTTTATTAACATGACACTCCAGTTCATCCTTTATATATTCATACAGAACTTCTCCTTTTTTAAAAGATGACTTCGGGTCTTGTTTATTTAAATGATTTTCAAGCATATAAGAAACAGTAATATGGTCATCGAATCTTTCGTAGGAAAAATAAATACCGTCCACATTTTTTTTATCACTGAAAAATATATTTTGTGTTAACAGACCTTCATTAATTAATTCATCTAAGAACCGTCTCCAATTATCCGTATATTCTTTAACTACATTACTTACAATTTTACTTGCTTCTTCGTAAGTCACGTATTGCGAGCTTATTTCTATTTTTTTAGCAATAACCGCATCTATAGCTTTTTTAACAAGATTTAAATTTCTGGCGTAATCAAATCTTGAGGGTTCAGACAACTTACTATTGATACTATCTATATAAAAGTCTAGAATGCGGGAGATTCCTTCGAATCCATCTGGCACAACTGTTAACCCTGATTTATTCAACCCCTCACAAAAAAATTTTAAAAATAGAGGATTTTGGAATTCCGGATGTAGTAATGGAATGCTGGGTTGCTGTATCTTATAATTATCAAAAAACATTTTTGAAGCTTCGTACTCAACATCAGCAAATCCATGATGGGTAACTCTTATGGCAATTCGATCTTCTGTAATGTCCTTAGGTACAATTATTTCTTCATATGATGAACGAATGCTTAGTATTAATCCTAACCATTTATACTTTCTTATAGTTCTAATAAAACCCTTAATATGATCTTTCCAAAAAAACCTTCCTCGCCCCTCGTTAATTGCATCAATTATAATGAAAGCTCTTGAACCAATAGACTGAGCCTTTGCTTCTAGTGCTCCAAGTAATTCGTTCTCGTTCAAGTCTAGTCTTAACTGATTTTTTAATATTTGAGTCCATGGATTATCTTCATTCGTGAAATGCTGACCTAGTATCAAGAGAACAGGTGTGCCTTCCTCATTTCTTTGTTTCGCAATATCTGCAAGTAGATGTGATTTTCCAATACCAGCCTCACCCCTTAATAATAGAATAGGAGTATTAGCAAGTAGTGCAGTAGGGCTTGTGATAAATTCTTGAAAATATTCTAGAGTTTCACGGGATCGCCTTAAGTACTCAATTTCCGAACTAAATTTGT
Organism: Paenibacillus oleatilyticus; assembly: GCF_018998565.1. Lineage (GTDB taxonomy): Bacteria > Bacillota > Bacilli > Paenibacillales > NBRC-103111 > Paenibacillus_G > Paenibacillus_G oleatilyticus. The sequence goes on along the minus strand of NZ_JAHNZO010000059.1, from coordinate 9,785 downwards.
TATTATCAAAGTAATCATTTGAATTTCTTTTATCCTCCTTGTTACCTTCTTCTCTTTTTAGTTTGTAATATTGATTCATACAATCAGAAATCATCCGGCCCACACGATTGCATATTTCATCTATTTTACTGAAACAAATGTCGTTCATTTCTTTAAAATCGATATTGCAATAGCAATGCTCTAACTCGGAAAGTACTACTGAGATTTGTTCCTTATTCTGTTCTAGGCTTTTTTCTCTAATCATACTGCTAGCATACCTTGTCTTCTTTTGTAGCTCGTTATATAAGCTATCAAATTGGTTTTTGAAACCATTATCTCTAGCAATACCATAAAAGATTTTTGAAATGTCCAGTTCAAAGTTTAACTCCGGTGTATACCTGTTTCCTAATGAATCAATACTTACATCTAGTTTTTCTCTAAACCACTGTTCAGAAAAATCTTCACTTGCAAACCAAAATTTCCTTTTACCCGCATTCTTTTCTTGTGCAAGTCTAGAGAGTAGCTCAGAACTTCCCCAATATTCAAATTCAATTTTTCTTTGCTGTTCTGATGCAAGCTTTGTCCATTTAGCTACACTCTCTTCCCATTTATCCATAAACCATTTCTGATTATCGATTCTAGGGTCCTGCCTATCCAAAGGAATACATATATAATATTTCACCAAATATGGATGTTTCAGAAGCGCCGTTTTAAATGATTTTTCAATCTGACTCCACTGCGAGTCCCCCATCGAATCAAAATATTTCGCTTGCCAACCGTATTCATCTCCATTTTCCAGTGTACAATAAGCTTCAACTCCACCATCCGGTGCACCTACTCTGGTAAATACAACTTTTCCATCAATTACCTCTTCACGTGCAAGTTGACATACCAGTTCTTCAAACGCATTATTTTGTGAGTTATTATAACCTCTTATATTCCGCCAATTAAACTGTTGCACAGCCACACCTCCATATATCTATCGTAGCTATATCAATAGCATATCAAAAAAACAAATGGATTTGGATTATTTTGTCGTTATTTGCTACGAAGCTATTAGAAGATTTATAGGCATGACTCAGAGTCATCTTATGCTTTCTCCGCAGCTATACAATTTCCACAATTCGTTAGTAATGTAGTGATATACAATACTTCCATACATGTACTGAGGTGACAGGAAGTACATTGGCATCAAAAGGAATGACATTTGTTCTCAAACTCTGGAGCAAGCCCCCCTTGAAACGTAGAACAGACTTATCCTCTACAAATGCGTACTCACAGAGATGCTTTTAATAAAAATAACCCTCTCACGATCAAGAGGGCGTCACAATCTAACAGTCTATTCAGTTAATCCTCCCGATACATCCTTACCACGCACTCCACATGTGCCGTCTGCGGGAACATGTCCACCGGCTGGATCCAGTCCAGCCGATAGCCTTGGCCAAGCAACACCTGGCAGTCCTTCGCCAGGGTGGACGGATTGCACGACACGTAGACGAGTCGTGCCGGCTTCGCCTCGGCGAGCGCGAGCAGCAGCGGGCGCTCGCAGCCGGTGCGCGGCGGGTCGACCACGACGACGTCGGGGCGGATGCCGCGCTGCACCCACTCGGGCAGCAGCTGCTCGGCGCGCCCGACGAAGAAGCGGGCGTTCGCTGCGCCGCTCGCCCGGGCATTGTCCCTAGCGTCGTCGACCGCCTCGGGGATGAGCTCGATGCCGCGCACCTCGCGGGCGTGCGGGGCGAGCCAGAGCCCGATCGTGCCGGTGCCGCAGTAGGCGTCGACGACAAGCTCTTCGCCGGTCAGCGCGGCGGCTTCGCGGACGGCGTCGTACAGCTTCACCGTCTGCTCCGGGTTCAGTTGGAAGAAGGCGCGGGGGGAGAGGGAGAAGCGGACGTCGCCGAGCGTCTCGTCCAGCCGCTCCTTGCCCCACAGCATCGTCGTTTTCGCGCCGAAAATAAGCGGAGAAGCTTCTCGATTCAGATTTTGCGCGATGGTCGTCACCTGCGGCAGCTCGTCGCGGATGCGGCGGACAAGCCGTTCGCGGTCCGGAATGCGGTCCGCCGCGGTAATGAGCGTGAGCTGAATCTCCCCGGTTTGCCGGCCGACCCGGGCTACGATGGTGCGGACGACGCCTTGGCGGGTCCGTTCGTTGTAGACGGGGATGTCCAGCTCGCCAAGCAGCTTGGCGACCGTCTCCGTGACCCGGTTGATCGCCGGATCGTGTATCGCGCAGCCGGTAATGTCCACGAGCTTATGCGTGCCGGGGGAGTATAAGCCCGCGACGACCTGCTCGCCAGCGCGGCCAAGCTGCAGCTGCGCCTTGTTCCGGTAGCTCCACGGGTTGTCCATGCCGAGAATCGGCCGGATCGGGGCCGTTTCCATGCCTGCATAGCGCCGGAACGCTTCCCGGACCAGCTCCTCCTTGGCGCGCAGCTGAGCCTCGTACGTCATATGCTGAAGCTGACAGCCGCCGCAGCTGTCGTAGACGGGACAGGGTGGCTTTTGACGGTGCGGCGAAGCCTTTTCCACTTCCACCAGCTTGGCCGTAATATAGCTCGGTTCGACCTTCGTCACCGTCGCTTTGACGACTTCCTCCGGCAGCGTTCCATCGATGAAAACCGCCTTGCGTTTGTAGTAGCCGACGCCCTCGCCGTTAATGCCGATCCGCTTGATCGTTACTACGATGCGGTCGCCGGCTCTCAGATCCTCTGCCGTCGCGGGCCGGCTTGCCGCAGGCTTTTTCCCGCCAGGCTTCCGCGCCGCTTCCGCTCCCTTCCCATGCGGACGCGAAGAATCGCGGTTCTTTTTCCATTCAGTGCTCATGCCGTTCTCTCCGTTTCTTGTCGAATCGCTGTTCTTACTATACCATGACCGGGCCGGATTGGCGAAACGGGCGCCATGCATAAGATTAGGCATCCCCCTCGGCCGGATGGTATACTCTAGCTGTAGCTTTTTCCAAGAACGCCCCCAAAGGAGCTGAAGATGTTGCCGATGGCGGAAACGATGATTAAGGCGGACGGTTTAGTTAAACGGTACGGGGACTTCACGGCCGTAAAAGGCGTCCATTTCGAAGTATATCAAGGCGAGGTGTTCGGACTGCTCGGACCGAACGGCGCGGGCAAGACGACCACGATGGAAATGATTGAGGGGCTACGACGGCCGGATGAAGGGCATGCGATTGTGGCTGGCTTCGACACCCGGACACAGCTGAATCGGGTCAAGCAGGTGATCGGCGTCCAACTGCAATCCACCTCGCTGTTTGATCTGTTGAAAGTGCACGAGATCGTCCGCATGTACGCCAGCTTTTATCCGAGCTCCGTCCCGATCGAGCCGCTGCTGGAAGATATGATTTTGCAGGAAAAACGCAACGACCGCGTCAAAAACCTCTCCGGCGGGCAAAAGCAGCGTCTGGCGATAGCGCTGGCGCTTGTGAACGATCCGAAGGTGGTCTTTTTGGACGAGCCGACGACAGGTCTGGACCCGCAGGCCAGGCGGATGCTGTGGGATATCGTGCTTAGGTTGAAGGAACGCGGAAAAACGATCGTGCTCAGCACGCATTACATGGAAGAAGCGCATACTTTGTGCGACCGCATCTGCCTGATGGACAGCGGGCAGGTGATCGCGCTCGATACGCCCCGGAATCTGGTCCGCAACCTGCAGTCCGACAGCGCCATCGAATTCCGGCTGGAAGGCGCCGACACTTGGAGCGAGGAGCAGCAAGAGGCTGTAACGGAAGCGCTGCGGGAAGTCAGCGAGGTGAAGCAGGTGGATCAGCGCAAAGACATTTTCGTGCTGTATACCGACCATCTGCAAACCTCGCTCGTCGATCTGATTGCCCGGGCGGAAGGGCAGGGATGGCGCGTGCAGGAGCTGCAGACACGGACGGCCACGCTGGAGGACGTATTCATCCACATGACGGGAAGGAGCTTGAGGGAAGCATGAACGCTTACATTCATCTGACGCTTGCCCAACTGCGGCTGTTCGCCCGCAACCGGCAGGTGCTGTTCTGGACGCTGCTTTTTCCGATCTTCTTCATGGTTATGCTGGGCTCGTTCCTCGGCAAGGGCAATCCGGTCTCCGTCTCCGGGGCCATCGTCGATGAGGACCGGACTGCCGCTTCCGAAGCGCTGGTGAAGGCACTGCAGGACAACCCGATCCTGCGGCTGAACGCAGCCACCGATTTAAATCCCGAGTTGGAAACGCTGAAACGCGGCGATTACCAGCTTGTGCTCGTCATTCCGAAGGGCTACGAGGAACAAACGAAGCCGGGCAGCACGGGGGTGTCCGCTGCGATCAAAGTGTATTACGACGAAACGAATGCCGCGACCTCGCAAATCGGGCTGCAGGTGCTGGCTCCGGTCGTCGACGGAATCGACAAGAAGCTGTCGGGCTACACGCCGAAAATTACGATCCGGCCGGAAGGCGTCCAGTCGCTGAAGCTCAGCTATATCGACTTTCTGGTGCCGGGCATCGTCGCCATGATGATTATGTCCAACAACCTGAACGGGGTGGCGGGGCAGATCGCCTCGTGGCGGGAACGAGGCATCCTGCGGCGGATGCAGAGCACGACGCTGAAAGCTTCGACGTTTATCGCGTCGCAGATTACGGCGCGGCTGCTGCTGAACGGCTTGCAGGCCGTCATCGTGCTGGTCGTCGGCTCGGTCTTTTTCGGCACGCAGGTGAACGGCTCATGGCTGCTGCTGCTCAGCTTCATCGTGCTCGGGACGCTGGCGTTCATGTCGATCGGTTTTATCATTGCCGGTCTGGCCAAAACGCCGGAAAGCGCCGGGCCGATCGCCGGCTTCATCTCGTTCCCGATGCTGTTCCTGGGCGGCGTCTTCTTCCCGATCAAGAACATGCCGGAGTTCCTTCAGCCGATCGTCAAGCTGCTGCCGATCTCCCATCTGACGACGGCGCTGCGTCAAGTGATGAACGTAGGAGCGGGACTTTCCGTCGTCTGGACCGAAGCGGCGCTGCTCGGCGGGTGGCTGCTCGTCGCGTTTATCGTGGCAAGCTTTACGTTCCGGTGGGAATAAGACGGGGCTTCGATCCAGTTTGCAACATGAACAGACGGCACCGGCCCTTCCGCACGAAAATTCCACATTTTTTTCTTAAAAATGGGAAATACTATGCTTATCATGCTGCATATATAGAGAAAAGGAGAATTTTAACCTTTTGTTTATATTCTCCTAATGTTGTCTTAATGTTTGCCCGGTAACATGAAGACAATAATATTCGATGCGAAGGGACGATTTTTAGATCATGATTTTGTACCAATTGGCCAAGAGACTGGCGGAGCGCAATCGATTGCAGGACAATATCGAGCGTTCCGAGGGCAATATCGAAGCATTGGTAACGCAAAAGGAGCAGGTGGAGGAGCAACTGTTGACCCAGGCCAACATGTGGAAGGAAGAGGGGCAGGACGAATTTATGCTTGCTGCGCTGGCCCCTGAGCCGGACAGCCTGCCTGTGCAAGAGTCTTTGTATTAGTTTTGGGAAAATGGGACGTCACGTTCCATTTTCTTTTTTTGTATTCGGTTCCGTTTCGCGGTAGAATAGGGATGCTGTTCAATACGAAAATGGATAAGTAAAGAGGTACGGAATTCCCATGAAAACGATTGTCTTATCGACGTTAAACGCCAAATATATTCACACTTCGCTTGCACTCCGGTATTTGAAGGCGTTCAGCCAGCACGATTTTCCAGGCATCCAGATTGCCGAATACACGATCAAGGACCCGGCGATGAATATCGTGTCCGACATTTACCAGCGCAAGCCCGACGTCGTCGGCTTCTCCTGTTATATCTGGAACATCGAAGAAACGATCGTCGTAGTCAGCATGCTCAAGAAGATCATGCCCGAGCTGGTCGTCGTTTTGGGCGGTCCGGAGGTTTCCTACGATACGGAGTATTGGATGAACCGGCTGCCGGAAGTTAACTTCATCGTCGTCGGAGAAGGGGAGGAGACGCTCCATCACCTGCTGACCGAGCTTGAAGGAGACCGCGCTCTATACAGCGTCTTCGGCCTCGCCTACCGCAACAAAGAGGGACGGGTCGTCATCAACCCGCCGCGGCCGAAGCTGGCCTTGGACGATATTCCGACGCCGCATCGCTTTGCCGAAGACGTCCCGAGCCTGGCGAATCGTGTCGTCTATTTCGAGACGAGCCGGGGCTGTCCGTTCAGCTGTCAATTTTGTCTGTCTTCCATCGAGGTAGGCGTGCGTTATTTCGACATGGAACGGACCAAGAGCGACCTGCTTTATTTGATCCGATCCGGCGCGAAGCTGATCAAGTTCGTGGACCGGACATTTAACATTAAGCGCGATTACGCCATGGAAATGTTCGAATTTCTGATCCAAAACCATAGCGGCTGCGTGTTCCAGTTCGAGATTACGGCGGACATTATGCGGCCGGAAGTGCTCGATTACTTGGCAGAGAATGCGCCGCCCGGCATATTCCGCTTCGAGATCGGGGTGCAGTCGACGAACGATCTGACCAATAGCCTTGTCAAGCGCCGCCAAAACTTCGCCAAGCTGACCCGTACGGTGACGAAGGTGAAGGAAAGCGGCAAAATCGACCAGCATCTCGACTTGATTGCCGGGCTGCCTGAGGAAGATTACAACAGTTTCCGCAAAACGTTCAACGACGTCTTCGCTTTGGGTCCTGAGGAATTGCAGCTCGGGTTTTTGAAAATGCTTCGCGGCACCGGGATGCGCCACGACGCGGAAAAATACGGTTACCTTTACATGGACCATGCGCCGTATGAAATTCTCGGCAACAAAATTTTGCCGTTCTCGGATTTGGTACGGATCAAGCGGGTAGAGGACGTGCTGGAAAAATACTGGAACGCCCATCGGATGGACCATACGGTCCGGTATTTGATCGAGCGCGAATTTACATCGGCCTTCGATTTCTTCCAAGAGTTCGGCGATTACTGGGAGGAGCGCGGCTGGCAAAAAATCGGGCACCAGCTTGAGGATTTGTTCACCCGGCTTCATGCGTTCCTGAAGCATCGCGGCACGGCTAAGCTCGACGTCATTGAAGGCTTGATGAAGCTGGATTATTTCCTGAATCACAAGTATAAGCCGCGCAAAATTTGGTGGGACTTCACCTTGGACAAGCCCCGGCAGTCCGATTATTTGCGGCTGCTTGCCGAGCAGCCTGAGTCGGTATCCGGCTCGTTCGCCGCACTGGGCATCGGGGAGAAGGAGCTGCATAAGCATGTCATGATCGAAAAGCTGCCGTTCCGGCTGGACCGTTACTTGCAGAGCGGAGAACTGGACCGGACGAGCGAGCAGCTGCTCATCGTGTACTTCCCGCCGGACGCTTCGGCCAAGCCGCAGCCGTTTACGCTGGAGCTGGAGCCGACGAGCGCCTGAATGCATAGGCTATAATAAAAGAACACCCGTCTTAGAAAGAAAAAGACGAGGTGTTCTTTGTTTTTGTTCGGTAAGGTCTACGGCAGGTAGCTGCGCAGGACCGTCATGCTGCCCTCAAGCGAATAGCTGCCAAGGTTGGCCGGCAGCAGGTAGCATTCGCCCGGTTTCACATTCAGCTCGCCGTCGGCCCAACGGATCGAGCCGGTGCCTTCGCAGATGATGTGAATCACGAAGCTTTCCGGCGACGTTTGCAGCGGCCAATTGCCTTCGACGCGCCCTTTTTCCGTCACGAAGAATGGGGAGCGGGCCAGAGTCAACCATTCGCCGGAGGCGTTCAAGTTCGTTTTCATATACGTAGCGCCCGAATTTTCGTAGGCGATGACGTTCAAGGAATCTTCAATGTGCAGCTCGCGCGGCTTGCCATCCAGACCGAGACGGTCGTAATCGTACAGCCGATAAGTGCTGTCCGAATTTTGTTGAATTTCGGCGACCAGCACGCCGGCTCCGAGCGCATGCACGGTGCCTGCGGGAATGTAGAACGAATCGCCCGCTTCGGCGGTAACTTCGTTCAAGCAGTCCAAGATGCGGTTCTGCTCGATAGCTTCAGCCAACTGCTCGCGGGTCACGCCGTCTTTCAGGCCGTAAATGATTTTAGCACCCGGCTTGGCGTCCAGAATGTACCACATTTCGGTTTTGCCCAGCTCGCCTTGCGGCAGACGTTCGTAATGATCGTTCGGATGCACCTGCACGGACAGGTCGTCCTGACAATCCAGCAGCTTGATGAGCAGCGGGAATCGGCCGTTTTTCTCGGAAAAGCCCTTGCTGCCGAAAAACTCGCTCCCATATTGCTCGCGGATTTGATCGAGTCCCATACCGGCCAACTCGCCGTTTGCGACGGTTGTCGTTCCATTCGGGTGATCGCCGATCATCCATCCTTCGCCGATCTTCCCTTCCGGCAGCTCGAGTCCGAACTGTTCGAGCGCACGTCCGCCCCATACTCTTTCTTTAAATTCGGGCTTGCATTGCAACGGATACGGCTTCATTACTCTCCACTTCCTTATCCTTTGTCGGCCGGGTTTACCGGAGCAAACCCCGCCTTTCATTTTTTTCTATTTTGCATTATATCAATCTGCCCCGCGTTTTGCTATAGCTAAAAGCACTGAAAACGGGGGCGCAGCCCTATCTCTTCTCAATGGCGATAAGATAGGGCGGATGGTTGATCTGATTCATAAAACGATACTGCAGCGTCTGAAAATGCTTTTGCGGCAAAGCGGCAGCCCAACGCTCGACCTCGGCCGCTTCCTCCAAGCCTCCCCGATGGCCGGTGTACAGTACGATCGTAATAATGCCGCCGCGTCGAATAAGCCGAGCGGAAGCTTCCAAGGCGGCCAGCGTTGAAGCCGGTTCGGTCACGGTTTCGTGATCGGCTCCGGGCAAATAGCCAAGGTTGAACATCACGGCCCCGATGCGGCCATGGTTTTCTTCGGGGATGGCCTCCAGCATCGCTTCGTGGCTGCGCAGGTGAAGCCGGACGTGACGGCCGGGACATTCCTGTTCAAGACGCGACGCCGTGCGGTCCAGCGCCTGCTGCTGGATATCAAAGGCGTGCACGGTCCCGGAAGGCCCGACAAGCCGGGCCAGAAACGCCGTATCGACTCCGCCGCCGGCCGTACCGTCGACAACGGTTTCACCTGGCTGCACCCGTTCTTCTATTAATTTATGTGCAAAGCTGAGTATGGAAATAAAGCCCAAAGGAGCGATTCCTCCTGTTACAGATAATGAAAAATAGCTAAGCTGCCTGCTGTTTTTCTACCGAATACGGATTGAAAAGTATGGATGGGAGATGCTAGCTTCAGATGTCCTATCCAAATAGAGGAACAGCAATGCGTTATAAGCCGTAGTTCAAGCAAAATGCGGAAAATAAAGGAACTATGGTGCCTTAATACGACAAAAACAAGATGCGCAACCCATATTCGACACGAATAACTCACTAGAGTTCCTCTATTGGTTTAGGCCGCCTCAACCATAGTCCTATAGCGCACCGGAAATGTCTTATTCGTCAAGGACAAAGGTTTGAAGCTCCGAGTAGCTATGTAAGCTCTTAAAGCATGTCCGAACCCGGCTTCGCCGAGCTCTAATTGCTTGCCCGTCCCGGCGGCGCCAGATCTCCAGCGCCTGCCGGGCTCGACGGCGTCTGAAACCCTGGCTTCGCCACGGCCGAGCCTGACGCCTCCGGCTCCGAGCTCGCCTTCGGCGGCTCGATCGGCCCCGCCGGCGGCGTCACCGCCTTGCCGCCCTCCGGCTCCGCTCCCCCCGACTTCGCGGGGCTCGGCAGCTTCGCCGGCGGCAGCGCGGGCGCGCTCGGCGCCTTCGGCGCCACCGGCTGCTTCGCAGCCGTATCCGGCTTCGCCGGGGAGCGCTCCGCGCC
>NZ_JAHNZO010000058.1 GCF_018998565.1 Paenibacillus oleatilyticus | reverse complement strand
CGTGAAAATACCGCTAATTCTAATCAAGTTCACGGGTTTCAAGAGCGGCTGGAGGGACATACCCCACCGGCTTATGCCGAGAATTTTATACGCGAAGCGGGTTTCTCAACACTCAAAAGGACCACCTAAAAAAGGTGATCCTTGTGCTTGAAACAATGGGAAAGGGAATCGTGACCGTTCGGATCTTCAGCTCTTGAGGAACGCTTGCATGTATGGACATGCGGTCGCGGGCTACGAGATTTGTATGCCTTTCTTGAGCGACTTCAGGTCGCCATTCGGATTGACCAGCAAGGGCAGCATCTTCACACTACGAACCATCGGGGAGTGGCACTGCCGGCATACCGGCACATCCTCGAACGCAAAGTTGTCCCGCATCCAGCCCTTACATCCTTCCTTGCTGCAAGACCAGATCGTCGTGTTTTCCTCAGGGATATCCTCTAACGATTTCTTTTGAAAGTACACAGTTAACCCCTCCCTTGGTTTAAAAAACCCTTGATCCTAAAAAAACTGCCCTCAACACAAGTTAAGGGCAGTTTGCTTGGGCTTACATTACAGCTTTACAACATTTTCGGCTTGCGGTCCGCGGTTGCCTTGTACCACATTGAATGTGACACGCTGGCCTTCATCCAACGATTTGAAGCCGTCACCTGTAATCGCGCTGAAATGCACGAATACGTCGCTGCCGCCTTCCATTTCGATAAAGCCAAAACCCTTGTCGGCATTAAACCATTTTACTGTACCTGTTTGCATCGTATGACCTCCAAAATTTGTTTTAACATGTCTTTTTTATCCTTCAAAGAAATAAAAAATTCACATATTGAAAAAGGTTCCATCACACAAATGATAACCCTTTACAATATGTGAATTCACAGGTCAAATTTATGATTAACCTAAGCTTACCATAATTAGATCCAAAAGACAAGTTTGTTACCGGAAGTAAAGTTAGAAAAATAGTAAATGCCCGTTAAGCTCGGGGCAGCCGAGTTGAAGGACGAGTTTTGTTTTACGGATTCTTAACTTGACCCTTCGCCGGATTAACCTTATAGTTACTACAAATGTATGAGGTGAGAACAAATGTTAGGCGGTCGTTCATGTTAAATTCCGAGGAAAAAAAGCTAATCGTGAAAATCGCGAAGCTGTATTATTTTGAAGCCTGGACCCAGGAAAAAATTGCGGTGAAATTCGGCATTTCACGGCCCGCCGTCTCCAAGCTGCTCCAGAAGGGACGCGACGAAGGCGTCGTGGAAATTCTCATTCATGACGATACGCTGGAAACAGGCGATCTGGAGAAGGAAATCGAAGCGGCCTTCGACCTCAAGCAAGCGATCGTTGTGCCTACGCGCGACTTGAAGCAGGAGCTGGTTTACAGCACGGTCGGCAAAGCGGCGGCCGGTTTTGTGCTCAAGGCGATGAAGCAGGCCGAGCGCATCGGCGTATCGTGGGGAACGACGCTGTTCCACGTCGTGAAAGAGTTTCCTTTTGAAAAGAAAGAAAACCTCAAGATCGTCCCGCTTGTCGGCGGGATGGGCAATGACAAGACCGAGATCCATGCCAACCAGATCGCGTACGAGCTGTCCAAGAAAATGGGCGTAAAATGCGAATCGCTGTATGCTCCTGCGGTGGTGGAAACCGAAGAGCTGCGGGACAAAATCGTCGAGCTTCCGAACATTTCTTCGGTTCTGGAGGAGGGCAAGCAAATCGATCTGGCCCTGGTCGGCATCGGGAATCCGTTCGCCCTGTCGACCATGGAACAAATCGGCTACTTGAGCCAAGAGGTGCTGCAGCAATTGAAAGCCTTGAACGCGGTGGCCGATATCAATTCCCGTTTTATCGATCAAGACGGGGCCCTTTGCAACCACCCTATCAACAATAAAGTAATCGGCATCGAGCTGGAGCATCTGAAAGCCGTAAAGCTGGTTATCGCCATCGCGGTCGGACTGCACAAGGTGGATAGTATCCTTGCTGCGCTGAAAGGCAAGTACGTGCATGTGCTGATCACCGACGAGCCGACCGCATCCAGCCTCGCCGCCAAGTTAAAATAGAACCTTGATCGCAACCGAACGAACCGCTAACGGAGGGAGCCTCATGAAAGAAACCCGGCTTGAAACTTTTCTGTACTGCAACGATTGCAAGCAGGAGCAGGATCATGTGATCAGCTACCTGAACAAACGGATCTCCGAGATTGAGTGTCAGGCATGCCATCGGCGGCTTTCCATGCAGATCGATCTTTCGCACGAGCTGTACGATGAGCTGTTTACCAGAATCCGTACCAAGCCCGCCAGAATGACCGAAGAGTACAGGCGTCATGTCAGCCAGTTCCTGCTCACGCTTCCGGCCAGGGTCGCCAGCAAGCCTTACCGGGTGTACCGGGAATGGAAGGAAATTCGCGGCTTTTTCCATAAGTATCGGGTAAGGAAAGGCTGAGTCCGGCGGCCAAAGCGCTTTTTCTTATATCCCCACAAAGAAAAAACCTTCAAACCACGAAAGCGGCTTGAAGGTTTCTTCTATTATACTGCTTACAACAAGCCCACAAGCTCAAGCCCATACGCAATGCCGTCATGACCGACATCCTTCGTAATGTAACGCGCCACTTTTTTCACGGATTCCGGCGAGTTCCCCATCGCCACGCTGTGGCCGACATATCGAAGCATCTCCAGATCGTTCAGGTTGTCGCCGAAGGCGTACACCTGCTCTCGCCGAAAGCCGAGCTTGTCGATGAACCGCTCAATGCCCTGCGCTTTGGAGCCGCCGAAGGGAAGCACGTCCATGGACAGCCGGTGCCACCGGACAAAGTCCAGCTTCCGGAACCGCTCGATGTAACCGGATTCGTCCTGTTCGGCGCAAAAAAGCATCGTTTGGTAAATGTCCCGGTCTGCGTAAAAATGCGGATCGTATTCGGGATGCGGATACTGCAGCGTTCCGATGCTTTCCTCGACGTACGGATGACGCCTGCTGCTGCTTCTCATGCCTTCCTCGTCCAAATAAACGAGCGGATGACCTTGCCGCAGCGCGTATTCGGATAACGAACGAATGACCTCCGTCGGAATCGGATTGGTATAAATCAGCTTGCCGTGCAGCATCACATATTGGCCGTTGAAGCCGACGAAGGAATCGATGCCGAGCTCGCGGCGCAAAGGCTCAAGCATGAACGGAGAGCGGCCTGTCGCAAAAGCGACCTCATGCCCCGCCTCCTTCAGCGCAAGGATGGCTCCCTTCGCGGAAGCAGGCAGCCGCTTGTCATGATCCAGCAAGGTCCCGTCGATATCAAAAAAAATCATGCTTCGCGTTCGGGTCACATCAACACCTCGGTGCAGTAAAATTCTATAGCTGTTCTTCCGCCGGCAAGTGGAGAGAGACCTTCTCGTGCAGTTGAAATGGCAGCGGCGAGCTGATCTCCCATTGACCGTCCTCGGACCGGATATGGTAATGGAACTCTTTTCCCTGAAACTGCACGTTCGTCACTTCCCCCGTAATCCCGGCTTGCTCTAAAGAACCGAGCTTGAACTGGTCGGGCCGAACCGGGTACATGCCGCACGACTTGAAATAATCGGCGACGCGGCCGCCCTGCCACTGAACGGTACCGTCCGAGCCTATCGGCACAAAGCTATCGCGGTTCCAGCGTCCGCGGACCATGTTGGCCTTCGACACGAACTTCGCGACAAATTCGGTCTCCGGGCGCAGGTAAATGTCCTGCGGCGTCCCGATCTGCTCGATGCGCCCGTCCTTCATCACGACGATCCGGTCGGCCATGGCGAGCGCTTCGCCCTGATCGTGCGTCACGTATACGATGGCCGTTCCGGTCTGGCGGTGAATCGCTTGAATCTCGCGGCGCATATCCATGCGCAGCATCGCATCCAGGCTGCTGAGCGGCTCGTCCATCAGCAGCAGCGACGGCTCCGCCGCAATCGCGCGCGCAATCGCCACCCGCTGCTTCTGCCCGCCGGACAGCTCGTGCGGCATGCGGTCGCCGTGCTGCGCCAAGCCGACCATCTGGAGCACGCTCGCAATGCGTTCCTGCTCCCTCTCGCGAATATACGACGGAGTTTCCTTATGATGACGGATCGGAAACCGGACATGCTCCGTCACATTCATATGCGGCCACAGGGCAAAAGCCTGAAACACCATGCCGATTCGCCGCTTCTCCGGCGGCAAGCTGAAGCCCGGCTTCGCTACCGTCGTCCCGTTCATGCGGATCTCCCCCGCGGTCGGCTGCTCGAAGCCCGCGAGCATGCGCAGCAGCGTCGTTTTGCCGCAGCCGGAAGGACCGAGAATGGCGACGAACTCGCCTTTTTCTATCGTTAAATTCAATGGCTTCAGCGCCTGAAAGGCTCCGAACGTTTTGCTGACTTCCACTAATTGAATGCTCATGAAGACTGGACTCCTTTTTGGGCTGAGAACTTCCGAATCAGATGCAGAAGTCCCATCCCCACCATAATCAAAAGGACGATCAGGCTGGACAATGCGGTAGAATACAGCGTGTTGCCTGCTTGCTCGAAGCCGAATATCGTCACGCCGATCGTTTGCGAGCCGGTTGACCATAAGAGCGCCGACACCGTAAGCTCCGTGAACGCCGTCAGGAAGACGAGGAATGCGCCGCTTAGCAGCCCCGGCAGCAGAAGCGGAAGCAGGACGAAGGCCCACTTTTTCCAGAATCCCGCGCCGAAAATATGCGCCGCCTCCTCCATCGAAGGATCGATTTGCGTGAAAGCCGTAATGCCCGCCCGCACCTGCAAAATCATGAACCGGCACACATACGCGATAAACAAAATACGGATCGAGCCGTAAATGCCGGGATTCCAGCCGGGAATCGGCTGCATCCACGCGAAGATCATCGCCAGACCGAACACGATCCCCGGTAGCGTATAAGGCAGGGCCACGGCAAGCTCCGCCGATTTGGTCAGCCACGACGGCTTGCGTACCCGTACATAAGCAAGCAAGGAGCCGAATACGAGACAAATGACCAGCGTCGTTGCCGATAGCGTCAGACTGTTCTGGATCGACTGCCATACCTTTTCGTTTTCGAGCAAAATGTATTTATAGTTCGAAAGCGTCAAATTCGCCGGTTGAAACGGAAGCCCGTACGCCTTTTTCAATGAAAGGGCGATCATGGATACGAGCGGCACGACCGTGATGACCGCGAGAAACGTCCATACGGCTGCGGTGACCCAAGTCCGGTGCTTCCCCAGCGCAAAACGCGGGCTGTTATCGACGATGACGGTATCGGCCGCTTTGATTTTGCGGACCGCGAGCCATTGCAGCAGTGTGCCGATGATGGCGATCACGCCGAGCATGACGGATAAAGCGGCGCCGCGGGAGAAGGCGGACGGGCCGAAGCCGATAATCTCCTCGTAAATGAGCGTGCTAAGCACGGAAATCTGCTTCGGAATGCCCAGAAACGCAGGGATGCCGAAGTTGTCGAGCGAGGCCAGGAACGCCAGCAGACCGCCGGCCGTCAAGCCGGGCAACGCCAATGGAAGGGTGACCAAACGGAACGTTTTCCATCTTCCAGCCCCGCTGGCTCTTGTCGCCCACTCTAGATCGCGGGGGATTTTTTTCAGCACGTCCACGGTCAGTAAATACACAAGCGGAAAATGATGAATCCCCATGACGAAAATAATGCCGCCGTAGCTGTACATGCTCCACGGCTTCGCATCCGGGTTCACCAGATGCAACAGGCTGGCCGCAAGCCCTTGGTTGCCCATGAAAGACGACCAGGACAGCGTCAAGACATAAGACGGCAGTATAAAAGAAAGCAGCATCGCCATGTGCAGCGTTTTCTTGTGCTTGATGTCGCTGTAGGCCATCAGCCAAGCCGCCAGCACGCCGAGCGCAATCGAGACGAGAGAGGAGCCGGCCACGATCACGAACGTATCGTTTAACGTCTTCCACAGGCGGCTTTGCTGCAGCATTTCCGAGTAGTGCGCAAGCGTCGGACCGGCGGTGCCCTGCATGCTTAAAACGATCAGCTTGCCGATCGGCAGGACGAAAAAGACGAGCAGAAGAACAAGGGTGACGCCTATAAGCATTCGTTTCAAAAGAAAGGAAGGAAAAGACAAGGGGACGGGCTTGTCCCCTTTCCCCTCATGGGTCCGTTCAAGCCGAATCTGTTTGGAATCGATCATAGACTATGCGCTCCGCTTCTTATTGCCCGAAGACGGAGGTGAACTGTTTCTTATCCGCTTCGCGGGCTTCCGCCAATTTGGAAATCTCCGAAGAAATGACTTTAAATTGGTTGATGCTTTTCAGTCCTTTCGGGGCTTCTACGCCTTCGCGGATCGGCGTGTACCCGATGCTGGAAGCGAGCTTTTGGCCGTCCTCGGACAGAACGAAGTCCACGAACGCTTGGGCCGCTTTTTCGTTGGCCGCATTTTTCAAAATGCCGATCGGCTCGGTAATAACCGGAACGCCTTCCGAAGGATATACCAATTCGACCGGGGAGCCCTTCGCCTTCTCGCGGGCGACGAGATAATCGACGACCATGCCGTACGATTTTTCCCCGCCGGCTACGGCGTTCAGCACGGCGCCGTTTCCTTTGACGACTGAAACGTTGTTCGCTTTCAGGCTCTTGAAGAAATCCCAGCCGAAGCCGTCCGTACGGGAGAGAACGCCGACGTTATACGCCGCTGCGCCGGAGTACAGCGGGCTCGGCATGATGGCGGCATCCTTACTTTCGGCCGCGGCGAGCGCCTTCCACGAAGTCGGCGGCGTTTTTACCTTTTGGGTGTTGACCGCAAGCACGGTGGCCATCACTTTCGTACCGGAATAAGCGCCGTCTGGATCGACGAGATCTTTCGGGACTTTCGCCAGCTCGGGCGATTTATAGGAAGCGAGCAGATTTTGCTTTTTCAAGCCTTCGAACGTCACGGCGTCGGCCAGCAGGAGAACGTCGGCCTGCACTTTGCCCGCTTGATTCTCCGCTTGCAGCTTCGCGGTGACTTCTTCGGTGCCGGAACGGAAGCTTTCCACCTTCACATCCGGGTATTTCTTATTGAAAGCCGAGACGAGCTTCGAGACATCGTTTTCCGGCTGGGACGTATAGAACGTAAGCTTGCCCGAGGGCCCGTTCGCTTCTTGCTTGGCAGGCTCCTGCTTCCCGCCGGACTGCGCTCCTTGGTTCGCCGCCGGCTGCCCGCTTGTGCCGCAACCGCTGAATACGAGTAATGCCGTCAAGCTCATCAGTAAAGAACCTTTTTTCAACAACCTCATTCTCTCCCTACGCGATGTATTTTGGTATGTGTATATGTGTAGTATATAAAGCATTTGTCAAACGGCTGTTAATTTGAATGCCAACCTTTATAAACACCTTATGAACCGATACGGTAACTCAGGATAAAAGGTAACGCCGAACCGTTTCAGCCACGCCGTCTTCCTCGTTGCTTGCCGTCACCGCGTCCGCGGCCCGCTTCACACGGTCGCTGCTGTTCGCCATCGCAATGCCGAGCCCCGCCCACCCAAGCATATCCACATCATTGTCGTAATCGCCGATCGCCGCAACTTCGGCCGCATGCATCCCGTACATCCGGCACAGCACTTCGAGCGCCTTCCGCTTGCTGACGCCTGCCGCATTGATATCGAAGCGCCGCTGTCCGGTTTTCGTCAATGCCAATTCGTTCCAAGACCGCAGCTCGTCGTATAGCCTGACCAGCAATTCGGAGTCTTCGCTAATGATCGTTGCTTTGTATAGCGGTTCGGACGCGGCTTCGGCGAAGGCGGCCAGAGGGCCCACCTGCTTCACTTGAATGAGGTCGGCCTGCTCCCGATAGTTCTCATAGGTCAACGGCTTGTCCGGATCGATGACGACATTAGCCAGCGGCCAACTCTCGTTCATCTCGTTCATATGCTCTACAAAAAGCGTCCGGTAACCGTAAAAATGTATATATGCGCCTGCTTCAGCCGCCAGCTCCGCGATACGTCTTGCCGCATCGGGCGGGATCGGAAAGCCGTGCACCCGTTCGCCGGTTTCCGCATCCAGAATGACGGCGCCGTTGAAAGCAATCAAGCAGCCGTTCATCCCCACATGCCGGGCGTGGAGCCAGACCGATGCGGGGAAGCGCCCCGAAGCGATGGTGACGTTCACCCCCTCTCGAATCGCCGCTTGCAAGGCGTCGCAAACGGCAGGCGTGATCATTTTGCTGCGGTTCAGCAGCGTGCCGTCCATATCCAAGGCGAGTAGTCGATACATGGCTTCGCTCCGTTTCAAAGTGTAGGTCAAACCGTGTACATGCTGGCCGAGTCGGGCAGAAACACCGGGCCGCCGAAGACGGCGCTTGCCGTTTGTTTCATCAGCTCGAAATTCCCGTCGCTGGGCAGATGCACGAGCACCAGCTTCTTCACGCGTGCTTTCTCGGCAATCGCGGCCGCTTGACCGGCGTCCATATGTCCATGTCCCGTCGTGTGGTAGCTGCCTTCGCAGATCGTCGCCTCACAGAGAAAAATATCCGCGTCCCTAGCCAGCTCAATCAACGATTCGCAATAAGAGGTATCGCCCGAATAGACGAGGACCTTGCCTTTGTACGTGATTTTGACCGCAAAACAGGAAATCGTATGCTCGACAGGGACGAATTCGATGTCCGCGCCCGCAAGCCGGACTTTCAAATCCGGGCGGATCGGCGTAACGTCCGAATGCGGACCGTGCAGCTTGACGAGCATGTCCGACGGCTCCTCCGGCGCGAAGAGCTTGAGCTTCTCGCTCATCCGGTTCGTGCGGAGAGCTCCGACGGCGGCGTATTGCAATATCCCGATATCCGCCATATGATCGTGGTGCAAGTGGGACAGAATGACGCCGGACAGCCGCTCGACACTCGTATGGTAAGGAAGCCGGCTCATCACCCCGCTTCCGCAATCC
Source organism: Paenibacillus oleatilyticus (assembly GCF_018998565.1). Classification (GTDB taxonomy): domain Bacteria; phylum Bacillota; class Bacilli; order Paenibacillales; family NBRC-103111; genus Paenibacillus_G; species Paenibacillus_G oleatilyticus. Next base: position 4,607 of record NZ_JAHNZO010000058.1, on the reverse strand, counting down.
AGCAAAATCTGCCCCTCGTCCGTTGTGACCAAGTATCCCGCAGTTGCTCCGCCGGCAGAGGGATACCCTCCCCAGTAGCCTAAAATCGTTACCTGCATGCCCTCACCTCATGTTGTCGTTTTCCATCGCTTTTTACATTTGTTCTTGTCGTGTACATTTGTCATAAATATAGGTCTAAAGGGGTGGAGGGTCAAGTTAAGATACTGTAAATGGCCCGGTCAGATTCAGGCTCGACAAGATGTAAAGCATGAAAAAAAGCTCCATCATGAGGCCATGGCGGAGCTCCTTTTCGCTAAACATCCGATTCGGACAAACGATAAACGGCCTTGTTGGCCGTAGTCGGCTCCGACTTGACTTGCTGTTTCCGCAAGAGGACACCCCCTTGATTGCAGGCGGCATCTCTTATCCTTTGCACGGTAAACTTGGAGATGGGCTCAGGGAGCTCATCTAACAAGAAAAATCCGACTTCGGCGATTTCTTTCCCGTCCGGTACAGGCGTCCCCTCCCATTCCGTTACTTTAAAGTCAAAAACATAGGCGTTGCGCCCGGATAAATAATAGATGCCCGACAGCGTAAAATCGGCGGGATGCATCGCCACCTGGATTTCTTCCTGGCACTCGCGGATCGCGGTTTCCCATGCCGCCTCTCCTTCCCTTTGCCGGCCCCCCGGCAGCCCCCATTTCCTTTTCCCGTCCGCATGACGAACCAGAAGAACCCTGCCGGCATCGTCGAAAATGACAAAGCCCGCCCGAATGCTTGTTTTTGACGGCATAACCGCTCACCTCCTGTGGGAGTAGTATATGCTGCCAAGGTTCAAAAAGAGCGAGGCCGCTTCGGGTGTCTAACGAAATCGCAGCGTGGTATAATGTTAGTGATTGGAGATGATCCGAATGACGGAACTGCTGGACCCGCGGAACGACTTTGTATTTAAACGAATTTTCGGCAGCGGAGAGAATAAAGATGTGCTGCTGGCCTTTCTGAATCATACATTCATGGAGGCGGGCGAGCCGCCGCTGACCGAGATCGTGCTGCTCAATCCTTACACCGAGAAAGATGCTCCATACGACAAGCAATCCATCTTTGACATCTGGGCCAAAACTGCCGAGGGCAAGCTGATTAATGTCGAAATGCAGCTGTTCAACAAATATGACAACGAAAAGCGCACCTTGTACTATTGGGGGAAACGTTACTCCAATCAGCTTCAAGAGGGGCAGACCTACAAAGCCTTGAAGAAGTGCGTCACGATCAATATTTTAAACTTTGCATTCCTGCCCAACGATCGTTACCACAGCGTCTTTCACCTGCGGGAGGATCATACGCTGATTCCCCTGATCGACGACATCGAGGTGCACTTTATCGAGCTGCCGAAGCTTGACGATCGCGCCGTTCCGATGGAAGACGGCCTAGTCAACTGGCTGTTGTTCCTGAAAGGCGTAAATAAATCCAACTGGGAGGTGCTGGCCATGAACGATCCGACATTGAAGAAGGCGATGACGACGCTCGAATTCCTGAGTCAGGACGCCGAAGCCCGCAGGCTGTACGAAGCAAGGCAAAAATATTTGCATGACGAAGCTTCAATGATTGAAGGCGCGAAAACGGAAGGAAAAGCCAAAGGAATATTAGAGGGAAAAATAGAAGTCGCCAAAAACATGCTATCGATGGGCCTCGATATTCAACTGATCGTTAAAGCGACCGGATTAACGGAAGAAGAGATTCACGCCTTGAAACCGATGTGATCCGCCTTTGGATACGAAACGCCAGCCTTTCGAGGTTGGCGTTTTTGCTTCTTCCTAAATTATATCGCTTCAAATGCACGAGGAATGTTGTATAATACTATACTATACGTAAAAATATAGGGAGCTTGTTCTCCTGGCACAGTGAAAGGTACAGAAAACGATGCGAAAAGTTTCTCTACGGACGGTTTTGCGCATATATACTTACGATATCCGGCGTATTGTTACGAATTGGGTCACCTTGACGGTGGTCTGCGGACTCATTCTTTTGCCGTCGCTTTACGCCTGGATTAACATTTATGCTTCCTGGGACCCTTACGCCAATACGAAGGGCATCAAGGTCGGGGTCGTCAATAACGACAAGGGCGGCACGCTCAAAGGGCTTACCTTTAATATCGGAGACGAAATCATTCACTCGCTGCAGCAGAATGAGAAGCTCGGCTGGACCTTCTATAATACGAAAGACGAAGGCATAGCCAAGGCGGAAAACGGCGAGGTGTACGCTACCATTGTGATTCCCGACGATTTTTCGCTGAAAATGAGCACGATGCTCAGCGACCAGCCGGTCAAGCCGGAGCTGGAATATTACGTGAACGAAAAACAAAATGCCATCGCCTCGAAAATGACGGATGCGGGCGCCTCGACGATCCAGCGGGAGATCAGCACCTCCTTTGTCGAGACAGTGACGGGAAAAGTATTCGAAACCCTGAATAAAGCCGGCGCCGAGCTGGATCAGCAGTACCCGCAAATCGAAAAATACAAAAATTTGCTCTACACCCTCAATGAAAATATGCCGAAGCTGAATCAAAATCTGGATGAGATGCTGAACCGGGCAGAGAACGGTTTTACCCAGGTGGATAAGACGGCTGAGCATGTTCCAGCGGTTCAGGATACGCTTGGCAAGCTCATTGAGCTGAACGACGGATTAAGCAAGGATATGTATAAAACCAGCGACGATTTAAAAGAAATCGCGCCGGATGTGAAAGAGAACCTGTATCGGCTTCAGACGATTTTCAACCGATTAACCGAGACGACCGAGGACGTGAACAACCAGCTGACGGTGTATAAGCCGGAGGTGCTCACCCAGCTCGACAATGCCGTCACGGATCTCGATCAACTGCAGGAGCGGGTGAAGGATACTTCGGAGCAGTTGGAAAAAGCGGGCGTAACGGTGCCCGAAGAGACCCTTGCGATGGCGCGCGACATTGCAGTCGAACTGAACCAGTTCCGGATACTCCTGTTAGACTTAAAAGAAAAGATTAAGGATGTTAATGCGGCGGAAAATATTTTAAATAAGCTGCAGCCGATCAACGACCGGCTTCTGGATAAAATCACCAAATTCCAGGCTGCCGTCAATGCGCTGCTGGCTCCGCTCGATGAAGCCCTGAACATCCGGACATTTGCCATTCTCCGCGACAATCTGGAAAAAATGCGGCAGCTGTCTGCCGGGATCAGTTCGTTTACCAGGAATTTAAGCACGACGCTGGCCTATCAAAAATTGGACTTGGACGGCAAGCTGTCCCAAAACATCGAGATCATTAGCGACATGATCAACAGAATTCTCAAAAATGCCAACTCGTTGGCCCAATCCTCCGCTAAAGGCTCGTTTCAGCTTAGCAAGGATTTGAAAAAACTGGCTCAACGGCTGGAGGAGTGGAAGGGCAAAACTGCCGATCTCCGGAAGAACATCGCAGATAACCACAATTTAGAAAAACTGCTGCCGGAGCTGACCCGGATGAACTTCTCGATTGCGGGAGATATCGGCAAACTGTCGCTTGCGCTCGACCAGACCTTGTTTCCGAAGACGGAATCCTACCTGCAAAAAGGCTCGCTCCTTCTCGCCGATGTGAACGTGATTCTTGGCAACACACAGGAGGATTTGGCCGCAGCAAAAGATTTGATGACGAGCATGTCATCCGGAGGCAAAGTGGCGGTGGATGATATCCGGAATTTCAAAGAGCGCGTGCCGGACCTTCAGCAACGCCTGAGCGACCTGACGGCGGTCTTCCAAAAAATCGACAGCACGGTTGATGTCAAGGACATGATCAAGCTGCTGCAAAACCGCGGCATCGCAGACAGCAACTTCCTTGCTCTTCCGGTGACGATGAGCACGCATCCGTTATTCCCGATCGCCAACTATGGAGCGGGCATGACACCTTTCTATACGACGCTGTGCTTGTGGGTCGGCTCCCTGCTGCTCACCTCTTTGCTCACCGTCAAGTTCCAGCCGGCGGATTTCAGCTTTACCTCGCACGAAGAGTACCTGGGCAAATACCTATTGTTTGCCACCTTATCCGTACTGCAGGGACTTATCGTAGCGCTCGGAGATATCTTTTTGCTAAAGATCCACATTCAGGAAGCCGGATTGTTCATCGGACTTACGCTGTTTTATTGTGTCGTCTTTTCCATGATCGTGTACACGTTGGTCACGCTCTTTAACAATATCGGCAAATCGATGGGCGTTGTCCTGCTGGTGCTCCAGCTCGCCGGCTCGGGGGGCACGTTCCCGATTCAGGTGACACCGGCTTTTTTCCAAACGATTCATTCCATGCTGCCATTTACCTATGCGATCAGCGGGCTGCGGGAAGCGCTCGCCGGGGTAAGCTACCCGACGCTGATGAAGGATGTCTGGACGTTGGTCGGATTTTTCTTTGCATTTTTGGTCATTGGTTATATATTCAAACCTTCGCTCACGTCCTTTCTCAGCAAGTACTCCAAGCAGTTGCATCATTCAAGGGTCATTGGACACTGATTTCCGGAAAATTCAATATGGATACGCCAGCCTCAAAAGGCTGGCGTCAGGCTGTCGACAAAGCTCTGTTTTTAAAGGGCTCGCTTGAATAATTAATTTAATTCCTGAAATATCGAGCATAT
>NZ_JAHNZO010000057.1 GCF_018998565.1 Paenibacillus oleatilyticus | reverse complement strand
GAAGGTTTAGAAGAAATCCTCTAGCTTACCTTCGGGAGCTTGAAAACAAACATAGTATGCTGGTTATTCCGCTGTAGAAAAAAAAGGGACCTACATATTAGTTATGCATAATATGTAGATCCCTAAATAAGTTTTTCTCAACCAAGATCTCGAACTACTCCACCGTCACGCTCTTCGCCAAGTTCCGCGGCTTGTCGACATCGTTGCCGCGGGCCAGCGAAGCATAATACGCGAGCAACTGCAGCGGCACAACGGACAGCGCCGGGGTCAACAGCGGCAGCGTTGCCGGGATCGCGAACGTATGGTCGACGACCTTGGCAAGCTCGGCGTCGCCTTCGGCATGGATGCCGAATACGTGCGCGCCGCGCGCTTTGACTTCCTTGATGTTGCTGACCGTTTTCTCGAAGAGGTCGTCCTGGGTCGCCAGGGCGATTACCGGGATGCCTTCCTCGATGAGCGCCAGCGTTCCGTGCTTAAGCTCACCGGCAGCGTATGCCTCGGAGTGAATGTAAGAAATTTCCTTCAGCTTCAAGGAGCCTTCCAAGGCCACAGCATAATCCAATCCGCGGCCGATGAAGAACAGATTGTCATGCGTGGACACTTGCTCGGCAATCGCTTTGATCGTATCGGCTTGAGCCAAAATGCTCTCGACCTTTTCCGGCAGTTCCTGCAAGCCTGCAGCGACCTCGGCAATGTAAGCCTCGTCCGCCGTGCCGAGCGTCTGGGCCAAATACAGCCCGAACAGGTAAAAGGCGATCAACTGCGACGTATATGCCTTCGTAGAGGCTACAGCAATCTCAGGGCCAGCCCACGTGACGATTACATCGTCCGCTTCCCGGGCGACCGAGCTGCCGACCACGTTCGTAATAGCTAACACACGCGCGCCGCATCGTTTTGCTTCACGAAGTGCAGCCAGCGTGTCCGCCGTCTCGCCGGATTGGCTCACGACGATGACAAGCGTCTCTGGTGTAATAATCGGAGCACGGTAACGGTATTCCGAAGCGACATCGGTTTCTACCGGAATCCGTGCCAGCTTCTCGATCACCGATTTTCCGACCAGACCCGCGTGATAAGCCGTACCGCAAGCCACGATGTGGACTTGTCGAATAGCGCGGATTTGCTCCGGCGTCATGCCTACTTCATTCAGCACGACCTTCTTGCCGCTTTCATCCAAGCGGGCGCCCATCGTATCACGATAAGCCTTCGGCTGCTCATGAATTTCTTTCAGCATGAAATGATCGAATCCGGCTTTTTCCGCCGTAACGATATCCCAATCGACATGGAATAATTCCCGGGAAATAAAATTCCCCTCCAATGTCATTAATTCGACACCGTCACGCGTCAAAGCGGCCATCTCGCCGTCGTTCAAAATATACACGTTTCGCGTATATTCGAGGATCGCCGGAATGTCCGAGCCGATGAAGTTCTCGCCTTCGCCGACACCGATAATGAGCGGGCTGGACAACCGAACCGCCACGAGCTTATCCGGTTCATATTCGGTCAATACGCCCAGCGCGAATGCGCCCTTCATGCGCGAAACCGCCTTCTGTACCGCTTTCACGATATCGCCTTCGTACAAGCTTGCGATTAAGTGGGAAATAACTTCCGTATCCGTCTCCGAAACGAATACATGGCCTTGCTCGATCAATTCTTCCTTGAGCGAAATGTAATTCTCAATAATGCCGTTGTGTACGACGGAAAATTTAAACGAATTATCCGTATGCGGATGCGAATTCTCATCCGACGGCTTGCCGTGCGTTGCCCAGCGCGTATGACCGATCCCGATCGTTCCGCTAAGCGGCTTCTCGCCGAGCTTCGATTCCAATACGGCCAGACGGCCTTTCGACTTTTTCACCTGCAGACCATCGGTCGTATACACGGCTACGCCAGCCGAGTCGTACCCACGGTACTCCAGTTTTTTCAAGCCGTCAATCAATATATCTTGGGAATTTCGTTTTCCCACATAACCGACGATACCGCACATATGTTCAGGACCTCCTGATTGTCAAAGAAAGTAAAATTTCGTAGGATCCCGTCAAAAACTTTGTCGGCCCGGTCGCCCGGACGTTTTCAGTTTTGACGATACGGCTGGATCGATGGCCGGAAGGTCCCCGCCGAATGTTTCGAACACCTTCACCTCGTCAACTGGATGCCAACCTGAGATACCCGCTTCCTGCGTTGTCTAAGAGATAGTGGAGTCCGTACCCACCGCTTCCCGCGGCGACAGACCCTGTGACCGAATGCGCAGAAAATCAAGCAGCCCCGGATAAGCCATCCAGTCCTGGCGCTTGTCTTGCTAAGTAACCCCGCCCCACCTTTCCGTTTAGAGTAAGATACTATACCCATCTTATTCATTTTGACCCAAAAGCGCAACCTGTATTTTCATCGGCTTTCATTTCCGCCATGCACGAAGCGAAAATCCCGGATGCCTTTCCAGCGTCCGGGACCCCGAATTCCGCGTCACCGGGAGCGGCCCGAGCTACGTTCCTTCTCCCGCGTTAACCCGGCTACACCAGCTCGCGCTGAATCACATCGGCGATCTGCTGCACGTAAGCTTCGACCCGGTCTTTGTCCGGTCCTTCGGCCATGACGCGGATCAGCGATTCCGTCCCGGAAGGACGCACCAATACCCGGCCATTGTCGCCCAGCTCGTCTTCGACTTGACGAATAACAGCTTCGACAACAGGATTGTTGTTGAGCTTGCTTTTATCTGCCACACGCACGTTCACGAGCGTTTGCGGATATTTGCGCATGATGCTCTTCATCTCGCCCAGGCTTTTGCCGGACTTCACCAACGTATCCATAAGCTGCAGCGCCGTCAAAATGCCATCCCCCGTCGTAATGTGGTCGAGGAAAATGACATGGCCGGACTGCTCGCCGCCCAGATTGTATCCGCCTTTGCGCATTTCTTCCATCACGTAACGGTCGCCTACCGCGGTCTTCGCCGCCTTCAGACCTACCGCTTCGATGCCTTTGAAGAACCCGATATTGCTCATGACGGTCGTCACGATCGTCGAGCCGCGCAGCTTGCCGGCCTGATTCATCGCATGACCGCAGATGCTCAGGATGAAATCGCCATCCACCTCTTCGCCGTTCTCGTCAATCGCAATCAGTCGATCCGCATCCCCGTCGAAAGCAAGTCCGATATGCGCCTGCTTCTCAACCACCAGCTTCCGCAGATCTTCGGGATGCGTCGATCCGCAGTGGTCGTTGATATTGCGTCCGTTCGGCTCCGCCCCCATCGTGATCACTTCCGCGCCAAGCGCTTCGAACACTTTGGGCGCCAGCTCGTAAGCCGCGCCGTTGGCGCAATCCAATGCGATACGGTAGCCCTTGAAAGAAGACGTTACCGTCGACTGAATATAGCTCAAATATTGGAATTTCGCTTCTTCATTGTCGATCACATTGCCGATCGCTCCGCCGGTCGGCCGCGGCAGCTCGTCGTTTGCCGCATCCATCAGCCGCTCGATCTCGAGCTCCGTCTCATCGGACAGCTTGAAGCCGTCCGCGCCAAAAAACTTGATTCCGTTATCCTCCACCGGATTGTGGCTCGCCGAAATCATAACACCGGCGTCCGCCTTCAGCTCGCGTGTCAAATAAGCCACGCCAGGTGTGCTCAGCACGCCGAGCCGGATAACATTGGCGCCGATAGACAGCAGACCTGCGACCAGCGCCGCCTCCAGCATCGGACCGGACACCCGCGTGTCGCGACCGATCACGACATTCGGCTTCTCCACTTTACCTGCCAAGACGTAGCCGCCGCAGCGGCCGATTTTGTATGCGAGCTCCGGGGTTAACCCTTGGTTCGCAACTCCGCGGACACCGTCCGTACCAAAATATTTCCCCATCGAATCTCTCTCCCCTTGCAGTGCCTTATGTCAACAAACTACTTCCCATTATCACCGATTCATCCTAAACGGTCAAATCTTAGCCAGTCCTAGTGCGCGGCAGGCGGCGCAGCAGGTGGCGTTTCCGGCTGCTTGCCGGGCTTCGCGCTGATCTCTACCGTCGCTTTGAAATCCTGCTGCGGCCCCTTCTTCACGAACGTCGGCAAGTTCCAGGTCACCGGCACCTCATGCTTGCCGGGCGGTAAATTGCTCACATCGAGAATCCCTTGAACATCCTGCGGCTTCAGTTTATCAATCAGCTCTTGCGCACCTTCGACGGTCAGGTTCAGCTGCCCCGACTCCGGAAGCACGACTTTCGTATCAAAGCCGTCGTTTTGCCCGATAATCGACAGCGGGATCGCCTCGAGCGTCTTCGTTACCGAAGGCACGATCGTGACGTTCACCGTCACCTTATCCGGGTCAAGCTGCTTAACGTTATTTCGAGGCGGAATAGGCAGAGTGAACTCCTTATCTTCTTTCAGGTCGCCCAGATCCACCTGTGGTCCTTCGTAAAACTCCAACCGGTCCAGCACATTTTGCGGACCGAATACCGTGACTTTATCCGTACTCTGCCGGACGGAAGCTACGGCGTAGCCCCGAGGCGGTTCGCCCACGAGCTTCACCTGAAGCGGCACGAGCGTGAACGGGCTGGTGATGGGCACTTCGACCTCTACCACGGCCGGATTGATCACGGCAGTTTCAATCGGCTTGCCGTCCTTGTTATAGGCCACCAGCTTCACCTTGCTGGAAACCGGCGATGACGCCTTCTCTACATTGACGTCCGCGCGAACCGATTCCACTTCATCGTAGATGCGGCTCGGGACGGATACGGTAACCTGCTTCGGCTTCGCGACCGGCTGCCCGGCTTTCAACCCGACAGCAGGGATTCCCGTCACATTGACGGTAACCGGCATCGATTTATTTTTCTTATCGTCGATCACGACCCGGACATTGGCCGGCGTTGCTTTTACGGTCACATTCGACGGAAAGCCTACAGGATTAACCGGAAGCAGATACTCCCCTTTACCTACCTTGGTCAGATCCAGCTCCACCGAATAGGTCCCCGAGTTCATGACCTTTTTTAGGGCGGAATCCCTGCCCGTTAGGCTTAGCGTCACCTGGGCAGGATCAACCTGTACGACATAAAATTGGTCCGTATCATACTTCGGCGTCACCGCGACATTCCCGATTTTTTCCTCCAAAATACCCGCTCCGCTCGTTCCCGCGATCGGGGCATTGTCCGCGCGGACGACCGCCCAGAGCAAGATTCCTATAATCAGCGCAATAACCTTTACGACGTTCGTGTTGCGCAGCCATTGATCCATATCTAGCGTCGCCTCCATTTCCAAATGGAGCGTTTTTCCTTCGTCTTCGCTTTCGGTTTCAATTCCTCGAACAGCTTGGCCAACAAAGCATCCTCTTTCACATCCCGCAAAATATGGCCGTTCATCGCGAGCGAGACAGCTCCCGTCTCCTCGGACACAATGACGCACATCGCATCCGACACCTCGCTCATCCCGATCGCCGCCCGGTGCCTCGTCCCGAGCTCCTTACTGATAAAAGGATTTTCGGACAGCGGCAAATAGCAGCCGGCCGCCATCAGCTGATGCTTCCTCAGAATAACCGCTCCGTCATGAAGCGGCGTGTTCGGCACGAAGATGTTAATCAGCAGCTCCGAGCTGATCTGCGATTCGATCGCGATGCCCGACTCGATATAGTCGGTAAGTCCCGTATCCCGCTCGAATACGATCAGCGCCCCGATTTTGCGCCGGGCCATATAGGTAACGGCCTTCAGCACCTCGTTGATCCGGCGGTTCACTTCCGTATCTTCCTCGACGGTCGTCCGGCTGAACAGCTTGCCGCGTCCAAGCTGCTCCAGCGCCCTGCGCAGCTCCGGCTGGAAGATGATAAAGACCCCGACGAGTCCAAAGGTGAACATTTGATTCATCATCCACTGCAGCGTATTCAGCTTAAACCATGAGCTGAGCGCCCAAGTGACGACAACGACAAAAATGCCTTTGAGCAATTGGATGGCGCGGGTTCCCCGGACCACCAAAATCAATTTATAAATGACGTAGCTGACAATCAATATATCAATAATATCTTTGATATCGATTTCCGTAATCCAATCCATCGCGTTGCCCCCAAGCCTGCCTCCGTCATATCGGTTCCCTTATTGTGTTCCCCTTCCTTAGATCATACCATATTTGCAACAAAAAACCCTCCCTTTCTACCACGCGTAAGGGAGGATTTTAAAAATTGGGTCGCTTGGCCTATTTCATTCCTGAAATCGTTCCAGCCCACCGATTCATCTTGTACCAAAGCCAGCTGAAGGCTTCGTCGATTTGTTGAATATGCCCGGAAATATGCGCCGTCGAGGCCAGCTGAACCGATCCGTCAATGACCGTAATGTTGCCCACGATGTCGCCGTCCACCTGCAGTTTTCCGTTCTCTACCGTTAAATCTCCTGCCACTTTGCTGCCTGCCGGCACATAGACCGTATCTCCTTTAATAACGACCGACTGCAGGTCATTTCCCTTCACGAGCAATTCGCGATCATCGTTCCATGAGGAAACGAAGGTCGACAGCATCACAAGAAAAAAGACCGCCGCCACCGAGGCCGCCGGATGCTTACGGATCCACCGGTACCATGGATTTTGCCGTTTGACCGGTGGCAGCGCCTGCATGATCCGCTCCGTCAGGCCCTCAGGAACCTTCTGCGGCGGCCAAGCATGTATCAGCGCTTCCACTTTTTCAAACTGCTGCAGGCGCTTGCGGCATTCCGGGCAAACAAGCAAATGCTCTTTGAGCGTTGCCGCTTCCCTTCCTTCCAAGCTCCCGTCCAAATATTCATGCAGCAAAGGGAGGGCTTCCTCACAATTCATCCTGAGCCACTCCTTTCTTCTGTCCATTAAATCAAGTTGTGCCATACAATACGTTCGAAGCCAAGAGATGTTTCAAAAAACAACTATAAAACCTGCTCTAATTTTTTACGCAAAAATTCCCTGCCCCGGTGCAATCTGGTTTTAATTGTCGTTACCGGCATCGACAGCACATCGCTGATTTCCTGAAGCGACAAGTCCTGAAGATACCGCAAAATTACGACCGCCCGGTATTTCTCCGGCAGCGTCTTGATCGATTCGCGAATCTGATCCTGCGTTTCCGACAGCACCACCTGGTTGTCCGGCGTTTCTTCGCGGCTTGGCAGGGCGGAATACCAGTCGCTGCCTTCCCCGTCGCTCATCTCGGCATCAAGCGAATAGTTGATCTTCCGCTTGCGGAGCCGGTCAATGCACAGGTTCGTCCCGATCCGGTATATCCAGGTCGAGAACTTCTGCTGCTCGTCGTAACGGTCCAAATTCGTGTACACCCGCAAAAACGTCTCCTGCACGATCTCCTCCGCCTCATGACGGTTATGCAGCATACGATAGGCGAGATGGTAAATTTTATCCTTGTACAGCTCCACCAATTCGGCAAAAGCCGCTCGATCCCCGCTCCGGGCGAGCTTGGCGAGCCGGGTGTCCATTTGATTCACCGACCTACCTCCAACCTCCGAGCTTGGATCCGCTTGGCTTGCCAACGGTCAAATTCGGATTCTTCCGGACAACGCCTGACCTTTCTTCGATCACCGTTCCGTTTACTAGTAAAAGAATACCAAATGACTGCACCGCCTGTACAGTCTCTTCCCAAAAGAAATTGTGCGCCGCTCCCCTCCGTATCGCGTTTCAACAGAGTCGCCATTCTGCGATTTATTTATAAATTTTTACGAGAAATGACGCTACTTGGTTTCGGCCCCCGACCTGCCTAATGAAACCAAACATGAGAAAAACCGGGCGGCTCGGCATAAGCCAAGCTCCCGGCTTTCGGTTCGCTGGTTGATAGGCCTCAGCCCGTATTGCGAAGTCCAGCGGCAATGCCGTTAATCGTAAGCAGCACTTCGCGGAGCAGAAGCGAATCGTCGCCTCCCTGGTCGCGCAGCGGACGAAGCTCTGAGAGGAGCTGAACCTGCATATAGCTCAGCGGATCGACGTACGGATTGCGCAGACGGATCGATTCTTGAATAACCGGAACATTGTCCAAAATTTCCTGCTGGCCGGTAATTTTCAGAATCAGGTCCGACGTTCGTTCGTACTCTTCTTCGATCATCCGGATGATCCGCTCGGCAATCGACTGATCCTCGATCATGCTGCCGTATTCTTTAGCGATCAGCAGATCGGCCTTCGCGAGCGCCATCTGCAAGTTGTCAATGAGCGAACGGAAGAACGCCCAGTTGTTGTACATCTCCTGCAGGATGCGCAGGTTTTCCGGATTCCCTTGGTAGAAGCTGTACAGCCCGTAGCCCGAAGCATACCAAGCTGGCAGCAAATAACGGCTTTGCGTCCAAGCGAACACCCACGGGATGGCCCGAAGGTCTTCGAAACGGTCGCTATTTTTCCGCTTGGACGGCCGGGAGCCGATATTGAGTTCCCCGATCTCCGGCAGCGGTGTGGACTGCTTGAAGAAGGTCAGGAAGTCCGGATCGCGGAAAATCAGATCCTGATACTTCTGCTGCGCCTGCTCGGAAATGTCGCGCATAATCGTTTCCCAGCCCGGCTCGGATGGATCGGCTTGCGGGTTCCGTGCCCACAGCGCGCTTTTGATCAGTGCGGATGTCGCTTGCTCCAAGCTCCGGTAGGCGATCCCCTTCATGGAATAACGGGAGGACAGCACTTCGCCTTGCTCCGTGATTTTGATCCCACCGCCTACCGTATCGGCCGGTTGAGCCAGAATGCTCCGGTTGAGCGGCATGCCGCCGCGGCCAAGCGCGCCTCCGCGCCCGTGGAAAAACTTCAGCTTCACGTCGAACGGCTTTGCCGCCGCCGTAATGCTGCGCAGCGCGACCCGCAGCTCCCAGTTAGCGGTAATCACACCGCCGTCTTTGTTGCTGTCAGAGTATCCAAGCATAATTTCCTGAAGCTGATTCGTGCTGTTCAAGCTGTTCCGGTAAGCCGGAATTTGGAACAGTGTCGTCATAATCTCCGGAGCCGCATGCAAGTCGTCAATCGTCTCGAAGAGCGGTACGGACTGCAGCGTGCAGGTGACGGAGCCGTCCGGCTCGTGCAGATACAAGCCCGCTTCTTTACCGAATACCAGCACCTCAAGCAGATCGCTGGCTCCTTGCGTCATACTGATCAGATAGCTGGTGATACAGCTTCTGCCGAATTCCTGCTGTGCCTTTTGGATGACGCGGTACACGTCCAGGCATTCCTGCGTAGACTCGGAATAATGCAGGTAAGGCGAAGTAATCGGCCGCGGATCGTTCAAAATATCGGTCAGCAGCTTGATCTTTTGGTCTTCCGGAAGCGCGCCGTAATCGGAACAGATACTCATCTTAGCCAAAATTTCCGTCATTGCGGCTTCGTGCTCTTTACTATGCTGTCTGACGTCCAGCGAAGCCAGATGGAAGCCGAACAGCTCCACTTGGCGAATCAGCTTTTGCACATAGGCATCGGCGATGAAATCGGCATAATGATTACGCAAGCTGCGCTCGATAATCAGCAAATCTTCCTTGAATTGCTGAGGATTATTATATTTTTTGCCTTCGGACACGTTCGGTTTAGCCGTATTGCGAACTTTCTCGACCATATACCGGACTTTGATGCGGTAGGGCTCTTTTTCGTTAGGCAATACTTCGTCGGACGGCAGTTCGATCATGTCCCGGTCGTGCTGGATGGAATCCAGCAGCTCCTGCGTCACTTCGACGATATTTTTGCTAAAACTCATATGCTTCAGCAAATCCGTCAGCAGCTCCTCATACTTCTGCAGCGCGAGCTCCCGGTGCATGGTAAGCGTCTCCCACGTCACAGTGGAGGTAACCGAAGGGTTACCATCGCGGTCTCCGCCAATCCACGACCCGAACTTCAGGAACGTCGGCACGTGCCAGGACTCCTCCGGGTAATACTTGTGCAGACATCGTTCCAGCTCCTGATACACTTGAGGGAGCACATCGAACAGCGTTTCATCAAAATAATACAATCCATTCTTGACCTCGTCACCGACGGTCGGCTTCCGGTCGCGCAGCTCGTCCGTCTGCCAGAGGGTGATGACCTCGCCCAGCAGCTTCTCACGCAGTTGCTCGCGCTCGCGGAACGTCAAGCTCGGGTTGTCCAGCTCCATCACGTCCGCTGCAATCCGCTGATGGATATCAAGCACCGCGCGGCGGGTCGCTTCCGTCGGATGCGCCGTCATCACGAGCTCCAACGAGATGCCCTCGATCATATCCCGGACCTCTGCCGCAGGCGTACCAAGCGTTTTCAGCTTGCGGACTGCGTCCTCGATCGAACCCGGCTGCACGTTTTCTCCCGCGGTACGCTCATAATCGCGTTTGCGCCGAATCCGGTGATTCTGCTCCGCGATGTTAATCAATTGAAAATAAACGGCAAATGCGCGGATGACCTGATGGCGAATCTCCGGAGCCAAGCCGTTTATCGTATCCTTAAATTCCTCATACATTTCCGGCGTAAACTGGGCGCGCAGCGATTTACTCATCTCTCTTATTTTCTCTACGATGGTAAACAGTGTATTGCCGCCCTGATGAACCAGCACCTCACCCAAAATATGCCCCAAAAACCGAACATCGCGGCGAAGCAAATTGTTGGACGTGTTTTTGTTGATCAAACTGACTGAATCCGACATGGTTCTCCTCCATCCCTAAGCCAAGATCATAACCCCTATTTTAGCACAACCTTAGGCAACCATGTAGTCCATTTATGCGGTAAAGCGAAAAAAACCTTTAAATTTATAGGATTGATCGCATAGAAGCGGTATGTCGTTTCCAACTTACGGCAAGTAGCTTGTAACCGGCCTTCCGGCTGTCGAACAAACATTGCACCAGTATAACGTTAAAAGCAGAAAACCCCGATCGGTATTATATATGATGATAACAAACCTGTAGAGCTGTCGCAATATTTTAACGAATTGCATCGGTTAACAATATCTGTCGAAACATCGTTCAGCTCTCCCTATTCTTTACAAAAAGCTTTGTTTAGCTGGGGCGGCGTCCGGTTAATAGGAGGATAGGCTAGTCCAATGATGTGAAGAAGGAAGTGACGCTATGCTTCGGGAGTGCTTTTATCATGTGTCCCAAAGCAACTGGGCTTATGCATACGACAAACATACCATTCATCTGCGCGTCCGCACGAAACGGGATGATGTGATGGACATCTTGGCGGTCACCGGAGACAAGTACGACTGGGATCGGACCTACGAGGAATATCCGATGAAGAAAACCGCTTCGGACGCTTATTTCGATTACTGGGAGGCAAGTGTCAAACCAAAGTATGGCCGGGTCTCGTACGGATTCCGCATGAGTGCGGGTTCGGAGAGCGTATGGATGACGGAGTCGGGCATCCATGATGAACAACCTGCGCCGCCTGGCGGCTATTATGATTTTCCCTATATCCACGAGGTCGATATGTATGCCGCACCGGAATGGGCCAAGTCCGCGATCTTTTACCAGATCATTCCCGAACGCTTCGCCAACGGAGATTCGTCGAACGACCCTGACCCTACGGAGCCGTGGGGTGGCCAGCCGACCAATGACAATTCGTTCGGTGGCGACCTGCAAGGTATAATCGATCATCTGGATTACATTGAAAATTTGGGCGTCAACGCCATTTATTTAACGCCGGTCTTTCATTCTCCCTCCAACCATAAATATGACACGCTCGATTATAAAAAAGTCGATCCGCAGTTCGGCAGCAACGAAACGTTGAAACAATTGGTCGACGCCTGTCATGCCCGAAGTATCCGTGTCATGCTGGATGCCGTGTTCAATCACTGCAGCGAGCATTTCCCCTTGTTCCAGGATGTTGTCCGTCACGGCGAAAAATCAGAATATGCAGACTGGTTCCACGTACGCGAATATCCCTTGGCCGTTCGGGACGGAATTCCCACGTACGATACGTTCGGCTTCTTCCCGCACATGCCCAAGTTCAATACGGCCAATCCCCGAGTGAAGCAATATTTATTGGACGTAGCCGAGTATTGGATCAAAGAGATCCAAATCGACGGCTGGAGGCTCGACGTAGCCAGCGAGATCGACCATCATTTTTGGCGCGACTTCCGTAAAGTCGTGAAAGCCGCCAATCCGGACGCTTACATCGTTGGAGAAGTGTGGAACGATTCGATGAAATGGCTGCTCGGCGACCAATTCGACTCCGTGATGAACTACCCTTTCTCCAGCAAAGTGCTCGAGTTTTTCTCGCAATCCGCCATGGACGGGTATACGTTCGCCAACAGTATGGGCTTTTTGCTCATGCGTTATCCTCAGCAGACGAACGAGGTTATTTTTAACCTGCTCTGCAGCCACGATACGCCGCGCGTGCTTACTTGTGTCGGCGAAGACAAGCGCAGGGTCAAATTGTGCGTCGTGTTCCTGCTTACGTATATGGGCACGCCGTGTATTTACTATGGAGACGAAGTCGGGTTAACCGGAGGACCCGATCCGGACTGCCGCAAGTGCATGGAGTGGGATCCGGATAAGCAGGATAACGAGCTGTACGATTTTTACCGGCTGCTCATTGCGCTTCGCAAAGATTACGATGTGCTTAGATCAGGAAGCTTTCGCTTTCTCAAAGCCGAGCCCGGCGATCCGCGGATTATTTACGAGCGGCTGAACAGCCATATGCACTTTACCGTCTGGATGAACAATACCGAAGAAGAAACCGTTCTGTCGCATCCGATGGAAACCGATGATTGGAAAGATGCGCTTTCCGGGGAAACCGTAGTTCCGGAGGACGGTATGATGAACATTAAGCTGGACCCGCTCGGCTATCGTATTTTGTATCGTTTTCTTTAAAAAACACGCACTGTCCCTAAAAGCTTAAAGGAGGAATTAACATGCATCGACCCTATGGAGAAAATGCAAGCGGAGATCAACGGATGCGCAATAAAGTTGCGCTCGTTACGGGCGGCGGTTCAGGAATCGGCAAAGCGGCAGCTCTGCTTCTCGCCTCCTATGGAGCCAAAGTAGGATTGGTTGGACGCGATCAAAAGGAGCTCGACGAGGTTCAGCGGCATATTGAGAAAACGCATGGCGAAGCTCTTTCCATCAAAGCGGACATTTCAATCCCCGATGAAATTCAATCAGCCATAAGCCAAACCGTGGATCGGTTCGGCCGGCTGGACATCGTTGTGGCGAATGCAGGAATCAACGGAGTGCTTACGCCTATTGAGCATATGGAAGTGTCCGATTGGGAGCAAGTGCACGACATTAACTTAAAGGGAACATTTCTTACCGTAAAATATGCGATTCCGCATCTGAAGGAAGACGGGGGAAGTATCATTATTACGAGTTCTATTAACGGCAATCGTGTCTTTTCCAACTTCGGATTCAGTGCCTACAGCACCACCAAAGCCGGGCAGGTCGCTTTTATGAAAATGGCCGCGCTCGAGCTCGCCCAATACCGTATTCGAGTCAATGCGATTTGTCCGGGAGCGATTGAAACCAGGATCGAGGAGAACACATACCGGCGTCCGGAAATAGAAAATATTCGTATCCCCGTCGAGTTCCCGAAAGGGGATCATCCGTTAAAGCAAGCCCCCGGCTCAGCCGAACAAGTCGGTCAACTCATTCTCTTTCTTGCTTCAGACGATTCGTCGCATATTACCGGTACCGAGATTTATATTGACGGCGCCGAATCTCTGCTGCGGGGATGATGCGGCGGGGACGTCGTCTAAAAAAAGAAAAACCGTGCTAAAGCAATATGCTCTAGCACGGTTCTTTACAATAAGCGGGTGATGGGAATCGAACCCACGCTACCAGCTTGGAAGGCTGGAGTTCTACCATTGAACTACACCCGCATAAAAACCAAATTAGTAAAAAATTAGTGGTCGGGACGACACGATTTGAACATGCGACCCCCTGGTCCCAAACCAGGTGCTCTACCAAGCTGAGCTACGTCCCGAAATGTAAAACGAATATTTGAAATGGCGTGCCCTGAGAGATTCGAACTCCCGACCTTTTGATTCGTAGTCAAACGCTCTATCCGGCTGAGCTAAGGGCACAAACTGTAATTATGGAGCGGAAGACGGGATTCGAACCCGCGACCCTCGCCTTGGCAAGGCGATGCTCTACCCCTGAGCCACTTCCGCAACTATGGTGCGCGTAGAGGGACTTGAACCCCCACGGTCTCCCGCCAGATCCTAAGTCTGGTGCGTCTGCCAATTCCGCCATACGCGCCTACGCTGCAATGTTTCAAATATACTCTTCGCAGCTGAAGAGAAAGAAAGTGAGCCATGTAGGACTCGAACCTACGACACCCTGATTAAAAGTCAGGTGCTCTACCAACTGAGCTAATGGCTCATGCATGGCTGGGGATCTAGGATTCGAACCTAGGCATGACGGAGTCAAAGTCCGTTGCCTTACCGCTTGGCTAATCCCCAATAAGATGTTGTTGCTGGTGCCGCCGAGAGGACTTGAACCCCCAACCTACTGATTACAAGTCAGTTGCTCTACCAATTGAGCTACAGCGGC
>NZ_JAHNZO010000056.1 GCF_018998565.1 Paenibacillus oleatilyticus | reverse complement strand
CCGCCGTATACCGAACGGTACGTACGGTGGTGTGGAAGGTCGGCTATCCCACTCATGGATAGCCTCCTATCCGATTTCCGCATATTGACAAAAACGGCCTGCCCCCTTATGTTTCTAACGAAGGTTAACGGTTACCTGGCCGATAGACGTGGAAAGGGATGAAGCGATGATGACAAGGAAGTTCGAGGATTTTGTATACGAACGCCCGGATATGGAGCAGCTGACGGAACAGATGAACGAATCGCTGCAGCAGTTCTCCGAGGCCGGTTCGCCGGAGGAGCAGCAGGCTCTTCTGACCCGGATGAACGAGCTTCGGAGCCGTTTCGAGTCGATGGCCGCGATCGCCCGAATCCGGCATACCATCGATACGAACGACCCGTTCTATAAAGCGGAGCAGGACTTTTTCGACCAGCAAACACCGGTATATCAAGGATTCCTCTCGAAGTATTACGCGGCTTTGGCCGGATCTCCTTATCGCGCGGCGCTGGAGGAGAAGTGGGGCAAGCAATTGTTCCGGATTGCCGAACGAACCGTGAAGACATTCGCGCCTGAAGTGGTTGAGGAGCTGCGGCAGGAGAACAAGCTTGTCTCCGATTATATTAAACTGACCGCCTCCGCCTCGATCTCGTTTGATGGCCGCGAGCTCAATCTGGCTCAGCTCACGCCTTACACGCTGTCTACCGATCGGGAGACGCGCAAGTGCGCGTTAGATGCGGGTTACGCTTTTTTTGCGGAGCACGAGGCGGCCCTTGACGAAATCTACGACAGACTCGTCCAAGTGCGGACGAGCATCGCCCGGAAGCTTGGCTATCCGAACTTCGTTCAGCTTGGATACGACCGTCTGAAGCGTTCGGACTACGATGCGGCCGATGTTGCCGTGTTCCGGGAGCAGGTGCGAAAGCATCTGGTGCCGCTTGCTTCGCGCATCCGGGAGCAGCAGCGGCGTATGCTTGGCGTGGACCGGTTAACTTACTATGACGCCAAGTATCGTTTTCCGAAGGGGAACCCTACGCCTAAAGGCGATGCCGATTGGATCGTCGACAACGCCAAGCGGATGTACGCCGAGCTATCGCCGGAGACCGACGCTTTCTTCCGGATGATGACGGAGCGCGGACTAATGGATCTCGTCAGCAAAACCGGCAAAGCGGTCGGCGGGTACTGCTCGTATATTAAAGCGGAGCAGGTGCCTTTTATTTTCTCGAACTTCAACGGAACGAGCGGAGATGTCGACGTGCTGACGCACGAGGCCGGACATGCGTTCCAGCAGTACATGAGCCGTCATCATGAGGTGCCGGAATACGTCCATCCGACGCTCGAGGCGTGCGAGATCCATTCGATGAGCATGGAGTTTTTCGCCTGGCCTTGGATGGAGTTGTTTTTCCGTGAAGATACGGACAAATACAAGTATGAGCATTTGAGCGCGGCCATTCTGTTCATTCCTTACGGTACCGCAGTCGATGAATTCCAGCATTTCGTGTACGAGTACCCGGAAGCGACCCCGGCGGAGCGCAAAGCCAAGTGGCGCGAGCTGGAATCGGTCTATCGTCCGGATTTGGCTCTGGAGGAGAACGATTTGCTGAATCGCGGCGGGTACTGGTATCAGCAGCGGCACATTTTCCGCACGCCGTTTTATTATATCGACTACACGCTGGCGCAAATCTGCGCGCTCCAATTCTGGTCCCGGGCGCAAAGCGACAGCAAGCGGGCTTGGGACGATTACGTCGGGCTTTGCCGGGAAGGCGGCAGCCGTTCGTTCAGCGAACTGGTGGAGGTGGCGGGGCTGCTTTCGCCGTTTGCGGAAGGTACGGTCGAGTCGGTGATCGGCGATATCGGCGCTTGGCTGGAGAAGGCGGATATTAGCGAGTTCTAGAATTCGACAGCAGCTTCGAGGAAAGAACCATATTTTTTCCAAGGGACGAAAAAAATTTACATTTTCGTCTCTTTTTTTTCGCTTTAATTCACTGGTGTTTAAGGAGAATTCAAAAAAAATTGTAAAATTTTAAAATTTCTAATGACAATTTGGTCAATTAACTTCATAATGGGACTTGATGCTGTCATCCGAAATAATTCCAGCGAAGTGAAATTTTATGACACAATGAATGTGGAAGTGAAGGTGATCCCTTGTCTGAGGCACTTTTGGAAGTGAAATCGCTTAAAACGGTAATTAAAGACAAAAAGAGGGAATTGACTGTTGTCGACGGCATCGATTTTAAAATCGGAACGAACGAAGTGGTCGCGCTCGTAGGAGAATCCGGCTGCGGCAAAAGCATGACTTCCTTGTCGATCATGCAGCTGCTTCCCCGGGTAGGGGAGATTGCCGGCGGTGAAGTCCGTTTCGGCGGGCGGAATTTGGTCGGCCTCAGCAATCGGGAGATGTCGGGCGTTCGCGGACGTCAAATCGCGATGATCTTCCAGGAGCCGATGACCTCGTTGAATCCGGTGCTTACCATTGGGAAGCAGTTGACCGAAGCGATTACCCGACATCTTGGCGTAAGTAAATCGGAAGCGGTTACAGTAGCGGAGGATTGGCTGCGGCGCGTCGGATTTCCGGAGCCTTCGCGGATTCGGAAAGAGTATCCGCACCGTCTGTCGGGCGGCATGCGGCAGCGTGTCATGCTGGCGATGGCGATGGCCTGCAAGCCGGAGCTGCTAATTGCCGACGAGCCGACGACGGCTTTGGATGTGACGATTCAGGCTCAGGTGCTGGACCTGATCCGGCAGCTGCTTCGCGAGACCGACATGTCCGTGCTGTTCATCACGCATGACTTGGGCGTTGTCGCCGAGATGGCTACGCGCGTCATCGTCATGTATGCCGGTCAAATCGTTGAGACGGCAGACGTAAGAACGCTATTTACCGATGCCAGACATCCGTACACGAAAGGCTTGCTCCAATCGACGCCACGCATGCAGGGGGCTATTGAACGGCTGGTCCCGATACCGGGAAGCGTCCCGCCGGCAGGTGCTTTTCGATCTGGGTGCCGGTTTGCCGAGCGCTGTCCGATGGCGAAAGCGGAATGCCGGGACCGGCAGCCTGAGCTGCGGGACATCGGAGCGGGGCATCAAGTTCGCTGCATTTTGATCTAGTACGGATCGAGAGGGAGATGATCGACACGTGGGGGCTCCGCTTCTGGAGATTAAAGGGTTGAAAAAATATTTTGGCATTGGCGGCAGCATGAAAAATGGAGCCGTCAAAGCGGTTGACAATGTCAGCTTTACGGTATTTAAAGGGGAAACGCTGGGCATTGTAGGCGAATCCGGCTGCGGCAAGTCGACGGTCGGCCGGTTGGTTTTGCGCTTGCTCGATTTGACCGAAGGTGAAATCGTGTTTAACGGGACTTCGATCGGCAACTGGAATCAGCGGCAGCTGCGGCCGATCCGGAAAGAAATGCAGTGCGTCTTCCAGGACCCGTATGCCTCGTTAAATCCGAGAATCACGGTGGGTAAAGCAATTGCTGAGCCGCTTGTGGTCCAAGGCGGCCTGAAGTGGTCGGAGGCGATGAAGCGGGCGGAACAGCTCTTGGATACGGTCGGACTAAGGGCTCATGCGGTCGGCATGTACCCGCATGAATTTTCCGGCGGACAGCGGCAGCGGATCGCGATTGCCCGCGCCATTGCGTTAAGTCCGAAGCTTATCGTGGCGGACGAGCCTGTCTCGGCGCTCGATGTCTCGATCCAGGCGCAGATCGTCAACTTGCTGGAGGAACTGCAGACGCGGACGAACGTGTCGTACTTGTTTATTTCGCACAATCTTAGCGTCGTCCGACATATCTCCGATCGGGTCGCGGTGATGTACTTAGGTCAAATTGTCGAGTTGGCCGGCCGGGACCAGTTGTTTGGCACTCCGAAGCATCCGTATACCCAGGCGCTTCTGTCGTCCGTGCCCGAGCCGGATGTGGACGGCAAGCGGGAGCGGATTATCTTAAGCGGAGAAGTGCCGAACGCGGCAAATCCGCCGTCGGGCTGTGCGTTCCATCCGCGGTGTCCTCATGCTGCGGAGCGCTGCCGGATCGAGAAGCCTGTCTTCCGTGAAGTGGAGCCGGGGCATTACGCCTCGTGCCATTTCGTATAAACAGCCTGCAGAAGGCATCTAAAAGAGAGGGGAACTTGCCATGTTGTTCAAAAAAATCGGCAAAGCGGGAAATATCGCTCTTGCCACGTTGATGACCACCGCGCTATTGCTCAGCGCCTGCACGTCCGGAGGCGGAGGAACGCCCGCAACCAGCGAGAAGCCGGCCGATGGGGCGGCAGCTAACAGCGGCAAAAAAGAAAAGGTAGACGGCGGCGAAATCAATACGGCTTATTTGCTGGATCCGCAAGGATTTATCCGTTTTTGGGCAACCACCACGGTATCCAGTGAAGTGATCGATTTGGTGTTCAGTTCGTTGTACGACTTCAATGACAAACAGGAAATCGTTCCCGATCTGGCGGCCGGACAACCTCAGTTCTCGCAAGATAAGAAGGAAATGACGATTAAAATCCGCAACGATGCCAAGTTTAGCGACGGCAAGCCGGTAACAGTCGACGATGTGGTGTTTACATATAACATCCCGCTTAATCCGGATTACAAAGGCCCGCGCAAAGGGACGTTCGAGAAGCTGGCGAAAGTCGAGAAAGCGGATGATACGACCGTTAAATTTACGTTCAAAGAGCCGCATGCCGGATACATCGATATGCTGATTTATAATATTTTGCCTCAGCATTTGCTGAAGGATGTTGCCGTAAAAGATATGGACAAATCCCCATTCTTCAAGCAGCCTGTAGGGTCCGGTCCTTATAAGCTGGAAGAGTGGAAGCAAGGCCAATATCTGCGCTTCGTGCGCAACGACAGCTATTTCGGCGGCAAGCCGGCCATTGAGAAAATAACGGCGAAGATCGTTCCCGATGCCAACGCCATGATGGCGCAGTTGCAAACGGGAGAAATTAACGTCGTTGCGGTACCGGCCGACAATTTGCAAGCCATCGAGCAGTTTGCCAAAACGTCGGGCAAAATCAAGCTGCAAAAAGGGATTGGTACTGGTTCCTATATCTTTGCCGCTTGGAACTTGACAAATCCGTTATTCCAGGATAAAGCGGTGCGTCAAGCGCTCACAATGGCGCTGGATCGTCAAGGGATCGTAGACAACATCGTCGAAGGACAAGGAAAGATCGTACACAGCCAAACGTCTCCTTCCTACTGGTCGTTCACGGATAATGTGCCGAAATTCCCGTACGATCCGGAAAAGGCGAAAAAGATTTTGGCCGATGCAGGCTGGAAAGATACGGACGGTGACGGCATTTTGGAGAAAAACGGTCAAAAGTTCGAGTTTGAAATGCAAACGATTCAAGGAAACAAGGTCCGTGAGAAGGCGCTGACGGTTGTTCAGCAGCAGTTGAAAAAAGTAGGCATCAGCGTTCAGCCCCGGATTGTGGAAGGCTCTGCCTTCACGAAAAACTGGACAGGTAAAAACTTCGTTGCTCTCATCCATGGCTGGAGCATCTCGGGAGACCCGAACCCGCAAGGCATTTGGCACTCCACGGCGATGGAGACGGGATCGAACTATATTTCTTATAAAAATCCCGAGGTTGACAAGCTGATTGATGAAGACTTGAACACGTTCGATATGAACAAACGGAAAGAACTGCTGGCCAAAATCGACGCTTTGATTGCGGAAGACCAGCCGTATACGTTCATTTATTCGCCGACCGCCACAATGGCTTATCCATCTAATCTCGAAGGCTTTAATCCGAACCGCGACGCTCTGAAGGAAGTCGAAAAGTGGTATTTCACGAAATAAGAAAAGCTGCTAATCGCTACGAACGAAATTATGATGAAAGAAGAGTGACATCCGGTGGCCCGATATGCCCTTCGGCGTTTGCTGAACGCCATTCCGATTCTGATCGGCATTACGATCATTTCTTTTCTCATTATCCATATGGCTCCGGGCAGTCCGATCTCCCAGTACGTCGACGATCCGACGATCAAGGCCATCGATAAAGAGAATATGATCAAAGCTTACGGCTTGGATCAACCGTTATATATTCAGTATTGGAAATGGATCAGCGACCTGGCACAAGGGGATTTCGGCACTTCGTTTCAAAAAAGCCAGCCGGTCACGGAATTGATCTGGGACCGGCTGCCGAATACCTTGCTGCTGACGGTCACAAGCTTTGCTCTGGCCATGGCCATAGCGATTCCTCTTGGCATTTTGTGCGCGGTTAAAGCGAATTCGCGTCTCGATCAGGTCGTGTCCGGCATTACGTTCGTCGGCATTTCGCTGCCCGGGTTTTGGCTCGGCCTCCTGTTGATGATGTTCTTCGCCGTGCGGCTCGGCTGGTTGCCGTCGGGCGGCTTGCAGACGATCAATGCGCCGTCCGGCTTCGGGGACCGGGTGCTTCACCTGATTTTGCCGGTATTTACGATTGCGTGCTCCGAAGTGGCGGTCTGGATCCGGTATGTTCGCTCCAGCATGCTGGAAGTTATCAATCAGGATTACATGCGCACGGCCAAAGCCAAGGGACTGCGGGGCGGACGGATATTGACCGTGCACGGCTTGCGCAACGGGCTAATTCCGCTGGCAACGCTGTTCGGGCTATCGCTGCCCGGTTTCTTCGCGGGCTCCGTTATTGTCGAGACGATCTTCAGCATTCCCGGAATCGGCCGGCTGTTCACGGAAGCGGCTTTCCAGAGGGATTATCCGGTCATCTTCGCCGTTACGACAATGACAGCTTTTCTCTATGTCATCGGCAGCATATTGGCCGACCTATCTTATGCGATCCTGGATCCCCGGGTCAGCTACAGCAAAAGCGAGGCGAAGGTATAATCCATGAATGAAGCCGTAACTACGAATAAGGCCCAGCTTCCTGCGGCCGCCGCCAAACCGAAACATCGGGCTTGGGAACGATTCAAGGCTAACCGGCTGGCCTTTGTCAGCCTCTGGATTATGGCGGTACTTATTCTACTCGCATTGTTTGCGCCCGTCATTGCACTCCACGATCCCGCGGAGCAGGACCTGATGAGCCGCTTGAAACCGCCGAGCTCCGAGCACTGGTTCGGGACTGACGATTTAGGACGGGATTTGTTCAGCCGGGTCCTTTACGGCGCCCGGGTATCGCTTTCCGTCGCGATTTTTTCCGTTATCCTTAACCTGCTGATCGGAATTACCGTAGGCTCGCTAGCTGGTTATTACGGTGGAAAAGTCGACGGCTTTCTGATGCGGATTGTCGATATTTTGCTGGCCTTTCCGAGCTTTTTCGTTCTGATCACGGTCGTTACCGTCCTGAAGCCGAGCTTATTCAATATTATCGTCGTGTTCGTCGCCTTCGGTTGGATGTCCAAGGCGAGGCTGCTGCGAGGGCAAATTCTTTCGGTCAAAAACCGCGAGTTCGTCGATGCGGCGCGGACCATCGGCATGTCGGATTTCCGGATTATTTTCGTGCATATTTTGCCTAATGCCATCGCTCCGATCATTGTCTCTGCGACATTGCAGATGGGCAGCATGATTTTGACG
This sequence comes from Paenibacillus oleatilyticus, assembly GCF_018998565.1. Lineage (GTDB taxonomy): Bacteria > Bacillota > Bacilli > Paenibacillales > NBRC-103111 > Paenibacillus_G > Paenibacillus_G oleatilyticus. Next base: position 10,343 of record NZ_JAHNZO010000056.1, on the reverse strand, counting down.
GAGTCCAGCCTCAGCTTCCTCGGTCTGGGGATTCAGCCGCCTACCGCGAGCTGGGGGAATTTGCTGCAAAGCGCTCAAAGCTTGACGATTTTGAACAATGCGCCTTGGTATCCGTTCATCCCCGGCTTTATGATCTTCCTGACGATCATGTGCTTCAATTTCATCGGCGACGGATTGCGCAGCGCCTTCGATTCGAAATGATAATGTTTTGGAAACAACGAGAGGGCCCTTCCATTATCGAATGGAATGGCTCTTTTTTTAGTTAAAGAACGATTGCACGGTTACGGTGATGGGGCAGTTTAAGGGATCACCACGCGATAAGACTTAGCGCAATGGGATTCAACAAGTTAAGGGATTTCTGCTGAAATCCGGGATAAGTTCTTTGGTGAATTGTAATATAAATATTACACTTTGGTACAAATAGAGTTAATTTATTGTGAGTTTACCTATATTATAATATTTAATGGAAAAAAATTCAATATAAAGTTGCACATCATGCAAAGCCAAAGAAGAAAAAGATCATGGCGTCGAACGAAATGTTGACAAAGACTTTCATGATGATGCTGACGGCGTTCTTTTGCCGTATGAATCCTTGATGGGCATAATTTTACTTGGCCGGGTGCATGCTAAGCGTGATTTTGTTGCTGTGATCATTATTTTGGAGGAGATACCGATGATTCCTTTAGACTCGACTTTGCAAGGGCGGGAAGAGCCTTTCGAGCAAGTGCGAAGCTATTTGCATGAGCATGAATTCGCTTTGGGCGGTAACTGGGATTATGAGCACGGTTCCTTTGACCGCTATTTGGATGAGGGACATAAAGTGTGGCTGCGCATTCCGTTTGAAGTTACGCGCGGCGTACTGGACGGCGATACGGAATCGACTGACGCCATCGTCCGAATCGGTACCCCGTTCGTGCTCAAGCATGTTTATAACGAGGGGCTGGATCAAGAGGCCCATGCACGGACCTATGGAGCGTTAATGGATCAGTTTCAGGAGCCGCTCGATAAAGACGGCACCGTGGAGGACAAGTGGGTGGACCGGGCGGCTTCGCTGCTGCGGGAGATTGAGAGAGGGTATCCGAGGTGACAACCCCCTAAAGGTGATCAACCCCCTAAATCCCCCTTAGTAAGGGGGACCCCAGGGGTTTCGCCCCCTGGACGACGAAAGGTTGTCGGCGGTGGGGGAGCGTCGCCATAATCGGATCGCTGTGCAAGGACCGCGACTGTCCGCTACCGACCAGCCTGACGGCGGTCGAGTCGCGTCCTCGCTTCCATGCGGCGCACCAGCATTAGCGGTACGTCGGTGCAAGGACCGCGACTGTCCGCCCGCGCCTGGCCTGACGGCAGGCAGCGGTCGTCCTCGCTTCCCTGCGGCGCACCAGCATTAGCGGTACATCGATGCAAGGACCGCGACTGTTCGCCCGCGCCTGGCCTGACGGCAGGCAGCGGTCGTCCTCGCTTCCCTGCGGCGCACCAGCACTAGCGATACGCCGAGCAAGGATCGCGACTGTCCGGTCCCGACCAGCCTGACGGCGGTCGAGGCCCGTCCTCGCTTTGAGTCAGCGCACGGCTGAGCGGGACTTTGCCGCGCCAAAATGTAAGCGTATCCGGCGAGCCGTGGCTCGCCGGATAAACGCGTTCCTTCATCTATAGTAACAAAAATACGGCACACTCACTCCCCAGACCAACTTGCGGGTCCAGGGGCGCAGCTCCTGGGGTCCCCCTTACTAAGGAGGATAGGGGGTTGCTCTCTCTTATTTTACCTCCATTTTATTTTTCTTTAAGGTTTCTTTAAGGTTGCGCGTGCAATATAAAGACAAGAACAGCAAGGCTAGAAAGCAATCATCCTGAAGCCTTATACGAATGGAGGTTTTTCTGATGGATCACAACAATAACAATAATAACAACAACGTAAACGATCTTTATCGTCGCCCGAACGACGAGTTGAAGCATAGCGAGTCTGACGGGGATAACCGGCAAACACCTGAAGGAGAGGAAGCGGCAGCGAGCCGTGAGCAAAACTCTCATTACTTTTCCTACGGTCCTTACAAATCCGGTACTTCGGACACGACGGTCAGCGACAGTCAAGGCTCCGCTCCAGTGGAAGTAACGCCGCCGAAGCCGCTGCGCTCGTACGGTTTTAACTCCGGAGAGCAGCAGCAAGGCCCGATGGGGAATTGGCAGCTCGGCGCGGCACCGAAGAAGTCGAGCGGATTCCGCAGTATGTTCGCCGCATTTATGGCTGGCGTGGTGGTGGTCGGTACGCTGATGTTCGCTTCGGACAAAATGAACCTGTTCACCGGCGCTCAAGGCATTATGGCCGGAAACAGCAACCAGAGCTCGGCGGCCGCACCGCCGGCAAACAATAGCGGAAGCGTGAAGCCTTCTTCGCTCGATCTGGCACGTCCGACCAATATTTCGGGGATTGTGCAGCAGGCAAGTCCGGCGGTCGTCAAGATCGAGACGAAAGTCAAGGCGAAAAGCACCGGACGTTCCGGTAATCCGTTGTATGACGACCCGTTCTTCCGCCAATTTTTCGGCGACGATTTCGGCGGTAGTCAACAGCAGCCGAAAAGTAACGACGGCCAATTGCAGCCCGGCGGGATGGGGACCGGTTTTATTTTCGAGAAGACCGGCTACATCTTGACCAACGAACACGTAATTGACGGCGCGGACGAAATCAACGTGTACCTGCAAGGCAAAGATCAACCGTACAAAGCCAAATTGCTTGGCAACGACTACAATCTTGATTTGGCCGCACTGAAGATCGAGCCGCAAAACGGCGAAGAATTCCCGACGCTCCCGATCGGCAGTGCAGACAACTTGAACGTGGGCGACTGGGTTGTGGCCATCGGGAACCCGTACGGCTTCGACCATACGGTAACCGTCGGGGTGCTGAGCGCCAAAGAACGTCCGATCGATATCCCGGATAAGAACGGTACGCGTCAATACAAGCATTTGCTGCAGACCGACGCTTCGATCAACCCGGGGAACTCCGGCGGTCCGCTGCTGAATCTGAACGGCGAGGTTATCGGCATCAATACGGCTGTCAGTGCGCAAGCGCAGGGCATCGGCTTCGCGATTCCTACAAGCACGATATCCGCGGTGCTGGATAACCTGAAAAACAACGTGAAAATTCCGAAAGAGCCGGTTCCGTACATCGGCATAACGATGAAACCGATTGACAAGGACTGGGTTTCCGAACTGAAGCTTGAAAATACCGACGGGGCCTTGGTCGATCAAGTCGACCGCAAAAGCCCAGCTTTCAAAGCAGGTATCCGTCCTTACGACGTGATCACCGAGGTCAACGGAGCTAAGGTTAAAAGCACTAACGACGTCAGCACGGGCATCAAAAAATTAAAAGTCGGCGATAAAGCAACGATTGGCGTCATGCGTGACGGCAAAAAGCTCAACATCGATGTAACCATCGGCGATCGCAACACGATCGACTCACAGAAGCAGCAATAATGCGATAATGAAAAAAGAAGCAGAGCGGAAGAATGCGAAAGCTCCGCTTCTTTTTTTTGCAAACCTCATTATTTTGGTACAATGGAAATAGGAAGGGCGGGTGGATATGATTTTATGAGAGAGAAGATACTAGTGATTGACGACGACGAGAAAATTACGTCCATGCTGCGCCGGAGCTTGGCGTTTGAAGGGTATACCGTCTTTACGGCGAACCACGGGATGGACGGGCTAAAGCAAATTCTTGAGAACGAGCCGGATACGGTCGTTCTGGATGTGATGATGCCGCAGCTCGACGGCTGGGAGGTCGTGCGTCGTATCCGCGAAGGCGGCTCGGACGTGCCGGTGCTCATGCTAACAGCCAAAGACGAGGTGTCCGACCGGGTGAAGGGACTCGATCTCGGTGCAGACGATTATCTTGTGAAGCCGTTTGCATTGGAGGAGCTGCTTGCGCGGGTGCGCGTTTTGTTGCGCCGCAAAGCGGCCGACAAGACGGAGCAGCCTTCCAACAAGCTGCAGTACCAGGACATCTTTATGGATCTGGATACGCGCGAGGTGTACCGCGGCGGGCAGCTCATCGAGCTGACGACCAAGGAATTCGAGCTGCTGCACCTGTTTTTGCAGAATCCGAGAAGGGTGCTTTCGCGGGATATTATTATGGAGAAAATTTGGGGCTACGATTACAGCGGTGAATCGAACGTGCTGGAGGTTTATATCGCTCTCTTACGGCAAAAAACGGAGGAGCATGGGCACAAACGGATGATTCAGACCGTTCGCGGCGCCGGTTATGTGTTGAGAGGGGAAGGCTGACATGTCCATCCGCTTGCGCCTGACCCTTTGGTATACGGCGATATTATCCGCAACGCTGCTGCTGCTGGGGCTGGGACTTTACTTGTTTTTGCATTTTTTTTACTACGATAACTTAAAGTCCGAAATCCAGCAGCAAGCCGGGGGCGTAGCCTCCCGCATCAAGCCTCAGATCATAAACGGGGAATACGTTCTGATTCCGAATATTCGCGACTTGCCGAAAACGAACAACGTCTTTTACCAAGTGACAAGTTTGAGTACGAGACAGGTCGTCGAGTTGCCCGATGCAGAACAGACGGGGATCAAAATTCCCGAATTGAACGACGAGAAGATTCAATGCATACTGAAAGACCAGTGTCAATTCGAGAGAGTGAGCATCCAGGGCTACTCGTTCATGGTGTATTATGTGCCGCTCGTTCAGCAGTATACCGGCAACTTATTGGGGATTATGCAGGCGGCTTATTCGATAGAGCAATACGAGAGCTTGCTGGCGCTTTTGCGCCTGGTTTTGACGGTGATCGGGCTGATCAGCGTGCTGATCGCCGCTTCGGTCGGCTGGTTTCTCGCGCGCAAGGCGCTTCGGCCGATCGAGCAGGTTATTGCGGCGACGAACCGGATCGAAAAAGGGGTCGACCTCGACAAGCGGATCGAATACACCGGTCCGAACGATGAGATCGGCGAGCTGACGCAGACGATTAACGGCATGCTCGGGCGGCTGCAGAACGCTTACACCGAGCTGGAAGAAGCCTACGGCGCGCAGCGCCGGTTCGTGTCGGATGCGTCGCACGAGCTGCGCACCCCTCTGACGACAATACGCGGCAACATGGAGCTTCTGGAAAAAATGTGGAAACAAACGGCGCTCACCTCCGGTAAGCAGGACGATGCGAAGATGGAGCTGACACTGGAGGCGATGCACGATATTTCCGGCGAAGCGGAGCGCATGTCGCGGCTCGTGAACGACCTGCTGTCGCTGGCCCGCGCCGATGCCGGGTTCCAGATGACCAAGGGCGAAGTCGAGCTGCAGCCGCTGCTCGATGAGATCGCGCGGAAAGCGCAGCTGCTTCCGAAAACAGCCGAATGGATCGTCGGTCAGACGAAGGACGCCGAGGGTGTATACGTCTACGGCAACGAAGATTATTTAAGACAGCTGCTGTTCATTTTTCTTGAAAATGCGTTCAAGTATACCGAACAGGGCTATGTCCGGCTCGATACGATGCGGCACGGCGGACAGATCGGAATCCGGATCGAGGATACGGGCATCGGGATGGACAAATCCGAGATTCCGCATATTTTCGAGCGGTTCTACCGGGCGGACCCGTCGCGGGGCCGCAAGTCCGGAACGGGGCTGGGCCTGTCCATCGCCAAATGGATTATTGACGAGCATCAGGGCTCCGTTGAAGTGAAGACGCGGAAAGACGAGGGAACAACCTTCATCATCTGGTTGCCGATCTCAGCCGAATTAAGCAGCAAGACGCCGCAAGCCCGGGATAATTCCCTCCGGCCGAGGAATCAGGTATAATGAAGGAATAAGCGAAAATTCGACAGGCAGGTGCAGCATGGACGTTATCAAAATATCTCCCCGCGGCTATTGCTACGGCGTCGTGGACGCGATGGCGCTGGCGATGCAGACCGCCAAAAATTTGGATCTGCCGAGACCTATATATATTTTAGGCATGATCGTGCACAATGCGCATGTCACCGACTATTTTGAAAAGGAAGGCGTCATTACGCTCGATGGCCCGAACCGTCTGGAAATTTTGGAACAGGTGGACAAGGGCACGGTGATTTTCACCGCCCACGGGGTATCGCCGGAGGTTCGCCGCAAAGCACGCGACAAGGGCTTGACCGTCGTGGACGCGACATGCCCCGACGTGACGAAGACGCACGATTTGATTCGCGAGAAGACGGCCGAAGGCTATACGATCATTTATATCGGCAAGAAAGGTCATCCCGAGCCGGAAGGCGCCGTGGGCGTTGCGCCGGATCGCGTGCATCTGATCGAGAATACCGAAGAAATTGACAAGCTTGATGTCGCGTCGGAGCGTATCCTGATTACGAACCAAACGACGATGAGCCAGTGGGATATCAAGCACATTATGAACCGGCTGCTGGAACGGTTCCCGCAAGCGGAAATTCATAACGAGATTTGCCTTGCCACCCAAGTAAGGCAGGAAGCGGTCGCGGAGCAGGCGAAGGAGGCCGATCTCGTCATCGTCGTCGGCGACCCGCGAAGCAACAACTCGAACCGTCTTGCACAGGTGTCGGAAGAGATCGCGGGAGTCAAGGCGTACCGCATCGCCGACCTGTCCGAGCTGAACCCCGAGTGGCTGAAGCCGGTGCGCCGCGTAGGCGTCACCTCCGGGGCCTCGACGCCCACGCCGATCACCAAGGAAGTCATCGCGTATCTGGAACAATACGATGCTGCCGATCCCGCGACCTGGGAGCTGCGGCGCACGGTCAATATGGACCGCTTAATCCCGGTCGCCAAGCAAAAAGCAAGCGCGGAGTAGGCTGCTCACGGAAGGAAAGGGACATACAGTCATGGGCAAACAGACAACCGGCAAAAAACCTTTTCAACTTCGCAATGTGGGACGTTGGTTTAAATACAAGTATCTGCAGCTGACAAGAGTCAAAGGAGGGCCGGTCATCGTCGCGCTCGGCTTCTCTGTCGGCCTGTTTGTAGAAATGTTTACCCTGCCTACGGCGGGGCTTGCTTTTTTTCTGATCTTTCCGTTGGTCTACGTATTCCGGGCTAGCATGGCCGCGGCTTTGATCGGATTCGTATTCGGCAAAGTGATTTACATTCCGATGTCCTTCCTGAATCGGCAAGTGGGAGGCTGGGTGCTTCCGCGCGGCATCAAGGGGCATTTATTGTCCGTGCTGCCGGATTGGCTCGATACGTTTATCAAGTTCAACTTGAAGCTGTTTGTCGGCGGGGTCATCGACGGGGCCGTTCTGGCGCTTATCGTTTTTTATCCGATTAAATGGCTGCTGGAATGGTATGACGGCAAACGCAAGGAAAAGCGGAGAAGGCGCAAGGAACAGGTGCTGCTCTCCTCGGGGTCCGAAGGCTGAAGAAATATTTATTTGCTTCGATCTTGACGAGGAGCGGCTCCTCGTTGTATAGTTACTTTAACACTTAAAAGCGTATAAGCGTCGAAGCGTCTAAGTACGAACATATCCTTGGGGAGCGTGGATTGTCATGATCGTTATTTTATCCAACAAAATTACCGAAGAGCGCATTGCCGAAATCGTTCATCATATCGAGAGGCACGAGGTAACGGCTCATGTATCCAAAGGCGTAGACCGGACGGTCGTCGGCATTATAGGCAAAGCGAGCCCGGCACTGGCCGAGCAGCTTCGCCAGTTGTCCGGCGTAGAACAGGTCGTCAAAATCTCCAAATCGTATAAACTGGCAAGCCGTGATTTTCACCCGGACAATACGGTGATCCGAATCGGCGACGTATCGATCGGCGGCGACGAATTGGTCATCATGGGCGGACCTTGCGCCGTCGAGTCACCGGAGCAAATCGATGAAATCGCCCGGCTGGTCAAAGCCTCCGGCGCTCAGGTGCTGCGCGGCGGTGCCTTTAAGCCGAGAACCGGCCCTTACAGCTTCCAGGGCGTCGGTGTCGAGGGATTGGTGATGATGGCGGAAGCCGGCAAAAAGCACGGACTGCTGACCATCACGGAAGTGATGACGCCGGAGTACGTCGACGTGTGCGCCGAGTACGCCGATATTTTGCAGGTCGGCACCCGGAACATGCAGAATTTCGATCTGCTCCGCAAGCTCGGCACGATTCAAACGCCGGTGCTCCTCAAGCGCGGCTTCAGTTCGACGTACGACGAATTTTTGAATGCGGCGGAATACATTTTGGCGGGCGGCAATCCGAACGTCATGCTCTGCGAACGCGGAATCCGAACATTCGAACCTTACACGAGAAACACGCTTGACCTGGCGGCCATTCCGGCGCTGCAGACGCTCAGCCATTTGCCGGTCATTTCGGACCCAAGCCACGGCACGGGGCGCCGCGAGCTGGTGGAGCCGATGTGTAAAGCTTCCGTTGCTGCCGGGGCGAACGGTCTGATCGTCGAAATGCACACGGACCCCGACAACTCGATGACCGGAGACGGCGTGCAATCGCTGTTCCCGGACCAATTCGCCAAACTCATGTTAGATTTGGAGCAATTGGCGCCGCTTTGCGGAAAACGGTTCGACACGAAGAAAGAAGCGGTTTTGGCGCGGTAATGATCGTATTTTTAAGGTAGGTTCTTTATCGGAAGAGGCTTGGTTCTCCTGTTTTTCAGGAAATCAAGCCTTTTTCTTGTCCAATTTGTGACAAAATCCGACCCTGTGTAAGCATACCTTACACTCTCGTAAAAAATACCTGACATAAGTATTGACGATTATTACGATGTCGATTTATAATAAGTCCATGATCAACGAAAACTTGAACAATGAGCGAACAAAATGATGAAAATGTTCGGAAATTAGGAGGTTGGCGAGTCAATGTCAGTACAAAACGTATTAAACACCATCAAGGAAAAAGGCATCGAGTGGGTAGATTTCCGTTTTGTCGATCTGAACGGCAGAGCACATCACATTTCTTTACCGGCATCCGAGGTAGAAGAAGAAACTTTCGTGAACGGCGTAGCGTTCGACGGTTCTTCCATCCCCGGTTTCAGAGGCATTGAAGAGTCCGACATGGTTATGATGCCGGACACGGAGACCAGCTACATCGATCCGTTCACCGCTCATCCGACGCTGGTTATCATGAGTAACATCCATACGCCTGACGGCGAACGCTACGAGCGCGATCCGCGCAGCATCGCCCAGAAGGCTGAAGAATATTTGCAAACGTCCGGTGTAGGTACGACTGCATTCTTCGCCCCGGAATCCGAATTTTTCATCTTCGACGAAGTTCGCTTCGAAAGCAAGCAAAACTCTTCTTCTTACTTCGTAGATTCCGAAGAAGCGCACTGGAACACGAACCGCAAGGAAGAAGGCGGCAACTTGGGCTTCAAAGTCGGCCACAAAGGCGGCTATGTCCCGGTTGGTCCTACGGATACGCAGCAAGACATCCGCAGTGAAATGTGTCGACTGCTGATCGAATCCGGCCTCCGCATCGAGCGCCATCACCATGAGGTGGCTACCGCAGGCCAAGGCGAGATCAACTTCCGTTTCGACACGCTGACCAAAACAGCCGACAACCTGATGAAATATAAATACATCGTGCAAAACACCGCCCGTCAATACGGTAAAGTGGCGACCTTCATGCCGAAGCCGCTGTTTGGCGACAACGGCAGCGGAATGCACGTTCACCAATCGATCTTCAACGGCGACACTCCGCTGTTCTATGAAAAAGGCGGCTACGCCAACCTGAGTGAAATGGCGCTGCACTACATCGGCGGTATTTTGTACCATGCTCCGGCGCTGATCGCTTTGACCAACCCGAGCACGAACTCGTTCAAACGTCTGGTTCCTGGCTACGAAGCGCCGGTTAACCTCGTGTTCTCCAAGGGCAACCGTTCCGCAGCCGTTCGTATTCCGGTTGCTGCCGTAACGCCGAAAGGCTGCCGCATCGAGTTCCGTACGCCGGACTCCACGGCTAACCCGTACCTCGCGTTCGCAGCTATGCTGCTCGCCGGTCTGGATGGCATCAAGAAAAAAATCGATCCGAGCGCACTCGGCTACGGCCCGCTCGACAAGAACATCTACGAGCTGCCGGAAGAAGAGAAGAAAGAAATCCGCAGTGTACCGGGTACGCTGGACGAAGCGCTCGACGCTCTGGAAGCGGACTACGAGTTCCTGACCGAAGGCGGCGTGTTCTCCAAAGACTTCATCGACAACTACGTTGCGCTGAAGCGTGATGAAGCCAAAGCGGTATCGATCCGCATTCATCCGCACGAGTACTCCTTGTACTTCGATCTGTAAGCCTCGGCCTTATTGCATAGATTCGAACGAAGAAGCTCCTTGCCTCAGGCAGGGAGCTTCTTTTTTGCGTGCGCCCGGCATGGGCGATAACTAGGCGGTGAAAGTCCGCTACAGGCTTGGCAGTAGGAACTGTTAG
>NZ_JAHNZO010000055.1 GCF_018998565.1 Paenibacillus oleatilyticus | reverse complement strand
CTGCGGCTCTGCGCGGCGCGGCGGCGCGCAAGCGTCCAAGCGGCGCTGGCGGCAAGCAGCACGGCGAGCGCTGCGACAGCCGCGACCGTCTGCTGCATCGCCGCCAGTGCGGCGGGGAGCAGCAGCGTTGCGCCGTAGAGAACATAAAGCGGGACGCCGGAAGAGCCGGAGCGGGCGTTCTCCAGCCCGGCCTGCGCTTCCAGACGGCTCAGCTTCTCACGGTCCTGCTCCCGCTCCGCTTCGAACCGGACCTCGCGCAGCGCCTCCTTCCATTCGTGGAACAAGCGCCTAGCCGTCCGAATCCGCTCCAGCCCTTCTTCCGCCGACATGCGATCGTCTTCGAGCGCGAAGCTCTTCTCGTCCCGGGCTCCATCAATGCTTCGGCTGCGACTCCCGTCGCCTTCATCGTCCCAAGCCTCGGCCCCGCTCCGGCCATCCGCCGGCCCAAACTCCCCCGTCCCGGACTCGCTTCGCAGCCGTTCGGCTTCCGCCTCCAACAGCGATTCGTTCTGCCTCCAGACGCGCCATTCCTCGCGGAAAGCAGACGCCTCCTCCCGGAGCATGACCGTCGAAGGGAGACGGTCCAGATGCTCCGTCGTCCATGCCGGGTGAATGCGGCGAAGCATCCGCTCCAGCTCCAGCCCGAGCTGCTCTTCTTCCGCTTCCGCCTCCGCCAGCGTCCGCTTTGCTTCTTCGTAGGCCGGAAGCCGGTCCAGCAAAGCTTCAAGCGCCGCCCGGCGCTCCAGCACCGCGCCCTCGGCCTCCGCTTCCGACTCGGCCGTCCGCAAGCTTTCCTTCAGATCGGACAGCGCAAGGGCGACACGGTCAAGCTCGACCGTGAGCCGCTCCCGCTCGGCAAGCACCGCTTCCATCCGCGGCAGCGCATCGGCCGGGAACGCATCCAGTGTCTCGGGCAGCTCCGCCAGCTCACGGCGCAGCTCCTCCCGCCGCAGCCAATGCGGCTGGGCGCGGATGCACCGCGCAAGCCAGTCGGCCTCGCGCTGGAGCTTGTCCAGCTCGCCCTCCAGCGTCTCCTGCTCCGCAGCAAGGCGGTTCGCCTCCGCCTCCAGCGCATTGTAGCGCTCCGCCCGGCCGCGGCTTTGCGCGAGCTCCGCTTCCGCCGCCGCCAGCTCCTGCAGCGCCCGGTTCATCAGCGGCGTGCGACCACGCGGGCGGTACAACTGCTCCAGCTCCTGCGCGAGCTTCTTATCCGCTCCGCGAATCACGCTGCCGCTTGCGCCGAGTCCCGCGCTGTACAAGAAGCTGCCGACCTCGCCCGATTGCAGCGTCCCGAGCTCCTGCAGCTCGGTCAGGCCAAAGGCGAACAGGCTGCGGAACAATTCCGGCGTAATCCCGCCCAAGAGCGCAGCCAGCTCCCGCTCGCCCCCGGCCGTTCCGTCCGGAAACGCCACGCGAACGCTGCCGGCCGCAGGGCCGCGCCCCCGTCCTCCGCTTGGGCGCTCCCACCGTTCGACCCGGTAACGGCGGCCTTGTTCGTCAACGAGCGTAATCGCCCCGCCTTGCCCGCCCTCCCCAGGAGCAGTCAGCCGCTCCGCCGAGCCGCCGCGGGGAAAGCCGAACAGCACATCCCGGATAAAGCCCAGAACGGTGCTTTTCCCCGCTTCGTTCGGGCCATAGAAGAGGGTGACCGGGGAATCCGCCAGAAGCTCCACCTCGTTTAGCACACCGTAGCGGCGAATCTCGAGCCGTTCGATTCTCATTCGCTCCACCCCGTCTCCGCGCCGCCGCCGTCCGCCAGCAGGTCAATCGCCAGCTCTTCGGCTTCCTGCAGCCATGCAGCCCATTCCTCGGGCCCCAACTCGCTTAGCAAAGCGGCAAGCTGCGGCTGCCCTATGAGCGGCGCCAACGCTTCCTCCGCGAAGGCCGACAGCCGCTCCGGGGATTCGCCGGCCTCCGACGCGAGACGCAGCAGATCGCCCAGAAACCCCGGCTTTGCGACCAAGTCTTCGCGTGAAACGGCCGCTCCGGTCCGATCCTCGATGCTCTCGATCCAGACGGCTTCCCCGCCGCTCTCTCTTAGCGCGGAAACCAGCCCCGCGAGCCATTCGCCGCGACGCATCACCGCATGTAGCGGCCCGCGTCCGGTCAGCGACAGACGCGCCAGAACCGCGCGTCCGTCCGCTGCCGCACAAGCCGCCTCCAGCTCTTCCTCCAGCGCATCCTTCAGCTGCTGCTCCGTCTCCAGCCCGGCAATGGACAGCTCCCGGACCTGCCAACGCACATCGTCCAGCGGCTGAAACCGCAGCTGCGTTTCACCGCCTGCCGCCACATCGACCACATAGCAGCCACGAGGGCCGGTTTCCCGGACGTGGCGGCCCTGCAGATTGCCGGGATACACAACCCAGGGCCGCTCATGAAGCACCCGGCGCGAATGAATATGGCCCAGCGCCCAATAGTCTACCCGCCCGCCTGTCAAATCCCGCAGGCTGCATGGCGCGTAATTGTCATGTCCCGCATCGCCATCCACATTCGTATGCAGTATTCCGATGTGATATAAGCCGTCGTTATGCCGGACATAGCCCGGCGTCAAATTATCCGTTACGGCTGAACGGCCGAACGATATGCCCGATACCCGCGCAACCGGCTCGCCGTCCCGTCCCCGAACAATGACGCTTTCCACCGCATCGCTCCCGAATACTTTTACCGTGTCCGGCCACCGCAGCTTCGCGCTATAGCCGTCGTGCAGCGGATCATGATTTCCATGAACGACAAAGGCGGGCACCCCGTGTCCCGCCAACGTTTCCAAAGCTTGCTGAAACCGCAGCTGAGCGCGCAGCGAACGGTCTTTCGCATCGTATATGTCGCCACTGACGACGATGAAATCCACTTGCTCGCGAACCGCCAGGTCGACGAGCCGTTCGAGCGCCGTGAACGTCGACGCCTTCACCCGCTCCCTCAGCGCGTCCGGCAGACCGGACAATCCCCGAAACGGACTGTCCAGGTGCAGATCCGCGGCATGAATAAACCGAAACCCCCGCGTCATTTCCGAATCCTCCGTCCTTGTCTTATCCCGCTTAAGAAGGCCCTACTCCGCCGGCGGCGCCTTGCGGTACGTCCGGTACACATTTCTGAGCTGCTGAACGACGCGCGTCATCGAGTACGTCTTGAGCGCCTTCTCCAGCGCTACACGCGACAGCTGATAGCGATACATCGGATCGCCGATCACCTTCTCCAGCGCCGTGGCCAACGCCTGAACGTCATTGACCGGAACAAGCAGACCGTTGGTGCCGTGCTCGATCTGCTCGGCAATGCCGCCGACGTTCGTGCCGACAACGGCCAGACCACAAAGCGCCGCCTCCGCAAACACCGAACCGAACGCTTCCGCCCGCGAAGGCAGGACAAACACGTCGAAGAACGGCATAAAGTCTTCCGGGTGAAGCATGTATCCGTAAAAAATCGTTTCCTCATAAATTCCGAGCTGCTGCGCAAGCTCCTCCAGCTCCGTACGGATCGGTCCGTCTCCGATCAGATGTAGCACGAACGGCTGCCCCCGGCGCTTCAGCTCCGCGCAGGCCTGCAGCAGCGTATCGAGCCCTTTGGCGGGCACAAGGCGGCATACCGAGATCAGCTGCGGCACCTGATTCTCGTGATGGACCGGACGGAACCGCTTCTCGTCGAAGCCGTTCGGAATGACCCCGATCCGCTCCGGCTCCTGCACGTACTCGGACAAGTAATGCTTGAACGAGTTGGATACCGTAATCAGCTGGTCCGCCTTTTCCTCCAGCTCGCGGTAAAGCGAGGTCAGGAAGGCATGCTCCGGGCCGTCTGCCGGAATTTTGCCGTTCAGCACAAGCTCGCGCTCATAGCTGGAGTGAACCGTCATGATCAGCGGGGTGTCCGGAAACAGCTGCTTCATGACCAGCCCGGCGATCGGATGATGGGCGTGAATCAAATCGTACGTCGACTTGATCCTCATCTTCGTCCACCAGATATAATCCTTTATCGTTTGTATGTATTTATCGACTACCGGATGGCCGGCAAACGGCTCCCAGTCGAACGTAGAGAAACGAATTTCCCCGGTGCCTTTGCCGCGCACCCGTTTGGGCAGCGAAAAGAGCTCCATCTCCCAGCCTCGTTTGTTGAAGCGGTCCAGCATGAAAGGAACCATGGAAGAAACCCCGCCAGGCTGTTCCGGCGGAAAAAATAACGCTTGAAGAATACGCATCCTACCCACCTCGGCCTCTCCCGTTGTTCGCGAAACGCAAGGGCGCTTCGTCACTACCATCCTAACAGTTCCGGAATGCGACGACAAGACTTCCCAAAACGAATATACGTTTGGTATAATCAGTTCCATGTACCCGTTTGCAAAGTGAGGCTTCTGCGCGTTTCATGAACAATCAGACGATTTGGGATTTGATCTTCGGACCGACCGGTTCGATCTTTATGCACTCGATGCTGAGCGTCATCATTGCGATGACGTTTCTCGTCTCGTTCCGACTGCTGCTGTCGCGCCGCAAAATCGGATACTTCTCCATGATCATTGCGCTCTTTATCCTGTTCGCCCAGCACATCCATCTCATCGAAAAGACCGTGACTCAAGACATAACCCCCGAGCAAGAATTCATCGCGCTGCTGCTCAAGCTGCTTGCCTTTGTCATGCTCAATATAGGCATTTATCAGCTGTATAACACAACCCGCAAGCGGGACTTCTTCGTCTTCGCCATCTTTATCCTGTTGACCGCCGCCGTCTCGGTGTCGTACTGGTTCGCTCCGGTCTGGCTGCAGGGCAGCGAGGATCAGTACAAATTGCTTCGTCCGCTCGGCATGGAGCTGTACTTGTTTTTGCTGCTGTTCCTGAGCTTCCTGCTCGTGAATTCCCGTATCGGCCAGAACGGGAAGTATCAGCTGATGCTGACCGTCTATTTTACGACCCACACGATTCATATGACCAACGTCTATTTATTTGACAGCAAACAGACCGTCCTGAACTTTCTGGAGCAAACGATTCCGTTCGTCTTTTACATCGTTCTGTTCCTGTTCATTTTCGAGCGGGTCATCGAGATCATGCAGGCCATTTACAACTCCTCCATTACCGACGGACTTACGAAGCTGTACAACCGGAAATATTTTTACAACCGCGTCACCCAATACGTGCAGCAGCAAGCGCCGGTATCGGTCATCTTCAGCGACATCGACAACTTCAAGAAGCTCAACGATACGAAAGGCCATCATATGGGAGATCAGGTGCTTAAGCAGGTAGCGCAGATCGTGAAGGAAGAAACGGAAGACTCCGGGATTTGCGGACGCTATGGCGGAGAAGAAATGGTCGTGCTGGTTACGGACCCGGAAGTGGATGCCGCAGGCTTGTCGGAGCGTATCCGAAGCCGTGTGGAGACGGAAACGATCGTGACGGTAAGCATGGGATACAGTTTGCTTAAAAAAGGGGTAAACGCGGAGGAATTGATCAAGCAGGCGGATGAAGCGATGTACAAGGCCAAGACGACCGGCAAAAACAAAATCGTCGGCTTCTAGGCCGACACCGGTCCGTACGCTCTCGGAAGAAAGGCGGGAAGCCGGCTTCCCGCTTCTGTCGCAGGTCTATTCTATGGTGAACAATTCCTCCAGAGGCTGCTCCAAAAGATCGCTGAGCTTCTTCGCCGTGCCCGGGCCGACGGCTTTGACCGAACGCTCCAGCAAGCTGATATAAGCATAGCTCAATCCCGAGAGCTGGGCCAGGTCCCGCTGAGTCATTCCTTTGACGATCCGGGCTCGTACGATCGCGTTCGTTTTGGCTTTAATTTTCATGGTTGCGGTCCTCCCCCTTGCTGAACAAAAACACACTACCATTATACATCAATTTTATTTACTTTTGCAACCAGATATGTTTACTATTGTTAAATCAAGTTTATTTGTACTTCCTATTTTTAACTGTTAATATATAGATATTCACCGTTTTTTACTTAACCTGTTTATTGCTTTGCCATTATTTCAATAATGTGGGTGTGTGCGATGGATTTCTACGATCAATTACGAGATATGCGCAAATTGAAAGGTTTCACCATTCGCGAGCTGGCAGACCGCTCCGGCGTATCGGCGGCCTATATTTCCCAGCTGGAGAACGGCAACCGCGGGGTCCCCTCGCCCGACGTGCTGATGAAGCTGTCCGAGGGATTGAACATTCCTTATACCGAGCTGATGCAAATCGCTGGCTACTTGGAGAAAACGGACTCCGACAAGGAGGAAGGAAGCTATAAGAAGCCGCGGGTGAACCTGCGCCGCTTTCTGCGCGAGAACGACCTGATCTTCGACGGAATCGAGCTGACCGAGACGGATAAGGAATGGATCGAGCGGATGCTAACCGTCATGTTCTGGAAAGAAAAGCAGCTTCACAAGGACGAGGAAACGACGGAAAGCCCCCGGGAAGCGGTGGAATTTTCGTATGAGTCGAAATGAACGGCAGGAAAGTCCGGCTCCCGGCAGCTCCGGGAGAACCGGACTTTTTTCATGCGAAGAGGAAAGGACCGCTGCCGTAAATACGGGCGGTCCTTCGGTTGTCACACGACGGATTAAATAGGCAGGCGCTTGCTTGATACGATCGTAGATACCGCGACTTTATTAATCAGCGTATCTCTTCCTTTGACTTCGATCAGAATCGTGTACCGGTCCGTCGATTTCAAGGTGCCTTGCATTTGGACGCCGTTCTTCGTAATTAGGGTGACAAGTATCTTTTCCGCGATGAGCCGATCCAAAAACCGGTTCTGCACATTATCCTGGATCTGCACGTTATCACTGCTTTTCGTCATGCGAGACATCCCTCTCTCTTTTTTAGGATTCCGTTCTATAGTACCACAACCGAATCTATTACTCTATTGTCAAGATAGACAAGGCCATGTAAACTATAAATAGAAAGTATCACGTTCCGCCAACATGCGTATACTGAAAAAGGAATGCGGATGCCGCGAACATCCGCACTCCCGCACAATAGCCGCTTCTCAGGGCGGTGGCTTAGACAAATTGTATGAGGATCAAGAAAGGACCGCTGCTTTGACCGAGGGCGGTCTATTTCTTTTTGTTAAGGTACGTTAGCAAAGCCAAGATGAACATCCCGAACCCGAACATCAAGGTAAGTGCTTGGTATACCTCCATAGGCCATCACCTCCGTTCCAGGAGGCTAGCCGACCGCCCTAAAAGCCATTCTATCGTGGTTTTTCCATTGTAACATATTATTCCATCGAACCCAAAATAAGCTTGTCCAACCGGAAAATCAACCGCCGCATGGGACCGAACAGTACGGACTTGCAGGACGCCCGACTTACGTGATCCGGAGCATCAGCCCGCGCTCTGCCGGGCTATCGCGGATTCCAAACCGGGAAATATTGCAAACGTCGGCAGGATCGTTTATGATTGACATTACAGTAGGTCAAAAAAAGAGGTGATTGCTTGTCTCCCCGAACGAAAGAGCAAAACGAAGAAATCCGGCTTCTCCGAGTGAAGCAAATTATGCAAGCTGCAGCCGAGGTATATTTGGAGCAGGGCATTACTATGGAAATGCGCGATGTCGCAACCAAAGCGAATTTGGGCTACGGCACCGTGTACCATTATTACAAAAACAAGCACGCTCTGCTCGACGACATGCTGTGGCAGGCGTTCCACGATGCCAGGCAAACGACCGAGGAAGCGTTCGGCGCACCCCGGCCCCCAGGGCAGCAGCTCCGCCTGTACGGTACGCTTCTGCTGCGGCAATGGTTTCGCGACCGGTCCGTCTATATTTTGTATAAGATGATCTGGGAAAACTTTCAGCAGGTCCCGGGCGGCCGCTTTCAAAAGCTGTACGATCAGTTCCAAACCGAGCTGTACCGTCCTCTCGTGTCGGCTATTCAACAGCTCGGGGCGCGGGAACCCGAGAAACGGGCGAATCTTCTGCTCGGTTCCATGATCGGCTGCGCCGGATTATGGATTCATCACGGCCATGAGGAGCCGGATACCGGCGAGATCGCCGATTCGTTAGTCCGCAGTATCGAAAAAGAAGGGACATTGACCCCATGATTATTTTGAAAACGAAGCAGGAAATTGAGCTTATGAAGCAAGCCGGCCAGTTGGTCGCCGCTTGTCACCGGGAAATCGCCAAGCTGGTGCAGCCCGGCATTACGACGTTTGAAATCGAAGATCTCGTCGATACGATGATCACGAAGCACGGCGGCCGACCGTTTACCAAAGGCTACAATGGGTACAAGTACGCCACCTGCGCCTCCGTCAACGATGTGATCGCCCACGGGTTTCCGAGCCGTACGCCTCTTCGGGAAGGCGACATCGTCACCATCGATATCGTCGCGGAACTCGACGGCTGGCTTGGCGATTCCGCCTGGTGCTACGCGGTAGGCTCCATTTCCGACGAAGCCCGGCGGCTGATGGAAGTGACCAAGCAATGCCTCGATCTCGGCATCGCTCAGGCCTTCGCCGGCAACCGCCTCGGGGATATCGCGTACGCGGTCCAATCCCATGCGGAGCAGAACGGCTACTCCGTCGTGCGCGATCTGCTTGCCCACGGCATCGGCAGGGATATGCACGAAGAGCCCAACTACGCTCATGTCGGGCTGCCCGGCAAAGGCGTACGTTTGAAGGAAGGCATGGTGTTTACGATCGAACCGATGCTCAATGCCGGCACACACCATATGTATATCGAAGCGGACGGCTGGACGGCCCGAACGGCAGACGGGCGGCTATCGGCTCAATATGAACATACGATTGCGATCACCGAAGACGGTCCGCTGGTGCTTACCGACCAAGCTATGGCTCGCTGACGCCGCAGCGCCCGCATAATTTTCGCTCCAACTAACGGATTCAGCCTTTGGTCCGCAGCCCTCCCGCCGGACGAAGGGCTGATTTTTGTTTCCATAAATTCGTGAATTTCGGCCAATTTGCCGCACATTCACCCCGCCTGACGCCCCTTGACCGAATCCATTTTTCTTCTCTACCCAGGAC
Organism: Paenibacillus oleatilyticus; assembly: GCF_018998565.1. GTDB lineage: Bacteria > Bacillota > Bacilli > Paenibacillales > NBRC-103111 > Paenibacillus_G > Paenibacillus_G oleatilyticus. Next base: position 12,325 of record NZ_JAHNZO010000055.1, on the reverse strand, counting down.
CCCAGCCCCTCAAAATCCTCTTTCGCCTTACGATCCATCGCATTTCGACAAAGCGAGGGGGACCATTCGCCCCGTAAGCTAAGACTAAAGAACCTTTTATGGTTTAGAAGGAAAATTTTTACTTAAAAGGGTATTGAAAAATTTAAAAATTGGTTTAATATAATTATCAAGTAGTCCCCGTTGGAATATTTTACCTGATGTTTCGACGAACTACGATTACCTCCTACGGTGTTACCTCAAAAGAATTAACCACTTGATGAAAGAGGTGATGCTTTCTAGCGAAAACCTTGTATCGTCACCCGACGCCCCTATTTTAGTTGTACATGCCTCATGCTTCCACTTCGATTTATTCTGCTTTGCCTCCAGATGTTCGCTTCTGTAGTAATCACCTTCGACGAGACCCGCTTTAAATTTGATTTGCATCCCGCCATCGGTTAAATCAATCGCAAATTCATTCTAAACCGATCGGAAAACAATTAAAAAAGGAGAGATGATGTTTATGTTAAAAGTATGGGCATCGGTTATTACAGGAGCATTTTTGCTCGGGAGCGTGCAAGCCGTGCATGCTGCTCCACAAGATCAACCCGCTCCGCTGGGGAACTTGGCCCCTAAATTGATTACCGGGGAAAGCTGGAGCGCGCCGCAAGGCGTATCGGGAGAGGAAAAAATCTGGAAGTATCTCGAATCCAAGCAGGAAAGCTTCCAGATCGGCAAATCCGTCGATCTGAAGAAGCAGTTGAAAATTATCGGGCAAACGACCGACGAGAAAACGGGAACCACGCATTACCGTCTGCAGCAGCTTGTAGGAGGCGTTCCCGTATACGGCGGCGTACAGACGATTCACGTCAACAAAGAAGGACAAGTCACCTCGCTGATCGGCAGCCTGCTTCCCGATCAGCAGCAGCAAGTTTCGAAAAGCTTGAATTCGCAAATCAGCGAAGCGCAGGCTATCGCCGTTGCCCAGAAAGATACCGAAGCCGCCATCGGCAAGCTGGGTGAACCGCAAAATGCGCCAAAAGCGGATCTGTACGTTTACTTGCACAACGGACAGCCGGTCCTCGCCTATGTGACGGAGGTTAACGTTCTTGAACCGGAGGCAGTCCGCACGCGCTACTTCATCAGCGCCGACGACGGCAGCATTTTGTTCAAGTACGACATCCTCGCTCACGCTACGGGCACCGGAAAAGGCGTGCTTGGGGACACGAAAACGTTCACAACCACCCAATCCGGCTCCAGCTATCAATTGAAGGATACGACTCGCGGACAAGGTATCGTTACTTACAGCGCAGGAAACCGGACATCTCTGCCCGGATCGCTGCTCACTAGTACAACCAATATTTGGAACGATGGCTCGGCGGTCGACGCGCATGCCTACACTGGCAAAGTGTACGATTACTATAAAAACAAATTTGGCCGCAACAGCATTGACGGCAACGGCCTCCAGCTCAAATCGACCGTGCACTACTCCAGCAGATACAACAATGCTTTCTGGAATGGCGTGCAGATGGTTTACGGAGACGGAGACGGCGTAACCTTCAGATCGTTCCCTGCCGATCCGGACGTTATCGGCCACGAATTGACTCACGGCGTTACGGAAAGAACGGCTAATCTGGAATACTACGGCGAGTCCGGGGCGCTGAACGAATCGATCTCCGATATTTTCGGGAATGCGATCGAAGGCAAAAACTGGCTGATCGGCGACTTGATAACCCTCAATGCGGGCGCTCTCCGTTCTATGGAAAATCCGAAGCTCTACAGACAGCCTGACCGCTATCAAGACCGTTACACCGGTCCTTCCGATAACGGTGGCGTGCATACGAACAGCGGTATCAACAACAAAGCCTTCTACCTGATCGCTCAAGGCGGCACGCACTATGGCGTAACCGTGAACGGGATCGGACGCAGTGCGGCTGAACAAATTTTCTACGACGCCCTCACGAATTACCTGACTCCGACTTCGAACTTCTCGGCCATCCGCGCCGCTGCCATTCAAGCGGCAACCGACTTGTTCGGAGCGAATTCCTCCCAAGTGGACGCCGTTAAAAAAGCATACACTGCCGTCGGCGTGAACTAATTTCAGAACGTAAAGCAAAGGGCTGCTCCCATTCGCAAATGAATGAGGGGCAGCCCCTTGAACTTTTTTATTGATAAGCTATCGGATCGGCCGTTCCCGCTTCATCGAAGCCTTTCAAGCGCAGCCGGCAGCTGTCGCAAACGCCGCACGCTTCCTCCTGCCCGTTGTAGCATGAGGTGGTCAAGTGATACGGCACGCCAAGCCGCATCCCTTCGCGAATAATTTCGGCTTTCGTCCAATGAATCAGCGGCGTTTCGATGCGAATCGGACCGCCTTCCACACCGACACGCGTCGCCAGCGCCATCACTTCCTCCACCTTCCGGATAAATTCCGGGCGGCAGTCCGGGTAGCCGCTGTAATCAAGCGCGTTGACGCCGATATAGATCGCTTCCGCTCCGATCGTCTCCGCGTAGGAAGTCGCGATCGAGAGAAACAGCAGATTACGGCCTGGCACGTAAGTCACGGGAATATCCGAATCGACCGCACCGCTCTCGCCGGCCGGCGGAACTTCAATCGATTCGTCGGTCAAGGCGCTGCCTCCGAACTCTTTCAAGAAGCCGAGCGCAATCACTTTATGGCGATTCGACGTTTTATAAAATTCGGCCACCTGCCGCGCGTTCTCGATCTCGCGCTTTTGGCGCTGCCCGTAATCGAACGTGATCGGGTAAACGTCGTACCCGGCGTCCTGAGCCATTCCCATGCAGGTTGTGCTGTCCAGCCCCCCGCTCAAAATAACGACTGCTTTTTTCATCGTTCTCACCTTCATTTCGCCTGGTTATACCCCGCGGGCCGCAGGGTCCCAAATGATTTTGTGCATCTGCATGTTCAGCTTCACGTGAGACAAGCCGTGCTCCAGCATCAGGCCGACCAGCTTGGCCGGAGGCATCGTTTCCCAAACCGGGCTGAACAGCGGGAGCGCCCGGGTCGGGTACGCTTCGAGCAGCGCTTTGGCCGCATCAAAATCCCGCTCGCTCCCGATCACGAACTTCAGCTCGTCCTGCGGACGCAGCTTCGCCAGATTCGTCGTGATCATCCGTTGCTCTTCACCGGAATCGGGCAGCTTGTAGTCCATAATGTAACGAACGATGGGCGATTCGATCCGCTCCAGAAAGGGCGTCAGATCGATGGCGCCGTTCGTCTCGATATGCAGATCGTCGTAGCGGCCGGTCGCAACCAGCGCCTCGATGAGCGCTGCGGATTTATCGCCATACAGGAGCGGCTCGCCCCCAGTCAGACAGACGTGCCGCGAACGGTAACGTCCCGCCTCGGCGACAATATCCTCGATCGTCATCGTAAATTCGGCCTCGGCCGGCGGGTAGCTGTACTTCGTATCGCACCACGTACAGCGCAGATTGCAGCTGAACAGCCTCACGAACACGGTCGGAAAGCCGGCGCGCGTGCCTTCGCCTTCGACCGTCTCGAAAATTTCCACCATCGGCAGCCGGATCATGCCGGATCATCTCCCATCAAGCGCGCCGTAACGGCCGCATAGCTGGTCGGCGTCTCCCACAGGCGGACTTCCTCCAGCCGCACCGCCGGGGACAACCCTTCGCTTCGCAGCGCGTCGCGAAGCTGCTCGTACATCCAGACGACCATATTTTCCGCGGTCGTATTCATCGGCGGCAGCACTTCGTTCAAGTAACGGTGATCCAGCCGGTCGATGATGCGTTCTTTTGCGATTCGCTTGATATCCGCAAAATCGATCGTAATGCCCCGGTCGTCAACCTTGCCGCGCATGACGACCTGAAGTTTATACGTATGCCCGTGCAGGCTTTTGCATTTGCCCTCGTAGCAATGCAAATGATGGGCGCTATCGAACGTAAATTCCTTGGAGACGAGCACTTCCCTGTCGTGATATTTAAGCTCGCTCCGCTGAATGTCTTCGCCTAACGTTTGTACTTTTTTCGGAATTTCGTATGTCATTCTCGTTCACCTCTCCCAAAAGGACCAAACAATTATAGCATGCCGTCTTGGCTTCTCACAATATGGCGAAGCTTGTATAATGTAGGGATACGACTGTCTAAAAGGAGTTCGACATGCCTCTATGATCCGTTTGCCCGAAGCTTATATCCAACAAATGCAAATGCAGCTTCAAGAAAGAGCCGAAGCGTTCCTGCGAAGCTACGAACAGCCCCGCACGCAGGGCTTGCGAATAAATCCCGCCAAAATCGATCCGAGGAGCGGCGGTCCCGTCCTGGAGCGTTTACGCGACACGTTCGGGCTGGAGCCCGTCCCTTGGTGCGAGACAGGCTTCTATTACCGGGAAGAAACGAAGCCCGGAAAACAGCCCTACCACGCGGCAGGGCTGTACTATATCCAAGAGCCGTCCGCCATGTCCGCCGTTGAGCTGCTGGACCCGCAGCCGGGGGACATCGTGCTTGACCTCGCTGCCGCACCGGGCGGGAAATCGACGCACATCGCCGGGAAGCTGGCGGGCCAAGGGCTGCTGATCAGCAATGAAATTCATCCGGTTCGCGCCAAGAGTTTATCCGAAAATATCGAGCGGATGGGCGTCACGAACGCCGTCGTCGTCAGCGCTGCGCCGCAGCAGCTTGCCGAGCGGTTCCCCCGCTTTTTTGATAAAATGATGGTCGACGCTCCCTGCTCGGGGGAAGGCATGTTCCGCAAAGACCCGGAGGCGATCGCCGAATGGTCGCCGGCTCACGTCGAGATGTGCGCGGCGCGGCAGCTCGACATTCTGCAATCTGCGGTTGCGATGCTCAAGCCGGGCGGACGGCTCGCCTATTCCACCTGCACGTTCAACGAGCAGGAGAACGAGCGCACGGTCAACGAGCTGCTCCGCCAATATCCGGAGCTGCAGCTTGAACGGACGGAGCGGATTTGGCCGCACCTGCACCGCGGCGAGGGGCATTTTGTCGCCGTGCTGCGGCTGGAAGGGACGCCGGACGAGCCGAATGCGTCGATGACGGGCTCGGCAGCCCCGCGTACGCGACAAGCCGGCAAAGCGAAGCGCGGCACCGGACGCCCGGAGGAGGCAGCCATGCGGCTGTTCCAGCGGTTCGCCGAGGAGGCGCTTGCGGCCGGATTCACGCTTCCGCCGGGCGAGCCGGTTTTGTTCGGCGAGCAGCTCTACCTGCTGCCCGCGCCAGCCGGTATCCCGTTCGGCAGCGCGATGCTTCAAGGGCTCAAGACGCTGCGCCCCGGCCTTCACCTTGCCGAGGTGAAGAAGGACCGCGCGGAGCCGGCGCATGCGCTGGCCCTTGCGCTGACGAATGCCGCCCAAGCCCGGCTTGCGGTGGATCTGGCCGCAGGGAGCGGCGAAGCGGAACGCTACCTCCGGGGCGAGACCGTAGACGGCTCCGAATCGCGCAGCGGCTGGACCTTGATCACGGTGGACGGCTTCCCGCTCGGCTGGGGCAAGCAATCCGGAACGCAGGTCAAAAACCATTATCCGAAAGGGCTGCGCCGGTAATTCCTCTTCCTTCCCATGCACACCCTTGGCAAAAAAGCAGCATGCGATCGATTGCGAACGCATGCTGCTTTTCGTATAGCAGAAGCCTAAACTTTAAATTTCGCGACGGTTTCTTGAAGCTCCTCCGCCATTTTGCTCAGCAACGCGGAGGAAGAGGCGATTTCTTCCATAGAAGCAAGCTGCTCTTCCGTGCTTGCCGCCACTTGTTCGATGCACGCCGCGGTATCTTCGGAAATGTTCGATACGGCATCGACGGCGTTCAAGACATTTTCGGAATTTGCGGCCATTCCTTGCGTCGCTTGCGAGACCTGGGCGATTTGAACGGCTACGCTGTCCAGCGAGCTCAGGATTTGTTCAAACGACTTGCCTGCCATGTCCGCTTTTAGCATTCCCTGCTCCACTTCGTTCGTCACCGTTTCCATGCTGGCCGCGGTCATGTCCGTATCCTTTTGAATAGCGGCGATCAATTGCGAAATCTGCTTGGCCGAAGCGCTGGACTGCTCCGCCAATTTCTTGATTTCGGTGGCGACAACCGCAAAGCCTTTCCCCTGCTCTCCGGCCCTCGCAGCTTCGATGGACGCATTGAGCGCCAGCAGATTGGTCTGGGAAGCAATTTCCGTAATCACGGTTGTGAAGGATACAATTTGCTTGGAACGGTCCCCGAGTCCCGTCACATCGTCGGACAGCGTCTTCACTTTTTGCCCGATGGCATTCATTTGATCGATAACGGTCCGGATCGCTTCCGTGCCATCTTGAGCCGTCTCTTGCGTATGCTGCGCCGAATCGGAGACGGCGTCGGTATTATGGGAGATGGCCTGCAGCTGGGAGGCCATGTCGTTCATCTCCCGGTTCGTTTCGCCGATTTGCACCACTTGCTGCGCCGAGCCGTTGGCGATTTCTTGAACCGCCTGAGCCACCTGCTTGCCCGCTTCCGTAATTTGCTCGGAGCTCGCTGAAAGCTGTTCGGCGGACGCGGCAAGCTGCATCGCATTGTCGTTAACTTTGTAGATCAAGGCTCGCAACGACGAAGCCATTTTATTAAAGTTCGAGCTTAATACCCCCAGTTCGTCGGCACGGGCGATCTCGATTTGTTTCGTCAAATCGCCTTCGCTGATCAACAGCGAGGCTTCGTTAATTTTCCGCAGCGGCTTCAGAATCGAGAAAATAATCGCCGCCACCATCAAAGAGCCGATCAATGTGGACAAAACCAGCACGATAAGCGTAGATTTCAAAATCGGAGAAGCCGCATCGGCAATTTCCGATTCATACATGGTGCCGGCGATTTTCCAACCCGAAGACGCATTGGTGGAAAACATCATTTTCTTCAAGACGCCGTCCATCTTGTACTGGAAATATCCTGTATCGGTTTTGTATAAATTGCTCGTCATCTCGCCCTCGGGCATTGGACTTCCGATTTCGCTGGTAGGATGATACACGTATTTCCGGTCCTGATCCGAAATGAAAACAAACCCTTCCTTGCCGATGCTTACCGTACGGGTGATTTCGGCAAGCTTTTTGGTCGAGATCGACATGGCAGCGACGCCCCGGCCGTCGACCGTTTCTTTCGCAACGGTGAACACCAGATTCCCCGTGGCCGAGGAGATATAGGGAGAGGTGATGACGATCTTGCCCTTGTTTTCTACCGCCTGCTTAAACCAGGCGCGCTCGCGAGGGTCGTAATCGGCAGCCATTTTGGTCACGTCGGCGGAATCCATATACAAGCCGTTCTTGGTACCGACGAAAACCATATCGGCATCCTTTTCGATTTCCCGGTACATCAGAAGCTGGCGGCGCACCGAATCCTGCACCCCGATATTGGAGTTGTCCGCCGCTTTTACGGCGCTTAAGTCAACGGTACGCGACAACGCGTCCACCTGCTGCATCTTGGACGCGAAAAAATCGTTCAATAAGGCATCGATCAGCTCGACGGCTTCCTTTGACGAGTTCACCATTTGGCTGTCCACGTTTTGCCTTGCCGTTTGGTATGAGACATACGAGAGCAGCACCGTAGGAACAAGCAGTATGACCACAAAGGTAAAGATGAGTTTGTTTTTAATCGTAAAAAATACTTTGTCGTTCGTAAATCTTTTCCATTTGCTCCGAATTTGCAACCTGTTCATTTTTCTGCCCGCCCTTAGATGAAATTTATTAAATATTTGAACGATGTCCCATTATATTAATTCGACAGATGACAACGTATTTTTTAACGGTATTTTTTTACAATCGATGCACGGCGAGGTGAATGAATAAAAAACGAAAACAAAAGAAATAGCCTGTTGAGGATCTCAACAGGCTTGGGCTGTCCCGAAAGGACAGTCTATTTTTCACTCGCTTTGGCTTTGACGCGAAAGGCCGAACAATGCGGCCCATATAATGACGAAGCCGACCAGTTGGTCCGGCGTAACGGCTTGTTGGAACACCAGCCAGTTGATCAGCAAGCCGACCGCCGGAAAAGACAGCTCGGCCAACGTTGCATAAGAAGCTTTCGTATCGGTCAATCCCCGGTAGTAAAGTAAGAGGCTGAGCAGCCCCGGTATGAAAGCGCCCATAACCAAATTAACGATCACCGCGCCCCAAGCGATTGAGTGCGCAGGCTGAACGAGCGCCATTCCCTGGCCCGCCGACAAAGCCAGAAGCAGCGGCAGCGCCAGCAGGAAACGGAGGGCCGTCACCGTCTCGAATTTCATTTGACCGAGCATCAGCCTGCCCATTACCGTCGAGCCGCCCCATAGCGCAGCCGCTCCGATGGAGAGCAATCCGCTCCAGGTCGCGATATCGCCCCAATGCCCGATCGGCGCCTTCCAGCCGAACGTCAGCAGATAGGTGCCGAGAAGCGCGAGAATCAAGAGCAGCGCAAAGCGTCGCGGCAAGCTTTCTTTCAGCACGATCCGGGCCAGAATGATCGCAAACAGCGGCTGCAGTTTTTGCAGCAGCAGCACGGCATTCGGATTGCCGTGAGCGAACGCGGACGTGAACAGGATCGTCGCCAGCGCCGAGCCACCCCACGAGATGAACAGCAGAGCCATAAGATGGCGCAGCTTCAAGCCCCGCAGCTCCTGCCTGTGCAGCCAGACGACCGGCAAGGCGTAGACGAGCAGCAGCACGTGCTCGATCAAAACAATTTGCGTAGAAGTAAACGATTTAAGCAGCAGGATACGGAATAAAGGGTCGACGCCCCATAGCGCCGAGCCGAGCACAACAAACCATAGTCCGCTCCGCATGTTTACTTTGGCCGTAGCAACACGGCCACTTAACCCGACAGTCGAAACTCTGTCCATATTCAACAACCTCCCAAGGTGTTTGAACAGGACCCTTCGAAAAGAAGTCAGCCCCGCTATCGGTTAAGATAACGGGGCATATGCAAATAAGCTCACCATGAGCCGTTTTTTTGACAAAACGATTCAAAAACCGGTATGCCTACTTTGTGACCTTCTCCCATCCGGACTATACCGTCGGCCTTGGAATTGCACCAAGTCAGTCGTCTGTTCCGCTGCGGGAATCGACGAGTCGCGGGCTTGAGCTCTGTACGAGCCTTCACCGCCGGTCGGGATTTTCACCCTGCCCCGAAGGTCCAAATTCAATTAGAAAGCATTTTATCATATGCTTTTCGCTTTCAGCAAGTCTTTTTTTGCAATTAATGGACGTTTTCCGTTTCGAAGAGCACTTCTTCGATCAGCCGGTTGTTGTGCATCATGGTCAAGTTAAGCGCGGAGTAATCTTTCTCCTTATCAAGCTCCTCCATCAGCAGGGTCGCAATAAGCTCCCGGTCGTCGGTGCTGCCGGGCTCGCGGAAATCGATAAAGCCGGTCAGCTGGCGCTCGCTGATATCCACCGTGGCCGTGCCGATCGGAAGACCGCCCCGGGACTGCTGATAAATTTCGTAGGTCAGCACTCCCCTGTCATCACGGACGAGCATAACCGTATACGGCTTGTCTTCGTCGTCCCCGCTCCACAGTACCTCGGAGTCGTCCTCCTCCACCAGCAAATCCTCGTGGGTCAGCTGAATCACTTCGAAAATCTCGTTGTCGAAGCTCATTGCAATTTCGAAGCGGTCCACTTCATCCTCGTCGAAATCGAGCACTAGCAGATCGGCCGCGATATCCAGCTCGGCTTCGGTCGGTTCGATCATCCAAAAGACGGTGCCGGTCACTTCGCGGTCTTCGATTTGAAGAAGTACCTCGGCGACAAAATCTTCGTCTCTATCGTAGAGATGGTATTCCAGTCCGTCCTCGTCTTCGCCGACCAGCACCAGCTCGAAATCCGCCATGGTGAAGTCGTCCCGCTCCCCAGGGGTCTCGTCTTCAAGACGCGTCTCGTTATCGATCCAATCCGTGTCGTAATCGAAATCTTCTTCCGTCGAAACGACCCCGGCATAGGCAGACGCTTCCCGTTCCGAAGCGATCACATGGTCAAAGCTGCTGTAGGTGACCATCACCTCGCACCCTTTTGCCTGCAGAGCGTCCAGCAGGGAGTCCACATACTGGTGGACCGCATCGAATACCTCGTCTTTCTCCGCGTCGTCAAGCACTTCCTTCTCCAATTGGAGCGCGCCTGCGATTCGGTCGGATTCACGGAAGACGAGAGTTAACGTGCCCACAAACCGATTTTTGAACATGATGTCGCTGACTTCACCGCCCGCCGTCCTCAGATCCGGTCTTAAGCTGACATGCGTCATTCGGGTCCCCTCCAATCAGGTTATGCACTCGCGCAGTGCGGAGTTATCTACCCTCATAGCATGTCCCTCCCTGACGGAAAACTATGCGCGAAGCTCCCGCGAAGGGAGCACATAACGGCGGAGCGCTTCGTACACGCCGTCGTCGTTATTGGATAGCGTGACGGCATCGGCGGCCTCTTTGACCGCGTCCGGGGAATTATCCATCGCTATCCCGAGCCCGGCAAACCGGATCATATCGATGTCGTTGTAATAGTTGCCCACGGCAACGATTTGCTCGGGAGCAATGTCCCATTGGGCGGCGAGTGCCTGCAGCGCACGGCCTTTGGACACCTCCTTCGACATCATGTCGACAAAGTGCACCCCGCTTCTCAGCGCATGAACGCTCGGAGGCAGCGATACTCGCGCCAGATCCCGCTCGACCGCATCCATCTCTTCCTCCGACCCGAACATCGTAAGCTTGACGAGCGGAACGGTCATACTCAGCACGTCCTCCACCCGTTCGGGAGAAACCATGTACTTCTCGTACATTGCCGCTTCCCGCTCGCCTACTTTCTCGACGTACATATCCAGCGCGGTGTTCACATCAAAATGCACCTTCTGTTCGCGGCAATAGCGGATGAGCTCGGCGATAGTCTGCACCTCGAAGCCGAATTGATGCAGCAGCTTCGGCCCCGGCGTCTCGACGGTCGCCGCCCCGTTATGCGTGATCAGCACGCCGGTCAGGCCCAGACGCTCCAGCACCGGGATCGCATTGGCCGGCCCCCGACCGGTGCACAATACGATCCGGGCCCCTGCTTCGTGCGCCGTGCGCAGCGCTTCCACCGTTATGTCCGTTACTTCATAATCGTCGTTCAAAAGCGTACCGTCCACGTCAAGCGCAATGATGCGATAGTTCATTTCTTCTCCGCTCCCTTGTACTTCTTCTCTCTATTGTCAGATTAAAAAGCTATTCCCCATGGGCCAGCAGGCTTTGCCGCTCCGCCTCCGTCAGTTCCCGCAACTGCCCGAGCGGCAGCTCCGGATCCAGCTTCAACGGTCCCATGGACAGCCGTTTCAGATAGGTCACCTGCTTCCCGACGGCTTGAAACATGCGTTTCACTTGATGAAACTTACCTTCATGGATGGTCAATTCGATGCGGGAAAGCTCGCCCGCTTCGGGGCGGCCGCAGTGCAGCACGATCAATTCGGCCGGCATCGTCACATAGCCGTCATCGAGTGTGACGCCGCGCGCGAACGCGTCCATGTCGCTTTGGTTCACGGCGCCGTTCACTTCGGCATAATACGTTTTCGGAACATGCTTTCGCGGCGATAGCAGGTTGTGCGCCAGCTTGCCATCGTTCGTCAGCAGCAGCAGCCCTTCGGTGTCTTTGTCCAGCCGCCCGACCGGGAATAGGTCAAAATGCGAGTACTGCTCATCCAGCAGATCGAGCACGGTCCTGTCCCGTGTATCTTCCGTCGCGGACACGACGCCTTGCGGCTTATGCAGCATCAGGTAGACGAACTCGCGGTAGACTACCGGCTCGCCGTCGACCGTAATGCGATCCCGCTCGGGGTTCACCTGCATTCCGCTGTCCTTCGCCGTTTTGCCGTCGACGCTGACGACGCCGCGCTTCACGAGCTGTTTGATTTCGCTGCGGGTGCCGAAGCCCGTATGAGCCAGCAGCTTGTCCAGACGTAGCGTTGCTTTCATCTTATGTCCACCTCCAACCGGGGGGATATTCGTTCTTCAGCATCCCGTCCTGCGCTTTCGCCCAGCCGACGGGATACCCGTCTATACACACGAGGACATGTCCTTTGGCGGGAACGCCGTCCGCTGCGGTTCGAAGCTCGCCCGGGGCGAGCTCCAGCGTCTCACCCTTCAAATACCGCACGGCCCGCGGATCGTCGGCCGTGAACGTCACCGTGCGCAGCGCCTCTTCCGCGCGCAGCCCCATCGCCAGCGCGTGCGAAGGCGTGAAGCGCTGCTTGGTTACGCTGCCGAGGTACCATCCGGGGCGGATGACCCGGATGCCGTCCAGCGGCGGCAGCCCCGCCGGCGCGGCGTACACGTGCTCGCCGCGGCATTCGAGCTCGGCCGCGCCGTACGGCGCCGCGGCCAGCTGCTCTGCCGCGAAGCGGGCCAGCGCCTCGCGCGGGTCCGCGG
>NZ_JAHNZO010000054.1 GCF_018998565.1 Paenibacillus oleatilyticus | reverse complement strand
CCCGCGCCCCTGCGCCTCGGCGGCGCCGGACTGGCCGTCGCTGACGGCCAGTCGCACCCGCGCGCCCTGCTCGAGCGCGCGCCGCGCAAGCCCCGCCGCGGCCTCCACCGCCGCTGCGAGCGCAGGATCCGCCCACAGGGCGGCTCCCGCGCTCTTCCCTGCTCCGGCCGCGTCAAGCACGATGAGCTGCCGCCCGGCGGCAGGCAGCTCCGTCTCTTTCGCGCGCAGCTCGCCCGTGCGCGCGGTGCTGCGCCAATGGATCCGGCGAAGCGGATCTCCTGGCGCGTAAGGCCGCGTGCCGCTCACCTGCGGCACGGGGTCCGAACCCGGCGGCCGCCGGGAAGCCGGACGTGCCCCTTCCGGGGCCGCGCCCGGCAGCGGCATCGCCGTGCCCGAACCTCCGGGCAGCACCCACAGCTGCCCGCTGCCTGCGCTTTCGCGCTTCGCCTGCACAAGCCCGAAAGCGTCCACGGCGCTCACGATCAGCGCCTCCTGCCGGTACACGCCGCGGGCAAGCCCCTGCACCGTACAGCGTATGACAGCGTGGCGCCGGAAGCCGGTTTCTGCCGTTCCTCGCCGGACGATCCGCTCGCCGGTGCCCTCGTGCACCCAGCGCTCCTCTACCCGCAGCCGCCCGCCAAACAACGGCAGCCAGGCCACAGAAAATCGGTAGGCCATCGAAACCGGTCCCCCGCTATACACGAACCGGTCAGCAGACGGCGCAGCCTCCATCCCGACAGGCCATCCTTCTATCCTCAGCCCGCGTCCGGCCGCAGCGCGAAACAACCCAAGATAAACAACGAAAAAAGCCCAGACATAAAATAAAAACCAAGCCGTCCGGCCGCCCCAGCCAAACGCCCACCAGCAGAGAAACGCCCCGCAGCCCCCGATCCATCCGACCGCCAATAAGCTTCGCATGCTTGCCGCCTTTCCTCAGCCTGCGGCATGCCGGCGGATCGGCAGCGGCGCGCTGGCGACGATCGAAGCGACAAGAGCTTCCGCCTGACGGCCGGAGAGCAGCGCAGCCGGCGCTAACGTTAAGCGATGCGCCAGTACGGGAACGGCCAGCTCCTTCACGTCGTCCGGGATGACATAGCTGCGGCCCCTCAGGAACGCCTGTGCCTGGGAAGCCCGCATCAAAGCGACCGAAGCCCGCGGGCTGGCGCCGAGCGAGACGTCCGGATGCGTGCGGGTTGCCGTCGCCAACTGGACGATGTACTGCTTGATCGTATCGTCGACATGCACGGCGCGGGCTTCCTTTTGAAGGGAAACGAACTCCTCCTGAAGGACCACCGTACGAATTTGAGCGAGCGGGAACGATTCTTCCATACGGCCCAGCATCTCCACCTCGCCAAGCGGGTCGGGATAACCGAGACGAAGCTTCACCATAAACCGGTCGAGTTGGGCTTCGGGCAGCGAGAACGTGCCCTCGAAGTCGACGGGATTTTGCGTCGCCAGTATAAAAAACGGCTCCGGCAGCGGATAGGTCGTTCCGTCGACCGTCACCCGCTTCTCTTCCATCGCCTCCAGCATGGCGGCTTGCGTCCGCGGCGATGCGCGGTTCAGCTCATCGGCCAACACAATATGGGCAAGCAAAGGCCCGGGACGGAATTCGAATTCGCCGCTGCGTTGGTTGTACACCGAAACCCCGGTCAGATCGGACGGGAGCAAATCCGGGGTGCATTGAATCCGCTTAAAGCTGCTGTCGATCGTTCTCGCCAGCGCGCGCACAAGCATCGTTTTGCCTACGCCCGGGACGTCTTCCAGCAGCACATGTCCACTGCAAAGCAGCGCCACAAGCAGCTTTTCGATGACCTCCCGTTTGCCTACGATGACCTTCTCCACCTGATACACGATCCGTTCAAGCACCGCCTGCGGCGTATCTGTCAAATTTACAGATTTTGTCACCTCGAAAACCTCCTGACCTGAATCATGGTATGCAAGCTTTTCCAGTCTTGCATTCTAGCATTCAGTATGGCCGGTTTTCATAGCTTTTAGACTTGAGCGAGAGATCTCACATGTTCGTCAACTATCCATCCAACCGATCCGATAGCCGCCATAGACTGCCGCCTGCACCTCAGCGGCCCCTCGTCCGTGCGGGACGGCGCTGGACAACATCCGGTCGCCCAGCAGCTCCAGCGTTTGACGGAGCGGCACATACAGCGTCCCGTTCGCAAGCTCCATTTCTGGAAACGGGTGAATGCGTGTCTTCGCTTCAGCATCCCATTCGGCTGCCGGACGCCGTACCCTCAGCTGCTGCCGGGCCAAATCGTACTCGGCCATAATCGCTCCATAGCGGACGACAGCCGTCCGGCGTTCGGCCATCCACTCAACGGTTCCGCCCATCGCTGCGATCAATGATCTCAGAGGTACCCTGTAGCTCCCGTCCCGAAAACGGAACTGCTCCTTCGTTAAAGCCAACGTGCGGTCACCCAAATGCACATTCAAACGATCCGGCCCTCCCCTTTGAACGGCTTCCGTATAAGCTATGCCCGCAGACGAGCCGGGCAGCGCTTTCGGGGCGTTATCCTTGCCCGGAATATCCTCTGGAGCCCAAAGCCCCCTATGTTCGTGCACAGCAGCTAGCAGGCTGTCGAACGATTCACGAGTTTCCGTCCTGGACCATTTCGGTTTCCCCCCGGAAAACTGCACCGGCTTCACCTCCGAGGTTAGCGAAGCAAAAACATAGCCTTTTTCTTTAAATAACCGGATGATCCGGGGAAGCGCTTTTACCGTTTCTTCATGTCCCGAACCGTCGTGCATCAGCACAATAACCTCGTTTCCGAACGGCCCTTTTTCCACCGTACGGAAAATCTGGTCCGCCGTCATCCCGGGACGCCTCGCATCTTCGCTGTCGATGCTCCAATCGTAAATCTCGTAGCCGGCCTGCCCCAAATAATAGAAATAAAAAGCGTCAAAATTGCCGTACGTTCCGCCCGGAGCACGGATAAAACGCGGCCTGACGCCCGTCGTCTCCAGCAATATATTTTCCGTCTTCCGAACCTGCTCCCAGAATGCGCGAAAATCGGAATACAGCTCCCGGTAGACGTGATTATACGTATGATTGCCGAGGGCGTGGCCGTCCTCCACGATACGCTTCGCTATTTTCGGGCGTTCCTGTACCTGCTCGCCCAGCACGAAGAAGGTGGCCCGGACGTCCTCCTCCCGCAAAATATCCAGCACTTTCGGGGTCAGCTTGCTTGGCCCGTCGTCAAAGGTCAGGTACACCGTCGGTTTCTCCGCCGGAGTGTAGTTTTTTTCGATTATCAGACGTTTGCCCGATTTCAGCTGCTCAAATAAAGCTTCCTCTCCTTCATGGCCGGGTGCCGCCCCTGCCGTGTTCGTCAAGACCGTAAGCCACAGGATCGTGAGGCCAAGCATGGCTGTCCAAACGGTGCTTATCATGCGGAACGAATAAGCTTGCGGTCTGCGCTTCATTGAGAGATCCCTCCGTATAGTTCTATGAAATGGGTATTGATAGAATATATGGATGGTTTTTCTCTTTTATGACCGGAGCGCCGCCCTGAGGTTCGCCGGACGACCATGGAAGAAAAGATTGACAAGGGGAAGGGAACGAGGTAGAATTTTTCACGATAATGATAATCATTTTCATTTAAAGAGAGGGGTATCATCTTTGTTTACATCCTTGCGTTCGAAATGGAAATCCGCTGCTAGGCTCTTGGCCTGCGCGACCGCCTTGGGTGCGGTGCTGAGCGGCTGCGGCACGGCTAACACTCCGGCCCCGACTAATGATACGACCCAGAAGCAGCCGGCTGCGGCAGCCGCATCCGAACTAACGATCAACCACGCGATGGGCTCTTCCAAAGTTCCCGCCGAGCCTAAACGGATCGTCGTCCTGACCAATGAAGGAACGGAAGCCGTGCTTGCCCTTGGCTTAAAACCGGTAGGAGCGGTTAAATCCTGGTCCGGCAGCCCATGGTACGACCATTTGAAGAAAGATCTGGACGGTGTCGAAGTCGTCGGAGACGAGAACCAGCCGAACCTTGAGGCGATCGCCAAGCTGAAGCCCGATCTGATTCTCGGCAACAAACTGCGTCAGGAAAAAGTGTACACGCAGCTCGCCGCCATCGCGCCGACGGTATTCACGGAACGTCTGCAATCCGATTGGCAGAAAAATTTCCGGGTCTATGCCGAAGCCGTTAACAAAAAAGCCGAGGGCGAGCAGCTCTTGCAGCAATATGACAAACGCATTGCCGACATGAAAGCCAAAGCGGGAGACAAGCTCAATACGAAAGTATCGCTTGTTCGCTTTATTCCGGGGAAAGCCCGGCTTTATATGAAAGATACGTTTGCAGGACTTGCGCTCAGCAAAATCGGCTTTAAGCGTCCGGCCGCTCAGGACAAAGACGAGTTTACGGCCGAAATCAACAAGGAACGCCTCCCGGATATGGACGGAGACATTCTCATCTATTACGTATGGGATAACGATAAAAAAGAAGCGAGCGCCGTCGAGAAAGACTGGACGAGCGACCCGCTTTGGAAAAACTTAAACGTTGTGAAGAACAACAAAGTGATTAAAGTGAGCGACGATATTTGGAACTCCTCCGGCGGGATCATTGCCGCCAATAAGATGCTGGACGAAGTAGATCAATACCTGCTGAAATAAACCTGCCGCCCGTTACTCGAAAAATTGGATGCACACCGGTTTCGGTATGCGGAGCTCATAACCTGTGGGCTCCAGCCGGCCGGTGTTTTCATTTACGGCCAACGTGACAATGGAATCGGAATTTTGATTGGCTGCCAACACGAATTTCCCATCCGGCGTGACCGCAAAATTTCTCGGCCACGCTCCGCCGGTCGGCTCGTGCTGGATCAGCGTCAGCTTGCCGCTGGTCCGATCGATGCGGTAGACGGCTATGCTGTCGTGCCCGCGGTTGGAGCCGTATAAGTAATCCCCGGTCACCCCGATATGGATATCGGCGCAATAGCTCTCTCCGGCAAACCCTTCCGGCAGCGCGGACACCGTCTGGATCGCCTGAAGCGTTCCGGCTTCTTGGCTATAAGCGAACGCCGTAATCGTAGAATCCAACTCATTAATCACATACGCATACGGAAGGTGAGGATGAAACGCCATATGCCGAGGGCCTGCCCCGGCATGCACCTGCACTTCGCCATGTAAAACAAGCTCCGGTTTTTCTCCACTCTCTTGGATGCTATAGATCATGATTTTGTCCGTTCCGAGATCTGCGACATAAATGCGAGAATCTTTCAGGACGGTGCAATGCGCATGAGCCGCTTCCTGCCGATCGCTGCGGACGCTTTGTCCCTCATGCTGTTTCCGATCCGCCAATGGGCCGATACTGCCATCTTCCGAGATCGGGTACAGGCTTACGCTGCCGCTTGTATAATTGGCTACGACGAGCTGCTTCCCCTCACGGTCCGTTACCAAATGGCACGGCGAAGCGCCGAAGGAAGGCTGTTTGCCGATATAGCGCAAAGCTCCGGTCTCCGCTTCCACGGCGTAAGACGCCACTTCCCCGCCTTCCTTGCCTGCCTCATCCTGCAGCTCGCTTACCGCAAACACCCTGCCGCGTTCCGTATCTACCGTTAAGAAGGAAGGCATCTCAACCTCCGCATAAGCGCTGATGGCAGACAACTTCCCGGTTGATTTATCCATGCTTAACACATATAAAGAATCATTTCCGCCGCCATTATAAGTTCCTACATAGACGATCCGACTGGACTGTTTTTCATACCGCTGCATTCACGAACGCTCCCTTACTGGAAATTTATTGCTAAGGATTGTTTTCGCCAACCCCAGTATGTATTCCTGCTTCTACCAACTTGATGCAAATTTAAAAGCCGGGGCTCCGTTACGCTGTCCCCGGCCTTTAGATGTACGGTGGCTATAAGGTCCCTACTCCGGCCTGAGCGGCCTTGACGGCTTCGAGCACCTGCTCGACGTGGCCTTTAATCCGAACGCCACGCCATTCGCGAACAAGCTTGCCTAGCGGATCGATGACAAACGTCGAGCGCACCACGCCCATATATTCGCGTCCGTACATCTTTTTCAGCTGCCAAACGCCGAACAACTCGCATACCTCGTGGTCGGGATCGGAGAGCAGCAGGAACGGCAGCTCATATTTGGCGGCGAACTTCCCATGGGACTTCAGGTCGTCCGGGCTAATCCCGATCACCTCGGTGTTCAACGCTTTGAATTGCCCGTTATAATCGCGGAACTGGCAGGACTCCTCCGTACATGTCGGCGTCATATCCTTGGGGTAGAAATAAAGGACAACATACTTCCCCCGAAACTGCGAAAGCGTTACGGATTCCCCGCTTCCCGCCGTCAGAGTAAAATCCGGAACAGGTTGTCCGGGTTGAAGCTGCGGCATAGTTGTTCATCTCCTCACATCCGTGTTTTTCTTTGTACAAGCATTATACGAAACTCTTCCGCCGCAAAACAACTTGACCTCCATCTCATAAACTGTTCGCACCTCTTACTGTTACGGGAGACCGGCTAATGAACCGGAGCTCTTGCTTCGTTTGTTGTTTCTTCAAAATTCTCTACAATCTTTCAGACGAACGAATAATACGAGAAGCCCAAGTAAACCTTGCTTACAAGTGGTTTCTGGGTCTTAACCCGGAAGATACTCGCCCAGACCCTTCTCAGCTATCTCGCTTCGGAATCATCGGTTAGGCGCTAGAGCGGTAGATGAGGTGCTCAAGGCCATTGTTCGTCAATGTATCGAAAAGGAACTCGTAAAATCGAAGATCATCATGGATTCCATACATACCCTTTCAGCCCATCGAAGCAGCTTGAGGTGCTCCGCGACGCCGCCAAATGCCTACTTCGATCATGGTAAAGAAATATCCGAAATTGAAGAAGCTTCCGCGGCTTCACAAATTGAAGAAGGACTAGGTATATGCGGAGAAAATCATACTGCACTACTTGGCTGAGCTCGGTAAAGCTGCCGAGACGTCTCAGAGAAAATCCAGGTTGTCAAAGAGATTGTGAAAGATGAGCGGCTGCTTGCCTATTCCATTCGAATGTGGCTGAGCAATATCAGTATTAGATCCAGTTTGAGAACAACAACGATATTCAAGGAACGGATTCATCGCCGACCCGATCATTGAGCATAAAAATGTGGAAATGGAAAGGTACCAGGGATGAGAAGTGCCAAATACCGGGGACTAACTCGCATGCCAACCCAAGCTATACTTACCGCTTTCATCGTAAATGCGAAAAGGATGATTAAGCTGATAAGACAAATGCAGCCCGCCTCCTTAAGGGAGAGCGGACTGCATTTATTAGTTTTAATCCACAAATCCGACCAAACCTATACCACTGTCTCGCCATCAACCCAAAATCATGGACTTTGTAGGACTCTCTCATAAATGAGTGCTTGATATAGATGGTTTGAAGCTCCTATTTCTTATTGATGAACTCTTTCAGGGAAGCGTTCAATTCGTCCTTCAGACCGGCAATCACTTGGTCTTCGTTAAGCCCTTTTTCTTTGGCGATATCAGCAATCGTTTTGCCGTCGTTGAAATAGCTGCGCAGTTCATTTTGGGAGATGCCTAGAACTTTAGCCACGGACTCTTCATCAACTTGAGTCTTCAATTTCAGTTTTTTAGCGAATACGCCCTGCATTTTATCTTGATAGCCGGCTTTGCTAACCGCTGCGGAAACCTTATCTTGCACTTCTTGCTTCAGTTGCTCGGCTTCATCATCGGTGATGGTCTTTTGGTTCAGCGCACTTTCTATTCTCTTGATCATAGGAGTAACCAGTCTGTCGGTCAGCTCCGATTGTTCAATACCGCGGAGACGGGCCAAATCGGAAATAGACTTTCCATTTCTAAGCTCTTGGTTCAAGTCATCCGTACTCATATCAACTATGCTGGACGACATCACAACAATCGAGTTCAATCCAACGTCCACGCGTTTTTGCAACGGTCTGGACACATCCGGAACAACCGTTGACGAATCATCCGCAAACGCCTTAGGAGCCGTTGCCAAACCGCCGATTCCGCCAAACAATACTGCTGCCGCTACCGTACCTGCCATAACTTTACCTGTCCATTTTTTCATAATTCTCTCCACCCTATCCTTTTTTTTATTTCGAACATACGCTTGAACATTTGTTTTGAACAAATGTTTTGAACATATGTTCAATTCCCTATGATTTGTATCATACCACTGGATAAACCTCCCTGTCAACTCGCTCGAAATCATCAAGTATGTACATTTTTTGAACGAGCCAGTTCGTGGTAAGGGATTTATTGCTAGTATAGGAGTGAAATATGAACTCAACGTTACGTGAAGCTTAAAAGGAAATGAAAGAAAGCTTAAAAAAATCTTAAAACAAAGAGACTTGATTTTTCGAAATTTTGCCCAACTGGGGATTGGCCCAGTCCACTAGACGTTTGTCGCATACTATAAAATAAATCCAACTCGAAAGGAGCCGCTTATATGCACGATTACGATTGCTATTCTCCATGTCCGACCAAGACCGTTTACGATCCGCCCGTCCGGATCTACCGGGATTTTTTCCATCCTCAGATCGTTCAGGTCGTTCATCCCGTCGAAATCGTCAATCGCCATCATTGCGTCCCTTGTCCGCAGCATGTTTACTCCTATTCCGAGAGAGACGAATGGGTCAAAGGCGGGCACAAAGGCTACTAATGGTAACCTTGTCCACGGCGCTGTTCCCAGTACGCAAAAGAGGAGCTTGCCTGTCGGCAGCTCCTCGCGATCCCCATATGTTACTTGTTACATAATACTCCGTCCGTCTTTTACGAGCCCGCTCCACGGTACCGCTTCACCCCGTAATTCCACACCGCCAGCCCGAAGGTCAGGAAGACGAGCCCGACTAGCGGGGTAAGCAAGGCGAACGTCCCCCAATTCGCTCGGTCCAGGAAATAGGCAGCCGGATAAAAACCGACGAAGCCAAACGGCAGCACCCATGTCAGCATGATGTTAAGAAGACGGTTGTAGATCGTCATCGGGTACCGCCCGTAGTTTTGCAGGTTCCACAGCAGGGGCAAAATGCCGGTAGGCGAATCCGAGAAAAACGACAACGATGTAAAGAAAATGTACACGCCCCCGTAAATCATGATCGAACCGAGCACCAGCACAATTAGAATGAGCGGATCGTACCACATCAGCCCGAGATCAAGCTGTGTCCAGGAATAGATCATGATGATCAGACCGACCAGCGCGCTGAACAGCGAGGACGGATCCATATTTTCCAGCATCAGCTGGATCAGATTATGTGCCGGACGGGTTAAGATCCGGTCCATTTCGCCTTTGACGATGTACCGCTCGGTGAATCCCCAGAGATTAAAAAACGTAATAAACAAGCCGTAAGGCACCATAAAATAGCCGTAGATAAACAAAATCTGCTGCTCGTTCCATTCGCCGATTGCCGCGGTATGCTGGAACACGACGAGAATGAAAAATAAATTCAGCCCGTTAAACAACAGATCGGACAGCACCTCGATCCAAAAATCGGAACGGTAGGTGAGCCGCGTTTTCATGTAATTTTTCAAATAATTGACAAACAGGCTAGCATAGAACATGCGCCATCACCCTCCCTGCACGAACAGCCGCGTCCGTGCGCTCCGCCACAATACATAGAGCGGCACAATCAACAGCACGAACCAGACGATTTGGATGGCAAATACGTTGTAAACGGCGCTGCCGGCGACCTTGCCGGTAAAGACGGAGCCAGGCAAGTACGTGATCGCCGGAAACGGCAGCAGATTCATCAGCTCTTGCGCCCAGCCCGGGAAGAACGACATTGGCACGACCAGGCCGGAGAACAAATCGACGGTTACCCGCTTCATCCGCATCATGCCTTCGTTGTTTTCAAGGAAAAAAGCAAACAGGCCGGTAATAATATTGATCTGCGTATTGATCAGGAAGCTGAAAAACAGCATGGCGAGAAAAATAACCCAGGTCAGCGGATCTGACGGCAGCTGCACCGGAAACAAGAACGAGACGATCACCATGCCCGGCACGGAAAATAGAAAAAACCGGAACAAGCCTTCGCCGAGACCCTGCATCATTTTGACGACGATGTAATTGTACGGCCGGATGAACTGAATCGCGACGCTGCCGTCTTTGATCTCATTCGCAATTTCCCGGTCCAGATTGTTAAAATAAAACGCCCGCGCCATCCACGATATAGCCACATAAGTTGTCATCTGGGTCACGGTCATCCCGCCGAGCAGCTCTTTCGTCCCGTAAATCGCTTTCCACAGAAAATAATACGCCCCAATATTAAGGGCATAAATAATAATCCCGCTGTAATAATTGACCCGGTAAGCGAGCATCATCAGGAAGCGGATGCGGATAATGTCCAGATAAGCGCTAAACATGCAGCGTCACTTCCTGTTCTTCGCGCAGCTCCTTTTTCGCTTCCGCCGATCCGGATTTGTAAATTTCCCGCACGATGTCGTCCGTATTCGTTTCGAGGATTTTAATGTCCTCGATCGTCGTTATGCCGACAACCCGGCTGAGCACCTCGGAGACGCTTGCCGCCTGCTGGGGAATCCATACTTTGGCCGTCAGCTCATTGTCGAGCGACCAGTGTACTTGCAGTCCTGCGGTCAGCTCCTGCAAACGTGGCAGCGATATCGGTTCCGAGAAACGGAGAATGACTTCCTTGCCTTTGCCCCAGCGTTCTTTTAGCTCCTCCAGTCCTCCGTCGTAAATGATCCGGCCATCGTCAAGCATAATGACCCGGGAACACAGCGCTTCAATGTCCTGCAGATCGTGGGTTGTCAGCAGAATGGTCGTGCCGTACCGTTTGTTCATGGATTTCAGAAACTCGCGGATTTCCGTCTTGACCATAATATCCAGACCGATCGTAGGCTCGTCCAGAAACAAAATTTCCGGATTGTGAATGAGCGATGCCGCAAGCTCGCAGCGCATCCGCTGGCCCAGACTCAGCTTGCGCACAGGCCGGTTCAACAGCTCGCCAAGCTGGAGTCGCTCCACCAGCTCGTCCATCCGGCTGCGGTACTCCGCATCCGGGACGCGGTACACTTTCTTGAGCAGCTGGAACGACTCGATCACGCCGATATCCCACCAAAGCTGGCTGCGCTGGCCGAATACGACGCCGATATTGCGGACGAATTTTTCCCTCTCTTTATAAGGAACGAAGCCGCCTACGCGAATATCGCCGGAGGTGGGAACGAGAATGCCGGTTAGCATTTTGATCGTGGTCGATTTGCCCGCTCCGTTCTCGCCGATGTAGCCGCATATCTCGCCCTGCGGAATTTGAAAGCTGATGTCTTTCACCGCGGCGACTTGGTTATACTCTCTCCTGAACAGGTCGCGCACGGCGCCTTTCAAGCCTTCCCGGTTTTTCTGAACTTTGAATTCTTTTCTCAGCCGGTGCACATCGATGGCGAGATTCATAGGTGTAGGTCCTCCTGTCAAAATATGCCGAAGCTTGCAGGCGCGGATTGAAACCTTTTATAATAATGAAATAGTTTCCTATCCTAACGTATGCATGTTCCTGCGGCATTGTCAAAACCTATACCCGTTATGATACACCAACCTTACGATCAGGAAAAGCGAACGCAACCAGAGGAGGGAACCGAATTCCCATGGTCCGCACGATAAAATGGTTTTTCATTTCGCTGCTGCTGCTGTTGCTTGCAGGAATCGGCTATTTTACATATTCATTCGTTCAATTTGCCAATAACATTCAAAGTCATCCCGATACGACCAAATTCGGCGGGCTTACCCCGAAGCAGCTCAACATGTCGGACAGCTACACCCCGCCCAAATGGGAGGGCAACTCACGGGTGAACGTGCTCATTCTCGGCGGCGACTCCCGGGGACTCAAAAAGAACGAAGTACCGCGTTCCGATTCGATTATGGTCGCCTCGATCGATCCGGTGACGAAGAAAGCGTACTTATTTTCGATTCTGCGCGACACGTACGTGAAAATTCCGGGGCATGGCGAGGACCGCATCAATACGGCACTTGCCATCGGCGGGCCGAATCTGGCTATGCGCACGGTTAGCGACCTGCTCGGCATTCCGATTCAGTATTTTTTCTATACCGATTTCAAGGGCTTCATCGCGCTGACCGACGCTATCGGCGGCATTGATCTTGAAGTCGAGAAGGACATGAAGTACCGCGATTCGGAAGACGGCCATGAGTACGATATCGATCTGAAAAAAGGCATGCAGCATCTCGACGGAAAAATGGCGCTGCAGTACGTCCGGTTCCGGCACGATGCGATGAGCGACTTTTCCCGCACCGAGCGGCAGCGTAAATTTTTGCAAGCCGTCGCGCAAAAAATGCAGACGACCGGCTCCCTGATCCGGCTGCCGAAAATATTGAACAGCATCGATCCTTACCTCGAAACGAACTTGACGACGACCGACATGCTGAAGCTCGGCTCGCTCGCCTTCGAGGCCAAAACCGAGGGGATGGTCAGCCAGCAAATTCCGCCTTCCGAGCTGCTGATTGAAAAACGGGTCGGCGGCGCTGAAGTCCTCAGCGTCAACCGCACCAAGCTGCAGGATTACATTAAGGCACTGTTCGAAGGCCGGGACCCTCTGGCTCCTGCCGGCAAAGAAGGCGGCAATAAAAGCACGACCGGCACCGTCCCGGCCAAAAAACAATAGCAGCTAGGAAACATACGCAAGCGGGAGGCCTGGGGCTTCCCGCTTTTGACCTGAAAGGAGAACTGTCATTATGATCGAAATGCATGTTATTGATGCCTTTGCGGACAAACCGTTTCGCGGCAACCCAGCGGCGGTGTGTTTGCTGGAACGTTACCCTTCCGACCCATGGCTTCAGCAGGTTGCGATGGAGATGAACTTGTCGGAAACGGCGTTTCTCTCCCCTCAACAGGACAGAAGCTACCAGCTTCGCTGGTTCACACCGACGGTTGAGGTGGATTTGTGCGGCCATGCCACGCTGGCCAGCGCACATTATTTGTGGGAAACCGGGCGGGCAGACCGCAAACAGGCTTTGACTTTTCACACGCTTAGCGGCCAGTTGACGGCCTCCCTGAGTGAGGACGGCTGGATCCGGCTCGATTTTCCCGTGGAACGGATTACTGAAACGGAGGCGCCGGACCGATTGGCCGATGCCTTGGGCGGGGCCGTGCCCCGTTTTGTCGGAACCAACGGGCTGGACTTGCTGGTCGAGCTGAACTCGGAGGAAGCCGTACGCGTGCTAAAGCCCAATTTCACCATCATGGCGGAGCTCGGTGTCCGCGGCGTGCTGGTTACGGCCCGTTCGCATGATGAACGGTACGATTTCGCCTCCCGCTGCTTCTTCCCGGCGCTCGGAATCGACGAAGATCCGGTTACCGGATCGGCCCATTGCGCACTGGCGCCTTACTGGCGGGACAAGCTGGGAAAAGACCGGATGACAGCCATTCAATCGTCAGCACGAACAGGCGTTCTTAGACTGGCGCTAGTCGATGACCGTCTTCACATCCATGGTCAGGCGGTAACGGTGCTTAAAGGCTCGCTTCTCCACCTTCCTGCAGAATGAGACAGCGACCCGATCCAATCCGATCCGGAGAAAAATTCACTGCCGGAACGCAATCCTTTATGAATGTAGATATACATAGATGGAAAGGACTTGAATTCTCATGAGCAATCCATTTGCGTCTAACGCATCCAAAGCCAAGCCCCGTACACGCTCCGCAGCGCTTTATACGGAGGCGCTTGAGCATATCGTCGGCGGGGTCAACAGCCCTTCCCGCTCCTTCAAAGCCGTGGGCGGCGGAGCGCCCGTATTCATGAAACGGGGACAAGGAGCGTATTTCTGGGACGAGGACGACAACCGCTACATCGACTATTTGGCCGCCTACGGTCCGATCATTCTCGGCCATGCGCATCCTCATGTGACATCCGCCATCGTCCGTGCGGCAGAAAACGGCACATTGTACGGCACGCCAACGGAACTCGAAATCCGGTTCGCCCGCATGCTGAAAGAAGCGATTCCGTCGCTTGATAAGGTCCGCTTCGTCAACTCCGGCACCGAAGCCGTAATGACGACGATCCGGGTAACCCGCGCCTATACCGGTCGGAACAAAATCATCAAATTTGCCGGCTGCTACCACGGCCATTCGGACCTGGTGCTCGTCGCCGCCGGCTCCGGCCCGTCCACCCTCGGAATTCCGGACAGCGCCGGTATTCCGGTCAGCATCGCGCACGAGGTCATCACCGTGCCGTTCAACGACCTCGCCGCGCTGGACGCTGCGCTGGAGCGGTGGGGCAGCGACGTGGCCGCGGTCATGGTCGAGCCCATAGTCGGCAACTTTGGCATGGTCATGCCAAAGCCCGGCTTCCTGGAAGGACTGTGCTCCGCCGCCCGCCGGAACGGCTCCCTTGTCATCTACGACGAGGTGATCACCGCGTTCCGCTTCCATTACGGCGCTGCCTCCACCTTCGCGGGGTTGCCCGAAGGTACCGATTATGCAGCCATCGAGCCCGATCTTACGGCCCTTGGAAAAATCATCGGCGGCGGGCTGCCGATTGGCGCTTACGGCGGCCGCGCAGAGATCATGGCGCAGGTTGCGCCGCTCGGACCGGCCTACCAAGCCGGCACCATGGCCGGCAATCCGGCATCGATTTCCGCGGGGATCGCATGCTTGGAGGCGCTGCAAGAGCCCGGCACCTACGAGCGGCTGGACCGGCTGGGCGCCATGCTGGAAGCAGGCCTTGCCGAAGGGGCGCGCAAGCATGGTATCGCTCTAACCGTGAACCGCATCCGCGGCGCGCTGTCGACACACTTTTGCGACCATCCGGTGACAAACTACGACGAGGCGCTAAATACCGACGGCGAGCAGTTTGCAGCCTTTTTCCGCTATATGCTGGAGGACGGCATTTGCCTGGCTCCTTCCAAATATGAAGCCTGGTTCTTGACCACGGCTCATACGGATGAGGATGTCGCTTATACGATTGAAGCGGCAAATCGCGCATTCGCCCGCATGAACGCTTAACTGACAGATCGGCAATAAATTCCATTTATCACCCAAATTACGAACTATTATCGGACAAAGGTAATAGTTCGTTCGTTTTTTATCAACCCTCATCATTCCGCTCCGAAATTGCCTTTATTCACCAGTTATGCAAAATAGACAGCGCTTACAATTAACATTTCCCTTCAATGTTCTATTGTCTCACATGAAATTTCGTGATATTCTATAAATACTTTAAAACCAAGTGAATTCGGCTAAATGTAAGGTTTTTGCCATGTTAACTATGAAGCTGTGCGTTTGGACGGTTGGGGCGTTGTCCCTTTTATCACCCGCTTCCGCACAGCTTCTGCTGAATCGAGAAACCGAAAATCAAGTGAATTATGCAGAATAAATGTATTTTTATTCATTGCAATGATTCGTTGACTCTTTCCGCTTTCTTGCTTCACATGAACAAAGCCTTCTTTTCAGGACGAACCCGCAACTAATTTTAATGGGAGGTGACGGTCAGCCTGCTGACCACGAGAATGAATCAAGTTATGCGCAATGAAGGCCGCTTTCAGAATTTATTGGCCACCGAACATGATAGCTGCGGTATCATCTGTATTATTGAAAAAGACGGATTTCCGTCCCGCGACAACATTCAAAAGACGATCGACGCCCTCGTGAAAATGGAGCATCGTTCGGGTTTCATTAACGGGGAAGGCGACGGCTGCGGCATCCTGACCGACATTCCGCGCGCCCTGTGGGAGAAAAAGCTGACCGACGCCGGACTCGACGGCAAGCTTGCTCATGACGAGCGCTTCTCCGTTGCGCACATTTTCGTGCCGCGCAAGCTGGACATCTCCGCTCCCGATATGCAAAAAGGCATCCGCGAGCTGTTCTCCCAGTTCCAGGTCAGCATCCTCTTGGAGCAGGAAAATCAAGTGGACAGCAGCGTGCTCGGTCCGAACGGACGAAACGACGAACCGACCTTCTGGCAAATCGCAGGTCTCTGTGACAAGCAGGAAGTGAAAGTCTCCGACCACCTGTTTGAGCTTCATGTGGCGATCGAAGCCAAATATAACGTACACGTCGCCACCCTCAGCAACGTCACGGCCGCTTACAAAGTGATGGGCGCCGCCAGCATTTTGCCGAAATACTTCAATGACACCCGCGACCCGCTGTTCGCAGCGCAGGTTACTATCGGACACAACCGATACTCCACGAACACTCAATCCAGCTTCTTCCGCGTGCAGCCGTTCTCGCTGCTTGGCCATAACGGCGAGATCAATACGGTGAAAAAGATGCGGATCGAAGCCGACATGGTCGGCGTGCCCCTCGTTGACGGCGGCAGCGACTCCCAGGACATGAACCGCACCATCGAAACGTTCATTCACCGTTTCGGCCTCAGCTTGTTCGAAGCGATGGAAGTCGTTTTCCCTCCGATTCTTAATGAGATGAAGCTTTTCCGTCCGGAACTGCAGGACATGTACGTCTACTTCCGCCAAGCTTGGGGCCATTACGCGCAAGGACCGGCAGGAATCGTTTCCCGTTACGGTAACGAGTGCATTTTCAGCGTCGATGCGCTTGGTCTGCGTCCGGTATGGATGGTGGAAAGCGAAACGTCCCTGTATTTCTCCTCGGAACAAGGCGTCATTACGGTCGGCGAGATGGTCGCAGATCCGAAACCGATTGCACCGGGCGAAAAAGTAGGCGTTGTGCTGACACCGGGCGAGCATGTTCAGGTGATTCCTTATCATCTGGTGCAATCCGCCGTGCTGGAACGCGTGCAAAGCCGTCTCGGCCTTGAAGGGCAGCGCAAGCACTTGAACAACGAAATTCCGGCCGTCGAAGCGGCGCCTTCCGCCGACGTTACGCCGACAGATGCGCTCTACAGCGCGTTCGGATGGGACCGCGACGGCATCCAAATGATCGAAACGACCGCCGAAACCGGCGCAGAGCCCATCCGCTCGCTCGGCCACGACAGCCCGCATGCCGCGTTGAACTGGGAGCGTCAGAATATTCCGGATTTCATCAAAGAAAGCGTTGCGGTTGTTACCAACCCGGCGATCGACCGTGACCGCGAAATGGAGCATTTCTCCACGCGCGTTGTCGTGGGGCCTCGCCCGGCCGTGTACAGCCAGCCGGATGACCGGCTGCGGGTAGAGCTGCTCTATCCCGTCGTGCTGGAGGGCAGCAACGGTATCGATTCTTTGGCTGAATTGAAACAGCCGAGCTACGAGCAGCTTGTCGCGATGTTCGGAGCGCAAAACGGCGATGTCGTCGCCACGTTGTCGACGACATTCTCCCGCGGCACTTCGCTGAAGGATGCCCTGGAGCAGCTTGCGGCGGACGCTGTGCAAGCCGTACGCAGAGGCGCTATGCTGCTTGTGCTGGATGATAGCGAGGCGCATCAGAACGACCAGCTGTGGATGGACCCGCATTTGGCTGTCTCCAAAGTCGATATCGCGCTGCGCGAAGTGAAGCTTGGCTACGGCGACAACCTGCGCCGTCAAACGACGATCGTGCTGCGCAGCGCGGCGATCCGCAACCTGCACGATATGGCCGTTGCTTGCGGCTTGGGCGCAGATGTACTGTCCCCTTACATCTTGTTCACTACGGCAGCGGCAAAGGATGGCGCGCCGGCGGCACGCAAAGTATTTACCGCTTTGATGAAAGGCTTGGAGAAAGTCATCTCCACGATCGGTACGCATGAACTTCGCGGCTATACCCGCTTCTTCTCGTCGATCGGCCTGAAGCCGGAGCTCGCCGACGTGCTGGATATCGTAAACTACCTGGGCAGCGATAAGGCCGGAACCGGCTTTGCCGAGCTCGAAGCCGATGCCGAAGCCCGTTACAACGACTTTGCCAATCCGAAAGCAAAAGCAGCCCGCAACTTCCGCTTCTTCCAACGGATGTGGAAAGCGCTCGGCGATGCGGCTTCCGGAGCGGCCCCATACGAAGATTATCGCGACAAGTTGCGCGAAGAAGAAAAGAAAAATGCCATTTCCATCCGTCACGTTGCGGATTTCAATTATGAGAAAGCGCACGCCGAAGGCCGCAAGCCGCTCGACCCTTCCCAAGTCGAGATTGGAATCGGAGGCCACGATTTGCCGATGCTTATCTCGTCCATGTCCTTCGGCTCGCAGAACGAGACGGCATTCCGCGCTTACGCCGAAGCCGGCGAGCGCCTGAACATGGTGACGATGAACGGAGAAGGCGGCGAGATCAAAGACATGCTCGGCCGCTATAAGCGGACCCGCGGCGCCCAAGTCGCATCCGGACGCTTCGGCGTCAACGTCGAGCTGGCGAACGCTGTTGCCTTCTTGGAAATCAAGATCGGTCAAGGCGCGAAACCGGGCGAAGGCGGCCACTTGCCGGGTTCCAAAGTAACGGCGAAGATCGCATTGGCACGGAACGCAACCATCGGCTCCGACCTGATATCGCCGTCCAACAACCATGATATTTACTCCATCGAGGACTTGGCGCAAATCATTTCCGAGCTGAAGGAAGCCAGCGGACGCAAGGCGAAAATCATCGTCAAAGTTCCGGTCGTTCCCGGGATCGGCACGATTGCAGTCGGCGTTGCCAAGGCAGGCGCGGATGTGATCACCTTGTCCGGTTTTGACGGCGGTACGGGTGCGGCCCGGATTCACTCCATCACACACGTCGGTCTGCCGACCGAAATCGGTACGAAGCTGGCACACATCGCGCTGATCGAAGCCGGATTGCGCCACAAAGTGGAGCTCTGGTCCGACGGCGGCATGAAATCCGGTGCCGACGTTGTGAAAATGGTCATGCTCGGCGCGAACCGCATCGGCTTCGGCTCTATCGCAATGCAGTCCATCGGCTGTACGACGTGCCGCGGCTGTCACTTGGATACATGTCATGTCGGAATCGCGACGCAGATCGACTCGATGGAAGAAGCGGAAGAAAAAGGTCTTCGCCGCTTCGTGCCTCGCGTCTACGATACGGCTGTTGAATCGCTTGTTCGTTTGTTTGGCGGGATCGGCCGCGAAGTTCGCGACATCGTCGCTCAGCTCGGCTTTGCGAACCTGCAGGATCTCGTCGGTCGTTCCGACCTGCTGCAGCAAGTAAGTCATCTTGAGAAAATCGATCTGTCCGACCTGCTCCGTCCGGCTCCGCTGTCCTTGGCGGCAGCACAAGAAGCTTTGGAGGAAGTTGCAGCCGCGGTATCCTCGGATATTCGCATTGCGGCAGGCGCAGAAGGCCAGCAATTTTTCCCGGATGTCGTTTCGTTCGAAGCGCCGGTGGAGCGCACTTGGTCCAAAGTCGATGCGGAATCCCGTATCCTTGGCAGCCGCTATGCAAGCCACCGCGTAAGAGATCGTTTCGACGGCAGCTACGATGCGCTGCCTCCGGTAAGCATCACCATGACCGAAGGTTCCGTGCCGGGTAACGGGTTGGCTGCTTTTAATGCCCGCGGTGTAAACATCACAGTTCACGGCGGTGCAGAGGACGGCGTCGGAAAAATGTCGCTCGGCGGTAAAGTCGCGATTCTGAAAGCACCAAGCAAGCATAAGCAGTTCATCAATGGCTCCGTGGGCAAGTCGTTCGGCTACGGCGCGCAAAAAGGCTTGTTCCTGATTCAAGGCAATGCCGATACCCGCGCTTGCATCCGGTTCTCCGGCGCAGACGTCGTATTCGGCGGCGAAATTACGGCACCGATTCAAGACGAGCTCGGCGGCATTGCAGCCCGCGCGAACTTGAAAGGCTTCGCCTTTGAATATATGACCAACGGCCGCGCTGTTGTGCTCGGCGATCCGGGTCCTTGGATTTGCGCAGGGATGACGGGCGGCGTCATTTACCAACGCCTCGTACCGGAGATGGGTCTGGATCAAGCCGCCATCGAACGCCGGGTAGCCAAAGGCGCCAAGGTCAAAATCGAACCGGTCGGCGTACAAAGCGTGAAAGACTTAAACGAACTGCTCGGCGCATACCATGAAGAGCTCGTGAAATCCGGACAGCCGGAAGCCGCAGCGAAAGTGGAGCATTTGCTGAACAACCTGCAAACGAGCTTCGTTCGGATCGCTCCGGTCGGTCTGCAAGCCGATCAATCGGTAGCTACCGAATAAGATCCTCATCAAAGGAAAAGCAGCGTTACCCGAACGAACGTTTGGGAATACGCTGCTTTTTTATATGCTATAGATAATGGACAACTTAGCCCTTCGCCGCCCGGTAAGCTTCGATATATTGCGCGGCTTTTTGGGCTACCAGACTGTAATTGCCCGTTTTGACGGCTTCCGTTGTCAGATCGGAACCGATACCGACAGCCACTGCGCCCGCCTTGATCCAATCGGCAAGATTGTCCAGCGAGACGCCGCCGGTCGGCATAACGTTGGCTTGCGGAAGCGGCCCTTTGATCGCTTTGATCGTCGATGGCGAGTACAGATTGCCCGGGAACAGCTTCACGATGTCTACGCCGAGCTCCAGTGCCCGTTGAATCTCTTGAATCGTCATAACGCCCGGCATCACAGGCACGCGGTACCGGTTGCACAATGTAACGGTATCCGGATTTAACGCCGGACCGACCACGAATTCCGCACCGCTTAGAATGCCCGCCCTCGCCGTTTCCGGGTCCAATACCGTCCCTACGCCGATAATCGCATACTTGGACGGATCTTGTGTCGAGCTTGAATATTTTTTAGCCAGCTTCTCGATGGCTTGCAGCGCAAACGGCACCGTCATGGTCACTTCGATCACTTTGATCCCACCGGCAATCGCCTGTTCCGCCATTTCGACAACTTCATCCGGCGTCTCTCCGCGCAGAACCGCTACCACGCCTTCATTGGTCAACTGCTGCAAAAGCTTGATTTTTTTCATATTCCCTCATCCATTCCTAATATGAAATTAGTAGTGCAGGACTTGTTGCATCGGATACTACCTCTCGACATGCTTTACGTTGTTAAGAAACGCCTCCACTTGCTCCCAGGTCGGAATGCCTTCCCAGTCTCCCTCCATCTGTACCACCATACAGCCGATCAGGTTACCGAGGCGGACCGCTTCTTCCAAACGATAGCCCTTGAGTAACCCAACGAAAAAGCCTGCGCAAAAACCGTCTCCTGCCCCGACCGTATCGACCACTTGCTCCGCTTTAAAATACGGCACCGAGCTTACGCGTCCTTGCTCGACGATATACGTGACGTCTTCGCCGCCCTTGACAATCGATACCGCCTTAAGCTGGCTGAGCCGGGCGACAATGTCTTCGAAGCTGTCCGTTTGATACAGCAGTTTCAACTCGTCCAACCCCGGGAGAAAATAATCCGCTTCTTGGGCCAATTCCAGCAGCACCTCTCGCGCTTCTTCCAGTGACCACAGCTTCAGCCTCAAGTTCGGATCAAAACAGACCTTCACACCATGCTTGCGGGCTATTTTCATCGCTTCCCTGACCGTCTCCCGGCAGGTCGCACTGAGCGCTGTCGTAATTCCTGTTACATGCAAATATTTAGCCTGCTTAATATATTGCTCGTCTAAATGCTCCGGCTTCAGCGTACTGGCTGCCGAGCCTTTGCGGTAATAATAAACCGATGTTTTCCCGGATACCACCTCGCGGAGCATCAAGCCGGTCGGCGCTTCCGTTGCCAGCTCCACACGGGAGACATCCACGCCCTCGCCGCGGATTTTTTTCATGATCATGCGGCCCAGCGGATCTTTCCCCAGGCGGCTGAACCAGCCTGCTTTGTGGCCCAGACGGGACACCCCGATTGCCACATTGCTTTCCGCACCGCCGAACAGCCCTTGGAAGCGGGACGAATATTCGATTCCTTTGCTTCCTTCCGGCATCATCAATGCCATCGATTCCCCGAATGTAATGATTTCCGGCTGAAACATCTGCTGCTGCTCCGCTCGTCCGTTCTCCATCATTATCTCGCCATCCATCCCCCGTCCACACAAAGCACGTGGCCGCTCATATAGTCTGAAGCCTGCGACGCCAGGAATATGATCGGTCCTTGCATATCTTCCGAAGTTCCCCAGCGCCCAGCTGGAATACGCACCAAAATTTGCGAGCTGCGATCTTCATCCGCACGAAGCGCCGCCGTATTGTCGGTAGCCATGTACCCCGGAGCGATAGCGTTAACTTGAATGCCTTTGCTGGCCCACTCGTTCGCAAGCGCTTTAGTTACTCCGGCAATCGCATGCTTGGAAGCGGTATAGCCCGGCACATTAATCCCGCCTTGAAAACTTAACATTGATGCAATATTTATAATTTTACCCGACCCTTGTTTAATCATTTCACGCCCAACAAGCTGTGACAGGAAAAAAACAGAGTTTAAGTTCAAATTCAGCACATCATGCCAGTCCTGCGCCGCGTGATCGGCAGCCGGCGTACGCCGAATAATCCCGGCATTGTTAACCAAAATATCGATTTTTCCAAATACGGACAACGCCTCGTCTACCACGCTTTTCAATACGCTTTCATCCATCAGATCCGCTATGATGGTGTGTGCCTTACGGCCCATCGCTTGGATTTGCTGCTCAACCTCACGCGAACGGTCGTTGCTCGTTACGATAACGACGTCTGCGCCTGCCTTGGCCAAGCCTAAGGAGATACCCGCACCAAGACCTACGGCTCCCCCGGTTACTAAAGCCACTTTTCCGGTCAAATCAAACAAATTCATCTCTAACACCCCATTTAAACGTTTTAAGCGTATCCGAGCTTACGTTCTAATCGGATTGCTCATTCCTTTTATTATAAGTCATACTGCTGTAAACTGCTATAGTCGGGTCCAAAATGTAACCGGAACGCTAAATTTTGTAGACAATTTGTATAGCTTCGGGCCCTCTTGCGTTTGTCTAGTGTAAAAGGACAGCCCCTATATCGAAAGAAGCTGTCCTTTTGTGTAGCCCGATGTTTTGTCGAAATTACTTAGCCTGTCTTCGTGAATTCTCCGGAGTAAGCGTATTTCACTTCTTCGATCGTTACGGCAAAGCTGCCGGCAGGAATTTCAATCGTTTGTACCGCACCGGACGTAGCCAAGAGCAGCTGCCGCCCCATAGGGGATAAGAATGAAACATAGTTTTTATCAGGCGCAGTCAACGTTGGGAATACAATCGTAAACGTTTCCTCTAAACCGTCATCCTCATACTTCACCTTTACGCTGCTGCCGATCAGCACCTTGGAATATAAGGATTGCATGAACTGTACTTCATCTTGCGCCAATAGACGTTCCAGAACTGCCGTGTATTGTTCGATGAACTTCTCGAGTTTTGCTCGGTCCTTGCCTTGCTGCGGGCAAAAGTCATCAAGAAACGCACTGCTTTGTTCGTCAAAATAAAGCAATTGGTTAATTAATTGGGTACGGGCGCCACGTCCGAAACTAGGGTTCATAGTAGATATCCCCCCCTATATACGTTCTCATCCTTTGCGAGTTCAGCCTTTGTACTGCCATAGGACTCATATGCTTTCCTCCTTAAAAAAATAAGCCCCTCGAAAGGAGCTTTAACCCATTGTATCAGAACTTTTCCGTAAATGCCATGATTCCCAGAGATTGAACTGCGAAAGCTTATCCTACGTGCTCCCGCCCGATATATAATTTAGAGCACTGCATGGAAAGTGGCCCCCTCTATAAGAGGGATCCTCTATAGCCAAAAGAATACAACAAAAAAAGGCCTGTTTCCAGACCTCTTTAATTTCAAATATGACGTCCCAGGAGGGATTCGAACCCCCGACCGACGGCTTAGAAGGCCGTTGCTCTATCCAGCTGAGCTACTGGAACTTGCACATGGAGCGGGTGATGG
This sequence comes from Paenibacillus oleatilyticus, assembly GCF_018998565.1. GTDB lineage: Bacteria > Bacillota > Bacilli > Paenibacillales > NBRC-103111 > Paenibacillus_G > Paenibacillus_G oleatilyticus. Next base: position 967 of record NZ_JAHNZO010000054.1, on the reverse strand, counting down.
GAATCGAACCCACGCTACCAGCTTGGAAGGCTGGAGTTCTACCATTGAACTACACCCGCATTAAAAAAATGAATGGTCGGGACGACACGATTCGAACATGCGACCCCCTGGTCCCAAACCAGGTGCTCTACCAAGCTGAGCTACGTCCCGTTATAAATGCCGGTAGAGGGACTCGAACCCCCACGGTTTCCCTCACGATTTTGAGTCGCGCGCGTCTGCCAATTCCGCCATACCGGCATATCATAAATGGAGCGGAAGACGGGATTCGAACCCGCGACCCTCGCCTTGGCAAGGCGATGCTCTACCCCTGAGCCACTTCCGCATACTACTTTTAGATTAAAACCAAAAAGAGCGATTGTCAATCTTCAAAAGCAAAAGTTGCGATGGAGCGGAAGACGGGATTCGAACCCGCGACCCTCGCCTTGGCAAGGCGATGCTCTACCCCTGAGCCACTTCCGCTCAATTTATTTTGTAAGAAGATGAGCCATGTAGGACTCGAACCTACGACACCCTGATTAAAAGTCAGGTGCTCTACCAACTGAGCTAATGGCTCGTGCTAAAAATACTGGGGATCTAGGATTCGAACCTAGGCATGACGGAGTCAAAGTCCGTTGCCTTACCGCTTGGCTAATCCCCAATGACTATGGGGCGATCGAAGGGAATCGAACCCTCGAATGTCGGAGCCACAATCCGATGCGTTAACCACTTCGCCACGACCGCCATATGAATTACCATGTGGCATAAATGGTGCCGTCGAGAGGAATCGAACCTCCGACCTACGCATTACGAGTGCGTTGCTCTACCGCTGAGCTACGACGGCACGTTGCAAAAATTAAAAATTTCGGAACCCTCGGATATTGTCCGTTTCGTTCCGAAGTTAAAAGCTTTAAAATGGCGGAGCCGACGGGATTCGAACCCGCGGTCTCCTGCGTGACAGGCAGGCATGTTAGGCCTCTACACCACGGCT
>NZ_JAHNZO010000053.1 GCF_018998565.1 Paenibacillus oleatilyticus | reverse complement strand
CAAGTGAAGATTCGCGGGTACCGGATCGAAATCGGCGAGATTGAGACGCAGATCCTTAAAGTAGCAGGGGTTCGGGAGACGGTCGTGGTAGCGCGGGAGGACGAGAGCGGGAAAAAGGAGCTTTGCGCGTACTTCGCGGCGGACCGGAAGCTGACGGTGAGCGAATGGAGAGAAGCGTTGTCTCAGGAGCTGCCGGGCTACATGATCCCGACGTACTTTGTGCAGTTGGAGAAGCTGCCATTGTCGGCTAACGGGAAGATCGACCGGAAGGCCCTGCCGGCTCCGGAAGGAAGCGTGCAAACGGGGGCGCAGTATGTCGCGCCGCGGACATTGCTGGAGGCACGGCTGGTCCGGATCTGGAAAGAGGTTCTTGGAGTGTCGACGGTTGGCGTGAAAGACAACTTCTTCGAGCTGGGCGGGCATTCCCTGCGCGCAACGACGCTGGTCAACAAACTGCACAAGGAGATGAATGTCGATTTCCCGCTGCGGGACGTCTTCCGCTATATGACGATTGAAGAGATGGCCCAAGCGATTGAACGGATGGAAGAGCGTCTGTACGTATCCATTCCGATAATCGCGGAGCAGGAGCACTACCCGGTGTCTTCCGCGCAGAAGCGGCTGTTCATTCTGCATCAATTGGAAGGTGCGGAGCTAAGCTACAACATGCCGGGAGCGATGCTGCTGGAAGGGGCGCTGGACCGCAGCCGGTTTGAAGAAGCGTTCCGGAGGCTGATAGCGCGTCATGAAACGCTGCGTACCGGATTTGAGATGGCGAATGGCGAGCCTGTACAGCGGGTTTACCGGGAAGTGGATTTTGCGGTGGATTATGTGCAAGCCGGCGAGGAAGAAGCGGCGGAAGTCGTCCGGAACTTCGTCCGCGCCTTTGATCTGGCGAAGCCGCCGCTGCTGCGGATAGGCCTGATCGGGCTGGCGGAAGAGCGCAATATCTTGATCTTTGACATGCATCATATCATCTCCGATGGCGTATCGATGGACGTCTTGGTCGAAGAGTTTGTCCGTCTGTATGGCGGAGAGGAGCTGGAGCCTCTGCGCATCCAGTATAAGGATTATGCGGTATGGCAGCAGTCCGAAGCGCAGCAGGAGCAGTTGAAGCATCAGGAAGCGTACTGGCTGGATGTGTTCCAAGAGGAGCTGCCGGTGCTGGAAATGCCGACGGATTATGTCCGCCCTGCGGTGCGGAAGTTCGACGGAAGCACGCTTCCATTCCGCTTGAATGGGCAGCTTGGCGAGGAGTTGAAGCGGATCGCGGCGGAAAGCGAAGCGACGCTGTACATGGTGCTGTTGGCCGCGTACACGATCCTGCTGCAAAAATATACAAGCCAGGAGGACATCATTGTTGGTACGCCGATTGCGGGAAGAACTCACGGAGACTTGCAGCCGCTGATCGGGATGTTTGTCAATACGCTTGCCATCCGCAGCTATCCAAATCGGGAGAAGACGTTCCGGTCGTATTTGCAGGAAGTGAAGGAAACGATGCTGGGAGCCTATGAGCATCAGAGCTACCCGTTCGAAGAACTGGTGGAAAAACTGCAGGTCAACCGGGATTTAAGCCGAAATCCGATTTTCGACGCGATGTTTGTTTTGCAGCATACGGAAAATGAGGAAATTCAGATGGAAGGGCTTCATCTGACCCCGTATCCGTATCAAAATGAGATCGCCCGATTCGACCTGACGCTGGATGTGTCCGAAAGCAGCGATGGCTTGGAATGCAGACTTGAATACGCGACCGCTTTGTACCGACGGGAAACGATCGAGCGCATGGCGAAGCACTTCGAGCAACTGCTCGTCGAGATTACAACTGCCCCGGAAGCTCCGCTGGCCTCGCTAAACATGCTGTCGTCCGGGGAGATGGAGATGCTTCATCGCGTATTCAATGGTACGGAAGCGGAGTATGCATCGAAGCAAACGATCCATGGGTTGTTTGAGGAACAGGTGGAGCGGACTCCGGATCATGTGGCTGTTGTATTTGAAGGCCGGCAGCTCACGTATCGGGAACTCAACGACCGGGCGAATCGTTTGGCGCGAACGTTGAGAGCAGAGGGTGTGCAGGCCGAACAGCCTGTCGGACTCATGCTAAGGCGTTCCATTGAAATGGTCGTCGGCCTATTCGCCGTGCTGAAAGCCGGTGGCGCGTACGTGCCGATCGATCCGGAATATCCGGAAGAGCGCATTCGTTATATGCTGGAAGACTCAGGGGCCCAGTTGTTATTGACGCAGCGCCGTCTGAAGGAACAAGTTCCGTTTGCCGGGAAGGTAATCGTCCTGGATGACGAAGAGGCGTACAGCGGGGAAGGTTCCAATCTGGCGTCCGTTACCGGTCCGGATCATGTGGCGTATGTCATTTATACGTCGGGGACAACAGGCAAGCCTAAAGGGGTCATGGTAGAGCATCGCGGGCTGTGCAGCCTGAAGCTGCTTTTCGCGGATACTTTGCAAATAACGAATGAAGATCGAATCGTGCAATTTGCCAGCTTGTCGTTTGACGCTTCGTGCTGGGAAATTTTCCAAGCTTTATTTTTGGGGGCAGCGCTCTATATCCCATCGGCCGAAACGATTCAGGATCATCGTTTGTTTGAGAGCTTTGTAAGCGATCATGGCATTACAACGGCTACTTTGCCGCCGACGTATGCGACCTACTTGAATCCGGATCATATCCCGAGCTTGAGAAGATTGGTCACGGCAGGCTCTGCGGCCTCCATGGAGCTTATTCAGCAATGGAAAGACAAAGTGAAGTATTTCAACGCGTACGGTCCGACCGAGGATTCGATTTGCACATCCATCTGGACTGCTTCCGAAAACGATAGCAGCGCATCGGTTTCGATCGGCCGACCGATTCAGAATCACCGTATCTATATTGTAGATCCGGGCAATCAACTGCTGCCTGTCGGCGTGGCAGGGGAATTGTGCATTGCAGGCGCAGGATTGGCAAGAGGGTATTTGAACCGTCCGGAGCTAACCGCAGAGAAATTCGTAGACAATCCGTTCGTACCGGGTGAGCGGATGTATCGGACGGGTGACTTGGCCAGATGGCTGCCGGATGGGAATATCGAATACTTGGGCCGCATTGATCATCAGGTGAAGATCCGGGGTTACCGGATTGAGCTTGGCGAGATTGAAGGGCAGCTTTTGAAGGTCGAGTCCGTTCAAGAAGCGATTGTTCTGGCACTTGATGACGCAAACCGGCAGAAGCAGCTGTGCGCCTACTATGTGGCGGATCAAGAGTTGACGGCCGGCGAGCTGAGAGTGGCGTTATCGCAGGAGCTTCCGGGGTATATGATCCCGTCGCATTTCGTGCCATTGGAGCGGATGCCGCTGACACCGAACGGGAAGATCGACCGCAAAGCCTTGCCCGCTCCGGAAAGCGGCATGCATACGAGGACAGAATATATCGCTCCTCAGACCGATAAGGAAAAGGCGTTGGCCGCCGTATGGCAAGCGGTGCTAGGGGAAGAGCGCATCGGAGTGACGGACCACTTCTTCGAGCTTGGCGGCGATTCCATCAAGGCGATTCAGGTTTCGTCCCGTTTGCATCAGGCCGGGTACAAGCTGGAAATTCGGGATTTGTTCAAATATCCGTCCATCGCTCAGTTAAGCTTGCATATACAGCAGGTTGGCCGGACAGCCGATCAGGGCGAGGTAACGGGAGAAGCGGTGCTGACTCCGATCCAGCGCTGGTTCTTCGAGCAGCCATTGGACGATCCGCATCACTTCAACCAATCCGTCATGCTGTACCAGAAGGAAGGATTCGACGAGGCGGCCATCCGGAAGGTGCTGCAGAAGATCACGGAGCACCACGACGCGCTGCGTATCGTATTCCGCAGGTCCGACAACGGATATGCCGCATGGAACCGGGCTATCGAAGAAGGCGAGCCGTACAGCCTGGAAGTAGCCGATTTCAGAGGAATCGAGGGGGCCGTTCAAGCGATTGAAGCGAAATCCAACGAAATTCAGAGCGGCATCGATCTTGAAGCAGGGCCATTGGTAAAAGCCGGATTGTTCCATTGCGCGGACGGCGATCATTTGCTGATCGTCATCCATCATGGCGTGGTAGACGGCGTATCGTGGCGGATCATTCTTGAAGATTTCGCGCTCGGTTACGAGCAAGCTGTAAAAGGAGAAGCGATTCGCCTTCCGGCGAAAACCGATGCCTTCCGGACTTGGTCCGAACAGATTGCAGCCTACGGACGAAGCACGGTTATCGAGAACGAGCGGGCGTATTGGCAGCGTATCACGCAAACCGCAGTATCGCCGCTGCCTAAGGATATGCCAACGGCAAAATCATTGCAGTGCGATAGCGATTTCGTTACGGTGCAGTGGAGCCGCAGAGAAACCGAGCAATTGCTGAAGGGAGTTCACCGGGCGTACAACACCGAAATAAACGATATTCTGTTAACGGCGCTGGGACTGGCCTTGCAAAGATGGTGCGGTCACGACCGTGTGCTGGTGAATCTGGAAGGCCATGGGCGCGAATCCATTATGACGGATATCGATATCACGCGCACCGTGGGATGGTTTACGAGCAAGTATCCGGTCGTGCTTGAGCTGGAGCCGGGTAAAGTCTTGTCGTATCAGATTAAGAAAGTCAAAGAAAGCCTGCGTCAAATCCCTAATAAGGGAATCGGCTACGGTGTCTGCCGCTATATGTCCGAACATACGGACGAGGTCTTCCGGGGTGCGGAACCGGAGATCAGCTTTAACTATTTGGGGCAATTCGACCAGGAATTGCAAAATAGTGGCGTAGGGATATCGGCGCACACGGGCGGAAAACCAGTCAGCGACCGACAAGCGCGAAATTTCGTGCTGGACATCAACGGCATGATTTCGGATGGCGTATTGTCGCTTGAACTGAGCTACAGCCGGAAGGAATACCGCAGAGAGACGATCGGGAAGCTGGCCGCATGGCTGCAGGACAGTCTGCGGGAAATCGTTGAGCATTGCACAGCGAAGGCGAGGGCAGAATTAACCCCGAGCGATGTTCAATTCAAGGGGTTAAGTATAGCCGAACTGGAGCAGATTGAGGAACGCACGCGGCACATCGGGGAGATCGAGAACATTTACACGCTTACGCCGATGCAGAAAGGGATGTGGTTCCACAATACCCTGAACCGGCATGGCGGCGCGTATATTGAACAGGCGCTGTTTGTCCTGCAAGGAGATTTGAATATCGAGCTGTTCGTCCGAAGCTGGAACGACTTGGCCGCGCGCCACATGGTACTGCGCACTAACTTTTACAACGGCTGGAGCGGGGATCTGCTGCAAATCGTATATCGCGACAAGCAGATCGAGTTTACCTACGAAGAGCTGAGCCATCTTCAGGAACACGAGTGGAGCACGTGCATCGACAAGCTTGTAGACGATGACAAAACCCGGGGCTTTGATCTGGAACAGGACGCCCTGATGCGGGTCAAGGTGATTCGGACGAAGGAAGAACGGTATCATGTGCTCTGGACGTTCCACCATATCCTGATGGACGGCTGGTGCTTGCCTTTAATTGCCAAAGAACTGTTTGATACGTATGGTGCTTACATGCGCAATGAGCAGCCTGAACGGCCGGACGCTCCGTTATACAGCCAATTCATCGAATGGCTGGAGAAGCAGGACAAGGAGGCGGCGTCCCGCTATTGGTCCGAGTATTTGGCAGGCTATGAAGGTCAAACGACGCTCCCTCTAGGGAAAGTTCAACAGCGCAGCGATCGGTACGCCGGGGACAACGTCCTTCGCAACTTGGGCAAAAGCTTGAGCAAACGGATCAACCAGGTGGCCAACCAGTATCAGGTGACCGTCAATACTTTGCTGCAAGCGGCTTGGGGCGTTATTTTGCAGAAGTATAACGGAACCGGCGATGCGGTATTTGGCAGTGTCGTCTCGGGAAGGCCCGCGGAAATTCCAGGGATCGAAGAGATGATCGGGTTATTCATTAACACCATTCCTGTTCGTGTTGTTTGTGAAGCGGAGACGAGCTTTGACGATGCGATGAGACGGCTGCAGGAGTCGGCGCTGGAATCCGGGCGCCACGATTACTACCCGTTGTACGAGATTCAAGCGCAAACCGCTCAAAAGCAAGATTTGATTAGCCATATTATGGCATTCGAGAACTATCCTTTAGGCGAACAGCTTGAACAGGCTGGCGACAGCGAGGACGAAACGCTTGCAATTACGGACGTAGCCATTGAAGAACAAACGAACTATGACTTTGCCTTGGTCGTTATGCCGGGAGAAGAGTTCGTTATTCGCTTTGATTACAACACCCTTACGTTTGAAAGGTGCGATGTAGAGCGTTTAATGGGACATTTGGTTCATGTGCTCGAACAAATCGTGGCGAATCCTCGAATTGCTGTCGGAGACTTGGAGCTGGCAACGGCTGAGGAACGGGCCGAGCTGATCGGACGGTTCAATGCTGCGCCTACTGAATTCCCGCGGGAGAAGACGCTTCATCAGTTGTTCGAAGAGCAAGCGGAACGGATTCCGGATGCGGTGGCAGTTGTGTTTGAGGACAGACAGTGGACCTACCGCGAGCTGAACGAACGGGCGAACCGTTTGGCGAGAACGCTGCGGGCGGGCGGAGTGGACAAGGAACGTGCGGTCGGCATTATGGCGGAGCGCTCCTTGGAAATGATTGTAGGTATCCTGGCGACTATGAAAGCCGGAGGCGCCTATGTGCCGATTGATCCGGAATATCCGGAGGAGCGCATCCGGTACATGATCGAGGATTCGGGAGCCCAAATGTTATTGACGCAGCGCCACCTGCAGGAGCGCATTCCGGTTCAGGGCACGTTGATCGTCCTGGATGACGAAGCGTCCTATCACCCCGACGGTTCGAAGGTGGAGCCAACCAACGGGGCGGCGAATTTGGCGTTCATTATTTATACGTCCGGAACGACAGGCAAGCCGAAAGGAAATTTAGTCGAGCATCGCAACGTCGTCCGGATCGTCCGGAATACGAATTATATCGACATTACCGATCAGGATCGGGTGCTGCAAATGTCCAGCTATTCGTTCGACGGTTCGGTCTTCGATATTTTCGGAGCGTTAACCAACGGAGCGAGGCTGATCCTTATCCCGCGGGAGACGATGCTGGACATCGGGAAGCTGGCGGAGCTGATCGAACGGCAGCAAATTTCGGTCGCGTTGATTACAACGGCTTTATTTAACGTTATCGTTGACGTCAATGTCGATTGCTTGCGCCGTATGCGAGCCATTTTGTTCGGAGGAGAACGTGTATCGGTCAGCCATGTTCGGAAAGCTCTTCAGCATATCGGACCGGGAAAAATCATTCATGCGTACGGCCCGTCGGAGAGCACGGTCTATGCGACCTATTACACGGTGAACGAAGTGGCCGAGGATGCCGTCAACGTTCCGATCGGATGGCCGCTCAGCAACACGACGGTCTATATCGTAGACGGCAAAAACAAGCTTCAGCCGATCGGAGTGGCCGGGGAGCTTTGCATCGCCGGCGAGGGATTGGTCCGGGGCTACTTGAACCGTCCCGAGCTGACGGCGGAGAAGTTCGTGGACAACCCCTTCGTGCCGGGGGAACGGATGTACCGGACAGGGGATTTGGCAAGATGGCTGCCGGATGGAACGATCGAATATGTCGGGCGGATCGACGATCAGGTGAAGATCCGCGGCTATCGAATCGAGCTTGGCGAAGTGGAAGCTCAACTGGCAAGAGTCGGAGCCGTTCAAGAGGCGGTTGTCATTGCGCGTGGAGATGCAAGCGGGCAGCAGCAGCTTTGTGCCTATTTCGTGGCGCAAAGCGAACTTTCGGCAGCCGAGCTTAGGCAGGCACTGTCGCAGGAGCTGCCAGGCTATATGATTCCGGCGCACTTTGTACAGCTCCCGCAGTTGCCGTTAACCCCCAATGGCAAAGTCGACCGCAAAGCGCTGCCGGCTCCTGAAGCAAGCGCCATGGGAGAAGCGGAGTATGTCGCACCGCGTTCACTGCTGGAAACGAAGCTGGTCCAAATTTGGCAGGATGTGCTTGGACTTGAGAGGATTGGCGTGAAGGACAATTTCTTCGAACTCGGCGGAAATTCCATCAGTCTGATCCGGTTAATTCAACGAATCCATGATGAAACGGGAGTAGACATCCCACTTCATAAAGGGTATGAATATACCTCTGTCGAAGCGATGGCGAATGCCAATTGGGAATCCGGGTTCGAGAAAGACGCCAATCAATTCGTTAAGCTGAATCAGCAGGGAGAGATGAACGTATTTTGCTTCCCTCCGGGACCCGGATTCGGGATAGCCTATCAGGGATTAGCGGAAAAGCTGGAAAACCGGTTCGCGGTATACAGTATCGATTTCATTGACGATAGCCCAAGCTACGAGGATATGATCGATTGTTATGTGGACGAGGTCGTTCGCGTACAAAAACAGGAGCCTTATGTATTTATTGGGTATTGTATCGGCGGAAATATGATGTTTGAAGTAGCCAAAGCGATGGAAAAGCGAGGGTATCGCGTATCGGATTTGATCATGGTGGATTCCTTGGTGAAGCTGACCCCGAAATCCGCAGATATGGTGGAAAGCAATATTGAAGAATCGATGAAATTTTTAATGGAAACAGAAAAAATACTAACGGAAAACTCCTCGATTCGAGAGCGTGTCGAACATAAAGTACGGTCAAACTTGACGTACGAAGCTCAACTGATCAATACGGGCCATGTTCTGGCGAACATTCACGATTTAATCGCGGAGGATACCGAGGCCCACCGGTTAGAAAATCCATCCCTGTTATGGAAAGGAGCCACCCGCCAAAACTATACGAAGCATAAGCTCACGGGCGACCATGATCACCTGTTACGACCTGAATACATTGAAGCGACGGCTAGTGTCATTCAACGTATTCTTGATCAAATCAAGATACAGAATGCACAAGCCCAAACGGTACCGCAAGAAAGTTGATTGGTGAGAACGTTGCACCTGTCGAATGAACGTTAGCTCTAAATGGATGGAGTGAAAAGGGCCGACTTCCCGATGATTCGGGAAGCGGCTTTTTTTGCGATGTTGCGAATAGGGGATTTGGTCTAAAATACCTATATAATTCGACAAATAATTCCAATTGTAGTATTATAGATTCATGAGTTGAGATGGGGCGGTGTTTCTATGGAACTAATTTGGAATGTCGTTGGGATAACTCTTCTAAGTTCGACTTTATATTTATCTTTAAGAGTGTTTTTTAAAAAATCGGAATAAAACGATGCAAGAAGTTATGCCATTGGAGACATTTTCCCTTCGCGGGGGGAATGTCTCTTTTTTGCGAGATCTCGAAAGGATAGTCCTGGTATAACTACGCATCTCGGATTTAATTATTTTGGTTTTTTGCTCCCCACTCACATAACTCTTCCAAAACGGGTAATAATGTTTCCGCTTTATTTGTGAGACTGTACTCGACTTTAGGGGGAACTTGAGGATACTCTTTCCGCTTTACCATACCATCTGCTTCCAATTCTTTCAGTTGTGAACTCAATGTTTTATAAGTAATAGTTCCTATCTGTCTTTTCAGATCATTAAAGCGAACCGGTTGGTTTTCTGCCAGGAGGTAAATAATAACCATTTTCCATTTGCCGCCAATAACTGACAATGTATAACCAAAAGGTGTATCTTGAATATGTTTAACTTTGCCTTTATATTCAGCCATACTCATATTTACACTATCCTTTCGGGTAGTACCTATCCAAAAAGTGCGTACTACTTTTTTATTTGTGCCCAGTTTATACTAACCTTACTTTGAAGTAAAGGAGAGAAAAAAATTGACTATTGCCAAAACCTACAATCACGGTGTTGCCTGGGAAGAAGCGTTCGGCGTCACCCAAGGTTACAGCGCTAACGGCACCATCTACATTTCAGGACAATTTTCCCACGATATGCAGGGCGCGTTCGTTGGCGAGGGCGATATCGAGGCACAGACCCGGCAGACGCTGGAGAACCTAGATCGCGTGCTGGCGGGATTTGGTGTCACGAGGTCGAACATTGCTGAGATGGAGGTCTTTCTAACAAACCCGCAAGAGCATTTCGAGCAGTTCATCGTTTTGTATAAGGAGTATGTGGGCGACCATCGGCGGGCCGCCACTCTCATCGGCGTGTCGGGTCTGGCGTTCCCTCATCAACTGATTGAAATTCGCGCCACCGCCGTCGCACACGTCGACTAACCCGGCCGCCGCGGATTATAAAAACATACATAAAAACCTTTGTGGACGAAGCGGGAGGCGCTTGTTGCCGCGAACGAAGCAACATCATCCGATAATAAAAATGAAAAAAAGTCGAACCTTGATTGGTTCGGCGTTTTTTATGTTTAAGGGAAGTAAGTAAACAATAGCTTTCCTGCCAACGCTTATTTGATGTTTTTCTGGATAGATCCCCATAGATTGATCTCATACACTCGCACTGGGGGCGGATCTCAATGCGGGTTTATATAACGGCATGCCATTTGTTACCTGTCATCCGTCCAAACAATCTTTCCGCTCTTGAATACACTAAAATTGTGGGTACTTGGAAGGGATAAGACAGTACTCAATACTATTTTAAAGGAGTGTTGACTCATGAGTGCCGTTGGAGGTTTCGGTGGTTTTACTTCGACAGGTGTTATTCTAGTTCTTTTTATTTTGTTGGTGATTGTTAGTCGCAGTTTTGGGATCTAACATCTGTAACTGAGTTTTACTTGGAAGGGGTCGCCGCTGGCGGCTCTTTTTTTGGGGTTAACGTCTATTCGTTTTTTGCGCTGCTCGTCTCCCACCGGTTTACCGAGCCGTTCGACAAGCCGAACGAGTACGCGCGGGAAATCTGCAAGAGGGCGAACGATTTGTCGGGCGGCGGCGTGATCGTTCAGAAGTACGGCGAAATCATTCGCGGCCGGCGCTCGACGGTCGGGCGCATTCAGGAAGGATTTCTGGAGCCGACGCTGAAGGAGGCCGTTCCAGGGGATCTGGGTCTCGTGCTTCCGTACAATACGATGAAAAGTCTGATCGAAATGGTCGAAGCGCTCGATAAAGTGACGCCGGGCATTGCATCAGATCAGACGCTGTTCTACGGCGTGGAGGCGAAGTTCTATTCGGCCCGGCCGAAGCTCGCGAAAAGCCGAAGAAGCCGGAGGGCGGCTTCGGCTTTTTTCTATGGGGGAAGATCGACTAACGTGATGATTGTTACCGGCAGCGAAAAGCTGAATTCCACACCGCCCGCCGTATTGCGGACTCCCAGTTGTCCACCGTGCAGCTGAACAATTTGCCGGACTATGGCCAGACCGATCCCCGTTCCTCCGGAATCCCGTTCTCTGGACTTCTCCACGCGGTAAAAATGATCCCAAATATGAGCCAGCTCGTCTTCAGGGATATGCTCGCCTTCGTTCCAGACGACCGTCCGAATTTCATTCGGCTCCTGTTCCATCCTGACTCCCAATCGGCTGTCATCCCGGGTATGCCTCAGCGCGTTGCTCAGGAGATTCGTGAGCACCTGCTCGATGCGGAACCGGTCCGCCTTTACCGTAACCGGCAAAAGATCCAGCTCGATGGTTTTTCCGCCGCTGTACCTATGTTCTTGCAGGTTGCCTGCGATATGGCGCACTGTATCGTCCAGCGGGAAGTCGTTCAGCTGAAGCCGGTATTGTCCCGTTTCCATCTGGGTCAGATCCAGCATATCGTTTACGATGCCGGCCATCCGCGACGTCTCTTCCCGAATCACGGCGGCGTAACGGTCCCGCTTCTTCCCGTCGCCCACATTGTCCTGCAGCGCTTCGGCATAACCGCCGATCAAGCTGATCGGGGTCTTCAGCTCGTGGGAAACCCCTGCAACAAATTCGCGCCGCAGCCGCTCCAGTCGTTTTTCCTTTTCGATATCTTCCTGAAGCTTCGCATTGGCCGTTTGCAGGTCGGAAAGCGCCTTGTCCAAGTTTTCCGAGAGGAAGTTCAGCGTATCTGACAAGCTGCCGATCTCATCGCTTCGGCGAATGCCGCTTTTTTCCCTGAAATCGAGCTTTGCCATCCGCTGGGCCGTTTTATTCAAGGACAGAAGGGGCCTCGTGATCATTCTTGAGTACAGAAGAACAAGGAGCAGCGCTCCGGCTCCCGCGAGCAAATAAAAGTAGGAGTAAAATCCGCGGAACGCGTTGACCGCATCGCCGACCGGCTGCAAGGAGGAAATGGCGGCCATCACCGTTCCGGTCCCATCCTTTACCTCAAGCGGAGCAATGGTCACAAATAGACGGCTTTTAGCCCCGGAAGGCAGCGTAACATCGGTGAAGAAAGTAACCGTTTCGTTCTCCCTGAGCACTTTTTCCTGATTTTCCGGACTATGGAACCACTGATTCAGGCCGGATACGAGCTTGTCCAGTTCCACATCGGGAAACGATGGCCGGATGGGCGGGGCGGCAAGATTAAGATCCATAGGCAGACGATAGTGAAGTAATATTTTCCTGTTGTCTATGCCTCTGCCTGCGGATATCGTCAATTCTTTTTTAGAAAACGTGAGTATGGCGGTTACCGCATAATATTGCTCCTCCAGCTTGGCGAAATAAGCCGGAACCGTGTTTCCATCAGGTGTTTCTTTCAAAAACCGCTGGCGGGTTTGTTCGAAATCCCGAAGGAAACCGCTCGTTTTAGCGCGAACGTAATAAGGCTCGAAGAACGCAAGCTGGAGCATCATCATGACCGTAAGACAACCGATGAACACCAGACTTGTAGCGGCAAACAGCTTGAACGAAATTCCCCGCCACTTCATGACCGGACTCTGCACACATAGCCGCTGCCCCGCACGGTTTGGATGAGGCCGGCGTACCTGCCCATTTTTTGGCGCAGCCGTTTGATGATGGCATCCACATTGCGGATATCTCCGTCATATTCGTAGCCCCATACTCCATTGAGCAGCGCTTCGCGGGATTGTACGAAGTTCCGGTTTTTGTACAAATACAGCAGCAATTCGAATTCTTTAGCCGTCAAGTCTTCCTGTTTGCCGTCAACCATGAGTTCGTAGGAGTTCTCCCGGATTTCCAGGCCTTCGATCCGATGAATAACGACGGTATCGGTTTCACCGCCGGTCCCCGCACGCTTCAGCAGCGCCCTCACCTTGGCAACCAGGACTTTGGGACTGAACGGCTTGGTTACGTAATCGTCCGCACCGAGCTGATATCCGTGCAGTTTGTCAGGCTCCTCCGATTTCGCCGTTACGATGACAATCACGGCATTGGAGGTTCGACGGAGAAACTGGCATACGCCGAATCCGTCCAAATAAGGCATCATGACATCCAATACGACCGCATCCGCCGGAGTTTGCTTGAATTTGTCCAAGGCTTCCGCCCCGTTCTTCGCTTCCACCACAAAGTATCCTTCACCCTTCATATAATCGGCGATCAACTCCCGCATCAGCGGCTCATCCTCTACCACCATGACAGTTCGCATCCGGTTCTTCCCTCCCGCAACCGATTTCATCCCCATTAAAACAGAAAATTCCGTTCTTGTCACATTAGAATCATAAACGGCTGATAAACTGGCTTCCAATAGCAGGAAGAACAACGCATGGGGAAAGGAGACTGCAAATGCTTCAGCCAACGCGTCGGAAAAGGCCGTCTCTCTTCCGGCGATTCGCCCGGTCGGGCAGGGACGGACCGGCTGCGCTGCTCTTTTTGGCGCCTAGTCTCGTCGGCTTGGCTCTGTTTTACCTGATTCCGTTTGTCGGAGGAATTTACTTTTCCGTGATGGATAGTCCGGTGGACGGAACATTCGTGGGAGCGGACAACTATGTGGAGGTATGGAACAGTGAATCGTTCCGCAAGGCGGCCGTCAACACCTTAAGCTTTGCCGGAATCGGCGTGCCGCTTCTGCTCGTCGTCTCCCTGTCGGTCGCCGTGCTGCTCAACCGGCCCCTCCCGCTCCGCAGATGGTTTCGAACCGCCTCCGTTTTGCCGCTTGTCGTGCCGGTAGCCTCGGTCGTGCTGTTCTGGCAGGTCCTATTCGATACCTATGGGTGGTTGAACAGCCTGCTCGTTGCCGCCGGACGTGCGCCGGTCCACTGGATGGAAAGCGATCAGGCCCGGGGCGTCATTATCCTAATGTACGTATGGAAGAATGCAGGCTATAACATCGTTCTGCTGCTGACCGGGCTTCAGACGATCCCGCAGGACTATTATGAGACGGCAAGCATCGACGGTGCGGGCAAGCTCAGGCAGTTTTTCGGCATTACCCTGAGGTATTTGATTCCGACCTTGTTTTTCGTCACCGTCATGTCCGTCGTAGGGTCGTTCAAGGTATTCCGGGAAACGTACCTGATGTCGGGTGAATATCCCCATGACAGCATCTACATGCTTCAGCACTACATGAACAACATGTTCCTGTCGCTGGATTACCAGAAGCTGACGTCAGCTGCCTATATTATGGCGGTGGGGATCATCGCTTTAGTCGTTGTGCTGTTTCAAGCGGACAGGCGGTTCCGGCATGCCATCGAATAGCCGAGATGCTTACGAAGTAGTTTTCCTAAAGGAAAACTTGTAGGAGGTGATCCCATGCTTCTGGCAGCAAAAAAAGGTTTGCTCACAGCGGTGCTAATAGGTATCGCACTTCTTATGCTGACGCCCTTTGTCGTCACGATCACCAACTCCTCTATGACGGAAGAGGAGATCGCAGTTAATTATGACGCCGTAGGAAAAGAGGCCAAAGAGGGCGATTACGCCAATTTGAAGTGGATACCGGACCAGGTTACACTCGCCCAATTCAAACATATTTTACTTGACAAGCCGCAGTTTCTGGAAATGTTCTGGAACTCCGTCCTATTGACGGTTCCCATCGTTGCAGGGCAGACCCTCGTAGCGGCAATGGCAGCCTACGCCTTCACCAAGCTGCATTTCCGTGGCAAAGACGCGCTTTTTTTTCTCTACATCATCACCATGCTGCTGCCCTTCCAGGTGACGCTAGTCCCTAATTTTATCGCGATGGATATGCTGGGACTCTTGAATACCTATTCGGCAATCATCCTTCCCGGCATCTTCGCGGCGTTCGGCGTTTTCCTGCTCCGCCAGTTTATGTCCCATATCCCGGGGGCTTACGTCGAAGCCGCCAAAGTCGAGGGAGCCGGACATGTAACGATTTTTACCCGCGTGATCGTTCCCATGTCCATGCCCGGTATCGCTGCCATGCAAATTCTCGTCTTCGTCGACAACTGGAACATGGTGGAGCAGCCGCTGTTGTTTTTGCACGATACGTTCAAGCAGCCGTTGTCGGTTTTTCTCTCCCACGTGAATGAAGGCGACCGGGGTGTGGCGTTTGCTGCGGCTTCTCTATACATGGTCCCGATCTTGTTTCTGTTTTTGCACGGGGAGAACGAGCTCATTCAAGGCATTCAATTGACAGGAATCAAAGGCTGATGCGTTCCCGGGGAGCTTGCCAACATGCAAGGAGGTTTACCCATGATAGAAATCGCGGACGAACAGGTCCGTGCCAAACGGAAACGGACGATTCGAATGGCGGCAGGATTATTTACAGGCTCCCTGCTCCTGCTCACCTTCTTCTCCAATACATACCAGAAAATGACACTTCCTAAAGTGTCTGTCGAAAAGCCTGTGATGAACCAGCTTTCGCATGAAATCGAAGGGGAAGGCGCCATTCGTCCGAAACGGATCGTGTCTTTGTACGATCAGACGGGGTGGGTGGCGAAGGAGGTGCGGGTGAAGGAAGGTGATTTCGTGAAAAAAGGAGAGGCCATGGTCGTCTTTGATAACTCGTCCGCACAAAAAAATATGGCCGACGAACAGGACCGGCTTGCCAAGCAGCAGTTGGAGCTGGATAAACTGCAAGAGGCTCTGAAGCTTACCGGGATCGGGGGCGAAGCGTCCAAAATGGAAGAGATCAAGCGGCAGATCACCGCTCTGAAGCTGGATTTATCCATTCAGGCGCGCAAGATTGACGGGATCCGTAAGGACCTCTCGAATAAGAGCACCTTGACTGCGCCGTTTGACGGGCTGATCGACGAGCTCCAAGCCGACGAAGGCCTCCCCGCTCCCCAAGGCAGAGCGATCGTGCAACTCGCCGATCTGTCCCAAGGCTGGGAACTGAAAGCGAGCGTGGACGCAGACGCCGCCAGCCGCCTTGTCACCGGCGAGACCGTAGACCTGCGAATCAAAGAAACCGTTCCCCGCCTCGTGAAGGGCAAAGTAGCCGCCATCGAGCAGGCCGAATCGGGAAGAGGCCAAACTCAGAGCGGAGGAGCCTCGGGCATGAAGCAGGTCACTATAACTATCGATGACCCCAAGCTGACCGGCGGTGAGCAGGCGGAATTCCGTTTGGTCAAAAACGTAGGGTCGCCCCGGCTGCTGGTGCCGAAATCGGCCGTCAAGACGGATTCGAAGGGCGAGTACATCTTCACGATCGAAGAATCGAAGCGCCCGCTTGGCAACGAGTTTCGTGCCCGCAAAAAGTATGTCCACACCGAGGATTCGGATCAAACGAATGCGATATTGACTGGATTGATCATGCCGGATGAAAAGATTGTTACCGAATCGAGCGAGCCGATCAGTGACGGCGACCAGGTTCGGTTGAATTAAAAATCCAAGCCGATGAAGGAGAGATCGAAATGAAAAAAAGTTGGACGAACGTCGTGTTATCTTCGATTCTGCTCACAATGCCTTTAAGCGCATGCAGCAGCAATACCAAGCCCGCGGAGTCGAATGCCTCCCCGCCGGCAAAGGACGGCAAAACGATCGTATCCGTCTCCGTTTTGAAGAAAGATCGTTTCCTGCAGGAGGCGGAACGGCAGTTCGAAGAAGCGAACCCCGGCATCGATATCGACATTCGCGCTTATATGGCTGTTCCCGAGAGCGAGGGCAAGGTCGTCATAAACCCTGGCGCACAAAAAACGAACGAGGCCGACCTGGAAAAATACCGAACCAGCGTCAATGCGGAGCTGATGTCCGGCAAGGGAGCCGATCTGATTGCCTTGGAAAATCTCCCTTACGCCAAATATGCCGACAAAAAGCTGCTCGCCAATCTGGACGAGTTAATCAAACAAGACAGCAGCTTCCAAGCATCGGATTATTACACGGGTGTCATCGATGCTCTAAAAATCGAAGGGAAAAGCTATGCGCTCCCCATCCATTTCAAGATGAACATGACTTGGGGCAACTCGCCGCTGCTTGATGCCAAGGGAATCAAAATTGACGATGCCAAGTGGACATGGAACGATATGCTGGACATTGGCCGGCAAGCCGTGCAGTCGGGAGGAAGCGCGACGTCGGTTTGGACGGGTAAACCGAAGGCGGAGTTGATTGAGGATATTGTGAAAAGCCAGTACGGCAAACTCGTAGCAGGAAAAAAAGCGATGTTCGATACACCGGAATTTACGAATTTGCTGGAGCAGATCAGCGATATGTACGACAAAGGGCTGATTCTGGAACAGGCCGACATGTCGGAAGAAGACAAAGACGTTTTTAAATCGATGAGCCTGCAAATGCCCCTGCAGCTGCTGTTCATGCCTCAAATCATGTATGGGGGCAAAGGAAACGTATACAGCACCCCATCGGACGGTGGCAATGGCGGAGGCATTTCCCTTTCTTCCGATCTGATGTTCGGTATCAACGAAAAGTCGAAAAATAAAGCGGAAGCCTGGAAATTCCTTTCCTTTCTTCTGTCGAAAAACGTCCAATCCGCGCCTGGCATGGTAGGATTTGCAATTCACAAGGCTTCTTTGGAAGCACAGCTGAGGCAATCGATCGATCATCTTGCAAGCGGCAAAATCAAGATGCAGGGACCTGGCGGTTCCACTCCGTCGCCGAACGTTGACGATAAGCAGTTGGAAGCGGTCCTGCGCCTCGTAGAGAAAGCCGACAAATATGCCGCAGGAGATCCGAACGTGATGAAGATCGTGAAGGAAGAAGCAGAGTCGTTCTTCAAGAAGGCGAAAACCGCAAAAGATGCCGCAAAAATGATCCAAAATCGGATTACCACCTATTTGAACGAGTAGAGATCAGCAGCAGAGCCGGAAGAGAAGAAAAAGGTGGAGATAGCTATGAAATGGACGTTATGGGCTAAGCTTGGACTGGCAGCGGTTGTGGCGCTTTCGGCGGGGATGGTTTCCATTCCGCCGGTGGCCGCAGATAAACCGGGGACGGCTCCCGCCCTGGAGGGCGGTGGCCTCCGGATCGGGCTTGGGGCGGAGCAGGTTCTGGAAGTCGGTCATACCCGGCTGTTCAGACATGACGAATCGACCGTATGCTCGTTCGAATTGACCATCCGCAACAACGGCAGCGCGGACATCCTGTTGGACGACTATTACTTCGTAGTCAAGACCCGTTCCGGCAATGTTCTGAACTTCAAGCTGCTGCCGGAGGATATGGACCGGAAGATCGTTCCTTCCGGGACAGTCGGGGTGTACCGGCTTTACGGTGTCGTCGCCAACGGCATCGAGGCTGGCGGACTTTTGCTGGAAGCGGGCCGATGGGATTTCAACGCGGCTTCCCTTACGGTCCCCCTCGGCTCGGTAGCGTTATCTGACGCTGCTGTCTCTCCGGAAGGACCGGAGGTTGAAGTTCATGCAAGGAACGCTGCGCTTCAAGGCTCCGTATCCGACGTGGCATGGCGGAGCTTGGGCAAGAATAAGGAAGCTACGTGGACTACGACGTTTCGGAATGACCTTACCGTCCCTGTCATGCTTCCGGAATGGAGCTTTTGGCTGCAAACGTCGGAGAAGCGCGTATACTCCATGACCCCGGACCGGAAGCCGGAAGGGCTGGTCGTTGATCCGGGAACGGAGATTTCCTTCATTCTGAACGCTGTATTGCCGGCCGAAAGCGATACGTCAAATGCCGGATTAGTGATCACGCGCGCACTGCCCGCAGCGGACAAAACTACAAAAATTCATGTTCCCGCCGCATATTTGCCGGTTTCGGCAGACGCAATCCATGCGGAGGCCGGGGCCGCCAGAACGATCACGGCGAAGGAAGGCCGGTTCAACGCTGCTCTGGATTCTTTGGAGCGTTGGCAGTGGGACGACCGGGATTTGATTACGGCTGCCATTACGCTAACCAATATTTCTAAAGCGGCCGTGCCCGTTCCCCGGCTGGGCGGGACGTTCCGGGCAGACGATACGAAGGAATGGACGGCGCAGGTCGTGCCGGCGGATGCGCTCGGGCTGCTTCAGCCCGGACAATCGAGCCGGCTGTTCCTGCAAGCGAATGTGGATCACGAGGAAATGGTCCGTTCCTGGGATATCGTTCTTCAGGAACAAATCGAATCGGACGGTAAGACCCGGGCCGTCCACCGGACGGAGTGGAGCAAGCAACCGGCTGCTTCTGCCAAGGAACTGGGCGTGGGCCAGCCAACCGACATGTCCGGGATTGGCGGACAATGGGCCTATACGGCGATGGCGCCGATATCGTACGAAAGCGCCGCCGGGCAATTAATAGCGGTCCGGGTGGATGCGGTGAACGCAGATAAGCGCTACACCCCCGTGGCCAAGTGGGTAGCACAATTGCTGACGGCGGACGGAACCGTATATCCGGCCGAGGTTGAGGTCACCGGCCAAAGGGTGGTTCCCCAAGGGAGAGCGTCCCTTATGGCATGGACCGTGCTGCCCAAAGGAGCCGATCTTCAAGGATTGAAGCTAATGCTGGGGCTGGCCGTTACCGGCGGCAAACTATCCGGCCCGTCGGAAAAACCCGACTCCTTTCTGCAGGCGACCGTCTTCCAACTGCCGGAGAAAGACCTCAAGCCGAGCGACAAGCTGGATGAGCTGGCTATGCATCCCTATACGCTGACAATCAGTGCGAAGGATAGGCCTTACTGGAACTTCAACGATAAGCGAGGCTTCTTTGAGATCAACTTTTCCTTCGACTACACGCTGCAGAAAGATTTGAGCGTCGTTTCGGAAATGAAGAAACGGCGCGTGGTCGTCGAGCTTCTGGATGGGCAGGGGGAAAAGCTTCATGAGAAAGCTTATGCGCTGGAACCGGAGGAAGCCGGTATGGCCGGCTGGTCCCTTGGCTCGGAGACCGAAAAGTGGACGATAGACAGCAAGTTTCTCTCCATGGACACCTCGAAATATACCTTGAACGTTTATGAGGAATTTTTACCCGGTTACCGGAGGCTGCTCGGCAGCATGACCAGGGATTGGACGAAATAGCAAAGCCGCAGCGCTTGTCATCCCGGGTGGTTGTCCGCCTGCCGGGTAAGAAGCAGTGTAGTGGAAGTTACTTGAGACGTTGAGCGGACGGGCAAGGTCGCAGGGCATGGCGTGAACCGTTCCGTTCGCTCCGTTTCGCAGACGAAGCCGGGCCGTTCTAGCGGCTCGCTAATGACCATGAAAAGCGACAAAAGTAGGCGTGTTTCATACCGAGCAGGAAGCGATCCGGGTGATCGAAGGCTTGAAGCGACAAGGCTACCAGGCCGATGATATTTCTGTAGTGGCCAAGAACAAGGAGGATGTGTCGGCCGTAACAGACCAGACGGGATCCAAAGCGCCAGGTACCGCCGCAAGGGCGGTGACCGGCGGCATAATAGGCGGGATCGCCGGATTGCTGGTGGGAATTGGCGCACCGGCCGTCCTGGGTGTCGGGCCGATTATCGCTGCAGGCCCGATTGCTGCGACACTGACCGGCGTAGGCGCAGGAGCGGGCGGAATTGTGGGCGGCCTGATCGGTATGGGCATTCCCGAGGACGAAGCGGAGCGTTATAACGATTACGTGAAAGAAGGGAACATTCTTGTACTCGTGGATTCCCGCGCCGAGCGTGACAACGAGGTGTACGATACGTTCCGCGCCAATAACTCGAGGAATTTCGGCACCTACGACGCGGATTACGGTGCCGAGGCCGGCGCCCGCAGACTGCGCTGATCGGTAAGAGGGCGTGAGACGCATCTTTGCGGACAGGTTCGGAGTATAACGGCTTTTTAAGCCGGATGAAGCGTGCTTGGGTAAACAAGGGCATTATCCTAAGAAAGCAAAAAAACCTCATGGAATTAATCCGTGAGGGGGCTATATTTCGAAATTAATTGTAATTATTCGTAAATACTATCTGTCGTGGTTCCATCTGGAAAGGCATTAAACACATGTATTTGCGGTTGTTTTTCTCCGTTAAGTTTAGTATACCACAAGTTTATTTTAGCTAACTTTCCGTTTGAATCCCAAGTTAAGAATAACTGAGCACCAACTTTTCCTTCTAATAATCCAGCTTCGTCAACTTGTTCGATACTTGCATAACGGTAATCGCTTGCTGCCTTTACGTCAAAACGCCAATGTTCCCCGCCTTCGTTATTTTTCTTAACAACTTGTGGGTTTCTTTCGAGTAACTTTTTTAAATCTGATTGAGACAGACGGTAATCCAATTTATATTGAATTTTCCAAATAAATCTCGTCAATTCATCTGCTTCTTTTGGATCACTGGCAATGGAGATAACTTGATTTTTGTCATCATACTTAATGCCTAGCCCCATGGATTCAGATACATAACGAACGGGCACATAAGCATGACCATTTACATTCAATATTTGATACTCTTGGGGAAGTGGTTTTATTTGACCGTTTAATTCAAGCTGTACCGGGAAAAGGTATGCTTTAATAAATTCTGATGCATATACGGTTGGATAAGCAAACAGTAAAAGTGCAATAACCACAAATACAATTGATCTTTTCATAAATAATCCCTCCATAAATGTTTGATTGAGTCACAAACTACGGGAATATTGTTAGCTAAAACCCAGAAACCTTTATGTTATCAGGTTACTTAAGTTATGCTCATTTACTTGAACAAAATAAAAAACAAAAAACTCATGGAGTCTCAGTTTCATCCATGAGGGTAATCAAATCTAGGGTCGTTGAATGTTTATTTCATTCCTTTCATTAGCTGGTGATTACCTGCACCCGGCTGATATTTATAGGATCGGTCTTCTCCTTTGCAAAAAACACCAAATGGTATTGATCTAAGTCATATATAAGATAATAGCCATCATATGCTTCATTCCAATATTCTTTGTCGGGTTTTCCTAATGCGAGCTTTACGTCCTCTGCCGTCATCTGGATTTGAAGAGACTCAACAGGAACTGAAATTTTGTTAAGGATTGTTTCCGGTTTTAGAACATTATGATCTTCGCCACACGAATCATGACTAAAATAAAAGTCCGCCTCACTTTTGGAATGACCAAACGAATACGTCCAGCACTCTTCATTCGAGATTCCTTTAGGCTCCCCATACACTTCAACAACTTTTGAGTAAGTAGATTTTAACGGGACTTCCATACCTTTCATTTGACCCTTAATTGCCGCTTCTTTTAAAGCTACTATCGACTGAGATTTTAATTTATCGTTGTGCTCCCTCGAATCGTTTTGTGCGTTACAACCAATCAATACCCACATGAACGCTATCAATATGAACATCCTTACTCCCACAATAAGCCACCTCCATAATTGTATAAACAATCAACCGTCCTTTTTCATGGGACGGTTTCCTTTTGATATAAATCAACATTTAAATTTAATATAGCCTTATTTGTAGAAGCGGGATAGCATAAGCTTAGGTTAACAAAGCTTTGATGCTATTTGCAGAGCCGACAAAAAACGGCTTCCGCCGCAGATGCGAACAAGAGCCGTTTTTTGCATTGTTCCACGAAATCAAAATTGCCGCTCGGGGCTAAAATTGGAACTTCGTTAATTCGTTGTGGTTACAGGGGCGACCGCCAACATTACATTTTCCCTTGGATTATCCACTTTCTTATGGTGACAACTCCCAGAATGATTACCCCTGATAGCAAAAATGAAATAATGAGGTACATAATTCTTACACCTTGGAGCTCTTCCCATTTTATAAATATGAACATAAAAAGAGCGATATCCAATAAGGTCAAAAATATTTGTGGAATAATCCAAGCCCAACGTAACTTACTGTTCTTTATGTTTATCCCTCCTTTTCTAAAAAGTAGAGTAAGCGCGTCGAGTTGACGCGCTTATTAATTATTTTTAAAATCCATTAACGACGCTGAATGTGGTATTTTCCCAGTATGCCCCACCGTTGAAATTCATCACTCTTGCATTTTCACAGTATTGTGCTGCCACTCTACTCAAATCCAATCGAGAAACAGTTGCATAAACTGTGGACGTTAATCCAGCAAATGTGGACAGAGCACCGCCATAATATAGTGTTATTGTAATCCAACCTGCTGGTCCTGAACCATAGCCGGCAACAATTGTAATAAGTCCCATAATTGTCGATCCCCAACCAACTACTTCTGGCCATTTGGGTGCTTCCATGTATTGATTAATGTAAGTATCGTAACCATTAATTGCAGTCTTAAATTGAGTCATAGAATTTGCATTTTTAGAACTTCCATAAGTGGAACCTTCATATCTTAAGTACATATGACCTGTTGCGCCTAGTGTTTGTACACGGAACCATCCTGTACTTGTATCATGATTATAATAATTATCATATGCTCCGGCCATTTCAATAGAAGCGGCGGTACTCAGCGCAGCAAATGCTTTTTTTGCTTCAGGATCATTTTTTAATTTTTCAAGATCAGCCTTCTTCAAACCCTGTGCTTTCTGTGGAGCAGCCTCGGGGAGTTTAGCTACATAACCTTCAATTTCCTTCTTAATTTTAGTTTTTTCATCATTCGACAAGTTTACTTGGACGAATTTTTCTGTTTTCTTTGTGGCAAGCCCTACCTTTTGTTGGACATGTGGAGTATTTGAAGTTTCTGATTGTTTAATAAATGTAGCTTCTCCTGAATCCCAATTGTTAAAGTATTCCTCGTGTTTGATAACAGAGTTCTTAAAGGAATTGGTTTGGTCAAAATAGTCCTCAACAACACTCACCTTCGTTTTGATTTCTCCGCCCACATCAGTAATTTCAGTTATTGCATTGACGTTTTTGTATCCTGTAGGAACATACAATCCTTCAGCATTTTTAGTATCCGATAAAGTTTCAATGCTGTAAGATTCAACGGTAATTTTAGTGTTATCAACGGGTTCGGCATTAGCTGCGGGAACTACGACTGAGACACAGATCATTGTAGCTGTTAAAATAGAGCTTAAAGTCTTTTTAAATACCATTGATAACGCCTCCGATAGATTAAGATTAATTTGCTGAAAATGAGTCTTTTGCGAATACACCTGAAGGAGCTGTTCCAATGTAACTCATGGTGAAAATTTTTTTTGATAGCAATATTCGTACTTACCTTTGTGGGGTTATTGCACCCCTTTGCCCCTCCAACTTTGATCAATATTTCAATATTTTGGAGTTTCAAGCATATTAACGTAAGTTGGGTTAAAAAGGTTGCACAGGAAAAAAATTTCCGAAATAATGCTATTGTCCCATGTTGTTCACCCTAGTTGGCTGAGCTGCACCACCTCCTTATCAGGAACCTTTTTTCACTTCTTGTTTTGAAATTATGTTTGGTTCTTGATGCGACTCGGCAAATGTGTTACCAATTGAAGGAAAAATGGGTACGGCAGAGGCTACAGATGTTAACAGTTGAACAATTTGTCGCGGCCTCATTACTCAAACATAATTTATCACAATGGTACAAAATATGGGATGGGAATAACTGGCTATTTTTGATTCGAGAGTTTCCTCTAAATGTACAAGTAAATACATATATTACCAAACAACGGTCTAATTTTGGAGAAGTTTATCGAATAGTTGTGTTTCGTGTAAGAATTACGGAGATTTTGTAAGAATCAATAAATTGTAAGCTAGAGCATACTTTGTTATAATTAACCAGTGTAAAATTTTAGTTAAAGGGAAGGTATGTATTATGGTGGATATTAAGCATCAGAATAACACCATCGCAGATTTCATCTTCCAACTTAGAAAAGAGAAAAGTTTGACATACGCAGAGCTTGAAGAACTTACAGGGGTTAGCAGAGGAGTTCTTCATAAGATTGAAATTGGAGAAACGAAACATCCAGAATACAAGACAGTGAAGGCGATTTCCCCGGTACTACTCGTTCCATATTTCCAAGTCATCGAAGGCTACATTGAAAATGAAAACCGAATTGATACTTTGTTTGAAATTCTTGCTGACGTTATTACCTGTGAGGAAACTGGTAGCCTTGTACCCAAGGTAGCGTTACGTTTACTTGAATCTCCTAACAAGGAGACGGAAGTTTCTTTAGAACGATTGTTTAATTTTACACAAGCGATGAAGGATAATTCCCTTAAGGTAACACTATTTGAGGTTATTATTCAATATTCGAGATGGCACGGCACAATGCCATACTTAGCAAAAGGATTATTCCAGAAGTATTTAATCATACGACTTGATTTAAAACAAATGGAGGAGTCGTTTTTCGACGGGAAAGAGATATTAAAATACACTGATTTCTTGTCACATGAAGAAAAAATAACATATTACATTAGAATGGGACTCCAAGCTTTCGCTTTAAAAAAACACGAGGAATGTATTAAACTTTGCAGTGAAGGCATAAGTTTAGAAAATCGAGACACTGAGCTAAAAGCAAGAGCTTATCTAGCCATGATTAATTCATACTCTCAATTAAAGCATTATGATATGGTGGAAAGATATTTGGACGTATTTGAACGGTTTGAGTACGATTTTGTTGCCGAAGCTGCTAATATTACACGGGCAATAACCAAAGCAAGAAAAGGGGAATATGATATTGCCACTCCACTGCTGCGAAGCTACATGAATGAACTAAGCAGCAAATACAAAATAAGCATTGCAACCGAGCTTATTGAAATTTATCTGCAAACAAAAGATATGAAATCGATTGCGGAATTGCTTGAAAAAGAACAAGAATTTTTGCCGCCTGACAATCACGAAGATCCGCATACATACTATGGTATTGGAGTGTATTACCGTCAAAAAGGGTCCTATCAGCTCGAAACTGGGTTGATATATGAGGGGATACAAAGCTTTGTTCATAGCATGAATGCTTTTGGGAAAATTAATGAAATTAAAGAGAGAGAGGCGTGCATGAATCAAATTTTCACCTATTTTTTGAAATCAAATAAACAATTGGATTTACAGTATGTACGTATGCTGAAAGAGGTGTATAATATATATTAATGATGCCAAATTAAACCATTAATTTGGAGGTGAGTGATATGAAGAAGCTCGTCTTGTTGGCAGTTCTGTCTTTCCTTTTTATTGGAACTGTTCATAATTTTCCTCCTGCTCCGTACCATGATGTTTATTACCAAAACGTGGACGTCACACCCGGTTATTAACGAATACTTGAAGTTAGTTTGAACGTTCATTTAGTTTCATATAGTGCTGATAAAACGCCCGGACCTAGTGTTCGGGTTTTTTGTATTTATTTCCTGTATCAACAATTACCTAAAAACAAAAATTGCCATACAGCGAAGTATACTCAAATCAGTAAATCAAATGGTAAAAGGAGAAATTTACATGACGCAACAAGTGACTGGAGAGGAGGCTCCCGCACAGCATAAAATTGATCATTTAAATGATCAAGCGTTACAAAACGCAATGAAAATCATCCTAAACCAAATGGAAGAGGCAGTACGGCAAGGCGAAAGCTTAACGAGTGAATATATGGTCCAACTGAGCCAACAATTAGATGCATACGTTTTAATTGCTCAAATTCGAAAAATGCGGTGTGCGAGCTAGAAGTCGTTATGGTTTGAGGTGTGTTTATGCAAGAGGATAGAAGAACCGGAATTGTTAGAGTGGTCGACAATGTAGGAAGAATTATAATTCCTATAGAGCTTAGGCGTGCATTGAATCTTGATACCAACGTTAAGACAGAATATTTCTGTGATGACAAGAGAGAGGCGATTTTGGTTTATAGATATCATGGCAAAGAATGTTTGTTTTGCTTGAGTGAGAAACAAACCATTTACTTTAAAAAATTTTATATTTGTATGTCCTGTATTCAAAGCCTTCCGGCACTTCAAGTTTTCTTGGCGCGGGTAGAACGTGAACGGGCAAGTGAGAGAAACAAGAAAGACAATGTTCCAAGAAGGAAAAAAGCATTGGATCGGCTACATCAAGTGATGAAGGAAAACCCTGAAGCATCACAAAAAGAGTTAGCCAAAATCTTGGGATGTTCTCCAGCATGGGTCAGTAAGTTGATTAAGCAACATGTAAAATCATAGTAATTCTAGCTTTTTAACCACCGGAAATTTTCCAAAGTTCATATAGGAAATTATAGGGGGATAGATTTTCATCCTCCTTTTAAATTTGAATATGAAGTTACTTGAAATCCATTTTTGTTGAAAGGTTCGATCACTTTGAATATGGCATAAAACACATATTTCATTGGTATTTGATTATGAATCTCAAAATCTATTCATTCATTCTATCTTATGGTACAATAATCCAATCACAATAGATTTGGCTTTATTGGTGGTCGGTAAACCTCTCGGAAGGGAGGTGATGCCTGTGGAGGTTAAGGACACGCTGAATTTAATGATCGGCTTCGGGATGCTGCTTATTGCGCTGCTCGCACTGATAGTTAACATCATCGTCGCTCTTATCCAAAACAAAAAGAAATAGACCGCCCTCGGCAAAGGTAGCGGTCATTTCAATGCTTAATCCCTATGTTCCAAGCCAACCGCCTTTAAAAGCGGCTATTGTGTGGGAGTCGTCTTTATGACGGCTCTCTTTTTTGTATATTCCAGTCAAGAAAATGTAAATAAATTTATTTACGCTTAACTTTATTCTACTCCTGTTTTATGGTATTGACAATACCTTTTGAATATATTTCTGTGCATTAAACTGAATACTTTTCTAAACACTAAACTGAATATTAAACTGAACAGTTGATCCATATAAATTGATGATAAGAAGTAGAGAGGAGCCATTCCTGTAATGAAGTAATTTGAGCTTTGAACAAAAAAAGCGCCTCTTGTATACTGGGAAACGTTCCGA
>NZ_JAHNZO010000052.1 GCF_018998565.1 Paenibacillus oleatilyticus | reverse complement strand
TAAGGTTTGGTTACCAGTGAAGATATATCTTTTAGGAGCGACTTTTGACGCAGTCAACGGAGCGAGAAAAGATATATCAGAACGCGCTTTGTTTCGATCCAGTTTTCAGGGAATAATTAGACCCTTGCGATCCAACTTGGAGATGCAAGGGTTTTTCGTATTTATACGGGATCATGTAAAAACTCGCCCTACTGTGCATAGCAGGACGAGTCGTTCTCATTTATTTTTAAATAGCCGGATGAACTGTGCTTGCGAAGAAGGAAAATGATGATCAGGCGTGGAAGCAACAGCCAGAGATGAACGAATAACAAGAAGCCGAGGAGCGATGGCGAGAGCCACGGATAGAGGCAGCCCAGCAAGACCAGGACGATCCACAGCACATGGAAATGGAGCCGGCGTACTTTGGTCATAGCGATATAGGTGTCCGTACCCGGCGCAAAACCGAACCAAGGCAGCCGATAGGACCAGTTCCAGGATTGAGGAGCATGCTTTACTTTCGTTCGAAGCAGGAGGCGGAGCAAAAGCGTTTGGACGAGCGGTATACCGATCACCCCAACAGGAACACCAATCAACCCTGTAGGTAATGATGCAAAAGAGATCGCAATAGCGGCCCAGATAAAAGCGCAAACGGTCAAAATCCAATATACTTGAAAGAAGATCGGCTTGTAATGTACCCGTTTGAGCAGCCGATAGGTATAAATGGTCGATTCTTTGGACAACGTTCGGTCTCTTGGCATAATAAGCCCCAATCCTCACTTGATGAACAAAATGAAAATTCATTACATATATCGGTAGGGTACAGGAAAATGTTGAGTTTGTCACGGGCAAACATGGATTTTCAACAAAAATATCGCGGAAAGGTTTGAGTTTTAAGAGAATTGGGCATACTGCTAGAAAAGAAGAGTAGAGGTGAATCGAACATGAGCGAAGAGCTGCAGCACGATTTCACGCCATCCTGCATCATTTGCGGCCAAACCAAAGAGAACGGTATCCTAATCATATCCGAATTCATATGCGAGGATTGCGAGAATGAAATGGTCCATACGGAAGTCAACGATGCCAAGTATCCTTTTTTCATACACCAGATGAAGCAAATTTTATATAAAAAGAATGCTTGAACGGCAAGCGTAAGGAAGCAAGCTCCGTTTTATCTCGGCCAGGGATGGAAGCGGGCTTTTTTGTTTGGTACAATACTGCTAAAATTGTTTTTTGAAATGAGGAAACAAGGTGTCACAGCATAGAGCGCCGCTGTATGAAGCATTGGCGGCACACAGGGAATCGGGCGCGCTCAGCTTTCATGTGCCCGGCCACAAGTCGGAAGCGCAAGGGTATGCCGAAGCGGAGGCAGATTACCGGCAGATCTTATTACTCGATAGGACGGAGATCGCGGGACTGGACGATCTTCACCATCCGGAAGAAGCGATTAAAGAAGCCCAGACCCTGGCTGCGGAGTGCTTTGGGGCGGATGAAACTTTTTTTCTGGTGAACGGAAGTACGGCAGGAAATTTGGCAATGATCTTGGCAACCTGCCGCCGCGGGGATCTGCTGTTGGTGCAGCGGGATGCGCATAAGTCGGTCATTCACGGACTGATGCTTGCCGGCGCGCAGGCGGTATTTATCTCACCGCTGTGGGACCCAGAGAGCGGACTGAGCATGGGCGTGGCTGCAGAGGATGTCGAGCAGGCGCTGGATCGCTATCCTGAGGCCAAGGGGCTGCTTGTGACCAATCCGAGCTATTATGGAATTACAAGCAATTTGAAGGCGTTATCCGGCCTCCTGCATGACCGAGGGAAGGTGCTGCTGGTGGATGAGGCGCATGGGGCTCATTTTGGCTTCCATCCCGATGTGCCTGCCTCGGCCTTGAACTGCGGGGCGGATGCGGTCGTGCAGTCTACTCACAAAATGTTGACGGCCATGACGATGGGCGCCATGCTGCACGTGCAGGGCCCGCGAATTCACCGCAGTGCCGTTCGAAAGGCGCTCGCCATGGTCCAAAGCTCAAGCCCTTCTTATCCGATTATGGCCAGCCTGGACCTCAGCCGGCGAATGCTGCAGGAAGATGGCAGGGAGCGGATAGACCGGGGCCTATCGGCTGTTCGGAGGGTGATAGCCCATCTGAGCGGACATAGACGGTGGGGTGCAAGAGAACTGACGGAACGCATGCTTCAGATCGGATGTCTTCAGGACCTTTTTAAGGTGGCATTGTACGACGTGTCAGGCCGTCTCGACGGCTTTGCGATAAAGGAGCGTCTGGAGCAGCAGGGCTGCTTCCCGGAGCTGGCAGATCCGACGCATGTTCTGCTTGCGTTCAGCTTGGCGAGTACCAAGGAAGCGGCACAGCGGCTTATTGAAGCGCTGGAGCGGATAGACGAAGAAACCCAGAATGAAGGCAGCGAGGCGAAGCCGGGATCATGGGAGACCGAAGCCGCGGCGCAGCGGATATCCGAGCCGGTAACGTTCGATTGGGAAGCGATTCACGAGGGAATGGAAACGAGGGTGACGGTTCCCGTAGCCGAATGCGCGGGCCGCATCGCCGCGGAGATGATCGTGCCATACCCTCCGGGCATTCCGGTCCTTTATCCGGGAGAGCGGATTACCGAACGGACGGCAGCGCATTTAAGGCGGCTGGCCGCCTTGGGGTCGCGTTTTCACGGGCATGATGTGACCGCCAGCGGTACCGTCCCGGTGCTGGAAACGCGGTAATCACCTAGCGGCACGGGCGCTTGCACGAATAGGTTTGAATAGGCGGCGGTTTGTTCGCGCGACATAAGAGAAGAAGCTCGCTATAGAGCGGAGAAACGGATTGCAACCGCTATCCGAGTCACTACAGGACAGGAGACATGCATGTGAAACGGGGCTTTTTTATAACGGTAGAGGGCGGAGAGGGCGCAGGCAAAACGTCTGCAATCGATGCGATCCTACAGCAAGTAAAAGCGCGGGGGTACGACGTGCTATCCACGCGGGAGCCGGGGGGCATTCCGATTGCCGAGCAGATTCGCTCGGTCGTTCTCGACCGGAACAATACGGCGATGGACCCGCGCACGGAAGCGCTGTTGTATGCGGCCGCGAGACGGCAGCATTTGGCGGAGAAGGTCATTCCTGCGCTGGAAGCCGGCAAGGTCGTCGTATGCGATCGTTTTATCGACAGCAGCTTGGCGTACCAAGGGTATGCGCGCGAGCTCGGGATGGACGAGGTGTTTGCCATTAACCGGTTTGCGATCGGGGATTGGATGCCGGATTTGACGGTATTCATGGACGTTCGTCCGGAGATCGGGCTGGCCCGGATTCGCGCCGATCAGGGACGGGAAGTGAACCGCCTGGATGTGGAGTCGATGACGTTTCACAACAAAGTGCGAGAAGGTTACTTGCAAATACTCCGCCGATTTCCGGAGCGTGTCGTGCGGGTGGATGCGGAGCGGGAGCTGGACAAGGTGCTCGAAGATATTGGGCAAATGCTGAACCAAAAGCTCCCCAAGCGAGTATGATATAATAGATATATTCCTTCTACACATGTTTATATATAAATGAAGGAATTTTTCAACCGTTTGTCTAATTATTAAGGTAGGAAGACGGATAACATTCCTTTGGCAAAGGAGGCTGGATGCATGAAGTTGGTTATCGCCGTTGTGCAGGATAAGGACAGCAACCGTTTGTCGAACGCCCTGATCAAAGAGGGCTTTCGCGCAACCAAGCTGGCGAGCACGGGAGGGTTCCTACGCGCCGGAAACACGACATTTATGATTGGTACGGAAGATGAGCGTGTCAACGAAGCGCTGCAAGTCATTAAAGCGAACTGCAAAATCAGAGAGCAAATGGTCACCCCGGTATCCCCGATGGGGGGAACGACGGATTCGTATATTCCTTTCCCTGTCGAAGTTCAGGTTGGCGGGGCGGCGGTATTCGTGCTTCCGGTCGAGCGGTTCGAACATTTCTAGAAACGAGGTCGAGCCGAGTGAAAATCAACCCGGGTTGGCGCCCTTTCGGCAATGAAGTCGTCCGCAGCGAAAATACGTCATCCCAGCAGCTTCAAAAAATGTCGTTCTCCGATACGATGCAGCAGCAGGAAGAAAGAGCAACCCGGGAGCAGCTTCAGCGCATCCTGCAGCAAATTGACCTGCAAGGTCAACGGCTGGCCAAGTCGATGACCGTACGCGAGCTTCGGCAGTATAAGCTGCTCGTTAAGCAGTTTCTGGAGGAGACGGCACGGCGCGGAGTTCAGCTTCGCGATACGCGGGGATGGGACCGCAGAGGCCGGACGAAACGGTACAAGCTGCTGGAGGAAATCGATGCCGAGCTGCTTGGCCTGGCGGACGAGCTGGTGG
The DNA here is from genome assembly GCF_018998565.1 of Paenibacillus oleatilyticus. Taxonomy (GTDB): domain Bacteria; phylum Bacillota; class Bacilli; order Paenibacillales; family NBRC-103111; genus Paenibacillus_G; species Paenibacillus_G oleatilyticus. Next base: position 26,063 of record NZ_JAHNZO010000052.1, on the reverse strand, counting down.
AAAGCGAACAGGGACGCATCGAGCTGCTGCAAAAAATCGGCGAAATTCGCGGAATGCTGATTAATTTATTTTTCTAAGCGAAGCAGCCGATCTGGAAAGGAAATGCAGACCGTCATGTCTTTTCAATCGATTACAGGGCAGGAGCGAGTCAAACGAATGCTGCAAAACAGCCTTCGGACCGACAAAGTTTCGCACGCGTATATATTTACGGGGGCGCCCGGGACCGGGCGGAGAGCAATGGCCCGGGCGTTCGCCCAAGCTATCTATTGCAAGGTGCTGCCGGACGATGCCTGCGGGGAATGCCTGGATTGCCGCAAGGTAGAGCATGGAAACCATCCTGATCTGCATTGGATCGTACCGGACGGCGCCTCCATCAAAATCGACCAAATTCGCGAGCTGCAAAAGCAGTTTGCTTATCGCGCCTCGGCCTCTAACATTAAAATGTATATATTGGAGGATGCCGATAAGCTGACCGTTCAGGCGGCGAATAGTCTGCTGAAATTTTTGGAGGAGCCGACCTCGCAGGTTGTGGCTGTTCTAATTACGGATAACGGACAAGCCCTGCTGCCGACGATCCGGTCACGCTCCCAATGGATTCCTTTTTTACCAATGGGACGAAGCAGTATGAAGGAGCTCCTTCTGCGAGAGGGACATTCGCCCGTACTCGTTCAAGCGGCGGTGAATTTGGCCGCAGGACCGGAGGCGGCGCGCGAGCTGATTCAAGGAAATGGGTTTGCAGAACTCCGAAATTTGGTGATACAATTAGCTAGAGAGAGTTTGTCCCGATTGCCGTCCGCGATGCTGACCGCTCAGCAGAAGCTGGCAAAGGGCGAGTTTTCCGAACAATTGCCGCGCTTCATGGATATGCTGATTTTGTGGCTCAAGGATATGGTGCAGCTCAAGCTCGGCAGCCGCGACGATTTGGTCTACACGGATCAACTGGACTGGATGCCGCAGCAAGCGTTATCTTATTCGATGGAGCACTGGATCGCCTGCCTCGAGCAGGCGGTGGAGACGCAGAAACGATTGCGGTCCCATGCCAATCCCCAGCTCGCGCTGGAACATATATTAATGCGGCTCAAGGGGGTGTAAGATTGTTCTCCGTGGTAGGTGTCCGCTTCAAGAAGGCGGGCAAGGTGTATTACTTCGATCCGAGCGATCTGCCGATTGATCAAGACAGTGCGGTCATTGTCGAAACGGCGCGCGGAGTCGAGTACGGCCGGGTAGTGATTGGCCGAAGAACGGTAGGCGAATCGGATGTTGTGCTTCCGCTGAAGAAGGTCATCCGCATTGCGGACCAGCAGGATGCACAGCTTGTTGAGGATAATAAGCAAGCGGCTAAAAATGCGTTTGCCATTTGTCAGGATAAGATTAAGGATCACCAGCTGCGCATGAAGCTGGTCGACGTTGAGTATACATTTGACCGGAACAAAATCATCTTTTATTTTACGGCCGAAGGCCGGGTTGATTTCCGGGAATTGGTCAAGGATCTGGCCAGCATTTTCCGGACGCGGATCGAGCTTCGCCAAATCGGTGTACGGGACGAAGCCAAGATGCTTGGAGGCATCGGGCCTTGCGGACGTATCCTGTGCTGCTCATCCTTTCTGGGGGATTTCGAGCCGGTTTCGATCAAGATGGCGAAGGACCAGAACTTGTCGCTCAATCCTACGAAAATTTCCGGATTGTGCGGACGGTTAATGTGCTGCCTTAAATATGAGCATGATAATTACGAAAGCGCTAAGGACGATCTTCCCCGCGTAGGCAGTGAAGTCATTACGTCGTTGGGTAACGGACGCGTGGTGTCGCTGAATGTCGGGGAGCGTACGGCGAAGGTGCAAATTTTCGATTTGAAAAAAGTGATGGATCTTCCTTTGGATGATGTAGTGGAGCAGCAGTAAAAAGCCAGTCGCTGCTTCTGCAGCTTGAGGTGAGAGAAAAGCGTGGATAAAAGGGATATATTCGTACAAATCGAGCAAATGGAAGAACAGATGGGCACGCTCTATGCCGAGCTTGGCGAAATCAAGCGGCAGATTATCGAGCTGCTGGAGGAGAACAAGCGGCTGGGTATCGAGAATCAGCAGCTGCGCAAGCTGCTGAAGAAAGATGCCGAACCAATGCTGCCTGTGCTTCAAGCAGCCGGCGCGAGCGTCCCTGTTTCGATGAAAGAACCGACCGGTGAGGGCTACGACAATTTGGCACGCATCTATCACGAAGGCTTTCACATTTGCAATGTCTATTACGGACATTTGCGTACGGAAGGCGACTGCTTGTTCTGCATGTCATTTTTGAATAAATAACGATGCGCCGTAGAGGAGAATGGCTCTTCTACGGTTTTTTTTGAAGAGTTTGGCTAGGGTACATACTAATCGGCAGAAAGAGGAATACGTTTGGAACGAGTCCCGATCTATGAGCGGGAGCGAATCGACGATTTGCTTACGCACGATTTAAAAATTATTCAGAGCGACGAAGTATTCAGCTTTTCGATGGATGCGGTGCTGATTGCGCGCTTTTGCTCGGTGCCGCCGAGAGGGCGCATCGTCGATCTGTGCTCCGGCAACGGCGTCATTCCGCTGCTGCTGACCACCCGGACGAAAGCGCATATTACGGGCGTAGAAATTCAAGCGAGACTGGCTGATATGGCCCAGCGGAACGTGCAGTTGAACGAGCTGGAGGAGCGGATCGACATTCGACACGGGGATCTACGTCAATCGCCTGCCGAGCTGGGGAACGGCGCCTTCGATTTGGTGACGGTCAATCCTCCGTATTTGCCGGTTCCCAATGGGGATCAGAATGTGAATGAGCACGTAGCTGCGGCCCGGCACGAGCTGTTCTGCACGTTGGAAGATGTGGTCCGGGTGAGCAGCCGCCTGGTGCGCAGCGGCGGCAAAGTCGCCATGGTGCATCGGCCGAGCCGCCTGGTTGATATTTGCTGCACGATGCGGCAGTACCGGCTGGAGCCGAAACGGATCCGGTTCGTTCATCCCCGGGCCGATGCCGAGGCGAATATGGTGCTCGTCGAAGCGCTTCGCGACGGAAAACCGGAGGTTCGCATGCTTCCGCCGCTGATTGTGTATAAGAATGAAACGGAATATACGGATGAGCTGATGGAGGTCTATTACGGCCGCCGTGCTGCGCTCGCCGATCCGTCCAATACTTCATTATAGAAGGAATCGATGTCCGTGAACGTTCAAAAAAGCTACGCCAACGAAAGCCGCCGTCAAGGCAGCCTTTATCTGGTAGGCACTCCGATCGGCAATCTTGAGGACATGACCTACCGTGCCGTTCGGGTGCTTGGCGAAGTGCAGTGGATTGCCGCCGAGGATACTCGGCAAACGCGCAAGTTGCTCACGCATTTTGACATTTCAACCCGGCTCGTCAGCTACCACGAGCACAACAAACAAGCCAGCGGCCCCGAGCTGGTCCGGCTCATGCAGGAAGGCGACTCCATCGCGCTGGTCAGCGATGCCGGGCTGCCTGCGATCTGCGATCCTGGCGCGGATCTGGTCCGCCTCGCCATTGAAGCGGATATCCCGGTCATCCCTATTCCCGGGGCGAACGCCGCGCTGTCCGGGCTGATCATGTCGGGGCTCCCGACCGAGCGGTTCACCTTCGTCGGCTTCCTGCCGCGCGACAAAAAGCCTCTGGAGCGGGAGCTTGCCGCCTTGAAGCGCGAGCCCGGCACCGTAATCTGCTACGAGTCCCCGCACCGCTTGGTGAAGACGCTAACGGCCATGGCCGAAACGATCGGCGAGACACGGGAAATTTGCTTAGTCCGCGAGCTGACCAAAAAATACGAGGAAGCTGTCCGCGGCACGATCCGCGAATGCTTGGACCATCTGAACGAGCACCCGCCTCAAGGCGAGTATGTGCTCATCCTCCGCGGCGTCAGCCCGGAAGAGGCCGAGGCATCCGGCGAAGCCCCGTGGTGGGCCGCTTTATCCCCTGCGGAGCATGTTGCCCGCTACGAGGCCGACGGCCTCGACCATAAGGAGGCTTTGCGCCGCGCCGCCCAAGACCGCGGCGTCCCGAAGCGCGAGCTGTACAACCTGCTTCACCAAGGAAACAAGTAGGAAATAGTTTACAACGACCGTGCCTCCTATATAATAGAAGAGACAAGATGATAGGCCTATGGCCAAATCGGGTAATAAGACTTATAGGTGTTGCGCAAATCGATGAGAAGGGAACGTAGGCGTTCTGAGAGCAATTAAGGTGTCGTGGGCACGTTATAACGAACGGTGAACGTTGTTATATGTGTTTTGCGATGCTGCTTCAGCAGCGAGCTCCCTGACGCACGAGCTGTCGAGTGCGCCCCAGCTTTGCTCGAACAAAAGCTGTCGAGGCTTGCCTCGATGCGGCCCATAGCAGGTAAGAAGAATCAAGCGCCGACGTGTGCGCATGCACCGCTTCGTAAGAGCGCCGACGTGGAGCGTGTCTTCATGCCGAGCCCGCAGGGTTCGCATGAAGACAGACGCGTTCCTCGCACTCAAGCTGCGTCGAAGAGCCTGCGGGGTCCAGGGGCTGCGGCCCCTGGGGTCCCCCTTAGGAAGGGGGATTTAGGGGGATGGAAGCCTCCGAACAAAAAAAATCCCCGATTCGGACAACCACGAATCAGGGATATAGAGGAGATATGAAAAAGGTTAGAATTACCAAAGTAAATTGTGCTATCTCTATTATAACCTATTTTTTTTATTTTGTCACAGGTATTGGCATTTCAGATAAGCATTCATGGCAAACAATTTTTCCTTTGAAGTAGGAAACGTTCTCAGCATTACCGCAGAAGATACAGGCTGGCTCATATTTCTTCAACATGATGCGCTCGCCATCAACGTAAATTTCCAAAGCGTCTTTTTCGCCAATGCCTAAAGTACGGCGCAATTCGATCGGAATAACGACCCGACCCAATTCATCTACTTTTCTAACAATACCGGTGGATTTCATCATAAAAAATTCCCCTCTCTAAGAAGTACATAATGAAGTATAGTGTTCCAAAAGATTAATCGTCATGTTTCGACATTTCTTTACACATATGATACCAACCATTCCCAAAATAGTCAACCAAAAAATATGAGTTTTCCTTGTTATTTTATGGTATACGAGGTGGGTTATGCAAAATTCAGTCAAAACAAACGTTCAAAAACGAGAAAATCGTTGTTTTTTATAATACACATCGTACTAAGAAAGGGTCTGTCACCAGAAGATTGAAGTATATATAAAAAAAGAAAACACAAGAATGGAAGCTTGAATTCGACATATTTCGACAAATTTTATGTTCTTTTTACGAGAGTATTGTCGATAAATAGCCGAGCCGATAGGAGGATGTTCATGACCACTCCCCTTCAAGAAGAGAAAGTATTCAAGGATCCCGTGCACAAGTACATCTACGTACAAGACCAAACGATTTGGGACCTGATCAACACCAAGGAGTTTCAACGCCTTAGACGAATTCGCCAGCTCGGCACCTGCTTTTTGACGTTTCACGGCGCTGAGCACAGCCGGTTTTCCCACTCGCTCGGGGTCTACGAGGTGACCCGCAAAATCATCTCGCAGTTCGAGCGCAACAAGTACGAGGACTGGCCGCGAGAGGAGCGGCTTCTGTGCCTGTGCGCTTCGCTGCTGCACGATGTCGGACACGGCCCGTTCTCTCATTCGATCGAGAAGACGTTCGGGACGCACCACGAGGAATGGTCATGCCGCATCGTTCTCGGAGACACGGAAGTGAACCGGGTACTGCGCCGCGTGTCGCCTACGTTTCCACAGCAGGTGGCCGGCGTGATCGCTAAAACGTACAATCAGGAAATCGTCGTCAGCCTCGTATCGAGCCAGCTCGATGCCGATCGGATGGATTACCTGCTGCGGGACGCCTATTTCACCGGCGTGAATTACGGCACATTCGATCTGGAACGCATCCTGCGCGTCATGCGCCCGTATCAGGGTCATATTGTTGTGAAGGAAAGCGGCATGCATGCGGTGGAGGATTACTTGATGTCCCGGTACCAAATGTATTGGCAGGTCTACTTTCATCCGGTGACCCGCAGCGCCGAAGTGTTGCTTCACAACATTTTTCAAAGAGCGAAGCACCTTCATGAGGAAGGCTTTGCCTTCCGCTTCTTATTACATCCGCTCCCGAACCTGTTCCGGCAAAAAATGACGGTACACGACCATTTTTTAATGGACGAGGCGTTCATGCAGACGGTCCTGATGCAATGGTCCTTTGAAGAGGACCCGGTGCTTTCCGACCTATGTATCCGGTTCCTGCAGCGGCGGCTGTTGAAGTATGTGACGCTCGAGAAAATCGATGCCCGGCAGATCGAGGGGCTGCGGGACCAAATGCGCAGCTTCGGCATCGATCCGGACTACTACCTCGACATCGATTTTCCTTCCGATCTATCGTATGATGTGTACAGGCCCGGCGAACAGGATGAGAAGCTGCCAATTCTGCTGCTTGACTCACGGGATACCCTGACGGAAATATCGCGGAAGTCGGAAATTGTCCGCTCCATCAGCGGCATTCATATGGGAAAATACCATTTGTATTACCCACGGGAGCTGCTTTTGAACCATGCCGACAAATTGGATAAAAATCTTCGAAAACTGCTCGATCTTTAACTGTCATCACCTGCTCTTACAACCAGACTATATTATAAGGAGAAAAAGATGATAATCGATACACACGCTCACTTGAATGCGCCGCAGTTCGATGAAGATCGACAGGAGGTCATCGAGCGCGCACGCGAAAGCGGAATCGGTCGAATCATTAATGTCGGTTTTAACCGGGAGACGATCCCGAGCTCCATCGCTTTGGCGGAACAGTACGATTTTATTTATTCGACCGTAGGCTGGCATCCGACCGATGCAAAGGATATGACGCCGGAGGATCTCGAATGGATCGAATCGCTGTGCGGACACGAGAAAGTTGTCGCCATTGGGGAAATCGGCCTGGATTATTACTGGGATACATCTCCCAAAGACGTGCAGGACCGCGTATTTCGCCAGCAAATTCAGCTTGCGAGGAAGGTCGGACTGCCGATCGTCATCCATAACCGCGATGCGCATCATGACGTCGTGCAGACGCTTCGCGAAGAGAAAGCGGCGGAGGTCGGAGGGGTCATGCATTGTTACTCGGGCAGTTGGGAGACGGCGAAGATGTGCCTTGACATGAACTTCTATATTTCGTTCGGCGGTCCCGTCACGTTCAAGAATGCGAAGCAGCCGAAGGAAGTGCTCGAGAAGGTGCCGCTCGACCGGCTATTGATCGAAACCGACGCGCCTTATCTGGCTCCTCACCCGTATCGGGGCAAACGAAACGAGTCTTCGTATGTACGCCTGGTCGCCGAGACAGCCGCCGAAATTAAAAGGATATCCTTGGAAGAATTGCGTGAAATCACCACAGCGAATGCCATCCGGCTTTTTGGCTTAGCGTGAATAAATACACAGATTCGGACGAGTGGATTTTCTTCCGAATCGAGATAATCGAAGAAAAATATATAAAAACATACGACTTGTGAAGAGAAAGATGGTTTTTGAGATCGAATTGGCTTCAATTGGCTGGAATTGATCCAAAACCATCCTTTTTTTCGAAGTTTGTATACTTTACAAGTTTGGTGCTCCCATCGTAAACTCAATAATAACTTCATAACGATTACCAAAATCCAACATCGCTGAGTTTCCGAAAGGGAAACGGGGGAACCGCATCGCGGCAGTTAAGGCGCAGCTTTGACCGTTGTGGTGTTTTTTTAGGGGTGAATCCTCATCATGCATGGAAACATGCACTGGGGTAGGGCGACTCTCAAGTCCGAATCCGTCAGCTAACCTCGTAAGCGTTCAGAGAGAGGTAACGATTGTCGTGAGCTTTTATTTCATTTTGGCCAAAATGAAAAAGTCACGGGAAGGTTCCTCTTCTCCGCTGACTTTTTTTGTGTTCTCCCGTTCATTTGGGATAATAACCGGAGCCGGTTTAACCAACACAGATTGAAGGAGGTGGCCGCCGCAGGCAAGTAAGTTCTGATGGCAGCAGATAAAATTGTTGGAATGGCAATCAAACCATTTTACCATAGTCGCGTCAGATTAAATCATGCATAACACTCGGATGGCGGGGCTTTAAGGAGGACCGAACAAGTGGGCGCTGTGAACCATGAGCAACCCCATGTAAGACGATCATCCAGCATGTCCTTCGCATTGCGATGGAAGCATGAAAACTTGCGTATGATATCGATTATTGCCCTCATTTCATTCGCTATGACTTTCATGTTCTTACTGATGTATCACGGTACGGCCACCAAGCGCGTATCAGTCGTTGTAGACGGACAAGAACGTACGTTCCAGACCCGGCAAGGGGTTCTACAGCGCATACTGGATGAGCAAGGCATCGCTGTAGGAGAATACGACCGGGTGTCGCATTCCCTTCATGCTTCGGTAAAGTCTGGAGATCGCATTACGATCGACAAGGCAAAGCCGGTGCAGTTGACAGCAGATGGAGAGACGAAGACCGTTTATACGACAGGGAAAACGGTGGAGACCGCATTGGCGGATCTGAAAATCACGCTCGGCGAGCTCGATAAGGTTACCCCCGCTTTGACGACGGAAGTCGCGGACAACGCGCCGATCAAAGTGGTTCGCGTGAAGAAAGAAACGGAAGAAGTAAAAGAACCAATCCCGTTCGAGACGGTGAAGAAGAACGAGCCGCAGCTGCTCAAAGGCAAGGAACAGGTTGTTCAAGAAGGGCAAGAGGGAGTTTTGCTCAAGAAAAAGGAAAAGCTGTTTGAGGACGGGGCACTCGTCGCCGAGAATGTCGTCGATCAACAGGTGCAAGCGCAAAGCGTTAAGAAAATCGTAGCCGTCGGAACGAAAAATCCGGTCACTATTTTATCCGCTTCTTCGCCGAACGTGGACGAATTGACCAAAAACGGGGTTAAGTTCGCATACAAGCAAGTGATTAACAATGTGAAGCTTACAGCGTACTCGGCCGATGCCGACTCGACAGGAAAGAGCAGCGAGCACCCGCAGTACGGGGTAACTTCTTCAGGCACGAAAGTAATGGAAGGTCGCACAATTGCCGTAGACCCCAAAGTGATCCCGATGGGCTGGTGGGTATATATCGAAGGAATCGGCTTCCGCCGTGCGGAAGACACCGGCAGCGCGGTGAAAGGGAATGTGATCGACGTGTATTTCGACAGCAGCGACTACGCCAACCGCTTCGGTTCGAAGAAGGGCTACACGGTGTATGTCATCGGGCCGAAAAAACCGTCGGTCGATTAAGGATGCGCAATTAGGGCAGACTCATCATATATAGAACGGAAAAAGAAGAGGTACGGCGATGTCCCTCTTCTTTTTCTCTTGTTTACGAAAGAAGGTACGGCAAAGAGAACATGATTAAGGAAATCATCGTTGTGGAAGGAAAAGACGATACCGTCGCCATTAAACGGGCGGTGGAAGCGGAAACGATCGAGACGGGCGGCTCCGCGATTAACAAAGACGTATTGAAGCGGATTCGGCTTGCCCAGGAGCGGCGCGGCGTCATCGTATTCACGGACCCGGACCATGCAGGCGAGCGGATCCGTAAAATCATCGCCAAGGAAGTACCGGGCTGCAAGCATGCCTTCCTGACGCAAGAAGCCGCAACGAGCCGCGGAGATATCGGCGTCGAGAACGCCTCCGTCGAAGCGATTCGCGAGGCGCTGGCGAACGTAAGGACGGATGGGAAGAGGGGCGAATCCGCCATCGCTTGGGAAGACCTGATCGAAGCGGGACTCATCGTCCATCCGGAAGCGGCTACCAGACGGCTCGAAATGGGGAAGCGGCTTGGGATCGGGTACTGCAACGGCAAACAGTTTTATAACCGCTGCCGGATGTTTCAAATTTCGCGCGAAGAGTTCGAGGCGGCCCGGCGGCATTTGGATAAAGAAGAGGGTGCAAGCTCATGACGACGGAACATCGCGGACAACGGTCCGGACAAGCTGCCGAGGATATCGCTTCGCCGAAGCGGACCAAGGAGCTAATGCAGAAGTACGGCTTCACGCTCAAAAAAAGCCTGGGGCAAAACTTTTTGATCGATCAAAACATTCTAACCAAAATCGTCTCCGCCGCCGAGCTTGATTCAGGCAAAGGGGCCTTGGAAATCGGACCGGGAATCGGCGCGCTCACCCAACAGCTGGCCAAGACGGCCGGACGGGTCGTAGCGGTCGAAATCGACCAGCGGCTTCTGCCGATGCTGGAAGAAACGCTTGAGCCCTATCCCCACGTTTCCGTTGTCCACGGGGATGTACTGAAGACCGATCTTCGCGAGCTGTTCGAGACTCATTTTCGCGACGTCTCGAAGGTCAGCGTCGTGGCAAACCTGCCGTACTACGTGACGACTCCCATCGTAATGAAGCTGCTGGAAGAAAAGCTTCCGCTGGAGCATATCGTCGTGATGATCCAGAAGGAGGTAGCCGACCGGATGGCGGCGAAGCCCGGAGGCAAAGATTACGGGAGCTTGAGCATCGCCGTACAGTATTATTGCGAGCCGGAAGTCGTCACCATTGTGCCTCATACCGTGTTTATCCCGCAGCCGAACGTCGACTCCGCCGTAATTAAGCTGAAGGTACGCGAGCGGCCGCCGGTGGAAGTGGAGGACGAAAGCTTTTTCTTCGATGTCGTTCAAGCCAGCTTCGTGCAGCGCCGCAAGACGATTTATAACAACCTGGCTTCTAGGTATTTTACGAAAGAGACGAAAGGACAGCTGGAGGGAATTCTCCGAAATGCCGGCATCGAGCCGTCGCGCCGCGGGGAAACGCTGTCGATTGAGGAATATAGCGTGCTGAGCCGACATCTGGCCGCCGCGTTGAAGGGGAATGGATAGCCGGCCCGGACGGTAGCGGGCGGTTGTCCGTGCACCATTTGCCCATATCCGCCATACGATAGTCGAGGAGGCGATGCAGCCATGAAGCAGGGAGACCTGGTCACTCGGAAGTCGTATGGCGGTGACGTTATATTCAAAATTCATGAATTCCGGCAGCAGCAGGCCATATTACGCGGGGTGGAACTTCGCCTGCTGGCGGATGCCCCATTCCGGGATTTGCAGATGGCCCCGCAGATCGATCCCCTTGAAAAGATGGGGGCGATGCGTCCCAAATGGCTGGAAGCAATGAGACGATCGGGAGCCGGAGCAGCTCCGCAGGAGCAATCGGACGGATGGCAAAGCGCGGAGCCTGCGGACCCTCCCAAGCCCCGCCCGGCTTATTTTGAACTGCCTGGCAAAGTACTGCATTTGGACGGCGACCCGAACTATTTGCGCAAATGCATGGTTCTTTATAATGAGCTCCGCGTTCCGGCGGACGGCTACTATGTGGCGGAGGCGAATATGGCCGATGCGCTGTACCGCCTGCTTCCCCAGCTGCAGCCGGATATTGTCGTGATTACGGGTCACGACGGCCTTCTGAAGCAGCGCGGACGAACCTATGGAGATATTACCCAGCTCACCAGCTACAAAAACTCGCATAATTTCGTCAATGCCGTTCGCGTGGCCCGTCAGTTCGAAAAAAACCGCGATACCCTGACGATCGTCGCAGGGGCGTGCCAGTCGCATTTTGAGGCGCTGATGCAGGCCGGAGCCAATTATGCCAGTTCGCCGGCCCGCGTGTTGATTCACGCGCTCGATCCCTTGTGCATTGCGGCCAAGGTAGCTTTTACCCCCATTAAGGATACGGTGAATATCGTTGATGTCATCGGGCTGACCCATAGCGGATTGGAAGGGCTGGGCGGTATCGAGTCCCGCGGGAGCTATCGCCGGGGCGTTCCCCGAATTGAATATGCGATTCATAAATAAGCGCCGAAAGGTGCTTTTTATTTTGCCTCGCGCACCAACTTTTTACAATATTGTGAACGGAGTACCCTCGATTTTTTGGAATACCGCATCACATTAAGGAAAAATTCCGTTGACAACCGGTTTGTATGGCTGATATAATATTCGGCTTAAATTGACATACTACTGTCGTTGCGTTATAATCGTTAAGGAAAGAGGTGGTAGTGGTCAATGGCAAAAAATTCGCTGTTGGAGATCAAACGTAGTTTGGAACCTCATGTCGGACAGAAGATTATGTTAAAAGCGAATGGTGGTCGCCGTAAGACAATCGAACGATCCGGTGTATTGGAGGAAACCTACCCTTCCGTTTTTATTGTCAAGCTGGATCAGGAACAGCATGCGTTCAAGCGCGTTTCTTACAGCTATGCAGACATCCTGACAGAATCCGTCGAAGTTACTGTGCATGGCGATGACGGTGAAGTAAGGATTACGATACATCAATAAGTACATAACGGTTGGCCGCTCTTACGGTCAGCCGTTTTTTTAATGGAAGCCAAGATTCCCCATTCTCCCTGGAAAAGACTGCGGACCGTATGATTCTGCTGCGTCAGGTGCATAATAGACCGTACGGATATCATCCTAAAAATGAGGGGGAACGCGATATGGGACGCAGAAGTCGGGGGATCATGTCGGAATCATTCAAATATGAGCTGGCTAAAGATTTGGGATTCTACGATACGGTTCAGCGGGAAGGCTGGGGCGGCATTCGTACGAAGGATGCGGGCAATATGGTCAAGCGAGCGATCCAAATCGCCGAGCAGGCCTTAGCGAACCAGCAATCGGCGGCTGCGCCGGTACGCGAACCGGTCAGCTTCCAGCCGGCGCCGGTTGGTTCTCAAGCCTATGCGCCTTACGGACAAACGCCTTACGCCGGACAACCGTCTTATGGGTTGCCGCCTGCTTATGCAATTGCCCCAAATCCGGTTCAAACGGGCTACACTTCCTTCGCGCCGTAACCCGGACCTTCATTTCCGGAGAATCCTCAAGCTAGAGCGCCCGTTATGGAGCTTTAGCTTTTTTTTGTAGCGTTTTTGGTATAGTATTAGGATGAACGGCATCATGCCTTCGATTAACGGGATGACAGACAGGTGCAAAGAAGGTGTCGACATGAAAGTGTTTGAGAAAGCGCCGGCAAAAATCAATTTGTCGCTGGATGTTTTACATAAGCGTGAAGACGGTTACCATGAAGTCGAAATGGTAATGACCATGGTCGATTTGGCGGACCGTATCGAGATGCAGGAGCTGCCCCGCGATACGATCATTATCTCCAGCCAGGCCGGGTATATCCCGCTCGACGAGAAGAACCTTGCCTTTCAGGCCGCCCGGCTCATTAAAGACCGGTACGACGTGAAGCAGGGCGTATATATTCATTTGGACAAAAAGATTCCCGTGGCCGCGGGCCTGGCCGGAGGAAGCAGCGATGCCGCAGCGACGCTGCGCGGCTTGAACCGGCTGTGGAGGCTCGGGATCGGATCGGACGAGCTGCAGAAGCTTGGGGCTGAGCTGGGCTCGGACGTGCCCTTTTGCGTGACGGGAGGGACGGCCATTGCGCGCGGCCGGGGAGAGAAGCTGGAGCCGATCGAATCGCCGCCTCAGTGCTGGGTCATTTTGGCCAAGCCTCCGATCAATGTGTCCACCTCGGAAATATACGGCAAGCTGAACGCTGCCGGAATCCGGAAGCATCCGTCGACGGAAGGCGTCCTTCGGGCGATTCGCGAGAAGCGGTTCGATCTGCTGTGCAGCGAGCTTGGCAACGTGCTGGAGGAAGTGACGTTGGATCTGTATCCCGAAGTGCGCCAGCTGAAGGAAGTTATGATCAAGCTGGGTGCCGAAGGCGTGCTGATGTCAGGCAGTGGTCCGACGGTGTTCGGCCTCGTGTCCAAGGAAACGAAAATTCCGCGCATTTACAACGGGCTGCGGGGATTTTGCAAGGATGTGTTCGCTGTCCGTCTGCTTACGTAAAGGAGCCAATGAATGTCACGTTTGTGTCATCATCTTTTGCATGGACAGCTTGAATAAATACGTATAAAAATGGTATATTCACAATATATTATTCGGATTTGTAGCTATTTATCCGACGTGTAGGGGGAACGCTCATGAAGAAATTAAAAAGAAGCGCAAGATTGGTCGAGATGACCCAATACTTGCTGATCCGCCCCCATACGCTGATTCCTTTGACGACATTCGCAGACCGATACAATTCCGCCAAATCGTCCATCAGCGAAGATTTGGCTATCATTAAAGAAGTGTTTGAAGAGGAAGGGCTTGGGGAGCTTCAGACGCTCGCGGGAGCAGCCGGCGGCGTCAAGTTCATACCGAAAGTATCGAAATCGCATTCATTGCAATTCATCACCCAGTTGTGCCGCCAGTTGGAGCAGCCCGAACGCATCCTGCCAGGCGGGTATTTGTACATGTCCGATATTATGGGGCAGCCGATGATTTTGAATGAAGTCGGCAAAATGTTCGCATCCGCTTTTTCGGGGAACGATATCGATGTGGTCATGACGGTGGAAACGAAAGGCATCCCGCTGGCCTACGCCACCGCTACTTATTTGAACCTGCCGGTCGTCATCGTGCGCCGCGACAATAAAGTGACGGAAGGTTCCGCCGTCAGTATCAACTACGTATCCGGCTCGAATAAACGCATCCAGACGATGTCTTTGTCCAGACGGGCGCTCAAGGAAGAAGCCAAGGTGCTGATCATCGACGATTTCATGCGGGTGGGCGGAACGATTCATGGCATGATGGACCTGCTGCAGGAGTTTAAAGCCACGGTCAAAGGCGTCGGCGTCTTCGTCGAGTCGGGCGAAGTCGAGGAACATTTGGTCGAGGATTACGTCTCGCTTGCCAAGCTGTCCGCCGTCGACCCGAAGACACGGCAGATTACGGCCGAGCCGGGCAACTATTTTCAAGAAGAGGTTTCTAATCTAATCGAGGAGTGACAAAAGCATATGACATTAGAACGTATCTCTACGGACCGGGCGCCTGCCGCTATCGGTCCTTATTCACAAGCAATCAAATTCGGCAATCTGTTATTTACCTCCGGTCAAATTCCGCTTAATCCCGAAGGCCAAATCGTCGAAGGCGGCATTGCCGAGCAGACGCACCAAGTCTTCCGGAATTTGAAAGCGGTTTTGGAGGAAGCGGGGGCAACATTCGAGAGCGTGATCAAGGCCACGGTGTTCATCAAAGACATGAATCAGTTCGCTGAGGTCAATGAAATCTATGCAACCTACTTCGGAGACCACAAACCGGCGCGTTCAACTGTCGAAGTTGCACGACTGCCGAAGGACGTTTTTGTCGAAATCGAGCTTATTGCGGCGTTAAGTGTCGAATAATTTCAAATTTATAAAGTATTTATAAAATTGCTCAAAAACTTTAGAGATTTAGCAGGAATTTGCCCTAAAATGTGGAATTTATAGTTCATGTCTCCAAGATGGAAAAAGGTGGTGAATCAGAAGTGCAAATTACAGACGTCAGACTTCGCAGGGTGAACTCCGAGGGCAGAATGAAAGCCATTGCTTCCATTACCATCGATAACGAATTTGTAGTCCATGACATTCGTGTGATTGACGGTAACAACGGCATGTTCGTGGCCATGCCTAGCAAGCGGACCCCGGACGGAGAATTCAGAGATATCGCTCACCCGATTTCCTCTTCAACCCGCGAGAAAATTCAAGCGGCCGTGTTAGCGGAATATGAGCGTGCCGCAACGGAAGAGGAAGTCATCGAAGAAGGAGCTTAATACGATTTATGAAGAGGGCCAAAAGGCTCTCTTTTCTTTTATAACCGGGCAGGATATATTGGGACTGGCGTTTCACGGATAGAAACCGTATCATAAAAAGAAAACAATACATTGGATCAAAGGGGATGGACGAAACTTGAACATCATGGGGATCGTACTGGCTGCAGGTCAGGGGAAACGAATGAAATCGAAATTATATAAAGTGCTGCACCAGGTATGCGGTAAACCGATGGTCGATCATGTGGTCACCGCATTGGAAAATATACATGCTTCTCGTACAGTCGTCGTCGTCGGTCACGGAGCGGAAGCCGTTCAAGCGTATTTGGGCGACCGGGTCGAGTATGCGCTGCAGGAGCAGCAGCTCGGGACAGGCCATGCCGTGCTTCAGGCCAAAGATCTGCTGGCCGCGGAGGACGGCTTGACGATTGTCATCTACGGAGATACGCCGCTGATTTCGGACAGCACCCTTGAAGGCATGATCAAGCTGCACCAGGAGAAGGGCGCGGCGGCTACGCTGCTGACGGCGGTTGTGGACGATCCCACCGGCTACGGGCGGATCATCCGGGACGAGCGCGGGTACGTGACGCAGATCGTGGAGCAGAAGGACTGCAACGAAGCGCAGCGCCTGGTCAAGGAAACGAACGTCGGCACCTACTGCTTCGACAACCGGAAGCTGTTCGAAGCGCTGGCGCTTGTGAAAAACGACAATGCGCAGAACGAATACTACATTACGGACGTGATCGGCATCCTCGTCGGTCAGGGGCAGATTGTCGAAGGCTACGTGCTGGAAGACGAGGCAGAGTCGTTCGGCGTGAACGACCGTCTGCAATTGTCTGTGGCGGAGCAAACGATGCGCGAGCGGATTAACCGCCGCCATATGCTTGCGGGCGTTACGATGATCGATCCGGCAAGCACCTATATTGAAGCGGACGTGCAGATCGGAGCGGATACGATAGTGCTGCCGGGAACAATGCTCCGGGGGAAAACGATGATCGGCGAAGACTGTGTCATCGGACCGCAAGCGGATATCACGGATAGTTCGATCGGCAGTGGCGTCACCATCAAGCACTCTGTGCTGCAGGAAGCGGTCGTCGGCGATGGATCGTCCGTAGGACCATATGCTTATTTGCGGCCGGGAGCGGACCTTGGCCAAAACGTAAAAATCGGCGATTTCGTCGAAATCAAAAATGCCAAGCTTGCGGACGACGTGAAGGTGTCGCATTTAAGCTACGTCGGCGATGCGGTCATCGGCCGGAACGTCAACTTCGGCTGCGGAGCGATTACCGTTAACTATGACGGCTTCAACAAGCAGCTGACCGAAGTGGAGGAAGATGCGTTTATCGGCAGCAACGTCAACCTCATCGCTCCGGTCAAAATCGGCAAAGGAGCCTATGTCGTGGCCGGTTCTACCATTACGCACGAAGTCGGAGACGGCGACGTGGCGATTGCCCGGGAACGTCAGGTGAACAAGCAGGGCTACGCCGACAAGCTTCGCACCAAATTTGCGGCGAAGAAGGCGAAGAAGTAAGAGCGGAGCGAACTTATCGCAAGGAACTTGCCGCTAATCCTATACAGCGATGTTTCGAACCTCCTTCAATTGGGTAAAGTAGTAAGAAGCTAGGGCTTCACCCAAATTGAAGGAGGTTTTCTTATGGCTACATCGCTCAAAGCGGAAGCTCGGACAGGCCGGACGAAAAGCGACCGCAACCGGCTGCGGGCCGAGGGAAAAGTCCCCGGCGTCGTCTACGGAAAAAAAGTGACGCAGACGCCGATCGCCATCGACCAGAAGGAACTGCTTGCGCTGCTGAAGACGAATCCGCATGCGGTTATCGACTTGGACGTTCCGCAATTTGGCAAGCAGCCGGTCATGATCAACGAAGTGCAGCGGGATGCGCTGAGCCGCCAACTGCTGCATGTCGATTTTCATCAGATCAATATGGACGAGCCGGTCCAGACGACGGTTCGACTGGAATATATCGGAGACCCTGAAGGGGTTAAGGTCGGCGGGATTCTGCAGATTCAGCACCACGAAATCGAGATCCGCTGTCTGCCGCAGCAGATCCCGGCTTCTATCGAAGTCGATGTCAGCGGGCTTGAAATCGGACAAAGCATGCTCGTATCCGAGCTCAAGCTGCCGGAGGGCGTCGAGGTGAAGACGGACGCGCACGACGTGGTCGCCACGATCCTGACGCCGCAGAAAGAAGCCGAGCCGGAAGCGGAAGCCCCCGAGGGGAATGCCGCCGAGACGGCGGAGAAGGCTGAAGCATAAATTGGAGAGAGCGTGTCGGCTTGGATCGATGCGCTTTTTCTTTATGTCCGCAGCCGCTAGTACCTGCTGCTTATCGCGAAATTGGCGCGGGACGTTTTTTTCGGTTATGATAAGTTTAGGGTATCGTTTCACCCCATGGAGTTGAAAGGGGCAGGTCAGGTTGAAATGGTTTGTGGGTCTCGGCAATCCGGGACGGCAGTACGAAGCGACGCGGCATAATATCGGTTTTATGGCGCTGGACCGTTTTGCCGACAAGCACGGCATCAAAATTACGCAAAGCAAATGCAAGGGACTGCTGGGAGAAGGTCACGTTGCGGGACAGAAGGTGTATCTGCTGAAGCCGCAGACGTACATGAACTTGTCGGGGGAGTCGATGCGCGCCTTCATGGATTTTTACAAAGCCGCCATCGAGGACCTTATCGTCGTGTACGACGATTTGGATACGCCCTACGGGCAAATCCGGCTGCGCTATCAAGGAAGCGCAGGCGGGCATAACGGGATCAAGTCGGCCATCGCCCACTTGGGCACGCAGTCGTTTCGGCGCATTCGAATGGGCATTTCGCGGCCCGCGCCCGGCAGAGACATTGCCGATTACGTGCTGAGCCCGTTCAGCAAAGAAGAGTTTCAACAGATGCCCGGACTGCTCGACAAGACGGTCGATGCCATGGAGCATATATTGGAGCATCCGTTCGAGAAGACAATGGCTAAATTCAACGGCTGAGCCGTTTCCTTTTTGGTAAAGAAAAAGCGTTAGTCTAGAGGCTAATCTCCTCCCATCCCGGCCATAATAAGTAAAAACGGCGCTTGGCAAGGCAAGCGGGAGGAGGAAGTCCAATGGCCCTGAAATATGTTTGTCGTCATTGTCAGACCGTAATCGGAGAAATCCGGCAGGGGGAAGTGAGCGAGTTTCAACTCGGTTTCCATTTCTTGACCCCCGAGGAGCGGAGAGATATAATATCGTATAACCCGAATGGGGATGTCACCGTCAAGGTGGTTTGCGATTACTGCAAGGAAGCGCTGGATGCCAATCCGGAGCTCTCGCTCCTCGCGAATCCTCTGCAATAGGGGTTGTTCGCATTTCGGCTATCCGGCTTTTTGGTTAAGGATCGGCCTAAAGTCCGGTGAATAAGAGGCCGCTGCGCGGGCGGATCGTCCTTCCGATTCGCTGCTTCAGAAGCGATGATGCCCGCACTGCTGCTTATTCACGGGACTTCTAGGCTTTTTTAGTGTTACGCGGTTGAGAGGGGTGTCCTGTTTTGCAGGCTTTAATTCAGGCGTTCTCCGCGGACAACGATTTTCAAAGCGTCGTGTCCGGCCTACGTTCGGGGATGAGAGAACAGTTAATAGCCGGGTTGACCGGTTCTTCGCGGCAGGTGATGCTGGCTTCGCTTTACGAGGAGCTGCAGCAGCCTCTATTTGTCGTGACTCACAATATGTTTTCTGCGCAAAAGATGTTCGAAGATTTGGCCGAGTTGGTGCCGGAAGGCCAGGTTCTGCTGTTTCCGGCCCAGGAGCTTCTGGCGGCCGAAGCGGCGATCGCAAGCCCGGAAATGCTGGCGCAGCGGATCGACGCGCTGTCCAAGCTGGCGGATAACTTTCGCGGGATCGTTATCGTGCCGTATGCCGGGATGCGGCGGCTGCTGCCGGACCAGGCGTCCATTGCGGAAGCCAAGCTTCGCGTCGCCGTTGGAAATACGCTTGACCTGGAGTCGTTCATCGGCCGGATGGTCGAGCTCGGCTACGAACGCGTAGAGCGTGTCGAGAACAAAGGGGAGCTGAGCGTTCGCGGGGGCATTATCGATTTTTATCCGCTCACTTCGCCGAACCCGTACCGGATTGAGCTGTTCGATATTGAGGTGGACTCGATTCGGACGTTCGACCCGGCCGATCAGCGGTCGATTCATAAATGCTCCGAGCTTGTCATTACGGCCTGTCGTGAAATCGTAGCCGACCGTAAACGGTTACAATCGGCGGCGCAGCATGCGTATGAGCTGCTCCAGGAGCAGATCGGCAAAATGTCGGACCGAGGGGCGAAGGACCGGCTACTCGAAGGCATCGGTCACGAGATCGAGCTGCTACGCGAGGGGCAGCATTTTCAAGGGATGTTCAAATACGTCTCCTTGCTGTTCCCGCAGCGCCAGACGTTGCTCGATTACATGCCCAAGGATTCCATTCTTATCGTGGACGAACCGGCCCGGCTGCTGGAGACGGCTAAACAGCTGGAGAAGGACGAGGCCGAATGGATGACCATGTCGCTGCAGGACGGCAAGTGCCTGCCACAGCTCGTGCTGTCGAAGCCGTACGAGACGCTGCTGCACCGCAGACCGTATCCGACCTTGTACATGTCGCTGTTCCTGCGTCAGGTGCCGCAGACGTCGCCGCAGAACATCGTCAACTTCATGTGCCGCCTGATGCAAAATTTCCACGGGCAGATGAATCTGCTAAAAAGCGAAATGGAGCGCTGGAAAAAGTCCGGCGCGAAGGTGATGATGGTCGCGAGCGGTGCGGAGCGGGTCGACCGCATCAAGCGCGTGCTGGCCGACTATCACATTGAAGAGCCGCAAATCGTCGACGGCAGTCTGCAGACCGGCTTCGAGCTGCCGGGCATACATCTGGTCGTCATTACCGAAGGCGAGATGTTCACGCAGAAGCAGCGCAAAGCGCGCAAGGTGGACAAAAAGATCGAAAACGCCGAGCGGATTAAAAATTACCAAGAGCTCAAAATCGGCGATTACGTCGTCCACGTCAACCACGGGATCGGTAAATTTGTCGGCATCGGCACGCTTGAGGTCGGCGGCATTCATAAAGATTATCTACACATCCTGTACGCCGGCGGCGACAAGCTGTCGGTGCCGATCGATCAGATCGATCATGTGCAGAAGTACGTCGGCTCGGAAGAAGGCAAGGAACCGAAGGTCTATAAGCTCGGAGGCGCCGACTGGAATCGGGTGAAAAGCAAGGCCCGCGCGTCCGTACAGGATATTGCCGACGATCTGATCAAGCTGTACGCGGATCGTCAAGCGACGCCGGGCTACGCTTTCAATCAAGATTCGAACTACCAGCAGGAATTCGAGGGCATGTTCCCGTACGAGGAAACGTCGGATCAGCTTCGGGCCATTGAAGAAATCAAGAAAGACATGGAGAAGCCCAGACCGATGGACCGCTTGCTGTGCGGCGACGTCGGATACGGGAAAACCGAGGTGGCGATCCGCGCGGCGTTCAAGGCGGCGATTGACGGCAAGCAGGTAGCGGTGCTCGTGCCGACGACCATCTTGGCGCAGCAGCATTACGAGACGTTCCGGGAGCGGTTCTCGGGCTATCCGTTCAACATTCAAGTGCTCAGCCGGTTCCGCTCCAAGAAGGAGCAGACCGAAACGATGAAAGGCATCAAGAACGGCACCGTGGACGTGGTGATCGGGACGCACCGGCTGTTGTCGAAGGATGTGCAGTTCAAGGATTTGGGGCTGCTGATTGTCGACGAAGAACAGCGCTTCGGCGTATCGCACAAGGAAAAGCTGAAGCGGCTGAAGACGAACGTGGACGTGCTGACGCTGACCGCGACGCCGATTCCCCGTACTCTGCATATGTCCATGCTCGGCGTACGGGATTTGTCGGTCATCGAGACGCCGCCGGAAAACCGTTTTCCGGTGCAAACGTATGTCGTCGAATACAGCGCCTCGCTGGTTAGGGAAGCGATCGAACGGGAACTGGCGCGCGAGGGCCAGGTCTATTACCTGTTCAACCGCGTGCAGGGAATTACCCAAATGGCCGATCAAATCTCGATGCTCGTGCCTGACGCCCGAGTGACGGTTGCGCACGGCCAAATGTCCGAGCAGGAGCTGGAGAAGACCATTCTCGACTTCCTGGACGGTGAGTACGACGTGCTGGTCAGCACCAGCATCATCGAAACCGGGGTCGATATCCCGAACGTCAATACGCTGATCGTCCACGACGCCGACAAGATGGGCTTGTCTCAGCTGTATCAGCTTCGCGGCCGGGTCGGTCGCTCGAACCGGATCGCTTACGCCTACTTTACGTACCAGCGCGACAAGGTGCTGACGGAGGTGGCGGAGAAGCGGCTGCAGGCGATAAAAGAGTTTACAGAACTTGGATCCGGGTTTAAAATTGCGATGAGAGACTTGTCCATCCGCGGTGCGGGCAACTTGCTCGGTGCGGAGCAGCACGGATTTATCGCGTCGGTAGGCTTCGATCTGTATTCGCAAATGCTGGCCGAGGAAATTCAGAAGCGCAAGAAGGAATTGGGCGGCGAAGCCGTGCAGGAGACGAAAGTATGGTCGACGCAGCTCGATATCCAGCTGGACGCTTACATTCCCGGCGACTACATTTACGACAGCGTGCAAAAAATCGAGATTTACAAAAAAGTCGCGGCCATTCAAACTTTGGATGAAGCGATGGAGCTTGAGGACGAATTGGTCGACCGTTTTGGCGATCTGCCGGATGCGGTGCAAAATTTGTTGACCGCCGCACGGCTGAAGGTGTACGGTGCCTTGTACGGCATTGAGATCATCTCGCAGAAGGGGCTCGATTACGAGCTGAAAATTCACCCCGATCAGAACGGCAACCTGGACGGACAGAAGCTGTTCCAGCTGTCGGGCGAATTCGAGAATCGGGTCAAGCTGATCAGCGGACCGCAAATCCACATCGAGCTCAAGGGAAAAGGATTGAAGCCAGAAGAAACCATCGCTTTGCTGGAAAGGTTTCTGGTACAATACAAGCGTGTGTTGAAATCGAAGGGAGAGCTGCAGAATGTGGCAAAATAAACGGAAACCGTTGCGGAAAGGGCTTATGGCTCTTTGTGCGCTCGTATTGATCGCGGGTGTCGCTGCAGGTTGCGGCAAGAAAAAGGACGAAGCGGCAACGGCTGCTGCCGATAAAGGCAAACCGAGCGAGGTGCTTGTGACATACAAGGACGGACAAGTCACGCGCGGCGAATTCGATACCTTTTTGAACGTGAACGCGTTCTTTTATAAGCAATATGCGCAATTCAAGGACGACCCTGCCTTTCAGCAGGATATGATGAAGCAGCTCGTCACTTTTAAAATTTTGTCCTCCCGTGCGGACGACAAAGCGAAGGCGGAAGCTGAAAAGCAGTATAACACCCAGTTCGAACAAATCAAGGGCTTCCTGAACGCTCAGGAAGGCGGCATGGAGAAGCAGCTCAAGGATGCGAAGCTGGAGCAGAAAGACGTGGAGGAGTTCGTGAAGCGCAGCATCACGGCGATTGTCTCCGAGGAAAGCAAAGTGTCCGACCAAGAGATTCAAACGGCTTATAACACCAAATTGGAGCAGGACAAAACCGCCTATGTGACGGCAACGGTCAGACATATTCTGGTCGGGATCAACGATCCTGCGACAGGCAAGGAAACTCGCTCCAAGGAAGATGCGCTTAAGCGTGCGAAGGAAGTTCAGGACAAGCTGAACAAGGGCGGCGACTTTGACGCGCTGGCGAAAGAATATTCGGACGACCCGGGCTCGAAAGAGAATGGCGGCAAGTACGAGAACGCGGACATCTCCCAGTGGGTGCCCGAGTTTAAGAAAGCGGCGGCGGAACTGCCGATCGGGAAGATCAGCGATCCGGTGGAAACGTCGTTCGGCTACCATGTAATGAAAGTGGAATCCCGCAACACCAAAACGCTCGATGATGTCAAGCCGGAGCTGCGCTCCGCAGCGGCCGAGATGAAGGTGTACGATTTTGTGGAGAAAGAACTGCCGGGTCTGATTCAGACGAACAACCTGCCGAAGCCGGAGGAGAAAAAGCCGGCGGAAGCTCCGAAAACCGACGCGCCTAAAAACGATGCTCCGAAAACGGACGCTCCAAAAACGGATGCGCCGAAGACGGAAGGCGGCAAGTAACAATTACCAGGGTACCCCATGGGGTGCCCTGTTTTGTTTTCATTTTTTTGGACATAATGTAAACAGCGACGGCTTAATCGTTCGACCAAGCGCCTGCAACCGTGCCGGAGCGGGACATGCATAGGCCGCCGGGAGTTGAAGAATACTAGGGTCAGTCGAATTCCCTCCATTTTGCATACAGGGTCATATCCAGTCTGTATCCCATTCTTCTTGGAAAGCGAGGCATCTAGAAACATGAAAGCAACTGGAATCGTTCGTCGTATCGACGATCTTGGCAGGGTCGTAATCCCGAAGGAGATACGCCGCACCCTGCGTATTCGGGAAGGGGATCCGCTTGAAATTTTTGTGGACCGGGACGGGGAAGTTATTTTAAAGAAATATTCTCCGATCGGCGAGCTTGGCGATTTTGCCAAGGAATATGCCGAATCGCTCTATGAGAGCACGAACCATATCACGATGATATCCGACCGCGATACGATCATTGCCGTGGCCGGCGGCTCAAAAAAAGATTTTTTGGAGAAGCAGATCGGTTCGCTGGTTGAACAAAGCATGGAAAACCGCAAAGCGACACTGGAAACCAGCGGCGGCTCTTATGAAATTTGTAAGGACGTTACGGAGACGTACAGCTCGTATGTAATTGCACCGATCGTGGCGGGGGGCGATCCGATCGGTTCGGTGATTTTGCTGAACAAGGACGAGAACGTGAAGATGGGTCAAATGGAATTGAAGATGGCGGAAACGGCCGCCGGCTTTCTGGCAAAGCAGATGGAGCAATAGCTCCGCCGATGGACAGCGATGCGCAGCTTCCTGATAAGAATCCCTTGGAGGGAATCGGGAAGCTTTTTGCGTTTTTGGAAAAGGATTGCGAATTGCGGTATAATGGGGCTGCAAAATCTGTCCGAATGGGTCTCTCGCCGGACGGATGAGGGACCGGTCGCGGGAACGAAGGGGAAGCGTGATGAAAGAGCGATCGGAGCGGATGGAGGCAGGCGGGCCTGAGGTGACGAACAGCAAAGACCGGGACGGCGGAAAAGGCTCGGCGCTGCTGCAAGGGGCGGCCCTGCTCGGTCTGGCGGCCGTCATTTCGAAGCTGATCGGCACGCTGCAAAAAATTCCGCTGCAAAATCTGGCGGGCGATGCGGTCTTTGGTATATACAATGCCGTGTATCCGTTGTACATATTGATTTTGGTTTTGGCTACGGCCGGATTTCCTCTGGTCGTATCGAAGTTTGTGTCGGAGTATGCAGCCGAACGGCAGTATCATGAGGCCCGGCGCGTGCTCCGGGTGGCTTCCTTATCGCTGATGGTCACCGGAATCATCTTTTTTTCGCTGCTGTATTTCGGGGCGGAGACGCTTGCGCGATGGATGGCTGCGCCGCAAACGGCTCCGGCGATACGAAGCGTGTCGTATGCCCTGCTCGTCGTGCCTCTAATGTCTGCACTGCGCGGTTACTATCAAGGCTACCAGGATATGCGGCCGACCGCTTGGTCTCAGGTGGTGGAGCAGACGGTGCGGGTGGCGACGATGGTCGTTCTGCTGCTGGCTCTGATGCGGCTTGGCTTGGGGCCGGAACGAATCGCCGCAGGCGCGACGTTCGGCTCGGTGACGGGCGCGCTGGCGGGACTCGCGGTCATGCTGTGGTACTGGCGTAAGGAGCCGAGACGCGAGCAAGTCCCGGGTGAGGGGGACGGCGGCGGCTGGCGGCGCGACTGGGCGCTGGCGAAACGGCTGGCCGCCTATGCGCTGCCGCTCTGTCTCGGCTCCGTAGCGATGCCGATCTTAACGCTCGTCGATTCGTTTACGATGCCCCGGCTGCTTCGTTCGGCCGGCTTCGACGAGAGCGAAGCGTTGTATCAGTTCGGGCTGTACAACCACGGGCTGCCGCTCGTGCAACTGGTCGCGATGATCGCCTCTTCGATGTCCGCGGCGCTCGTTCCGGCGATCGCCGAAGCGCTCCGGCGCGGCGATGCGGAGGCGGTGCGCGCACGCGCGGGCTTGTCCCTGCGGCTGACCTGGCTGATCGGGCTTGCCGCTTCGTTCGGGCTCGCTCTGCTGGCGGAGCCGCTGAACGTGATGTTCTTCAAGAGCGCCGAAGGCACGGCGGCGATGGCGGTCTTGGCGTTCACCGCCCTGTTCTCGGCGGTGAACATCGTCGCGGGAAGCGTGCTGCAGGGCCTCGGCGCCGTGCGCGCGCCGGTGCTGTACCTGCTGCTCGCCGCCGCGGTGAAAGTCGCCGCCAGCGTGGCGCTCGTGCCGCGCTACGGCATCGAAGGCGCCGCCTGGGCGTCGCTCGCCGCCTACGCGCTCGCCGGCGGCCTCGCGCTCGCGCACGCGC
>NZ_JAHNZO010000051.1 GCF_018998565.1 Paenibacillus oleatilyticus | reverse complement strand
ATCTTCTGCTTTTTATATGCTCGATATTTCAGGAATTAAATTAATTATTCAAGCGAGCCCTTTAAAAACAGAGCTTTATCGACAGCCTGAGTGCTTTATAGCACTCATATCTTTGCAAAAAAGTCTTGATAAGTTGGCTGCCTAACGGTGGGTTTCGCTTAGATTCAATCTTTGCGCGCCGTGGGGTTCGGCCACAGCTTTTTTTCCTAGAGTCTTTGCCGTTCCAGCGGCGAAGGCTCTTTTTATTTTATGCCGAAAAACGATTGCTTTATAATTTAATACTACCACTTGTCCGTTGTTGAATAAATGGGAGGGCCCTTTTTTGTTTTAGTCCATGATACCAGAATCCAGCTATGAAATGGATTGACTTTTCCTGCAAAGTTAGTGGCAAGAAAATTCATTTCATAAAAAAATTCCCGGTGGCAAGACGCCCATAATATGGTATGGTATTAGAGTGAAAAGCGAATGTATGTTTCCTATACCAAGAATTCGGATACTCTAAGCAATTTCAATTCATAGAGAGAAAGAGGTGGATTCCTTTGTCGTTTGTCGGGCGCCTTGCCTGGTTTTTTCGCGACCGCTGGGGGCGGTATGCGCTGGCTATCGTGCTGATGGCTGCGGTCAGCGTGCTGAATATTTTGCCGCCGCGGATGATCGGAAGCGTCATTGACCACATCCGTACCGGTTCTCTGACCGCCGAAGGGCTGCGGCAGAGCGTGCTGCTGCTCATCGGTTTGGCCGTTGTGCTTTACATCATGATCTACGTATGGATCACGACGCTGTTCGGCAATTCGCTGCTGCTCGAAAAGCTACTGCGCAGCCGGTTAACCGCTCATTTGACCCGGATGTCGCCGTCCTTTTTCCAGCGCAACAGCACCGGGGAACTGATGGCTCTAGCCACCAATGACGTGCCTGCCATCGGCCAGACGGCCGGTTATGGCGTCATGACGCTTGTGAATACGATTGTCGGCACGACGGTCGTGCTCGTGACGATGATTTCGTTCATCAGCTGGAAGTTGATGCTGGCGGCACTACTGCCGCTGCCGCTGCTTACGGTGCTGATCAGCGTTCTCGGCAAGCATACGCGAAAGCGGTTCATTGCCGCGCAGACGGCATTCGGAAGGATGAACGATCAAGCGCTGGAGTCGATTTCCGGCATGCGCGTGATCCGCTCGTATGTGCAGGAGGAGCATGACCTCGACGCATTTGACCGGATCACCCGTGACGTAATGGATAAGAACATCCGCGTGGCCGCCATCAATGCTTTGTTCCATCCGGCCATCTCGCTGATCGTCGGCCTGAGCTACGTTATCGGCATAGGGTACGGAGCGTATCTGGTGTTCCACAACGACATTACGCTCGGGCAGCTCGTCTCGTTTAACATTTACCTCGGTATGCTGATCTGGCCGATGATCGCCTTCGGCGAGTTCATCAACGTGCTGCAGCGCGGGACGGCTTCCGTCGACCGCTTGACGCGCAGCTTCGAGCAGCAGCCCGACGTGCAAAATCCTGCTCATCCCGTAGAGGTCGGCCGCCCGGAATCGATCGAGCTGCGCGACCTTACGTTCCGCTACCCGGGAGCGGCCCAAGATAGCTTGACCGGCGTCTCCCTGCGGCTTGAGCGCGGGCAGACACTCGGCATCGTAGGGCGGACTGGCAGCGGCAAAAGCACCCTGCTGAAGCAACTATTGCGATTCTACCCGGCCCCGGCGGGCAGCGTACGTCTTTCGGATGTGCCGATCGAGGAGCTAGCGATCGAGCACGTACGCGGCTGGATCGGTTACGTATCGCAGGAGCATCTGCTGCTGTCCAAGTCCGTGCGCGACAACATTGCGCTGGGGCGTCCGAACGCTTCGCCGGAGGAAATCAGCCGGGCCATTGAGATGGCTTCATTTACGCAGGATGTGGAGCAGCTGCCGGAAGGGCTGCAAACGATCGTTGGCGAGAACGGCGTCATGCTGTCCGGCGGACAAAAGCAGCGGGTAAGCATTTCGCGCGCTTTGCTGACCGATCCGGAAATTCTCATTCTCGACGATTCGCTGTCTGCTGTGGATGCCCGCACCGAAAGCGCCATTCTCGGGCACATCCGTGCGGAGCGCGCCGGGAAAACGACGCTGATCGCCACGCACCGGCTGTCCGCCGTCATGCATGCCGACTGGATCGTCGTGCTGGAGGACGGGCGCATCGCGGAGGAAGGCACGCACGAGCAACTGCTGCAGCGCGGCGGCTGGTATAAAGAGCAGTTCGAGCGTCAGCAGCTCGAAGCAAGCTTGCTGGACGCTTCATCATAAGGCCGCGATTCCAGGCCAATCGGGAAGGACGTGAGTCATATCGCCATAGAAACGAACGAATCATCGGGCAAACCCATTTTGCGCAGGCTGCTCGGTTACGCGCTGCTTTTTAAATACCGCATCGCGGTAGCGCTGCTGGTGCTGTGCTGTGCGGTCAGCGCGGAGCTGGCCGGACCGTTTATCGCCAAAACGATCATCGACCGTCACATCGGGGCCATCGGGCTGCCGTGGGTTGAAATCGCCTCCGGCCTTGATCTGCCAAAGGAAGAGGTCAAGCGGGTGCAGATAGACGGGAAATTCTACATTCGTCAGGATTGGATGGAGGAGGCGAAAAGCCGCGGCGCCGTCTTTAACCGGTCCGTGATGAAGGACGCGCGGATTTTGCAGCTGGAGGGCGGCTTGTACTTGGTACGCCAGCCGGCTGCGTTGGAAGGGCAATGGTCGCTCGTCGGCCCGGCGAAGGATGGGGAAGCGGCCGAGGTGAAGCGTACGGTGCCCGGAGGCGGTAGCGAGGTGTACCCGGCGCGCAAGCTCTCTGCGGCAGAGACGGCGCAATTTTATCAGAATGACGTCGGTCCGGTCGCTCGTTGGTTGGGGCTGTTCGTCGGTCTGCTTGCGCTTGGCAGCATTCTGCATTACGTGCAGGGCTTGACGCTGCAGACGACGGCGCTGCGTATCATCCAGCGGATGCGGATGGATCTGATGCGCCACATTCAGCGGATGCCGATCCGCTATTTCGATAATACGCCGATCGGGCAGGTCGTATCGCGGATTGCCAACGATACGGAAGCGATCCGCGATCTGTTCATGAGCTTTATGGCAACGTTCGTGGTGAGCACGATCAACATCGCAGGCATCTACATCGCCTTATTTTTGCTTGATGTCAAGCTGGCGCTCGTCTCGCTGCTGCTGCTTCCGTTGTTTGCCGTCGTTATGTTCATTCATTTGAAATTTTCGCAAAAGTACGTTGCGATCATGCGGGCCCGGCTGAGCGATATGAATGCGATGATCAGTGAATCGATCGCGGTCATGCCGATCCTGCAAGCGTTCCGGCAGGAGAAGAACCGCCTGCGGGAGTTCGATGCGCTCAACGAGGACCGTTACCGGAACCATATCAAGCAGAACCGCGTATTTTCGCTGTCCTCGCGTAATTTCACGGGACTCGTCGGGGCCTTTTTTACCGCCGGCGCCATCTGGTATTTCGGCGGGCAATCGCTTCAGACTTCGATCTCGTTCGGCGTGTTCTATGCGTTTATCGATTATACGGGGCGGCTTTTTCAGCCGATCATTGGCATTTTCGACCAAATGCTCAATGCGCAGCGGGCCGTCGTGTCCGCGGAGAAAGTGTTCCACCTGCTCGACATCGAAGGCACCGAAGTGGCTTCATCGGACGCAGTACCGCGGCCGGAAGGCCATGTCGTTTTCGATAACGTTACCTTCGCTTACAAAACCGGAGAGCCCGTGCTTCGCAGTATTTCGTTCGAGGCGCGAAAAGGCGAGACGATCGCGCTTGTCGGGCATACCGGCTCGGGCAAAAGCTCGATCATGAACCTGCTGCTCGGCTTTTACGAGCCGACGGAAGGGGAAATCCGCGTCGACGGAACGGAGATCCGTACGCTTTCGAAGCAGGCGCTGCGCAAGCATATGGGCGTCGTGCTGCAGGACCCGTTCTTGTTCGCAGGCGACATCAAGTTCAACGTGAGCCTGTACAACGAACGGATTGGGCCGGAGCAGGTTCGCCAGGCGCTCAAGGATGTCGGCGCAGCCTCCTTCGTCGAACAACTGCCCGGCGGCATAGACGAACCGGTGGTTGAGCGGGGCAGCACGTTGTCTGCCGGGCAGCGGCAGCTCATCTCCTTCGCGCGGGCGCTCGCCTTCGATCCGGCCATCCTCATACTCGATGAGGCGACGGCCAGCATCGACAGCGAGACGGAGGGACTCATTCAGGAAGCGCTGAGGGTCGTCAGCGAAGGCCGGACGACGTTCGTGATCGCTCACCGGCTGTCTACGATCCGCGAAGCCGATCAAATTCTTGTGCTCCATCGCGGCGAGATCGTCGAGCGGGGCAATCACGAGCAACTGATGCGGCTGCAAGGGCGGTACTACCGCATGTACCAGCTCCAATCCGGCAGTGCGGCTCAGACGACGGCTTGATGGACGATCGCAAAAAAGGGATTCGACGGCGCTACAAGCTGCGCTACGAATCCCCTTGTTTTTTTCGAACATGTATTTAAAATTATGGTCGCAAATAACTGGAAATATGGCAAAATGGTCCTGATTTTCATTTCGAAATGAAGGAGGACAACCATGAAAAAACTGATCCTGCTCATGATGAGCGCCGTGCTCGCACTCAGTTTCGCCGGTTCTGCTTCTGCAGCGACAAAAGTAAAAAGCTACACCAAAAAGAACAGCACTCACGTCCAATCCCATAATCGATCGAACAAAGACAAGAGCTTCAAAAACAATTGGAGCACCAAAGGCAACACCAACCCTTACACCGGAAAAAAGGTACGAAGACACATAAGTAATGATCACGCCCCCTCTCAAGGGGGTATTTTTATTGTTTATTCAGCAACATAAGAAGGTCGTCCATAGTTTCACGATTATTGGGATCTGCCGATAATTGTTGAAAACCTTGCAATAGTCTTTCTTTATCGGTCAAATTTTTTTGATTAGCATAGAGACTCCTAAATTGATGAATAAGCTCTGACGTTGTGCCTGTTATGTTGCTCGTCTCATGATTATAGGATGAATATTTGGATAATGCGTGTGCTTTGGAGGCATGTTCGATCGCGGTTAAATAACCGGTATAATTTCCATCGGTTACAGAATCAAGAGATCCGGAAATTCTTCCTATAGACGCTTTAAAATCTAGATCAATCTTTTGCTGCTTATTATTGGAGGTCATTTGATTCTTTATCAAGTAAACATTTAATGCTAATGAGGCTATTAAACAAATGCCCAAGATGAGTTTTGACATTTTCATGATCTATCACGCCCCTTAAGATTGACGATGAAACCTAGTATTTAGCCTGCTGACATTATAATACAACCTAAGGTTACCCAAACCAGGATAGAAAAAAGTATCGAAACGGCCACCCTCCGCCTTTCTTTTCCTTCGACAAAACACCCAATAAACAAATACATAAAAAGGAATGCAATCATAGGGCTAGCAATAATAGCCAAGAAAATCCATAATTTTTCCATAACATTTCTCCTTTAAAGTGGATCCATAGAGTGGTCGGATCTTTCGGTAATTTGGATTAAGCAGAGTAGGACATCTGAAAGAGGAGTTATACTTTGCTTCGCAGTAACGGAACGTTCAGGCAGAGGTGAAGGAAGCAACTTTGTTGCGCCAGTAGAGTATAACAAATTATACCAATATTGTGGAGGTTAATACAAAATGAGGAAGTATGTCATTGGATTTGTGTGCGGAGCATGTGTTTCCATGTCAACGATGGTTTATGCCTCGGGTGCCATTCAAGCGTTCTTATTTCCAGTGAAGATCAGCTTCAATGAGAAGAGAATGGACATGAGTGTATACAAGGTATTAAATTACGAAAACCATGCCTATGTCCCTATTAGATTCATTGCCGAAAATATAGGGATATCAATAGATTATAATGCGAACCTCAATGAAATTGCCTTAAAAGATGTCCCGGCTGTTCCGATCCCCTTGTCCACCATATTAAAAAGCGATTTTAATAACATTACGAAAATTGAAGTGAAGTATGGAGATAGCGGAGAAGTAGTAAAAATCAACGATGCACAAACAATTAGTGATATTTCCAGCAAATTGAAAGAAATAAAGCTCCGTAAAAAAAACGACCAATCCCGTAGTTTTGGATATTTATATTACCTTACGATCAGTGACGGGGACAACAAGTTAACATATACCAGCACCCTATCATTAGATGATGTGAGTTATGAATTAACCCCGTTAACAAATGAACTGGACAAATACATATTAGCATTAAGATATAAGGACAAGGCGAAGTGATCGGCTTTTAAATACGCTATGGAAAAGTATATGAAAAAGAAATTCCCCTTTAAGGTTGACCATAATGATATCCGTGGATACGGTCAGCTTAAAGGGGCCTAATTATAGGCATCGAAGGTGTGCGATATGTCGGTTTTTCAAAAAAAACTAAAAAGAACAATGGCTCCTGCAAAAACTAGGGGAGCTATTAAGAAAACCCAACCGGTCAGCCGGCCCAAATTGATCGTGATTCCGACACCGCCCCTTTTTTCCACGAACAAAGCCGGATCGTTGCGATTTACATAGAACAATCCCCATTTCCAGTGCTCATCTGAACCGGCATCCGGAAACACGGTATGGGCATTGGCTTCAGCCACAAGGGTTCTGTTTTTTTTCAAAACCATCGGCAAACTAATCAAGGCGGCAAAAATCAGAAGTATGGCAGCTATTAATGTCCAGTTGGTCAGACTGGAATCAATAAGCCCGATAATCGAAAATTGAACAGAAGCAAACAACGCCAGTGAAATTAAGGTGATAAAATGAATGACAGCAGCTTGATAGCGTCTTGAGCTTCGTCTTAAATTATTGGTCGATTCAGACTGCTCCGGGTGAACCTGCCGTTTGCTTCGAATGATGGCCTCTTGTACACCCGCCATAATTAACACCATCAAGCATTGAATGAGATTGAGTGCAAAGATGATCCCGACCGATTTTTGCGCTATTCGATCCACTTGGCCGGAAGCATCGTAATGAATAGGAATCTGGGCTGGGATCCGGTCATAGTTCCAAGCGACAAACACAATGTTGGCAGCAATAAGCCATAACGGAACAAGATTCCACATTCTCGAAATCGTTGACCAATTATGTTCTGAAGTGTCTACAGCGATGACAGATGATTTTTCCACCGTCCATTGTTTTTCCTTCTTCAAACGTTTTACCCCGCTGTATCCCTGCAGGTAGATCAGAATGTGAACTACAAAGTAAGCGGGTATAAGATAAACTATGGAAGCCAGCATACTCATGACCTCACGTTGCACGCAAAGTATAGATAGCCCCATAAATAGGATTGCTGTGACGACGGTTGCAACACAATAATTACGTCTGATGGTAAGCAATTTTTGATGCCTTATTTGCTCCTTGGGAATCAATATCCCGAAAAAAATGCCTGGCTGAGACCAAAAAGGAACCAAGGCATTAATGATAATAATCGGAATCCAGATGAAAAACAAAATTACCAAGGGCATTACTTTCCACCTCCGGAATTGACAATATCGTAATACACTTCCAGAATTGCCGAATGAATTTGTTCCAACGAAATGTCACGGTAGATTGCACCCGTGAGAATTGGCCGAAGCGCTCCCTTTAAATAATCGATATACCTCTCTGTGTCCTCGTACTTGCGCGTTGCTTGGACGACGACGCCCTTCCGGCGGTGAATCTGAATAAATCCTCCTTGTTCAAGAATTTTATACGCTTTGTTTACCGTATGCATATGGATGCCAATGTCGCTTGCCAGTCTCCGTACGGATGGCAGGGGTTCTTCGGGGCGTAGGCGGCCATTCACGATACCTTCTATAATGTTGTTTACCAGTTGTGCATAGATGGGAACTTCTGAGTCCGCTTCAATTCGAATGATCATCCCTTTGCACCTCCGAAATGAATTTCCCTAGTCTCTTCATTATTGTTGTAACTGCTACGTCTGTTATATATAGTATATAGCAGAAGTGGAAATGTGTGTCAATACAGTGTTAAATTTCATGGGCGTATTTTTTTGGCATGATGTTCTATTCCGGATTAAAACGATGCCAATATGTAATTTGATGCCGAAAGATATATAGATCATAAAGGTTTACATCTCATTATTCACAATCGACAAATCTCTCTCTTAATTCTTTACTCGGTAGTTCACATTCATATCGTCGGCCGAAGTAGGCGTATCGTTTTTTGGCAAAAAGTCGGTAAGCCCAGTCTCTGAAACTCGCAGGAATAATCTTAAAAAAGTAGACGTACTTGATCGGTCCGTCAAGCCTCTTAAGAATACGAAGGACTGCCGTAGATTCTGTATAGTATTTTCCTTCTTCAACAAGCACGATAGAATCGATGCGCTCCAAACGATGATTAAATTGAAGCAGAATTCTTTGCGCAGCCGGAGACTGCAAGGAAGCAAATTTAAAAACACCCTGACGGTCTCTGCGATAAATAAATTTGACCCACCCATTGCAAAAATTACATTCTCCATCAAAGAATACGATCCCATGAGAATCTTTTGTTACGGTCTGCATATTTTGACAACTCCTATGAATCTGACTTAAAAAAGCAACAAGGGTTATACGGTTAATAGGCAAGATAACATTCAAAAATGGCACACACGTAGTTGCAGTGTGTGCCATTTTAAACTAAATTTGCTGTTTATCTTGCGAATGCTTTAACTACGTTGTTAACGATCATATCTTGTTTGAGGGATGCATCGTGCGGAGAAGCTGAGGACGCCCAGAAGTATTTACCGGCAACGACAGCTAAATAAACAGTAATTCCGCCAGCCGCATTGACGAGGGCTACGTGAGTTACGGCAGCCCCGGTTGTAAACACAGCGCCCAAATAGACAAGCCATCCCCAAGCCGCAACCGCGCATGTTCCTGTTCCTCTTCCGATATTAGGGTTAAATTGAAGATTCTTCACGGTTTTTTCAACGAGTTCTCCGCCTGTGGCTAATGCATTTCTCACCTGAAGATGGTTACCGCTATAAGCTGCCTTTTCAAGCAGGTCAAAGTAAGTCGGATCCAACTGCTTGATCTGTTGCATAAGTTGTTCGGTTGCGGCAAAAGCTTGTTGATTGTTTAACTTCAACAGCATTTCTTCCGGCCAAATGGAAGGGAAAAGTCTGGCTACTTCCCCTTGCCCAAAAACCAAACCGCGGAAAATTTGCTCACCGCTATATTTTTGTTTTGGACTTGTACCTGCAGCGAATACAGAAGAACTTGTCATAATCAGGATTAATACCAAAAAAATCGCTAACATTTTTTTCATTCCGTTACCATCTCCTCATCGAATTTTTCCACACATTACTATCACGATCAGGCAACCAGGCCCAACATACCCTTTTTGGAATTACCACAGGGAATGCGGTACCTATAAACTACTGCATAGTACTCACCCCTTTCCCGCTACTTGCCAACTCTTGTTCTAAATCCGGTGTTCTTTTGAAAGAAAATCTGAAGGTTTTGAAGGGGCGTAGTTGGTATTCGAACGGTATTAAATATAAAATTAACGCAGCGCTCATAATAATCGAAAAACTAATAAGGCCAAGCATGATAGCAATGAGCTCATGCAACAAGAGAGCTGCCGTCAAATAAAATTTCCAATGTTTTTTTGGAGCAAATAATGCACCGAATAAAAAAGATTGAAGAATGAGTGTCCCCCAGGTTGGAATAACGACGGCAGGCGAAGTAAGAACAGGATCGGCAAGTCTTAAGAAAAAAGGAGGGAGTCCCAACATCGGATCTGTCAAATAATAATACACTGCGGTACCATCCAACCATGTTGGTTCAAAAAGCTTGGCAATGGTAGAGTGAAAGTATAGGATGGCAACTTGAAATCTGATTGCATGAAACGTAACAATCGCTATTAACCGTTTTGTTATCCGGGCATCAGATAGCGTGTCTACCGGTTTATTTTTTTGCCAGTGCCATTTTCGAGGGTCTGTTAAGGTAACTGGGAGCAATAAGAAGGTCAGGACGGTAGTCACTTGTTCCCCGCCATCCAAAGTAAGTGCGGAGACATTAAAACTGTACGCGATCCAGAAATGCAGAATGCCCGTGATTCTCGGGCGCCAGCCCGAAGCAATGACAAGCAATCCGATTACACATAGCCATCTTATAAGATTTAAGTAGGTAAAATCGTTCGGAACCGTACAAAATAAACTTAGCGTACCTTCACAGTTGGGATAAGTTAAAGAGCCTGAATAAGGGCGAAAAAAGACCCGAGCATCATTAATAGAAAGAGTTAACGCCGATGCTAATGCGAGTAACGTTCTCGCTAAACCATATACATTTGTCCAAGGATCGGTATTCCGGGCTAATCTATGTGCGTATGCGCCTAATTTACTGAGCATGCAACTCTCACCCTAACTACAGTTGATGGCATTTCTATGTTTTCCTCTCCGCTGCTCCAGGCCCAAGGAATCGGCTCCTGAAACACAAATCCAAGCTCTCCGCAAATCGTCGGATTGGGAGTTGGATTGTTCAAAGTTAGCGTCTTATCCGCTTTTTTGAGACATGAGTAAGGACTTTCTTCACATTTTTCTTTGGAAGTCTCGGGAATCATAGAGACAAGCAGCCCCGCCTCAATACCCTGACTTCTTCCAAACCTCTTGATTCCGAACAAATTTGCGGGCATATTATTAGGCCACGCAGGCAATAACGAGCCATCGGATAGATCAAGAACGCGAAATTGCGGCTCTCTTGGATTTTTGCTAAAAAACCCCCAGCCTTGTGGAAACCATAGAGCGATTCCCAAAGTCTTACCAGTCGGTAAAGTAATGGGGTTTGTTGGCATAACAGCATGAATGGCGGCGAAAAAAATATATGCCCAAAACCCGGCAATAACCAAAAACAATACACCCCACTTCACGCTTTTATCCGGTGTTGTAGTATTCAATTCGTCAAACCTCCTATGTAATTGAACAAAGATACGATGATTTCTGAAGCACAAGAAACAAAGACGTGTGATAGATGAAAGTATGAAGCCATTTAATTAGTAGGACGGAACAATGAGATGAGGGAAAACCATAAGGTGTGCCTATGAGTTTTTACTTAGAAGAAAATCCGGAGAGGAGTCCTGAAGAATGTTGAAAGTCAGACTTCAAAAATGTAATATGTAGCTTACAAGTTATTTTCATGTAATGATAAATCGATGAACAGTTGTTTAAAATCATCTGAGTTTTCTTATTTCGAAAGACATTAACCTTTGTTCTAGCCTCCTTTTTTTTGACATATATTTTCTATAAATTCCATTTTTTAAACGATAACAACCATAATATAACATATAAATGAAATATTTGTTAATAAGAAAAACTATCTATTTTATTCGGGAAAACATCTGAAACTATTTATGTTTAATTTCATATAATTCAGCAAAAAAGCCCTATATTTTGTAGAAATTTATCGAATATATTTGCGTAAAAAGACTTACCCCGCAACTTAAAGTTAACGGGGGGAATCGTGATGTTCACAGTTGCCGAACACCACATATTTCCATAATTCTCCCTCATACTCCGCTCCCGTGTAAAAGAGAGCATATTCCACAGGGACATCCGTCGCAAGCACATCATCCAGGATCGTCCGGATGCTGCTCACGACTTCCGGCGACTGCATGATCCATTCCTTGCTTTTCCAAGCCAGAGTTCCTTCCGTGCATTCCGTCAAATCCCCTGTAAATTGATCGGCAACAAAAATGTACATGCCGCCCGCCTGATTCCAGGTGGCAATCCCTTTGAACTGAACAGACTGGAGGTCCAGTCCGGTTTCCTCCTTGACTTCACGAATGACGGCCTCTCGGGGTGTTTCATCCGGCATCATCTTGCCGCCCACGCAATTCCACATATTCTTAAAGGGAGGGTTGTTCCTTCGAAGCATCAGAAATTGTTGATCTTGAGCGATAAAACAATGCACATAGTTGATCTTCATCATATCCTCGGTTACCTTACAAGTAAGCTGATTAATTTCTCTTTGAATAACGAATTGTCAATCGTTTTGCACACTTTGGCATTCGGGGTATAGCCCGCAAAGCCGTCGGAAATGGCCAGCTTGCTGCCGTCATGGAGGATCACTTGACCATAAGCCGCTTCTTCCATGGTGCAGACGTAGCAGTAACACCATTTGTCTTCAAGGACGATTTCATTCCAGAGCACGACACCCATAGCCACGGCGTCGGGCAGGTCAACAATCGGTTCATTGCATCTTTGGATATTATATTCCAGCAAGGAACGGTTGCATTTCACGGAAAATACGGCTTCCGGCTTGCCGCTTGCCAGCAATACATCCATATCGTCGCGAGTCAAAGCCGCTTCTCCTAAACAAACGTCAAATCCAATGATGGTCATAGGTATACCCGAGCTGAGCATAATACGATAAGCTTCCGCATCGACATACACATTAAATTCGGCAACCGGTGTCGTATTTCCGGGGCCAAAGCCGGAAGTGCCCATGGTGTAAATATGCTTTACCTTTTCCATGGTTTCGGGCGCTTTTAGAATCGCTAGGGCAATATTGGTCACGGGACCGATGGTGACAATTTCGATTTCGCCGGGGTTCTTTTCGACAATGTCCAGAATCGCATCCACGGCATGCCGGCTTTCCGGCACAAGCGTAGGATGAATCAAATCGCAATCTCCCATGCCATCCTCGCCATGCACGTTGACAGCGGTAACCAGATCGCGCATCAGCGGCTTGGCTGCTCCGACAAAAAGAGGCGGCTTTTGCCCGTTCGCCACTTCGATGGTCATCAGCGCATTTTTGGTAGCCAATTCAAGCGGGACGTTGCCGCACACGGTCGTGATCGCTTCGACCTTAACATCGGCTGATTTTAATGCCATAATGAGGGCTACAGCATCGTCACTGCCGGTATCCGTGTCGATAATTAATTTTCTCATAACTAAGACCTCCTGTTTTCGGTGTGGCCTTATTATATAAATCCAACGAGCATGAAAGTAGGTCAAATGACCAAAAGGCAAAAGAAGGTGGAGCCCATGGAGTTCAAGGAGATTATCAATGTCGCGCCAGAGCAGATCAGAAAGGAATTCAGGTATAGAAAGCATAAAAAAGGCAGCCTGATCCTTCGGCCGCATGAGGAAAATCATTATCTTTATATTTTAACCGCGGGTCAAGCGGAAGTGTACAGACAAAGCTATGCGGGAGCGATGCTTTCCGTCTATATTTACGATGCGTATAGCTGCTTCGGGGAGATCGAGATTTTTAACGACCAAATGAAAACGCTCGGTGTGATTGCCAAACAACACTGCGAAACGATAGCTCTACACAAAACCAAGGTGTACGAATGGATGAAGCTCGATTTTGATTTTAATCTATATCTCGTGAAGCAGCTGGCCTCCAAATTAATGCTGAGTACGGATACCACGGCGAAGCTATCGCTGTTGACCTTGAAAGACCGGATTTTATTTAGTGTGCTTCATCATTATAAAATCGGTGATTTGGACAGCCTTACCAAGCAAATGCTGTCCAGTGAGGTCTGTGCGCCCATTCGAAACTTAAATCGTTCCATCGCTCAGTGCATCCATGAGGGGTTGATCCAATATAAACATAAAAAATTTTCCATAGCTTCTATCGAAGAGATTGAAAAATACCTGGAGGAGTTTATGCTAACTTAAAGGCATGAATTCCTGTCCACATGCTTACTCCGGAGCCGCTTCCTCTTCATCCCGGCTCTGAATCACGAGCAGCAAGCCGTCCCGGATGCGAATGTGACCGGCTTCGCCAAGCAGCACGTTGCTGATGCCGAGCGATTGCCCGATCGTCAGTGTCGCTTCATTAAGCGGATACTGGAACCCTTCGAGCGTAATTCCCGTCACCTCGATGCTCAGCGGGAGCAGCGATACATGGGTGAACCGGCTCCGGTTGATCGTTAGCGGCGCGCTGCCGTCCATCAGCATCAGCTCGTTGCAGGCGTCGGCGATGCGGCAGCGGATGCCTGCGGCCAAAGCCTTGCGCAGCAGATGGACGTTCGCGAGCGAATGGTCCCATCGCGTGCCAAGCACGCCCAGCAGCACGATTTCCTCGGCGTGATGTTCCAGCGCCCAAGTGAAGGCCATCTCCGTGTCGGTCAAGTCTTTCCATACCGGATCGCAGGCGACGAACTCGCGGCTGGCCTGGCGTATTTCCTCAAGCTCTACCGGGCTAACGGAATCGAAATCTCCGAGCGCCATATCCGGCTTGTATCCGTGCCGCACCAGAAAGATCGCCCCGCGGTCCGCCCCGACCAGCACATCGCCAGTGCGGATTTCCGGCAAAGCCCAACCCCCCAGCCGCCCCCCTGAGAAAATAAGCACCCGTTTCCGTTCCATCCGTCCGCTGCCTCCTACCAAACTTAGTGGAATCCATTATACCATGATTGAGATCAAGAGAATACGCAGGTGAAATTGAGATGAAGGGGGCGATTAAGGTATAGTTTTGATAAAAGAAGCAGCTCAGGCTGGAGAAAAGGGAGAGGACGGCACGTGATCACTCGTCGGCGGTATGAAAATTTGGACGGCAGCCAAAACCGCAAAAAGCTGGCTCATCTGCGCCAATGGCGCAAGGAACGCAAAGCGAAAATCAAAGACTTGTCTTACCGCGTGCCGCAGGCCGAAGCGCGGCAGTTGGATTACTTGCGCAGCAACCGCACGCAGACGACCGCGACTTGGATCGGGCACTCGACGTTTTTGGTGCAAATGGGGGGCAAAAACCTCATCACCGACCCGGTATGGGCGACCCGAATGGGGCTGGAGAAGCGCCTTGCGCCACCCGGCTTGCGGCTGGAGGAGCTGCCGCCGATCGATGCGGTGCTGCTGTCGCACAGTCATTACGACCACATGCACCTGCCGACGCTGCGGCAGCTTGCCCGGGCCAACACCGGAATGCAGCTGTTTGTCCCGGCCGGGCTGGGAGGCAAGCTGCGCTCCTGCGGGTTCGCGCACGTGACCGAAGCCAACTGGTGGGAAGAATTCCGGTTCGGTTCGCTGGAGCTGCATTTTGTTCCGGCGCAGCATTGGACACGCCGCACGCTGTTTGATATGAATACGTCGCATTGGGGCGGCTGGATCGTTCGGCCGACGAACCACGGCGGGGAGCGGCTCGCGATTTATTTTGCCGGGGACAGCGGCTATTTCCCGGGCTTCAAGCTGATCGGCGATCGCTTCCCGATCAAGTGGGCCTTGATGCCGATCGGCGCCTACGAGCCGGAATGGTTTATGTCCCAGCAGCACGTGAGCCCTGAACAGGCGGTTCAGGCGTTCCTCGACTGCGGGGCCGAGCTGTTCGTGCCGATGCATTACGGCGCGTTCCGCCTCGCGGACGACACGCCGCGCGAGGCGCTCGACCGGCTGCTCGCGGAATGGGCGCGGCGGCAGCTAGAGCCGGATCGGCTGCGGGTGCTGCATCACGGGGAGACGCTGCGGCAATAGCCGGGCGGTGGCGGGAGGCGCTTTTGCCGCCCTGAGGTTCAGCGCGCAGGCCGTCACCCGGGGTGGAGAAGTCGCCGCCCGCCCCGCGTCAACATCGAAATGAAAACGCATTCTTGACTTCAAGAGGCGTTGCCCGTTATGTTGGAGGTAGAAACGCGACCGAGGTGCAGCCATGCTCAACTATTTTATGAACCCGAAAAACGCCTTTTACCGCAAAAGCCTCGTTTTCGTCCTGCTGGTCGCCAGTGTACCGACCGCGCTTCTGGCGTTTCTGACCTATTACGTCGGTGTCCGGCAAATCGAGCAGGAAGTGAACCGGACGCATGAGGTCCGGCTGGAGCAGACGGTGCTCCGGATGAACGACCAATTGAGCCAGCTCGAAAAGATGGTGACGATGTGGAAGTACAACCCGATGCTGCAGCCTCCGCTCGGCGATATGACGCTGGAATCGTTCCAGCAGGAGATCGTATTCACGCAGAAGCTGGCCCGGACGCTGCTGGTCATGAGCAACTCCAGCCCCCTAATCCGCGAAGTGCGCCTGTTCCTGCCCGACTCGTCTTTGTACGTCTCGGCGCTGAACAGTAAAGTGGCGATACCGATCGACAATCCGGAAGAAAATGAATTTTTCCGTTCGTTATTCCTGAAAGAAATGGAGCAGTATTGGACCTTCTCCCAAGGGTCGCTGGCGCTTGTGCAGACGATTCCGGACCGTTCTCCCTTCGGGTATCTGCTCGTCCAGTTCAATGCGGCCGAGATGAACCGGCTGCTGCAAATGGACGGGGAGCTGCAGGGAGCGGCTTTTCTGCTGAAGTCGAACGGGGATTGGCTCGATGTGAACGTGACCAAGGAACCGGACAAGCACCGGTTCGAGTATTTTCTCCGCGACGAAGTGGCGAAGGAGTCAGTTCAGGCGAAGTCGGGCTCGTTTTTCCGGGAGTGGAACGGGGAGAAATACGCCGTTTCGTTCGGTACGCTGGAGAAGCACGGCTGGCAGTACGTCTCCGCCACGCCGGTTTCCAAGCTGACGCAGCCGGTCATCAATACTTCCCGGGCGCTTCTGGCGATGGGAGGGCTCGGGATCGCGGTCGCGGGCTTGATGTCGTGGATCGCTTCGCGAAGGCTGGTCCGGCCCATCGCCCGGGTGGTTCAGCTGTTCCGGTCGGACAAGCACGGCTTGGGCGACTTGAAGGGGCAGGACGAGCTGGAGCTTATCGAACGGCAGTGGCTCCACTTGAACAGCCAGAGCAAGCAGCTTCACGAACGGGTCGAGCAGCATCTGCTGACGCTCAGGGAATTGTTCTTGTTCCAGCTCATGAACGACCACTTGTCCCATCTGAACGAGGAGGAGCTGCGG
Source organism: Paenibacillus oleatilyticus (assembly GCF_018998565.1). Classification (GTDB taxonomy): domain Bacteria; phylum Bacillota; class Bacilli; order Paenibacillales; family NBRC-103111; genus Paenibacillus_G; species Paenibacillus_G oleatilyticus. Next base: position 13,908 of record NZ_JAHNZO010000051.1, on the reverse strand, counting down.
CACCGGATGGAGCAGTACGGGTGGGAGCTCGGCGGAAGGACGTTCGTGCTCATGAATATCCGGCTGCTCGGCTTCTCCAAATTGCAGGGCCGGTTCGGCGAAGGCGACGAGCAGCTCGTGACGTTTGCCGCGGCCAATGTGATCGGGGAGCTGGCAGAGAAGCGGTTCGAGCAGTTCGGTGTCGTCAACGAGCAGGAGCTGTCCGTCAGCCTGCTGCTGCTCGTGCCGAAGGATGAGGACATGGGCGACATGCGGAAGCAATTGCATACGTTCAGCGAGGAACTGATTCACTCGCTGCATGCGATTCTGCATATGAACCTGTTGATCGGCTTGGCGAAGGAAACGGAGCTGCTGTCCGAGCTGCCGCGGGTGTACGAACAGGTCGTCCGCTCGTTCGGCTACCGGAATTTGAACGAAATGAATCAGATTCTGGATTTGGAAAGCTTGGTGGTCCATGACGCCCCGATTCTGTACCCCTTCTCCGCGGAGAAGGAGCTGATCCGCCATATGCGTTCCGGCGACCGGGAAGCGGTGTCGGGCGCGCTGGAGACGTTTATGAAGGAGTTGACGGAGCACGGCCAGACCGAGATGCAGGTCCGGCAGGGCATGAACCAACTGCTCGGCACGCTGCTGCATCATATGCTGCTGTCGGGCTTTAGCCCGCAGCTCCTCTGCCCGAATGTCGACTTGTACGAGCAATTGAACCGTCTGCGCGAGCCCGATGAGATGGCCTCCTGGTTTCATGCGAAGCTGAACGCCTACATGAGCGCGTTGTCGAACACGCTGAACGATACCCAGGACCGGCTCATGCACGAAACGGTCGAGAAAGTGAAGCAGTCTCTGACGGAGGAATATGCGCTTGATATTTCGCTGGAGACGTATTGCGACCGGTACGGGATCAGCTTGTCCAAACTCAGCGCCGGGTTCAAGGAGACGACCGGCGTCAATTTCATCGACTATTTGACCAAGCTGCGTCTGGATAAGTCCAAGGAGCTGCTGCTTTATTCGAACGAAAAAGTGAATGATATCGCCTATCGGGTCGGCTACCAGCCATCGTATTACTACCGTGTGTTCAAAAAGCACGAAGGAGTGACCCCGACCCGGTACCGCGAAATGTTCCGGAGCGATACCCGCGAAGCTTAACCGCTTTGCGGGTTTTTTGCGCTGATTCGGCGGGATGTGCACTATTTTGCGGCCGACTGCACTTTTTTTACGGGCGAAAAAGTCCACTTGTCGTAAAAGTTTACTGTTGCAACGGCTTTCGCAGAGCGGATATAGTCGAGCTACAGCACCAGACAAGCGAAGGAGGTTCGGACATGGAGCATGCGGTGCCGGACAAGCGGCTGTCCGTCAGGAAAGCGACTTTATTCAAAAAGCAGGCGTTTCGAAAGCACCTCTGGTTTTATATGCTGGCGGCCCCGGGCATTGCGTACTTTATCCTTTTTCATTATGTGCCGATGTGGGGCGTGCTGCTGGCGTTTCAGGATTACAGCCCGTACAAGGGTGTGCTGGGCAGCGAATGGGTAGGGTTCGAGCATTTCCGGCAATTTTTCTCGGAGCCGACGTTCTTTCAATTATTAACAAACACGCTGCTGCTCAGCTTTTACAACTTGATTTTTTTCTTCCCCTTTACGATCGTATTATCTCTTCTGCTCAACGAGGTCCGGTTCAGCTTGTACAAACGGCTCGTGCAGACGGTCGTCTATCTTCCGCACTTCGTATCCTGGGTCATCATCGTCGGCATTACGTTCATCTTTTTCGGGCCGTCCGGGGTGATCAACCATTATTTGGGCCAATGGCTTGATCAGAACGTTCCGTTCCTGATGAGCAGCGAATGGTTCCGTCCCTTAATCGTCATGCAGCAAATATGGAAGGATGCCGGGTGGGGCACGATCATTTTTATGGCAGCGCTTGCAGGAATTAACCCCGAGCAATATGAAGCGGCGACGGTCGACGGCGCGAACCGCTGGCACCGGATCTGGCATATTACGCTTCCGGGCATTCGAAGCACGATCATCGTGCTGCTGATTTTGCGTCTTGGCTCGATCCTGGACTCAAACTTCATGCAGGTGTTCCTGATGTGGAACAATTTTAACGATGACGTATCGAACGTATTCGATCTATATGTGTACAAGGTGGGGCTGCAGCGGTTCGAGTTCAGCTTCAGCATCGCCGTCGGCCTGTTCAATTCGGTTGTCGGACTCATTCTGATGCTGACGGCGAACTTCGTATCCAAGCTGTTTAAAGAAGAAGGCCTATTCTAGGAGGGGAACCATGGGACTGAGGCTGCGGCGCATTTCCGTCTTTGATGCCGTCAATATGTTGTTGCTGCTCGTGCTGTGCTTGGCTGTCGTGATCCCGTTCTGGTACATGCTGACCGTCTCGCTCAGTCCGGTGAGCGAATCGCTCGGCGGCCGGTTTTATTTGATCCCGGAGCAGCTGAATTTCGAGGCGTACCGGTACTTGTTCTCGACCGACCGTTTCGTGCGGAGCATCGGGAATACGGTCTACATTACGGTGGTCGGGACCGCCGTTAACCTGCTGGTGTCGATTACGCTGGCCTACGCGCTTTCCAAAAAAACGCTGCCCGGCCGCAAGCTGATGCTGCTGCTGATGCTCTTTACGATGGTGTTCAGCGGCGGATTGATTCCGAAGTATTTGCTGATCAAGTCGATTGGGCTGCTGGACAGCTATTGGGCCTTGATTTTGCCGGGCGCGACGAATGCTTTTACCGTGCTGGTTATGAAGACGTTTTTTCAAAGCTTGCCGGAAAGTCTGGACGAAGCCGCCCGCATCGACGGGGCGGGAGAACCGCGCATCCTGCTCTCCGTGGTTATTCCGCTGTCGATGCCGATCATCGCTACGTTTTCACTGTTCTTTATGGTTGGGCACTGGAACGAATTTTTCGGGGCGATCATTTATTTGAGCGACAACGCCAAATGGCCGATTCAAGTGCTGCTGCGCCTGATGGTCATCGCGGGTGAAGCCAACATCGCTTCCGAGAACAATCTGGATTTCGAGCTGGCCAGCAAGGTCGGCGACAATGTGAAGATGGCGGCCATTATCGTAGCGATGATTCCGATCGTCATCGTCTATCCTTTCCTGCAGAAGCATTTTGCCAAAGGAGCCATGCTCGGCTCGATTAAAGAGTAACCGGCCGGGGGAGGGAATCCGTCCGAACGATTCGAGCTTGTCATAAAGCCTGTACTTATTCCAAGAGATGAGAGGGGTTTTCTACGATGAAAACAAAACAGTGGCTCGCAGGGACATGCGTCACCATTCTGGCTCTGGGCAGCGTCGTCGGCTGTTCGTCCGGCGCCGGAACGAAAGAAGCCGGCAAGCCCGCAGCGGGTTCGAACGAACCGACGACGATCAAGGCGCTCGCAGTGCTGTCCGCCGGGGAGCCGCCCGTGCTTGAGAACAGCCAGGCGCTCAAGGAGATCGAAAAGAAAGCCAACGTCAAGCTGAATCTCGAATTCGTGCCGGGCGACGTGTATCCGGATAAAGTGAACATTGCCATCGCCTCGGGAAGCCAGTATGACCTCATTTTGCTCACGGACGGCAAGGACGAGAAGTACACGAAGCTCGTCAAGCAGGGAGCATTCCACAACTTGACGGCGCTGGTGAAGGACATGCCGAATCTGCAAAAGATTCCTCAATACACATGGGACAACACGACGGTGAAGAACGAGATTTTCGGCATTCCGAGACCGCGAAGCACGCACGGCGGGGGCAATGCGAACTTCTTCCTCCGCAAGGATTGGCTGGACAAGTACAATTTGCCCGTGCCCAAAACGGTAGACGAGCTGACGAACGTACTCAAGGTGTTCAAGGAGAAAGACCCGGCCGGGGGTGGCAAAACGGTTCCGATGATCGCAGGTCCGTTCACGACGCCGTGGTTCGGATCGGTTAACCCGGTCGCTTTTGCCTTCGGCCTTCCGTACTCGTACAAAATCGAAGGCGACAAGCCGGTGGCTTATTTCCAAACGCCGGAATATAAGGCCTATCTCGATTGGCTTCGCATGGCGTACACCTCCGGGCTGATCGATAAGGACGCCCCGGTGCTGAAGACCGGGCAGGTCAAGGACAAGTTCAAGTCCGGCGTGGCCGGCATGATGGTCGACAACGTCAGCATGATGAACGAGAACAATCTGGCGGTGATGCGAAAGACCGATCCGAAAGCGGAGCTTGTTGGAGTGCCATATCTGGAGGGACCGGGCGGCAAGAAGGGCGTGCAGATGATCGAAGGCTATTACGGCATCTGGGTCGTTCCGACGAGCGTGGCGAAGGATAAAGTGAAGAAAATCGTCGAGTTCCTCAATTGGACCGCTTCCGATGAAGGAACGGAGATGGCGAAGGCGGGCATATCGGGCGTGCACTATACCAAGTACGACAAAGAGTCCGGCGCCGTGGAACGCAACGAGGAACAGAAGAAGCTGTATGACAAAGAAAAACCGATGCTGCTTGTGCTGCAGAACGCTTACGACAAATATATTTATGCGGATTCCCAGGTTCCCGAGATCAAGAAGGCGCAAAAAGCGGTCCTGGACGGCTTCGATCAGGTCGGCGTGCCGAACCCGTTCATCGCCTTCGTCTCCGAAACGGCCAGCAAAAATCCGGATCATCAGAAAAAGCTCTCGGCCGCTGCGGTCAACTATGTGATGGGCACCGGCAATTGGGAAGCCGTGCAGGCGGAAATCGAGGCTTGGAGCAAAGGCTTGGGCGCGCAGATCATGAAAGAGTACATGGACCAATACAACGAAAGCAAGAAGAAATAAGCAAGCCCGCTGCCTGCTGCGGTATAGGCGTAAGTCAAGCCGGGGACGGATGCTCTCCGACCTCCGGCTTGCCGCTTTTAAAAACGCGTTCGAGGAGGGAGACCGATGGATGGAATAGGGACGCCGGCATGGACGCAGCGCTTTCGAACCCGGATGCGGGATTGCGATTGGGTGAAGCGGGGCGTGGAGCAGTGGAAGGCGCGGTTAAGCGCTCAAGTGAACCGGCCCCCGGACATTCCGCTGCTGGGCGGGGGCTGGAGCCACCGCTATATCTGCCCCGATGACGGCGCTGCGCTTGTGCGCGTGGACCGGCGTCATCACGAATGCCCATGCTGCCTCCGCATCTGGAGCGGGTCCCCGTGGGATGAAGCGGCTGTGGCCGAGGAGCATAACCGCTTCGCGCAGGACGCCCGGCTGGCCGCTGTGGTGTACGCGGCGTCGGGCGAGGCCGTATACGCGCAGTGGGCGAAAAGCGTGCTGATGTTTTACGCCCGGCATTACGACCGTTTCCCGCTCCACGATATTTTCGGCAAGGTTGGCGGGGAGGCCGGCAGGTACGGGGCGAAAGTCCAAAACCAGACGCTGTCCGAAGCCAGCTGGATTTATCCGCTAGCCCAAGCGTGCACGATCTTGCGCCATGCTTCTATGCTGAGCGCGGGGGAGCTGGACGAAGTGGAGGAACATTTGTTCCGTCCGGTAATCCGGGTCATCGACCGGAATCCGCGGGACCGCTCCAACTGGCAGACGTATCACAATGCGGCGCTGGCGGCGATTGCCGAAGCGCTCGGTGACGTGGGTCTGCTGAAGCGGGCGCTGGATGACGAAGCGAACGGATTCCATTTCCAGATGGAAAGCGGCGTCGGCGAAGACGGGTTCTGGTTCGAAGGCGCATGGAGCTACCATTTCTACACGCTTGAAGCGCAGGCGGTAATCGCTTGGGCCGCCATGGGGTTCGGCGAGAAGCTGTACGAGCATCCGAGGCTGCGTGCGATGTTTGATATTCCGCTGAAGGCGATGCTGCCGGACGGCACGTTTCCCGCCCTTCACGACTCCAAGGTCGTCGATATTCGTTCTTACGCGCATTTGTATGAATGGGCATATGCGTTTTACGGCATCGGAGAAAAGATTGTGCGGAGCAGCGACCGCGGTTCTTTGTACGGCGTGTTGTTTGGAGCGCCATTGCCGGAGGTGATGCCTTCGGGGGAAGGGTGCGCCGAGGGGGCGGATGCAGCAAGCGAGGCCGCTGCGATTACGGTATTGAGCAAGCCCGGGATGGTCAGCGTGACGTACGGTGCAGACGAGGAGGCGCAGTCGCTTCTCGTCGATTACGGGGAGCATGGCGATTGGCATGGACATTATGACAAGCTGAATCTGCTGTATTACGCAAGGGGCCGAAGTTGGCTGGCCGACGCAGGCATGGTTCCGTACGGGCACGAGATGCACAAGGCTTGGTACGTGCATACCGTGGCGCACAACACGGTGGCGGTCAACGGCCGCTCCCAGCAGGAGGCCTGCGGCCGGCTGCGCAAGGCGGTGAGCGAGGCTGGCATCATCCGGATCGAGGCCGAAGCGGAGGACGCTTACGAAGGCGTCCGGCTGAATCGGCGGCTGACACTGGCCGGCGGGCTGCTGGTGGACGTATTCCGGGTAACGGCCGACGAGCCTTCGACCGTGGACTGGGTGATGCACACGCAGGGGAATCCGGTCGAAGCGCCGCCCGTTCGGTACACTTCGGTTACGGCGGAGGCGCTGTCGGAGACGGACGGTTACCCGCATTTGCGGCAGGTGAGGCGTCTGGAAGGACTGCCGGACGATTGGATGCTCGAATGGAGCTGGAACGGAGAAGGCGGGGAAGACGAACGGCTGCAGGTTTACGGCTTGGCCGAGCCGCGGGGCATCAGCGTCTATTTGACCGAATCGCCGTTCATGCCCCCCGTTCAAGTGCGCAGCGCCTGCATTCGCAGGGTGCCGTCGTGCACCCGGGCGGCGTTTGTTACCGTCTTCCGGGCTTGCCGGAAAGGCGATGCCCCGCTCTCGCTCCGGCTTATCGGCGATCCGTCGGACAGCGAGGGTCTATTGCTCGAAGTGAGGGACGGAGAGCAGGGCGAGGCGATGCTGTGGACCGTATGAGCCGGTATTAAGTTGGAAACGGAAACGCAAGAAGAATGAGGGAGGCTGTCATGAAACAAGTCGTCGACGAAGGGCTTACAGCCCGGCATCGCTACGTGGAACCGCCCGCAGCGCGGCGGGACGATTGGGAGCGTGCCGTACAATACGTGCTGGCGCAAATCGACCGCAATCTGGGGACATTCGCGCTGCAATTTCCGTCGCCTGCAAGCGAGGGGAACGTGTACCAGCCCATCGGTAATACCGAGTGGACGTCCTCCTTTTGGACGGGAATGCTGTGGCTGGCCTACGAGATAACCGGTCACGACCGTTACCGCCAAGCGGCGGAAGCGCAGCTCGACAGCTACCGGGAACGGATCGAGCGAAGAATCGCAACGGAGACGCACGACCTCGGCTTCTTGTACTCGCTGTCCTGCGTAGCGGCCTACAAATTGACCGGAAACGAGCAGGCCAAGGACACAGCGCTTCAAGCCGCCGATTTGCTGATCGGGCGTTATTTTGAGAAAGCGGGCATCATTCAGGCGTGGGGCAATTTAAACCAGCCGAATCAGCGAGGGCGGATGATTATCGATTGTCTTATGAATTTGCCCTTGCTGTACTGGGCAACGGAGACGACGGGTAATCCGGAATACCGCCGGATCGCGGTCAATCATGCCACACAAGCGGCGGCTCATATCATCCGCGAGGATGCTTCAAGCTATCATACGTTCTACATGGACGTGGATACGGGACAGCCGAGATACGGCAAGACGTCGCAAGGCTTCTCCGACGATTCGTGCTGGTCGCGCGGGCAGGCATGGGCCATTTATGGTTTTCCGCTTAGCTACCACTATACGCGAGATGAATCGCATCTCGCTATCGCGCAAAAGACGGCCAACTACTATTTAAACCGGCTGCCCGACGATTCGGTGTGTTATTGGGATCTGATCTTTACGGACGGGCCGGAGGAGCGGGACAGCTCAGCAGCGGCCATCGCCGCTTGCGGCTTGCTCGAATTGGCCAAGCATCTGCCATTGTCTAACGAATACAAGCGGGCTTATGAGAATGCCGCTCTGGGGATGCTGGACTCGCTGGCGCGGCGGTATACGACGGCCGGGGTTCCGCATTCGAATGGCATCTTGCTTCATGCGGTCTACGGCAAACCTCTGGGCAACGGGATCGACGAATGCTGCATCTGGGGCGATTATTACTATTTTGAAGGGCTTGTGCGGGTGTTGAAAGACTGGAATCTATATTGGTAGAAGCGAGAGGTAGATGCGCGATGACGGTGACAAGCGGTGAGGACAAAATCAAATGGTGGAAGGACGCCAAGTTCGGCATGTTTATCCACTGGGGCTTGTATGCGGCTCTGGGCCGGGGCGAGTGGGTCATGTACGAATTGAACATTCCGGTTCGCGATTACGAGCGGCTTGCGGAGACGTTCAATCCTATTCGCTTCAACGCCAAGACATGGGTAGGGCTGGCCAAAGCGGCAGGCATGAAATATATCGTCATCACGGCGAAGCATCATGACGGGTTCGCTATGTTCCGTTCGCAGGCGGAGCCGTTCAACATTGCAGACGCTACGCCGTTCGGGCGCGATCCGATGCGGGAGCTGGCCGAGGAATGCCGCGAGCAGGGCATAGTGCTGTGCTTCTATTATTCCCACGTCATTGATTGGCATCATCCGCATGCCGTACACAACAAATATAACAACGTATGGGATTATGAGACGGACTCGAAGCATTTTCCGACGTATTGGAACGGACTGGTCAAGCCTCAAATCCGGGAGTTGCTTACGCAGTACGGACCAGTTGGGCTGCTTTGGTTCGATACGGCGGGCGGACTGTCAAAAGAGGATAGCGAGGAGCTCGTGGAGCTTGTTCGTGGCCTCCAGCCGGACTGCCTGATCAACAGCCGGGTCAGTCATTATCCGGGCATGGGGGACTACCAGTCGAAGGGCGACAATGAAATTCCGATGTACGGCGAAGACTCCCGTGCATGGGAGACGCCGATGACGTTGAATCAATCGTGGGGCTTCAGCACGAAGGATCAGGTCTGGAAACAGCCGGAAGCGATCATCCGGAAGCTGGTTCATATTGTAAGCAAGGGCGGCAACCTCCTGCTCAATATCGGGCCGGACGCCGGAGGACTGATCCCGGATTTGTCCGCCGAAAGGCTGCGCGAGGTGGGCGCTTGGCTGAGCGTTCATGGGGAAGCGGTGTACGGCGCGGGGGCCAGTCCTTTTCCGTATGAGATGGAATGGGGCTCCGTTACCGTGAAGCCCGGCCGCGTTTACCTGCATCTGACAAGCGAGAACTGGCCGCAGGGAGAATTGTCCTTATACGGGCTCAAAAACAAAGTCAACCAAGCTTATGTGCTAAGCGATGCAAGCCGAACGCCGCTTGTGACCGCACAAAGCTATGATGCCGGAATGGATCACCACACGCTGGCGATCAGACTGCCGGACGAGCCGGCCAATGATTGCATGACGGTCATCGCCGTTGATATCGAAGGGGAGATTTCCGTCGATACGCGTTTGAGCCAGCAGCCGTCCGGCCATGTGAAGCTCGAATGGGCCAACGGCGTTATCGATGCGGAAGCGAAAACGGTAGAGTGGAGCTTTCAAATCGTCGCTCCAGGCACCTTCGATCTTGAACTTGTTTGTTTTCAGAAGGAAGGCGCTTCATGGGACGAAGCGTTTCGGGAAGGTGTTGAGGCGACTTCCGGGGGCCAGCAGTTCACGGCACAGCCGAAGGCGGACCAAGTGATTAAAAATTCCACGGCCTGCCAACACCCGTACAGCGAAGTCCATTCGCAACTCGGAACGATCGTCTTCGACCGGCCGGGCACGTGCACGCTTTCGCTTCACTCTGCGCTGATCCGTCCCAAATCCGGATTCACGGAAATATGGCAGGCCGATCCGGTGAAGCTGCGGGCCGTGAAGCTGGTCAAGCGGCAGTAACCTGACCGCAATGAAAAAGCTGTTTTATTGATGGCATGCCATTGGAGGTTCAAATATGAAACCACTTACTGCGATATTGATCGGCGCAGGTGCGAGAGGGGCGCAAAGCTATGCGCCCTACGCCCTGGATTATCCGCACGAGCTGAAGTTCGTGGCGGTGGCCGAATCGAATCCGCTGCGAAGAGAGAAGTTTGCGCAAGCGCACGGACTTCCTCCTGAGCGATGCTATGCTTCATGGGAACAACTGCTGGAGGAGCCGCGGCTGGCGGATATCGCGATCATCTGTACGCAAGATCGGATGCATTACGAACCGACGCTGCAGGCTTTGGCAGCCAAATACCACGTGCTTTTGGAAAAACCGATGTCGCCGAGTCCCAAGGAATGCGTCGAAATGGAGCAGGCGGCGCGGGAGAACGATCGGCTGCTGACCATCTGCCATGTGCTGAGGTATACGCCGTTCTGGTCGGCGATGAAACGTCTGATCCGCGAAGGGCGCATTGGCGAGGTGGTATCCGTCCAGTTGAACGAAAATGTCGGCTACTGGCATATGGCCCACAGCTTCGTGCGCGGCAACTGGCGCAATCGCGAGGCGTCCAGCCCGATGATTTTGGCCAAGTCGTGCCACGACATGGATATTTTGTCTTGGCTCGTCGACAAGCCTTGCGTGCGCGTAAGCTCGTTCGGCTCGCTTATGCACTTTCATGCCGCCCATACTCCCGATGGGGCAACCGATTATTGTATCGACGGCTGTCCGGCAGAGCCGACTTGTCCTTACTCGGCGCCGAGATTTTATTTGGGCGAAGGCAAAAGCTGGGCCAGGCATTTCACGGAGGAGCTGACGAGGGAAAATATTGTGCGCGGGCTGAAGGAAACGAACTACGGCCGCTGTGTATACAAATGCGACAACGATGTCGTCGATCATCAGGTGGTCAATATGGAATTCGAGGGTGGAGCCACCGCGATATTCAGCATGAGCGGCTTCACGCGGCATCAGGAGCGGATCGTGCAGATCATGGGGACGAGAGGAGAACTCCGCGGAAGCGAAGGCCGGATCACGCTGCTGGATTTCGTGACGCATGAGGAAACGGTGATCGCCATTCCGGAACAAACGAGCGGTCATGGCGGCGGCGATAGCGGAATTATGCGCAGCTTCCTTCACGAAGTGCGCCATTACGGCGGGGGAGAAAGCCTGACATCGGCCTCCGCATCCGTCAGGAGCCACCTCATGGCGTTCGCGGCGGAGGAGTCGAGGCTGCGTCAAGGCCAATCGATTGAGCTTGACACGTATTACAAGCAATGGGTAAGATCGTAAATTTTATTCGATCTTAGGTGGCAAAAGGCCAAGTCCGGGGTTATCCGTCAGCTTGGCCTTTTGTCGTTCATGCATTCTCGTTGCGCCTAGCCATCTGCTGCCAGACCGATCCGACGGCCGCTTGGCCGCCCTCGATGCGCTCCAGCGCCATGCGCACCTGCATCCGTATTTCAAATTCCGGGTCGTCCTGAGCCGCTCGCAGAGCTTGTATCGCTCCTTCGTCGCCCACTTCATAGAGGAAGCGGGCTGCCCGCCAACGCACCAGCTTGTTCGAATCCTGCAAAGCTCCGATCATCGCATCCTGTGCTGCAGGGTCCCCGATATCCGACAGCGTATCCCCTGCGGTCCGGCGGACGGACGAGGAAGAGTCGCGTAAAGCACGGTACAGGTAAGGAAGCACATGCGGTTCTTTCAAATCTCCCAAATAGACGGTGGCCAAGCGCCGGACCGTCGAACGTTCGTCCTCCAGACCTTTGAGCAGCAGCGGCAGCGTTTCCTCGGAAGGCTTGATCTGCTCCAGTGCCGCGTATCGCTGCTTCCAATCGGGGTCCTGCAGCTTTCGCTCGGTTTCTTCATAGCTCAGTGTCGTACGGCCGGAAGCCGCCAGCTCCTTTGCGTCGCCTTCAGCCGGGCCTTGCTCGGCTTGGGCAATCAGCCGTTCGAGCTGTTCGTCGCTGTAGGCGGCGTCCAGTTCCTGAACCACTTCGTCCAAGACGTCCTGAAGCTCGCCGTAGCGCGTATCCCAATCGTCCAAGGAACGCTCTTTGATCAGGTTCGGTGCGGCGGCCGCCCCACGGATGGCAGCGTCGCTGAACCGTTGGGGCAGGGCAGCCCGCCGTTCTTCCGCCCCATTCGTTACCCGGACCTGCAGCGGAATGCCGCGAAAATGCTGCAAAAGCACTTTGACTTCGCCGAATGTCGCATCGGTTGTTTCAACCGGGTTGTCCGGGGAAGCGGGCTTTTGTGCGGTTGCATCCGCCTGGTTTTGTGCTGTGCCGGACGAAGCGACGCCCAGAATGTCCCGGACTTCAGCGAGAATGTGCTGCCAGTCGCCCTTGGCTGTCCGGTCCAGGGCGATAAAATCCGCCGCGCGGTACAAGCTTTTGACGCCATCAATGGCGAGCAGCTGCCGAAGCTGAGGATCTGCCAGTTGGCCGGCTTGCTCGCGGTTGAACGTTTCGCGAACGTCTTTTGGCAAGGAAGTATCCAAATTGATTTTCATGGTATTCGGGCTGGGTGTCGGTTCGATCGAGAGAATAGGCATTGGTCTTACCTCCTGTCTGGCTGGGTTGTTGGGATTTTTGATGTTTCCGTGCGGGTCGGGATTTATGGCTGCGCCGAGAGGTACCGTTCTTGGATGATTCGAACGTGATGAAGCTCATGCCCCGCGATAATATAGGCCAGTGCTCGCACGGATGTATTACAGCCGGCGGCCGTTCCTTGCTGCAGCCAGGCTTCCGGGCGCAAGCCTGCCAGCAAGGCCAGCGTTGCCTGACGGACTGCCGTGAATTCTTCCAATAGAGAGGTAAGCGGCAGTTCGTCGAATTTTGCAGCCGAAACGTAAAGATGCTCGTCCATGGACGGGAACGGGGTCCGATCGCCTCGCGCGATGCAGAGCAAGCGGTAGCTTAAGACACGCTCGACATCCGTGACGTGGCCGAGCACTTCTTTCAGACTCCATTTGCCATCGGCATAACGAAAAAGGGCTTGTTCCTCGGTTAGCGATTGAAGCAATTCCGCCGTTGTTTTCAGTTGGGTGCGGAGCAGCTCCCGAATATCCCCGTCGGGAAGCTTTGCAATGAATTCTTGATAATGCGCTCCATATTCAGCAGCTTCTGGTCTGCTCAGCATGCGGTTTCTCTCCTCCGGTCCGAATAAAAAGGACCGACGCTCCCGAAAGAGCAGGCCGGTCTTTTTGTCAGCGTTAGCTTGGATATACGCTTAATCCAGATCAAGCAAATTGCGGTGCAGGTAGTTGTCGTCTAACGCTTTGGTCAGGTCAAAGACGGTATGAGCCAGATCCAAATTTTCGAATGTGTGCTCACAGGAGTCTTTATACGCCATTTCTTCCTCGTAATGCGACATATAGCGGTCGATCAGCTCGGGGGAATCCCCGCGCTCCTTCTCACGGCGCTTGACCGTTTCCCGATCGGCGTAGATGAAGATTCGCACGACTTGGTCGCCGTACAGAGACTTCAGGGTTTCCGCGCCTTGACGGTTCAAGATCAAATAGACGGCCCCGTGCTTTTGGACCATGTCGGCTACGTCGGATTCTTTGACCCCGTACCGGTTTCCGTCCAACTCGATCACTTCGATGAACTCCCGCTTTGTTTCGGCTTCCTCAAATTGCTTCCGAGTGACGAAGTGGTAATCTTGCCCGTCGACCTCCGAAGAGCGGGGAGGGCGGGTCGTGTACGAAATTACCTGTTTGATGCCGAGCGTGCTGCCGGACATCTGAGCGACGGTTCGGCGACCGGCCCCATTCGGACCCGTGAATACAAAAATGAGTTCCTTGTCTTTCAGTTCGTACATAGAAACCCTCCTTCATTTGGGAAGTGCAGTTCCTTGCCGAGTGCTATCCTTTATTTTACATGGTTTCTCAGACGAGGTAAAGATGCTCTTGAAAGCGTTTCAGCGCTTCCGCTGCCTGCCGCCTCCGCCGCCCCGGCGTCCTCGCGCTGGGCCCGCGTCCGCGCCTGTGCGCCGCCCGCGCTCCGCGCCCGCTGCCGCATCCGCGCCTCTGCGCC
>NZ_JAHNZO010000050.1 GCF_018998565.1 Paenibacillus oleatilyticus | reverse complement strand
CGCTCGCGCACGCGCTGCGCGCCGCCGGGGTCCCGGCCGCGGGCGGCCTCGCCGCCATGAAACCGATGCTTGGCATCGGCTTCATGGCGCTCGGCCTGCTGGCCGTGACGCACGGCGTCCCGCCGCTGCTCGCGCAGCTGCCCGCAGCCCTGCCCCCGCGGGGCATGGCCGCGGTCATCGCGCTCGGCGGCGTCGCCGTAGGGGCGCTCGCTTACGCGGTGGCTCTGCTGCGCCTGGGCGTCGTCACCGCCGCCGATCTGGCGCTTGTGCCGCAGCTGGCGGGGAAGCCCCTCGCCTGGCTGCGCCGATTCCGGCTGCTCCGCTGACGGAGCGCCGAACCCCACACTGAAGGAGGCGGCTCTGGGCTATGTCCACTCAACCGCAAATTACGATCGTCGGTCTCGGAACCGGCGATGAAAACCAACTGACCCTTGGCGTCTGGCGTAAGCTCGAAGCCGCAGGCGCGCGAGGCGGGGCGATATTTCTCCGCACCCGGGAGCACCCGATGGTCGCGATGCTAGACCACCACAGCCTTCGCTATGAGACGTTCGATGCGGTCTATGAAGCGCACGAGGCTTTTGACGCCGTCTATGAGCAAATCGCTTCGCAGCTGATCGAGCGGGCCAAAGCCGCGAACAGCGGAGAGGTGCTCTACGCCGTACCCGGCCATCCGATGGTGGCCGAGCGGACTGTCCAGCTGCTGCGCGAGCGTTGTCCGGCAGAGGGTGTGCTGCTCACCTTGATGGGTGGCGAAAGCTTCCTGGATCAAGCGTTCCTGCGGCTCGGCTTCGATCCGATCGAAGGCTTTCAGCTCCTGGACGGCACTTCGCTGACGGCGAGCGGGCTCAATCCGCAGCTGCACACGCTGATCGGGCAGGTATACGACGTCTACACGGCGTCCGACGTGAAGCTGACGCTGATGGAGCTGTATCCGGACGACTATCCCGTCGTCGTCGGCCATGCGCTTGGTGTGGCCGGAGAAGAGCGCGTGCGCGAGGTGCCGCTCTATGAGCTGGACCGGGTAGAGGGCTACGGCAATTTGTCCTTGGTCTGGGTGCCGCGCACCGACCGCGAGGACGTGCGGAGCCGCACCTTTGCGCGGCTGCATGAGATTGTGGCTATTCTCCGCAGCCCCGAGGGCTGTCCGTGGGACCGCGAGCAGACGCATCAATCGCTGCGCAAAAATCTGATCGAAGAAGCGTACGAAGTGCTGGAAACGATCGACGAGGACGATCCCGACCATATGCGCGAGGAGCTCGGCGATCTGCTGCTGCAGATTATGCTGCACTCGCAGATCGAAGCGGAGGACGGGATGTTTACCGTTTTCGACGTCATCCGCGAGCTCAACGAGAAGCTCGTCCGTCGTCATCCGCACGTCTTCGGGACAGCGCAGGCGGAAGATGCCGACGAGGCGCTGGGCAACTGGCAGCAGATCAAGGAAGAGGAGAAGCGGAAGAAGGGGATCAACCCCGACGAACTGCCGCTTCTCTCCGGCGTTCCCCGCGAGCTGCCGGGACTGATGAAGGCGTACAAGCTGCAGAAGAAAGCCGCTTCGGTCGGCTTCGATTGGGGCACCAAGGAAGAGGTGCTGCCGGTCGTCGAGTCCGAGCTGGCCGAAGTGAAAGAGGCGATCGAGCGCTTCGGCAAAGCGGAGCAGCAGGAAGAGCTGGGCGACCTGCTCTTTGCCGTCGTCAATCTGGCGCGGTTTCTTAAGGTGGACCCCGAAGAAGCGATGGCGGACGCCAACCGCAAATTTTTTGAACGGTTCGGGTATATCGAGGCGCAATTGCGTTTAAAGGGCAAATCATTTGACCAAACTGATTTGCAAGAGATGGAATCTTTGTGGCAGGAAGCAAAAAAAGTTCTGAAAAAATAAGATGCTTTGCAGGATTTTCCTAACGAACAAAGAATACTTTAGTTCAGCGTCACTTTTAAGAGGAGGATATTAAACTCATGAACAAAACCGATCTTATCAACAACATCGCAGAAAAAAGCGGCTTGACTAAAAAAGACGTGGAATCCGTATTGAACAGCTTCCTTGGCGAAGTTACGGAAGCATTGTCCAACGGTGACAAAGTACAATTGATCGGCTTCGGTACGTTCGAAACCCGCAAACGCTCCGGCCGTACGGGTCGCAACCCGCAAACGGGCAAAGAAATCACCATTCCTGAGTCCAAGGTTCCTGCATTCAAAGCAGGCAACAAGCTTAAAGAAGCGGTGAAGTAATGCGGCTTGACAAGTTTCTGAAGCTTTCCCGCCTGATCAAGCGGCGCACTGTCGCGAAGGACGTGTCCGAACAGGGCCGCGTCTGGATCAACGGACGGGAGGCAAAGCCGAGCAGCGCGGTGAAAGTGGGCGACGAATTGACGATTCAATTCGGGCAAAAGCTGGTGACCGTGCGCGTGGAACTGCTGTCCGAGTCGACCCGCAAGGAAGACGCGGCTAAGATGTACACGTTGCTCAAAGAAGAAATGAATAAACCCGAGCCTTTATTTTAAAGGCCCGCCAAAAAGACCGGAGCTTTCCGGTCTTTTTTTAATCGAACTCCGTGGCCGGGACCGTGAACCCATCCTTTCAAGAATGATCCCTCACCGGAGTCGGAAAGGTACCCGGCCCCGCTTTGCAAATAAAGGAACACACAATGCGTTAAGCCAAGCCTGCCAGTTATTCATTGGACTTAGCGGAACTAGGGTTCTTTAACCGTGTCGAAAAAGTTTCATACCCCCTGAAATAAGGCTGTTAACGCACGTCAGGTTCTCTATTTTGTCCGGATGGGCTAATTTGGATACAATAGCACACGTAAAGTTCCTCTATTTGTAAAACCATCGATCCTTCACGATTTGATTAAAGCTTCGAAGGTTTTTCTGGACCTCCGGTTTTACCTTCCATTCGAGGCGGATTCCTTCTCTCTACCATGGGTAGTTCTAAACCTCGGACGACCTCCATATTTTTAAGTAAACAAGCTTTGTGCGTAAAAATTTTTGATGATGCGTTAGCGTAGAACGGTGTGATGGCCGGAGAGTTTACGTGCCGCCTTTGAAAACGGGTTATTTCCTCTGAAATTCAATATTAAGATAACCCGTTTTCAAGAGCGGCCGCAGGCCATCAGCACCGTTCGTAGTGACAACGAGAACAAATGGTTTTACCGCCAAAGCGTCCAAGGAGGATGAACCAAGCCATGGTAGAACAGCCGGGGAAGGTGAAACGGCAGGAGATCAAGATGCTCAACCGCAAGCTGCTCGAGGTATCCGGCGTGTTGAATGTGGAGAGCTTCGACAGCGAAGAATTTTTGCTTGAAACCGAGTGCGGATATTTGATGATCAAGGGACAAAATTTACATATCAAAAACTTAAGCTTGGAGCAGGGTCTCGTTGCCATCGAAGGGTACGTGAACGAGCTGGCCTATGTTGACGCAAACTCCCAAGGGAAAACCAAGGGATTCCTGAGTAAGCTGTTCAAGTGACGCTGCACGTCCAGTTCGTCACCTTGGGGATGATGTATGCGGGAGGTCTGGCGCTCGGGGGACTGTACGACGTGTACCGGGTGCTTTCCGGCCAGCTGAAAGTCCGGGCATGGCTCCGGGCGGTTCTGGACCTTCTCTATTGGCTCATCGGTACGCTCTTGGTGTTCATACTGCTGTATGAGAGCAATTGGGGCGAAGTGCGCCCGTTTATATTTTTGGGTCTCGGCATCGGGATAACCTTTTACTTTTTAGTGTTTAGCCGGACGATGATTCGGGTAATACGTTTTATGATCCGTGCCGTGCTGGCTGCGATCCGGTTCGGCAAGCGGACGGTTCAGCTGTTGATTATAAAGCCGGCCCTGGCGATGTATCGCATCGTTGTGATCTTTTTGGGATTTTTGGCGGCGACGGCTATATTCCTGTACAAAATTGTGTTACAATTGCTT
This sequence comes from Paenibacillus oleatilyticus, assembly GCF_018998565.1. Lineage (GTDB taxonomy): Bacteria > Bacillota > Bacilli > Paenibacillales > NBRC-103111 > Paenibacillus_G > Paenibacillus_G oleatilyticus. The sequence continues at coordinate 27,907 of NZ_JAHNZO010000050.1, read as the reverse complement.
TATCCTGTGTGGAAATTGCTGTTATGGCTTCTCAAGCCTTTCGGTCGGTGGATCCGTTTTCGCGTTTCCGTCCCCGCATGGGTTCTGAAAACCGGTCAAAACATCGCGGCATGGCTCCGTCGACTCTTTTGATCGTACGTAGGAGGATTTCAGGTACATGCAGGCAGTCTCGAAAACCAATCCCATGCAACCGCATAACAAAGGCTCCTTTCGCCGACGCCGTTTGGTCATGCTGATGCTGGCTTGTTTTTTGAGTTGGGCTGGCGTCACACTTTGGAATCAGGTCGGTAAAATCAGCGAGCGCAACCAGAAGCTTAGCGCAGTGAGGCAGAAAGAAGCGGAAGCGCAGCAGCAGAATGAAACCTTGCAGCGTGAGATCGCGCGTCTGAACGACCCCGAGTACGTAGAGCAAAAAATTCGCAAAGAGCTGCATTATGTCAAGCAAGGGGAGACGTTATTTTATACCCCGAAACCGGCCCAGAAGTAACTCGGCAAAAGATGGGCACAGCCTTGTGTTGACCGTATTTTCTCCGTAAGTTATAATCGGCATAGCTTCAATTTCTCTTTGTTTCTTAACTATTTAAGGGAGGATTAGTTTACTTTATGGCAATTGAAGTGGGCAGCAAGCTGCAAGGAAAAGTGACAGGCATTACTCACTTTGGGGCGTTCGTTGAGCTATCTGAGGGGGTTACCGGCCTTGTGCACATCTCGGAGATTGCGGACAACTATGTCAAGGATGTCAATGATCATCTGAAGCTTAACGATATCGTAACCGTAAAAGTGATTAATGTCGACAAAGACGGCAAAATCGGATTATCGATCAAGCAAGCGGTCGATCGCCCGGTAGATGCCGCTCCGACAAGGCCCGCTCGTTTTGAAAGACAAGGCGACCGCGGCGGCTTCGGCCGAGGGGACCGTGGAGGCCGTGGTGGTGGTAGACCTCCCGCCAACAAGCACGTTACCTTCGAAGATAAAATGGCGCGTTTTCTGAAAGACAGCGAGGATCGCATCTCTTCCTTGAAGAAAAATACCGAGGGCAAAAGAGGCGGACGCGGCGCGCGTCGTGACTAATAAATAGACGGAACCGGATGGGCCGAAGCTCATTCGGTTTTTTTGCGGGCGCTTGACAAGCCCATACCGGCTGTTATATACTCATGCTTGTTGCGGCGGCATAGCTCAGCTGGCTAGAGCGTACGGTTCATACCCGTAAGGTCGGGGGTTCGATCCCCTCTGCCGCTATAAGTTAAGAGCAAAGCGAATAAACCTGAAGTCGGGCGGTGAGAATCGTCAGACGATCAGGTTTTTTGTTTGCCGATTTTCCGCTTGGTTGGCGGGAAAGCCATGACTTTGTCACAACGCAGAGCGGGCCGGACTTTTTTTGTCGTATCTTTCGGGCGGCCCCGGCGAATCGACAGGTTGTAACGTAAAGGACAAAGGTCCGCTGCGAACAAGTCCCGAACATAAAGTGAAGTGTAGGAAACCGCATTTTTGTGATAGCGCTTTCATTTTCTGTTAGTCCGCGGACTCAGGGCGATTCGCGCCGGCAACTCTTTTTGTCGGAAAAAACTTTGGACCAGCCCCCGCATTCTGACAAACTTTCCGATGGACAGCTTATATACTAAGACCACTAATAGTCTATGGGTGGTGTGATGAAAATATGCAAAAACGTCAAAGTATGAATGCAATGGGAACGGCAGCGTCGGGGTGGGTGCTTCGGATCAAGCAAGGCATCATTGCGTTGGTCGTGAAAAACCGGTTGGTGCAGTGGCTCGTCGCCAAGAAATGGTCGATATTGCTGCTGCTGATGGCGTTTTTGCTGGGCCGAGCGATGATCCTCGATCAGCTCGCGCCGTTCGCGGTCGCCTTTTTCGCGGTCATGTATTTTTTGCGGCGGGAGCTGCTTTATTGGTCGGGCGTATTTCTGGCCGCGGGCGGTCTGTTCTCCATCGATCCGAAGCATACGGGATACCTGGTCGCGCAGATGCTGGTCTTCTTGCTGATCCAAAAAGGCGTAGAGCGGTTCGAGCGGTCCGACATCTCGTATGCCCCGGGAATCGTATTCGCCGCCACGTTTTTCGTTCAGCTGTTCTCTCATCTGGCCTCTGCGGAACTGAGCTGGTATACCCTGATGATGACGGGCATCGAATCGACGCTTAGTCTCATTCTGACACATATATTCCTGCAAGCGATTCCCGTGTTTACCTTAACCCGCAAAAATTACAATTTAAAAAACGAAGAAGTCATCTGTCTGATTATTCTGCTTGCTTCGGTGATGACGGGGACCGTTGGTTGGCTCATCGGGCCGGTTACGCTGGAGCACGTATTGTCGCGGTACTTGATTCTGTTGTTTGCACTCGTAGGCGGGGCGCCGCTCGGAGCTTCCGTGGGGGTCATCTCCGGGCTTATTCTGAGCCTCGCGAATGCAAGCGCCATTTATCAGATGAGCTTGCTGGCGTTTGCGGGGATGCTTGCCGGGCTGCTGCGCGAAGGCAACAAAATGGCGGTAGCGCTCGGCATGCTGATCGGTTCTTCCATTCTTTCCTTTTATTTAGGAAACTCGTCGGAGGTGATTCATTCCACATGGGAGTCGGTGGCGGCGGTCACGCTGTTCCTGATGACACCGAAGGGAGTCATTCAGATGCTGGCCAAATACGTGCCGGGAACGCAGGAAAATCTGAAATCTCAGCATGATTACGCCAAGCGGGTGCGGGATGTGACCGCGAGCCGGGTCGAGCAATTTTCCGAGGTGTTCAAGCAGCTTTCCCGCAGCTTCACACAGGTGACCGTTGATGCGCAGCCGGCGCGCAAGGAGGAGGAAGTCGGCCATTTCATGAATTCGGTGGCGGAGAAGTCGTGCGCGCACTGCTGGAAGAAGAAGCAGTGCTGGGACGGCAAGTTTTATCAGACTTATAAATTTATGACCGATATGATGACGGAGGTGGAGCTTCGGGAAAATATGTCGCGCAAGGATGTCCGGCCGCAGTGGAAAAAGCAGTGCATTAAGCCGGATCAAGTCTTGGAGGTGATGAAGCAGCAGTATCAACTATACAAGCACGATCAGCATTGGAAGAAGCAGATCGTCGATAGCCGCCAGATCGTAGCGGATCAATTGTCCGGAGTATCGCAGGTAATGGAGGACCTGGCGAAAGAGATCAAACGGGAAGGACAGGAGCTCTTCATGCAGGAAGAGCAGATCCGCAGTGCGCTGGAGGAGCTGGGACTTTCCATACATAGCATCGACGTCATCAGCTTGGACGAAGGCAATGTCGAGATCGAAATCGTGCATCAATATACGAGAGGCTTTGACGAATGCCGCAAAATCATCGCGCCGCTGCTCTCCGAGATTGTCGGGGAGAACATTGCCGTCAAGAACGAGCAGGCGATGGAGCGGAAGGAAGGCTATAGCACGGTGCTGTTCGGTTCGGCGAAGGAATACGAGGTGGAAACCGGGGTGGCCGGGGCGGCCAAAGGAGGCGATTTGCTGTCGGGCGACAGCTTCAGCACCGTGGAGCTAGGCAACGGCAAGTTTGCGGTGGCGCTTAGTGACGGCATGGGCAACGGCGAGCGGGCCCGGGCGGAGAGCAGCACGGCGTTGTCGATTTTGCAGCAGCTGCTGCAATCCGGCATGGACGAGAAGCTGGCGATCAAATCCGTCAATTCGGTGCTGATGCTGCGCTCGTCGGACGAGATGTTTGCGACGGTCGACGTGGCGCTTGTCGACTTGTATAACGCGCAGACCACTTTTTTGAAGATCGGATCGACGCCAAGCTTTATCAAGAGGGGAGATGAGGTCTTCCCAGTGACGGCCAACAATTTGCCCGTAGGGATCGTGCACGATATCGACGTCGATCTGGTCAGTGTGCCTTTGCGGCATGACGATATTTTGATCATGATGACGGACGGCATTTACGACGCGCCGGGCCACGCGGTGAATAAGGAGCTGTGGATGAAACGGATGATTAGCGAGATCGAGGCGGACAGTCCGCAGGATTTTGCCGACATTTTATTGGAGAGGGTGGTGCGGTATCACCATGGGGACATTTATGACGATATGACGGTGGTCGTCGCGCGGATCGCGAAGTTCCAGCCGGAGTGGGCAACGTTCCGTTGGCCCGGTATGCAGCGCGTGGACCGTCCGAAAACGGTAAGCTGAAATAAAGGCTAACCAAACTAAAAAACGTCCTATGTTTTGAGGACGTTTTTTTGGTTTGTTAAACCTAATATTATTCTACCAAATCAGGATTTAAAAACTTTTTGATAGAATGAGTTTTTTATGTCAAAGCGCTTTAACAGGGTTAAAAAGGCATATCCAAGTATAACACCTATAGTATTTAAAATAATATCATCTACATCCAAGCTTCGATAAAAGAACCCAATTCCAACCCCAATTATCAATTGCGATAATTCAATACATAATCCGAAAAGAATACCGTAGATTATTATTCTAATTGGAGATTTAATATGTTGAAATAGTAGCGGCGCATAAAATCCAAAAGGAGAACACATGAGAATGTTTCCAGCAATTTGTTTAACAGCTACGATAGGAGATACAGAGTTTTGCATAATATCAATAATACTTTTAAAAGGTACGAAATTCATATTAGGTTCTATATTGCCCCGTTTGAGGCTTAACAATAGGTTGGATTGCACAGGGATTGGAAAGAGGGTTATTGAAATAACAACTAAGATATGCAATAAAAAATCAATAGTATACCGTTTCTGACCATATTTTTTTTAGTTCGAATATTATGTAAAGCTGTGAGAATTACTGCAATTACAAGCGATACACCAAGCGGCATTCCAGTTAAAATAATTACTACCTCCTTAAAATTGTGGATCAGTAACAAATCCTAGGAGTATTGTCCGAAAGCGGTCGTATCCGGAATATTATATCCCACATTGGCAACAAATGGAATGTAATTATGCAGGATTTTTATAAACCGATAGGAGTTTGCTGGAAGGGTGTGGAATCCAGTACAATAAGGTAAGTTGGATTCCGAAAGGAGCCTGGGGATGGGAAGAATAAGCTCTCCAGAGGATGCTAACCAGATTATTCAGACCGTTCTTGATTTGAATAACGAAGCGGTTGAGAAATTCGGCATTCTGACGCTGGATTCGCGAAACGTTGTGGCGGGCATTCATGTCCTGGCTATCGGCACATTGAATGCTGTGCTGATTCATCCAAGGGAAGTTTTCAAAGCGGCCATTTTAAACAATGCAGCCAGCATCGTTCTGTTCCATAACCACCCGTCGGGCGATCCGACGCCAAGCGAGGAGGATATCGAAATCACGCAGAGGATTGTCGAAGCCGGCCATCTGATGATGATCGAAGTGCTCGACCATATCATAACAGGCGATGGGAAGTATTGCAGCATGGCAGAGCAAGGATTGTTGAACAGGAGCCAGTCCGAACCCGAAAAATGAATCCGATTCGCTTATTGCTTAAGCGGGGTCGGATTTTTTTGTTTCCGCTTTGTTCAAAATGTCACACTGGAAGGCAAGTTTAGAATTCTCCCAACTGGAAAAACTGGGTAATAGATAGATGGGAGGATGAACAGATGAAGCAGATCATACTTATAACCGACGGCTGCTCCAATGTCGGAGTCAGCCCAGTCGTTGCGGCGGCGGAAGCGAAAGCGAAAGGAATTATCGTTCATGTTATCGGGGTGCTGGATGCCGGCGAGATCGGCGAACTGGGCGCTTCCGAGATCGACGAGATTGCCGCAGCGGGTGGCGGGATGAGCCGGACCGTACAGCCGTCGCAGCTCTCGCAAACGATGCAGATGATGACGCGCAAAACAGTGGTTCAAACGATCCAGCAGGTGGTTGGACAAGAGCTGCGGAGCATTCTGGGGCAGACGACGAAGCTGGAGGCTTTGCCGCCGGAGCAACGGTCCGAAGTGGTACGGGTCATTGACGATTTGACGGAAACGGCGGATTTGAAGGTCGCTTTGCTGATCGACGCCAGCGCCAGCATGAAGCCGAAGCTGCCCGCCGTCAAGGAAGCGATTTACGATCTGCAGCTCAGCCTGCAATCGCGAATGGGCGAGAGTCTGCTGTCCGTCTTTCATTTTCCGGGCAACGTATCGGGCGATCAGAAGGTCGAAATGGACTTCGGCTGGACCCGCGACCTTGCAAATTTGAACCGGTTGTTTTATAAATTAAACATGAAGGGTACGACGCCGACAGGACCAGCGCTGCTCAAAGTCGTTGAATTTATGAACGGCGCGGCCGATGATACATATAGAAGCAAGCATAATGCAGCGGGGGATCGGCCGACGGCCGACTGCCGCATGAGATCAAGCGAGGATGGGATATTCGGTGACTACGTCGTTTAGGCCTGCTTTTCCGGCGGGAACCCTCGTAAACGGCAAATGGAATCATAACGCATACCGTGTGGAGCGGCTGCTTGGCGAAGGAGCCAACGGCAAAGTATATCTGGTCTCCCGGGGGAAACGGTATTACGCGCTTAAGGTCGGCTTTGACGCCGTGGATCATCAGTCCGAGGTCAATGCGCTGAAGGCGTTGTCCCAATCGTCCACATCGTTTCAACAGACCTTGATTGATGTCGACGATTTTTCATGGGAAGGCACGGAGTATCCTTTTTGCGTCACAAAATATATCAAAGGAAAGTCCTTAAACGAATACATGAAGCAGTACGGCAGCGATTGGATTCATCTCATCGGCCTGAACCTGCTGCGGAAGCTGTCCGAGCTGCATGCGAGCGGCTTCGTCTTCGGCGACTTGAAGGCCGAGAATATGATCATATCGGGCTACGGCGACGTGGCCTTGATCGATTTCGGCGGCGTAACGGCGAAAGGGCGCGCGGTGAAGCAGTTTACCGAAGTGTACGACCGCGGCTTCTGGAATGCCGGTACGCGGATGGCGGACGACGCGTACGATCTGTTCTCGTTCGCTGTGCTGGTGCTGAGCGTGACGGACCGGGAACGCCGGTTTCATTCCGTGAATTCGCTGCTGCCGCAGAATCGCAACGTCGAGTGGCTGCTTGATATGCTGAAGGGCAATGCGCTCCTTGCTCCGTCGGCTCCGGTGCTGCGCAAAGCGCTGACGGGCCGCTACACGAGCTCCAAGCAAGCGCTGGCAGATTGGCGCGCCCGCGGCTCGGCTTACCGTCCGGTGCGCAAGAAGCCGGTTAAGGGGGGCTGGATCAAGCTGTGCTTCGCCGCTTCCTTGCTGATGTTCGGCGCGGCCATTTATTTCGTATTGCAATAAAATGCAGATAAAGGCAATTCAAGACGGCCCGGATCGGGTAATAGTCAAACGAGAAGGTTCGTCAGACGAGAGGTTGTTCATTCATGGAGACGGCGGAAACACTATCCGTGCAAGTGGAGCGGTTCATACTAGACGAAGCGTTGATCGAACCGGGGGACGGCGTGGTCGTAGCGGTATCGGGCGGGCCCGATTCCGTTGGGCTGCTGCACCTCCTTTTTGCGTTATCCGGCCGCTATCGTCTCCGGCTCACCGTCGCTCATGTGAATCACGGCTTCCGGGGCGCCGAAGCGGACCGGGAGGCGGAGCTGGTGAAATCACTGGCCGAGCGATGGGGCCTCCCCGTGGAGAGGACCTTCATCGACATGCCCCGTATTATAGAAGAAACGGGTCGGAACTCCCAAGCTGCCGCCCGGGACAAGCGGTACGAGTTTTTGTTCGATGTAGCGGAGCGAACGGGTTCCCGCCGGATCGCGCTCGCCCATCATGCGGATGATCAGGCGGAGACGGTGCTGATGCGGCTGCTGCGCGGAACGGGGCCTTCGGGATTGTCGGGAATTCCGGTGCGCCGAATGGCAGAAAATGGTTTGGAACTCATACGCCCCTTGCTGCGTATATACAAAGCGGATATTATCCGGTACTGCGAAGCGGAAGGGCTGCCGTATTGTACGGACAGCAGCAATTTGGAGCGGAAGTACGTTCGCAATCAGGTGCGGATGGACGTGCTCCCCTTTCTGTCCCGTTATAACGAACAGCTGCCTGCGGCGTTGAACCGGCTGGCGGAGACGATGGCCGGTGAAGACGATTTTATGGACCGGGAAGTCCGGCGGATCTGCGAGCGGCACGTAACCCGAAAAAACGCCTGTTACAGCTTTTCCGCAAAATGGTTTACGGGGGTACATGTTGCTTTACAAAGGCGGTTGATTAAACTAATATTAAATTATCTTGCTTCCGACCCGGATTCCATGGATTTCCTGAAAGTCGAACAATTTCGGACGGCTGTTCTGCGTGAACGACCGTCCAATTTTCGATTGGAAATCGGGCAGAACATCGCGCTCAGCAGGGAATATGATCGTATTGCGGTTCATACTATGGTGTTACGACCTCTCCCCTACGCGTACATGCTGCGCGAAGGCCAGACGGAGCTTGCGATTCCCGAGACGGGAGTCCGTCTTACGCTCCGCTCCTTGGACAGCGAAGAGGAGCGCCCCGAATGTACCGATGCCTGGACCGCCTGTTTCGATGCGGAGGAACTTGCCATGCCTCTCACGGTCCGAAGCCGCCTTCCGGGAGACCGGATGAAGCCGCTCGGACTAAACGGGACGAAAAAGGTAAAAGATATGTTCATCGATGCGAAAGTGCCTCCTACCTTGCGCGAGACGATTCCGATCCTTGCGGACGCCGGCGGCAGCGTGCTTTGGGTACCGGGCGTTCGGCGGTCTTCAGCCGCTGTGATAACCGGTCGGACGAAGCGAATGCTACATATTCAAGTGGATATTCATGGCAAAGATTTTTATTAAGTGGGAGGACCTCTCTTGCAAAACGACATTCAAGAAGTACTGTACAGCGAGCAGCAAATTCAAGACAAAATCAAAGAAATGGGCGAGCAGATCAGCCGCGATTTCGAAGGACGCAACCCGTTGGTCATCTGCGTACTGAAGGGCGCGTTCATCTTTATGGCCGATTTGGTCAAGCAGATCACGATTCCGCTTGAGCTCGATTTTATGGCCGTATCCAGCTATGGCGCATCGACGAAATCGTCGGGTGTGGTCAAAATCATTAAGGACCTCGATATTTCCGTGGAGGGCCGCCACATTCTGATCGTCGAGGACATCATCGACAGCGGCTTGACGCTGAGCTATTTGATCGACGTGCTCGAACGCCGTAACGCCCTTTCCATTACCGTCGCCGCGTTGTTCGACAAGCCGGCGCGTAGATCGGCAGAGTTGGACGCAGACTATAAAGGCTTCGTGATCCCGGACGCGTTCGTGGTGGGATACGGCTTGGACTACGCGGAGAAATACCGGAACCTGCCGTATGTCGGCGTGCTGAAGCCCGAAGTTTACTCCCAATAGCATTTCTTGAGATGCCAAGACTTGCTGTGGTACAATATACAAAGTTGCCGTTGTTGAGAGGAGGTAGGGGATGAATCGCATTATTCGCAATACAGGCTTTTATCTGCTCATTTTTTTGGTCACCGTCGGAATCGTTCATTTTATCAGCACGCAGAATGAACAGAAAGACACCATTAGCTACGATAAGCTCCGCGTGGCCTTAATCGAAAAGAATGTCGAATCCATCATCGTAAAATACGATGCTCAAACGTATCTGGTTCGGGGGAAATATAAGAACGCTTCTACGGATAAGAAAAATTTCGAATCTCGTGCGCCTTATGACCCGCAAATCTTCCGTTTGATTGAAAACAGCGACATTCCCCAAGGGAACGTTTACATCGAGAAAATGGAAGGGGACAATGTTTGGATCAGCTTCCTTACCTCCATTATCCCGTTTGTGATCATCTTCATCCTGTTTTTCTTCCTGTTGAATCAGGCGCAGGGTGGCGGCGGAAAAGTCATGAACTTCGGCAAAAGCCGGGCGAGGCTCTATAACGAAGAGAAGAAGCGCGTCACGTTCGAGGACGTTGCCGGAGCCGATGAGGAGAAGCAAGAGCTGGTTGAAGTTGTCGAGTTTTTGAAAGACCCGCGCAAATTCGCAGCCGTAGGCGCCCGCATCCCGAAAGGGGTTCTGTTGGTCGGTCCTCCGGGTACCGGTAAAACGCTGCTTGCCAGAGCCGTAGCCGGTGAAGCCGGTGTGCCGTTCTTTAGTATCAGCGGTTCCGACTTCGTGGAAATGTTCGTCGGTGTCGGTGCTTCCCGCGTACGCGATTTGTTCGAAAATGCTAAGAAAAACGCCCCTTGTATCATATTTATAGATGAAATCGATGCTGTCGGCCGTCAGCGCGGCGCCGGATTAGGCGGCGGGCACGACGAGCGCGAGCAGACGCTCAACCAGCTGCTGGTTGAGATGGACGGCTTTGGCGCCAACGAAGGAATTATCATCGTGGCCGCAACGAACCGTCCGGACATTTTGGACCCTGCCTTGCTGCGTCCGGGACGCTTCGACCGTCAAATTACTGTTGACCGTCCGGATGTAAAAGGCCGCGAAGCGGTGCTGAAGGTGCATGCGCGCAACAAGCCGCTCGCCAAAGATGTGAAGCTGGATCAACTGTCCCGTTACACAACCGGATTTACCGGTGCGGACCTTGAAAACCTGTTGAACGAAGCGGCGCTTATTGCAGCCCGACGCAATCGGAAAGACATTTCGATGGATGAGATCGACGAGGCGTTTGACCGCGTGATTGTCGGAACGCAGAAGAAGAGCCGCGTCATCAGCGAACGCGAGAAGCGGATGGTCGCCTTCCATGAAGCGGGCCATACGATCGTGGGTATTCATGTCGAGGACGCTGACGTTGTGCACAAGGTAACGATCATTCCGCGCGGCCGCGCGGGCGGCTACGTCATGATGTTGCCGAAGGAAGGCGAAGACCGGATGATGCAGACAAAGAACGAGCTGCTTGACAAAGTCACCGGACTTCTTGCAGGCCGCGTCTCCGAGGAACTGTTCATCGGTCAAATCGGAACGGGTGCTTACAGCGACTTCCAACGAGCCACAGGCATCGTACGCCGCATGATCATGGAGTACGGGATGAGCGATAAGCTCGGACCGATGCAGTTCGGTACGACTCAGGGCCAAGTTTTCTTGGGCCGGGATATCGGACATGAACAGAACTACAGTGATGCCATCGCTTACGAGATCGACCAAGAGATGCAATCGATTATACGTGCCTGCTATGACCGGGCCAAAGACATTTTGACCAAGTATAGCGATCAAGTGCGCTTGATTGCCGAAACGTTGATCGAGAAAGAAACGTTGGAGAAAGAACAGATTCACGAGCTGATCGAGACTGGCAAGCTCGGACCCGTGAAAGAAGACGGGGAAGCGAAGCCGGAAGATGTGAAAGTGAACATCCAAGGGCAGCATCAAGAATCCGAAGCCAACAAGCTTGATTTCGAGAAAAACGAGTCGGATGGCGATAAAGAGGAAAATAAATAATTTTGCAAACAAAACCGGTGCCGCAAAGCGCCGGTTTTTCCTTTTCTGTACAGGCTAAAACGGGACGTTACTTGAGAAACTAGCCTTAGGAAAGGGAGCGGATCGCCCCATAATACGAAACCGTTATTTTCCGGCGTTTTTGTAGCTATTTTAGCATTGACACCGCCCGGTCTGTTGTGTAAATTAAGTGTAAATCTTTAAACACTTTGTGAACATTTTCACCAGCTGTTGCAGCACGTTCCAGAGAGATATGAGTTGGAAACATCAGGGTGGTCATACGAAAAAAAAGGATGGTGCGTCATGGAAGCATTAGCGTTGGAGCGGAAAGCGGAACAGCAAAGAGAGCTGAAAGAGCGGATCGCCCAGCTGAAGAAAGAACGGAATGCCATTATACTTGCTCATTATTATCAACGCGACGAGATTCAAGAGGTAGCCGATTTTCGCGGGGATTCGTTCCTGCTGGCTCAAAAAGCCGCTTCCACCGACGCCGATGTGATCGTGTTCTGCGGCGTGCATTTTATGGGCGAAAGCGCAAAAATATTGGCCCCGAATAAAACGGTGCTCATTCCGGACGAACGGGCCGGCTGTCCGATGGCCGACATGGTCAATGTCGACGGTCTGCGGGCGCTCAAGCAGAAGCATCCGAACGCCAAAGTCGTGGCCTATATTAATACGTCGGCGGAAGTCAAATCCGAAACCGATATTTGCTGTACGTCGGCTAACGCGATCAAAGTCATCAATTCGGTCGACTCCGATGAAATCATCTGGGTACCCGATAAAAACCTTGGTGATTACGTTTCCAAATTTACCGATAAGAAAATGATTATTTGGGAAGGATATTGCAACACTCACGACATGCTGACCGTCAAAGATGTTGAAGAAATGAAAGCACAATATCCGAATGCCCAATTCGTCGTTCATCCCGAATGCCGCCCGGAGGTCGTCAAGCTTGGCGATTTTGTCGGCAGTACAACAGCCATCATCAAATATTGCAGGGAATCCGATTGCCAGGAGTTCATCGTCGGCACGGAAGATGGTACGGGGTATCAGCTCCGGCTCGACAGCCCGAACAAAACGTTCCATTTTGCCACTAAATATTTGGTTTGCCCGAATATGAAGGTCAACAACTTGAAAAAAGTGGTTAAATGTCTGGAAACGAACCAACCCCAAATTTGTGTTCCGCCGCAAGTGGCCGACAAAGCCAGAGCATCCTTGGAGCGCATGCTGCAGGTCAAGTAGCATGCGCTACTTCCTTGTTGAACGGGTGAGAGCTGATGATACCTCGTTATTTGGTTAATTTCGATGTGCGGCAATTGCCGCAGGTACATACCGACGTCATTGTGATCGGCGCAGGAATCGCCGGTCTTTTCACGGCACTGCGTTCCGCTGAGAACCATAAAGTGCTGATGGTCACCAAAAAGTCGCTGCTTGACAGCAATACCCGGTACGCCCAAGGCGGAATCGCGGCCGTCATCTCGGATGAAGATTCGCCGGCCTATCACCGGCAGGATACGCTGATCGCGGGGGCCGGACTTTGCTCGTCTGCGGCCGTGGATGTTCTTGTGCATGAAGGGCCCGCCGGGGTTGCGGATTTGATCCGGATGGGAACCGAATTCGATATGGAAGACGGACGCTATGCGCTGACGAAAGAAGGGGCACACAGCCAGAGGCGCATCCTTCATGCGCAAGGGGATGCTACCGGCGCGGAAATCGTGCGAGCGTTGTCCGAGCGAACGAAGCAGGACCCGAATATTGAGATTTGGGATGACCATTTTGTAATCGATTTAATTACGGATAACGGAGAATGCTACGGCGCACTGGTTCAAAGGCCGGACGGCAGCCGGGTGATCGTTCATGCGAAGGCGACCATCCTATGTACCGGCGGAGCGGGGCAATTGTTCCGCTATACGACCAATCCCGATATCGCCACCGGAGACGGCATTGCAATAGCCTACCGGGCAGGGGCGAATATCCGGGACGTGGAGTTTATTCAGTTCCATCCGACGGCTCTGTGCTATCCGGGAGCACCGAGGTTCCTTATCTCTGAAGCGGTACGCGGGGAAGGGGCCGTACTGCGCAATATTAACGGCGAGCGGTTCATGGAACGGTATCACCCGCAGCTGGAGCTTGCTCCGCGGGATATTGTCGCCCGGGCGATCGTCAGCGAAATGGAGAACACCAAGTCGACCTTTGTCTACATTGATTTTACGCACGAATCGGAAGAAACGGTGAAGCACCGGTTTCCGACCATTTACGAATACTGCTTGTCTTACGGGCTCGATTTGTCGTCCGATTGGATTCCGGTAGCTCCCGCGGCTCATTACATGATGGGCGGCGTAGAAACCGATTTGCATGGGGAAACGGCGGTCAAGCGGTTGTTTGCGTGCGGGGAAGTGTCTTCTACGGGTGTACATGGGGCCAACCGGCTGGCCAGCAACTCGCTTTCCGAAGCAATTGTGTTCGGGCGACGGATTGTCGAGCGGATCGACCGCTTGTCGCCGATTGCAGACCTTCCCCACATCCGGGAGGAGCAGCGGTCCAAGGATAACGCCATTCAGCCCGTTGTCGAAAAGAAGCTGAAGCTGCAAAAGGTCATGCTCCGGTACGCAGGACTCAAGCGGCACGCTCAAGGACTGGAAAAAGGCTACGACGAGCTGAAGCGGCACGTATCGATCTTCGACAGCTGTTTGGCCAAGCGGGAAGAATATGAATTTGCCAATCTGCTCATCTGCGCGCTTCTGACGACGCAGGCCGCTTTGATTAGGCAGGAAAGCCGCGGGGGACACTACCGGGAGGACTTCCCGGACAAGGATGACGTGGTTTGGCGCAAGCATACCGTGTTTAATCGTGCCAACGGCATTACGGAAGGACGGATTGATGATGTTTGAGTTGAACCGGTCGAATCTGGAACGAAGCTTGCGGGCTTGGCTTGAGGAAGACATCGGGATGGGTGATGTCACGACGATGACGACGATACCGGCAGAATCGGAAGCCAAAGGCATTATTCACGTCAAAGACGAGGGGATTATCGCCGGACTCCCGGTGGCCGAAGCGGTCTTCGCATTGGTTGACCCGAAGCTTCGGTTCGAAGCTAAGGCAAATGACGGGGCGACAGCCCGGTATGGCACCGTGATCGCGGAAGTATCTGGCAGCACCCGCAGTATTTTGCTCGGGGAGCGGCTCGCGCTGAATTTGCTGCAGCGCATGTCCGGCATTGCTACGCGTACGCGCCAATTCGTAGACCGGCTGGAAGGACTGCCGGTTCGTCTTGTGGATACGCGCAAAACAACGCCGGGCCACCGAATGCTGGAGAAATATGCGGTTCGTGTCGGGGGAGGACATAACCACCGGTTCGGATTATACGATGCTGTCATGATCAAGGACAACCATATCAAGGGAGCGGGAGGAATCCGAGAAGCCATTACGGCGGCCCGGGCTCAAATTCCGCATACGATGAAGATCGAAGTCGAAGTGGAGACCTTCGAGCAGCTCGAAGAAGCGTTAGCGGCCGGTCCCGACATCGTCATGCTCGACAACATGTCGCCGGAGCAAATGTCGCAAGCCGTACAGCGCATGAAAAATCAGGCTCCGCATATCATGGTAGAAGCGTCGGGAAACGTTACGCTGGACACGGTCCGCGGCATTGCCCAGAGCGGGGTGGACGTCATTTCCGTCGGCCGGCTGACCTATTCTGTCCAAGCGCTTGATATCAGCTTGGATCTGAACGAACAGAAAGGTTCCACGGGAGAAAAGGCGGGCCGGTCATGATCTTGGTGGTGGACGTAGGGAATACTAACATCGTGCTCGGGATATACGAAGGGAAGCAGCTGCTTCATCACTGGCGGCTGAGCACCAACCGGTCGGCCACTTCGGACGAGTACGGAATGACCATGTACAACCTGTTCCAGCATGCGGGAATCGGTCTGGATCAAGTCGACGGCGTCATTCTTTCTTCCGTCGTGCCGCCGCTCATGTTTGTATTGGAACAATTGTGTTTAAATTATTTGAAGAAAGCGCCGTTGATCGTAGGACCTGGTATCAAGACCGGGCTGAATATCCGTTACGAGAACCCGAAGGAAGTCGGCGCAGACCGGATCGTGAATGCAGTCGCTGCCATCGAGCTGTACGGCTCGCCATGTATCGTCGTCGATTTTGGAACGGCTACGACGTTCGACTATATTGACGAGAGGAGCCAATTCATCGGCGGTGCCGTGGCGCCCGGGATCAGCATTTCCACCGAAGCTCTGTATCAACGGGCGGCAAAGCTGCCCCGCATTGAGCTGGTGAAGCCGAAAAGCGTCGTCGGCCGCAATACGATCGCATCGATGCAAGCCGGGATTATTTACGGCTTCGCCGGCCAAGTGGACGGAATCGTGGAACGAATTAAACAGGAGTTCCGGGTGGAGCCGAAAGTCATTGCAACGGGCGGGCTGGCAGAGCTCATTGCAGGGGAATCGCATACGATCGAATTGATCGATCCGCTTCTCACGCTGCAGGGATTGCAAATTATATACGAACGCAACATCGGCTAGAGGTCTCATATTCGCAGCAAGCAGGCCTCTTATTTTGGCTTCCCGGACCCTAGCCTGTCGCGTCATTAGAACAGAAGGAGCTTTGTCATGCAAGATTACTTAATCAGGGCTACGGCCTATGAAGGAAAAGTGCGCGCGTTTGCCGTCCGCACCACCGGAATTGTTGAGGAGCTGCGCCGCCGTCATCAGACCACGCCAACCGCAACCGCTGCTTTGGGACGTACGGCGACAGCTGCGCTGATGATGGGCATCATGCTTAAAGGCGAAGAGAAGCTGACCGTTCAAGTCAAAGGCGGCGGGCCGATCGGCCAGATCGTCGCGGATTCCAACGCTCACGGAGAAGTACGCGGGTATGTGGACAATCCGGCCGTCGATCTGCCTTTGAACTCGATCGGTAAGCTGGATGTGGCCGGTGCTGTCGGTACCGACGGTTTTTTGTATGTCATTAAAGACCTCGGGCTTAAAGAACCTTACCGCGGCAGCATCCCGATCGTTTCCGGCGAGCTCGGCGAAGATTTTACGTATTATTTTGCCAAATCCGAACAAACGCCTTCGGCTGTCGCTTTGGGCGTGTTAGTCGACGTGGATTATACCGTAAAGACCGCTGGCGGATTCATCATTCAGTTGCTGCCGGGGTTAACGGATGACGAGATTGCACAGATTGAAAAGGAGCTTGCGGCCCTTCCGCCGATTACGTCCTTGCTTGACCGCGGGGATCGTCTGGAGGACATCCTCGCTACGCTGCTTCCTGGAGCCGAAGTACTGGAGAGACGGGACGACATACGTTTCCAGTGCAAATGCTCGCGCGAGCGCGTCGAGCAGACTTTAATAAGTCTGGGGCGCGATGAATTGCAGCAAATCCTGGAAGAAGACGGCAAAGCGGAAGTCGTGTGCCATTTTTGCAACGAAGCCTATCGTTTCAGTAGGGAAGACCTTGAAGCGATTCTCAAGTCTATATAAAACGACAGGATGGCGAGCAGCCGCCAGTCGATATAGAGAGTGATTATACGAGGAGATAGGGTATGCGAAACATTAAAGTATTATGGGGCATGATCGCTGTGTTGCTGGTCGCGGTAGTCATCCTATCCTCCGTATTAATGGCCCACTCCTTATACCCATCCCCTACCGATAAACATCCGGACCCCCAGAAGCAGGACGGAGAGGCGCAAATTTTGGCCACGATCGGAGAGAAAAAGATTACGTTAGCCGAATTGGAAACGCAGCTGCTGGCGGCGCACGGACGCGAGCTCTTGGACCGAATGATCGACCGGGAAGTGGTGCGCTTGGAGGCGAAGGCCTTGGGCATCGAAATCGCCGACAGCGAAGTGCAGCAGGAAATGAAGCGGATGAAGCAGGGGTACGAAAGCGAGCAAGCATTTTTAGAAACGATGAAAAATCAGCTGGGTTTAACTCCCGATACGCTCAAAGAGGATGTTTACCACAAGCTGTTGGCCGATAAAGTTGCCATTTACAACATCCGGATCACCGATGAAGAAGTGCAGGCTTATATTGCGGCGCATCCGGACGAATTCCAGACACGCGTGGAATTTCGCCTTCAGCAGATCGTGACGGCCAGCAAGGAGCAGGCGCAGCGGGCAATGAACGACTTGTCCAAAGGCGCCGATTTTGCCCAGGTAGCGAAGGAGCGTTCTCTTGATGATGCGACGCGCGATAGCGGAGGAGACTTGGGTTGGCTGGAAGAGGGCGATCCGTTCGTCCCCGCCCCGATCATGAAGATCGCCAAGCAGCTAAAGCAAGGGGAAGTCGGAAAAACCGTCGAAGTCGACGGCAAATATGTGATCGTCAAGCTGAGAGAGCGTAGAGAAACTTCGAAGGAAGAGCCTGTGGTGGTACAGGAACGGGTCCGCAAAGATCTTGCCCTTCGGGAAGCTCCTCCGATGAAGGAGACGCTGCGTACGCTCCGAGACAAGTGGAAAGTAACCGTCCGGGCAAATTTCTAGGAAACGACAGGGAATTGTATTGACAACCACCGTAGGGGTTGATAAGATTACAATATAATACCTACTAATTTACTCGGATATTTTGATGTGAACTTGAGGAGGAGAACGGAATGGCCAGATTAGTGCAAAGCGTTACGCAATTGATTGGGGACACGCCATTGGTCAAATTAAATCGTGTTGTGCCGGAGGGCAGTGCGGAAATCTACGTAAAGCTGGAATTCCAAAACCCGGGCGCCAGCGTTAAAGACCGGATTGCCATCAGCATGATTGAAGTGGCCGAGCAAGAAGGCCGTATCAAACCGGGCGATACGATTGTCGAGCCGACGAGCGGAAATACGGGGATCGGTCTGGCGATGGTTGCCGCGGCCAAAGGCTATAAGGCGATTTTGGTCATGCCGGAGACGATGTCCATGGAACGCCGCAATCTGCTTCGCGCTTACGGTGCGCAGCTGGAGCTGACGCCGGGGGCGGAAGGGATGAAGGGCGCCATCAAGCGTGCGGAAGAAATCTTGGCCGAAAATCCGGGTTACTTCATGCCTCAACAGTTCAAAAACCAAGCAAACGTCAAAATTCACCGCGAAACGACCGGTCCGGAAATCGTCGAAGCGATCAATGCACACGACGGCAAGCTGGACGCTTTCATTGCCGGAATCGGAACGGGCGGTACGATTACAGGCGCCGGTTCGGTGCTTAAGGAACACTTCCCGCACATTAAAATTTACGCTGTCGAGCCTACGGCTTCTCCGGTACTGTCCGGGGGCAAGCCAGGCCCGCACCGTATTCAAGGGATCGGCGCAGGCTTTGTGCCGGATATCCTCGATACCGGCATTTACGACGGCATCATTACGGTAGAGAATGAGGAAGCGTTCGAAACGTCCCGCCGCGTAGCGAAAGAAGAAGGCATCTTGGGCGGTATTTCGTCCGGAGCCGCCATCTTTGCCGCACTGAAGATCGCCAAGGAACTTGGCCCCGGCAAGCGCGTCATCGCTGTCGTTCCAAGCAACGGCGAACGTTACCTGTCCACGCCGCTGTATCAATTCGAGGACTAAGCCTTTAAAGGAAATCCAAGCCTGCTCATCCCGCAAAGGTTGAGCGGGCTTTTATCTTTCTACCTCTCCTTTGAAATTGGGAAGGGATCTAAGTGTACGCGGCGTCTTTTTTTGTGGAATGGTCGGAGGAGAAATCGCGTTTCGTGGCGAGTTTTTTGCTCCATCCCCTTCGACTTCCATAAATTCTGGGGGGATGGAGCAAAACGTGTTTGAGCTGAAGCGAAACGCGATTTTTCCGCAGACTGCGCAAGGGGCCGGGGCTCTCCCGACTCATCTTCGACTCATCTCCGAATCCACCTCCAAAACACCTCCCCAAATTCCGCCGCCCTTTTATTCGCCCGCAATTTCAAGTATACTAATCCCAACATTACACGACGAACGCAAAAGGAGGACGGAACATGCTCCTGACATCCTATCATCAATGGAAGCAGTGGGCTCAGGACTATACCGTGCTTCCATATGTTATCCGGTTTTCGTTAGAGCAGAGCCGCCCGCTTTCCTGGGCGCCTATTTGGGAGGAAGCGGCTCCCGGTTCCTTCGTGCTAGAAAGCGGCAAGGGCGGCCGCTACAGCTTTTTTGGCATTCGGCCCGTTTCGTCTATTCAGGGAACAGGCTGCGAGGCGACGGTCACGCAACCGGATGGCCGTGAAGAGAAGCGGCATGGAGCGCCGCTGGAGCTGGTCAAAAGCTGGCTTGCCCCTTTTCGCTCGCCGGTTGTGGAGGGAGCCCCGAAATGGATAGGCGGATGTGTCGGGTTCTGGGGCTACGATGTAATCCGTACCATTGAAAGGCTGCCCGTCCGTGCAAAAGCCGATCTGCCCGTGCCCGATTATGCTTTTGTTCGGGTGAACGAGCTTTGGATTATCGATCATGAAACCAATCAGCTGTTTTGTTCGGTCCATACGGAGCTTTCGCCACAGCAAGCAGAGGAGCCGGGTTGGCTTGAAGCCCGCTATAAGGAAGCGGAGCAGTCCGCGGTCCGGATGAAAGGCTTGTGGGACGGATTGACGGAGGCTGCAGTCAATCCGCTTTTGCAAGAAGAAGTGGCCTGGAAGCGGAAGCTAATGGAAGAAGACCGCTTGCAGGTGGACGTGGACGCCATTGAAGGGATAGCCGCCGATTTTCCGAGAGAAGCTTACATGGATGCGGTAAGCAAAATTCGCGATTATATCGCTGCCGGAGACGTGTTTCAGGTTAATCTGTCGGTGCGCCAGAACAAGCAGCTTGAGGCATCGCCTGAAGAGATCTATGAATGGCTGCGGCTGGTAAACCCTTCCCCTTATATGGGACTGCTGCGTTTTCGTGATTTTCAGCTTGTATCGGGTTCCCCGGAACTGCTGGTCCAGCTGGAACGAGGAACCGTCCGTACCCGTCCGATTGCAGGCACCCGTCCGCGCGGCATAAGCCCGGAAGAAGACCGGCAGCTGGCGGATGAGCTGATTCATCATGAGAAAGAACGGGCCGAGCATATCATGCTTGTCGATTTGGAGCGCAACGATCTCGGACGAATTTCGACATACGGGACTGTAAAGGTCAAAGACTTTATGGTCATTGAGTACTATTCCCACGTGATGCACATTGTGTCGGAAGTTGAAGGAAAGCTGGCCGAGGGCCGCGATGCCTTCGATGTCATTGCCGCGACGTTCCCGGGCGGCACGATAACCGGCGCTCCGAAAATCCGCACCATGGAGATCATCGAGGAACTGGAGCCGGTGAGAAGAGGACCATATACCGGGTCTATCGGTTGGATTGACTATAATGGCGATATGGAATTTAATATAATCATACGTACGCTCATCGCAGCGGGCGGCACGGGATATGTGCAGGCCGGGGCGGGGATTGTCATCGACTCGATCCCGGAGAAGGAATACACAGAATCGATTAACAAAGCAAAAGCCATGTGGAAAGCAATCCAATATAGCGAACGAAATCCATGTCCCACGGGAGGTAGAAAATCATGATTTTGGTCATCGACAACTACGATTCGTTTACGTACAATTTGGTGCAGTATTTAGGGGAATTGGGCGAAAAGATCGAGGTGCGCCGCAACGATGAGATCGATCTGGAGGGGATCGAAGCGTTAAAGCCGGACCATATTCTGATCTCTCCGGGGCCTTGCACACCCAACGAAGCGGGAATCAGCCTGTCGCTGATCGAGCGCTTCAAAGGCCGGATTCCCATTCTCGGCGTCTGCCTCGGTCATCAATCGATCGGACAGGCGTTTGGCGGCGAAGTGATCCGCGCAGAACGGCTGATGCACGGGAAGACGTCGGAAATATTCCACGACGGTCAAGGGGTCTTTAAGGATATGCCGTCTCCGTTCACGGCAACGAGGTACCATTCCTTGATCGTAAAAAAAGAAACGCTGCCGGATTGCTTCGTGATCACCGCCGAAACGGCCGAGGGCGAAATTATGGGTCTGCGCCATAAAGATTACCCGATCGAAGGCGTTCAATTCCATCCCGAGTCGATCATTACCGATCACGGGCATCAAATGCTGCGTAATTTCTTGAACGAAACGGCCGTGAGCCAAGCGTGAAAATCGATTTAAACGGAAACGTCATAGAGGAACAAAAGGCCGTGGTCTCCGTATACGACCACGGTTTTCTTTACGGTATGGGCTTATTTGAGACGTTCCGAACCTATGGCGGGCGTCCCTTTTTGCTGGAATGGCATCTGGAGCGGCTGGCCGCGGGCTGCCGGGAGCTGGACATCCGCTACGTTCCCGATCCAGAAGGCCTTCAGGCTCGGATTCACAGGCTGCTTGAAGCTAACGAATTAACGGACGCCTACTTCCGCTTCACAATAACGGCGGGCACGGATATTCTCGGTCTTCCGGCCGAACCATACAAGCACCCTACGGAAATCCTTTATGTAAAAGCATTGCCGCCTGTCGATTCGTCGGTTTATAACCACGGCAAGCCGCTGCAGCTCCTCGAATCGCGTCGAAACTCGCCGGAAGGCGCGATTCGACACAAATCGCTGCATTATATGAACAATATTTTGGCAAAACAAGAACTCCGGCGCTATTCTTGGGCGGCTCAGGCAGAGGGACTCCTGCTGGATGCCCAAGGCTTCTTGTCGGAAGGGATCGTCAGCAATGTGTTTTTTGTGCGCGGCGGAGAGCTGCATACGCCTGCGGTGGAAACGGGGCTTCTGCCCGGCATCACGAGACGCTATGTGATGACGATGGCACGAGAGACCGGATTATCCGTATCGGAGGGCTTGTACAGGTGGGAAGAGCTTACCGGGGCGGACGAAGTTTTTTTGACGAACTCCATTCAAGAAATCGTCCCGGTTACAGGGCTGTTCGACCGGGAAGGGAACGCGCATACCGTCGGCGACGGCACGGCAGGTCCTGTCACGGCAAAATTGTTGTCTCGATATAGGAACGCTTGTTCTGAATTGGTACAATAGCTAAAATTAAGGAGGAAAATGATGAATGCGAGCGTGACGGATTCTAACAAGCTCAAGCATCTGTTGAGCGGGTCGAAGACGATCGTCATGGGGATTCTCAATGCGACCCCGGACTCCTTCTCGGACGGGGGCCGGTATATTGATCCGATCGCTGCCGTAGCCCGGGCATTGGAGATGATCGCGCAGGGAGCCGATATCATTGACGTAGGCGGTGAATCGACGCGTCCCGGCGCTCCGGCCGTTTCGCTGGAAGAAGAGCTGGAGCGGGTCATTCCCGTCATTCGCGCACTGCGGCAGGCAGGCATCGAGACGCCGATTTCCATCGACACGTACAAAGCCGAAACGGCGAGACAAGCGATGGCTGCGGGCACAAGCCTGCTCAACGATATATGGGGATTGCAGAAGGAGCCGGACATGGCCCGCGTAGCTGTGGAATACGGCTGCCCGATCGTTCTGATGCATAATCGCACCGAAGCGGTGTATGCTAACTTTATCCAAGACGTGATCGAGGATTTGCAGGAAACGGTTCGTCGGGCGCACCAAGCGGGGATTCGCGACGAACAGATTATTTTGGACCCGGGCATCGGATTTGCCAAAACGTACGAGCACAATTTGCAGCTCATGAATCATCTGGATCGGATCGTCTCCTTAGGTTACCCTGTGCTGCTCGGCACGTCGCGCAAAAGCATGATCCGCCGTGCGCTGGATTTGCCGACGGACGATGTGGTGGAAGGAACCGCGGCTACCGTTGCGCTCGGCATTGCCCAAGGCTGCCGGATCGTCAGAGTGCATGACGTGAAAGCCATGCGGCGTGTTGCCGATATGACCGACGTCATAACGCGGCACCGATGAAGCGGCTGCTCGCATGACGCGACCGCGACTTGAAGGAGGAATACGAAGTTGGATAAAATGATGCTGAAAGGGATGGCCTTTTACGGATACCACGGCGTTTTCCCGGAGGAAAACAAGCTGGGGCAGCGTTACTACGTGGATGTGGAGCTGTACCTTCCGCTGGACCGGGCGGGCCGCTCCGACCGGGTGGAAGACACCGTCAATTATGCCGAGGTACATGACCTGATCAAAACGATCGTCGAACAGAAAACGTTCAAGCTGGTCGAGGCGCTGGCTGAGCATATTGCATCCGAGGTATTGCGAACTTATACTAGTATAAATGAATTGACCGTTCGCGTCGTCAAGCCCCACCCGCCGGTTGCCGTTCATTTTGACGGCTTCACGATCGAAATTCACAGGAAGCGGGAAGCATGACGATGAACGATGGAGATATGCAGTCGGCCGAAGCTTGCGAACGGGCTTACATCGGACTTGGCTCCAATATCGGGGACAGGGAGCAGTTCCTGACGGAAGCCGTTCGCTTGCTTCAGGAGCATCCGCAGATTCGCGTTACCGGCCAATCGGCCTTATACGAGACCGATCCGGTTGGCTATACGGATCAAGCCCCCTTTTTGAATATGGCAATCGAGGTGACGACGACGCTCTCCCCGGAACAACTGCTGGAGCAGTTGTTGGAAACGGAACGGCAGCTTGGCCGCGTCCGCGATATTCGCTGGGGCCCTCGTACCATTGACCTTGATATGCTGATGTACGGCGACGTTAGACGGCAGCAGCCCGAATTGACACTGCCGCACCCGCGCATGCATGAGCGGGCATTCGTTCTGATCCCTCTTATCGAGGTGTTGGAGCTTCATCACCGGCCGCAGGCCGCGCCTTTACGGGCGTTTTTGGAGCGTGCGGAAGGAAAGGAAGGCGTTACACTTTGGAAAAAAATGCAATAGCCCAGCGCATCCGCGCTTTTCGCAAATTAAAAGGATTTACCCAAAACGAGCTGGCGGAACGGTTGGACGTATCCATTGCCGTCCTCGGCTCCATCGAGCGGGGAACGCGCAAGGCAGACCCGAAAATCGTCCGTAAAATATGCGAAACGCTGGGAATTGAGCCGGAAGAGCTTTATTTCCAAGCAAGCGGTAAATAAAATTACCCTTCTCAGAAAGGAGAGATACGATGTTAACGATAGGCAATGTCACCGCCCCGAACAAAGTGGTTCTGGCCCCGATGGCAGGCGTCTGCAATCCGGCTTTTCGCTTGATCGCGAAAGAGTTCGGCTGCGGCCTCGTCTGTGCCGAGATGGTCAGCGATAAGGCCATCCTGCACGGAAATCACCGCACGCTGGAAATGCTGTACGTCGACGAGCGGGAGAAGCCGCTCAGCCTGCAAATTTTCGGCGGCGACACTGAGTCGCTCGTCGAAGCGGCCAAATATGTGGACCAGCATACGAATGCGGACATCATCGATATCAACATGGGCTGTCCTGTGCCCAAAATTACAAAATGCGACGCGGGGGCGCGTTGGCTGCTGGACCCCGACAAAATCGAGCAGATGGTCTCGACCGTCAGCCGGTCCGTAAGCAAACCGCTAACCGTTAAAATGCGGATCGGCTGGGACGACGACCATATTTACGCGGTACGGAACGCGAAAGCCGTCGAAAACGGCGGCGGCGCAGCCGTGTCCGTTCATGGGCGTACGAGAGTGCAGATGTATACCGGACACGCGAACTGGGACATCATTAAAGAGGTCAAGGAAGCCGTTTCGATTCCGGTGATCGGTAACGGGGACGTTTTTACCCCCGAGGATGCGAAGCGGATGCTCGACCAGACCGGCGTCGACGGAGTCATGATCGGCCGCGCGGCACTGGGCAATCCCTGGATGCTGTACCGGACCATCCAATATTTAACCAAGGGCGAGCTTCCCCTGGAACCGAGCGCGCAGGAGAAGATCCGCATCGCGGTGCTGCATTTGGATCGGTTGACGGCGTTGAAAGGCGAAGCGGTGGCGGTCAAGGAAATGCGCAAGCATCTGGCCTGGTACTTGAAGGGGCTGCACGGAGCGGCGCGGATCAAAGACGCCATTATGGAGCAGACGAAACGGGACGCCATGGTGCAGCTTCTCACCGACTTTATCGAATCGCTCGACCAGCGTGAGACAACCGTCCACTAGTCCGGTTCGATGGGCGAAACCGGGGCGTTTGGCTTCAATTGACATTTGAATGGGGTTGCAATATAATCAGTCAATAGTCATTTGCGGCCGACGATTGGTGGCATCAAGCAGCGTCGCGTTCATATAGTAATTATCAGTGAATTCATACTCGATTGGGCTCGAAATATGAAAATCTTTCACACGACGGGAGATAGGTAGTAATGGCGGAAAAAGAAGTCATTCTCACGCAGGAAGGTTTGAAAAAGCTCGAGGAAGAGCTGGAGCATTTAAAGTCGGTGAAGCGCCGCGAGGTGGCGGAGCGGATTAAAGTGGCGATCGGTTACGGCGATATCAGCGAGAACTCGGAATACGAAGACGCCAAGAACGAACAAGCGTTCGTTGAGGGCCGTATTATCACTTTGGAGAAAATGCTGCGCAACGCGCGGATTATCAACAACGACGAAGTCGATACGGATGCGGTGAACGTCGGTTCCATCGTCATCTTGAAGGACCTCGAATTCGGGGATATCGTCGAATACTCCATCGTGGGCACGGCGGAATCCGACCCGTTCCAAAACAAAATTTCCAACGAAAGCCCGGTCGGCAAAGCCATCCTCGGCAAGCGCAAAGGGGCAATCGTCGACGTCAGCGTACCGGCAGGCGTTATTCAGTACGAAATTATCGATATCAAGAAGTAAACGGCGACAACAAAAGGAGCTTCCTCAGGAAGCTTTTTTGACTATAGGGCCGGGAAGCTTTACTTACGAACCAAGGAGCTGGAAACATGACTGTGGAATTGGAATTGAATGAATTGCTGCAAATTCGGCGCAACAAATTGGATGAACTGCGCGGCCTTGGGGTCGATCCGTTCGGCCAAAAGTTCGAAAGAACGCACCATGCCGGCGATATTTTCAAAGCCTACGAAGACAAATCCAAGGAAGAGCTTGAAGCGCTTTCCGCCGAAGTGAGCATTGCCGGGCGGATTATGCAGAAGCGGGAAATGGGCAAAGCGGGCTTTGCGCATATTCAGGACATCACCGGCAAAATTCAAATTTACGTGCGCGCGGATGCGTTGGAAGAAGCAAAGTACAAGGCGTACGAACTGCTGGATATCGGCGATTTGATCGGCGTTCGCGGCACCGTCTTCAAGACGAAAACCGGTGAGCTTTCCGTTAAAGCGACATCGGTAGAAGTGCTGTCCAAATCGCTTCTGCCTTTGCCGGAAAAATATCACGGACTCAAAGATGTCGAGCTGCGATACCGTCAACGTTACGTGGATCTGATCATGAACCAAGACGTGCAGCAGACCTTTATTTTGCGTTCCAAAATCATTCAGTCGATGCGCCGCTATCTGGATTCCCGCGGCTATTTGGAAGTCGAGACGCCAACCCTGCATGCGATTGCGGGCGGTGCGGCCGCTCGTCCTTTCATCACGCATCATAATGCGCTGGACATGCAGCTGTATATGCGGATTGCGATCGAGCTGCATTTGAAGCGTTTGATTGTCGGCGGGATGGAAAAAGTGTATGAAATCGGACGGGTCTACCGTAACGAAGGTATTTCGACGCGCCATAACCCGGAATTTACGATGATCGAGCTGTACGAAGCGTATGCCGACTATAAAGACATCATGAAGCTGACAGAAGAAATGATTGCGCATATTGCTCAGGAAGTGCTCGGCACGACCAAAATTACGTACCAAGATCAAGAAATCGATCTTGCTCCATCGTGGCGTCGTGTCTCGATGGTCGATGCAATTAAAGAAGTGACGGGCGTTGATTTCAGCGTTCAGATGACGGACGAGGAAGCGCACCGCTTGGCCAAAGAACACAAAGTGCCGGTCGAGCCGATGATGACCTTCGGTCATATCGTGAACCAGTTCTTTGAGACGTTCGTCGAGGAGACGCTTATTCAGCCTACATTTATCACGGGGCATCCGGTGGCGATTTCCCCGCTGGCGAAAAAGAATGAGCAAGATCCACGGTTTACAGACCGCTTCGAGCTGTTTATCGTGGCACGCGAGCACGCTAACGCGTTTACTGAGCTGAACGATCCGATCGATCAGCGGGAGCGGTTTGAAGCGCAGCTGGTGGAGCGGGAGCAGGGGAATGACGAGGCGCACGAAATGGACGAAGATTTCGTCCGCGCGCTCGAATACGGCATGCCGCCGACCGGAGGTCTCGGGATCGGGATCGACCGTCTGGTGATGCTGCTTACGAATGCGCCGTCGATTCGTGACGTGCTGCTTTTCCCGTTGATGCGCGAGCGTCAAGGCGAATAATTTCGGACAAGCAAAACATGCTTCGCCCTTTGCAGGGGAAGCATGTTTTTTGTTTGCTTTAGAGTTAGTCCAAAAGGGAGAAAATAACAGTTGCAAAGTGCAGGAGCGTTTGGTATATTAGTCATTGTCGCTTCTGCGGTTGAGCTCGAAAGAGCCGAGCATGAAAAAAGAAATTAAAAAAATGCTTGCAATCAGCTAGGCAGATGTGGTATATTGAAGAGGTCGCTTTCGACGGGTTGTAAAACGAAGTCGAAAGATGGCGAACATCATTGCCCTTTGAAAACTGAACATCGAGTGAGTGTCATAAAGAGAATGCAAATTCTCGTCAGTAGT
>NZ_JAHNZO010000004.1 GCF_018998565.1 Paenibacillus oleatilyticus | reverse complement strand
ACACGACCGTTAAGCCTTCCAGCGCCGATGGTACTTGGACCGCAGGGTCCTGGGAGAGTAGGACGTCGCCAAGCACAGAAGAAGAACCTCAAGTGGGGTTCTTTTTTTGTGTTTTCATTTAGCCTTAGCAGAAGATTATCGAATGCGCGTTTCATGGTTTTTGAAGTAAAATTTCATTAAAAATAAATTTATTGAAATTATTTTTCCGAGCGTCTATAATGAGTGGTGACTAGTCGGTTGTAATTATGTGGAAGTTATTATGTTTCCAGAACTTAACGCGTACATAACATGGGAAGAGAGGGATGCAGAGCTGACCGAAAAAGAAGCTCGGCAATCGCAAGGAAAACGATTCATTATCAGGCTGCGGAGGGGATTCGATGGAAAGCAAAAGTTTTTTTATAAGCAAAAATGGAATCGCTTTCATTATCGTTTTATTGCTTATTAATATGATGTTTCCTGCGGTACATGGAGATAATAACTATGCTTACGCGGAAGAGAAAAACGAAGCTACGTCTCTGACGACCACCTCCTCCGTATCGATCGAGGATTTCGAGAATGGGGTAAACCTTTATGCCTCTTCGGCCAGGGCGAATGCGGTCACCTTGATGATGTCCGGGAGACCGGGGCCCGTAAGAAACGGATACCGCTCCGGGGCGCTTGCTTATGACTTTACCGGGACTCTCGGCACCTCTGCGGCCTATATTAATTTTAAAGATGCCGATGGCTCAGCCGGGCGCACGCTGGAAGGGTCCCCACAAAAGCTTGGCATGTGGGTATACGGGGACGGAAACAATCACTGGCTGCGTGCCCAGCTTCAAGATGCTTCCGGCAAAAAGACGACAACCGATTTTACGGGAAGCGGCGGGTTGAGCTGGACAGGCTGGAAATACGTCACGGCATCCGTTCCTGCGGGGATGCAGCTGCCCATGAAGCTAACCCAAATCTATATCGTCGAAACCAATGACAATAATAAAAACGGAGGCACCTTGTATTTTGACCGGCTAAGCGCTTTTTATGCCGACTTCAGTATGTATGCGCTGGATTTTCGCGGCTTGACTCCGATGAAAAGCGAGGATACCTTGCGGACTAAGGTATACGGAACGTATAGCGGAAGTACGGAGCCGGTTGAAGTTACGGGTGGGGTCGTCTATGCGAGCAGCGATCCAACCGTAGCGACGATCGACGAGTCCGGCTTGGTCAAGGCGCTGCAGCCCGGAACGACGACGATCTCGGCCACAGCGGCTAACGCGCCGCAGGCTCTGTTCTCCTTAACGGTCACGGCGGAGGCTCAGATGCCGCAGAGCATCGAGCTATCGGCATCCGGCACGCTGACGGTGGGAGATAGCGATGCGGTTAAGGTATTTGCCGCGTATCCTTCCAACAGCGAGCCTATTGAGATCGTGAGCGGCGTTTCCTACCAAAGCAGCAATCCTGAGGTAGCAGCAATCGACACGACCGGGAAGCTCAAGGCGATGAAGGACGGGGAAGCCGTCATTACGGCGAACTTCGGAGGCCAGACCTCGAGCTACACGCTTATAGTGAAAAAGCCGGTACCCGTTTTGCAAAAAATCGAGCTGGCCGAAATCAAGCCGATGAACGTAGGACAAACGCAGCAAGCCAAAGTAAGCGCTACCTACTCATTGATGAACGAGCCGGTCGACGTTACAGGAAGTTCGGCCTATAAGAGCAGCAATCCCGATGTCGCGCGGGTCGATTCGATCGGTGCCGTATCGGCATTGAAAGTAGGTGCCACGCGAATAACGGCCAGCTATGGGGGGAAATCCAGCGATAAAATGCTCGTCGTCAATCAACCGACCGCGATGCCGAAAAGGGAGCTAAGAGCCGCTTGGATTGCCTCGGTGGAAAATATCGACTGGCCGAAAAAAGGAGTCGTGACGCCAGAGGAGCAGAAACGCGATTTTGCCAAGATGCTGGATGAGCTTCAAGCCCTCGGAATGAACGCCGTAATCGTGCAGGTGAAGCCGACGGCCGATGCGTTCTATCCGTCGAAATACGGACCATGGTCGGAATGGCTGACCGGCGTTCAAGGCAAAGATCCCGGATACGATCCTTTGGCTTTTATGGTCGAGGAAGCACATAAGCGGAACCTGGAGTTCCACGCCTGGTTCAATCCTTACCGGGTTAGCATGCAGGACCGGATCGATAAGCTTGTGGCGGATCATCCGGCCCGGCAGCATCCGGATTGGACCGTTGCCTACGGAGGAAGGCTGCTGTATAACCCCGGGATTCCGGCGGTGAAAGATTTCGTTATCGGAAGCGTGCTTGAGGTGGTGAAAAACTACGATATCGACGGAGTTCATATGGATGACTATTTTTATCCATATCCTGCAGCCGGCGTCGATTTTCCCGATGAAGACACGTATCGGCAGTACGGCGGAGGATTGGACAATAAAGCCGATTGGCGGAGAAACAATGTCAATGGACTTGTTCAGCAGTTGAGTTCGGCCATCCATCGTGAAAAAAGTCATGTCAAATTCGGCATCAGCCCTTTCGGAATATGGAGAAACAAAGCGGATGACCCGACAGGCTCCGACACGAACGGTCTGCGGAATTATGACGATTTGTACGCGGACACGAGAACTTGGATACAGCAAGGCTGGCTGGACTATATTACTCCGCAAATTTACTGGAACTTCGGCTATTCACCGGCCGCATACGAGAAGCTGATCGATTGGTGGACCAAGGAAATGCAAGGGAAGAACGTTCACCTGTACATCGGGCAGGCGCCTTACCGGATCGGCTCGGCGGACCCGGCATGGCAGAAGCCGGACGAACTGCCCAACCAGCTTGTCTTTAACCGCAACTTTGAAACGGTCCGCGGCAGTATGTTTTTCTCGGCTAAAGATTTGCTTGCCAACCCGCTCGGGTTCGGAAACCGCCTGAAGCAAGACTTGTATCCGCATCGGGCGCTCATACCGGCTATGCCTTGGCTGGATGCGCAGGCGCCTGCAGCGCCGGTACTACAAGCTGCGGTACGCCAAGCGGGCGGAGTGGAGCTGACCTGGGAAGGCAGCAGCACACGGGATGAGGCCTATTATGTGGTTTACCGCTTCGAGGGGAAGGACGTCCCCGGACTGGGGCAGCCCGAGGCGATTGTCGCAACGGTACGCAAAGTTGGAAATGCCGCCGTGCAGAAGATCGTAGATCCGATAGCGGCTGACGGAAAAACGTACACTTACGCGGTGACGGCCAGCGACAGATTGCATAACGAGAGCGCAGCGAGCAATAAAATAACGGTGACCAACGAGACGGACCGCGAAGCGCCTGTCACGACGGCGACGCTGGAAGGAGAGCGGCTGGGCGGCTGGTTTATCTCCGACGTGACGCTAAAGCTGGCGGCAGCAGACGAACAGTCGGGCGTCGAACGGACGGAATACAGCCTGAACGGCGGAAGCCAGTGGCAGCTGTACCGGGACCCGCTGCTCATAAGCAAGGAAGGGGCGCACAAGGTGTCGTTCCGTTCCACCGATAAAACTGGCAATGCGGAAACGCCGCAATCGGTTGTCGTCTCCATCGACAAAACGCCGCCGGTTGTGCAGTGGACAGGCGCAGGCGATTACACGGTCGATCAACGGGTACTGGTCGTTTGTACGGCCACGGATACGGTATCCGGCGTCGTGTACAGCTCTTGCGGCGGTCCGCTGGTCGATCAAGCGGGATATATGCTCCCGCTTGGCACAGGCACGGTGACGGCCACGGCCCAGGATCAGGCAGGCCATACGACGGTCACCTCCGCAACGTATACGGTACAGGTTACCTATGGGAGCCTTGCGAACGTGACGCGTCAATTGGTGACAGGACCGGGCGGCCACGGCGTAGTTAATTCGTTGGTGAAAAAGCTGGAGCATAAGCAAATTGACGCTTATATCCATGAAGTTTCGGCGTTACGAGGAAAGAAAATCCCGGCAGAGCTTGGCGATCTGCTTATTCGTTTGGCGCAAGCTTTAAACTGAAAACCAGGGGCATCCGGCATTCAAGAGCTGGGTGCCCTTCCTATTTCTGGGACTTAGGGGCAGCAAAAAATGTGTTCAATGACCCAGACATAGTTCGTTTTGCAGGGAGGAGCGCTTGGACTTAGTTTTTTCCAATTTGCTCAAGCTATTGGGTGTTTTTACCTGTAGTCAACCCAAAGTCCCAAAATCGACCAAATTTTGTATTCCAAATATACCCAAGAGGGTGAAGTTCACATTTTTTTAAAAAACCTCGCGAGGCCTTTTGATGAAAGAGCTTTTCTCCATTTTCATGAAAAACAAAAACGCTTTCATTCTTTAAAAAACTATGAATGTAAATTTCTGTATATATTAAATAAACTTTATGCAATAGGTTACAATTAATGGTTAAAAGCATTTTTAAATTGTATCTTTTATTACATTAAGAGCCTGTTAAATCCTGTACCCATAATCGAAAAATAATCATTTTTAACTAATCAAATACACAACTCTGTTCCCTCATCGTTCGCTTTGAAAATGTGCCATAATTTACATAGTCGGGATAAGCGGGAGGAAGCAGACATTGATCGACATACATAGTCACGTTCTTCATGGTTTGGATGATGGTCCTGCCAGCCTGGAGCAGTCGCTTGAGCTCGCTCGCTTGGCTGTTCAAGAAGGGATTTCGACGATTATCGCCACGCCTCATCATCGAAAGGGCAGCTACTGTAATCCTGCACAAACCGTCGAAACGGCGGTGTCGCTGCTGCAGGAACAGCTCGTGCGGCACCAAATCCCTTTAACGATTTGCAGCGGTCAAGAGATTCATACTCATCCGCAGTGGCTTGACGATTTTTATGCCAATCAATTGTTGACTCTGAACGGGTCGTCCTACATCTTGATCGAATTCCCGTCGTCCAAGCTTCCCGAACGGGTCGAGGAGATCCTTCACGAACTTTCGATTCGAAACCTGACGGCGGTCATCGCCCATCCGGAACGCAACAAGGAAATCGCGGAGCAGCCGGACAAGCTGCTGAGGCTGCTTGAATACGGTGCTCTGGCGCAAGTGACTTCCCATTCCATCACGGGTTATTTCGGACCTCAGGTCCGCTCGGTTGCTTTAGAGCTATGCCGAAGAAATCTGGTGCATTTTATCGCGTCGGATGCGCATAATGCCGTTCGCCGCCCGTTTCATTTGCAGCGGGCCTACGGCATTGTGACTGAGAAGCTCGGAGGTGATTATGTGAAGTATTACCAGCATAATGCGGAATCCTTGCTGAAGGACCGGAGCTTTGAGGTTTGGAGGCCGGTTCGGCAAGTTCGCAAGAGCTTGTTCTTTACCCAACTACCGCGTTTTTTTAGGAGGAATCGTTCGTTATAAAGAACAATTGAAAATTCATATCAAACGAAAGCGAGGATCTGTATAACGTGACCATGGATTTCGATTTAAAAGCGGTGATGAGCGTATTGCGCAAACGTCTATGGCTGATTGTTCTCATCGTCGCGATTAGTTGTACGGCTGCCGGTATCGTGAGCTATTTTTTCATGAAGCCCGTGTATGAAGCTTCGACGAAGCTGATTATTAACTCATCGCCCGATCAAGCCGGTTTTGTGAAATTGGACTTGAATTCCGTAAATACGAATATTTCGCTTGTCACGACGTACAAGGAAATTATTAAGACCCCGGCCATTATGGACATTGTGGCGAAGGATCATCCCGAGTTCGGCATGACCTCCGAGCAGCTGATCAACAAGATCAAGCTGAGCTCGGTGAACGAGACCCAGGTGCTCACCATCTCGATTCAAGATTCGTCCTACGAGAAGGCGGCTCACATTGTCAATGCCGTGTTTCAAGTGTTCCAAAGCCAAATTCCGAAGATCATGAAGGTCGATAACGTGATTTTGCTGAACCAAGCCGATCCGGCCAAGCAGCCCCGGCCCATTAAGCCGGACCCGCTGTTGAATATCGCGCTCGGATTTCTCGCTTCGCTCATGCTTTCCGTCGGACTCGCCTTTTTGCTGGAATATATGGACGATACGGTCAAAACGGAAGCGGACGTCGAGCGCTATCTGGGCTTGCCGACGCTAGCCTTGATTACCCAAATTGACGAACAGGATCTGGAAACGAATAAGGGCTCCCTGTCTTCCGAGCGAAAGGTGGGTGAACTATCCAATGTCCAAGTCCGTTAAACGGCGTCCCGTCATTGCGCACAGTCATCCGAAATCGCCCGTCTCCGAGTCGTATCGGACGCTGCGTACGAATATCCAGTACTCATCCGTCGACCGGCTGTGCAAGACGTTGATGGTAACGTCTTCCAGCCCGATGGAGGGAAAATCGACGACAATCAATAATCTGGCTGTCGTATATGCCCAATCGAATAAGAAGGTGCTGCTGATCGACGCCGACCTGCGCAAGCCGACGGCGCATCATACGTTTCATTTATCGAACCGGTACGGATTGACGGATATGCTTACCTCACAATGCTCGCTTGATATGGCCGTCAAAGTAACGGATATCCCGAACCTGGAAGTGATGACTTCGGGGTCTATTCCTCCGAATCCATCGGAGATTCTCGCTTCGCAGAAAATGACCAGGCTGATCGAGGAGCTTCAGCAGCGTTACGATATCGTGCTGCTCGATACGCCTCCGGTGCTTGCAGTCAGCGACGCGCAAATTATCGCAGCCAAGTGCGACGGCGTCATTCTCGTGGTCGATTCCGGGAAAGTTAAACGGGACTTGGTGCAGAAAGCCAAAAATTCGCTGGAGTTCGTGCAGGCTAACCTCCTGGGCGTCGTGCTAAACCGAATAGCCCGGCCATCCGGCAATGCCTATTATTACTATGGCAACGAATAAAACTTAAGGGAGGAAGAACGATGAATTATTCCAAAAGAACGGGAATTTTGGTCGCAATCGATCTCGGCATGGTATGGCTTAGCGTCTACTTTGCCTTTTACTTCTCGTATAAAAGCTCCATTCCCGCCGATCAGATGCAGCTGTGGCTGCTGTATGGGACGATTTCTTGCATCGTCAGCACGGCGTTTATGTTTCTCTTCAAGCTGTACAACCGGATCTGGCAGTATGCGAGTGTCGGCGAGCTGATTTCGATGACGAAAACGGTGGCGGTCAGCAGCCTGGTGTCCTACCTGGCGACGAATGCGATTTCGGCTCAGCCGGTTTCGTTCACAATAGCTCTGCATACCGCCGAAACGATGCTGCTGCTGCTTGGTGGAAGCAGGTTCGTATGGAGAGTGTTCTGCGACAAGTTCGGCGGGAAGCGGCAAGCGCATGGGGCCGACGAACCGAAGAAGGCGCTCATCGTCGGAGCCGGCAGCTGCGGAACGCTGTTTGCCAAGGAGCTGAAGAGCAACGAGGCTTACGACACGATGCCGTTTGCTTTCGTCGATGACGATCCTTATAAGCAAAAGCTTCAAGTGTACGGTCTCCCTGTACTGGGCGGTCGTGAACAGATTCCGGCGATTGTCGAAAAACACGGCATCGACGAGGTCATTATTGCGATGCCTTCGGTATCCAAGACGCAAATCACGGACATTATTAACATTTGCAAGCAAACGAAAGCCCGCCTGAAAATTATTCCGCATCTGCAGGAAATTATCGCAGGCAAAACGACATTGAACCAAGTGCGCGATGTGCAGGTGGAGGATTTGCTCGGAAGAGATCCGATCAAGACGGATTTGGACGGCATCGCCAATTACGTGGAAGACAAGATCGTCCTCGTTACGGGCGCCGGCGGCTCGATCGGTTCGGAGCTGTGCCGGCAGATCGCCCCTTTCCGCCCCCGGAAGCTGCTGCTGCTGGGACATGGCGAAAACAGCATTTATACGATT
The DNA here is from genome assembly GCF_018998565.1 of Paenibacillus oleatilyticus. Lineage (GTDB taxonomy): Bacteria > Bacillota > Bacilli > Paenibacillales > NBRC-103111 > Paenibacillus_G > Paenibacillus_G oleatilyticus. Next base: position 318,896 of record NZ_JAHNZO010000004.1, on the reverse strand, counting down.
GAGATGGAGATGCGCCGGCTTGCGCCGGAGCTCGAATTGGAAACGGTCATTGCCGACGTGCAGGACCGTACGAGGCTGGAGGAGATGTTCAGCCAGCATCGCCCGCAGGTCGTTTTCCATGCGGCAGCTCATAAGCATGTACCGTTGATGGAACGGAATCCTTCCGAGGCGGTCAAGAATAACGTATTCGGCACAAAAAATGTCGCCGAGTGCGCCGATCAGTTCCAGGCGGAGCGGTTCGTCTTAATCTCCACGGACAAGGCGGTCAATCCGACAAGCGTGATGGGGACGACGAAGCGGATCGCCGAAATGTTCATTCAAAGCTTGGACAAGCAGAGCCAAACGAAGTTCGTCGCCGTCCGCTTCGGCAACGTGCTGGGCTCCCGGGGCAGCGTTATTCCCCGGTTTAAGGAGCAGATTCAGCGAGGCGGTCCGGTGACGGTAACCCATCCGGAGATGGTGCGCTACTTCATGACGATTCCCGAGGCGGTTCAGCTTGTCATTCAGGCGGGCGCTTTTGCCAAGGGCGGCGAGGTGTTCATTCTGGATATGGGCGCGCCCGTGAAGATTTACGATCTGGCGGCCGACTTGATCCGCTTGTCCGGCTTCGAGCCGAATGTCGACATCAACATCGAGTTTACAGGCATGCGGGAAGGCGAGAAATTGTACGAGGAGCTGTTAACGAACGAAGAAGGCATCACCTCCACGATGCATGACCGGATCTTCATCGGCAAGCCGATGAACATCAACCGGACGGAGCTGGAATTCGAGATCCGCAAGCTGGAGAGGGTGCTGGGCAAAGGGCAGCAGGAAATCCGTGAGGTGCTCAAGCATCTGGTGCCTACGTACAGCAACGTTTCCTAATCGGTTCGGAAACGACCGTAGACGTTCCCGGTATTCAGACTAACTGAAGAAGAAGGTATGTATGAAACAGACGACGTTACATCGGACGGAAACGAACGTTTCCCGAATTCTTGCGAAAAGCGGCTCCATCTCGTTCATGATGAATGTGGCCGGTGTCGGGCTTGCCGTGTTGATGCAGGTCGTGCTGGCCAGGCTGCTCGGAGTCGTCAGCTACGGATATTACGCTTTTGTAATGACGGTCATCACCTTCGTAGCTTTTCCCGCCAACCTCGGCTTCGATACGGCGATCGTCCGGTTCGTGTCTTCTTACAAGGCGGACCAGTTGTGGGGCGAAGTCAAAGGCTTGCTGCGCCGGGCGAACCAGCTGACCTTGCTCGTGTCGCTGGTGCTGATGGGGATTAGCGGTGTGGTCATTTACGTGATGTACAGAAACAGCGGAGGCGAGTTTTATTACACCTTTTTGACCGCCTTGCTGATCATTCCCTTAATGGCGACGGCGACTTTAAGGCAAAGCTCGCTGCTGGCGCTCAAAGAAGTGCTCGTTGCCCAACTGCCGGAGAAGGTGCTGCGTCCCGTTTTTTGCATCGTCATTTTGTATGCTTACACGGTCCTATTTCACGTCAAAGCCGGTGCTTTCGAAGCGATGGTCATCTTCGTCGGGTCGATGCTGCTGTCGTATTTATTCGGGGCCTGGGTACTTAACCGGAAGCTGACGCCGCATACGAAAGGGCATCCGCACCGGTTTCAAACGAAGCATTGGCTGTCGGAATCGACGTCCTTGATGGTGAATTCGGGCATGTATCTGATTCTGGGACAGCTTAGCGTCGTGATGGTCGGCATGATGCACGGCACGAGCGAGTCCGGTATTTTCTCGGCAGCCGTGCGGATCGCGACGATGGTTTCGTTTGCGATCACGTCGATCAATATGATTGCGGCCCCGATGATTTCGGAGTCCTATGCCAAGGGCGACTTGAAGCAAATGCAAAAGGTATGCACGCTGTCCGGCCGATCGGGGTTCGCCTTCGCCGGTCTGGTGTTCCTGACGATTTTGCTGCTGGGCCAATGGATTCTGGGACTGTTCGGAGAAGAGTTCAAAGCAGGGACGACCGCGCTGATTCTTCTGTCGCTGAGCCATCTCGTTCATTCGTATTGCGGGCAATCCGGAACGGTCATGACGATGACCGGGCAGCAGCGCGCGTCCAGCCGAATCTTGATGATTTCTACCGTTCTGAATGTGGCGTTTAATCTGCTGCTGATTCCGGGTCTTGGCATGATCGGTGCGGCCTTGGCGAATTTGCTGTCGACGGCGTTCTGCTATTTCAGCATGATGTACAAGGTCAAGCGGTCCATGCAGATCGTAACCGGCGTGTGGATGCCGGGACGTATCGGAAGCAAATCATAGCCAAAGGATACAGTCATCCGGGAGGGTAAGATGAGCGCGATTAAAATATTGCATGTTGTCGGAAAAATGGATCCCGGCGGTGTCGAGACACTGCTGATGAACATTTACAGGAACATCGACCGGGAGCGGTTCGAGTTTCATTTCGCGGTCCAGCTCGAAGGCGAAGGGTTTTACGACCGCGAGATTCGCGAGCTCGGCGGGAAAATCTTGCTGCAGCCGCATCCCCGGAAAGGGCTTGGCCCGTTTCGGGAGCAATTCCTGCATAACGTGAGAGAAAATGGTCCCTATGCCGCCATTCACAGCCATATTTTCCAATTCAGCGGGTATGTGCTGAAGCTGGCCAGGGAGATCGGCGTTCCGGTTCGCGTATGCCACAGTCATACGGTGAATGCCGAACAGCGGACGACGCTGTTTCGAACCTTGTACCGCCATTACATGAAATCGCTGATTTTAAAGCACAGCACGCATCTGATCGGCTGCTCCAGGCCGGCATGCGAATCGCTTTTTGGGGCCCGCTGCTGGAAAGATACCCGCACAGAGCTGCTGCCCAATGCGATCAATCTGCAGCCCTACGAGCAGCTGCCTACGGATCGGAGCGGGCTCAGGCAGCGGATTGGCGTAACCGACCCGTCGATTCCGGTAGTGGGGCATATCGGCCGGTTCAGCGAAGAGAAGAATCACCGTTTTGTGCTGGAGACGTTCTCCTTATTGGTTAAGGAGGTCCCCGAGGCGCAGCTCGTGCTGGTCGGAGACGGGAGATTGCGCGAGGAGATGGAGCGGCTTGCCGAGACGCTGGGCATCCGGCGACAGGTCCGTTTCCTGGGCGCCCGCAAAGATATTCCGGAAATTATCGGCGCTTTCGATGTGTTCCTGCTGCCGTCGTTATTCGAAGGCTTGGGCATTGTCGTCATCGAAGCGCAGGCCGGCGGCGTGCCCAGCCTCGTGTCGGAGCATGTGCCGGCGGAAGCCGACCTGAGCTTCGGCATGGTAGAGCATCTGAAGCTGCAGCCCGAGGTATGGGTCGACAAGATTACGGGAATACTGGGACGTTCGGCTGCGCCGGATTGGCCGACGAGGCATCGTTTCTTGAAAAAGCATGGCTACGATATCCGCGAGAGCATTCGGCGGCTGGAGAACATTTACCATGCTTGAACGGAAGGTTGACCTGCCGTCTGCAAGGGATAACCCCTTGGTGCAAACGATGCTGCTATGGATATACGCCGCCCTGTTGATCTTATCGACCAAATGGGTAACCCAGTGGGACCTCGATGTCGGGCTTGTCTTTTTCTTTACTTTGCTGCTTCCCTTTTTCGTGATGCTGAAGTGGCCCAACCAGCCGGCCGTACTTTACATCGGGCTTATGGTGATGCTGATCGGGAAATGGATTTACGCGCTGACGACGGACCCTTTATTCGGTCCCGACGCCAGAGGCTATTTCCGGCAGGTGACGTTTTATCCGCAGCTGGACGATTTTATCCGTTATGCGACGGAGCACATTACGACCAACTGGTTGAATTCTTCGGCGTATCCGGTGTTCGGGCTCATGTACATGCCGTTTTATAAATTTCTGGATTTGGCCGATCCGCTGGTCATCATTACGTTTAATTCCTTTTTGCTCGTGCTGTGCTGCAATATGACGTACCGGCTAAACGACAGGTTTTTCACGTACGAGCTTTCGGAGGCGGGCAAACGAACGTATAACGCGGTGATGATTATCGGGCTGCTCGCAAGTCCGGCGCTGATGTATATGTCTTCCGTGTTCGGCAAGGACATCACGTGCGCCTTCCTGGGGCTGCTGTGCACCCAGCTTTTATTAAACCGCAGATACATTTGGTTCATCATCATCTTGTTCTACACGACCATGCTAAGAGATTATTCGATCGTCTATATTTTGTCCTTTTACTTTCTGTTCCGGCGAAGCTTCAAGGCCGCCTTGCTCATGCTCATTGCAGCTCTGGGCGTGGTGTTCTGGAAGGTGGGACTGACCGGGCTTCTGAATTCGTTCATGCTCACGGTCTTTCTGTTCATCTCTCCGAATCCGTTCAAAGCGTTCAATTGGGATATGGAGTTTGTGATGCGTACGGCGGAGGCGGTCTATATGTTGATTTCGTTCGGGCTGTCCGTGACGGTGTTTTTGCGCCATAAGGAGACGCGTTCGTTTTTTGCGATGTGCCTGATTCTGCTGTTCACCTTCGGCTGTACGCTGGTATTGGTCGGCTTCGTCACGGTGACCGAGCGGAATCTGGAGTACGGAGTAGGGACGATCGGGGATAACATGGTCCGGAAAAAAGTGCCTGTCGTACCCATTCTGTACATGATGAACGCATATACGCTCGCGTGGTTATTCAGGCCCAAAGCGGCTCATTCCAAGAAAGGAGAGGCTTGCCATCCGAGGAAGGGACAAATTTCATCGCTACAAAGGATTTCTGAACCTGCTTACGGCGCTGTTCTCGATCGTTCCGAAGCCTCTGCTCAAGAGCTCGTGGCACGCGACCGACCTGCTGCCGGAGCCTTTGGGGCTCGCAACGCGCTACTGCCTGCTCAAACGGTTGATTCCGAAATGCGGCGATAACGTATTCGTCGGCCGGTCCGTGGAGATTAAGCAATGGGAGAAGCTCTCCATCGGCAGCAATGTAAGCATACATAAGCAGTGTTATCTGGATGCGGGGGGCGGCATTACGATCGATAACGACGTGTCGATCGCGCATCAGACCTCGATGATTTCATTCGAGCACGCTTGGGATGACGCCACCTTGCCGATTCGCGACAACCCGGTTAAATATGCGCCGATCACGATTCAGTCGGACGTCTGGGTCGGCTGCGGCTGCCGCATTCTGGCGGGCGTGGACATCGGCAGCAGGGCGGTGGTAGCCGCCGGAGCAGTCGTGACCAAGCCGGTACCCCCGCATACCGTTGTCGGCGGCGTCCCGGCAAAACCTATTAAATCTATCTGAGAGGGTCGAGGACCATGAAGGTATTATGGGCGCATGACCATACGTTTTACTTTAACGATTCCGGGAAATTTTTTTCCAGCGGTAAGCTGCCCTACTCGGTGTGGGAACGGTATTTGACCGTATTTGACGAAATTACGGTGGCGTCCCGGGCGAAAAAAATATCTTCGGAAACGGAAATTGCGAATAAAAGCTTATCAAGCGGCAAAAACGTGGAATTTGTCGTGCTGCCTTCCCTCAGCAATCCGGTAAACAAGCTGACGAAAAAAGGCTACATCGAGCGCGTGCTGACCGAATCGATCGCGCAATCGGATGCGGTGATCGCCCGGCTGCCCAGCGAAATCGGCTCGGAAGCGGTGGCGATCGCCAAGAAGCTCAAGAAGCCTTTTGCCGTGGAGATGGTCGCCTGCGCTTGGGATGCGCTGTGGAATTACGGCAATCTGCAAGGGAAGGCGTACGCGCCTATTGCAACGCTGAAGACGAAAGCGCAGGTAAAGGAAGCGCCGTTTGCGATTTACGTGACGAAGCAATTCTTGCAGCACCGGTATCCGAATACGAGCGGGTATACCGAAGGCTGCTCCGATGTGGAAATTCCGGAGCTGTGCCCCGAGGTCATGGAACGGCGTCTCCGCAAAATCGAGACCGGGGCGAAGCCCGTTATTCTGGGACTGATCGGCAATCTGAACGGCAAAACGAAAGGCATTGCGACGGCGCTGGAGGCGTTGGCCCGGGTGAAGCCGAAGCTGCCGGCCTTCGAGTTCCGGGTACTCGGCGGAGGCGACAAAGAGCCGTGGGAAGAGCTGGCAGCCAAATTCGGCTTGCAAGAGCACGTCCGGTTCGACGGCGTTCTGCAGAGTGGAGATGCCGTATTCGAGTGGCTGGATCAAGTGGATCTTTACTTGCAGCCGAGCTTCCAGGAAGGCTTGCCGAGAGCGACGGTCGAGGCGATGAGCCGGGGATGTCCGGTGATCGGGTCGACAGCCGGGGGCATTCCGGAGCTTATCGATCCGCGGTATCTGCATAAGCCCGGCAATGACAAGCATCTGGCCCGGCTGATCGAGCAGTATATCTCCGATACGCGCTGGATGGCCGAACAAGCGCAAGCCAACTATCGGAAAGCGGGGAACTATACGAAAAACCAGCTGGATCAGGAACGGCAGGAATTTTGGGAGAAGTTTTCTCAATTCGTAAAAGAAGGGAAGACGCAGCGATGAAAATTTTAGTCACCGGATCCGCAGGCTTTATCGGGTATCATCTATCGGCGAAGCTGCTTCAGGAAGGCTTCTCCGTGATCGGAGTAGACTGCTTAAACGACTATTACGACGTCAGGCTGAAGGAAGACCGGCTCAAGGGATTGCTCGAATATGACGCTTATGCTCATTACAACTTCGATCTGCAGGATCAAAAGTCGCTGGATGCGCTGTTCGCTTCCCATGATTTTGCAGCGGTCGTTCATCTTGCAGCCCAAGCCGGCGTGCGGTATTCCATGGTCAACCCGGGGGCGTACATCGACTCCAACATTACCGGCTTCATGCATATGCTGGAGAGCTCCCGCAAGCATCGCGTTCCGCACCTCATCTATGCTTCCTCCAGCTCGGTCTACGGGGCGAATGTGAAAATGCCGTTCTCCGTGACCGATGCAGTCAATCATCCGGTCAGCCTGTATGCAGCCACGAAAAAAGCGAACGAGCTGATGGCCCATACGTACAGCCATCTGTACGGGCTGCCGACAACGGGCTTGCGCTTCTTCACGGTGTACGGGCCTTGGGGCAGGCCGGATATGGCGTATTTCTCGTTCACCAAGGCGATTATGGAGGGCAAGCCGATCCAAGTGTTTAACGAAGGCCAGATGATGCGCGACTTCACTTACATCGACGATATCGTGCAAGGCATCGTGCGCCTGCTGTTCCGTCCTCCGGTGCACAACGACAGCTGGAACCGGATGGAGCCGGACCCATCCTCCTCGTACGCGCCCTATAAAATTTATAATATCGGCAACAACCGGCCTATTCCTCTGATGAAGTTCATTCATACGATCGAGGAATGTCTCGGCAAAGAGGCGGTGATCGAATTCAAGCCGATGCAGCCCGGCGACGTGCAGGCGACGTATGCCGATATCGACGAGCTGGCGCGCGAAGTCGGCTTCACGCCCAAGATTAGCATCGAGACCGGAATTAAGGCATTTACCAATTGGTACTGCCAATATTATCGAGAGGTAACCGTATGAAGAAGGTAGCTCATATTTGCACAAGCGCCATCTCCCATAAAATTTTGGCGGACAAGATGGCGGTGCTGCAGAAGGCGGAATATGAGGTTCATCTGATTTCGTCTCCCGACGGTTATGACGAGGAGTTCATGAAACGATACCGCCTGAAGCTCCATTTCGTGCCGATGAACCGGAAAATTCATGTTTGGGACGATCTGCGTTCGATCCTTCAGATGCGTTCGCTGCTTCGTCGCGAGCGGTTCGATATCGTTCATACGCATACGGCGAAGGCCGGACTGATCGGCCGGGTAGCCGGGTGGCTGGCCCGGACGCCGATGATCCTGCATACGAGCCACGGACTGCCGTTTTTCGACGGACAGAAATGGGTGACCAGCTTCATCTACCGCAGCCTGGAGAGGCTGGGCGCGCTGTTCTGCGACGCGCTTTCCTCGCAAAACCGCGAGGACATGGAGAAGCTGCGGGAGCTGGCGCCGGGCAAGCCCGTCTACTACGAGGGGAACGGCGTCGACTTGAACCGGCTGGACGAGTTCCGCTACCGCATCAATCAGGCCGAGCTGGACCGGGTGCGGCAGGAGGCGCTTATTCCCGAAGGAAAGAAAATCATCCTGATGGCGGCCCGGCTGGAGCCGGTAAAAGATCACGCCTTTCTGCTGGAATCGCTTCGACTGTTAAAAGACAAGCATGGGGATGACTTCTGCTGCGTCCTGGCCGGGAAAGGTCCGCTCGAAGCGGACATCCGAAGGAAGATCATGGAGCTGGGCCTCGAGGAGGACGTGAGGCTGATCGGGCATCAGAGCTATATTTATCCTTGGATCAAGCTGGCGGATATCGTCGTGCTCTCTTCCGAGAAGGAAGGAATTCCCCGCTTTCTGATGGAAGCGATGGCCTTCTCCAAGCCGGCGGTAGGCAGCGACGTTCTCGGAACAAGGGAGCTGGTGAAGCATAACGAGACCGGATACTTGGTCCCTTATAAGCAGCCCGAGCCGTTTGCCGACGCTCTGCACGAGCTGCTCGGAAGCGACGAGCTGCTGAAGCAATTCGGCAGCGAAGCGCGCAGCGTGATCGAGCGCGAATTTACGGAGCAGGCAGTCGTTGTTCGGCTGCACCGCATGTACGGAGAGATCGAGCAGAAGAAAACGGCTCGTAAACGAAAATCCGTACAGCGCATCAAGCGCGTGCTCGATTTCACCGCTGCTCTGACAGCGGTCATCGCGTTCGCTCCATTGTTCGTCCTTGTCGCGCTGCTGGTCCGCTTGAATCTGGGCTCACCGGTGCTGTTCCGGCAGCAGCGTCCCGGGCTTCACGGCAAGCCGTTCCACGTGTACAAGTTTCGCACGATGAACGACCGCAAGGACAGCAAGGGCGAACTGCTGCCGGACGCCGAACGGCTGACCACCTTCGGCAAGCTGCTGCGCAAAACAAGCATGGACGAGCTGCCTCAGCTGTTCAACGTGCTGCGCGGAGATATGAGCCTGATCGGGCCAAGACCGCTCCTGATGGAATATTTGCCGTTATATACGGAGGAGCAGCAGAAGCGGCATTGGGTCCGTCCGGGCATTACCGGCTGGGCTCAGGTGAACGGAAGAAACGCGATCTCCTGGGAAGAGAAATTCGCGCTGGACGTATGGTACACCGACCATCCGTCGCTGATGCTGGATGCGAAAATCCTATGGATGACGGTGAAAAAAGTATTCCGTGCCGACGGCGTTCAGCAGGCGGGACATGCCACGACGACCAAATTTACAGGCAACCGGAAGGCGGAGGGATTCTAGGATGAAGAAGCTCGTCCTGATCGGCGGAGGCGGTCATGGAAAGGTCGTCCTCGATGTGATGCGGGCCCAGGGAGAATATGAGCTGGCCGGGATCGGGGACGACAAGTATACGCACAGCTTTAACCAGGACGGCATCCTTCACGGGCCGGTGGCGGATATGGCGGAACTGCTGCGGGACGACGATTGCCGGCTGTTTATTGCCATCGGCAATAACCGCACCCGCCGGGCCGTCATGGAACGGCTCGGGTACCCTGAATCCCGCTATGCGGTGTTGATTCATCCGAGGGCAACGCTCGGAAGCGGGGTGACGATCGGCGGCGGTTCGGTCGTCATGCCGGGTGCGGTCATCAATCACGGCGCGCGGATCGGCGCCCAGTGCATCATCAACACCGGCGCCATCGTCGAGCACGAGAACGTTCTCGGAAGCTTTGTGCATATTTCTCCCTCCGCAGCCTTAGCCGGCGATGTCACGGTGGGAGACGGAACGCATATCGGGCTTGGCGCGAAAGTGATCGAAGGATTAACGATAGGCGGCTGGAGCACGATCGGAGCGGGAGCGGTTGCCGTCGACGACATTCCGACTCAATGCACGGCCGTAGGCGTACCCGCCAAACCAATCAAATACGCTGATCAACCGGATCAGTTTGCTCAGAGGAGGGCGTAGCTAATGTCGCCGAATCAAAGGATTTATCTGTCTCCCCCGCATATGGGGCAAGAAGAGCAGCAATGGGTGCAGCAAGCTTTCGCCACCAACTGGATCGCGCCGTTAGGGCCCAACGTCGATGTCTTTGAGAAAGAGATTGCCGGGTACGTCGGAGCCGGCGGAGCATTGGCGCTCAGTTCCGGTACGGCGGCCATTCACCTGGCTTTGCGCTTGCTTGGAGTCGGGGCCGGGGATACCGTATTCTGCTCAAGCTTAACGTTTGTCGCCAGCGTAAATCCGGTGATGTATCAAGGGGCGGAGCCGGTCTTCATCGACTCCGAGCCGGAGAGCTGGAATATGTCTCCGCAAGCGCTGGAGCGCGCGCTGTCCGAAGCCAAGCGGGCCGGGAAGCTTCCGAAGGCGGTCGTTGTCGTTAATCTGTACGGGCAAAGCGCAGATATGGACCCGCTGCTTGATTTATGCGACCAATATGGCGTACCCGTCATCGAGGATGCCGCCGAATCGCTGGGTGCGACGTATAAAGGACGGGCAAGCGGAACGCTGGGCAGGTTCGGAACCTATTCGTTCAACGGCAACAAAATCATTACCACCTCCGGCGGAGGCATGCTGGTGTCGGACGACCTCGAAGCTTTGGAGAAGGCCAGATATTGGGCGACGCAGGCCCGGGACCCCGCACCGCATTACGAGCACAGCGAGGTCGGGTTCAACTACCGGATGAGCAACGTGCTCGCCGGCATCGGCATCGGTCAGCTCCATATGCTTCCCGAGCGAATCGAGACGAGACGCGCCATCTTTGCGGCCTATGCCGAAGCGCTGGGCTCCATGGAGGGCGTCGAGTTTATGCCGGAGGCGTCCTTCGGTCAAGCGACCCGGTGGCTGACGACACTGACCGTCGACCCGCAAGTTGCGAAAACGACGTCGGGAGACATTATCCGGGCGCTCGCAGAGGCGAACATCGAGTCCAGGCCGGTGTGGAAGCCGATGCATCTGCAACCGCTGTTCCAAGGCTGCGCCTATTATCCGCATCAGGAGGGGCACAGCGTATCCGACCGGTTATTCGAGCAGGGCATTTGCCTGCCTTCCGGCTCCAGTCTGACCGAAACCGAGCAAGCGAAAGTGATTGAGATCGTCAAAACACTCGTATGCGGAGGTATGACTCATGAAATTGCGTAAAGCGATCATTCCGGCAGCGGGACTGGGAACGCGCTTCCTGCCTGCAACCAAAGCCCAGCCGAAAGAAATGCTGCCGATTGTGGACAAGCCGACGATTCAATACATCATCGAAGAGGCGATTGCCTCCGGGATCGAAGATATTCTGATTATTAGCGGACGCGGAAAGCGGGCCATCGAGGATCATTTCGACAAATCGTTTGAGCTGGAAGAGACGCTGTCGAAGAAGGGCAAGAACAAGGAGCTGGAGCAAATTCAAGCGATATCCGAGATGGCGAATATCCACTATATTCGTCAAAAAGAGCCGAAAGGTCTCGGTCACGCGATCTGGTGCGCACGCAGCTTTGTCGGCGACGAGCCATTTGCCGTTCTGCTCGGCGACGACATCGTGCAGTCCAGCGAGCCGTGCCTGAGCCAGCTCATTCGCGTCCATTCCCGGTACTCCTCCTCGGTCGTCGGCGTGCAAAAAGTGAACGACGAGGACGTGTCCAAATACGGGATCATCGCTCCCCGGGGATCATCGATCGAGCCGGAAGTATTCTTCCTGGAGACGCTGGTTGAGAAGCCGTCGAAAAAAGCAGCTCCTTCCAACTATGCGATCATGGGCCGGTACATTTTGACGCCGGACATTTTCGATATTTTGGAGAGTCTCCCGGCTGGTGCGGGCGGCGAAATCCAGCTGACGGACGCGCTCAAGCGGTTGAACGAGAAAAGGCCGGTTATCGCCTACAATTTCCAAGGAGCCCGGCATGATGTAGGGGACAAATTCGGCTTTATCAAAGCGACGCTGGACTTCGCGCTGCAGCGCGATGATCTGCGCAATGACGTGATGAACTACATCCGGACGCTGTACGAAAGCGAACCTTCATTTTACAGTAAGGTGGCGAAATAAGCGTATGCACAATATAACAGTGATTGGTACGGGATACGTCGGTCTGGTGTCGGGAACGTGCTTTGCCGAAATGGGCAACCGCATCATCTGCTGCGACGTGAACAAGGACAAAATCGCCATGCTGCAAAACGGCGAGATTCCGATCTACGAGCCGGGCTTAAAGGAGCTTGTCGCGAAGAACGTGGCGGAAAACCGCCTCTTCTTCACCTCCGAAGTCGGCGAGGCCATTGAAGATTCCGACATCATTTATATTGCGGTCGGCACGCCGATGGCGGAGAACGGCGAAGCGGATATGCGCTACGTGAAGGAAGTGGCCAAAACGATCGGCAAGCACTTGAACACGTACAAAATTATCGTCAACAAGAGTACGGTGCCGGTCGGTACGGGAGAGCTTGTGCGGACGATCGTCGCCAACAATAGGGTCAATGAGCGCATTCATTTTGACGTCGTGTCCAACCCCGAATTTCTGCGCGAGGGCTCGGCGATTGCGGATTGCATGAACATGGATCGGGCGGTAATCGGGGCGACGAGCGACAAGGCCGCCAAGGTCATTGCGAAGCTGCACGAACCGCTGCAGACGAAAATTTTCATTACGGACCTGCAAAGCGCCGAGATGATCAAATATGCGGCCAACGCCTTTCTGGCCACGAAAATTTCGTTTATCAACGCCATCGCCAATCTGTGCGAGAAGGTCGGGGCCGACGTGACCCAAGTATCGGAAGGCATGGGGATGGACAGCCGGATCGGCGCAAAATTTTTGCAGGCCGGTATCGGTTACGGCGGCTCCTGCTTTCCGAAGGATACGTTTGCGCTCGCCCATATGGCCGATCAGGCCGGGTATGATTTTACGCTGCTGAAATCCGTCATCGCGACCAACGAGGCACAGCCGTACGTGATGCTGAAGAAGCTGCAGGATTTGTTCGGCGATTATGCCGGAAGGCGGATTGCGGTGCTCGGGCTCGCTTTTAAACCGAATACCGACGATATGCGCTGCGCTCCGTCGCTTGTTATTATCGACGAGCTGGTGAAAAAAGGCGCGATCGTGCAAGCGTACGATCCGATCGCCATTCCGAACGCCCGGGCGCTGCTGCCTGCCGAGGTGACCTATTGCGACAGCGTCGAGGCGGCGGTGACGGATTGCGACGTCTGCCTGATTTTAACCGAATGGGATGAAATTGCGGGCATGGATCTGGCTTCCGTTCGCAAGCTGCTGAAATATCCGTTCCTGATCGACGGGCGCAATTGTTTCTCTTTGCAGGAAATGTACGAACACGGCTTTGTTTACCATTCGGTTGGCAGGCCGGCAGTATTGACGGCTAGGAGTGAATCCCATCCGGTCAATTACTAAGCTCCTTACCCTAGTTCCTGTGTTGCTGTGGACGCTGCTTATTTTCAACTTCTCTTCCCAGTCCTACCATGAGCAGAGTATACAGCCAATTTTACATAAATGGTTCACGAAGGAGGGGATGCTTAGCGTCGTACCTGAAATGACCATTCACTATCATCATTCTACGATTGAAGCCAGGAAGCAGCCGTTTGAATTTGTCGAGTTTTTGTTTCGAAAAGGTGCGCATTTGTTCATGTACGCGATGCTGGCGGTTTGTGCTTTGTTCGCGTTGATTCAAGCCCGATGGAAGCTTGGCTTCAAGATGCTGCTTGCGATCATTTATGTGATTGGCATAGCTTCGGCGGATGAATGGAATCAAGCGAGAAGTGGGGAGCGTACCAGCGCAATGCAGGATATTGTATTGGATTCATTCGGCGGATTCCTTGGCTTAGTGGTTCTTATCCTATGCCTGGCGGTGTTCTGCAAAATCAGACGGAACATGACGCTGCGAAGAGGGGAGGTTCCATGAAGGCGAGAATGAAAAAGGCTTTAGTAGTCGGGACGGCGGTTGTATTGCTGCTGCTTGCCGGCGGGTATTGGGCGCTTCATATGGTGCAGGAACGGATGATGGCGGCTCTTGCAAGTCTGGCGGAAGAAGCGCCGGCGGGGAAGCGGCCGGTGAACGGTCCGGAGAAGCGGACGGAACCGGCACTCCAGGTTTCAGCCTCCGGGCAGCTTCCGGTATCGCAGCAAAAGCCGGGGGACGCCCCGAAGTCCGCCTCCGGGCAGGACGCCGTCCGTGCTGAGCCTGGCGAATCCCCGGCATCGTCGGGGAAAGCGGAGCAGGCTCGGACGCCGGCACAGGCCCCGGCCACGGTTCCGCAGGCAGCCGACAAGCCGTCCGACCTGAAGTCGGGCAGCAGCACAGGCTATAAGGCGGAAATATCCGCAGGGAAGGCGAAGGAAGTGCAAGATCAAATTTCGCTGGCCGAGCAAGTCAAAATCACAACCGTGCTGCTTAAAAAGCTAGATGGAAATAATTTAAAACAATTACAAAATATGTTTGACAAAGGCGTTTCCTTGGAGGAAAAAAGGAAGGCCAAGGCCATGATCTTGGAAAAGCTCTCGGAAGAGGAATACGACGAGCTGATTGCGATTGCTTCGAAATACGGTTTAAGCAAGGGCAAAAGCTACGAGGAATCTCTTCGGGAGAAAAAATGAGCTCTGCATAACTTTATAAACCTAAAGGAGAGAAAGCTATGAACAAAAGGAAAACCTTGTCAAAGTTTCTTGCGGTCGTGATCGCGGCAGCTTTGACGACACCGGTACTGTCTGCGCCGAAAGCCGAAGCGGCATCGCTTACGTTCGAGAATCAGTCGCCGCTGGTTAACTTCAACGGACCTACCGTTGTCAATCTGAACGTGTTCCTCGGAGAACAGTTCAATCTGGACAAATGGTTCGAGACGAATTTTGGCAACTGGGGCGCTCCAAAACCGCCAAAGAAAGATAAGGAACAGGAAAGACTGGAGAAAGAAAAGCAGGAGAGAGAGAAGCAGGAGAAGGAAAGACTGGAGAAGGAAAAGCAGGAGAGAGAAAAGCTCGAAAAGGAGCGGTTAGAGAAAGAGAAGCAAGAGAAAGAAAAGCAGGAGAAAGAGCGGCTAGAGAAGGAAAAGCAGGAAAAAGAAAAGCAAGAGAAGGAAAAACAGGAGAAAGAGAAGCAAGAAAAAGAAAAGCAGGATAAGGAAAACGGTAAAGGCAATGGTAATGGCAAAGGCAATGGAAACGGTAACGGTAACGGTAACGGTAATGGCAACGGAAACGGTAATGGCAACGATAAGGAGAAGGATAAAGAGTACAAGGAAATCACGAAAAATGCGACTCAGCAGCTCATCCATCTCCGCAATGAAAGCAAACAGGAATTGATGGGGATCGCTCTTCAGGCAGCAGCGGCAAGCAGTTCCAAGGAAAGAGCGAGGCTTTATCGGCAGGGAGAAAGCAAGTTTAACGAAAAATCAGCTCAGTTCAACGCCATTATCGACAGGGTAAGAAGCGAGCTGGAGTCTAAAGGCTTCAGCACGGATATCATCAACGAATATCAAGACGAGTTTAACCAAGAAGTTCAAATGGGACAAAGCCTGCTGCAAAATCTCGTAAAATAACTATCGGGAACCGGCGATTGCCTTCGGGCGTCGCCGGTTTTTTTCTGCCTCCGACCGGAAAACAGCCGCATTTTAGGTATGAAATGTCAGCGGAAACCGCAAAATACAAGTAGCTTACGATAAGGAGGGAATTCGAATGAGCCAAGTGAATGATCATGCAGGCAACGCCGAGCTGGAGGATCTGGGCACTCATGCGGCTGGCGCTACCGACCTGCACCAGACACGGACGACCGATCAGGCGGTACAGATCGATCCGCCGGTTGCCGGAAGCCCGGGGCCGATTGACCGCCGCGAGGAACGGTTCGACGTGAAGAAGATCGAAGATTCCGTTTAACCCGGCGGCCAGAAATAGGGAGGGAAAGAACGAAGAACAGCGTACCGGAACGAGCCGGGCCTGTTCTTTTTGCGTTATTCCTCGTCGGCAAAAAGCTCTCTAAGCATGCGTTCCCGGTTATGCAGAAATTGCTTCATAATGATATAATGATCGGTTTCTTCCACATTTATGTGCTCGATTCCATCCGGCGTTAAATAATAAGCGAGCGCGTCCGGATAGCCCATCAGAATGGGCGAATGCGTCGAGATGATGAACTGCGAGTTCTTTTTGACCAGCGCGTGGATGCGGGCGAGCATGGACATTTGCTTCAAGGGAGACAATGCCGCTTCCGGCTCGTCCAGAATATACACCCCATTGCCCCCGAAACGGTGAAGGAAAGCCGCAAAAAACGATTCGCCGTGCGACTGCTCGTGCAGTGACTTGCCCCCGTACCAGTCGATGATTCGACCTCCGCCCAATGGCTCGCTATCCAACTGATCGATATTGGTCGCCAGGTTGTAGTAGGTTTCCGCCCGGAAGAAGAAACCGTCCCTCGGCTTGCCGATCCCGCGCACCAGACGGATATACTGGTGCAGCTCCGAGTGGGATTCGTGTGTCGCGAAATTGAAGTTCAGGCTGCCGCCTTCGGGATTGAAGCCCCAGGCAACGGCGATGGCTTCGAGCAGCGTGGACTTGCCCATGCCGTTCTCGCCGATGATGTAGGTGACCTTGGGATGGAAGCGCAAGGTGGTTAACCGGCGCAAAGCCGGGAGGTGAAACGGATATTTGGCGAAAGACGGCACCTTCTCCCGCAGCAGCTCCATACTTCTCACGAACGGATCTTTATCGTATATCCCCATAAGATCATGCCTCCTTCCGGCTTGTTCGTTGACTCTATTATACAGAAAAGCCGGCTGCCGCGTTACTATCGTAAGCTTTGGAGGATACCGGTTCAACGAACCGGCCTCGTTGGGTAGCATGATTGTCTGGAACAAACCGTCGATTCGACGCGTCCAATAAGACGTGAGCAGATCGAGCGGAAACGGAGTGTGAGCTTAGGGATGGCGAATCGGTCAAAAAAAGGGTTACGGCTGGCAATAGGATTGGGCCTGCTGTTAGTGATTATCGCCGGAGGCGGGCTGTGGTGCTACAGCCATTACAAGAGCACCGCCATGCCGGGGGAAATGAAGCCGCTGCAGCAAGTAAGCTTCGTCTCTCAGATCAAAGAAGCCTATGATGTCATCGTGACCGGCACCGATCCGGAAGGCGTGGCGGCCGCCGTCTCGGCGGCGCGCAACGGCCTGTCCGTGCTGCTCGTTGACGGGCGGAACCGTGAGATTCTTGGCGGCTTGATGACGCTTGGCTGGTTGAACAGTCTGGATAACAATTATTCTCCCGAGTCTTCGCTTGTTCCGGGCAAGCATAATTTTTTGAACAAAGGGATATTCCAGGAATGGTACGACCGCATCGAAGGTACGTCATTTGATGTTGTCACAGCCGCCAATGCGTTCTACGAGCTGGTCCGACAAGAGCCGAACATCGATCTTCTCATGAAGGTGAAGACGATGGAGCCGATTGTAACCGTCGGTCTGGACGGCATGCGCAAGGTTACCGGCGTGCAGGTGATCCGGCAGGACGGCAGTCGGCATAATGTGAAGGCCAAAGCCGTGATCGACGCGACGCAGGATGCGGACATTGCCGCGGCCGCAGGCGTAGCGTTCACGATAGGGAGAGAGGACATCGGCGATCCGAAATCCCAGATGGCGGTCACGCTTGTTTTTAAGCTGAGGGGCGTTACGCAGGAGGTATGGGAAGCGTTCGGCAGGCACAAGAATACCGGTATTGACCGGATGAGCGGATGGGGGTTCCCCGAAATGTGGGAGTATCCATCGAGCAACAAAGACAAGGTTCGCATGCGTGGCCTCAATATCGGGAGACAAAATGACGGGACGATTCTTATCAACGCGCTGCAAATTTTCGGCATTCATCCGCTGGACCCCGATTCGGTTGAAGAAGCTTTTGAAATCGGAAAGAAAGAAATTCCGCTTGTGGTCGATTATATGAAGAAAAATTTCAAAGAGTTCGCCGATCTCGAACTCGCCGGAACGGCGCCGGAGCTGTACGTGCGGGAAACCCGGCATATGAAGGGCCAATACCGTCTGACCATGACCGATGTGCTCGATAACCGCGATCAATGGGATCGCATCGCTTTCGGCTCGTATAAAGTCGATATCCAGAGCACGAACTACCAAGACCGCGGTGCCATCATGATGAATCCGGCGCAGTATGCGATTCCGTTCCGCAGCATTTTGCCCCGTGAGGTGAACGGACTGCTGGTTGTGGGCCGTTCGGCCAGCTTCGATACGTTGCCCCACGGCAGCGCGCGCGTCATCCCTGTTGGCATGGCGACGGGACAGGCGGCCGGAGCCGCGGCCAAGCTGGCAATAGACAAGGGGCTTTCGTTCCGCGAACTCTCCGAGTCCAAGCAGGACATCGCAGCATTGCAAGAAAGGCTGAACAAGCAGGGGATGGAGCTGAAGCCGATTCGCATCCAGCCTCCCGCTTATACGAAGCATAAAGCCTATGCCGGGCTGAAAGCAGCGGTGAGCATGAATTTGACTGTCGGCGGAGACAAAAACGAAGGCTTTGACCTGGACGGCTCCTCGAACGCGCAGCGGTTCGTCTATCAGCTGAACGGCGTAGGGAGAGTGCATGCGGCCTATTTTAAAGGAAATGCCGCCGATTCACTTCAGGGGATGAGCAATCCTGCTGAAGCGCCGCTTACGTTGGAGCAAGCGGCGGCTACCCTCGGCTCGGCCATGGGCTTACCTCAGAATACGCGGACGACCATGCAGGAGCTGCTCGACCGGGGAGTGGTGAAGCAGGATACGGTATCGGCCATCCGGGACCCGAAGCGGCTTACAAATGGGGAAGCCTACATGCTGATCCGCGATGTGGTCGCGAACTATGCGGGCAAAACATACGATTAATATATGTAGGAATTAATATATGTAGGAACTGAAAAAAGCAGCCGTCCCGTTTTAAAGGGAGACGACTGCTTTTTTCGTTTGGATGAGAATCAAGCTTGATTATGGATTAAGTACGTATACTTGCACATTCTGCTTACCGAAGAGCTTTGCTTGAGCGCGGCTTTCGGGAAGGAATATGTCGATCCTGTTGCCTCTTATCGCGCCTCCGGTATCCGTCGCTGTGGCATACAGGCCGTTAGCGGGCAAGCCCATATAGGAGTAGCCTTTGATCAATACCTTGGAACCGAGCGGAATGACCGAAGGATCCACGGCGATCGTTCCGAGCCTCAGGGGATTGCCCATATAATCGACGGCGCCATAGCCGCCGTTCTCCTCGGGAGAAGCGGTGTAGGCTGTCGCATTGACTTCGATCATTTTGCTGTAAGCCGGTGCGGGCGCTTGGGAAGCGGCCAGAACGGCTGCGCTCGGGCGATACCAAGCGGGAGCGTGATAGTTGCCGTCGGCGCCAAGTATCGCGATGCGGTTTTGGTTGTCCCATTGCGTCTGGATGTCGAACGAATCCGAGATCAGCCGGACCGGCACATAGACGCGGCCGTCGACGATTTCCGCGGCGCTTTCGACCTTCTCATGCTGCCCGTTGACCGTCACCGACTTATTCCCGGTTTGCAGCGAAAGGCTGTTTTTATTGTCTTTGATTGTAATTTTGATTTCGGAACCGGCAGGCTCCCAATTCAGCTGGTAGCCGAGTTTGTCCGCGACGACGCGCGCCGGAACCTGAAGCTTGTGATTCTCATCCACAAAAGGCTGGGCATCCGGAAACTGCACCAGCTTGTCGTTCACCTGAACCTTGATATCCTCCGACAGACGCACCGGTTCATCGGCATAGGCAGCCGGAGCGCAGACGGGCAGAATTGCGGGCAGTGTGAACAGGCATGCAAGAAGCACGCTTTTTAAACCGAACTTCATATTCTGTTTTCCCTCCTGTAAGCCTCCGAGGTTAGTTGTCGGGTTCGGGAAGAGGTATGCTCCCTAGCCTTCGAACCTTGCGGTTCTGCGGCATTCACCCCATGTATTGCGTCCCCCGTACGTACACAAAATTTGCTGTGCGATTCGGCTTTTAAGAATTTACCACAGGCTTGTTACCGTTATCAATACATAAAATCATCCAGTAGCTGCCGGAAAATAGCAGAAGCTTTTTCCTCCCGGGTAGGAATGCGGTACAATAAAAGAGTGTTCGGGGGCATCAGCTGATTTGGGACGGTCATGGTCCCGAGAGAGGAGCAGCGCCATGTATAAGCGGGATTATATTTTACGGATGATCGAACAGGCGGCGGAAATGCTGCATAAAGTGATGTTTCGCCGGCAGAACCAACAGCTGCGGGAAGCGATGGAGCTGTTGAACCAGGCGATGCGGCAGCTACTGGGCGTTGGCTCGAAGCTGATCCATGCGCTGTCGGTCAAAGATCTGCTGGCTCTGCTATCCAAAGACGGCGAGGTCGATCAAGGGAAAGTGCTTGCATGCGGGGATATGCTCAACGCCGAGGCGGTTTTGTACGCGGACTCGGGAGATGAGGCGGCTGCCAGAGCGGCGGGGGCCAAATCGCTGGAGCTTCTGCTGACGGCCAGAGAGCTGGATGCGCGCGAAGAGCTGCGCGAGGAATTCGCAGACCGGATCGAGTCCGCGCTTGCCCTGGTTGGACGGGCTCCTATGTCTGCAAGCCTGCTGAAGGTGCTTATCCCATATTACGAAGCTGGCGGCCAATACGGTCGGGCGGAAGATGCGCTTTTCCATTTGCTGGACGAGCTGGAACGTTCGCAGGAAACGGGGGAGCGGCTTGAACAGCTCGGTGTAGGCATCCGGATGTACGAACGATGGCTGGGCCTGGATGCGGAGGCGCTGGCGCGGGGCAATTTGTCGAAAGAAGAAGTGGAAGACGGGCTGAACGAGCTGATTCGCATAAAAAAGGGCATTTTGGAGCAAGGATAAGCCGTACGCTTTTTTGTGCGAAAATGCGAACTATTTCTGTTTTGAACAAAATAATGTTCGTCTTTTGGAGTTGACATGCGGTGTTAAAGACTGTTAAACTAAAGAGGATGAAAGCCTTAAAAAAGTCGAATAGTCTCGTATAATGTCGGGAATATGGCCCGAAAGTTTCTACCCGAAAACCTTAAATTTTTGGACTACGAGTGAGCGAAGTTTCAGGGGTCGGCATAAGCATGCCAGACCTTAGCTTGCGCTTGTGGAGTATTCTTGTCGTCCTGCCGATAGACTGCGCTTGTCAGTACTATCCAATGGGCGTTTTGTTTTTTTTGCTTCTATAATATAGGGTCAAACATCGATGCGACCGACACGGAGGTTACCAATGTCTGTTCTTGTTGGAGTCATTATGGGCAGCCAGTCCGACTGGGAAACGATGAAGCATGCTTGTGACGTGCTGGACGAGCTCGAAGTGCCTTATGAAAAGAAAGTCGTCTCCGCTCACCGGACGCCCGACCTGATGTTCGAATATGCGGCAGCGGCGGCGGACCGCGGATTGAAGGTCATTATTGCGGGAGCGGGCGGCGCGGCGCATTTGCCGGGCATGGTGGCGGCGAAGACGGTATTGCCGGTAATCGGCGTGCCGGTGAAGTCATCGACGCTGAACGGCCTTGATTCGCTGCTGTCCATCGTTCAGATGCCGGGCGGTATTCCGGTCGGCACCGTGGCGATCGGCAATGCCGGAGCGACGAATGCGGGACTATTGGCCGCTCAAATGCTCGGAGCCTTCGATCCGGCGCTGCAGCGCAAAGTTGCGGAGCGCCGCGAAAAAATCGCGCAAACTGTGATCGAAAAGAGCGTGCTGGAATGACGCGGCAGACAGAACAAAACCGAACGTATGATCCATCGAAAGTGTTGCCCCCCGGCGCTGCGATCGGCGTGCTTGGAGGCGGACAGCTCGGACGGATGATGGCTTTGGCCGGAAGCGCCATGGGCTACCGGTTCGTGACGCTGGACCCGACGCCGGACTCGCCTTGCGGCCAAGTGGCCGAACGGCAAATCGTCGCGCCTTATCATGATGTCGATGCCGCCCGGCAGCTTGCGGAGCTGGCCGACGTCATCACGTACGAGTTCGAGAACGTGGACGCCGATGTGACCAAGCTGCTGATGGCCGAGTCGTACGTGCCGCAGGGCAGCAAGCTGTTGTACACGACACAGCATCGGCTGCGCGAGAAGCGGGCGATTGAAGCCGCAGCTGTGAAGGTCGCGCCGTATGCCGAAATCGGCAGCGTGGAAGAGCTGCACGAAGCGGTCCGCCGCTTCGGCACGCCGTGCGTGCTGAAGACGGCGACGGGCGGATACGACGGCAAAGGGCAATGGGTGATCCGCTCGCTGGACGAAGTGCAGGAGGCGTACGATACGTTAAGCCGGGCCCGGACGGAGATGGTGCTGGAGCAGTTCGTTCATTTCACGAAGGAGCTGTCGGTCATTGCGGCTCGCAGTCCGCGCGGGGAGGTTAAAGCTTTTCCCGCCGCGGAAAATGTGCATGTGAACAACATTCTGCATTTGTCCATCGTACCGGCGAGAGTGCCGGAAGAGGTGCAGCGGGAGGCGGAACGGATGGCACTGCGGATTGCCGAGGAGTTGGATGTGATCGGCCTCATCGCCGTCGAGCTGTTCCTTACGGCGGATGGCGAGCTGTATGTCAACGAGCTGGCGCCGCGTCCGCATAACTCCGGCCACTATACGATGGAGGCGTGCCGGACTTCGCAGTTCGAGCAGCATGTGCGGGCAATCGCGAACCTGCCCCTTGGAGATCCCGCGCTGATGACGCCGGTCGTCATGGTCAATGTGCTGGGCGAACACGTGCAGCCGCTGCTGGACTGGATCGTCCGGCCGGAAGCGGAGCAGGTGCCGGGCGTGACGGCGAAGGTGCATTTGTACGGAAAGCAGGAAGCCAAGGCCGGCCGCAAAATGGGCCATGTGAATTTGCTCGCGGCCTCGCATGAGGCGGCATTCGATTGGATAGAGGCTTCAAAAATATGGGACGCTATATAAATAAGAACGTTTCGATTGATTGTTTTTTATGACTCGGTGAAAAAAAGCGGATGGAGCGGATCGTTCTGGAGAAGCGTAGCGTTCGCCTTTGTCCCTGGATTCTAACAACTTAATGGGTTATATCATCAAAGAATCCGGGGACAACAGCGATCGGAAGAACGATCCGCTCGCGCAGCGACCTATGTTCATCAGTTATCTTAAGGAAACGGATAAAAGCGGAGGATGGAGAAACCATGATCGAACGTTATACGAGACCCGAGATGGGCGGCATTTGGACGGAAGAAAACAAATTTAAAGCATGGCTCGAAGTCGAGATTCTTTCCTGCGAAGCGTGGGCGGAGCTGGGCGTGATCCCGAAGGAAGATGTCGTCGAGCTGCGCAAAAACGCAGGCTTCAACATCGACCGCATCTACGAAATCGAGCAGGAGACGCGCCACGATGTGATTGCCTTCACCCGTGCGGTATCCGAGACGCTCGGACCGGAGCGGAAATGGGTGCACTACGGCTTGACTTCCACGGATGTAGTCGATACGGCGCTCGGTTACTTGCTCAAGCAGGCCAACACGATTCTGGAGAAGGACCTGCTGAACTTCATCGAGATTTTGAAGGACAAAGCGGTCGCTTATAAAGATACGGCGATGATGGGACGGACGCACGGCGTGCATGCCGAGCCGACGACGTTCGGGCTGAAAATGGCGCTGTGGTACGAGGAAATGAAGCGGAATCTGGAGCGTTTCCGTTTTGCGGCGGATGGCGTGCAGTTCGGCAAAATTTCCGGCGCGGTCGGCACGTACGCGAACATCGATCCGTTCGTCGAGGAATATGTGTGCGGCAAGCTCGGTACGAAGCCGGCGCCGATCTCCACGCAGACGCTGCAGCGCGACCGTCACGCGGAGTACATGGCGACGCTGGCGCTGATCGCGACCTCGCTCGACAAATTCGCGACGGAAATCCGTGCGCTGCAGAAGAGCGAATTCCGCGAGGTGGAGGAGCCGTTCGCCAAGGGGCAAAAAGGTTCGTCCGCCATGCCGCACAAGCGCAATCCGATCGGCTGCGAAAGCATCTCCGGACTAGCGCGGGTCATCCGTGGCCATATGGTTTCCGCTTACGAGAACGTGACGCTGTGGCATGAGCGCGATATTTCGCACTCCTCGGTCGAGCGGATCATTTTGCCGGATGCGACGATTCTCCTCAACTATATGCTGAACCGCCTGGGCAACATCGTGAAGAACCTGACGGTGTTCCCGGAAAACATGAAGCGCAACATGCAAAGCACGTACGGCGTGCCGTTCTCCGGCCGCGTCATGACGAAGCTGATCGACAAAGGCTTCAGCCGCGAGCAAGCATACGATACGGTGCAACCGCGCGCGATGCAGGCGTGGGAAGAGCAGCGCTCGTTCCGTGACATTATCGAGAACACGCCGGCGATCCGGGAGCATCTGAGCCTGGAAGAGATCGAGGACGCGTTCAATCCGAGCTGGCATTTAAAGCATGTCGATACGATTTTCAAGCGTCTTGGCTTGAGCTGATCTAAACGGGGGAGGCCTGACGAAGCGATGAGTGGAACGACGACAACGGCCATTTCGAGCGCCGAGCCTTACGTGAAGGCGCCACTGCTCTACAAAGGCAAGGTCCGGGAGCTGTACGATCTCGGTGAGCACTACCTGATCGCGGTCACCGACCGCATCTCCGCGTTCGACTGGGTGCTGAGCCCGGCGGTGCCCGACAAAGGCAACGTGCTGAATTCGCTCAGCCGCTTCTGGTTCGAGCAGACGGCAGGCATCCAGCCGAATCATCTGGTGCATGCCGACGTGGACCGGCTCGGGGAGCTGGTCACGGACCGCGAAATCATGAAGGATCGGTTCATGGTCACGAAAAAGGCGCAGCGGATCGACATCGAATGCGTCGTGCGCGGCTACATTACCGGCGGCGGCTGGCGGCAGTACCAGCAAACCGGTGAAGTGAACGGGCACAAGCTGCCGGCAGGCATGCGCAAAAACGAGCGGTTTCCGCAGCCGATTTTCACGCCTGCGGCGAAGAACGACGTCGGCCACGACGAGGACATCTCGATCGAGCGGATGACCGAGCTGGCCGGCGCGGAGCTGACGCAGCAGCTTCAGGAGAAAAGCATCCGGCTGTATGAGTTTGCGCGGGAGTTTTGCGAGGCGCGCGGCATCATTTTGGCGGATACGAAGTTCGAATTCGGTCTGATCGACGGCGAAATCATCTTGATTGACGAAATTTTCACGCCGGATTCCTCCCGCTTCTGGGACAAAAGCAAGTACGAGCTCGACATCGAGATCGACGGCATGGATAAAGAGCCGGTCCGGACGTATTTGTCCGGCACCGATTGGGACAAAAACAGCGAGCCGGACCCGCTGCCGCCGCATGTGGTGGAGGAGACTTCCCGGCGTTACCGCGATATCTACAACCGTTTGGTGCAAGGGTAAACTGGCTTGCCGGGGCGGTAAAGCAGCCGCTCCGCGGATAACGCGCTTCAGGATAGGCCCAAAATGATTAACTTAATGTGGGAGGTACTTTTCCTAATGTTCAAAGCAACGGTATACGTAACGATCAAACAAAGCGTTCTGGATGTGCAAGGAACCGCCGTACAGGGCGCGCTCCACTCGATGGGCTTCGATGAAGTGGAGAAGGTGAGAATCGGCAAATATTTGGAAGTGGAACTGAACACAAACGACCGGGCTGCGGCGGAAGAGCGGTTGAAAGCGATGTGCGAAAAGCTGCTCGCGAACACCGTCATCGAGGATTACCGTTTCGAGCTGGTACAGGGTTAATCAAAAGGAGGCGCGCGTGATGAATTTCGCGGTGTTGGTATTCCCCGGCTCCAACTGTGATATCGACTGCTACAAAGCGGTAGAGGATACGATCGGACAGCCAGTGGATTACGTATGGCATACGGAAACGGACTTATCGAAATATGATTGCATTCTTATTCCCGGCGGCTTCTCGTACGGCGACTACCTGCGCTGCGGCGCGATTGCCCGCTTTGCCCCGGTCATGAGCGCTTTGGTGAAAGCGGCGGAGGAAGGGAAATATATTCTGGGCATTTGCAACGGCTTCCAGATTTTGCTGGAATCGGGTCTGCTGCCAGGGGCGATGCTGCGCAACCGGTCGCTCAAATTCCGCTGCCATGCGGCGATGCTGCAGGTGGAAAATACGAATACGCCGTTTACTTCGGACTATACAAAGGGCGAGCTGATCAACATTCCGATCGCCCACGGCGAAGGCAACTATTATTGCGACGAGGCGACGCTGGCAGAGCTGAAAGCGAACAACCAGATCGTGTTCCGTTATGAGGCGGGCAACAATCCGAACGGCTCGGTCGACGATATTGCAGGGATTTGCAACCGGGCGGGCAACGTGCTGGGCATGATGCCGCATCCGGAGCGGGCGGTGCACGAACTGCTCGGCTCGGCGGACGGATGGAAGATGTTTACATCGATTTTGAGCACCTGGAGGGAGAAGCATGGCGCAGCAGCTATCGGCTAAGGAACCAACGGCAGAGCAAATTGCCGAGCAGCAGATTTACAAGCAGTTCGGCGTATCGGATGCGGAATATGACAAAATTTGCGGGTTTTTGGGCCGGAAGCCGAACTACGTCGAAATCGGCGTGTTCAGCGTCATGTGGTCCGAGCACTGCTCCTATAAAAACTCGAAGGCGGTTCTCCGCAAATTCCCGACAAGTGGACCGCGCGTCCTGATGGGACCGGGCGAAGGCGCGGGTATCGTCGATATCGGCGACAATCAGGCGGTTGTGTTCAAAATCGAAAGCCATAACCACCCTTCGGCAGTCGAGCCTTACCAAGGCGCAGCGACGGGAGTCGGCGGCATTATCCGCGACATTTTCTCGATGGGCGCACGCCCGGTGGCGGTATTGAACAGCTTGCGCTTCGGGCGTCTTACCAATGATCGCGTCAAATATTTGTTCGAGCACGTCGTGTCGGGTATTGCCGGGTACGGCAACTGCATCGGCATTCCGACGGTTGGCGGCGAAGTCATGTTCGACGAGAGCTACGAAGGCAATCCACTCGTCAATGCGATGTGCGTTGGTCTGATCGATCACGACAAGATTCAAAAGGGCGTCGCCAAAGGTGTCGGCAACCCGGTTTTCTATGTCGGACCGGCAACAGGACGCGACGGCATCCACGGCGCGACGTTTGCATCCGAAGATTTGACTGAGGAGTCCGAAGCGAAGCGTTCGGCGGTACAGGTCGGCGATCCGTTCATGGAGAAGCTGGTGCTGGAAGCATGCCTGGAGCTGATCAATTCCGGCATCGTCGTTGGTATCCAAGATATGGGCGCCGCAGGCTTGACCTGCTCCAGCTCGGAGATGGCGAGCAAGGCCGGCAACGGCATGGAGCTGTATCTGGACGAGGTGCCGCAGCGCGAGGAAGGCATGACGCCTTACGAGATGATGCTGTCCGAGTCGCAGGAGCGGATGCTCTTCGTGGTGAAGCCGGAGCATGAGGCTCAGGCAAAAGCGATTTTCGAGCGTTGGGGGCTGCACTGCGCGAAGGTCGGCAAAGTGACCGACGACGGCAACCTGAAGCTGTATCATAAAGGCGAACTGGTCGGCGACATGCCAGTCAAAGCGCTCGTAGACGATTGCCCGATGTATCACAAGCCTTCCGCGGTACCGGCTTATTATGAAGAGAACGGCAAGATCGATACGCTTCGTTACCCGGAAGTGACGGATTTGAACGGCGCGCTCAAGCAGGTGCTGGCTTCCCCTACGGTAGCGAACAAAGAATGGATTTATAACCAATACGATTATATGGTGCGTACCAGCACGGCAGTTCAGCCGGGCTCCGACGCGGCGGTCGTGACGATTCGCGGCTCCCGCAAGGCGCTGTCCATGTCCACGGACTGCAACGGACGCTTTGTATACCTCGATCCGGAAATCGGCGGCCGCATCGCCGTGGCGGAAGCGGCGCGCAACAACGTTTGCTCCGGCGCGGAGCCGCTGGCGATTACGGACAACCTGAACTTCGGCAGCCCGGAGAAGCCGGAAATTTTCTGGCAGCTGGAGAAATCCGTCGACGGCATGGCCGAAGCTTGCCGCAAGCTGAATACGCCGGTCATCGGCGGCAACGTCAGCTTGTACAACGAGAACGCCAAAGGCGCGATTTATCCGACGCCGGTCGTCGGGATGGTCGGCTTGGTGCATGACATCGACCATATCACGACGCAGGGCTTCAAACGCGAAGGCGACGTGATCCTGCTGCTCGGCCAGACGAAAGCGGAGCTGGGCGGCAGCGAGTTCCAATATATCGTGCACGGCGTAACGGAAGGCCGTCCGCCGCAAATCGATCTGGACGTGGAAAAAACGTTGCTGGATGCGGTACTGACCGCGATTCAGCAAGGGCTTGTCGCATCGGCGCACGACCTGTCCGAAGGCGGACTGGCCGTCGCGCTGGCCGAGAGCTGCATGAGCGGCCGTCTCGGCGCGAAGGCGAACTTCGCAACGGAGCTGCGCCCGGATATCGCGCTGTTCAGCGAGAGCCAATCCCGCATTCTGCTGAGCGCCGCTCCGGACAAAGCCGAAGCGCTGCAAAAGCTTCTGGCAGAGCGCGGCGTGCCAGTGCAAGCGCTCGGTACGGTCGGCGGCAGCTCGCTCCAACTTCAAGTCAATGGAACACCGGTTATTGATGCATCTGTGACGGAACTAGAAAAGGTTTGGAAGGATGCGATTCCATGTCTGATGAACAGTTGATCGGCGGACAGGGACAAGAGGCAGCAAAAATCGTTCGTTCGGCTTCCGGAGAGGCTATGCCGCTCTGGACCGGACGCTACTATAACGAAGGCCATACCGGCCAGGACAGCTTCATGGACAAGCTGGGGGAAGAGTGCGGGGTTTTCGGCGTATTCGGACATTCCGAAGCCGCTTCGCTCTCGTACTACGGCCTCCATGCGCTGCAGCACCGCGGGCAGGAAAGCGCGGGCATTTGCGTAGCGAACGGCGAGTCGTTTCATTATCACCGTGGCATGGGGCTTGTGAAGGAAGTGTTCAACAACGACAACCTCGCCCCCATGACCGGGAGCGCTTCGATCGGACACGTGCGTTATTCGACATCGGGCGAAAGCAAGCTCGCCAATGCGCAGCCGCTCGTGTTCAAATACCGCGGCGGCGATCTGGCGATTGCTACGAACGGCAACTTGACCAATGCGCCGGAAATCAAGGAACAGTTGGAAAAAGAAGGGTCGATTTTCCAGACGACCAGCGATACGGAAGTCGTAGCGCACTTGATCGCCCGGTCGAAGCAGAACGATATCGTCTCCGCCGTGAAGGAGACGCTGCTCCGGGTGGAGGGCGCGTATGCGTTTATGTTTTTGACGAAGGACAAGCTGATCGTGGCGCGAGACCCGCACGGCTTGCGGCCTTTTGTGATAGGCCGTCTTGGCAACGCGTGGTTGTTTGCTTCCGAGTCCTGTGCGTTCGATACGGTCGGCGGCAAGTATTACCGCGACGTCGAGCCGGGCGAGCTGCTGATCCTGGACTTCAAAACCGGCGCAGTGACGGAAGACCGGTTTTCGCCGATCAAGCAGCGCGCGATCTGCGCGATGGAATACATTTATTTTGCCCGGCCGGACAGCGACATCGACGAGACGAACATCCATTCCGCGCGCAAGCGGATGGGACGCCAACTGGCGATCGAAGCGTTCGTCGATGCCGACATTGTCACCGGGGTGCCGGATTCCAGCATTTCTGCCGCGATCGGCTACGCGGAGCAGACGGGCATTCCGTACGAACTCGGCCTGATCAAAAACCGCTACACCGGCCGGACGTTCATCCAGCCGAGCCAGGAGCTGCGCGAGCAGGGCGTCAAGATGAAGCTGTCGGCGGTGCGCAGCATCGTCGAAGGCAAGCGCGTCGTCATGATCGACGACTCGATCGTGCGCGGCACGACCTCGCTGCGCATCGTCAACCTGCTGCGCGAGGCCGGCGCGAAGGAAGTGCACGTGCGCATCAGCTCGCCGCCGTTTGCGAATCCGTGCTTCTACGGAATCGACACGCCGAGCCGCCAAGAGCTGATCGCTGCCGTTAAATCGGTGGAGGAGATCCGCGAGGCGATCAACGCCGACTCGCTGCATTTTCTCAGCCACGAGGGGCTGCTCACGGCCATCGGCCGTCCGAACGTGGAAGTCAACCGCGGGCTATGCACGGCCTGCTTCGACAACCGCTATCCGACGCCGGTTCCCGACGAAGCCGCTCTTGGCTGCGGCTGCGATTGATTGCGGCTGGGCCGCCCGCATGCTTTTGACCTAACCCGGCGGTCCCGGGCTGCCCGGACCGCCTTTTTACGATACAAAACGCGGGGGAATGAAGCGTTTTTGAAGTGATTTTGGCTGGAGCCGGTAGGCGGAGAGTCGTGTGCCTGTCGGAGAGTCTACGTGTCTCCTTTGAAAATGAGTTCTTACCGAAAGGTAAGATTTAGTGGAACTCATTTTCAAGAGAGACCGCAGACAGGCAGCACGAACTCGGAGCCGCGAAGCATAAGCCTGATCAGTTCAACGCAAGCTTCACTCCCACCAAGGAGGAACAATCCAAGTGTCCGATGCATATAAACAAGCCGGTGTCGATATCGCGGCCGGCAACGAAGCGGTAGAGCGCATGAAGAAGCACGTCAAGACGACCTTCCGTCCGGAAGTGCTGACAGACCTCGGCGGCTTCGGCGCGCTGTTCGGCCTGAACAAGGACAAGTACGAAGAGCCGGTGCTCGTCTCCGGCACGGACGGTGTCGGCACGAAGCTGAAAATCGCTTTTGCGATGGACAAGCACGATACCATCGGCATCGATGCCGTGGCGATGTGCGTGAACGATATTGTCGTGCAGGGCGCGGAGCCGCTCTTTTTCCTCGATTATCTCGCTTGCGACAAGGTCATTCCGGAAAAAATCGAAGCGATCGTCAAAGGCATCAGCGACGGCTGCGTGCAGTCGGGCTGCGCGCTGATCGGCGGCGAAACGGCGGAAATGCCGGGCATGTACAGCGAAGGCGAATACGATATCGCGGGCTTTACGGTCGGCATCGTCGACAAGAAGAAAATCATCGATGGCTCCGCAATCCGTCCGGGCGACGTCGTTCTGGGCCTTGCTTCGAGCGGCGTCCACAGCAACGGCTTCTCGCTGGTGCGCAAGCTGCTGCTGGAAGATAAGGGCTACACTCTGCACGATACGATCGACGAGCTGGGCGGCCGTCTGGGCGACACGCTGCTCGTTCCGACGAAGCTTTATGTCAAACCGGTGCTGGCGGTGCTCGAAGAGGTAGCGATTAAAGGCATGGCGCACATTACAGGTGGCGGCTTCCTGGAGAACATTCCGCGCGTGCTGCCGGAGGGCGTCAACGTCGAGATCGATTACGGTTCTTGGCCGATTTTGCCGATTTTCCAGCTGATGCAGCAGGAAGGCGGCATCAGCAACAACGATATGTTCCGAACGTTCAACATGGGGATCGGCATGGTCGTCATCGTGGCGGAGGATCAGGCGGCACGGGCTGCAGAACTGTTCGCGCAGCATGGCGAGAAAGCTTATACGCTCGGCCGCGTAACGGCAGGGGAGCGTAAAGTTACGTTTACCGGGGCGGTCGTATGAGAACCGAACCGTTGCGTATTGCCGTATTCGCCTCGGGAGGTGGAAGTAACTTCCAAGCGATTGTGGATGCGGCAGCAGCAGGCCGGCTCGATGCGCGCATCGAGCTTTTGGTCTGTGACCGGCCAAATGCAGGGGTAGTTGAACGGGCCAAGCAGGCCGGCGTGCCTGTTCATACGTTTCGTCCGAAGGACTACGATTCGCGCGAAACGTATGAGCGGGAAATTTTGACGATGTTACAGCAAAAGCAAGTCGAGCTTGTCGTTCTTGCAGGGTATATGCGCATTGTTACGAATGTTCTGGTGGACGCGTATTGGGGACGCATGCTGAATATTCACCCTTCGCTGCTGCCGTCGTTCCCGGGGCTCGATGCCGTAGGACAGGCGCTGCGGCACGGGGTCAAGGTGACCGGCGTAACCGTTCATCTTGTCGACGGGGGCCTCGACAGCGGACCGATTTTGGCGCAGCGCGCCCTGGACATTGAACCTGGCGATACGGAGACTTCCGTCGCCGAGCGAATCCATCGAATCGAACACCGATTGTACCCGGAAGTGATACAGGGGATTGCCACGGGAAGCATCCGTTTGGAGGATGCCGCCAACAAATCTAAGGAGGACGGGACCGCACCATGAGCCAAACGACGAATCAAACGCAAGTATTGGAGCTCCGTTACGGAATGAACCCGCATCAAAAGCAAGCGAAGCTGATCGGGGAAGGGACGCTGCCGATCAAAGTAGTGAACGGCGACCCCGGCTTCATCAATCTGCTGGATGCTTTTAACGGCTTCCAGCTCGCTCGGGAGCTGCGCCGCGCAACGGGGCTGCCTGCCGCTGCCTCGTTCAAGCATGTAAGCCCGGCCGGAGCAGCCGTAGCTGCGCCGTTGACGCCCGAGCTGAAGAAGGCTTACTTCGTGGAAGGCTTGGAGCTGTCGCCACTGGCTACCGCTTATGCACGGGCCCGCGGCGCCGACCGCATGTCCTCGTTCGGCGATGCCGCCGCGCTCAGCGATATTGTGGACGCCTCGACCGCACAGCTGTTGAAGCGTGAAGTATCCGACCTGGTCGTGGCCCCGGGATATACCGACGAAGCGCTGGAAATTCTCCGCGCCAAGAAAAACGGCGGCTACCTGATTCTCCAAATTGATCCGGATTACGTTCCGAATCCGGTCGAAACCCGTACGCTGTTCGGCATGATGCTGCAGCAGGAGCGCAATGACGCCGTCATCGACGAAACGGCGCTGGAACGCATCGTGACGGACAACAAAGAGCTTCCGGAGAACGCGAAGCGCGATCTTCTCATTGCGCTCGTGACGTTGAAATATACGCAATCCAACTCGATCTGCTACACGCTGGACGGTCAAACGATCGGGATCGGCGCCGGCCAGCAATCGCGCATTCACTGTACCCGTCTGGCCGGAGACAAGGCGGACCGCTGGTTCCTTCGCCAGCATCCGACGGCGCTGAACATGGCTTTCCGTCAAGGGCTTTCCCGCGCGGAGCAAAACAACGCCATCGATCTGTGGCTGGAAGAAGAGCTCACGCCAGTGGAGCAGGCGGCTTGGGAAGCTTGCTTCGAGCAAGTGCCGGCGCGTCTGACGCGTGAAGAGAAGCGCGCATGGTTAAGCAAGCTGCAGGGCGTTTCCTACGGCTCCGATGCCTTCCTGCCGTTCCGCGACAATCTGGACCGTGCCAGCCGCAGCGGCGTTAAGTACGTCGTGCAGGCAGGCAGCTCGATGCGCGACGAGGAAGTCGTGAAAGCGGCCAACGATTATGGCATGGTGATGGCTTATTCGGGAGTTCGTTTGTTCCACCATTAAGAAACGAAGCAGGCATTGCTCCGTAATGTCCTGAGCTTGTTCAGAAACCCGCTACGCGTATAAAATTCTCAACATACGCCGGTGGGGTATATCCCTCCAGCCGCTCTTGAAACCCGCGAACTTGATTAGAATTAGCTGTATTTTCGCGGGTTTCAAAGGCGGACGTAAACTCTTACGGAATATACCCCACCTCTATTTTGTCTGAGATTTTCTACTCAAGGGTTTCTCAACACTCTGCAGGCATTACTACGTACTGTCCTAAGCCTATGCTTACGAAGTGAACATTGCTACGCAATGTTCTGAGGAGGAATATTCAAGTGTCGACGAACAGAGCCGCGCAAGCGGAGCAATATTTTCAAAGTTTGCGGGAAAATGCCTACCCGGGCCGCGGCATCGTGATCGGGCAAACGCCGGACGGTACCCGACTCGTCCAGGTGTACTGGATCATGGGGCGCAGCGAAAACAGCCGCAACCGCGTATTTATCCAGGAGGCCAACGGATTTGTCCGCACCGAAGCGAAGGACCCGGCGAAGCTCACCGATCCGTCGCTCATCATCTACTACCCGGTGAAGCACGCGAACGGCGCGCATATCGTCACGAACGGCGATCAGACCGATACGATTCATGAGGCGCTGCTTTCCGGCAGCACGTTCGAAGCCGCGCTGGCCACCCGGACGTACGAGCCGGACGCGCCCAATTTTACGCCGCGAATCAGCGGTTTGATCGATGTGAACGACGGACAATTTGCCTATAAGCTGTCGATCCTGAAATCGAGCGGCAATACGGAGGATCAGACTCTTCGTCATACGTATACGTACGAGAAGGCGCTGCCGGGCTACGGTCACTGCATCCATACGTATGCGGGCGACGGGAACCCGCTGCCTTCGTTCCAGGGCGAACCGGCGCTTGTCCCGATTGCCAGCGACGACGTCGGGCAGATCGCGGATGCCTATTGGCAGGCGCTCAACAACGAGAACCGCATCTCGCTGCTCGTCAAAACGGTACGGATCGGAAGCGGAGAAACCGAGCTGCTGATCGTCAACAAAGAATAGGAGGAGCCTCAACGTGCGGATACTGGTTGTAGGCGGCGGCGGCCGCGAGCATGCGATATGCTGGGCGCTGAAGAAGAGCCCCAAAGTCACGGAGCTGTACTGTGCGCCGGGGAACGGGGGCATCGCATCGGTTGCCGAATGCGTCCCGATTCAAGTAAACCAATTCGAGGAAATTGCGCAGTTTGCGATCGACCATACGATCGATTTGGTCGTCATCGGTCCGGACGATCCGCTGTCCGAAGGCATCGTCGATCACTTGGAAGCGAAGGGGCTGACTGTGTTCGGACCCCGCCAAAATGCGGCGATTATCGAAGGCAGCAAAGTGTTCACCAAGCAGCTGCTGAGAAAATACAACATCCCGACGGCCGCTTACGAATCGTTCGAGCGGCACGAGGACGCGGTCGCTTATCTGCGCCAGCAACAAGCGCCTATCGTGATTAAAGCGGACGGCCTCGCGGCAGGCAAAGGGGTCGTCGTGGCGCAGACGCTGGACGAAGCGGAAAAAGCGCTGCACGACATTATGGTCGCCAAAGTGTTCGGCGAATCCGGCAACCAAGTCGTGATCGAGGAGTTCCTTACCGGCCAGGAAATGTCGATTCTCTCGTTCGTCGACGGCGAAACGGTATGCCCGATGGTTCCTGCACAGGACCATAAGGCGGTTTATGATAACGACAAAGGACCGAATACCGGCGGTATGGGCACCTACAGCCCGCTGCCGCACATCCCGCAAGCCGTGATTGACGAATCGATCGAGACGATCATTAAGCCGACGGCCAAAGCGATGGTTGCCGAAGGGCGGCCGTTCCGCGGTGTCCTGTTTGCCGGTCTGATGCTGACGCCGAACGGACCGAAGACGATCGAGTTCAACGCCCGCTTCGGCGATCCCGAGACGCAGGTCGTGCTGCCGCGGTTGAAAACGGATTTACTGGACATTTTCCTCGCCGCAGTCAATGGAAGGCTGGATCAAATGGAGATCGAGTGGAGCGAGGAAGCTGCCGTTTGCGTCATTTTGGCGTCTGAAGGCTATCCGGCTTCGTATCCGAAAGGACTTCCGATCGAAGGCTTGGAGGACGTGCAAAATTCGATCGTATTCCACGCGGGAACGGCCATCAAGGACGGTGGAGTCGTGACCAACGGCGGCCGCGTGCTGGGCGTAACTGCGCTTGGCCGCGATATTGCCGAGGCCCGCGCCAAAGCGTATGCGGATGCCGATCGCATCCGTTTCCAAGGCAAGCACAATCGTACGGACATTGCGAAGAAAGCGCTCGTGTAAAATACGAACCGGGGTAAGGAAGCGATTCCTTTGCCCCGGTTTTTTGCGTGCGGCGAAGCCTTGTCTACTTACGTCCGCTTCCTTTAATCATGATTTTGTCCCAATTTCGATAAACATAAAAAACAGCCCCTATCGCTCCGACGACCAATATCCCCGATAACCAATAGTTATGTACGTAATAGGAAAAAGCGCGCAAGGCTATTCCTCCCTGTATATTTTCGAATTAGTATTCCCTGATCGCGGAAAAATAAAGCGCCTGACTCCTTTTTACAGGAGAGGCGCTTATTCGGTATCTTTATTACTTCCCGGCAACCGCGAGCTTTGGAGCTGCCAGAGGCTGCTTGCCTCTGCCAAAAGGAACGACCATCGGTGTGCCGAACAGCGGGTCCTCGACGACTCGCGATTCCAGATCGAACACGCTGCGAATCAAGTCTTCGTTGACGATATCCTGCGGTCGGCCTTCGGCCCAGACTTTACGGTCTTTGATGGCTACGATGTTATGTGCATAACGGCAGGCAAGGTTAATGTCATGAAGCACCATGACGATGGTGCGCTGCTCGCTTTCGTTCAGTTCGTACAGCAGATCGAGCACTTCGATTTGGTGCGCCAGATCGAGGTACGTCGTCGGTTCGTCAAGCAGAATCGTCGGCGTGCCTTGAGCCAGCGTCATGGCGATCCAGGCCCGCTGCCGCTGGCCGCCGGACAAGGAATCGACCGTCCGCTCGGCCAGCGGCTTCATGTGGGTCAGCTCAAGCGCGCGCTGCACCATGGCTTCGTCTTCCTTGGACCACTGCTGGAGCCAGCTTTGATACGGGTAGCGGCCTTGCTTGACAAGCTGCAGCACTGTCAAGCCTTCCGGAGCTGCCGGGCCTTGCGGAAGAATCGCCATGCGTCTGGCGACTTCCTTGGTGGACATCGTCGCAATGTTGCTGCCGTCGAGCACCACTTGTCCGCTTTGCGGCTTGAGCAGCCGGGCCAGAGAGCGGAGCAGGGTCGATTTGCCGCAGCCGTTGCCGCCGATAAACACCGTTATTTTACCTTTCGGAATTTTGATGTTCAGCTCTTGAAAAATGCACGTATCCCCATAACAGAGGCACAGGTCGTTCGATTGGATGGCAGTCATAAAATCTTCTCCTTCGGTCTCGAAGCCCGCCGATAATCAGACATGGCGCAGACGGAACGGTGTCGACAGTTTGGTCGATTAGGCCGTTCCGCTTGGCATAGGCCGGGCTTCTCTGTTTTACATGGTGTCCGTGACAAGGCTTCGCATCGATATCGACAGGTTACTAACGAAATTAACGGTTGCGGCTGCGGTACAGCAAATAGACAAAGAACGGCGCGCCGATGCAGGCGGTAAATACGCCGGCAGGAATATCGAGCGGCGCAAATAGCGTCCGGCCGGCGAGGTCGGACAGCAGCAGCACGAGCGCTCCGATGAGTGCGGATACCGGCACCAGCGCGCCGAAGGCCGGGCCTACGAGCTTGCGGGCCATATGCGGCGCCATCAAGCCGATGAAGCCGATCGCTCCGCCGAACGCTACGGCGGCTCCGCCCAAGGCGACGCTGAGCAGCAGCAGCAGGAACCGCTGGCGCTGGACGGCGCTGCCTACGCTGCGGGCGACCTCTTCGCCGAGCTCCTGGATATTGACATGCCGCGAATAGACGATAATCAGCGGAAGCAGCACAATAAACCAAGGCAGCAGCGGCGTAACGGATTTCTCCCAAGATACGCCGTAAATGCTTCCGGTCATGAAGGTAAGCGATTGGTTCGCAAGAACGACGGGACCGGAGATTAGCATCATATACGAAATCGAGCTCATCGCCGCCGCGAAGCCGATGCCGATCAGCACGAGCCGGAGCGGGGTAACGCCGTCTCCTTTCCATGAAAGGGCATAGACGACGAACGTAGCGATGAAGGCGCCGGCGATGGCGAATACCGGCAGCAGATGAATCGTAATTTTATCCGAGAAAAAGAAAAAGAACGAGACGGCCCCTAGCGTTCCGCCGCCGGTCATGCCAACCGTGTCGGGCGAAGCCAGCGAGTTGCGCACGACGCCTTGCAGAATGGCACCGGCTACCGCGAGCGACGCTCCGACGAGCACGGCCATCAATATCCGCGGCAACCGAAGCGAGCGGACGATCATTTCGCTCGAATCGTCTCCGAAGCCGAAGACCGAACGCACGACTTCGCCGGGCGGGATGTAGACGCTACCGATGCCGGTGCTGAGAATGATGACGGCAATCGTGATAAAGAGCAGCAGGAACGTGACGGCTAGCGCTCTTTTACTGACAAGATACGAGAAAGCTTTTCCGCGGACGGCAAAGTATCGGCTGGATTGACGGCTCATGACAGCTGCCCTCCTCTGCGCGCAATATACACGAAGAAGGGGACGCCGATCAGGGCGGTCGTGACGCCGACGGGAACTTCCTTCGGCATGGCGATGAACCGCGCCCCGATGTCGGCGCTAACCAGCAGCAGCGCGCCAAGCACCGCGCAGTAAGGAATCAGCCAGCGGTGGTCGATGCCTACCAGATAGCGGACGATATGCGGCACGATGATGCCGACGAATACGACCGGCCCCGCTACGGATACGGCGCCGCCGGCCAGCAGTACGATAACGACGGCCGCCGCGGCTTTGACTAGCAGGGTGCGTTGGCCGAGCCCTTTGGCGACGTCCTCGCCCATCGCCAGCACGTTGATTTGCGGCGAGAGGAGCAGGGCTCCTACTAAGGCTGCGAGCATATAAGGCAGAACCGCGTTAAGCATCTCCATCGTCCGTCCGGCTACCGAGCCGACGAGCCAGAACAGCACTTGATCGAACGCTTTGCCGCTGCCGAGCAGGATGCCTTGGGTCAGCGACGCGAAGAAGGCGGTGACGGCCGATCCGGCGAGCGTAATCTTGATCGGGGTCAGGCCGTCGCGCCCGATCGAACCGAGAAAGTAAACGCCCCCGGCGCTGACGGCCGCCCCCAGAAACGCGATCCAGGTGTACCGGGTCATGCCCGAGACGTCGAACAGGGCAACGGATAAAACAATGGCAAACGCCGCTCCGGCATTGACGCCGAAAATACTCGGCGATGCGAGCGGATTGCGGGTAATGGCTTGCATCAGCGCGCCGGCTACGGCGAGGCCTGCGCCAACCGCGGCGGCGATGAGTGCCCGGGGCACGCGCGCCGTCTGGATAATAATGTGCTCGTTGGAGCCGTCAAACTGCGTATAGGACGCGATAACGCGGTCCCAAGAATAATAGTTAAGGCCGAACATGACGCTGGCCGCCATAGCCAGAGCGAGCAGCACGAGAGCTGCGATCAGGCCGATAATTTTGGAAGAGCGACGATGAAGTGGATTGCGCATAAAAAGATAGCCTGCTTCCTGTCTTAACCTATAGTATAAACCCTTTATTTCATTGTATGAGAACCATTATCAACTGTCAATGAATCTGAGAATCATTATCATAAAATAGTTGACAAGTAAGCCGATGCTCAGTAATATTAACCAAGTAAATGATAATGATTATCAATTGTTTACGGCATTCGCAAAGATAATGAAGACATCAAGAACAACCAGAGATCAGGAGGTCCCACATGTTTTCCCTTAATCGGTCATTTCGTCTGAAATCGGCGGCGCTGCTCGCCGTCGTCTTATTATTATCCGTCTGGCTGACGGCCTGCGGGCAGAAACCGGCAGCGCAGCCGGATACCAAACCCGGAAAAGCTGCAGCACCGGCCCAAGCGGACGGTAAGCGCAAAGTCAAGCATGCCATGGGCGAAGCCGAGGTTCCGGCCAACCCGCAGAAGGTCGTCATTTTGACCAACGAAGGGACGGAGGCGCTGCTCGCGCTCGGCGTAAAGCCGATCGGCGCAGTGCAGTCGTACACCGGCAATCCGTGGTTCGATCATATCAAAGCCGACATGGAAGGCGTTAAAGCGGTCGGCGGCGAGCAGCAGCCGAATCTGGAGCTGATCGCATCGCTCAAGCCGGATCTCATCATCGGCAACAAAATGCGCCACGAAAAAATTTACGACCAGCTCAAAGCCATCGCGCCGACCGTTTATTCGGAAACGCTGCGCGGCGAATGGAAGGATAACTTCAAACTGTACGCCGAAGCCTTGAACAAAAAAGCCGAGGGCGAGAAGATCATCGCCGCCTTCGACAAGCGGATCGAGGACTTCAAACAAAAAGCCGGCAGCAAGCTGAGCGAGAAAGTGGCCGTTGTCCGCTTCATGGGCGGCAAAACCCGTTATTACTACGGCAATATGTTTACCGGCGTGATCTTTAAGCAAATCGGCATTGCCCGCTCCGATGCCAAGAACGACGAGAAGGCGTTCGAGGACATTACGAAAGAACGGCTGACGGAGCTTGAAGCCGCCGACCGGGTCATTTATTTCACTTATGAGACCGGCGACGGCAAAGGAACCAAGCAGGAAGAGGAATGGATGAACGATCCGCTCTGGAAAAACTTGAAGGTCGTCAAGAACAATAAAGTGTTCAAAGTGGACGATGTCATTTGGAATACGGCGGGCGGCGTGAAAGCTGCCAACCTGATGCTGGACGGCTTGTACAAAATGTATGACGTGAAGCCTTAAGCACCCATAGCAACACCCGGACCGGCCGTCGAAGCAGACGGCCGGCTTTTTTGCATTCTGTAATTTATTGGTGCTATCCCCTTGGAAGTTCGTGTATAATGATGTCGAATATGTGGGGCAGGAGGAGCAACCAATGATTTCATTTGAAAGGCCGATGGGGATCGGTGCGATTTTGGACAGGAGCTTTCAGATCTACCGCAAGCATTTTACGGTGACGTTCCTGCTGATGCTGCTGTTTTTCGGCCCGATTTATCTTTTGCAAAACTTAGTGCTCTTCGATGTGAGCAGCGTTTCGCTCCTTCCGGAATCCGGGGAAACGATTGCCGATTCGCTTGACCGCTTCGCCGAAGCCAGCGGATCAGGCGACGAACTGCGTATAGGGTTGCTATTGTTTTCATTCTTGCTGATGCCATTATACATGCTGGCAGTGTTTCCGGCAGCGGTCTCGTCGCAGCTTCACCTGGTCCGTGCCGCGGCCGATGGAGCTTCCGTGGGCTTCAAGGAGCTGTTGAGAAGCTCATTTTCCCGTTATTGGCCGATAATAGGCAATACGCTGCTGTTCGGATTGATTCTCATGGGCGTGTATATGGCGGTCTCTATCGTTGTTGTGTTCGGGGTAATCATTGTTCTCGTAGTAACCGTGGGAATCGGCACCGGCATTACCGAGATCGGTTCCGACCCGTTCGGCAGCAGCATCGTGCTGGTTGTTTTGCTGGTTTTCTTGTATTTGTTTGTCGCGCTGCTGATGATGGCAGGGATCGGTTTTTTCGCCATCCGTTTCGGCTTTTATTTGCCGGTTATAGCGCTGGAGGGCGCCCCTTCGTCGTTAGGCCGGAGCTGGCGGCTGACCAGAGGGAACTTTTGGCGTATATTCGGTATTTACTTCGTCTTGTCGATCATTTACGGCGTCTTTATGATGGGGACTTATGCGCTGTTGATCGCGGTATTCAAATTGTCTCTGCTCGGCCAATTGATTTATATCGTGCTGACGCTGCTGATCACGCCGATCTATTTGATCCCTTATGCGGTGACGTACTTCGACTTGCGGGTGCGCAACGAGGGAGCCGATCTGGAGCAGATGCTTGCCGCCGGTCAGTCGTACGGGACATACAGCGGTCAGCCGGGAGAGGCGGGATATACGGGCGGTTCAACGCAACCCGGCGGCTCTGCCTATGCTGCGGAAGCCGGGGCAGGGCATGCTGTAGAGCCTGTGCAGACAGATAGGTTTGCGCAGGCTGTAGGGGCAGAGCGACCGGATAGGACGGCCCAAGCTGCTGCGGGAACCGTGCAAACGGACGAAGCGGCACGAGAGGCGGCAGCGGGGCACACGAGCGGAGCTCAGCAGGATCGGGCCGGATCTGTCGGGGAAGCCGTTCGCGCTCCGGGAATGAATACGTCTGACGGACAGGAAGACGGAAGTCCCGTGAACCCGTCGCCGGGACGCGAGTCTGCCGACGCCAACGGTTCGAAGGAGCCGGAGAAGAAAGATGAATAGCGACG
The DNA here is from genome assembly GCF_018998565.1 of Paenibacillus oleatilyticus. Lineage (GTDB taxonomy): Bacteria > Bacillota > Bacilli > Paenibacillales > NBRC-103111 > Paenibacillus_G > Paenibacillus_G oleatilyticus. The sequence goes on along the minus strand of NZ_JAHNZO010000004.1, from coordinate 277,293 downwards.
ATTGGAAAGCGGACAAAAAGCAGCTGGAAAGCATTCTGGAACGCGACGAGTATACGGCGTATTTGCAGGGCGACGGGCGGAACCCCGTCCTCGAGTGGCTGGAGCGGATGTGGCGGAAGGTGCTGGACTTGTTCCCGGACGTGTCCGCTCCGCCCGGTACCCCGAAGGTGCTCGCCTACGTCCTGCTCGGCATCCTGCTTGCCGTCCTTGTGGCGGCCATCGTTTGGCTGGTACGCAGTCTGATCCTTCTTCGCCGCAGCCGACGGCGCAGCGTGTTCCGCAGCGCCGCAGAGCTGGACCGCTCCTTCGCCGCATTGCTCCGGGAAGCGGAGGAATGCGCGGCGGAGGGCAACTATCCGGAGGCGGTGCGCCGGACGTTTCTGGCGATGCTTCTGCTGATGGACGAACGCGAATGGGTGCGGGCGGAGCGGTGGAAGACGAACCGCGAATATGCCGAGGAGTTGTACGAGCGGCAGCCGAGCGCGGTCGAGTCGTTCAAGCAGGCCGCTTCTTTGTTCGAGCTCGTCTATTACGGAGGCGGCACGGCGGGAGCGCACGAATACGGACGGATGACCGAGCTGTTGGCGCCGTACCGGCGGGAGGAGGCGGGCTATGCTTAAGCGGAACAAGCTGCAGATCGCTTTGGCGGTCAGCGTCGTCGCCTTTCTGCTGTTCGGATACGTTCTGGTAAAGCCCGATCTGCCGGATCTTCCCCCGTATTTGTCAACGTCCGCTGATCGTGACGGCACCAAAGCCGTGTTCACGCTGCTGAAGGAGCAGGGCGTACCCGTCAAGGCGTGGAAGCAGCCTTGGCGCTCGCTGCCAAGCGGGGGGCGCCAAAAGCTGATCGTCATTCAGCCTTATGCGCCACTGGCCGCCAAGGAATGGGAAGAGATCCGCACATGGGTAAGCGCGGGCAACGAGCTTGTGCTGTTCGATGACGCTCCGACAGATTTGGAGGCGTTCCCCCTCACGAGGACGGGACAGGCCGAATCGGGCCCAGCGGCGATCACCGACTTGACGAAGCAGTCGGGCGCAGGACATAGCGGGAAGGTCGCCTCCGCCTATCGTCTGAAGGAAGCGCCGGGCATGAAGCCGCTGCTGAAGGATGCGCGCGGCATTATTGCCGGACGCGCCGCGGTCGGACAGGGCAGCGTTACGCTGCTTCTCGTCCCGGACTGGATGCAGAACGATAGCATTTTGGAGCATTCGCATTTTGAGCTGATCCGGCCGTATCTGCAGACAAGCCCGGAGACCGGGGCGCTGTGGTTCGACGAGTATCATCACGGGCTTTACGAAAAACCGGGCCTGCTTGCGGTATATCCCGGCTGGCTGCTCGCCGTGCTGCTGCAGCTGACCCTGGGAGCGCTGCTGTGGCTCTGGATGAAGGGCGTGCGCTTCGGACCGGCTTACACGCCGCGCGAATGGACGGTCCGGCGCGGGGACGAGACGCTGCTCGCCGCCGCAGGGTGGTACGAGCGGCGCGGCCTGGCGCGGGAAGCGCTGGCGCATCAAGCGAGATATGTCCGCGGCCTCATGCGCGAGCGGTGGGGCGTACGCCTCGATGCGACCGTCACGCAGGCGCTTGCGGCGGCCAAGCCGCATTTAAGCAAGGAGGAGTTGGAGCAGCTCGCGGCGCTGATGCGAAGTTGGCAGGCCGCCGAGGAAGCGGCGGGCTATTCGCCGAAGCAGTTCGAGAAAGACAGCCGGATGGCCGATGGCGTGATCCGTAGACTGGAGAGGGAGTGAGCCGATTGCAGCAGTTGCTGGAACAGATGGAGAAGAGCGTGATCGGACAGCGGCACAATATACGTCTGCTGCTGACCGCTTTTTTGGCCGGGGGGCATGTGTTGCTGGAAGGAGTTCCCGGGCTAGGAAAAACGAAAATGGTACGCACGCTTGCCGAATTGACGGACGGTTCGTTCAGCCGGGTGCAGTTCACGCCCGATATGATGCCGAGCGATATTACCGGCAGCGTGATTTTCAATATGAAAGACAACGAATTCCAGACGGTGCGCGGCCCGGTCTTTACGAACCTGCTGCTGGCCGATGAGATTAACCGTACGCCTCCGAAAACGCAAGCCGCTCTGCTGGAAGCGATGGAGGAACGGCAGGTGACGATTCAGGGCACAACGTACCGTCTGCCCGATCCGTTCTTCGTCATCGCGACGCAGAACCCGGTGGAGTACGAAGGCACGTACCCGCTGCCTGAAGCGCAGTTGGACCGCTTTTTATTCAAACTGACCGTATCGTACCCGAATATGGAGTCGGAGCTTGCGATTTTAAAAGAACACGTTCCTTTCTTCGCCGCTGCGGAGAGGAAGGAGAACGCCGTGTTCTCGCTGGATCGTCTGAAGCAGCTTCGTGCGGAGCTGCAAGAGGTAGTCGTACAGGATAGTCTGATCGAATATATTGCCGTGATCGTCCGCAAAACCCGCGAAGACAAGCGGCTCTTGCTCGGCGCGAGCCCGCGGGCGGGGATTGCGCTCATGACAGCGGCCCGCGCCTGGGCGCTGCTGGACGGACGCAGCTTTGTCACGCCGGACGATATCAAGACCGTAGCCGTTCCGGCGCTGCGGCACCGTCTGCTGCTGACGCCGCAGGTTGAATTGGAGGGAGAGACCGGTGACCACTTCATCCAGGAAACGCTGGCGACGATTCCGGTCCCTCGCTGACGCGATTGAGAAGCGGCTGATCGTGCCGACGCCGCGCATGGCCCTGCTGACAGGCGCCGGAGCGGTTCTAGTAGGCGTGGGCTTTGCCGCCGGGAACGGGGCCGGAGCCGCCGTGCAGTGGCTGGTTTGCGGCGTACTGCTCGGTCTGAGCGCGCTCGATCTGTCGCTGCTTCCAAGGCGGCGCAGCTTGCGCGTCAGCCGCAGCCTGCCCGAACAGGCCGATATCGGGAGCCCGTTCGAGGTGACGGTGCGCGCGGAAGCCCCGCAGCTGATGTCGTTGAAGCTGACGGTCGCCGACGACCTGCCGCAGACGTTCCGTTCCCCGGCAGAGCCGTTGACGATGGCCTGGGAAGGGAAAACGGCGGAAATCCGCTACACGACGCAGGGCCGCGAGCGGGGAGAATATCGTTTTCGCTCGGTATGGCTCCGCCTGAGAGGGCGGATCGGGTTGTGGGAGAAGCAGGCGCGCGTGGAGCTGGAGCAGACGATCCGCATTTATCCCGATATGTCGGCGGTCCGCGGCATCTTATCTTCGATGCAAAATCAGCTGACGCTGGAAGGAAGGCGGATTTACCGGAAGGAGCGGTCCGGATCGGAGTTCCACGCGATTCGCGAATACGTCCCCGACGACGACCCGCGGTTCGTCAACTGGAGAGCGTCGGCGCGGTCCCGCACGCTGATGACGAACGTGTTCCGCCCCGAACGGGGCAAGGTCGTCACGATCCTGCTGGACTGCGGACGGATGATGGGGATTGAACTGGACGGCCGGACCAAGCTGGACGTGTCGCTCGAAGCGGCGCTGGCGCTGGCCGCCGTAGCGCTCAAGCAAGGGGATAAGGTGGGGCTGCTCGCCTTCTCGAGCCGGGTGAAAACGTATGTGCCGCCGGGCAGCGGACTTCTCCATCTGCAGACGCTGACGGCGGCGGTCTACAACCTGCAGAGCGATTTTGTGGAGGCGAGCTACAGCACGGCCCTGCAGCATTTGCTGCGCGTGCAAAAGAAGCGGAGCCTGACCGTCCTGTTCTCCGATATGGACAATTATATGTTCGAGGAGGGGTTGCGTCCGCTGCTGATGCGGCTGAAGCGCCAGCATCGGATTTTGCTGCTCGGGCTGCGGGATGAAGTGCTGCAGCGTTGGGCTTCGACCGAGACGGCGGGCAGGCGCCAGGCTTATGTGAAAAGCGTGGCGCACAAGTTCGCCGTCGACCGGCAAACGGTCGCTGCCGAGATGGCGGCCGGCGGGATCGACATCGTGGACGTTCCCGTCGGGCAGCTGGCTTGGACGGCGGTCAACCGGTATCTGGATCTTAAATCGAACGATTCGATATAGATTTCGGGGAGGAGAAGAGGTCCGCCGTCGTCGTCCCGGCTTCGTCCTTCGGGACGGCGCCTTCGGCCGCAAGTCGCTTATGCCTGCGTTCGTTCAAACGGCCGTAAGCGACATACAGCGCCAGGGCAATCAGTGTGGCGCCCGCGACGATATACTTCGTTTCCAGCGACAAGCCGGAAGGCGTAATATAGCCTTCGATCATCCCGGCGATGACGAACAGCGGAATCGTGCCGACCATCAGGAGCGCCGATTCCTTGACGGAGCGCAGAAGCATATATTTTCGCGTATACGGCCCGGGATTGATCATCCGGTAGCCCATATACAAGCCGGAGCCTCCGGCAATGAAGATGGCGGTCAGCTCGATGACGCCGTGCGGCAAAATGTACGCCCAGAACACGTAGCTTTTGCCGGACTGCCAAAAGACGGCGGTTAACGCGCCGATCAGGATGCCGTTGTAGAACAGCACGTAGACCGTCAGCAGCCCGAAAGTGATGCCGCTCACGAACGCAAGAACGGCGACCCGGATGTTGTTGGTCATGATGGATGTAGACATGACGGCGCTCTGCACTTCGCCGTGGTTTTTGCCCACCGCATCGGGATTGATGCCGTCGGCCATCTCGGGGGATACGAGCGCATACAAATTCAGCGGGTCCTGCCAGACGGCGGCGAAGCCGGACAGCGCTCCGACCATAAACAGCAGAAACGCCAGCGCAATGAACCGTCTGCGTTCCAGCACGTAGCCGATAAACCGGCGCTTGAAAAAATCGCCGAGCCGATGGGACGTTTTCCACTGTTCGGCATGCAGGGCATGGTGTGCCCGGGCTACGAGCTGATTGAGATAAAGCCCGATCTCGTCGCCGGGGTAGTACGTTTGCGCATAGGCCAGGTGAGCCGAGGCCGTTCGGTACAAGAAGGTCAACCGGTCGACCTGTGGCGCCTGCACCGTGCGACGTTTTTTCTCGAATAAGGCCAGCAATCCGTCGAGCTCGGTCCATACGGGCTTATGCTCGCGGATAAAACGCTGAATGTTCATGGGGTGGGACGATCTCCTTCCGTCTCTCGAATAGTTCAATATTACCACAAAAATGGAAAGAAGGAGCGGGGAAATGAACGAGGTGAATATCAGGGAAGCGTCGATCGTGACGCCGGAGCATGTCCGGCTCCAGTTTCGGACGGCGGGCATCGGCAGCCGGACAGCCGCTCAGCTCATAGACAATCTGCTGCTGCTGGCAGCCTTCGGGGCCATCAGCCTGCTGGTCGGTCTGATCCTGATGCTGCTGGACATCGGCCTGGACGATGCGCTTGGGGAATATGCGGCCGCTTTCCTGATCGTGCTTAGCTTTATATTGATCGGCTGCTACTACGCGTTGGCGGAATATTATATGGGCGGGCAAACGTTCGGCAAAAAATGGCTGGGCCTGCGCGTCATTCAGGAGAACGGCCAGCCGGTTACGCTGCTGTCGGCGATCATCCGCAACTTTTTCCGGTTGATCGATTTTCTGCCGTCCTTTTATTTTGTCGGCATGCTGTGGATGTTCTTCCATCCGATGGACAAACGGATCGGCGACCTGGCCGCAGGCACGCTCGTCATCCGGGATATGCAGCATGAGCGGCTCATCCTGCGCAAGCGGACCCGGAAGTGGCTGGACAAGAATCGCATTCGCCTGCCGTATGAGCTCAAGCTGTCCGAAACGTTCCGCTGCCGGATCGAGCGGGAAGATTGGCTGCTGCTGTCCACGTTCGTGGAACGCCTGCCTTCGTTGGATAAGTTCAAGCGCGAGGAGCTCTCCAGGCAGGTTGCCGAGCGGCTCGGAACCAAGCTGGAGCTGGAACGGGAGCTGTATGCGGCCCAGTCGACGGCTTTTTTGATCGAGCTTTACGTGCAGTTGTCGGAGGAATGGACGCTGTAAGCGAGGCGGGAAGTTTTTTTGCGTAGGGATGAATAAGGATGAAAAGGAGCATGCATACTAAAATGGGCTAAAGAAGAACCCAACCATTTCCAGAAAGCATGCCAAGGAGGAATTCCATCCATGTTCAACGCTACGCAGCAATTGAACCAATGCCAGCAAATGATTCAACAATTGATCCAGCAAACGGATCAAGCGAGCGCGAATTACCAGCGTCTGCTCCAGCAAGAGCAGCAAAATGCGCAGCAGCTGCAAATTTTGTCGCAGCGCGAGCAGCATGCGGTGCAAGTGATCCAAACGGCGCTGCAAGGCCACCAAACGGCGGTACAGCAAATGCAGCAAATGGCGCAAATCTGCAATCAGCTGGAGCAAACGGCCGCACAGTTGAATCAAGCAAGCTTTCAATCGCAGCAAAATCAAAACTTCGCCCGCGGCAATTTCTATCAATAATCGGGCGTAAGCGGACAGAGCCGATTTCCGGGAAGGGGCGGCTCTGTTTTTGTCGTTCGGGGAACGGTGCATAAGCGGATTTGACAAAAGTAACTGTTATTATTATAATTACAGTAAGCGAACGGAGAGAAGGGAGCCGCCCGGTGAACAGCGAATTTACGATTGCCGTCCACAGCCTCGTGCTGCTCGCCTATCGGCCGGATCATATGGCTACCAGCGATATGATCGCCCACAATGTGGATACGCATCCGGCCCGTGTACGCAAGGTGATGGGCTGTCTGCGCAAGCAGGGGTATGTGACGACGAAGGAAGGCAGCGGCGGAGGATTTGCGTTAAACTGCCGGCCGGACGAGGTCACGCTTGCCGAGATTTACCGCGCCACGTCGTTCGGTTCGATTAAGCCGTCCTGGTGCTCGGGGAATGTGGAGGAGGACTGCCTCGTCGCTTGCAATATGACCGAGGTGATGGATCATATATTCACGGAGGCCGAGGAGCAGATGCTGACGTACCTCCAGCGGCTGACGATTCAAGACGTGCTGGAACGCGTCCTCGCGAAGCAGCAGAGAAAGAGCTAATTTTTTTTAACGCAACTGTTATCAAAATAGTTTCAGTCGTTTCAGAGGCTTCATAACCGTTTAATGGTGTTAAAAAGGGAGGGTGATCAACATGGCAGCTGCAAATCATGGGCTGATTCGGGAAGGCGACTGGGTTAGCGGGACTTCCTGGAAGGACGAAAGATTTATCGGATACGTCGAATGGACGGATGGAAATGGCGCGCTGCGGGTTCGGATTACGCAATGCGACCGCGCCGAAGCGGTAGGCTTTGTGACGGAGGCCCGGCAGTCGAAAGTAACCCGGCTGCCCGAGCCCGACGGACTGCCTGCGGACGAAGCGGCACTGCACGACCTGATCGAGCTGGCGCTGCAGACCCGGGATCAGGCATGGTTTGAAGAATTGAGCGCCATGCTGCCCTCGGCGTCCGCGCAAGCGGCGGGAGGGCGGAAGCCGAGCCTTCCCGGACCGAGCGGGTGGAAGGCCCCGGCCTCCCGGTTTCCGTTCGGATTCAATATGGAAAATCTGCGTTAAACCTAAAAATTAAACGAAGGAGTGGTTGAGATGGCTATTGTCAATGTCAAAGATGCGGAGTTTAAGGATACGATTCAAGAAGGTGTCGTGCTGGTCGATTTCTGGGCGCCTTGGTGCGGTCCTTGCAAAATGATCGCCCCTATCCTTGAGGAGCTGAACGGCAAGCTCGGCGATTCGGTGAAGATCGCGAAGGTGAACGTGGACGACAATCCGGAAACGGCCGGACAATACGGCGTGATGAGCATTCCGACGCTGAAGCTGTTCAAAAACGGCGTCGAGGTCGGTACGCAAGTAGGCGTCCGTCCGCTGACGGAGCTGGAGTCTTGGGTGCAAGCGCAGCTGTAATGGTAACGATAAAAAGGCCCCTTCGGAAAAACGAGGGGCCTTTTGAGCTTGGTGAGAAGCAATAGAGTGTACGAGTGGGTGGGGTATCTACTTTCGGTCGCTCTTGTCTGCAGGAAATTTTTATTGGAAGCCGCTTAGCAGCGGGTATTTCCCGCAGACAAAGGCGATCGCTATCGCTCCTCCAGTAGATACCCCACCTACGTATGTTTCTCTATTTAAGACAAAAACCTCTTTTCAACACCTTGAGGCCCCTTCGAAAACAAGGGGCCTTTTGCTTTAGCTGGAGCCCCGATCTAGTCTTCCGAGTCGTCTCCGTAAATAAATCGCTCGACCTGTTGCAGCTTTTCTTCCGAGAGCGGGCCTGCGTTATCGAACGGGAGAATCGATGAGGCCGGCAGCTTCCACCGGACTTCCCGAACCGCAAGGGAGCGGCTGAATTCGCTCCAGTTCTCCAGCTTCCATGCATCCAGGGCTAAGCCTCTATCCCGGATGCGCCCCCGGTAATGCTGCTCGCCGGGAAGCGATACGAGGATCGCTTTGACATCCACGTCGTGCAGCGACGCGCCGATCCGCTGCAGTTCTTTCTCCGGCCATACCGGATCTTCGAGCTCCCGGGTAAACGGGCCGATGACGAAGGCGTTCACGCCGAGGTCCACATTCTCCAGGGCGGCGTCCATCGTGATGCGGTAGCCCAGATCCCGGCAGCGTATTTTGTAAACGTCGGAATCGCGGTCGTTCGGGTCAAGCCCGGAGAGGGTCATAATCGCCTCCGATGCGGGGCGGGACAAGGTGTCCATATCGAATAAGGCCGCATGGCGTCTGCGGGCCAGGGCTTTGGCCAAGGTCGTCTTGCCCGCGCCGGCGGGACCCAGGAAAAATACGAGCTTGCGCATGTCATGCCTCCTGTCCGTCCGATGTCATGCCTTGCAGTCCTGATCCTTCTGCAATCTATGGTATCATAAAAACGGAAGGCAACGGTAACGGCCGATTGTCTTTAACAAGATACGGATTATTTAGGGTGCAATTGGCGTAGCATTCAAATAAATGGAATTTTGGGGATACAGGGTTTACGAAACGATGCGCTTATACTATAATAAAAATCACAAGTAAACAGTTTTGCTGTGAGAAGATGAGAACAGCCATCGTCCAAAGTGGAGCTTTCCACATTTCGGATCATGGCTGTTTTTTGTCTTATCCTGGAAAGGAGGGGCTCTTCATGCAAGGGCTCGGGTGCAAAACTTATTGACCTATGATCAATTTAAACGGGGAAGTCTTTCTTTAAAGCGAATGTTTGAAAGGGTTTACAAAACAAAACATAATGCCGGGAGGTAGGCCGATGACTCCGTTTATGGGAGAATTGCTGGGGACGATGCTTTTAATTTTATTCGGCGATGGGGTATGTGCCGGAGTGAGTCTGAACAAATCCAAAGCGCAAAATTCGGGCTGGATTGTCATTGCGATGGGCTGGGGGCTCGCGCTCGCCATTGCGATTTTTGCGGTCGGCCGGATCAGCGGCGCGCACTTGAATCCCGCCTTTACCGTCGGGCTGGCCATGGCCGGACAATTCCCTTGGGAGAAGGTCCCGTCCTATATTGCCGCGCAGTTCATCGGGGCGTTTTTGGGAGCGTGTCTCGTATGGCTGCAGTACTTGCCGCACTGGAAAGCGACCGAGGATACCGGGGCGAAGCTCGGAACCTTCGCGACAGGACCTGCCATCCGCAGCCCGTTCGCGAACCTGATCAGCGAAGTGCTGGCTACGTTTATTCTGTTTGTCTGCATTTTGGCGATCGGCGCCAACAAATTTACGGACGGCTTGAACCCGTTTGTCGTCGGCTTCCTGCTGGTCGGCGTCGGTCTTTCGTTCGGAGGAACGACCGGCTACGCGATGAATCCGGCCCGCGACCTAGGTCCGCGCATCGCGCATGCGGTGCTGCCGCTCGGGAAGAAGGGATCTTCGGACTGGGGCTATGCCTGGATTCCGATCGTCGGTCCGCTGGTCGGCGGTTCGCTCGGAACGCTATTTTATTATGCGGTTTTCGGAAGCTGACGCATAGGCTACATGTATATCCAACATTTTAACTATACAGGAGGGCATCATCATGGATAAAAAATATGTGCTTGCGCTCGATCAAGGAACGACCAGCTCGCGCGCCATTTTGTTCGATCATAACGGCAGTATCGTCGGCTCCGCGCAAAAAGAATTTACGCAAATTTATCCCAAGGCCGGGTGGGTCGAGCATGACGCGATGGAAATTTGGGGAACGCAAAGCGGTGTTGCGCGCGAGGTGCTGGAAAAGGTAGGCGTACGCCCGCAGGAAATAGCCTCGATCGGAATTACCAACCAGCGGGAGACGGCGGTCATCTGGGACAAAAATACGGGAAGACCGATTCACAACGCCATCGTCTGGCAGGATCGCAGAACGGCCGAATTTTGCGACGAGCTGAAGGAGAGAGGCTTGGAGTCTTACATCCGTGAGAACACGGGGCTCGTTGTAGACGCTTACTTCTCCGGAACGAAAATCAAGTGGATGCTGGACCACGTCGAAGGGGCGAGGGAAAAGGCGAACCGCGGAGAGCTGCTGTTCGGCACCGTCGATACTTGGCTCATCTGGAATTTGACGCGGGGGAAAGTGCACGCGACGGATTACACGAACGCATCCCGTACGATGCTCTATAACATCAAGCAGCTCTGCTGGGACGAAAAGCTGCTGCAGGAACTGGACATTCCGCATTCGATGCTGCCGGAGGTCAAGCCGTCGGTAAGCGTATACGGCTCCACCGATCCGCATACGTTCGGCGGCGCGGAAATCCCGATTGCTGGCGTGGCGGGAGACCAGCACGCGGCGCTGTTCGGACAAACGTGCTTCGAATCGGGGATGGCGAAAAACACGTATGGCACCGGCTGCTTCATGCTGATGAATACCGGCACGAAGGCCGTCGAATCGAAATCCGGGCTGCTGACGACGATCGCCTGGGGCATGGACGGCAAGGTGGAATACGCGCTGGAAGGAAGCATCTTTATCGCCGGTGCGGCAGTCCAATGGCTGCGCGACGGGCTGAAGCTGTTCGACTCGGCGTCGGATTCCGAGTATTACGCGAGCAAAGTGAAGGACACGGACGGGGTCTATGTCGTGCCGGCCTTCGCGGGACTCGGGGCGCCATATTGGGATATGTACGCCAGAGGCGCGATTTTCGGCTTGACGCGCGGAACGAAGAAGGAGCATCTCATCCGGGCTACGCTGAATTCGCTGGCCTACCAAACGAAAGACGTATTAGGGGCAATGGAGATCGATTCCGGCCTGAAGCTGCAATCGCTGCGGGTCGACGGCGGGGCGACCGCAAACAACCTGCTGATGCAATTCCAGGCGGACATTCTCGGGGTTGCCGTACAAAGACCGCAAATTACCGAAACGACTGCGCTTGGCGCCGCTTACATGGCGGGAATCGCCATCGGCTTCTGGGATAAAGCGGAAATCGCGGCGCGCGCCGGTTCGGACACCGTATTCGAGCCGGGCATCGACGAACCGACCCGTGCGAAATTGTACCGGGGCTGGAAAAAAGCCGTGGATCGTACGATGCTGTGGGAGAAAGACGAAGAATAAGCAGTGACCGGGCCGTGTTGTGGCATCCTTCTTCAGGAGAAGGGCCGCAGCACGGTTTCGCTTGTTTTCCGGTCCCCGACGGGGTATGTTAAAAAGGATCGTAACGTCTGCACTTGAAGAGAATTCCTATTTTTATCGAAGGAGGATTTTATGTTGAAGCCGAACACCATGATTCCCGCTGTCCGGGGATTCAAAGAATTGGAGAAGGCGCTCGCTTCGCCGCACGAAGTTATTTTTTTGTTGGAGGGGGAATTGATCCAATTACAAAGCATCGTAGGGGCGGTCAAGCAAGCGAACAAAAAAATATACCTTCATTTGGAGATGGTGAAAGGGATTAAAGATGACGAGGCTTCGATTCATTTTTTATCCAAGGTGATTAAAATCGACGGGATCATCAGCACCCGGACGTCTTGCCTGCTCCACGCCAAAAAATACGGACTGAGCGCCATTCAGCGCGGCTTCATTATCGACTCCCACTCGATCCGCACGATTATTAATTCGGCCGCTCAAGTGAAGCCGGACTATATCGAGATTTTACCGAGCTTCTCTTATCCCAAACTCAACTTGATCAAAAACGAAACGGGGCTCGATATCATTTTGGGCGGATTCGTCGAAAAGAAGGAGGAGCTGCCCGTTCTGTTCAACGCCGGCGCGATTGCCGTATCGACCAGCCGGATCGAGCTCTGGAGCTGAGTAGAATTGGCGCCTCTCCGTCAGCGGATGAATACGATATAACAGATCTGGCGTTCCGGAGCAGCTCATCGAAAAGGAGAATGATGCGCGAATGTACCCGTCCTTTTTTCTCGCTCATGGCCTGCCGACACTTGTGACGGAGCCGCATAGCTATTCCCGTTTCTTGAAAGCGCTCGGGGCGCAGCTGCCGAAGCCCGCAGGGATTGTCGTATTCAGCGCCCATTGGGAAAGCGAAGTGCAGACGATCGGCGCGGCGGCCGAGCCGGATACGCTGCACGATTTTTTCGGGTTTCCGGAGAAGCTGTACGGTATGTCTTATCCGGCGAAAGGGAATATTTTGCTCGCGATGGGCGTTCGACGGCTGCTCGATGCCGAAGGGATCGCCTGCGCGCTGGACGATACCCGGGGACTCGATCACGGCGTATGGACGCTGCTCTCGCTCATGCATCCCGCGGCGGACGTGCCTGTCGTCCATCTGTCCGTGAATCCGCTGTTGGTACCGGAAGAGCAGTACCGGATCGGCCGGGCGCTCCAGGCTTTGCGCAGCGAGGGGATCATGATCGTCGGCAGCGGCGGAACGGTGCATCATCTTGGCAGATTGCATTGGCAGGACGATGCCGCCGAGCTGTGGGCGAAGCAATTCGACGCCTGGCTGTACGACCGGATTACGGTATGGGATTCGGATGCCTTGTTCGATTACGAGCGGCGTGCGCCGCATGCTTCTCTCGCCGTGCCGACGGCAGAGCACTTCGCGCCTTTGCTGATTGCGATGGGCGCGGCAGACCGCGGCCGGAGAGCGAAGCTGCTGTACCAGAAATATCAGTACGGAACGCTCAGTCTCGGCGCGTGGATGTTTAGTTAGTCTATTCGTGCGCCGAATGAATCAGAAACGATACTTCGCCGCTGTTCGTATGAATTACATAGTTGGCCCCGAGCCCTTTATAAATCAAGCGCGGATGATTCGATTGCGTAATGACATACAGCGGTTCCGAGGTCCAGGTGCGGCAAATGCGGATATAGCGGCAGCACAGGGTCAGGCTGTTCTCGAACAAAAACACTTTGCCGACAGGCCATTCGGGGACGAGCCACGTATTCTCCTCGTTCGTATCCACCATCACAATTCGCTCGGCCCCAAGCTCCTGCAGCCGGGTCTGTTCGGCTTTGTTGTTGACGATGACCGCAAACGGAATGCTGCCGAATTTGAGCTGCCGGATAAACGCTTCCCCGGGCTTATTGGGGGCTGAGACCAAAATAGTTTGCTGTTCCTGTTCCATGATTTTCTCCTCCTAAGGGATATGAGGAGAGAAGGCAATACGAAAGAAGCCTGCGGGGATAGACGAGCTCCGCCGCGGCTTCCTAAGGCACGGAACAAGCCGTGTCCTACGCGTGAAAAGCGATGCCTCTCTCGACTGCGCTGACGAGGTTAGCTGACGGGTTCGGGCGGTGAGAGTCGCCCTACTCTGGCGCATGTGCGGTATGCGCGATTGAGATTCACCCCAATGCGATGGGCGGCACGGCTCTCAGTGTGCGCCGTATCGCTTGTTTTGGTTCCCCCGCTTTCCTGGTAAGGAAATTAAGCGATGTGATTGGATTTTCGAATCAACTTGAGTCGTATCATACGCCTGCGATTTAGCCGGTGTAAAGAAACGCCGCAGCGCGTATTCGGCCTTAGGATATATTTGGAAGGAGAAAGGTGATGCCGATCTCCTTTATTCTGCATGAATCTCTGTATTTCTTCGATTTTCTTGAAAAAGGTGAAAAGCGACGAATTGCGCAGCTTTTGTATCGATAATCAATGCCGGCTCTATATGAATCCGTTTTCACATGCCAAAAAAGCGAAAAGCTCAAAAATAGCGTGCGGTTTCGGATTTTACTTTGCGCGTCGACCGGCGTATGATTCTTGTCAACAACTTGATATTCCAAACCAAACGCTGAATTCCCGAACCGGGAAGCGGGGGAACCAATCGAAACCGCCGATGAGAAGGACGGTTTCATGGGGTGAATCCTTTCGCGCTTGTTTTGCAAGCGCTGGGGTAGGGCACTCTCAAGCCCGAATCCGACAGCTAACCTCGTAAGCGGATTGAGAGAGAACGACGATCGTGCCTCTGCAGCCTGTGTGAATTCCTGTGCTAGAAGCCCGAGAGTAGAGTTTCTCTGCTCTTGGGCTTCTTTTTGTTTTTTTATTGTCCCAAAATACCCCATTTGTATCAGAAAAAGGAGAAATTGTTCATGTTGAAATTAAGCGATCCCCTGCCCGAAGTTAACGAAGGTATCTTGTCGACGAGCCGGATCGGGCTTATTGAGGTCTACCGGTTCGATTGCCGGCTGATTGAGGCCCGCATCGCGGGCAATTGCCGCGACTGCAACTGCGGACTGCTGAAGCTGTCCTCCCACGGCGTGAACGGATGGTCGGAATATATCGTGCCGAACACGCAGCCGTACGCCGATATCGTGCGGTGGACTTCGGTCTTTCTGAAGCTGAAGGGACTGTCCGTTTGCGAAGCCGTCAGCTACGTTCGGAGTCATGCCGCGGCGTGGGGACCAATGCGCACGGACATCGCGGAAGTCGCTCTGGCCGATTTGACCGCGCAGCTGCTTAACCCGTCGGCGGGACATGCTCATGAGGGGACCGCCTTCGAGCGCTCGCGCTTGATCGACCGTTCGCAAGCCTACTGCTCATTCTGAGATCGTGCTCGACCGCACGGGCAAAATGATCGTGAAGGTCGTCCCGGCTCCCTTCTCGCTGTGCACTTCGGTTCGACCGCCCATGCTTCCGATAATGCCGAGCGCGACCATGGTACCGATGCCGGTGCCTTTTTCTTTGGTCGTATAAAACGGGGTGCCGAGCCGGTCGATCTCCGCCTGGGTCATGCCGATGCCTTGATCCGCTATTTCAATCAACAGCTTTCTCTGCCTCCGGTACGCTTTGATTTCCAAGGTTCCCCCGTCGGGCATCGCTTCAATGCCGTTCTTGACAATGTTGATCAGCGACTGGCTGAGCCGGGAAGCATCGGCCTTGAGCTGAAGGCCCTGCTCGATGGAGCTGGCCATGCTGACCGTATTCATGAGCGCGTAAGGGGACATCAATTCGATGATTTGCTTCAGCAACGGCTCCAATTGGATAAGCTGGATCGAATCGGTTTTCGGCTTGGCAATCGCCAAATAATCCGATATGATCGCCTGGGCCCGCTCCAATTCGGTGATCATCACACGCAAGTAATCGGGTTTGGCTTCTTCCGCAATCTGATTTTTGCCCATCAATTGCAAAAAGCCGCTGACAACGGTGAGCGGATTGCGGATTTCATGGGCGAACGAGGCGGCGAGCTCTCCGACAAGATACATTTTTTCTGCGCGCTCCACTTCTTTGCGCAGCTTCATTTTTTCATAAATTCCCTCCACAATGAAAAGCGACATGGCCATCGTGAAGGTCGTGACAAGGATTAAGTACATCAGAAACCAACTGATGAGAAGGTCTTCCCTTCCGGTGCGCAAGCTGGAGAACACGACGGCTGTAAGTGCCCAGACGAGGGTTAAACCGGTGCCGTGGAGGATGCGCTTGATTTTGCGCTGGGCGGGTCGAAAGGGACCGAAGATGATCATCAGCGGAAACACAATCGCGTACACGATCACCGCTGTCACCATCCCTTCTCCGCCGAGCAGCGACCGGAAGCCGAGATAAGCGATGGAAATATAAAGCAGGTTGCGGTGACCACCGTACAAGTAGCAAAGCAGAATCGGCACATAGCGGAGGTCGAAAATATGCCCGGAAACCAGGTGAATCGGAAAAGCCATGCACATCGCCATTGCTACGATGGAGAACAGGAGCAGAAACCACCGGCTGGTGCGTTCCGGCCTGTCTTTGTCGAGACAAACGATTTGATAAAAAAAGATAGATAGAATAATAATAAAGGTGTTCAGCAGCAGGGGAAGAACTTCAATCATAAGACACCTCCTGATGGCGATGGACTATCGAAACCGCAAACGTAATCTTCTGATCCAACCGATCGTTACGATTTCGGACAACGGCGGCATCGTAAATGGTTATTTTCGACAATTTTTCCTTTTTCCCTGCTGTGATTTGTTTGGAGATTCGGAGGTCGTTGGAAACCTTTGGGAAGAAAATGCGTTAAATATATTGAAAAGCGCCGATTTTTCGTCTTTTTGCGCGAAATCGCTTCTAAATCAAGCCTCGCTAGAATACAGATTACTAGAGGACATGCAGATGAGGTGACGTGTATGAAACGAAGAGGATGGAGAAGATGGAGCCGGTTCTGGCGGCGGGGGAGGCTCGCGCTGCTGGCGGGCTGCCTCGCCATGACGGCGGCGGGCTGCAGTCTGACGGGCGGCGGGCAGCCGGACAAGCCCGTCGCTGCGCCGGTCGAGTCGGAGAAGCCCGTTGCGGACCCGCCGCCGACGCTACCGGTTCAGCCGCCGACCTATCAGGCGCCGCTGACCGGGATGATGCTGCCGCAGCCCAGCGACGCCCGGCCGGTGATGGTCATGATCAATAACCATCCCGCGGCGCGGCCGCAAAGCGGGCTGACGCAGGCGGACGTTTTGTTCGAAGTGTTGGCCGAAGGCGAAGTGACGCGGCTCGTGGCGCTGTTCCAGAGCAGCGCGTTCGCGGAGCCGATCGGTCCGGTGCGCAGCATTCGGCCGTATTTTATCGATATCGGCAAAAGCTTCGGGGCCATCCAGGTGCATGCGGGCGGCAGTCCGGATGCGTACGAGCAGCTTCGGAAAGAGAAGATCGCCGATCTGGACGAGATTACGAATGCCGGGCCTTATTTCTGGCGGGAGAAGTCGCGGAAAGCTCCGCACAACCTGTATACGAATCTGGAGAACATCCGTACAGGCGCGCAAAAGCGGGGGCTGGACGAGCAAGGCCCGACGGGAACGGTATACGCCTTTGCGAAAAACGAAGCGGAAGCGGTCGGGACGATGGGGACGACGGCGCAGGATGCGCCCAAGGTAGACATTACCTTTCTGTGGAAAAGCTATGTCGTCTCTTACGAATATGATCCGGCCGGCGGCAAGTACCAACGCTCGATCAACGGCAGCAAGCATACCGATCTTAACAACGATCAGCCGCTGAGCGCTTCCAATGTGGTCGTGATGGGCACCGATCACAAGGTGCTGGACAAGGAAGGCCGCCTCGACGTTCGGCTGACCGGCAAAGGTCCCGCGCTGCTGTTCCAGCAGGGCAAGGTGAAGTCGCTGGAGTGGAGGCGGGATAAGGCGAACGATCCGGTCCGCTATTACGAGCAAGGTCGCGAAGCCGCGTTCCGGCCGGGGCAGACGCACATTATGATCGTACCGCTGAACCCGTCGTTTGAGAGCCACGTGACGTATGGCGCCTCCGGCGGCGGCTCGGGAAAGCCGGACCCCGCTTAGCGGGGCCGGAATGGACGTTACAGCAGTGCCGGTTTCTCCAGAAGGACGCGCCAATCGTCAATTTGCAGCGATTGCAGCGCCCCGTCCGTGCCTTCGTCGGCCTGCACGGAAAAGTATTCGCGTCCGGAAGCGGGGCCGCCAAGGATAAACTGCTCGACCAGCCGCGCCTGATCCTCCGTATCGGCGGTCCGCCGCACCCAGGACGGAAAAGCGTGCCGCTTGCGGCCCATTTGCTCGTGAACGACGCGCAGTCCGGACGCTTCTGCAAGCGCCTTCCATTCGTGGACCGGCAAGCAGCGGACGTGGCTTGGGTCGCGCATCGCCTCGAAGCGGTTCATGAAAGCGGCCAAGGCGTCGTCCTCCGGGGCGACGTTGTCGATGAACATAAACCGTCCGCCGGGCTTTAGCACGCGCGCTGCTTCCTGGATAAAGAGCGAGGGGTTCGGGAAATGATGCGCAGCGATCCGGCAGGCGACTGCATCGAAGGCGGCGTCCAGAAACGGCAACTGCTCCGCATCCGCGACGGTGTACAGAATGTTATCGCATCCCCGGCCCGCCAGGTGAGCGGCCGCCGCGGCCAGCATGGGCCGGGTCAAATCGGTCGCGACAACGTACCGGACACAGGGAGAAAGCTTCCCGGCCGCATGGCCTCCACCGGTCGCGATATCGAGCACCCGCCACTCGGGGCGGGGTTCGAGCCACTGAAGCATTATCTCAAGGTCGTCTCCTTGCGCGTGTCCCTCGCTGGCCACATATTTCTCCGCATGCTTGCCGAATTGCTCCTGAACGCGTGCTTTAACGCTCCGATCCTGATCCATCGTCATCCCTCCTTTTATTTCATTTGATGAAACTTAATATCATATAATGAAATTTGATGGCTTTATTTTATCATAAACCGGTCAGAAGACAAGAGGAGCTGCGCTCTGGGGGCCGTTACGCGCCAAATGACGGGCAAGCGTCCGATAAACGAGAGGCGAGCCGCCGGTGCGGACACCAAACGGCTCTTGAGAGAAGCAATCTGCGGATCGACCTTGCGGCATCCATCGTTCACAACCTGACGGAAGCCGGCGTATTATGCTTCTTGCGATATATCACAGCTCCGTAAAAAGCCCGGTGCGTCACTCGGAAGATCGAGGCTTGCGCACCGCCTTTGCCAGAAGCGAGGCGTAATATTCAGCGCCTTCGGCGTTCAAATGGACGCCGTCGGCAGCGAAGAAGGAAGCTTTGCCCGCGCTTGCGGCATGCCAATCGACGAGCGTCGTGTTGGCGAAGCGGTCGGAGGCTTCCTTCAGCATGTCGTTCACCGTACCTTCCCATGGACGGGGAACGCGCGTATTTACCAGCACGATTTGCCTGGCATCAGCCAAGGAGTGCAGCAGCGATTCCAGCTGTTTCTTGGAGAACGCTCCGTTCGTGCCCAGCTCGATGATGATCCGGGAGCCGAGCTTTCCTTTCGACCGGAGACGGTCAGCGACCTCCTGCGCCTGAGCCAATTGTCTTCCGACCTTGCCGTCGATGACGATACCGGGCAGCTGCTTCTCCAGCTGCGCAGCGGTGCCGAGCAGAACCGAATCTCCGATCGCGGTAACCCCTGTCCCCGCTTCTTCTTCAGGAGCGGCCTCCGGGGTAACGGGAGGGGCGGTTTCAGCAACGGCTTCGGCGGCTTCATCCGTCTTCGGACCCGACGCTTCCGTCACCGTGCCCGTCCCGTTTCCTTGATCCGGCTGGGGCGCCGGTGCTGGGGCGGGCACAGCGATCCCTTCACTTCCCTCGGCCAAGGCATTGGTAACGGTGGGGGGCTGCGGGCTTTCTCCCAGGCAGGAAGCGCAGATGAACAAAATGAGCAGCGCCGATACGATCCATCGCATGTCTGGCTGGGGGAGCCGTTTCCGGTACCGGCCGAACAGCTGCGCTCCCCAAGCTTTCACACCTCTCCGACGAATAGGCTCCTCCACGAATTTCCAAGATAAAGCCGCAAGTCCGATGGTAGCGGTCAGCTGCAGGGCGGCGCGCGCCAAGCTGATTCCGTCGCTGCCGCTTGGCGGACCGGTCAGAACGATAACGGGATAATGCCACAAATAAATGCCGTACGATCGTACGCCGAGCCAGCGCAGCGGTTGACAGCCCAGGATGCGTCCGAGCTGGCCGGACGGGTGGGCAAGCGCCGCTACCGTGACTGCCACCGCCAGAGACAACAGTACAAATCCGCCCTGATATAAGAAAGCGTCGTACTGGCCGCTTCGGACGATCATCAGCAGAACGGCGAACAGTCCAGCCGTCCCAGCCGAATCCACGATCCGCCTGACGCGGACAGATGTGCCGGTGGAGAGCTTTCCGCTCGGCCAGACGACCGCGAGCGCGGCTCCGATCAGCAGGCCGAAGGCTCTGGTGTCGGTTCCGTAATAAATCCGGCTCGGATCGGTGCCGGGCTCGTATAGCAGCGCCATGGCGGCCGCCGAAGCGGCTGCGCCGACCAGCATGGCTCCGGCAAGCCAGCCCCGCCGGGGCTGCAAGCGCAGCCCGAGTGCCAAAAGCAAGGGCCACAGCAAATAAAACTGCTCCTCCACCGCAAGCGACCAGAAATGGCCGAGCGGGGAAGGGGGGCCGAGGCTTTCGAAATAAGATACCTCGCGGTACACCAGCCACCAGTTGCTGACATAGGCCAGTGCCGCCAGGAAGTCTCCCTGAAGCGCCGGCAGCCGGGAGCGGTCGACCAGCCATATCCACGCCGCAACCGCCGAGAGGAGGACCAGCATGGCCGGAAGCAGCCGCCGGAAGCGCCGCAGCCAGAAGCTTTTCAGATTCAGCCGTCCTTCTCTCCGCCATTCGGCGATCAATAAATCCGTAATCAGATAACCGGACAGGACGAAAAATATCCCGACACCGAGCAGCCCGCCGGGCGCCCACCCGGGGTGAAGGTGATAAGCGATGACGGCCAGTACGGCCAGAGCCCGCAGGCCGTCGATTCCGGGCATGTACCGGCTTTTTCCTTCGATCGGTGATGGCATTGCTTTTCCCTCTTTCCTTAGCTCGTAGGACTTCATCTTATAGCGAAAAGAGGCGGATTTTGTAACAAAAAAGTTACATCTGTGCTGAATCGAACTATTTCCGTTTTCAAAGCGTATTTACTGTGAATACGGGAACCGGAGGATCGTTCATTGAAGGAATATTTGATCTCGGAAGAGCAATCGCGGGCATGGTTTGAAGAACATTCTCCCTACGTCTACGGGATTGCCCTCATGATGACTAAGTCTGCCATGCTGGCCGACGACATTACGCAGGAAACCTTTTTGCGCGCTTACCGGAAATTTCATTTGTACGATCCCGCCAAGCCTTTGCGTCCGTGGCTGTACCGGATTACGTTAAATATGGTGCGGAGCACGCTTCGCAAGCAGCGCTGGCTTACCTTTTTCGGTCAACTGCCGGTTGAAGCCGGGACGGATTCCGTAGAGGATCTGATCCTAAAAAGCGAAAGCGAGCATGAACTATGGCAGGTGGTGAACCGCTTGTCTCCGAAAAGAAAAGAGGTCCTTATTCTGGTCTACTATGTCGGGTTGTCTTTGCAGGAGACCGCCTCCCTGTTGAACATTCGTCTGGGAACATGCAAGTCAAGGCTGCATGCGGCGCTTGAGCAGCTAAGGAACGACGATGCCGAGAACTACCAACTGACGTCGATCAAGGAGGGGCTTAAATGACTTTGCATTTGGATCAAAAGGGAAGAGAGAAGGATGGGTCCATGGAATCGTCGGAGGCTGTGCAAAGCCGTTTGAAGCGGCTGTCGCCTTCCTTTACGTTCGAGGAGCTGTGGGAGCTTCACCAGCAATCCGCCAGAGGGGGCATGACGCTGCGGAAAAAGAGGATGATTCTAGGGTATGCGGTTATTCTTTGCGCGATCCTGCTGACGGGAATCGGCCTCTATTCTCCAAGCGTAGGCGCTGCTCTGCAAAAAGTATTTTTTATCGATTTATTCTATAAAAATGTACGAGGCGGTATGAACAGCGGGCTATATCAGATTGAGAGGCAAAATCTTGGCACGGCAACTGACGTATCGGTTACGGATCAGAATATTCAGCTTACCGTTGCCGAGGTGTTCTACGACGGGATTCAATTTGTGGTCAACTACCAAGTGGACTATCTCAAAAAGAAGAAGATTACAGAAGAAGACGCGGCAGTGTATTATAATTACAAATTTAAAGATGCTCACCCCACGATGATAGGCACGCATGCATTTACAATTACCAGTGATCATGCCTTCATCGGGACGACGGTGTTCAATACCGAACCGCTGCCGGAGAATGCGCGGCTTCAGATCGAGATCCGGCGAATCGGGACGACGGACGGGAATTGGGATGTTACGGTTCCGGTATCGCTGAACAAAGCCAAACCGCTAACCAAAATCGTTCGGCCTCAAATTGCCGGCGATTATGAGGGCAAGAAATTTATGGTCGATCAAATTACCTTTACTCCAGTGGGCACCCAAGTTGTCATCAAGACAGACCATTCGGGAAGTTTATCTTATTTCTTGGAGGATGATCTGGAGACTCACTTCGATGGAGGAGGCGGGATGGGAGGAAATGGGGAGGACCGCAATAATTTTAGTCCGCTTTCCGAAATTAATCCAAAGCCTGCTTATGTTACTTTACTGGTAAAAGATTTGACAAGCGAGCAATCCAATACGCTGCAGCAGCGGGAGGAATATGCGGACTATACCGGTCCCGGAAGCTTGCCGGTCACGTTAAAGGGAGCACGGGGAGGAAAAGTTACGATTACCGATGTCCAATTTCTGGAGGACTCTGCGGTCGTCTATTACGAAGCCAGCGATGCCGTCAATCAGAGACCTTTCCTCATTTTGGAAGATTCGTCGGGTGAACGTTTCACATCCCAAAAAAAAGAAGTTCGGACTTCGAGAGATTCGTTCGCCTACAAGCTGCAATATCCGAAGCTTCCTTCAGACCGGTTTACATTTAAACTGATCGTTAACGAGTATTCCCAAGAGCCTAAAGAACCGGTGAAAATAAAAATTCCGATCGATTGGGAATGAGTCGATATAACACAGCAAGTCCGGTTCCCGGGGCATGATGCCTCCGGAGACCGGACTTGCTTTCGTAAAGGATGCGAAGTAAGCGCGTTCAATGCTTATTGGTTAACTTACTGCGGCTGCAAGTAAGTTTTCACCTGCCGCTTCCACAGTTCGACATAAGAGCCCATGGCCCATTGAATCATGACGACCGATTCCTTCGGCTGGAGCGGCAGCGTCATGAGAGGGATCGGAATCCACTGGTCTGCATACGGGTAGATGATAATATTTTGCTCGGTGACGACGGCGACCATATCGCGGTTCGGGGAGGAGAAGGCATCCACCGCCCCCGGCTGCACCCGCACGATATCGCGCCAGGGAACGGCCAGCTCGTCGTGCGAGACGACCGATTGGGGCAGCGCGAGCGGCACTTCCCGCAAGCGGTACGCTGTGCCTTCTGCTGCGCCGTTTGCCGGGCCGTCATAGGAAGCGAGCTGCGCCGTCCATTTCCCTTGCTTGCGGGCGATGGTCCAGCTCTCGCCGGAAAGATCGGCTGCGGCGAGCTCCGCGTGTCCCGAGCCTGCCGGCGGCGGCGCAGGCTTCAGCTCCTTCAGCACGGGGACGGCCGCAGCGGCGAATACGCTGCGCAGCGTGACGTGCGGCTCCGAGAGCGGGGCGGGCGCCCGCCGGCCCGGGGCGATCTGCTCCAGCTCTTTCACCCACACATAGTCCTGCTGCGCCGGGGATGGGGCTGCGCCGCTTTTGCCCGCCGTCGTTTGCGCCACGGCAACGTAGCGGTTGCCGGCGAACATCAGCTTCTCCGCCCGGACGATAGTCTGTGCCGGCTTTCCGCGGTCTGTGCTGCCGCTTGTCTTCGGCTTGGCCGAGGCCAAATGGGCTGTCAGCGTATGCGTTTCCTGCGAGCCGGTTGCTTTCGGCTCGTTTTCGATTTTCCAGAAATCAAGCTTATACGGCATTAGAATGCCTTCGCCTTCCGCCGTCTTTTGCAACCGGTTCCGGTCCGGTGCGATAAGCACGGTGCGATATGTGCTGGGAGCCTGAGGGTTTTCCGCTGCGGGCGCATCGGAGCGCAGGCCGATCAACAGCGCCGACCGGACGGTGGCTTCCCAATCCGGGCCGTGGGGCGCGGGAGCGGCTGCGGAGGGCTGCTGCAGCTCCGGCTTCTCCGCCGCCTCCTGCTGCATGAGAGGGAGAGGGCGGTTGTCCGTCACGAACAAGAATAGAAGAGCCGACGCCAGTACGGCGGAAACGCCGGTACTCCAGGCGCTCCACCTGCGAGGCCTGCGAACGGCGACCTGGTTATCGATGCGTTCTTCGATGCGCTTGCGCAAGCTGTCGTTGAACCCGTTTTGGCTGAACGGCCCGCGGGCCAATTCTTTCTTGAGCTCATTATCCATCGGATCCAAGGCTTCGACTCTCCTTCATCTTCGATATTTTCCCCCGTGCGTGGAACAGCCTCGATTTAATCGTTCCTTCGCTTACGCCGAGCACCTCCGCCATCTCTTTCATAGACAGCTGATGGTGAGCATACAGGATCAGCACCTCGCGGTATTTGACGGGCAGCTTCAGCACCATATCCCACATCTCGTTCAAGGCCATTTTGCTGAGCACCTCGTGTTCCGTAGAAGCGGCGGCCTGCTCGTACTCCCCGCGCGAGGCGATGAAGTCGACGAGCGTCACCTTGCGGTAGAAGGCCGACTTGCGGTAATCGAGCGTCATGTTGCGGGTGATGGCGAGCAGCCACGTCTTCACCGAGGATTCGCTGCGGAACGTGCTCAAATTGCGGTAAACCTTGATGAAAACCTCTTGGGTTATATCGTCAGCCTGATCCCACTTCCGTGTGATGCTGTAGGCGTAATTCCAAACGTCTTTTCCGTACGCGTTCATCAGCTCGTTCAAAATGGCTTTCTTGTCGGAGCTCGCGGACAGGTATTTCAAATAGTCAAAATTGACATTCGATTCCAAAGCTGCCACCTCTAATTTTAGACGATCTCCCCGACGTTACGGTTCAATCGGAACGGAGCAGGACCCGCAAAGGGGCCCCGGCCCGTACCTTCTCTACCCAGTGTACTTCGATCGTCCGACGAAAGAAAGGGGCAAAATGCGGCTGACGAAACATCAACCGCTTCCAGCTCGCCGGTTACCCGGCCATATTGTTTTTCGCGTCCTGCGGACTGAACACGGAAATGTGGTCGACCTTGCCGGTGGCAGCCGGAATGACGAATTTCAACTCGAACTGCTCGCTTGCTTGATAGACGTAGATCTGATCGTCGCCGTTCTTCGACGTCTCCTTCGGTTTGCCGAACGTCTTCTCGATGGCGGGCAGCGTCAGCTTGTGAAGCTCCGGATCGTAGGAGCGGACATCGAAGATCAGCTCGCCTTTGTTGAAGCCGAACGTGATGCCGCGTTTCTTGTAGGTGGCGTATAACCCTTTGCCGGCCGAATCGATCTGATCCGCCTTGCCCCACTTTTTCTCGACTTCGTCAATCAGACCCGTGTGTGCGGCGAATTCGCTGCCTTTCACCAGACCTTTGCGCGCGAGGACCAGCATATCCTTGAGCTGCGTTTCGACAGACGCGGAGTCTGGCTCCGCGTTCGAAGGCGCTGCGGGAGAAGACGGCGCAGGCTTGACCGGGGCTTCCGGCGTTGTGGCCGCCCCCGGCTGCTGCGATGGAGCTGCAGCTTCGGACGGTTTGGACGTCCCGGACGATGCGGATGGAGCACCGGACTGGCAGGCGGTCAGCGCAAGCAGACCGGCGGCCGCTGCGGTGAGCAGCTTCATTCTCTTGATCGTATGCATGCGGCAAGCACTCCTTTGCTGAGAGATGAGTTGCGGCTTGACCGAATTGGTCATGCAAGCCTTACTCTTTCTTTACCCCAAGCTCGGGCACCGTAACGAAGGCATACCCGTCCTGCTTCAGCGCTTCGATCATGTGCGGCAGCGCCTCTACCGTATTGTCCAGCTTGCCGTTTTTCCCGCCGAAGCTGTGCATCAGGATGATGCCGCCGTTCTTCGTCCGATTGCGGACGAGCTCTACCATGTCGGCCGGGGCGGCTCCGCTCCAATCCTTCGTATCGACCGTCCAAAAGACGAGCTGACGCCCCGCGGAGGTCAGGCTGCGCTTGATCGAAGCGTTGACGGCGCCGTAAGGGGTCCGAACCATCGGGGTGGAGGAGCCGATCACTTTTTCGATCGCTTCGTCCGTGCTCTTGATTTCTTTTTGAATCTGGTCGGATGACAGCTTGGTCAGGTTGGCATGATCCCAGGAATGATTGCCGATGGAATGGCCTTCGTCATGAATGCGTTTCAGCACATCCGGGTGATTGACTACCTGCCTGCCTACGACGAAGAAGGTGGCCTTCACTTCATGCTGCTTCAAAATATCCAGCACCTGCGGCGTATACTTGTTATCCGGGCCGTCGTCGAACGTCAGCGCTACTTGCTTCGTCGCTTTGACCGGCCCGGAATTTTCTTGCTGCACGGCGGCTCCCGGCTTACTCTCCGGCGTCCGTCCGTCGGAAGGCTGCACGGCCGGCGCAGTCGGCGAACCGGCCTCTTGAGAGGATTTCGGGTCCCCCGTATATTTTGCGTGGGTCGCCTGCTCGGGGATTACCCCTGCTGCAGACGCGTTGTCCGGCGTTCGGGTCTCGTGCTGGCCGGGAGATAGCGGCTGCCGCGTCTCCGCCGCATGGATGCCGAACATGACAATCGTCGTGGCGCTGAGCAGCGATGCGCCGAGTACGACGAGTTTTCGGTCGGATAGGATTCGTATGGCCATGTAGCATTCCTCTTTCACAGGTTCGTGCTTTACAGATCATTTGACGAGTCGAATCGACAAAAAGTTTAAAGTAAGTTCTCCCATTTCGACAGAAATTTTGCGCGCCTGTCCGCTGCTCCGACAGGTGCCGGGACCAACCCCTCCTCCATGACATAAACTGGTGCAAAACCTTGCAAATGGAGTTGAAGAGATGTCTCTCGCCCCCCTTCGTTCCCGAAGCGGTAGGATCAAAATCGATGTTTTGATCCCTGCCATTGACAAAGATCTGGAAACCTTGCCGTTCGTCATCGACGCCATCCGGAAGCAGGTCAAGCATCCGATCGGCAAAATGATGATCGTTTCTCCGAATAGCCCGAGAATCAAGGCGCTGTGCGCCCAAAAAAAATGCACTTTTGTTCATGAGCGGACGGTGCTGCCGATTACCAAAAAACAAATCCGTTACCGTTCGAATCGATGGGAACGCTCCGGGTGGCTGCTTCAGCAGCTGCTTAAGCTGAGCGGCGACAGGCTGGGTTCGAGTCGGTATTTTTTGACGATGGATGCCGATACGGTGCTCATCCGCCCGCACGTCTTCTGGCAAAAGGGGAAGCCCGTGTTTTATTGCCGCAGCTGGAGCCATCCCGAATACTTCAGAGTCAGCCAGAGACTCATGGGCCGCAAACGCGCCGCCCCCTCGTCGTTCGTCGCGCATTACATGCTGTTCGAGAAAGCGAAGCTGGCCCAGATGAAAAAGAGAATGGAAGCCAGACACGGGACGCGCTGGTACCAAGCCATTCTTCGCAGCATTGACAGGTCGAAGCAGTTCGGCTTCTCGGAATTCGAATTGTACGGCAACTTCGTCTATGCCGCCAATCCCAAGGGCGTCGTGCTCAAACGATGCTTGAACAAAAGCTTGAACCAAAGCGTGAAGAGCATTTCGCCGAAGCGGATAAAAGCTTTGGCCAGCACCTTCCGGTCGCTTTCCTTCCACAAGCGCAGAGGGTATTCGCTCAAACCGAAGGGGTTGAGGAAATGACATCATATCAGGTCACATGGAAGGGCCCTGTTACAAGGTACGGCGGGATCGGAAGAGCCAGCCGGGAATATGCGCTTGCCTTAAGCCGACAAGGCGTGGACGTCAGGGTAGAGGCAGGAAGGTCCGGGAAGAAGAAGCCGGCAGCAGGCAGCGCCTTGGCGCGTCTGCTTCGCAAGCCACATGCCGCAGGCAAACGCAAAATTTTGATTTACCATTATTTCCCTTATATGATACAGATGCGGAAGGAACGCCAAAAATATGACCATATCATATTGAATACCGTCTGGGAGACAACGCGCGTGCCCCGGAAATGGTTCCCGAACTTGAACCGCTTCGACGCCGTGTTCGTTCCCTCCCGGCATAACAAAGCCGCCCTGCTCCGCAGCGGGGTGAAGGTACCGATCTATATCGTGCCGCATGGAGTCAACACCAAGCAGTTTACGCCACGGAACAAGAAGCTGGCAGTCAAGGGGACGGCCGGAAGGTTTGTTTTCGTCTCCGTCTTCGGCTTCCAGCACCGCAAAAATCCGGAGGGCTTGCTAAGGGCTTTCTGGGAAGAATTTGGTCCGTCCGAGAAGGTCGCGCTGGTGATCAAGACGAACGGATACGGTTCCCGGGAAACCGAGAAGTGGATCAAAAATAAAATCAACGGGTACAAAAAAAGGCTCGGGTTTCGGAAAACGGCCCCGGTGATCTTAATTTCCAGCCGCATGCCGGAGCATCGGCTGAAGGGGCTGTATACGCTCGGTTCCGCGTTCGTGCTTCCGACGAGGGGAGAGGGGGTCGGACTGCCGTTTCTCGAATCGCTGGCAAGCGGCGTGCCGGTCATCGCGACGGGCTGGGGCGGACATATGGATTTCGTCAAGCGCCGCAATTCGTTCCTGGTCAAGTACCGGCTGCAAAACCCGGCCGTCAGTATGAGAAGCAAGCATGCGATCTCACGCCTCTTCCGCAGTTTTTTTGCGCAAAAGGGGCAGCTCTGGGCCGAACCGGATATCGGCAGCTTGAAAAAGCAGATGAGAACTGCTTTTCGGCAGCGCGCCGTTTGTCGAAGGAAAGGAAGACAAGGCAGGCAGGACGTGCTGAAGTTCACATGGAACCGTGCCGGGGCCGGCATGAAGCGGGTGGTAGAGCAAACGATCCGAAAAAAAAGCCGCCGTTAACCATCGTGCTTGTGGCCCGCAGGCTGGAAAAAGAAAAGAACCCCATTGCCAGGATAAGCAGGCAATGGGGCTCTGTGTGTAGGAAAGGCTGGTCCAATAGGTTAGTTAATCAAGCTGCCGTTCTGCAGCAAATTGTACAGGACGGTTGCGGCGGCTTCCCGGGTCGTCGGGTCGGCCGGATGGAAGTGCGGCGTTCCGTCGATCTCGTCGCCGCTCATCAAACCGCTTTTTGTAACCGCATCGATGCTGTTCATGGCGTACTCGGCAAATTCGGAAGCATCCGCATACGGCTTGCGCGAAGGATTGCTCTTCGGCGTAAGCTGGATCAGGGACGATGCCCGGGACAGCATCACGGCCAAGTCTTGGCGGCTGATGCTGGCATGCGGAGCGAATCGCCCTTCTTCGACGCCGTTCACAAGACCCGCTTCATAGGCGGCCGCAATATCGTCGGCAAACCAGTCGGAGGCGCTCACGTCCTGGAACGGAGCTTTCGAGCCGGCATGCAGACCGAGCGCGCGGACCAGCATAGCAGAGAATTGCGCGCGGGTTACCTGTTCTTTCGGCGAGAACGCCGAAGCCGAGGTTCCGTTCAGCAGCAGCCTGTTGGCCAAGGCCTGGATGTGCGATTGCGCCCAAGACGTATCGATGTCCGTAAACGCAATAGAGCGTGTTGCAGCCGCATAGGTCGAGATGCCCGGGCGGTTGACGGTTACGGTGCGCGTGCCGTCTTTGTTCAGAGCGACGCTCGCCGGAACGGCATACACCTTTCCGTTGTCGAGATACAAGACGCCCAGCGTGTTAGCGTCGGTATTGCCGCTCACGGTAAAGGAGCTTTTCAGGAAATCGCGGTTGGATACGGCAAGTGGCTGCGTATCGCTGCCGTTTACTGTGTTCACGGCAAAGGAAACCGGCGTACCGGTCACTTTGGCTCCCGGGAATCCGTCGGCGAAGGCCGATGCGCGTTCTGCGTCATACCGGACGGCCACGTTCAGTCCTGCCGCCGCCGGTACGCTCTTCAAGACCGAAACGGGGAGCGCAATCGACGCGTTTCCGTTGTTGACGACAACGGAGTTTTGCTCGCCCGACGCTTTCAACGTATTCACTTGATCAGGCGTCAGCTTGACGATGACTTGCTGGGACGCCGTTGCATAGACGGAGACGACCACGGCAACCGGCGTGCCGGACTCCGTTTTTAAAGCGGCTTTCAGGTCTGTGTCCGTAATGGTCGCCGTCAGCGTGTTGCCGTCTGTCGTTACCGTCCGTTTCAGTGAAGCGGAGGTTTGTCCCTGATTCACGACCGTGTCGATGGAAGGATTGCTGGCGGATTGCTCCGTGCTGCCGCTGACAGATCCGCCATAATAGAAGCCGCTGCCGCTGTTGTTAATCGGCGTGCTGCTGTCGTCCGTGCTGCTGACGCGGAGCGTTTTCCATGCGACATATTGAATAAGTTCGTTGTTGGCGTCCCGTTTCGGCTGTCCCTTCGCATCCAGAATGAGGGCGCGGACCATGAGTTTATACGTGCCTTCCTTCAGGCGCTGGACGATCGGCTTTCCGTTGCCATCCACTTTATCGTTAATATAAGTGCCGTCGATGTTCTGGAACGTATACGTCCCCGGAGCAAGCAATTGCGGTTTCCCGCTTGCGTCTTGCTTCAGAATTTGTCCCATGGTGCCGACGTATTTGTCATCCACGCCGTAAACGTTCAGATCCAAATAGTTCGCGTCCTTCGCCGTCAGGGTCACGGAGACGTCCGTCGACTTGCTTGGCGTAATGACCGTTCGGGTCAGCGTCACGTCCTGCAGCCCGAAGCCGTTGTCCGGCCGTTTTGTGCCGACATGCACGACGAACGGCAGGTGCAGCGAAGGCAGTCCGGCGCTTTCCAGCAGCACTTCTCCCTCATACACGCCGTCTGCGGCTGTAGCCTTCGGCGCTACGGAAAGGGAGAACTTCTGTGTCGACTTGGCTCCGGCGGAAACCGTATTGCCGCTGCCGAGACCTTCCAGCGTCGCGACGATGTTGTTCACGTCAGGCGTCTTCACCGGGCTGTTCGGATCGGAAGTGACGTTCGGATGCAGCTTGATCGACGCTTTGTACGTTACCGCTTTGTCCGAAGTGTTTTTGAGCTGGAGCTGCTCTTTCTTCGCATTGCTTCCGGCAGCCATCAACCCGAAGCTGGTGCTGCTGCCGTAGTTGACGACCTCTTGCGGATTCAGGTTCTTGTCAAGAATGGTGATCTGATCCACCGTCTGGAGCACGGCCGGCGTATAGACCGCTTGGGACACATTAATGCGGCCTGCGCCTTGAGAATATACATCGTATGGCGTTTCCTTAGAGTCTTTGATCCCGTCGGCGGTATTGGCCATCGCCGCGCGAATATCGAACGGCGTCCAATCCGGGTGCTGCTGCTTCAGAAGCAGGGCGACGCCCGCTACGTGCGGTGTGGCCATGCTGGTTCCGCTGCTCCGCTTGTACGCTTGCGCGTAAGAGGCGCCGGGAATGCTTTTGCCGTAGGCCGGATAAGTCGACAGCACGTTCACGCCCGGCGCGCTAATATCCGGCTTAATGCTCAGCTTGTCGTCCGACAGAGGACCGCGAGAGCTGAACGTTGCCATCGTATCGCCCTTATCGATCGTTTGCGGATAGCTTGGACCGAACGTCAGGCGGAACGGCTTGGCCGGATCGGCCAATACGGCAGAGGCCAATGCGCGTCCCTGCTGACCGGACATGTCGAAGGTGGGAATATATTCGAAGTCGTCCCCAATGAAGGAGTCGATATGCCCGTTCCGTCCGTCTATGCTGGGGGAGAGATCCGGTATGTCCTTGCCACTGGCATCCTTCGTGATATTGCCGTTAAAAATCACGATGGCTTTGGCTCCGCCCTTTTTCGCATTTTTAATTTTGTCTACAAAGGCCAGCGAACCGCGCGATACGAAGGCGATCTTGCCTTTCACTTTATCGTTAGCGAAATCTTCTTCTTGCCCAAGCCCTGCATATACAGCTTCGATGGGGTTCGTGCCGAGGATCGTTTTAAAGTCCTCCTGCCCGGTCTTCCAGGCCATGACGTTCAACGGATAATAAACGGCTTCGTACACGGAGCTGGTAACCGAAGCCTTATAACGGTTGGACGGGCTGGTCACCGCGCCGACGGAGATCGCAAGCTGCGAAGAAGCCGGCGAGCCCATCGAGTAGAAGTACGGCCCTTTATCTCCCGCATTGCCGCTGGCTACGACGGCGACGATGCCGCCGAGAACGGCATTGTTGATCGCGATCGAATCCGGGGAGTTCGGGTCCTTTTCCTCGTCCGAGCCGAGCGACAGGTTGATCACGTCCATTTTGTCCTTGACCGCGCGCTCGATTCCGTCGATCACTTGGGCCGAAGAGCCGGACGATCTGCCGGTTTTGGGGTCGCGGGACAACACTTTATAGACGTAGAGGTCCGCTTCGTAGGCCACGCCTTTTTGGACGATATCGGTGTTCGTATTTTTGGCCCGGCCGGCGATCGTACCGGATACGTGCGTGCCGTGAGACGTGCCCTCGAAGCCTTTTCCAAACGGGTCCTGAGCCTTCGGAATCGGCGGTTCCTCATAAGGATCGGGCGTATTGAATGAAGAGTTGTATCCGCCCTTATAGGCATCCTTCAAATCCGGGTGCAAATAATCGACGCCGCTGTCGATGACACCGACCTTCAAGCCTTTGCCGGTCAAGCCCTTGGCCCAAGCGTCCTGGGCTCCGATTTGCTTGATGGGCGCGACATCGTAGCTGCCGGTCACGGCATCGACCGGCTGCGGAGCTTCGACGGGCAAAGCATAATAGGTCCGGTTCTCATGAATCGACTTGACGCCGGGGATGGCGGCCAGCTCGGGAATCTGGTTGGCCGGCAGCGTAATTTCCATGCCGTTGAGCACGGTATTGTATTGGTAGTTGACTTTCAAATCGATGCCTTCGGATTTCGCCAAGCTGATCATGGACGACTGCTCGCTATTGACAGCGCTTTCTAAAGATTCTGCAGAAAGCTGCTGCTGGCCCAGCTCGGCAGCGTATTTTCCGACGGAAACCGGCTGTCCGCTCAGTTGGACGATGACGTTCACCTTGTTCGTGGAGGTGGTGTCCAGCTTGTCGGAAATAAAGGCATTGGCATTCGGATGAAAAGAAAGAGTGCGGATGATTTGCGCATCGACGATGCCGGACGGGGTACCCGATACCGATGTCAAAGGCGCCGCCTGTGCAACGCTTTGCATCATTAAACCTGCGGTTAATAGAGTAGACAGCAGTGAGAGACGCGAAAACTTTGCTCTTCTCATATCAAAACTCCTTTTCACTATGATTTTGAGAGCTGAAGTGAATCGTCACCCCCGATTCGACTTGTGTTTACAGCATTTACAAGAATTTATTGTATCACCTATTTCAAATATATACCATATATTATAGTAAAATCTTCTAATAGAAATGTATAGAATTCGATAGATTTATTTGAATTTGGTGATGGATAAGTGTTGACTATTAAGTTAACTTGAGTTAATTTATTTATTGGAGTTTACAATGGAACAAAAGTAAATTGTGTGAGGTGATTTCGCTCTATGGACGCGCAATCGATCCCGCTGCGGGAACTCAAAAAAGCGCGGACCAAGCTGGCGCTGTACGAGGCGAGCTTGGAGCTGATCGGCGAACGTTCGTTTCGCGAGCTGCTGGTAGATGACATCTGCCGCAAGGCGGAAGTGTCGAAGGTGACGTTTTTCAAGTTTTTCCGGCAAAAAGAGGACGTGCTGGTCTACTTCATGCGGGTATGGCTGACCTTCCGGCGGATCGAGCTGGCGGAGCGGCCGCTGCGGGGAATGGCGGCCATCCGGCATATGCTCGGGAAGGTCGTCGAAGAGGCGGCGACGAAGCCGGGCTTGATGCTGAGTCTGATTGGTTTTTTGTCGGAAATGAAGATGCACCCGTGTATGCCGGAGTTAAGTGCGGCGGAAGTCCACTTGTTGTTCCCGGGCCAAGAGGAGCTGGGGGCGCAGGAGCCGGATTTGCATCAGGAATTTACGAAACGGATGCAGGAAGCGGCCGAGGACGGGGAGCTACGTCCGGGAGTATCCGCGGAATCGGCGGTAGTACTGCTGCATACGATTTTTTACGGCGCTTATTTGACCGGGCATTTGTACGGTAGCACGGATTTGATGGGAGTCTACGAAACGCATCTGGAGGTGCTGTGCGCCGACCGGGAGAAGGGGAGATAAGGGATGAGCAAAGTGGTTAATGGCCGCTATACGGCCGAGATCGACGGGGATTTCGTCGTATTCCAGATCGGGATGAGGATCAACAAGCCGTGGGCGGTCCATAAGTGGCTTCCGGTATTCAAGGCGATGCCGCCGATGATCCGGGAGCTGTACGAGAACCCGGAGCTCGGGTTCCTGCACGCCAATTACTATGTGACGCTGCGGGGGCCGGTCATCCTGCAATATTGGCGTTCGTTCGAGCACCTGGAACGGTATGCGCGACACGGCGCCGTGCATTTGCAAGCTTGGCGCGAGTTCAATCGGAAGGTGGCGGCCAGCGGGGCCGTCGGTATATTTCACGAGACGTTCATCGTCCAGCAAGGGCAGTACGAGTGCTTGTACCATAACGTGCCTGTCTTCGGACTGGCGAAGGCCGGCCGGCACGTGCCCGCCACCGGGCGCCGGGAAACCGCCGCGCGCAGGCTCGGACGGGATAACGACCCGGCCGTACCGACGCCTCCGGCGCCATCCATGTAGAGGCAGCGCAAACAAGCACCTGGCCAAGGAACGGCTTGGCAGGTGCTTGTTCGGACGCGGTCCGGTCCTTCCGGAGGCGGCTCCCCTAAACGAACGGGTACGCGTAGTTTTGCGGTGCTTCGAAGAAATGGCTGACGTTGACCAATCGGCCCGGATCGAAGCTTATACGGACGGGGCCCTCGGCATAAATGTCGAGCTCGCAGTACCCGTGAGGCCAATCCAGCATTCCCGTCAGACGATACAGATAAGGGCTCCGGGGGGTGAATCCCCGAATGGCCCATTCTTTGGCCAAGGAAACCTTGCTGCCGTCGGCGGTTCGGACAAAATCGTTGTTTTGCTCCAAAGATTGATACAGAACGGTCGAAACGCTTACTTTCGACACCTGATGGAACTCGAGCTTCGCCATGCCGGCCAAATAAAAATGACTGCCTTCGTCCGGCCTATGAATCCGATTCCGGACGCACCAGTCTTTGCTGATATCTATTCCCCAGGCGCCGATGCGCAGGGTGTCTTCCGTAAGCGGAACGCTGTTGAAAAAAAGATGCGACTCGCGAAAACCGATCGATTTAAAAGAGTCGTTTGTAATATCTCCCTCAAATATCATATCCAGTAGTCCTTCCATGCCAGAATTCAGTTTCTCTAACCGCTGCCGAGCGGCAGCACAAGCCCTTGCTTTCTCTCCTCTCTCCGGAACTTACCTTCCGGAAAGAACGAACCAGGTCCGGCGAAAAACCGGATCGTCCAATCGCCGATGAATTTCATTAAGCAGCAAACGAATAAATTTCGGATCAAGCTGAAGCTGGACTGCGTCGGTGTAGCAGTCCAAGAGCCAATCGTTTTTAAGAGAACGCATGCTTGCCATTACTTGCCTCCACTCAAACCGTTTCCATATTTATACTAAAATGATAGTATTAGTTGGTCGCGTGTGCATCACATTTTGTTTTTCGTCCGATGGCAAAAAGGATTGCAATATATGGAAAATGAACGCAAAATCAAAAACATAACGTTGACAGCGGCGTAACGTTTATACTATTGTGCAGGATCTTCAAGCTTACGTACTCGATTCACCGCTGCCTACGCAGGCTTTTTTCGCGTTGATCGATGCGACGGCACATTTAGTAGGGGCTTCCTTGTTAGCCCGGAGAATCGGGGTACGAAGCCGAATATCAGCATTCTGCTTGCTCCGCTTGAGCATGACGGCTATATCCGCCGCTCCGGCCATCCGGAGGACGGCAGGAAGACGGTGATTTCGATAACTGCCGAAGGCCGGGAGCTGCTGCAGCGATACTTTCCGGGCAACCGCGAGGAAATCGCGGAACGTATGAAACCTGTCCGGACCTAAGCGGCCGGTATCTGATCGTCGGAGTGATCTCGATGTTTACGCTGCAGATTTTCGAGAGCATTATGATGCATGCGGGAATGATGCCTTTGACGGGCATTGCGCTTCCATTCATTAGTTAGGACGTCAGTTCGCTGATGACCAACATGATTTCGATGGGACTCGTGTGAGCGTTATGGCGGATAGCGGAGCGGGGGAGCTTTCCTTCGCGCAAAAGGCATCTCATGGCGAGATGCCTTTTTTCGTGATTACTCCCCGGCAACCGTACCGTTAAGCTCATGGATATGAGCCATCATGGCTTTGACCTGCCGGTTCAATTCGGTCATCTGCTCGAGCGTCATACCGCTGGAGGCGAACAGCGCTTGTGGAATGCAGACCGCTTTGTGCTGGAGCGCCAAGCCTTTGTCCGCGATCCGGACAATCACGACGCGCTCGTCCTCGCTGGAACGCTTCCTTTGCACCAGCCCGGCCGATTCCATCCGTTTCAGCATCGGCGTCAAGGTTCCCGAGTCGAGATCGAGGATTTCGCTCAGCTCTTTGACCGTGCTTTCTTCCTTTTCCCACAAAACCAATAACACAAGATATTGGGGATAGGTCAGCCCAAGCTCGTCGAGCAGCGGCCGGTACATTCGCGAGATCGCTCTCGAACAGGCGTACAGACTGAAGCATAGCTGATTGTCGAGTTTCAAATATTCATTATGACTCATGGGAGGAACCTTCTTTCCTCAATCCTGTTCATGTCTCGGAAGGATTGATTGTGCACAAGTTAATTTGGTCAAAATTATATCATTCTCTCCCGGTCTCCAACAAGTCTGCGGAACAGACCAAAAAGGCTCCTGCGCTGCGCGTTTCGTACGGCACAGCGTAAGAGCCCGGAAAGATAAGAAAAGGATGGCGAGGTTCAATTCGCATAGAGAACGGCGCCAGCCGCAGCCTTTTGCCCCCATAGAGAGTGGGAGACGGCCATCCACATTCGGCGGAAAGCGGGATTGGTTGAACGTCTATGGATTTCTTCTAGCAGCAGATCGATAAATTCGGGATCGAGCTGAAGGTGGACCGCATCCATGTAGCATTGAATGAGCCAATCGTCTTTGAGTGTGCGCATCGGTTATCCTCCATCCTTGGGATTCGTTGCTGTCGGTTATCCCAAATCCCTGATTGAAATTCCATAATTATACTAAAATTGTAGTATTCATGGTGGCAAATCGCATCACATTTTGTTGTTTATTGAATGCAAAAATTGTTGCATCATATCGAAATAGAGCGCAAATTGGCTTTTTGGCGCTGCGAACCGGGCGAAAATCCCGTTTTATGGGGGTTGCATAAAGAACATGCCGTATGCAACGCAGTGCAAAAAAAATGAACGAATATCCAACACGAAATGCAAAAAGAACGATTCAAGCTACAAAGATTTCACCCGGCAACCGCGCTATGATAACGGTAATCGCAAAATGAAAACGCTTACCTATTTGAAGGCAATCAAAAGGCTTGCTTCGACCTTCCATTCTATCCGTTAGGGGGAATTGCAATGAAGGAAATGCAAGAACGGATACCCGGCGATGAACATCGGGCAGACGAGGTTCAAGGACAGGACATGGCTGCAGCGCCGCCGCAGCCGGGCGGCCCGATGCTTAGCCGGCGAAAGCTGCTCGCGTCGCTTGGCATGGCCGGAGCGGCAGCGGTCATGTACGGCGCGGCGTTCGGCTCGGCGAGCGGGAATGGCAGCAGCTCGGTTACAGGTTCGGTGTACGGCTTAACCGGGTACGGAAACCCCGACAGCCTGTTCGAGAAGATCAAGCGGCTGGCGGCGCTCCAATACGTCGTACCTGCGACGGTCGCGGAGCTGCGGTCAATGACGGCGCCGGATGCGTCTTTCGTCTATTTGGTAACGGACAAAGGGCAGGAAGGTCATTTTGTCGTCGATCCGGACGACCAGACGACGGCGGACAACACGGGCACGGTGCTCGTAGCCGCTTCCGGCGCGAGATTGAAGCGGCTGCTGGAGTCGCCGTATTTGAATGTGAGATGGTTCGGGGCGAAGGGCGACGGAGTAACGGACGATATGGCAGCCATCCAGAACGCGATCAATACGGCGTTTGCATTGGGCGGGGGGACGGTATTCCTTCCGAAGGGGACGTACATCGTATCGCCGTCGGGGAGCACCAAAATCAATTTGCGCGACAATGTTCATGTGTTAGGTGAGGGGACCGCTTCGGTGATCAAGGTGAAGGACAACGCCGGGGACTATGGGATGATTTTCGGGGCCGCCTCGTCGGGGGTGCCGCTGCGGAACGTCCGCATCTCCAACCTGCGCGTTG
This sequence comes from Paenibacillus oleatilyticus, assembly GCF_018998565.1. Taxonomy (GTDB): domain Bacteria; phylum Bacillota; class Bacilli; order Paenibacillales; family NBRC-103111; genus Paenibacillus_G; species Paenibacillus_G oleatilyticus. Next base: position 239,415 of record NZ_JAHNZO010000004.1, on the reverse strand, counting down.
ATCAGAATACGCAAAACAATTTGACGTGCAACGTCGATTTGCGCCGGAAGGACCCGTATTTCTGGCAGTTCGTGATCGGCCTGTACAATTATGAGAACGTGTTCGTCGACAACGTCGCGTTCGATCCGACCTGCGGGATCAACACGATCACGATGAACAACGAGCGGGGAACCAACGCTTCGGTGACGAACTGCCGGTTCAACTTCGTCATGGCGAAGAGCGACGATTCGGCAGGGTACGATAATTCGGCGATCTATTTGAACGGTCGCAACCATACGGTGTCCAATTGTCTGTTCTATGCGGCGGCGGGTCAGAAGGCGCGGGGCGCGATCGAGACGCACGGCGGACAAAGCGTCGTCTCGAACAACGTGAGCGACGGGTATTACACCGGCGTCAACATTCAGGCGAACAGCCTCGACCAGCACGGCGACATCACGGTCAGTAACAACACATTCAGCAACGCGAACCAGGGCATCCAGCTATGGCCGTGGAAAAATTACGCGCTCCGGAATGTGACGATTGCCGGCAATACGATTCATCTGGCCAATACCGTACATAAGCGGTATACGACAACGGGCATATCGAGCGCCGGCGGCCCGGAAGAGAAGGGGGCATTCGAGAATATTACGATTACCGGCAACACGATCGTGTTCCAGGAAGAGCGAACGCAGCGGGCTACCTTCAACGATGCGGCTTACGGCATCGGTCTGGTCAAGGACATCGATATGACGAATGTCGTCATCAGCAACAATACGATCAAGAACGCCCCCGTCTCGGGCATCCGGATCGGCAGCACGTCGAAGGTCGGCGTCTCCCGCAATATCCAGATTACCGGCAACGTGATTGAAAATGCCGGTCACTATCCCGCGCTGCCCGCGTACGAGCCATACCGCGCCGGTATTCTGCTACGTTCGACGGTCGAAGGAGGGAACATCTCGGGCAACTTCATCACGGACACGTACGATGAGGCGCAAGGCATGTTCTCGATCCGGGTCAATGATGCGGACGGCACGTTCCGCGGCGTATCGGTGACGAACAACTTGATCGCGTCGAAGCAGGGCGGTCTGTGGCTGAGCCTCAGTCCGTCGGTGGCGACGGATGCGCCGCCCGTGAAGACGGCGGCCTCGTATCCCCCGGATGCCGGCACGTTCTACCATGGAGAGATCGTGCTCGTCACGGGCACGGACGTGACTTCCGGCCAGACGGCCGCCGGCTACAAGGTGAGCGCAACCGGCACAGCGGGCACGCTTACCGGCGTAACGGCGACGGGCATCGGCGGCGACCCGACGATCGTCGTCAACGACGCTTCGTCCTTGAAGCCGGGGCAGTGGATCCGCATCCAGCCGGGCAGCCAGTCCTATCGCATCGTACGCATTTCCGGCAACAAAGTGCGCCTGCATGTCGGCTTGGCGGCCAGCGTATCCGTGCCGAGCCCGGTTGTTTTTGCCGCTCCCGAATTTATACCGTTCGGTCCGATCGGGAAGCTGCCTGGCATTGCCGACACGAGCGGCTTGACGGTCGCCGAGCTGGAAGGGGAGGTAAACCGGCTCAAGCAGGCGATGCGCAGCTACGGGGTGCTGGCCTAAATCGCGCAGCGGAGTTGGCAGCGTGCAGGTTGAACAACAGATCACGGATAAAGGAGCATGAAGCGGCCATGATGAATTTGAAGCGTCACAAGCGTTCCGCAGCGATCTGGATGGTGATCCTGCTGGTTTCGCTGATCGTATCGGCATGCAGCGCTTCCGGCGGGGAACCGGGCGGCAGCCCTTCCGGTACGGGGGGCGAATCGCAGACGACAACGGCAGACCCGGCTTCCATCAAAGGCGAGGTCGTCTGGCAGTATGGCAATACGACTTGGCCCGAGGCGGAGCTGCAAAACTTGATCGCCGATTTCAACAAGACGTACCCGAACATTACGGTGAAGCCGGTGCTCGGACAGCTTGAGCCGATGATTGCGGCGGGCAATCCGCCGAATGTCGCGACGAACCACCGGCTGGAAGCGGGCTGGATCATGGACGGCTTGTTCGAGGAGCTGACGCCTTATTTCAAGCAAGACCCCGATTACAAGCCAGAGACGCTGTTTCATCAGGTGCTGTATGAAATTCCGCAGTTCGAGAAAGGCCAGTACGGCATTCCGATGTACTCGAACCCGACGTACGCGCTCATCGTCAACAACAAAATCATGAACCAGTACGGCGAGAAATCGATTCCGAACCTGCAAGGGTTGAAGGATACTGACGAATTTTTTAAAAAGTTCTGGATGATGAAAAACGGGCAGTACGAAATGACCGGGGATAACCCGCTGTTCTATTACGGCAATCTGTCAGGTTTGTTCTTTGTCTCCTATCTGAACGGCGCAGAGCCGTCCACGTTCTGGAATCCGGAGACGAAAAAGGTCGGCTTGAACGATCCGAAAATCGTCGACGCGCTCGATTGGATGTTCAAGTTCAACCGCGACACGATCAACCAGCAAGCCTATACGCAATTGAAAGCGCAGCTGCCGAAAAACACGCATCCGTTCGTAGCGGAAAAGCAAGCCATGCTGATCGTGACATCTAATCATGTGAAGGATTTCCGCAAGGCAAAGCCGGACCTTGACATGACCGTCCTGCCGGCGCCGCAAGCGAGCTTGTGGAACGGCGGCTCGAATCTGGCGATCGTCAAGGCGGCCAAAGACAAGGATGCCGCTTGGGCGTTCATCAAATGGATGACCTCGACCGAGGCCGGAGCGGAGTCGCTCTATAACCGGCTCGGATTGCTGACGGCAATGAAATCGAGCCGATTTCTGGAGGAGAAAAGCAAAAGCGACCCCGATTTGAAGGTGTTTCTGGATATTAGCCGGCAGGCTACAAAATGGATTCCACAGTTCCCGGTGCCGTACGACACCGAGTACAAAAAGCTGTTCCCGGACTTCATGGCGGGCAAAATAACGGCCAAAGAAATGATGGACCACGTGAACAAAGAAGTGCAGAAGCGGATCGACGACTTTTACGCAAGCAAGAAAAAATAAGCGAGGAAGCAAACGGTTCCGGACAGGCGGAATCGTTTGTTCTCGTTATGGGCGGGAAAAGGCGGCGGGCGTCCCTTGTATGCAACGAAGCTCCCGATTCGCGCGATAATGAAAGGGAGTGCAAAAGAAGCGGAATATTGTGTAAACGGAAATGCAAAAAGTACGGCAGATCGGCTAAAGCTTTTCTCGACTCCGCCCTGTATCATGTAGGTATAATGCGAATGAAAACGCTATCAATTTGATTTCTATGCTTGGTGCGCGAATCCGACACAAAGGAGCTGGAATCCGTATGGCAGGGGTATCGCTGCGACATCTGTTCAAAAGCTACGGCAAAAATAGTCCGTTCGTCGTCAAGGATGTCAGCCTGGATATCGAGGACGGCGAATTTATGGTGTTCGTCGGACCGTCCGGCTGCGGCAAATCGACCACGCTGCGCATGGTAGCGGGCCTGGAGCGGGTCACCCAAGGGGAGATTTACATCGGCGGCGAGCTCGTGAACCATGTCCCTCCGAAGAAGAGGGACATTGCGATGGTGTTTCAAAATTACGCGTTATATCCGAATATGAGCGTGTTTGAGAACATGGCGTTCGGGCTCCGGCTCCGCAAGACGGAGAAGCATCTCATCGACACGTCGGTGAAGCAAAACGCCAGAACGCTGGAGATCGAGCACCTGCTCGGCCGCAAGCCCCGGGAGCTTTCCGGAGGCCAGCGCCAGCGGGTGGCCTTGGGGCGGGCGATCGTCCGTCACCCGAAGGTGTTTCTGATGGACGAACCGCTGTCGAACCTGGATGCCCGCCTGCGCGTGCAGATGCGGACGGAAATTATCGAGCTGCACCGGCGCCTCGAGACGACGATGATCTATGTTACCCACGATCAGACGGAAGCGATGACGATGGGAACGCGCATCTGCATTATGAAGGACGGCATCATCCAGCAGGTCGGGGCGCCGGAAGAAGTGTACATGAGACCGGCCAACATGTTCGTTGCCAGCTTCATCGGCTCGCCGCCGATCAACTTCCTCGAAGGACGGCTGCGGCTGGGCAAGGAAGGGGGGCTCGTGTTCGATACGCCGCGTTTTGCGCTCCCCCTGTCGCCGGAGAAAAGCAAGGCGCTGCTGGAGCAAAGCTATGTGGACAAAGTGGTCGTCCTTGGCATTCGCGCCGAGTACGTGCACCGAGCGGAGGACGTGCCGGGACTCGGGCTGCCGACGGAAGCGCCGATCCGGGGCGACGTGTACTTCAGCGAGCTGGTTGGAGCCGACCGGTTCATCCATGTCAAGGTAGGTGAAGACAAAATCGTCATGCGGGCGGCTGCCTACGAGCGCGTTGCGGACGGGACGAAGCTGGAGCTGACGCTGAACCCGAAGTTTACGCTTTTCTTCAACCGCGATACGCAGCAGGTCATCGCATAAACGGCTAAAAGTGGAGAGGATTGCCGATGGGAACGAAGACTGTAACCGTTACGAAGCTTGCGCTTGCCGGATTGCTGCTCGCGCTGCCTGCGGCCGGCCCGTTCGGAAGCGGAACCGCAAAGGGCGAGCGGTCCGGCCCGCTCATCCTGCCGCCGGTCCGGAAGCTGCCCGAGGCGTATGCGTCGCTTTACTCGCAGACGCTTCTTGCGTGGCACGAGCAGGGCTGGAAGGATGCGCCCTCCGATGCGGACCGCCTGCCGGGCAGCCGGTATAAAAGCGCGTCCCCGGACGTCACGGTGCGTGCCGATGCCTTGGAAGGGAAGAACGGCGTCGTGCAGGTACCGCAGCCAAAAGCCTGGGTCGAGTACGAAATCGACGCGCCGCAGGACGGCCTATACCAGCTCGAATTGACCGTATTGCCCGGCGAAGGCTCGTCCGGCCCGGTACAGATCGGGGTGAAGGTCGACGGCGAGTTTCCTTATTTCGAAGCGAAAACTATTCAGATCCCGCGCAAATGGAAAGATTCGGTCTATCCGCCGAAGCTCAACGAGCACGGCGACCAAATCCGGCCGTCGCAGCAGGAATTGTCCGAATGGGGCGTTCGCTTGCTGACGGACGCCAAATTTACGAGCCCCGACCCGCTTCGCTTCCGGCTGGCCAAGGGTCGGCATACGATCCGGCTGGAGTCGGTGCTCGAGCCGTTCGCCTTGGCGGAAATCGCCGTGAAGGCTCCGCGCCCGCTGCCGGCGTACGAACAGGCCGCGGCCGGCTGGAAAGCTCTGCCGAACGGCGCGGAGCCCGGCTGGCTGCTCACCGTCGAAGCGGAGCAGATGAGCGCCAAATCGGACCCTTCCGTGCAAGTTCAGGCGAGCAACGACAATCTGGCGAGCCCGGCATCCGACGGCAGGCAAATCTACAACACAATGGGTGGAGCCCGCTGGAGCCGGGGCGGCCAATCGGCGGAGTGGACCTTCGACGTTCCGAAAGACGGACTGTACTACATCCACTTCAAATATTTGCAGAACTTCACGAAGGACGTCATCAGCTTCCGGGAAATCCGCATCGACGGTCAGGTGCCGTTCCGCGAGCTGCAATCGTATCCGTTTCCGTATTCGCGGAAATGGAGCGTGGAGGCGCTGCAGGACGACAAGGGCGAGCCGTTCGCGTTTTATTTCCGCCAAGGGACGCACCGGATCGGGCTGACCGCCGCTCCGTCGGCGACGACGCCCGTCCGCGAGTCGCTCCAATCGATTGTGGACGGCTACCAGGAGATCAATCGTCAGGTGGCCATGGTCACCGGGATCAAAAACCGCAACATGGTCGATCAGAACCGCGATTGGAACTTGGCGGAGACGATGCCGGACGTGGCAAGCAAGCTTCGCGCGCTGGCCGACCGTCTGCAGGAGCAGGTCGACCGGCTGCAAGGGCTGTTTGGCAATTCGCTGCAGGGCGCGGAAGGGCTGCGCTCGGTCATTTTCGATCTGCGGAACATGGCGGAAAGCCCGGATTTGCTGTCAAAACGTCCGCCGGAGATGCATGCCCAGAACCTCGAAAAAATCACGTCGTTTATCGACAGTCTCGGGCGTCAGCCGCTGACGCTCGACCGGTTCTTTATTTCCTCGTCTCCCGAGCGGCCGGTCGAGCCACCGGGCACGCTGACCGTCGTCGGCGATCTGGTCGGCAACTTCTTCCGCACGTTTTCGCCGAACTACCATTATTACGGCAGACGCGATCCGGACGGAATCGACGTATGGGTCAACCGGGGCCGCGATTATGTGGCGCTGATGCAGCAGCTTGCGGACGAATCGTTTACGGCGAAGACGGGGATCAAGGTCAACGTCAACCTGATGCCGAATCCCGGTCAGCTCATCCTGAGCAATTCCGCGGGCCGGGAGCCGGACGTCGCTCTCGGCATCGCCGAAGGAACCCCGGCCGATTTCGCGATGCGGAACTCGCTGGTCAACCTGAGCGAATTTCCCGATTTTGCGAGCGTGTCCGAACAGTTCCAGCCGGGGACGCTCATTCCGTTCACCTACGACGGAAGCGTGTACGCGCTGCCCGAGACCGTGGCGCTGAACGTGCTTTTTTACCGTACGGACATTCTGAAAAGCATCGGGTTGAAGCCGCCGGACACGTGGGACGACTTGTACGCGATGCTGCCGACGCTCCAGCAGAAAGGGTACAATTTCTATTTTGCGAAGCTGAACTATGTGCCGATTTTCCTGCAAAACGGAGCTTCCTTCTATACGGAAGACGGGCTGAATTCGGGACTCAATTCGCGCGAGGCGTTCAACTCGTTCAAGCAGTGGACGGAGCTGTTTACGGTATACGGGCTGCCGACCGAGGTGCCGAGCTTTTACATGCACTTCCGCAGCGGCGATATGCCGGTTGGCATCGCCGACTACAACACGTATATGCAACTGCTTGTCGCCGCGCCCGAGCTGGCCGGGTCGTGGGAGATCGCCCCGATTCCGGGAGTGAAACAGAAGGACGGCACCGTCGTCCGCTGGTCCGGGGGCAACCTGTCCTCCGGGATGATCTTCCGCTCGTCCGAACGCCAGCAGGACGCCTGGGAGTTTCTGAAATGGTGGACGTCGACCGAGACGCAATCGCGGTTCGGAAGCGAGATCGAGCTGCTCAACGGCGTCGAATTCCGCTGGAATACGGCGAATGTCGAGGCGTTCAAAAAGCTGCCGTGGCCTGAGAAAGAGAGCAAGGCGATTTTGGACCAATGGAAATGGTACAAAGAAATGCCGAACGTGCCCGGCGGCTACTTTACGCCTCGCGAACTGAACTTCGCCTGGACGCGCACCGTGCTGCAAAACCAAAACTACCGGGAAATGCTCGAAAAGGCGGTATTCCAAATCGATAGCGAGCTGAAGCGCAAGCAGCGGGAATTTGGATTCGTCGATAAGCAAGGCAGCATCGTGCGCAAGCTGAAAGTGCCTGACATCACGCAGCCATCGGAAGGAGCGGGCAAGCCATGACGAATCCGTCTCGCCATACCGGGGCCGCGATGGCCCCTGCTTCCAGCGTCGCCCGCAAGAAGCCGAAGGCCGCCGTCTCGCTGCGGGAGCGGGTCCGGGCGGCTGCGGCCGATATGAAGCGGACGTGGGTTTCCTACTTGTTCGTGTCGCCGTTCTTCCTGCTGTTCCTGCTGTTCATTGCGCTGCCGACGGCCGCGGCAATTGCGCTTTCGTTCACAAGCTTCAACGCCATCGAGCGGCCTGCCTTTATCGGTATGTTCAACTATCAGGCGCTGCTGACACAGGACCTCGTCTTCTGGCAATATGCGCTGCCGAATACGTTCCTGTTCGCGGTCATCGTCGGCCCGGTAGGGTATGCGCTGTCGTTCGCCCTCGCCTGGCTGATCGCTCAGCTGCCGCACAACATCCGTGCGTTCTACACGCTGGCCATGTACGCGCCCTCGATGACGGCCGGCATCGCCATGTCCGTCGTCTGGCTCATTATGTTCAGCGGCGATCGGCTTGGATATTTGAACAATTTCCTGCTCAACATCGGGTATATCAACGAGCCGCAGCTCTGGACGACTTCGCCGCTATACATCATGAAAATCATGATCGCCGTCTCGCTCTGGTCGAGCATGGGCGTCGGTTTTCTGGCGATGCTGGCCGGCATCCAGAATGTGGACCGGCAGCTATACGAAGCCGGCCGGATCGACGGCATCCGTTCCCGGCTGCAGGAGATTTGGTATATTACGATCCCGTCGATGAAGCCGCAAATGCTGTTCGGCGCCGTCATGTCCGTTGTCGGCACGCTGAAGGCGGGAGCGATCAGCGTCGAGCTGACCGGCTCTAACCCGTCGCCCAACTATGCGGGGCATCTGATGATCAACCATATCGACGACTTCGGCTTTATCCGCTACGAGATGGGCTACGCTTCGGCGGTGTCGGTCGTGCTGCTCGTCATTATTTATTTGTCCAGCAAGCTGTGCTGGAAGCTGTTCGGCTCGAAGGGGGAATGACCGATGGCGAACCTGCGGTTCCGGAAAAAGAGTAGGCTGAACCGGACGATGCCTTTCCAATGGGCACTGACCGTACTGCTGACGCTGCTGGCGGCGTTCATGCTGCTGCCGATGGTGTACTTGTTCAATCATGCGCTGAAGCCATACCACGAGCTGTTTCTGTATCCGCCGACATTTTTGGCACGTCAGCCGACGTTCGAGAACTTCTACGATCTGCTTGTCGTGACGAAAACGGCGGTCGTACCGGTCAGCCGCTACCTGTTCAACGGGGGCATCGTCGCTGTCGCCACCATCGTGCTGGGAACGCTGATCAGCGCCCTGTGCGCCTATGCGCTGTCCAAGCACCGGTTCATTGGGAAAAAGTGGATGTTTTCCGTCATTATCGTATCGCTGATGTTCGCCCCGGAGACGGTGCAAATTCCGCGTTATTACGTGATCAGCAAGCTTGGCCTGATCAATACGTATTGGGCGCACATTTTGCCTGTGATCGCGCTACCCGTCATCGTCTTTCTGTTCAAGCAGTTCATCGATCTGCTGCCCGACGAATTGCTGGAAGCGGCTCGGCTGGAGGGAGCAAACGAATTCACCCTGTTCGGCCGGATCATATTGCCGCTGTGCATGCCGGCGGTGGCGACCGCAGGCATTCTCATCTTCCAGTCGACCTGGGGGAACATGGAGACGTCCACGCTGTACGTCGAGGACGAGACGATGAAGACGCTGCCGTTCTTTGTCAGCACGCTGACCAGCGGACTTGCGAACAGCGTGGCGCGTCAAGGGGTAGCGGCTGCGGCGGGGCTGCTCATGTTCCTTCCGAGCTTCGTCCTGTTCCTGCTGCTCCAACGAAAAGTCATTTCGACAATGGCGCATTCGGGATTGAAATGACCGGCTGCGACGTCCGGACGAGGAAAGGGGGAGAGGGATGGCGATGAGAAGGCGGGGGATTCGCTGCTTGACTGCGCTGCTTGCGCTTGTTTCGTTCGGCTTATGGAGCGGTGGGATCGCCAGCGCCGATGTGCAGTACGGCACGTTCATCTACGATTTGGAGGGCCAGGAAATTCCGGTTCAACCGGCTTATGTGCCGGATACGTTCATGCACGGCGGACTGAAAAATCCGGAGGATTTGTACATTGACGCGAACGATCATTTGTTCGTCGCCGATACCGGTAACAACCGAATCGTTCATTTGGACGAACGGGGCCAGACGGTGCGCATCATTCAGCCTGACGGGGACGGGAAGCTGAACGAGCCGAACGGCGTATTCGTGCGTCCCGACGGCATGATCTATGTGGCCGATACGAAGAACGAGCGCATCGCGGTCTTCGACGCCGAAGGGCGGTATATCCGCACGATCCGGCGGCCGCAATCGGCGATATTGCCGCCGAATTTCGTCTACCAGCCGACGAAGCTGGCCGTCGACGAGCGGGGGTACATATATGTTGCGACGCGAAACGGCTATCAAGGGCTGCTGCTGCTCGATCCGGAGGGAGCTTTCGAAGGGTTTTTCGGCGCCAACAAAGTCGACTTCGGCTTGACCGACGCGCTGAAACGGCTCTTTTTCACGAAGGAGCAGCTGCAGAAGGAACTGCTCAAGCTGCCGGGCTCCGTATCGAACGTGTCGATAGGGCCGAACGGTTTGCTGTATACGACCTCCATGCAGGTGACGAAAGGCCAGGTCAAGAAGCTCAACTACGACGGCAAGGACCTGCTCGGTGAAAAAGACTACGGCGTCACGAAGCTGCTCGCCGGACAGCAAAAGCAATTCACCGACGTTGCCGTCGATTCGCTGGGCAACATCACCGCGGTCGATGCGCAGTTCGGCATGTTGTTCCAATATAATTCGAACGGCGATCTGATGTTTGCCTTCGGCTCCAAGGACGAAGGGTTTCGGAAGCTCGGCTTGTTCCAATACCCGTCGGCGCTGGCGATCGATTCGACCGGCAAGCTGTTCGTGCTCGATAGGACGGCGAACGTGATCCAGACGTTCAAGCGGACCGAGTTCGGCGCGCTCGTCCAACAGGCGACCGACCTGTTCATCCAAGGACATTACGAAGAGAGCGCAGGCCCGTGGCGCGAAGTGCTGAACAGGAACAGCAAATATTTCCGCGCCCATCTCGGCTTGGCGAAAGCGTACTACAAGAACGGCGATTACGCGCAGGCGATGCGGGAATTCCGGGCGGGCGGCGATCTTAACGGCTACTCCGACGCTTTCTGGCAAGTACGGCTGCTGTGGATGCAGAAGCATTTTGCGCAGTTGGCCTTCGGCGGCGCCGTGCTGCTGATTGCGGCTGCGCTGGGGCGGAGGCTGAAGAACAAGCTCGGGAACCGGCAGCGCAAGCTGTGGCTTACGCCGCGAAGCATCGAGGGGGAAGAACGATGACCGCGTTACATGTGTCGCCCGATGACAAGCGTCCCGTCTCAGGGTCTGCCGGGCCCGCCAAGTCGCTGCGCTCTTCTCCGTACCTTGCGCAGCTGGCGAAGGACGTGAGGTTTCAATGGAAGCAGGCGCTGCGGGTGCTGAAGCATCCGTTCGACGCGTTCGGGGAGCTGCGCTACCGCAGCGAAGGCAGCTTTCCAGCAGCCGTGCTGCTGCTGATCGCCGCCTTCGCGGTACTGCTGCTCAGCAAGCTGGCGACGTCGTATTTGTTCAACCCGTCGGGCGTCGAGAACGTCAGTCCGCTGACGCTGCTGCTGCAATTCGTCGTGCCGTGGCTGACGTGGGTTGCCGCCAACTATTGGATCGGTTCGATCATGAAAGGGCAGGGCCGATGGACGGAGGTGTTCGTCGGCAGCGCGTATGCGCTTATGCCGTTCCTGCTCCTTTCGCTGCCGCTCGCGCTGCTGTCCAACGTGCTGACGCTGAATGAGAAGGTCGTATACGATTTCGGCAACGGGGTGATGATCGGCTGGACGCTGCTGCTCTTTTTCATCATGGTCAAAGAAATTCACAATTACGATATCGGCGAGACCGCGGTCAACGTCGTGCTGTCGGTGCTTTTCATGTTCGCGATCTGGATTCTGCTGTTCATTCTCGCGGGCTTGACGTTCCAGCTTTACGACTTCGTCGCGCAGATCGTGAAGGAGGTGGCCTACCGTGTTTAGACGCATCGTAACGGGCCTGCTCCTGCTGGCGGCGGTGGCCGGAGCCGCGTATGCGCTCGGCTTCGCAGGGCCCCTCGTCGGCAAGCCGGAGCTGCGGCAGGCGGGTTCGCCGCCCGCGATCAACCCGGCCTCGATTCAGCGGATCGACTACAACCCGGACAGCTACCGGCGAATGGCCGAGGACGGCCGGCTGGAGCTGCTCGTGAACGACGCCGGGCATATCCGGGTCCGGGACAAACAAGGTGATTTCGTCTGGCGAAGCGATCCGGACACGAGGCTGGAGCCGGATTTGAAAGGGCTGTGGAAAAGCAACGCCGATTCTCCGTTCATAGTCGACTATGTCGATGCCGCAAAGCAAAGTACGGGCGTGCTGATCAACACCGCGAACGGGAGCGACGCCAAAACGAGAACGACGATCGCCCCGGTCGAGGGTGGAGCGGAGCTGATGTTCGACCTGCAGACGCTCGGCATCCGCTTCAAGACGGTCGTCCGGTTGAAAAACGGGTACCTGGAGGTGAGCGTGCCGAGCGACCAAATCGCCGAAAGCGCGGGCAAGCAGGTCGTCTCGATCTGGCCGTTCCCGTTCTTCGGCGCGGTCCAGAAGCAGGCGATTCAGCGGGACGGCTACATGCTGGTGCCGCTGCAGATGGGCGCGCTCGTTCCGATGAAGGCGGAGCATCAGCTGCAATCCCGCGTCTCCGCGAAAATTTATGGCAGCGACGACGCGATTCCAGGCCAGCCGGGCACCTATACGATTTTTCCGGCGTTCGGCATGAAGCGGGACGATCATTCGTACCTGGCCGTCATCGAGGAAGGGGAAGCAACGTCGACCGTGCATGCGACGCCCGCCGGGCTGTACACATCGTTCCACTGGATTGCGCCGCAATTCGTGTACCGGAACGAGTATTTCCGCCAGACGAGCAAGCTCGGGGCCGGATATAAGACGGTGGAAAAGATGAGGTCGACGGAAAACCGACGCATTCGCTACTACTTCCAGAACGGCAGCAAAGCCGATTACGCCGGAATGGCGGCCGATTACCGCAGCTACTTGATGGAAACGCAAGGGATGAAAAAAATCGCGCCCGATGCGAACGGACTTCCGCTGTTTGTGACGCTCTACGGCGGCGCCGAGGAAAAAGGCTTGTTCTCGCCGAATTTCGTGCCCGTCACGACGTTCGGGCAGGGGATCGACATTTTAAAAGGGCTGCACGCCTCGGGAATCGGACCAATTCATGTACTGTACAACGGCTGGGCGAAAGGCGGGGACCGCAGCGTCATGCCCGACGTGCCGCCGGCGGAGAAGGGGCTCGGAGGCGACGAAGGGCTACGGGCTTTTGCCCGCGAAGCGCGGAAGCAGGGCGACCGCGTCTACTTGCAAGCCGACTTTACGCGTTCGCGGCTGAACGGCAGCTTCGTTCCGTCCCGCGACGTGATGCGGGACATCAACAACAAGGCGCGGTACGACGAGAGGCTTGGCGAGACCGAATATGTGAATCCCGCATCCGTCGCCCTGCGGTTGTTCGAAGAGCACGTCGGGAGCTATGAGGCACTCGGCATCGACGGCATGTACTTCGAAGGGCTCGGCAGCCTGTACTCGGATTATCGTTCGTCCCACCCTGCGACGCGCGCCGATGCGGCGGAAAGCTACCGCAAGCTGCTCCGGCTCGCCAAGGAGCGTCTTGGCTTCACCGGGGCGGCGGAAGGCAATAGCTACCTCATCGGTCAGCTCGATTTCGTCCAGCGGATGCCGATCGGCGTCAGCTATGATCTGGTCGCCACCAAGGCGGTTCCGTTCCTGCCGATTGCCGTTCATGGTCTGGTCGATTATTCGGGGGAATGGGGCAACTTGCGGGAAACGGGAACGACCGAGTTTTTGCGCTCGATCGAGTTCGGCGCCGTTCCGCACTATTTGCTCACCTACGAAGATCCCGCGCTGCTGCGCCATACGCCGGGAGATTTTATTTACAGCAGCCAATACGACGTGTGGAAGCAGCAGATCGCCTCGGAGTACAAACGCTGGAACGAAGCGCTCGGCCCGGTGCGCGGCCTGTTTATCTCGGGGCACCGCGAGCTGGCCGACGGCGTGTTCGAAACCCGCTACGAGAACGGGACGGCGATTGTCGTCAATTACAACGATACGGCCTATTCGGCGGGCGTCATCACGGTCAAGCCGCGCGAGTTCGCCGTCGTCGGCAAGGAGGGATAAGATGCAGCCTTCGTCTTTCACGCGTCCCAAGCGATCCCGCCTCTCGATCGAGACGCAGCAGGCGATATCCGGTTACTTGTTTCTCATTCCGTGGCTGGCCGGACTCGGGCTGTTCGTCCTGTTCCCGCTCGGCTTCTCGCTTTACATGAGCTTTCAGAAGGTGCGGTTTACCGGGGAGGGGATGAAGTTTGAGTTCAAGGGCTGGGAAAATTATTCGTACGCGTTTTTATCCGACAACACGTTTGTGGCGGCGCTTGTCGGCATGATGAAAAACACGCTGCTCGTCATCCCGATCATCGTGCTCTTTTCGCTGTTTGTGGCGCTTCTGCTCAACTTGAAATTCCGCGGGCGGATGGCGTTCCGCGCCGTCTTCTTCCTTCCGGTTATTTTCAGCACCGGCCAGGTGCTGTCGGAAATTTTCAACCAGAAGGCGGGCAGCCTCGACATGCTGAACAAATACGATATCGCCGGCTTTATCTCGGCTAACGTGCCGACGTTCTGGGCCGATCCGATCCTGACCGTACTGAACTTGTTCGTCGTCATTTTGTGGTATTCCGGCGTACAGATTTTGCTTTATTTGGCCGGTCTTCAGACGATCGGGGCGAGCGTGTACGAGGCTTCGCTCATCGACGGGGCGACCCCTTGGGAGATGCTGTGGAAAATTACGCTGCCCGCGCTGACGCCGTTTATTTTGCTCAACGTCATTTATACGATCGTCGACATGTTTACGGTTCCGCTGCTCAATCCGGTGCTGAATATGATCGTCACGAACATGACGACGGCCAATCTCGGCTACGGCTACGCGAGCGCGCAGGGGTGGATCTATTTCACGGCCGTATTCGTCCTGCTGCTCGCCGTGCTCGGCTTGTCGCGCAAATTCGTTCATTACTCGGGAGAAAGGTAGGGGAGGCCATGGTATGGAGACAGTGGGTGGACCGGACGCGCGTCTTGCTGTTCGGCGACCGGGAGCGCAAGGGGATCATCGTGCTGGCGCTGCTGTACCTCGTCCTGATCGACGTGGCGCTTATGTATTTGACGCCGTTCCTGTATATGCTGTCGACGATGTTCAAGACGACGGCCGATCTGCTCGACCCGACGATCAAGTGGGTGCCGAGCTCGCTGAGTTGGGACAATCTGAAGCTGGCCTGGCAGGGGCTCAAGTTCCCGGACGCGTTGAAAAACTCGCTGATCGTGTCCGGCGGCTCGGCCGTGGGACAGGTGTTCTTCTGCTCGCTTACCGGCTATGCCTTCGCCAGACTGAAGTTTCCGGGCAGAAACACGCTGTTCTTGCTGCTCATTTTCAGCTTCCTCATTCCGCCGCAGACGCTTATCATTCCGCTTTACGTGCTGTTCAAAAATTTGGGCCTGCTCGGCACGCACTGGGGCATCCTGCTGCCCGCGCTGCTCGGGCATGGGGTGCGGGGCGCGCTGTTCGTGATCATTTTCCGCCAGTTTTTCCTGACGCTGCCGAAGGAGCTGGAGGATGCGGCGCTGATCGACGGCGCGGGACCGTTCCGGGTGTACTGGCGGGTCATGATCCCGCTTGCGAAGCCGGCTATCCTGGTCGTGTTTCTGTTCTCATTCGTCTGGCATTGGAACGAGACGTTCGTCACCGGGATGCTGCTTGGCGGCAAAGACGTGCCGCTGTCGCTCAGCCTGTTCAATCTGAACAAGGTGCTGACGGGGATGTACCCGGAAACGGAGGGCAGCTTCGACTTGAACGAAACGGTCCGCATGGCGGCCAGCTTCCTGATCATCATGCCGCCGCTCCTCGTCTACATGATCGCCCAGCGGTGGTTCGTGGAAGGCGTCGAGCGGACGGGGCTCGTGGAATGAGGAAGCGGTGACGCAGTTAAAAAAGGAAAGGAGCTGTCCTATGTCCATCCGATTTGCGTTATACGGTTGCCAGCACGGCCATATCACGACGTTCGTCGACGAGATGATCGCGGAGGGAGCCGAGTGCGCGGGCATTTACGAGCCGGAGCGCAACGCGCTCGCCCGGTCGCTGGCACAGAAGCACGGCATTCCGCTGCTCGACAGCGCAGCGGCGCTGCAGGACGAGTCGATCCGGATCATCGGGTCGTCCGCCGTCAACGGCGACAAAATCGACGTGATCGAATGGTGCGAGCGCCATGGCAAGCATGTCATGCTCGACAAGCCGGCCGTTACCGGAAGAGGCGGCCTTGACAGGCTGGAGGCGGTTGCCGGACGCGGGCGCATCCAGATCGGCTTGCTGTTGACCGAGCGGTTCCGCCCGGCGGTGGCGGCTTTGAAGCGTGAGATCGATGCCGGAACGCTCGGCCGCATCGTCGGCATCACGATGCGCAAGCCGCACCGGCTGCTGCCGGCCACCCGTCACTCCTGGCACTTCTCCAAGGAACGGAACGGCGGCATTATCATCGACCTGTTCGTGCACGACTTCGATCTGCTGCGCTGGCTGACCGGACAGGAGATTGCGTCGGTGAACAGCCTGGTGGGCAAGCATACGTTGCCCGAACACCCGACGTTCTACGATACGGCATGTGCGCAGGTGCTGCTGGACGGCGGCACGATGGCGCAATTGTACACGGACTGGCATACGCCGGAGAGAAGCTGGACGTGGGGCGATTGCCGCCTGTTCGTGACCGGAACGGAAGGCTGCGCGGAGCTGCGCTTAAACGGAGATCCTTCCTGCGATGCGATCGGCGAGCTGTACTACCGGATAACGCACGGGGAGGCTTTCGTCCGCGTGGAGCCGGAGCCCGTAAAGGTTACGATTACGCGCGATTTTCTGAACCGGATCGAAGGGAAGGCGAGCCTCCTGACGCACCGGGACATTATCGCGACGGGCCGGGCTACCGTCCTTGCCGACGAGCATGCGACGCTGATTCATACCGTGAACGATGAATATGAATAATTGAAAAGCGAGGATACGAAATGAGCGATCAACCACGCAAGGTGCGGTTTGCCGTCGTCGGCTGCGGCGGCATATCGTCGAGTCATTTTACCGGCATCGAGCGGGCTCCGGAAGCGGAGCTTGTAGCCGTCTGCGACGTCGATGCAGGCCGGGCGGAGCAGTATGGGGCGAAGTACGGGGTGAAGGCTTACACCGATTACGGAATGCTGCTGGCGGACCCTGACGTCGACGTCGTCTGCTTGTGCACGCCAAGCGGCATGCATGCCGGGCAGACGATTCAGGCGGCCGAGGCGGGCAAGCATATCGTCTGCGAGAAGCCGATGGCCATCCGGCTGTCGGATGCCGAGCGGATGATCGAGGCGTGCGACGTCATCGGCGTGAAGCTGGCGACGATCTTTCCCCGGCGCATGTCGCCCGCTTCGCAGTTCGTCAAGAAGCTGCTGGACGACGGGAAGCTCGGCCGGTTGAGCCTGTGCTCCGGCTACGTCAAGTTTTACCGCGACCAAGCGTACTACGACAGCGCAGGCTGGCGCGGGACGTGGGCGATGGACGGTGGCGGGGCGATGATGAATCAGGGCATCCACACGATCGATTTGCTGCAATGGCTGGCCGGGCCGGTCGATTCGCTGCACGGCTACGCGCGCAATGTCCTGCGGGATATCGAGGTGGAGGACACTGCCGTCGCCTCGCTGCAATTCAAAAGCGGCGCGCTCGGATCGATCGAAGCGACGACAACGGCTTACAATCAGCCCGACCACCGGATCGTCCTTCACGGCGACAAGGGCACGATTGTGTTGACCGGCGACGAGATTACGACGCTTGACGTGATCGGGGAGCGGGTGGACATTCCGAGGTTCGAGCCGTTTGCCGTCATTCCCGACGGTCACGCCGCACAGATCCGAGATATGGCGCTGGCGGTGCTGCACGATCGCGAGCCTATCGTGACCGGCCATGACGGGAAGCATTCGCTGGAGATCATTCTTGGCACGTACGAATCGTATCGGAGCCGCCGCGAAATTTTATTTTAACGGTCCGGCCCTCCTTCCCCGCTTGCTCGATGGGGATGGAGGGCCGTCTGCGTTCGGGCGCTTATTTGACGATCCGGGCGTATCCGGCGGATAGCGTCTTCGCATATTCCGACGGCGTCATGCCGGTCGCTTTCTTGAAGTGGCGGGAGAAGTAATGGACGCTGCTGTAGCCGAGGAGCTCGGAGATTTCGGTTAAATTGTACACGTCTTCGCGGATGTAGGTTTTGGCGCGGTCGATTTTGAGCTGGTTCAAATATTCCATGACGCCGCAGCCGACCCGTTTTTTGAACATAATGCTCATTTGGGTCCGCCCGATGGCGAAGTGGTCGCACAGCATATCCAGCGTCAAATTATCGCCGATATGCTCGTTCATGTAGCCGATCACTTTGTCGGCCATGCCGCTTTCTTGCTTGCTGCGGGGGACGGGGGGCGATTTGATGTCCCGCTCTTCGTGGCTTGCGCGGATCAGGTAGATCAACAGCGTTTCCAGATGCAGCTTGAACAACTGCTCGCTCCCGAACGGGGCGTTATCCCGCGGATACAGGATTCTGCCGCTGCCTGCGGGGCTTGGCCCGAAGGCGTTCCAGCCTTCCTCGATCAGCCGGGCGAGCACCGGACGTATTTTGTCGTCCAGATGGAACAGCTTTTGCTTGAGAAAGAACGACATGGGCTCGGATTCGCATTCGAAGGTGACGATGAAGACGTTCGGGGACACTTTTCCGTTGCTTTTCGGACTGTGGAATTCGTCGGGCTCGTGGAACAGCAGGTCGCCCTGCTTCAAGTTGAAATGGCCGGAATCGGTGTCGATTTCGATCTCGCCCTTGTCCACGTAAAAGATTTCCCAAAAGTCGTGCTTTTCGCCGGCGTACCTGTAGTTTTTGGATAACTCGAAATAGAAGCAGGAAATCAGCTTGCCGATTTGAATTTCTTCGCGAACCTCGTAGCGTGGAAACCGCATCCGAAAACCGCCCCCTCTGTGAAAACGTTATCTTTCCTCCGTATTATCAACATTCAACGTTAACTGTTAAATTCCTGTTTCTTTTCATAAAAGATCCTTTAGCGAATAAAAATGCAAATTCATCGGCCGACGATCGACCATTTGAACCGCTGGCCGCTTGCTTGATACGGCCGCAGCCCGCGTGGTCCCTAGGTTCCTGCGGACCGGACCTTCAGCCGAAGCATGTTCCGCCCTTGAAGCGCATATCTAATGATATAAGACAACTTGTCTGCTAAGGGGGGATACGGTGCTTCAGCGAACAATGAATATCGTTCATAAGAAATCGGTATGGATTTCTATTGTTGTGTTTTTGAATATGCTGCTGGCTCTGCTCATTATGGTGGACAGGAAACATAGCTTTCCTTTTTTATCTGATGGGGCGATGAGCCTGTTAGGCAAAATTGAGGTCGGCGGTGAACCGGCTATCGCTACTACCGGCGCATTCACCGCTTCCGCTTCCGGTTCCTCCATAAACGGAGCCAAGCAATACTCGGTATACACGCAGTGGAAATTAGCCGATCAGTATCAAGATGGAAGCTACTTGGTGGAAGCTTATCGGCAATACGAGATCTATAAAGATCGGAATGGCAAGACGGTCAAAACCGTGCCGACCGAAAACTTCAACTACATCCGCTATTGTCCCGGATGCGAGGTGAAGGGGCTTCCTATGGAGTGAAGACAAAAAAGCGGTTCCGATCCAATCGGGCCGCTTTTTGTCTGCCTCCTGTCGTTCCAGCGGACGGATTTCGCCTAAGTTGTTTTCTTTCCCTGCTTGACGACTTCCTCGACCGACCATGCCACGCACCACGGCCGCTGCTCTTCTTTGCCCTCCGGAATCCAATAGCATGGCTTGGTCTGATTCTCGCCGGGCACCAGCAGGTGCATGCGAAGCACATATTTTTTGACGTCTTCCGGGTGATCGGGTCGTGGGAACGGGAAATTCAATTTCACGCCGACCTTCTCCGACACGTCGGAGCGGTGAGAGAATTCATACTCGTAGGATAGATTGCCGCCGATGTCGAAGATGTTTTTGATGCCCTCCGCAAATTCGGCCGACACTTTGCTGCTCTCAATCTCGACGGCCGAGGTCTTCTTTTGGAAAAAGACGCTGGTCTCGCCCGGGACCCAGGTGACATCGAGCGAAAGGCTGCGCTCGGTGTCGGCATACGGAGCCAAGTCGCCGGAACGGAGAAGGAAGGTCTCGTAATTGTGCGTGTTCGGGTTGTTCACGTAGGTATGGAGAATATCGTGCATGTCAAAATCGACACTAGCCTTCTTCGCATGGAATAAACAGCTCTGAATGCCGAACGGTCTTTCTCCTTTCCAGTCGTACATCTCATAGGTTGTCTTGAAGACATGAGGCGCGAGGTAAATGTAGGTCACGGCATTCTCCCCCGGGACAGGGACGATACTTTTGTCAAACAGGGTGGTCACTTCCGAGGCTTGTGTCGCTTTGTACGAATGCTCGGTGGTGAATTTCAAAGTGGCCTCCACGCCGGCAGGCAGACTGCCGCCCGCTTTGACATACGCGCTGAACTTGAACTGGGTGGAAATCGCCACCTGACTGGTCTCGGTACGGCCATAATAGAAGGTAGACCCGTAGTTGCCGGATTCGCTGCCGTTCCGCACATAGGGCGGAGCGCCTTCCACTACGCCGATCAGAGCCCGGAATTCTTTGCTGACCGTGCCGTCTTCCGTCTTTACATATTTCATCTTGTCCGACTTGTAGCGGCAGAGCACCAGTTGGCTCCTCCCCTGCTGCACGACGCTGTCGTCGTTATAGCACATGTAGAGCCAGATTTCTTGCTGCATCTCGCCCTTATCCCCGAATGGTGCGAAGTATTGCAGGGCACCCATGTATTTCCAGGTCGGGTATTTCGTATGACCGTGCGAACGGGTCATTTTCGGTCCCCATACGCCTGTACGGATGTTGTATTCTTTCTTCTGGTTGTTTTTGTACCCGGCCCAGACGTGAGGTCGGTGCCAGCCATTGATGAACAACTGGATCGCAGGATCTTGGATGCTGTCCTGAACGGTGCCGGTCTCCAAGGCGAGGAAGTCGACAAGTCCGTCGTATTCGTTATGCCGCTGGCTGCTGACCTCCCGCAGCCCGCTGCCTTCGATGTTCGAGTCGATGCTGCAGCGATACACTGCCGTCCACAGATTCGCGTTGGTGGTCACGATGCCGATCATGATGCTGAGGCTGCCGTTTGCGTCATGGTAGGCGCAGGCGCACACGTTCCGAATATTTTTCCAGTTGAGATGGTTCTCGGAACGCCACGTTTTTCCGTCGTTATCGAGGAAAACCACAACCAAAGTGTCCTTGTTGTCCACATGGCGTCCGCCGATGAGATACAGTCGTCCGCCCAATGACACAGCTGCGAATTGCGTGCGCCGATTGAAGGCGAAGCCGATCTGTTCGGCCGTTGTCCACGTCTGGCCGTCCGCCGTTTTCTTGTGCCAGAGGTGGCCGTCCTCCGTCCAAAATACATACAATGCTCCTTGGTGCACGACGCTGGCAATGTTGGAGATTTCACTATGGCCGTTGACGTTGTAGTTTTTCTTATTATGCATCACCGTATTGGCATCGTACGTTTCCAAGCTTTCCTTGCCCTTTTCGTTTTTGAGGATGACGCGGGAGTACACGATACGATCTCCTTGGGTCGTGGATCTTTTGTGATAAAACAAATAAGCGGCGCCATTAAAATACGTTCCGTTGACCCCGTCAAAATCAAGATCGGCTTTTTCGATTCGATGGTTGGCATAAGTATTTGACATCAGGACACCTGTCTTTCGGAAATAGTTAACAGGCATCATAGCACATTTTGGTGGATATGGAAGCTTACTTTAGTTAACATCCGGGACATTTGCCCCGAATTCGCCCATCCCAAAATAAAAATAACAATTTCACCCAAAGGAGACGATAATGAATCTATAGAAACCTTATTATGGTAAAACATACGAGATATTCAGGGGGACAACCATTCATGGACTTAAAGAAAATGAACTCTTTGACGAAATATCCGAGCATTCTTACTTATCATCAATTGGGGGAAAGAGGCCGTTTAACTGACGAATTATCGGAAGGCAGAGGCTTCTCCGAGGCCGACGATGTATTTGTTTACGAAAAAGTGGATGGGGAGAACGCCAGGATCATTTTGTTCAAAAATGGGAACGACATCGATTATCTCATCGGCTCAAGAGAGGAGCTGTTGTTTGCCAAAGGAGACAGGATAGGTAACCCTTACGGGAATATTGCCGAATTTCTGCGCCCGTTGGCCGATCAATTGATTGACCGGATTTGTTCGGACGAGGATTGGGCATTGACCGTCATCTACCAGGAATCGTACGGAGGGAAAACGAAGGCGGCTAAAAACTACACGGAAAATAAGACGCAAGCGTACAGAGTTTTTGACGTGTTTTCATTGGATAAGAAGCAATTGGAGCATCTCCTTACGCTGCCGCAAGAAAAAATAGCGGAATGGCGCGATCATGGAAACCAGCCTTTTTATCATGAGGCGGAGAGGCTCGATTTTGTTAAAACGATGGAGCTGGCGTATGCGCCGCTGTTGACTAGCGTGAAGGGCTCCGCTTTTCCGCAGTCGCTGGAAGAGACGTTTTCATTTTTGAAGCAGTTTGAGCAAACCCAAGTCGGGATCGACGCCAGAGGCAAATCCGAAGGCATTATCGTTCGCACCTCGGACCGCAAGCAGATTAGAAAAATCCGCTTTGAGGATTACGAAAGAACGTTTAGAAAGTGAGCTGCGCGCACCCATATGTCTGAACAGCAAGAAAAAGTGCTATGAACTGGCGGCTATCGAAAAGGACTGGCCGTTTATTCCCGAAACATACGGGTATCAGCCTGTTGAAGGTTTTTCAGGATGCTGGAGAGGCTTTTATGCTCTCTATGAAATGGATGACCGGCGGCTTGTTCTCAATTGGCTTTCGGGAGATGAATGAGATTAGGGGCTTCACGGATTTAAGCTTCCTTGAGCAAAAAGAGCTGATGGCTGTTTTCGTCGTACTCGAACAAGTGGATAAATTATTACAAACTATGACACGGAAGATCGTCCCTGCCGCAAATGATGCGGACAAGGGGCGATCTTTTTGTATGGTGGGGAATATTTTTTAATTTGGCATGGAAAGTGAAAATTCGTCATTGTATGTAGAAATATATAATTTTTTACCGTCATTTTTTTCGAAAACAAATAGTGCCCCTTCGCTCTCTATTCCCGAATAGTTCCATCCTGATAGTTTGAGTCGAATTTTATAACTTTCCGGGAAACCGTCTGTTTGTTGTAACCCGTCTAATCTATAAATATGCATCACTCTTTCAGTTGAAACGATTTTTTCTTTTAAAATTGCCTTGTTAGGTATTGGAATACCGTCTACATTTTTTTGATAGCAGAATGATACCCAATAGAAACATAAAAAACCAATAATTAGTACAAAAGACATAAGAATAAAAAATCTTTTCATGCCAGTCACCTGTTTCCTTAATTGGG
Organism: Paenibacillus oleatilyticus; assembly: GCF_018998565.1. Taxonomy (GTDB): domain Bacteria; phylum Bacillota; class Bacilli; order Paenibacillales; family NBRC-103111; genus Paenibacillus_G; species Paenibacillus_G oleatilyticus. The sequence goes on along the minus strand of NZ_JAHNZO010000004.1, from coordinate 216,278 downwards.
TCCATTTTGGCTGCCAATGTGTAGTTTCAGGAATGCATGGCGTTGTCATGGTTGGGAAGCTTTTGGGGAATGCTTGCTGCATTAACCATTTCCACATTCGTTTTTTTGAGTAGTTCTGTTGAAAAAGCAGCCCCCCCCCCCTTTTGTTTTCCATGGCATGCCGCATGTTGGTTCAGGACTCGGAACCATTCCGACAGCATCCGAACTGCTGGTTGTCATTACAATATCCTCTTTAGTGCTAGCTGAACCAATAAGCTTGCCTCAGTGGATGGGAGTGATCATTATTTTAGGCGGGATTGTTAGTAGTAACCTTCGGTAAGTTAGCGATAGAAGTCAACCATATCTCCAAACAGCCGTTTGATAAATTCAAGCTCGCTTTCGTTGTATCTTTCCAAAAATTCGTACATTCTTTGCTTTTCCTTCGTATGGAGCTCATCATGAGCAGCAAATAGCTTTTTGCCGACAGGCGTTAGCCGAAAGTACACTTCCTTTTTGTTATCGTTGAGTTGGGCTTTTCGCACCCAACCTGCCTTTAGTAATTTATTTGCGATCTTGGAGGTATTCCCTTTGCTTAAATTTATCCTTTCCGCGATGGAAGTGACATTGATCGGCTCCTGCTCTCCGATGCACGCAATGGTGTGCAGTTCCGTCATGTTCAATCTGAATTCCGGTTCGATATGCTTCCGGATATCCTCGAGGTATGCTGCAGTTATTCGGGTTTCATATTGCTCTTTTTGCTGAAGAAACTGAACGAAAAATTCATGAATTGCGGTTTTGTTTTTATTGGCAGTATCCATGATTATGCTGACTCCTCGACTCATTTGTTTCATTATAGCATAGATTATTTTCTGAGAAACAAACGGGCATGCTCATATTGGGGTTGACAGGATAAGGAATGACCCAGTACAATAGTATTGTTTCATATGAAACAAAAATTATATATTATTTTTATTTTTTTCTTTATTAACAATTATTAAAAAGAGTTCTAACGAAACAATAATTTTGATGGAGGAGGTTCTACCGGAAACACTTATCCACTTTTCAAGAGAAGATTTATAAATATGGAAATGGAGCATGCTTGCCTATGGAAATCGTGAATCCAAAGACATTGACGGACAAGGTCACATCTGTAATTTCTCATGTCGTGGTAACTACTGCCTCTAAACTGGCCTTCATCTCAGGTCAGGTTTCTGTAGATGAAACAGGAGCATTGGTCGGTTCAGGGGACTATTACGCGCAAGCGATTCAAGTGTTCACCAATCTAAAGTATGCATTGGAAGCCGCACGAGCGGATCCATTGAACATTGCAAAAATGAATATTTTTGTGGTAAACCACAACCCGGAATTGATTTCGATTATTTTTGACGCCGGATTTCATGTGTTTGGCCCTAACTGGCCGAAGACAGCAAGTACCTATATAGGCGTTCAAGCACTAGCTGATCCTGAATGGCTTATCGAAATAGACGCTATCGTGATCTTCCCATAATGTTTAAGAAAAGAGGTTATTTATATGAAATATGAAGTCATCCTTATCGGTGGCGGACCTGTCGGCATGATGTTGGCTGGAGAATTGGCATTAGCCGGTGTAAAGGTCTGCGTCATTGAGCGATTAAAAGAGACAACTCCATATTCACGTGCGCTTACAGTACATCCACGAACCCTTGAAATATTAGATATGCGTGGAGTGAAATCAAAATTAATCGGCAAAGGCCGCTTACTTTCACGAGGGCATTTTGCCGGATTAGAAACTCCTTTGGATTTCTCAGTGTTGGATTCTTCTTCCAATCACACGCTCTTTTTACCGCAGAGTGAGACGGAGAAGGTGCTGGAGGAATGGGCTCTTAGCCTTGGCGCAGAGGTCTGGAGAGAGGTTGAGGCTCTATCTGTGCATCAGGATGAGGGTGGGGTCGACGTTAAGATCGCGGGACCTAATGGAGAAACAACGTTAAGATCAGCTTATGTGGTAGGTACGGACGGAGCCAGAAGTTTGGTTCGCAAACATGCAAATATATCATTTGAAGGTACAGACGCGACCTTCACGGCTATTCTGGGGGATGCCGTTCTATCTGATTTGGCTCCTATGAGTGTCATATCCCGGATTACAGAAAAAGGTTTGGTCAGCATCATGCCGATCAATGATCATATGTATCGGGTCTTAATTATCGATATGGAGAGACGCAACATCTCTAAGGATGAGACCGTTACATTTGAAGAGTTTCGTTCATCGATCATCCGTACGACCGGAAGCGACCTGGGATTGAACGATGTGAAATGGATGTCCCGTTTCGGAAATGCGACGCGGCAAGCGGGACGCTATCGGAATGGTCGATTGTTTTTGGCGGGAGATTCGGCGCACATTCATTTTCCGGCTGGTGGACAGGGAATGAACGTCGGCTTACAAGAAGCGATGAACTTAGGCTGGAAGCTTGCAGGAGCAATCAAAGGCTGGGCTCCGGACTGGCTATTGGACAGTTATCATACCGAACGTTTCCCATGGAATACGGCCTTGCTCCGGAATACCGAGGTCCAAACCCTGCTTCTGGACGTGACTCCTCCCATCACGGAACTGCGAAGGATGCTGGCTAATCTGATTCAGATACCGGAGGCTAATTATCAAATCGCCGCACAAGTTTCCGCAATTGATGTACATTATACTCCAGACGCCGAAGCGCCTCCCCATCCTTTAAACGGGAAACGTTTCAAGGATCTAAGCTTAAAGCTGAAAGACGGGCAATTGATTAACTCCTATCCGTTCCTGCACAAAGGTACTTTTCTTCTGTTGCACTTCCATTTTAACGAACAGAATAGCGGTCAATGGGAAACGTATAGCAACCTTCAAGTTGTACATGCATCTTTGGCTGAGGCAGACGCGGATTGGAACGACGTCCACACGGCACTTATTCGGCCGGATGGACACATTGCCTGGGCGATTTCTCTATCAGATCCGAATCCAATGCAAACAATAAATGAAGGAATCACTCGCTGGTGCGGAAACATTACGGATTAGTAATGCACTGTCCTTTACATCAATGGAATCAAGTCTTGTCCTCAGGTTGGGATAAAACTTGATTCCTTAAATCCCCCTACGTTATGGCTATCTTAGCTTTGAAAACATGCTCTAACACATTTTCTGGATTTCGGTTGTTGTTGGTTCACTGTGGTTCGACTTGTATCGTGATTTCACTTTTCATGATTTTGTCTTTTTTATCCCCATCGATACTAAAATCCGCCGTTACCCTGACCGTATATTTTCCCGGCGATAGCAGCCAAGGCCGCCGCTCTTTCTCCAAAAATTTCTTAATGTCGGGACGTCCTTTTTTATTATAGTTGTAAGATTCTATTACATTTAGAGGGAGAGTGGCTTTATACTCGTTATTTTTCTTGATTTGATCTCTTATTAAAACAGTCTCTATATATTCATCAGAAGAAATTCCTTCCTCGTCCCGAACCGAAAAAAGGATGATGGGGTTCCCATGACCAACGGTGATCTCTTCATCCCCTAAATAAACAAGGGAGCTCCATAGATGAATGATTTCGTTCGATTTGTAGGCTTCTTTTTCACTGTGAAGATTTAGCATAAAATTATCTGCTTGTTTGGATACGCTAATTTCGGCTTTCGTCAAGTTGTTAACGCGCCGATCGATATAAATGTCTTTGTTTGCTTCGTCATAATGAATTTTGCCGCCCATATTTTCGGCAATGTAGCGTAGGGGCACATAAACGGAACCGTTATAGTTGAGAAGCTCAAAAGCTCCGCTCTGCTTATTGGCGGGTTGATTATTGAAGTAGATAGATCCGGGGAATAAATGCGCCTGTATCAAATCGGAACTGCTTGCTGCGGAAGCGGCTGAAATGCAGCTGCCCACGATAAACGCTAAAAGTAACTTTTTCCTCAAATTCACTTCATCTCCTAGTTTATGGGATGCCGAGAAGGCTAAACGGTTACCTGTTAGATGTTTAGGGCCATTGGTATGAAGTAAAGGTGAAAGCCAATCCGGACAGTACAAGATTGTCTGTACTGCAGGAACACTGTCAGGAAAGGCTCCATATTGTAGGAGGAATTACTGAGTGACGATTACAGACCCATCAATTACCTGCTAGCTCTTGATTGTTCCAATTTACTAAGGAGGCAGAATCACTTTGGAAAATCCCTTGATACTTACCCTCAGTTTCGGGAGTAGTAATAAGTTTTATTTTCCAAACTCCTTTCATTGGCGAGGTCTTAAAACTGTTCATATAAGTATGCTCACTGGTTACTTGGTCAAAAAAAACTTTCTCTTCCTTTGGATTCCACACTTCGATAGCTAAATCACCCGAACTTAGCTCAATCAAAAACTTCGTTTGTAAATTTAAGAAAAAAGTATTGTTTACCGAAAATTCCTTTTCGATCACTTTAAATTTTTCGTTGTACTCCGCCTTACTAATTGTCCCTCCCCATTTTCTTTCTATCACATCGTCAATTAATTTATAGAACACGCCAATGCCGCATAAAATCAATACACCTACTACGGATAAAACGATAATAGATTTTTTTGTCACGATTATAATCTCCTATGCTTCTTTTTGGGCTATCGCGGGCTCGTCAAAAGTAATGTTCCCATCTTTCATAAACAACTTTCTATTGGCATATGAGGCCACATGAGAATCATGGGTAATAACAATGATCGTTTTTCCCTCATTGTTCAGAGTGCATAGTATTTCCATAAGTTTATCTGCATTCGTTGAATCAAGAGCCCCGGTAGGTTCATCGGCGAAGATAATTTCTGCTTCTGATGCTAATGCTCTCGCAATAGCTACGCGCTGCTTTTGGCCGCCTGACAAATTCTTTACTTTTTTGTGGAACAAATCCTCTATTCCCAGCTTGCTTAAATATTGCTTCGCCTTCTCCATTTTCTCATGCTTACTCATCTTGCGTTCTGCAAAAGGCAGCGTTACATTATCATAAACACTATAATTATTGAGCAATGCATAATGTTGAAAAATGAAACTCACTACGCGATTACGAATATGAATCAATTGAGAGTCTTTTAAACCAGTTGTGGGTCTGCCCATTATTTTACACTCGCCTCTTGTTGGTGAATCCATACATCCCATAATATTTAATAATGTCGTTTTTCCAGAACCGGACGGTCCTACAATCGCTAAGAAATCCCCCTGTTCGATTGTTAGATTAATATTGTTAAGCGCTGTAAACTTATTTTTATGATTCCCGTATACTTTTGATACGTTAGATAGTTCAATCACTGGCATTTAATTCTCAACTCCGCTTATTAGTTTGTAGGGAGATTCTCTGTACAGTACCCGAATAGGGTATAAAACTGATAAAAAAGTGAGCAATAAGACCAAGATTATTACTTTAGCGAATAATGCGATTCCAAAGAGATCTTTAACCGACGACATATCGGCGATGATTGACGTTGCACTATTATAATAATTCCAGAATACACCAAAGCATGCGCTTAGCAAAATGAGCAAAAATACCTCAATGATGATGGAGCGAGCTATACTAATAATCGATTCTCCGAATACCCTTCTTATACCAAATTCATAAAATCGAATTCGAATAGAAGAAAGGGTGGAAGTAATAATCCCAATCGAGGTGGTAAGCAGAAAAAATACTCCGGCATATAGATTTAATTTAACCAATTCTATTTTGCTTTTTTTGTAAGCATCCAACTCTTCTTTTATAGAGCGTACAATGGGTGAAGGCAGACCAAGTTGAGTCGCTGCTTGCTTTATTTTCTCCGATAATATTTTACGATCGTCTGTATCCTGGACGCTCACAAAAGTACTTTTTTGCAAGGAACTAATAACAAACGGCGAGGAGTTTTTTTGATAATCCAAGAAAGGGGTGACAATTGCTGCATTCAGATCTCTTACCCCCATTGAAATATAATCATTTTTATCGAGCCACTTGCTCTCTCTGTCCATTACGCCTACAACTCGATAATTCAGTTTTTCGCCAAACCAATAAATGGAAAATGTATCTCCGATGTCAAATATACCCTCGTAATCTTGCCCAACCAATACAGGAATCTGCTCATGGTGTTCAGCGGCAAAGTCTTGTTTAGCAAGCGACCGTCCCTTAAGTATTTTGATCTTCGAACTGCTGAATATGGACTCATCGAAATAAACCATATAAGATAGCTTTTCTTTCCCTCTCAATGGACTGTTTTTATATAAAACTTGATTCTTTGCCTCATATAAATCACTATTTTTTAGATCGGATAGAATGAAATAAGCCGTGGAAAATGAACCGTAATTGCTGACTTCATTCATGCCGCTAACTTCTTTTCTTAATTTAAGGTAGCGTTCAATAGACCATGTATTATCACTTGTTAAATCTGGAACGGAGAACGTCAAAGTTTTTTCGAGAGCCAAATTGGAATATTTTTTAATGGTTTCACTTGCATAGTCAGGTATACTTAATTGAATAAAACCATTGCTTATTAAGTAAAACGAAATGACTAACTGAAGCATGATAAAGAGCGTTGCTAACTTGCGTTCCCACAATGACTTCCAGGCAATCTTTATGCTCCTCATCTGATCAAACCTTTCTCATCAACTCAACAGGTTGGATATTCCTCGAACTGATTAATGGGATAATCACGACTAACAGTGAAGTTATGAAGACGAAAGCCGCATGATTAATAATATCCGTTAACGTTATTTTATATGGGTATCCAACCCACTGTTCAATGATAGGGCTCATCCAAATCTGCACAATACAAACCAACAACGAGGAGAAGAGAAATACGACTAACATTTCGCTATAAAATGAAAAAGCAATTGTAGAATTGCTAATGCCAAATGCTTTTTTGATTGCAATTTCAACTCTTCGTTCTTTGATCCAATATACAGCGATATTGACGGCGTTGATCAAAGCCAGCACATATACAGTGATGATAAAAGTAATTTGATTCCCGAGATTACCTAAATGTGTATATGGAGAGGAACCTCTCAGGGAAGAGAAGTCTGCGTTATTGACTTTAAATATCGACACCTGATTTTTTACGGTATCGTAATCTTTTAATAAGCGTGTCTGATCTCCATATAAAACGACAGGGATACTTTTTTGGCTCTGTAGCTTGGATTCCGCTCGCTCAGTCAAACTTGTAATAGGTATAACTATTTTGTGGTCGAGATAAGGCGAGTTGCCTTTATTCGTTCCTATGATTCCCGTAATCTCATATTTCTCATGATCTATTTTGACGTATTGTTTCCCGTTCTCTTTAATGATATAGGGAATAAAAGCTCTTCCTACCATGCATAATTTATCCCCGCGATCCAAGGAACTTTTCCGGATAGATTCTCCTTCTAACAAAGGAAGTTTATTGTATTCATCTGCTTTCCAATATTCAATCATAGGATTGACCATGCCTAGGTCTGTTTCTACGCTAAGTGAATTTATAAGCAGATTACTATTCACACTCATCGTGCTGAACGCTTTGATAATGGCCTTCATGTCTACTTGCTCTTCAAAGTCTAAGGAGAAGGAAATTTTATTGTTAATTTGATATTTGTCCAAGTAGCGCTCGATTTCAACTGCCTTATTGATGGAATATAAAGTAGTTGTAATTAAACCGATGGATAGGCTAATGCTAAAAACCAGTATGAAGAAAGTAAACGGGTATGCTTTAATCTGGCTAAGGACGCGATTCAGTGTGTTCACATTTCCTCCCGAAATTATCCCAAAATAATATTTATACGCACAAATTAACTGTGATACAACGAATTCCTAAGTCGCTGTAATACACAAAATATAGCACCACAATGGTTAACTATGAAAAGTTTACCATTGTGGTGCATATTTCACCCTTCTTACGACCTTATTACCATCTGCTCGTCAGGGATTCGATGGTTCGTACGGTCGCTGTATTATATCGATCAAGAATCTTGTGGTCACTTTGGAAAGCCCATACTCCCCCTTTTGATGCCGATACATGTGCCCAGTTACCATAGTCCGAGCCATGGATTTCATAGGCGGCACTAATATTTTCTGCAGATTTAAGTGTCACCCCAACGACAAGATACTGCCAAGTTTGATTATTTTGCCAATCGGTTCTTGCATTAGCCTTATCATTTTCAAAAACGGAGAAATCTGTAACTAAACTTCCAGTTGCCTTTGCATCTTGATAGGCAAGGTTTATAGCATCGTTAGCAGCATAGGCTGCGGAAGCGATGGTGAGGGTTGCTAGAATGGATAACATTGGGATGGATTTTTTGAAAGTGAACATAGAAAATATTCCTCCTTAAATGATTATAAAATATGTAGAACTAAGGTGAGTGCTTGATACTTAATGTGCTAGGATTTGAATTTCGGATAAGTGAAAGTTAACAGCAATAACTTTACCTTTTGGTCACAGTTTGGTTTTATGGTGCCCTCCTTTCACATCCTACATTGTACAAGTTAATTAAAGTAAAATTTTTGTAATATATGGGAAATTAACTTGGTATCCATTATCCTAGCGAATAACAGAATAGATTGTCAACTATTTTTTGGAAGATGCAGGACTATGAAAAGGGGTGCCACGGTATCTTATGGTTTAGTTATGAACGGATTATTTGAAAAAAGGAGTTGTGGTGGGTTCGATTTAAGAAACGATAGTATGGCGAAGGGAATTAAGAAGAACTTGTCTACAAGAACTGGTTACAAAAAATGGATAGTTTCGTCATATTTATGATTTTCATTTTAATGTAATTGTCGCATTTTATCGAAATAATGCGGAAAATCTAAAAAGAGATTGTATACTAGAAAAGACCTAATATACAATCTCTTATTTATTTGGTAAAATAATACTATAGATTAGGACCATTCAGTAAGAGGTTCTTTTGGTTGTTTCAATTTACCATGAACTATTCGGGCGAATGTTTCAGAAACCGCTAGAGATTCGGCATCAGATAGGAATGAGCATTTCAAGGAAGTGCTTACATTTTTTTGAAAATCGACACCTTTTAACATGTGAACGACATGATGTAACTGCGGCGTTACCCGAATGGTTAGCATGTAGAATATCCCCTTTTATGAGACGATTTTACTAGAGATAGTATATCAAGAAAGTATAATAAAAGTAAGCATCTAGGGAGAATTTTATGAAAAAAAAGATTGCAATATTGCTATTTTTGTCGATTTTTGTTGTATTGCAAGTTTGGTGTACTTACATTACGTTCAAATATCCTTATATCGGAATTTATTTAAAATTAAATCAACAGAATCAATGGGAAATCAAGGAGTTGGATGAGGACGGTGCTAGTGTTAAACTTAATTTAAAAGTGGGAGATATCATCAAACAAGTCGATGGTAGATCCCCGCACGAGAATCCGATGATTTACAAATGGAAAACAATCGAACAGGCTCATGAATTGGTTATATCAAGGGGTGGACTTGAGGATAGAATCATAATTGATTCGCGGAGCGAGCTAACTTTCGATATTATTCCACTGTTCGAAGGATTATTGTGCTTATTTTTGGCTGGTTTACTGTATACGAGGATAAATCATTCCTCTTCGGCACGGTTACTTGCAACTGTTTTTTTAACTTGTGGCATCATTTACATAAACCAAGGCGCTTCTGTTAGAGGGGACGCCATTGGAAAGATTCAAATCACTAGTCTGGTGATGGTATTACCTTTTGTTTTTTTTCATTTCCTAGTGATCTTTTTCAAAGAGAAGGGAAATATACAGTTACCTAAAAAGATAATAAAATACTTATATGCTATAGCTGTGATAGGATTTGGGGTAAGACTTCTAATGCTATATCCTCCAACAGCTTATATGATTCACCGTCATAATGGTACTATGACCTTGTTTTTCTTCATTATTGGATTTCTGTTCAATATAATTGTTTTAACATTTATTTACTTTAAAATTCGAAAAGAAAAATCTTATTTGTCGAGTATTGTTAGAAGTGTATGGTTTTCTCTTTTTCTATCTTTTTTACCTTCAATTTGTTTATCGTTTATTCCGCAAATCCTTACCGGACAGCGATTTATTAATGCCGTTTACACGAGCTGGTTTATCTTATTCTTCCCGATCTCATTCGCGTACTTAATTGCTACGAACCAGTTGTACGACATTGGCTTAGTACTTCGGCGTTTTGCTTTTGCCGCTATGCTTGCGATCATTCCGTCTACTATTTTTACAGGAAGTTTTGTCTTCTTGTTTAAAGACTTAATTGATGCAAGAGAAATTATTTTTATGTTTTTCGGCTCCGTCATCATGCTGTCCACCGTCATGTACTCGGCCGAATACTTCACAACTCGGCTGGAACGGTTCTTGTTCCCGAGGAAGTATGTGCTTCAGACGGCGCTCAAGAAAATTTCCAAGAGTCTCGGAGCCATCTCCAGCTTCCGCGATCTGAAAGAAATTGTCCTCGTGGACATCGTTAAGACGCTCCAGGTAAGGGGCGGTGCGATCGTGTTCCAGTACGAGAACGATACCGAGATCATCGACGAAGGCGAGATCGATACGACGGAGATCAAGGAGATGATCCGCTCATCGACTTGGCTTCACCATCCGATATACACCTGTATCGAGATTAACCGTCATGAAGAATACGCCAGCTACCTCGTCATCACGAGCAACAAAGCGAACACCTTGCTGGGCAAGGAAGAGGTTCAATGGCTCCACTTGATTACTTCCTACCTGGAGGTCAGTCTGGAGAACGTCCACCTGATCCGCAAGCTGACGGCGAAGATGCAGCTGCTGGCGGCGCAGTTGCCCGACGAGCAATCGGCGCAGGATATTCAATGGTTCCGCAAAATCATGTTCGAGCTGCAAGAGGAAGAACGGCTCCGGATTGCGGCCGATCTTCACGATACGACGATGCAGGATTTGTTTTTCCTTAAACGGCGATTCGTGGCACTGCTGGACAAGTATGCGATGAACAAGGAAGACAAGGAGCACTTGAACAACATTATCAATTTCGTAGAAATGATCAACAACAGCTTGCGGCAAAGCTGCTTCGAATTGAATCCGTTCCTGCTGAAGGAGATCGGGCTGATCGAAACCGTACGGACGTATCTGGACAAGGAAGCGTACCATACGCCGTTCGAGATCGAGTTCAAGGAAGAGGGTGCTTCCTCTATCGAATCGAAGGATTTGACGACGAAAAGGCATATTTTCCGCATTATACAAGAGCTGCTTAACAATGCGAAGAAGCATTCGCAGGCTTCGAAAGTATCTTTTGCCATGACAGTGAAGGATCACAGGTTTTGCCTGACTTATGAAGACGACGGCGTCGGGTTTGACAGCACGCAAGTACCTCGCATGGAGATTGGAGCATCTGGGATGGGAGTGGAGCAAATGAGAGGTCGTATCTTGCATTTGAACGGAAAGCTGGAGTGTGATTCACGGCGAGGCGCCGGTGTGAAGTTCTTTATTACGATTCCGGTGCGGGAGGTGATGTCCGTATGAACGAAACGGTCAAAGCTCTCGTGATCGATGATCATCCTCTCGTTGCCCATGCGACGAAGGAATTATTGGAGGACACGGACTGCATTGAAGTGGTCGGTATTGCCAGCAGCGCCGAGGAAGGCCTGGAGCAGATCAAGAAGCACCAGCCGGGGCTCGTTTTTCTGGATTACCAGCTTCCCGATCTGTCGGGGACCGATGTCGCGGCGCAAATCAAGAAGGAATATCCGCACATTCATATTGTGATTTTTACCGGTCACGACTTGACGGGGGCGATGAATCGGCTCATCGAGCTGAAAGTTAGCGGCGTGCTTTCGAAGGAATCCAGCATCAGAACGATCAAGAACATGGTGAACTGCATTCTGGACAACCATACGATGCTGCCGCTGTCGCTGTATCACCAGATTCAATTGAGCGGCTCGCCTTCGTATGAAGATTTGAACGATGAAGAAGTGATGATGATGGGCATGGTCGTCAAAGGGGCTACGCACGATCAGATTGCCGATCACATCCATATGAGCAAACGTACCGTCGATAATTACCTGCGCCGAATCTACGACAAGCTGGGCGCGAAGTCGAGAATGGAAGCGATGGAGAAATTTATTAAGAGCAGGCATTATACGTAGACATTCGATAAGGACAACTAGGGGGACGGGCGGATTGGATCGGGAGACAGTAGAGCATATGTACCGGATGGTAGACGATCATGTGGGCGCGGAGGATCTCAATGCTTTGCTCAAAGCGTTCATCGAGGAGAAGGCGCAGGAACAAGGGTCGTGGTCGAGTATTACACACTGCACCCATGACATGCTGGGAGGAGCTTCGCCGCATATCGGTCGGTTGGCCGCGGCGACGGAATTGATTCTTCTCTGCTTCGATATTGTCGACGACCTGCAGGATCAGGATCACGAGAGCAAGCCATGGATGCAGTGTCCGCCGGCGGTGGCGTTAAATGCGGTGCTCGTCCTACTGACGGGATTCGTCGGAGAGCTCGGCCAATGCGGAGTGACCGGGCGTTCGCTTTATGAGATCAGCAAGATGCTGTCCCGATCGGTCAGCGGACAGCATAAGGACGTCACGAATCAGGTGGTATCCGAGGTTGACGATTATCTCACAATGATTCAGGAGAAATCGGGGTCTCTGTTCCGGTTCGCTTGTCTGATGGGGTACTGTCTGACGGATTGCAGCGAAGAGACGATGGAGCGGATCGACGATCTGGCGGATTGCGTCGGGATGATTCACCAGATCCAGAACGATCTGAAGGACATTGCCCAATTCGATGTGAAGAGCGATTTGCTGCTTCGCAAGCGGACGCTGCCTGTACTGTATCTGCTCAATGTAGATAGCGAAGCGTTTCGCCCGGTGAAGGACTATTATGAAGGAAAAATCACCGCAGACGCTCTTGTACAGGATAAGGAGCAGTATATGCGGCTGATCGTGGATTCCGGCTGCATCGAATATACCAAGATCGTGCAGTCCGTATGCGTTCAAAAAGCTGAGGAGCTATGGACCGATCTCCAGGTCCCGTCCCCGTGGAAGGAAAAGTTCCGGGAGCTCACGTATGCCGCTTTTGCCTAGCGGCCGGTCCTTTTCACCCGGCCCCAAAAAAGATAAAGAAGCACCTTGAGACCCGCAAAAGGATCGAGGTGCTTTTTGGTTTGGGCGGAAACGTTCAGTGCCCGTCGGCCCCGGTCAGGAACGGCTTACCTCAAGCGGGGGGAGCTTCAGGCCTGCCGTGACAGCCGACAAGCGCTCTACACGGTGCCGCCCGGGCCGCCTGGACCCGACATGTAAATGCCGCCCATCGGAGGAATTGCCACGTCCTCGGGGTGCTCGCGGCGGCGGACCAGGTCTTCGTCCGTCCGCTCGAAGGTGCGGGTATCGTCCTCGTACCAGACGAGCACCATAATGCGCCCCTTGTCCAGCTCCTTCTCGTACCGCTCCGCCTCCAGCGCGGAGATGCCGAGCGATTCCATCTTCGCCCGGAGCTGATCGCCGCGGGAGCGGAACAGGTTGGCGAAGGCAGTCGCCATCCCTTCCTCCATCACGCCGATCGTATTCGTATCGGTCAAGCGGCTGAGCCCTTCGGTCCGGTCATCGTCATGCGCCAGCACATAAATTTCATTTAGGGAATGGCCTTCCTCACGAAAGCCCCGAATGGCGCGGATGGCGTACTCTTCACCTTCTACCAGCTTCACTTTTGTCCTCATGAGTCGTCCCTCCTCGAATCGGTTCAGATCATGCGTTCGGACTTCGCCGGGCATGTCTGCCATGGAGTTGGCCAGCCGTCCGGATCGGTCCGGCTTATGCTTCATTAACCCGGATTTTCTGGACCGAAACAATTCTCGGGCTGATTCAAACGTTCCGTTTTCGGTTAATTAAGCTTAAAAAAAAGCTATAATGGTAAGAACGGACCTTTGCCATCGAGGGCAAAGGATGCACACGGACAAGGGAGAGACGAATAAGGTATGAACATTGCCATCGTGGACGACAACCCGGTCAATCTCATTGTGATCGAAAAAATATTGAAAAGCGCAGGATACGACTCGTTCTGGAAAGCCTCTTCGGCGGTGGAAATGATGCAGCGCCTCACCGAGTATGCGGACGGAGGCAAGGTGCCGGTCGACTTGATCCTGATGGATATGATGATGCCGGAGATGGACGGGATCGAAGCGTGCCGTCGCATTCAGCAGGATGAACGCCTCAAGGATATCCCGGTGATTATCGTGACGGCGCTTGGCGATTCCAACAAGCTGGCGGAGGCGATGGAGGCCGGGGCGATGGATTACGTGATGAAGCCGGTGAACAAAATCGAGCTGATCGCGCGGATTCGTTCGGCGCTGCGCCTCAAATACGAGAAGGATTGGCACAAGGAGAACGATGCCCGTATCCGCGAGGAGCTGGAGCTGGCCAGACAAGTGCAGGGCAGCGTGCTCAGCCCGCCCCTCAAGAAGGACCGGCTGGAAATCAGCGCCGCGTATTACCCGTCGTTCGAGCTGGCGGGTGATTTTTACGCATGGTACCGGATTGACGAGGACCGGCACGGCGTCATCATCCTGGACATTATGGGCCACGGGATTTCATCTTCGCTGGTGTGCATGTTCATCTCCTCGGTCATGCAGGACACGATCACACGCTTCGTTTCGCCGGAGTTCGTCGTGACGGAGCTGAACCGGTACATGAACCAGCTCAATCATAAAAATCCGTCGGTCAGCTATTATTTTACGGCGATTTATTTGCTGATCGATACCCAGAGCAAGACAATCGAATATGTGAACGCGGGCCATCCGCCCGGGTTTCTTTTTGAAGAGGGAAAAGCGCCGGTGGCGCTCAATCAGGGAAGCTGCGCCGTCGGCTTCTTCGATCAGATGGAGATTACGAAGAGCATCTTCACCTATGAACAGCCGATCCGGATCGCCTTGTATACGGATGGGCTATTGGAGGCGCTACCGCTGCCGGACGCTTACCCGGAGGACGCAGCGGAGTCGGATCTGCTGGCGCTGCGTCTGCAAAGCTGCATTCATCAGGCGCCAAGCCCCGAATGCCTGGTCGAGACCCTGCTGCCGCAGGATGTAAGGGAGGCGCAGAGCGACGATATTTGCATGGTGCTGATCACCGCTACGTAGATGGCGGCCATGAATAAAGATAATACGAAGAGAGAGAGAAAGGGACGGGAGAGGGAATGAGCTGATGAAGATGAAAACGAAGCTGTTTATGGGATTCGGCATCCTGCTGGTGCTGATTTTTGCTTTGGCGGGCGTCGGCCTGAACCGGCTGACAGGCACGGATTCCAGTATTAAGGAAATTTATGAGAACCGGTACCAGAAGGTGCGGATCAGCACGCAGGTGCGCAATGACGCGGCGGAGCTTGCCAAGGGCATCGTGAATTTGCTCTTGATCGACTCGGACGACAGCGATAAGAAGAATGCCGAAGTCGTCAAGACGGTCAGCGGCAAGGTCATGCAAGGCCTTCAGCAGATTGACAACTTTTCCAAGGAAGGGAAGGAACGGGAGCTGGCCGACGAAGTTCTGCTGCACGGCAAACGCTTCTTGGACTTTAAGGACCAAGTCGTCCGTCTGAACCAAAGCGGCAAACAAGCGGAGGCCAACGCGCTTCGCACGAACGTGGGGATTGAGCTGCAGGATAATTTTACAAGCAGCATGGGCAATTTGACGAATTTCCACAATGAAGCGATGGATGCGGCTATCACGCAGGCGCTGAGTGACAACCAACAGACGTTGACGTATACCGGGCTGCTGACGCTGGTCGGCTTGATGCTGAGCGTGGCGATTGTGCTGTGGATCGTGCTCGGGTTTAGCCGGGGGCTGAACATTCTCTCGGCGATGCTTACGAATTTTGCGAACGGGAAATGGGGGGAAGCGGCTTACCGGGTGCCCATTACGTCCAATGACGAATTCGGCAAGCTTGCGGGTGTGTTCAATCGGCTGGCGGACGATCTGGAGCAAGCAACGGCAAGCGAGCGGGCGCTGCATAGAATGAATGAAGATATGCTGTGGCTGCAAACTCAGATCGCGCATATGTATGCGATGCTGGAGGATTCGCGGAAGGTCGAGGAGATGGCGCAAACGTTCATCGGCGAGCTGGCCCGGATCGTCGGCGCGCAGGACGGGGCGCTCTATGTGCTGAAGCAGACGCCGAACGGCAACAAGCTGGTGCTTGCCGGCACATACGCCCGTTCGGAAAGCACGGCCGCTGCCGAGCTTCCGCTCGGAGAAGGGCTCGTCGGGCAGTGCGCGAAGGACGGCAAGCCCATCACGGTAGAAGGCGTCGCCGGACAATACGGTGCGATCCGCTCCGCCTTCGGCGAGCTGGAGCCGCTGACCCTGACGGTGCAGCCGATCGAGTATGACGACGAAGTGATCGCGGTGTTCGAACTGGTGTCGCTGAAGACGTTCTCGGAGCTGGAGCAGAAGCTGATCAAGCAGACGAGCGAAAACTTGGGCGTGACATTGAACGCCTTAATGGGACGACTGAGGATCGAGGAGCTGCTGCGGATTCATCAGGCGCTGACCGACGAATTGCAGACCCAGTCGGAAGAACTGCTGTCCCAGCAGGATGAGCTCAAGGCTTCCAATGAGAAGCTTGAGGAGCAGACGCGGGCGCTGCGGGTGTCAGAGGAGCAGCTGCAGCGGCAGCAGGAGGAGCTGGAGCAGAGCAATGACGCTCTGGTCCGCAAGACCGCGGAGCTGGAAGAGCAAGTCCGGGAGACGGAGGAGATCAACCGGCAGATCGAGCTGGCCAAGGAGAAGCTGGAGAAGCAGACGCTGGAGCTGGCACTGGCTTCCAGGTACAAGTCGGAATTTTTGGCGAACATGTCGCACGAGCTGCGGACGCCGCTCAACAGCTTGCTGATCCTTTCCCAACTGCTGAAAGAGAACAAGGAGCGTAACTTGACGGGCAAGCAGGTGGAGTACGCCGAGACGATCTACTCGTCCGGCTGCGACTTGCTTAAGCTGATCGACGATGTGCTCGATTTGGCCAAGGTCGAATCCGGCCGCATGGAGCTGCATGAGGAGACGGTCTGCCTGCAGGAGACGGCCGAATCGATGAGAAAAGCGTTCGGACCGCTGGCCCGGTCCAAGGGGCTGTCCTTCGAGGTGGATTTTGGCGGTAAGACGCCGGGACAGATACAAACGGACAGCGGACGGCTGAAGCAAATTTTGAAAAATTTGCTGTCCAACGCCTTCAAGTTCACACATTCCGGGAGCGTTCGCCTCACCATACGGCAGCTCGCGGAACCTCGGCCGATGGTTGCCTTCGAGGTCGAGGATACGGGCATCGGGATTTCTCCCGATAAGCAGCAGCTGATCTTCGAAGCATTCCAACAGGCGGACGGAACAACAAGCCGCAAGTACGGCGGGACGGGACTCGGCCTCTCGATCAGCCGACAGCTGGCTTCGCTGCTCGGCGGAACGATTGAGCTGGAGAGCGAGGAGGGCCGCGGCAGCCGGTTTACGCTGTACTTGCCGCACGACGTGCGGCTGGCGTCCGGCGCGGCCGAAGCGGCGCCAGCCGCTATGCCGCCCTCGGCGGAGGCCCCGGATAGGTGGCCGCTGCCTTCGCCGCTGTCGCTCGCACAAGCGGCCGAAAGCGGCGCAATGCCGGTGACTGCCTTCGCGGACGACCGCGACAGCATTGCGGAAGGCGACCGGGTGCTGCTGATTATCGAGGACGATGCGCATTTTGCCGCGATCCTGCTGGACATGGCAAGGAGCCGGGGCTTCAAGGCGGTCGTCGCGCTGCAGGGGGATAAGGGACTTCAGCTCGCCAAGACCCTTCAGCCGGATGCGATTCTGCTCGATATCCAGCTGCCGGTCATGGACGGCTGGTCCGTGCTCGTGCAGCTCAAGAACGACGCTTCCACCCGCCATATTCCGGTTCATGTCATTTCCGTCGTGGACGAGGTGCATCAGGGACTGTCGATGGGAGCGATCGCCTGGCTGCGCAAGCCTTCCGGCAAAGAGCATTTGGAGCAGGCGTTTACGCATATTTTATCGTTCCTGAACCGCGACCTGCGTAATCTGCTCATTGTCGAACCGGACGAAGAGCAGCGCGAGAGCTTGGTGAACCTGATCGCTCATGACGACGTCCGAATTACGGCCGTCGCGGGCGGCGCGGAGGCGCTTGAGGTGCTGGCGGCGCGGCCGTTCGACTGCATGGTGCTCGATTACGGAATGACGGAGCCGTCCGTCTACGAACTGCTCGACCGGGTCAAAGCGGACGAGGCGCTGCGGCGGCTGCCGATTGTGATTTATACCGGCAAGACGCTCGATAAGAAAGAGCAGCTGCGTTTGAAGAAATATGCGGAATCGATCATCATCAAGGATGTGAAGTCGCCGGAGCGGCTGCTTGACGAGACGTCGCTGTTCCTGCACCGCGTCGAGGAGAACCTGCCGGAAGAGAAGCAGCAGGTGCTTCAGAAGCTGCACAGCATCGAAACGGTATTCAAGGGCAAGAAGGTGCTGCTCGTCGACGACGACATCCGCAACGTGTTCGCACTTTCCAATCTGCTCGAGGGCCTCGGTATGCAGGTAGCGTTCGCCGAGACCGGCAGGCAGGCACTCGATTCGCTGGACCGGGAGCCGGACTTCGATCTCGTGCTGATGGACATCATGATGCCGGAGATGGACGGCTACGAGGCGATGCGCGCCATCCGCGGCGACGAGCGGTTCGACCGGCTGCCGATCATCGCCCTGACGGCCAAGGCGATGAAGGACGACCGCGATAAATGCATTCAAGCCGGAGCCTCCGATTATATTACCAAGCCGGTTCATACCGAGCAGCTTCTCTCGCTTATGCGGGTGTGGTTGTACAAATGAGCGGCGGATTGTACGATCAAAAGTCCGGGGACTTGAGGGTGCTGCGCAAGCTCGGCTCCGTCTATTCGGAGGCGGACGGAGGCCGGGGCACCCGGGAAGAAGAGGAGCGGGAGCGCATCGAGATCGCATTGCTGCTGGAGGGGCTGTACCGGCTGTACGGCTTCGACTTCCGCAATTACGCGTATCCGTCCGTCCGCCGGCGCATCTGGCACCGTGTCTACGCGGAGAAGCTGATCACCGTATCCGGCCTGCAGGAGCGGGTGCTGCACGATCGGAGCTGCGCGGAGCGTCTGGTGGACGATCTGGTCATTCACGTGACCGAGATGTACCGGGACCCGAGCTTGTTCGCGGCGTTCCGGGAGCGGGTCGTGCCGCTGCTGCGGGAGCTGCCTTCCTTCCGTATCTGGCATGCGGGCTGTTCGACGGGGGAGGAGGTATACTCCACCGCCATTTTGCTGTACGAGGAAGGGTTGTACGACCGGGCGCGCATCTATGCGACCGACATTAACGAAGAGGTGCTGCATGTGGCGGAGCGCGCTGCTTACCCGCTCAAGAAAATGCAGGAATATACCAAAAATTACATGCTGTCCGGAGGCAAGGATGCGTTCTCGGGGTATTATGGCGCATCCGGGAATGTAGCCGTGTTTCATCCTTTTTTGCGGGAGCGGATCGTATTTGCGCAGCATAATCTGGTGACGGACCGGTCGTTTAACGAGTTTCACGTCATCTTTTGCCGCAATGTCATGATATATTTCGATTCGATCCTGCAAAACCATGCGCACGATCTGTTCTACGAAAGCTTATGCCCGCAGGGGATTCTCGTCTTGGGGCATAAGGAGTCGATTACGTTTACGAAGCATGCGGGGCATTACGAGACGCTGGATCCGCAGGAGAAAATATTTCGCAAGATTGAATGAGGTGGGGTTTGTATGGATGTGCCGATCCGCATCTTGCTGGTGGACGATCAACCGGAGAACCTGCTTGCGCTTGAGGCGGTGCTGGAGGACCAGAACTATATTCTGGAAAAGGCGACCTCCGGGGAGGAGGCGCTGCGCTGTC
Source organism: Paenibacillus oleatilyticus (assembly GCF_018998565.1). Lineage (GTDB taxonomy): Bacteria > Bacillota > Bacilli > Paenibacillales > NBRC-103111 > Paenibacillus_G > Paenibacillus_G oleatilyticus. The sequence continues at coordinate 196,466 of NZ_JAHNZO010000004.1, read as the reverse complement.
TGCTCAGGCACGAATTCGCCGTCATCGTACTCGATGTGCACATGCCGGGGATGGACGGGTTCGAGACGGCCCAGTGGATCAAATCGCGCGAAAAAACGCGGGCGGTGCCGATCATCTTCATCACCGCGGCTCCGGACGAGCAGGATCAGGCGTTCACGGCATACTCCGTCGGAGCGATCGATTATATCGTGAAGCCGTTCGTGCCGCGCACGCTGAAGTCGAAGATCGAAGGGTTCGTCAGCATCTATTTGGCACAAAAAAAGCTGCAGCAGCAAACCGAGCTGCTGAACGAGCGGACCCGGGAGCTGCAGCGGGCGAAGGAAGCGGCCGAGCAGGCGGCCATGGCCAAAGCGAATTTTTTGGCGATGATGAGCCATGAAATCCGGACCCCGCTGAACGGGGTCATCGCCATGGCGGATCTGCTCGTGGAGACAGACCTGAACGCGGAACAGCGCGAGTATGTCGATACGATTCGTCGCAGCGGCGCCGCGCTGCTCTATGTCATCAACGATATTTTGGACCTGTCCAAGATCGAGTCGGGCAAAATGGAGATCAAAGAAGAGCCGCTGAACCTGAGGACGAGCCTGATCGAAACGTACGAGGTGTTCCACGCCGAAAGCCGCAGCAAGTCGCTGGAGCTTACGTACGATGTCGATCCGGCGATCCCCGAGTGCATCATCGGCGACGAATCACGGCTGCGGCAGGTGCTGATCAACCTGGTCGGCAATGCCGTCAAGTTTACCGAGCAGGGCGGCGTGCACGTCTCGGTCGCGGTGCTAAGCTACTCGGAAGAGCAGCTGGAGCTGGAGTTCCGCGTCTCCGATACGGGCATCGGCATCCCGGAGGAGAAGCGCGGCATGCTATTCCAGCCGTTTACGCAGGTGGACTCGTCCTTAACCCGCAAATACGGCGGGACGGGGCTGGGGCTGGCGATCTGCAAAAATCTCGTACAGCTCATGGGCGGCCACATCGCGCTTGCGCCGGGAAGCCGCCGGGGGGCGGAGTTCGTTTTCACCATCCGGGTTAAGGGCTGCGTCGAATACGATTGCATAAGCGTCGTCAAATAAAGGGGATTCACCATCCCGGATGAAAGAGCTCTCCCGCAGATTCCGCATAATAACGGCCCGCGGCAACAAGCCGCAGGCCTTTTGTTAGGCAAGCGATATCATGAAAACTCGCTGTTGTTGAGACTTCCTCATTTCGCCGGTGTGTAGGCTTCATCCAAAAAACCACGGATGGCCTGGAAAGCCTGAAGCCTGTTTTTCTCCAGCATAACCATGTGCGTTCCTTCCCCGATTTCGACCCAGCGGCGATAAGCGGCTCCGGTTAGGGAAGTGAAGAAATGCTGGGCCAGCTCCAGCGGAACGTCGATATCCCACTCTGCATGGACAAGGAGGACAGGAACAGTAATGGCCCCAGGATCGTAGAAAGCATTGCCTGCCGTCCAGTATTCACGGATGTCTAGGATAGGGCCATTGGTCGCCCGGATATATCCGGGATGAACGCTTTGGCTTCCGGGATCGGAAGTAAGCGTTGATTCAACCCATTGTTCAAACCAGCCTTCCGGAATCAAATCGCTGCGCTTATGTTCAGGAGCGGCGCTCAGCCAGCGTTCTTTCATGCCGCCGACAGCGACAAGGCGATACGAGTCAAGCGGGCCGCCGGTATCGATAGGAACCGGTCCGGAGCTTAACCACTGCGGCGCGATAAGCGAAAGCTTGTTAACCTTATCATTGTTCCGGCTCGTATAGGCTCCCGCAACCGTACCTCCCCAAGACATCCCCAAAATATTGACTTTTGATAAATTTCGGCGCTTCAGAACGAAGTCAACCGCAGTGCCAAAATCTCGAACCCCTGTTTCCGTACGGACAAGCGGCGGATTAAGATCAGCGGGCTGCTGCATCTCGGAAGGCCTGGTCGACCCGCCGTAGCCGCGGACATCCACGGCGTAAACGTCATAGCCATGTCTAGCCAGATAGTCCAGGAAAGTGAACCCGTCCAACTCCACGTCATACAGGCTGCCAATCGGATAAGTAGCGCCATGAACCATGACAATCGTTTTTTCGTTAGAGAAGGTATCCATGGAAGCCGGACGTTTATTGCGTATAGATAGCTCGATGCCCGGCGTATCGCTGGGGATAAGCAGATCTTCAGTCAAGATGTCAATTTCGCTGGAAAAACCATGATTTGTCATAAGGTCAACGCCTCTCACAAGTTAAATTGGTAGAAGGATTATACAAAGTCCCATTTGAAACCGTCGCCGCTGCGAATGACATACCCCGCCGCGCTTTCCGGAAAATGCGAGCTGAAATAAATGACTGGGCGATCCGCTATGGACTCCAACACCCGGCGCCGTGAAATACGGGCTTGCTCGGTGAATTCGCAATACATGGAATTCCATTCAGGGTTAAAAACCTGGAACGGGTGGTGCATCACATCAGCGCCAAATAAAGCTTCTTCTCCGCCGGAAGTAAGGCTGATGGACATTTGTCCGATGCTGTGGCCGGGAGTAGGAATGAACTTGAAGATATCGAGAAGTTCTCCACCCTCGGGACCGATGGTTTGCGTTAATCCGGCTTCGACAACAGGAAGGACGCTTTCCTCGTAAACGTTAAAGTTCGCTTCGTTTTCTTTGTTATGGCTCGCCTCGCTGGAATAATATTGCTGCTCCGCGAGAGGGAAAACATAGGTAGCATTCGGAAATGTCGGCACCCATCGTCCGTCAACAAGTTTCGTATTCCAACCGACATGGTCTACGTGCAGATGCGTCAGCAGGACATAGTCCACTTCTTCCGGCGAAACCCCTGTCTCTTGGAGGCGCTCAAGATAAGGCAGCTGAAGATTGGCAAGAGCCGGGTTTAACGGCAAGTTTTTATCGTTTCCAGTAGCTGTATCGATAAGAATCGTATGCTTCGGAGTTTTCACAACCCATGTTCCTATGCTAACGATAAGCTGAGAATTGCCGTCGATCAGACCAGTCGGAAGGCAGTTCCGATTCTTCTCCAGAAACGCCGGATTCCACGATCCGGCGAAATAAATTTCTGGCGAAATACCGCCTAGCACCATTTCGGTGACACGAGTAATGCTAACGTCTCCTACGTGATAGACCTTGGGGATTTTGGTCATTGACAGTACACCTTTCTGTCTTTGGAAATTTCGCTACTACTGAAAATTGTTCTGGGAAGAACGATGAATGAATACCCGGGTGAAAAAATTGGTTAGTCGACCTACATAAAATAGTAAGCCAATCATAGCGAAGAATCAACGTTTTTACACCGTAATTCCGGCTCTGTGAAAGTGCTTGATCAATCGCGTTTTTTTACTTATGATAACAACATAAATTTCGGTGTCAGCGAAATATTTTTCGGAGTTAAGGAGAGGGACATATGAATTCAATCGGCGAAGTCATCCGAAGCACGCGGAAAAAACAAAAATTAACGCTCAAAGAAATAGCAAAAGCAGCAGCCATATCGTTGTCTTTTCTCAGTGAAATCGAGCGCGATAAAGCGAATCCGTCGATTAGCGTTCTGAAGCGCATAGCGAACGCGTTGAACGTAAATTTTACCGATTTGTTTGGTGAGGAAAAGCGAAGCATCGTCGTCAGGAACAACGAACGCAAGCCATTGGTGCATTCGGAGAGTTCGCGGATTACTTGGTATGCCCTTAGTCAAGGTAGCAACAACAAGATGGGGCCGATATGGGGAGTTCTGGAAGAAGGCGCAACCTCCGGCGACATAAGCGTAGGCCATAGCGAGGGTGAGGAATTTCTTTTTATTCATTCCGGATGCTTGGAGTTTGTGCTTGGCAATGAACGTTACATCCTTAACGAAGGAGACAGCATCTATTACGATGCCAGGGTACCTCACAGTTATAAGAATATATGGAAGGGCGAAACGCTGCTGATCGCGGTATCTGCTCCGCCTACCTTTTAACGGGACGAAGGTGGAGATGCTTATGGTCGTGACGTCGCAAAATTTATAAATTTGTTAAAAAATTATAAAACTAAAGATCAAACGATCCGTTCGACTCACCTTGAAAACCGATGGCTCGTGCTATGAAAGCTGCCAGTTTATGTTTCATAGACCGGGCGCCCGGTTAATCATAGGTATCGGACGAAAGCGACGAAACACTAGACCAACAGAGAGGTGCAGGTGAAATGATGAATTCCCAAGCATGTGTAGCTTTGCTGCTTGCCGGCGGGGAAGGCCGTCGGTTGGGCGTATTGACCGCATCCAAAGCGAAACCGGCGGTTCATTTCGGCGGTGCTTACCGGATCATCGATTTTGGCTTAAGCAATTGCAAAAATTCGGGGATTCGCTCGGTTGGTGTCGTGACTCAATATCAAGCGGCGTCCCTGCATGAACATATCGGCAGCGGGGCGGTCTGGTCGAACGCCGCGGACGGCGTAACCTTGCTGCCGCCGCAGGACAGCGAATATACGGGCACGGCGGATGCGGTGTACAAGAATCAAGCGTTCATCCAGCGGCACGAACCAAAGCACGTGTTGATCTTGTCGGGCGATCATATATATCGGATGGATTATCGGCGGATGCTGAAGCAGCATGAGGACAGCGGTGCCGATGCGACGATTGCGGTAACGCCGGTCGCATGGGAGGAAGCCCCCCGCTTCGGCATTATGCGGACGGACAGCCAAGGGCGGGTCGTTGAATTTGCGGAAAAGCCGGCCCAGCCGAAAAGCAATCTCGCGTCAATGGGCATTTATATATTCAAATGGTCTTATTTGAAACGGATGCTGGACAGCGACGCGAGCGATCCGCAGTCCTCCCGGGACTTCGGCAAAGACGTCATACCGGCCATGCTGCGCTCCGGAGGCAAGCTGTACGCACACTCGTACGAAGGGTATTGGCGCGATGTCGGAACCGTAGAGAGCTTGTGGGAAGCGCATATGGATCTGATCGGCGAGCAGCCCCGATTCCGCTGCAGCGAAGCCGCTTGGCCGATGCATACGCCCGCATGCGTAGCCGGACACTCTTACGTCGATCCCGCGGCCCGCGTCACGTATTCGCTGATCGCCGGCAACAGCCATATTTTCGGCCAAGTGGAACGCTCGGTCATCTCGCACGACGTGTACGTCGGGCGGGGCAGCGTGCTCCGCAACTGCATCGTGATGCCGAATGCGCATATCGGACGGGGCGTCTTCGCCCGCAACGCGATCATCGGAGAAGGCGCCGTCCTGATGGACGGGGCCACCGTCGGAAGCTTGTCGAAGTCCTCGATCGCCGTCGTCGGCGACGCGGAAATGGTCATGAAGCCAAGCGACAAAAAGCCGAAAGTGTACATGCCGCTCGGGCAGCTTCAACTGGAGCACGTCCGGTAAGAAGCTTGATTATACGACCTGGAGGAGGCGTTTCCGATGTATCATTCGATCGTAGTAGCCAAGGGAGAGCAGGAAGTGAAGCAGGCGGTCCGCGATTTTCAATCGGCCGGCCGCGGCGTGGATCAGATTCAAATTTTGGCTCATGAGAACGTGCGGACGGAGGAAATGTTTAAGCCCAAGTATACAAGCCGGATCGGGTTCGTCGGAGAAGCGATGGCGCATACGGTAGCGCCGCTGTACAAGTGCGAGGGCATGGCGCTGCGGGAGAAGCTTCTGTCTCTCGGGCTGTCCATGTCGGCGGTCGAATACTACGAGAAGGAGATGGCGAGCGGGCGCATTGTCATTGCCGTCGATGAGAATGACATTTTAAATCAATAACTAAACGTGTGAACTCGATCCGTTGCCTGACACAACACGGGAGAGGTGATTCCAATGAAACGGTTAAGCAAATGGTGGTTGATCGGCGCGGCTGCAATCGGATTGACCGGGGCTTCCTGGAGCTCCGCCGAAGATTCGCCTGCGGCATTGGACAAGCTGTCTCATCCGTCTTCGCTGGCGGCAACGGAACAGACGTTCACCGTAAATACCGCCGTCTATGAAGAAGCCGGAACTGGAGCCGAAATTGGAGGACCTGTCAAATGGCTGCTGGAACGGGTCAACGGGATCTCGGTTACGGACGATCTGAAAACGCTTTACGAAATGAAAGGCAAGCCGAATGCCGAGGAAACCGATCCGCTGTTCAAGGACGAGCGCATCTTCGTATACGATGATTGCCGGATTGGCCTTTACGATCAGTTCGTTCAATACGTCATGGTTCCCGTCCAGGCGGGTACGATCGAGATCGACGGCAAGAAGCTGGAGATGAATGCGGACAAGCTGCGGCAAACGCTCGGCACGCCGGATTGGACGAGCGAGGACGGGATCGTCTACAAGCGGGGCCAGCGGGCGCTCAAGCTGTTCTTGGACGAGCACAACGGGAAGCTGCTGTCCGTTCATTATTTCCATACGGCAACCGATTGACACGGAGGATACGAAGTAATGGAAAACCGCATGCGGGAGAGAGGTCAGGCTTCGGTCTGGCCTTTATTTTGTTGTTCAAGCCCGGAGAGGCTGCCGACACCGCAAAAAAGCGCACGCGGCGGAGCCGGTGCGCGTATCGTAACCGGGCACATTAGAACATGGGCAGGATGTAACGGACCAGGAAATAGAGAAAGCCGAAAAAGATGACGACGTAAGCCGCGTATTTGATGAAGGTGGAAGCGACCATGCCGGAATCCATCCGTTTCTCGACGCTTTTCTTCTCGATGTCCACGCTTTTCATAGGATCATCCATCTTCAATCACTCCTTGTCTGAGCTGAAATTATTGGGTGCCTCGTTAGTGATGATTACCCCGGCTGCTTTTCGGTGAATCAGCAGCTTTCGCTGCGGAGTGCCGTGAAAAACTTCCTGAAATCTGCTATTCTACAAATAATCATGGTTTCAGGGGGAGGTAAAAGCGGATGGACAGAGACGCGCAGAAGTTCCATGTCAAAGTGCTGAATACGCCGGAAGCGAACGTGTTGTTCTTATCCGGCGAGCTTGATTTGAGCACGGCCGAGCAATTCCGTTCCGTCGTGGAGCCGCTGGCGGGTCAGCGGACGGTGCCGCTCAAGCTGAACTTGCGTGAGTTGACTTACATTGACAGCACGGGGATCGGGATTTTCGTCTCCGTGCTTAAGAAACGGCAGCCGGAGGAGGCGTCGTTTGCTGTACAAGAAGTGCCGGCCAAAATCAGGCGGCTGTTCGACATGACCGGATTGTCCCGTTACCTGACGTTTGAAGGGGGCGGACTATGAAGGGGCAAACGGAAGCCGGCTCGAAAACCGTCGTCTTGTGTGTGCCGCTTCGGGCGGACGATCTGGTCACGGTCCGCTTGGCGCTGTATGGCGTGGCTGTCCGGATCGGATTTTCGTACGAAGCGATCGAGGACTTGAAGGTAGCGGTAACCGAAGCGTGCAATTACGCGATCCTGCAAGCCGGAGATAGAGAACCGCTGCCGATGCTGCGGCTGGTGTTCACGCTGAGGGAGACGGGGCTCCAGATCCGGGTTGGAACGGATTCGCCGAATGTTACGTTCGGGGAAGCGCTGTACCCCGTGAAGCTGCCGCAGGAGGGGGCGGAGGCCTTGGAGCGTCTTGGGAACTCGCCGATCGGCCTTTATTTGCTGCAGGCGTTGGTGGATGAGCTACGGGTGGAGCCCGGAGGCGAGGGCGCGTCGGAAGCTATCGTTCTGATCAAACGGCTTACGGCCGGGTGAGCGGGGTTTCCGTTCCGATCATGGAGCGGAGATTCCCAGGCTGCATGGAATGCAGTTGAGAAAGTGGTCTTTTATAAAAATAGAGATGCAAACGGAGGTGGGGTATCCATTGGAGAAGCGATAGCGGCCGCCTTTGTCTTCGGGAAATGTCCGCTGTTAAGCGGCTTCCAATCAAATTTCCCGAGGACAAGAGCGGTCGGAAGTGGATACCCCACCCCTTCGTAACCTCTAAAATCCCCTCAGGCCACTTTCTCAACAAGCTGCCTTGCATGGAATGCAGTCTTAATCGAAAAGCCGCATCCCGGAGGCGCGGATCGCAGCAACGATCACAGCGCGGGGATGCGGCTTTTTCGCGTGCTTGGTCATCGTTTGCCCGGGTCGTACGGCTCGCCGAGCGACGCGGGAGGATAGGCGCGGCCGACGGCGCCCGCCAGCACCAGAATCGTAAGAATGTAGGGGAGCATGTAGATAAACTCCATCGGAATCGCTTGGGAGACCGGGAACAGCTGCACAAAGTTTCGGATCGCCTGCGCGAAGCCGAAGAAGATCGCCGCTCCCAAGGCGCCGAACGGGTGCCATTTGCCGAAAATCATCGCGGCTAGCGCAATGAAGCCCTGCCCCGAAATCGTATTGTGCGAGAAGTTGCTCGTCGTCGTGAGCGTGATCGTCGCGCCGCCGAGCCCGCCCAGCGCGCCGCTCAGCAGCACTCCGATATATCGCATGCGGGTAACGTTCACACCCAGCGTGTCCGCGGCTCCCGGATGCTCGCCGACCGCGCGCAGGCGGAGGCCGAACGGGGTTTTGAACAGCACGTACCAGCCTAGAGCGACGGCAGCCAAGGCCAAATATGTCGTCGGGTAAGCGGTGAATACGCCGTAGCCCAGCAGAGGGACGGACGCCAGTCCGGGAATGGCGACATTGTGAAACACGGCGTTCAGCGTTTCCGTCTGTCCGGAGCCTGCGAACAAAATTTTGACGAGATAGACCGTAAACCCGGCGGCCAGAAAGTTAATGACGACGCCGCTAACGACTTGATCGGCTTTGAAAGTAATTGAGGCGACCGCGTGAATAAGCGAGACGAGCATGCTGATCAGGATGGCCGCCAAGAGGCCGATCCAGGGCGAGCCGTCCGCAAAGCCCGCCTGCTCGGCGTACCAGGCCGCGACCGCAGAGGCGAATGCGCCGGAGATCATCAGGCCCTCCAGGCCGATGTTGACGACGCCGGAGCGTTCGGAGAAGATGCCGCCCATGGCCGTAAAAATAAGCGCGGTCGAGAAGACGAGCGTCGTATGGATCAGCTCGCCGAGTATGCGAAACGCATCCATCCGCTTAGGCCACCTCCCCCGGCTTGCGCCCGGCCCGCAGCGGCTTCAGAAGCCAGCGGATAATCCCGTGCGAGGCCACGAAGAAGATGACGGTGCCGATGATCACGCGGATGATTTCCGGCGGCACGTCCGCGCCGAAGCTCATCCCGGCCGAGCCGTACGTCAGCGTGCCGAACAAGACGGCGGCGAGCACAACGCCGAGCGGATGGTTACCGCCGAGCAGCGCGACGGCGATGCCGTCGAACCCGTAGCCGGGTGATGCGGCGCTGATCACTTGATAGTGGAAGACGCCGAGTACCTCGAACACTCCGGCAAGCCCGGCGAAGACGCCGCCGATAAACATTGCCCGCACGATGCCCGCGTTCACGTTCATCCCGGCGTACTCCGCCGCAGAAGGGCTGTGTCCGACCGCGCGGAGCTCGTAGCCTTGGCGTGTCTTCCACAGGAGGACATAGAACGCGACGGCGGCGAGCAGCGCAATCGGGATGCCGAAATGCAGCCGGGCGTTGCCGAACAGCGCGCTGAGCGCGTTCAGACTGATTGAGGCGGTGTCGTGAATCAGATACGAGCGCTGCTGGCCGGGCTGAAGCAAATAACGGCTGACGATGTAGTTGCCGAGATACAGCGCAATCCAGTTCAGCATGATCGTCGTAATCACCTCATTGACGCCGCGCCGCGCTTTCAGGTACCCGGCGATGCCTCCCCACAATCCCCCGAGCACAGCCCCCGCTACGATGGCAAGCGGCGCATGAAGCCAGAACGGCAGGGTCAGCTTGACGCCGACCCACGTAGCCCCGGTCATGCCCATAATAAATTGTCCTTCGCCCCCGATATTGAACAGACCCGTCCGGAACGCGAAGGCGACCGACAGCCCGGTCAGCAGAAGCGGGGTAATCTCGCGGACGGTCTCCCCGATGCTGTACGGATCGCCGACGACTTTCTCGATCAGCGACGCGTAGGCGGCGAGCGGATTATAGCCGCCGGCCAGCATGATCAGGGCGCCGACCAGCAATCCGAGCACGATGGCGACCAGCGGAACAAGCGCCGATTCCTTGGTCATGACACGAATGGCTTTAGCCATGCTTTTCACCTCCGGAGGTTGAAGGAACCGCCGCTTCCGTTGCGCGTCCGGAACCGGACATCATCAGCCCGAGCTCGCGGTCGGATGTGTGAGCCGGATCGGCTTCCCCGACGATGCGGCCTTCATAGATGACGGCGATGCGGTCGGACAGCTTCAGAATCTCGTCCAGCTCCAGCGAGAGGAGCAATACGGCTTTGCCTTTGTCCCGCTGCTCCAGCAGCCGCTTATGGATGAACTCGATCGCTCCGACATCGAGCCCGCGCGTCGGCTGCGCCGCGATCAGCAGATCCGGGTTCAGATCGATCTCGCGCGCGATGATCGCCTTCTGCTGATTGCCCCCGGACAACGCCCGCGCCGGAGTGCGGAGGCCCGGCGTCCGCACGTCGAATTCCGAGATCAGCCGCTGCGCCTGCCGATCGATCGCGGCATAGCCGAGAAAGCCTCCGCGGTTGTAGGCGGAGGTATAATAAGTCTTGAGCACCATGTTCTCGCTCATGGAAAAGTCCAGCACGAGCCCGCGCTTATGCCGGTCCTCGGGGATGTGCCCGAGCCCCGCCTCCGCGATGTCGCGGGGCGAGCGGTTCGCGATCTCCCGGCCGCCGAGCGCGATGCGACCGCCGTCGATCCCGCGCAGCCCGGTCAGCGCTTCGATCAACTCGCTCTGGCCGTTGCCGTCGACGCCGGCGATGCCGAGAATTTCCCCGGCGCGCACCTCGAAGGTGACACCGCTGAGCACGGACAGGCCGCCAGGCCCCCGGGCGGTCACGTTCTCTACGCTCAGGACCGGCGCACCGATGGCGGCAGGCTTCTTATCGAGCCGGAACGAGACTTCCCGGCCGACCATTTTGGCCGCGAGCTCGTCCGGGTTCGTATCCTTGACGGCGAGCGTATCGATGACCTTGCCGCGGCGGATGACGGTGACGCGATCCGCGATCGCCATAATTTCCTTCAGCTTGTGCGTGATCAGAATGATCGACTTGCCCTCGGCCACCAGCTTGCGCATGATGTCCATCAGCTCGCGAATTTCCTGCGGCGTCAGCACGGCGGTCGGCTCGTCGAAGATGAGGATGTCCGCCCCCCGGTACAGCGTCTTCAGGATTTCGACGCGCTGCTGCATGCCGACGGAGATGTCCCTTACCCGCGCACGCGGATCGACGCGCAGTCCGTATCGGGCGGACAGCTCGGACACTTGACGCGCCGCTTTCCCGTAATCGACCTGAAGTCCCCGCCTCGTCTCCTGACCGAGAATAATATTTTCCGTCACCGTGAACGGCTCCACGAGCTTAAAGTGCTGGTGCACCATGCCGAGACCGAGCTGAATGGCCGTTTTCGGATTGACGATCGCGACTGGTTCGCCGTTGATAAGGATTTCGCCTTCGTCCGGCTGATACAGTCCGAACAAAATGTTCATCAGCGTCGATTTGCCTGCGCCGTTCTCGCCGAGCAGGGCGAGAATCTCGCCTTGACGGAGCGTCAAGCTGATACCGTCGTTGGCAACGATGCCTGGAAACCGCTTGGTGATGCCGCGCATTTCCACTTTCACGCCGCTCATTTTTCGGGAACCTTGATTTCGCCTTTAATGATTTTTTGCTTGTATTCTTCGACCTTCTTGAGCACGTCCTCCGGCACGTTCTTCTTCGACGTGTCCGGCAGGCCGACGCCGTCGTCCTTGAGGCCGAGCACGATCGTTTTGCCGCCCTCGTATTTCCCGGCGATCAGATCGTTCGAGATGCGGTAGACCGCCTGATCGACGCGTTTGATCATCGAGGTCAACGTCACGTCGTCGCCGAACAGCTTCGACTGGTCCTGATCGACGCCGATGACCCATACTTTCTTGCCGGCCTTCAACCGGTCCTTGGCTTCGTTGAACACGCCGCTTCCCGTGGCGCCCGCCGCGTGAAAAATAATATCCGCGCCGTCGTTATAGAGCGTGGAAGCGGCGGCTTTGCCGAGATCGGGCTTGTCGAACGCCCCGGTATAGTTAATCGTCAGCTTGGCGTTCGGATTGACCGCGGCCACGCCGGCCTTGAAGCCGGCTTCGAAGCGCTTGATGACCGGAATGTCCATCCCGCCGATAAAGCCGATTTTGCTCGTCTTGGTCATCAGTCCCGCGACGACGCCGACCAGATAGGAGCCTTCGTTCTCCGCGAATGTCACGGACTCCACGTTCGGCGCGTCGACGACATTGTCGATAATCGCCAGCTTGGCGTTCGGATTTTGCGTCGCTACCGTCTTCATCGCATCGCCGATGATGAAGCCGATGCCCCACGTCAGGTTGAAATTGCCCTTGACCATTTGGGTCAGGTTCGGGATGTATTCCGAATCGCTCTTGCTCTGCAAATATTTCACCTGTGCCCCGGTATCTTTTGCAAGCCGCTGCAGCCCTTCCCAGGCGCTCTGGTTAAAGGAGTTGTCGTTGACCCCGCCGAGATCCGTAACCATGCCGATATTGAACTTCGCGCCCGCCAGCGTGTCGCCGCCCGCCGCCGGCGCGCCGCCGGCTCCCGCGTTGTTAGGCGGCGCGGGCTTCTGACCGCACCCGCCAAGCGTAAGCCCCGCCGCCAACACGCCGGTCAAGCCAAGGGATATCCATCGTTTCATCGTTCATCCGTCCTCCCGTAATGGAATGCCAAATAAGCAAAGCATGGGGTATAGTATTCTCCAAGCTTTGCTTCCTTATGTCATTGCTGGAAAAACGGACGGGTGGCCGAAAAAACATTACCCGCTAGTCCTTACAGGAAAAAGGCGCTTCGCCCGTCAGGGCGATGAGCTTGTTGAGGAAGAGGGCTTTTACAAAAATAGAGATGCAAACGGAGGTGGGGTATCCACTGGAGAAGCGATAGCGGCCGCCTTTGTCTTCGGGAAATGTCCGCTAACAAGCGGCTTCCAATCAAATTTCCCGAGGACCCGGGGTCCCCGCAAAGTATTCGGACTAAGCTTCCCTGATTCAACTTCACTTTGCGGGGTGGGGCAGCGGTCGGAAGTGGATACCCCGCCCCCTCGTAACCTCTATTACCTCAATTGATCACTTTCTCAACACTCTGTTCGCCCGTCAGCTCGATGAAGTTCTGCGCCGCCTTGGACAAGTAATGGTCCTTGAGCCAAATCAGCACGGATGACGAGGCGATATGCGTTCCCGCCAGCTCGTACACCTGCACGTCGAAGCCGCGGTGCAGCCGGAGCACCGATTCCGGCACCAGCGTGGCGGCGAAGTCCGAGGAGACCAGCTCCAGCAGCATCGCGATGTCGGAGCATTCGGACAAGACGTTCGGCTTCACCCCGTGCCGGGCGAACTCCTCCACGATCATCTGGTACACGCCGAGTCCTTCCGTGCTGGGGAGGATCAGCGGCTCCTGCCCGATCTGCTCGAACGAAACCGCCTTCCCTTCCAAGGGGCTGCGGCGCCGGGAGGTGACGTAATAGAATCGTTCTTCCCGCAAATGCCGGATCGAGAAATCGCCGAGGTCCAGCGGAAATCGGACAATCGCCAGCTCGATCGCCCGTTCCTTGACCAGCTTGCAGAGCTGGGCCGATTCGTTCTGTTGAATTTTGTACGTAATTGCCGGAAACTTCTCGCGAAACCTCCGAAGCAGCTCCGGCAGCCTTCCGTCCGATAACGTGTTGACCCCGATGCTGAGCTTGCCGGTCAGTCCGTTTCCGGCTTCTTTGACTTCGATCTGCGACTCCTCGAACAGCTTCGTGATGTGCAAAGCGTGCTTGTACAGCATGCGTCCCGCTTCCGTAAGCTCAAGCTGTCGTCCCTGCCGCTCCAGCAGCGTCACGCCAAGCTCCCGCTCCATCAGATGAAGCTGCTGGCTGAGCGGCGGTTGGGCCATATGAAGCCTTTTGGCCGCCGCCGTAATTTGCCGTTCCTCCGCAATCGCAATGAAATAGCGCAGCTGTCTGATATCCATCCGGAACCACCCGCCTAACTATATGATGATCATATGAAAAATCAATAATATTAATATTTTTCGTATAGTTAAAGCTCATGTTAGCATAAGGAAGCAGAGAAGCAAAATAGGAGGCAGAAGTGGACCGATGCGATGGATATGCTTGGTAATCCCCGTCATGCTGCTGACCGGCTGCCAGGAGTCTGCGAAAGCGCCTGCAACCGGAATTGTTCAAGTCCAACCTAAAGGAGATGTGAGGCAGATGAATGAAGCGCTGATCGCCGCCGCGGAGCGGGGAGATACGAATGAGCTCCGGAGGCTGCTCAAGGCAGGAGCCGATAAAAACGCGAAGGACCCACAGGGCCGCACGCCGATGATGGCGGCGACTTACGCGAACAAGCCGGAGGTGGTGAAGCTGCTGATCGAAGCGGGAGCGGACGTCAATGAACGCGACAACCGGCTGAACAATCCGTTCTTGTACGCCGGTGCCGAAGGCTTGCTGGACATTTTGAAGCTGACCATCGAGGCGGGGGCCGACCCGAAGCTGACGAACCGGTATGGCGGTACTGCGCTCATTCCCGCCGCCGAACGCGCGCACCTGGACGTGATTCAGGAGTTGTTGACACGGACCAAAGTCGATGTCAATCACATTAACAATCTGGGCTGGACGGCGTTGATGGAAGCGGTCGTGCTCGGCAGCGGGGGCGAGAAGCATCAGCAAGCCGTCCGGCTGCTCGTGGAGCATGGGGCGGATGTGAACATCCCAGATAAGGACGGCGTGACGGCGCTTACGCATGCGAAGCAGCGCGGCTTCGGCGAGATCGAACAAATTTTACGGAAAGCGGGGGCGCGCTAGCCCCTTTCTTTACATCCGGGAGGAAACATCATGAGAAAGCTTGCCCTCGGCGGCAGCTTGAGCACCTTGCAGTGGCTTATGTTTTTGCTTGCGAATTCGATTGCTTTGCCGGTCGTCATTGGCGGCATGTTTCATTTACCCCCGGAGGAAATTTCCTCGTTGATGCAGCGGACCTTTCTGATCGTTGGCCTCAGCTCGTTTCTGCAGGGGTGGATCGGCCACCGGTACCCGATTGCCGACGGTCCGGCGGGCTCATGGGTCAGCGTCTTCGTCATCATGGCGGACGTGGCCGTTAAGCAGGGCGGGAGCGCGCAGGACATGCTGCCGCTGCTCGAGGGAGGCATCGCCATCGCCGCTCTGCTGCTGGTCGTTCTAGGTCTGACCGGCTGGGTTCACAAGTTGCTGTTTTTGTTCACCCCGCTTGTCACGGGGACGTTCTTGTTCCTTCTGGCTTTGCAGCTTAGCGGCGTCTTCGTGAAGGGCATGCTCGGACTGCAAGGGGCGGCCGTTCGCCCGGACCCGGCAACGGCGCTGGTGTCCATCGCGATCTTCGGCCTTGTGGTCCTGCTGTCCGTCAAAGGCCGGGGCTGGGTGAAGCAGTACGCCGTGATGATCGGCATCGTCTCCGGCTGGGCCGGTTACGGCCTGCTCGGCCTTAACGCCGGATCGCCGGCCGCCGCCGCTCCGCCGGTTCAACTGCCGGAGCTCTTCGCTTGGGGAGCGCCGCAGTGGGACGCGGGAATCGCGTTGACCGCGGCCCTGTTCACGTTTATCCTGCTGTCCAACACGATCGCCGCCGTAACGGCGGTTCGCGATGCGATGCCGGAGCCCGCCCGGGACCCGAAGCGGACGCTGAACCGCGGCGTCTTCGCAGGGGGCTTGTCCCACGGCATCGCCGCTCTTTTCTCGACGATTGCTGTCGTTCCGCTGCCCGTCACGGCGGGCTTTATCCGCATCACGGAGCAGACGCGTCTGCGCCCGTTTCTCGCCGCGGCGCTGCTGTTCGCGGGGATTTCCTTCGTCCCCGCCGCCGTGCGGGCCGTCGCTATGCTTCCCGGGCCGGTAGCGAGCGCCGCGCTGCTTGCTTCCTTCGTGCAAATGATCGTCATCGCTATGCAGTCGATCTCGAAGGAAGCGCTGGACCTGCGTCGGCTGACAATCTTCGGCATCACGCTGGTATGCAGCGTTGGATTGATGTTCTTGCCTGCGGAGGCTTTTCAGGGGCTGCCGCCGATGCTGGCGTACGTGTTCGGCAACGCGCTGCTGTTGGGAACGATGCTGGTGACGCTGCTTGAGCAGCTGTGGAGACCCGTGAAGACGGAGTGAAGTGAAGGTTCCCATCGCAATGTCTATAAAAATGAGTAAGGACGGAGGTCGTGCGCCTCCGTCCTTGCTGTTTTTATTCGTTTAAATATGCGTTCAGCATCCAGACATGCTTCTCCAGGCGCGTCTTCAGCTCCAGCAGCATATCGTGGGTGCCTTCGTCGCCTTCCTGCTCCGCAAGCTCCATCGCTTCGCCCGTTTCTTCGATCACCATCGAGAAGTCGTCGCGCAGGCACTGCACCATATCGCTTGCCGAGGCGAACGGCTCGTGCTCCTTGATCGTGGCGGCCGCGGCAATCTCCTTCGTCGTCGATACCGGCTGGCCCCCGACCGACAGCAGCCGCTCCGCGAGCTGGTCCATCGTCAGAGCCGCTTCTTCGTACAGCTCTTCGAACTTCACATGCAGCGCATAGAAATTCGGGCCTTTCACATACCAATGATGCTGGTGAATTTTGATATGAAGCACGGCCCAGTTGGCGACCTGTCGATTGAGGAGCGCGTGCAGTCCGCTTTTTTTCGTATCCTTCGCGTTCTTGGTCGTTTTCGTTTCCTTTTCCTTCTCCATTACGTTAGCCATGTTGGTTACCTCCGCTTCGTCATGTATTGTCCTGCCTGTGCCTTCTTACCCCGCCGCAGCGGCAGATGAAACACGACCAGATTTGCTTAGGGCCCCAGGTTTCAAGCAGGACCGTGCCGGGTAAAAACATTCCAAGCTAGGCGCGAACCGCATTCACGAAAGGGTGGAGGAGATGAACGATATGATTATTGAAATCAGTGTGGCCGTCATTGCGCTGGCCTTCGCGGCGTTGGTCGTCTTTTTGATTATGACTCTGCGTTCCTTGTCAACCGTGCTGATGCAGACCAACGAGACGATCCGGGAGCTGCAGCAGCAGGTGAACGGAATCAGCAAAGAAGCGACGGAGGTGCTGCGGCATACGAACGAAGTGACCGTCGATGTCCGCAACAAGCTGCACTCGATCGATTCGGTCGTCTACTCCGTCAAAAATATCGGCGATGCGGTACAGGAGATCACCTCCTCGATCAAGCAAGCCTCGGCCTCGGTAGCGGGGAGCATCCGCACCAAGGCGGTGAAGGAACGGCCGGCAGCCGGAGGCGGACCTGGCAAGGATAAGGTCGCGACGGTCATGCAGGCGGTGCCTGTGGCGATCGAGCTATGGCAGGCGTTCCGCAGCCGTAAGCCGCAAGCGGGGCAGCGGGCTTATCCGCAGCAGACCTGAGCCGGGGTCCGGCCCCAGCCGGCAGAAAATTCCGGCCGCTCTGTTTCAAGCGTCCGCCCCCGGGGTAAATAACATACAAATTCGTAGAATGCAGCACGGCTCTTGGAGCAGACAAGCTGCGAACGGGGAGGAACCACGCGGGTATGATGAATAAACCACAATCGTTTCATGTCGACACGCAACGAACCGAACACGCCAATACCGTTTATTTGCACGGTGAGCTCGATTTATCCAAAGTCGCGGATTTACGCTGCGCACTGGATATGTTCATCGCGGATACGAACCGCAAGCTCGTGCTGAACCTGAACGGCCTGCAATATATTGACAGCACCGGCATCGGTGTGATTGTATCGGTATTAAAAGCCCGAGACGTGCTGAAAGCGCCGTTCGAGGTGCAGGAGATTCCGCCGAAAATCAAGCGGCTGTTCGATCTGACGGGCATCACCCCGTTTTTGCAGCCGAACGAGGCCACCGGGAAGTCCCAAGCACGCGTCCATTAACGGATAGGAAAGGAAAGAAGAGACCGTATGAAACCCGAATCCCATGTTGTTAGTCTCACTGTGCCAGCGGAAGCGGAATTTATCGACTTGGTCCGCTTGACGCTTTACGGCATCAGCTCCAAGCTCGGCTTCTCTTACGAGGAAATCGAGGATATGAAGGTGGCCGTCGCCGAAGCGTGCAATAATGCGGTGGTTCATGCTTATGAACCGGGCAGCCCGGGCCTGATGGAGGTCCGCTTCGAGCGAGTCGAGGACGGGCTCCGCATTGTGATCAAGGATCAGGGACCAAGCTTCGATTATGCGGAGAAGGCGCGGCGGGCCGGATCGCTGCATGATAAATCGCTGAACGACATCCATGTAGGAGGCCTTGGAATTTATTTGATGCAGGCGCTCATGGACGATGTCGAGGTCAAGACGGGCATCGGTACGGAGGTCATCCTGACCAAGCGGGTATGCAGGAGCGAGGAAATGGTATGAAAATTAATTCGGAGCGATTTGCCAATGCGAGTGCCGAGGAGCTCATCGTAAGGTATCAAGAAACCGGCTGCAACGATACGGCTACGGTTCTGCTGCAGCAGTACGAGCCTATGGTCAAGATGGCAGCCGGCAAAATGTCACGCAATCGCCCCGATCTGTTCGAAGACCTGTACCAAGTGGGGCAAATGTCGGTATTGAAGCTGCTGAAGCAGTTCGATCTGTCGATGGGCGTGCAGTTTGAAGCCTATATGATGAAAAGCGTCATCGGCCATATGAAAAATTATTTGCGCGACAAATCGTGGTATGTCCAGGTTCCGAGGCGAATCAAGGAAAAAGGCAATCAGATTCAGCAGGTTGTGGACATGCTTACGGTCAAGCTGGAACGCTCGCCCAATATTGATGAAATCGCCGCGGAGATGGAGCTGTCGGTCGAGGAAACGATCGAAATTCTCGCTGGACGCGATTATTATCACTACGTCTCGCTGGATACTCCACTATCCACGGAAGATAACGGATCCACGATCGGCGATGTGATCGGCAGCCCGAGCGACGCTTATCTGCGGGTCGAGAACCGCCTCGCCTTGCAAGAGGCGCTCGTCCATCTGAAGCCGGAGGAGCAGCAGGTGCTGCATCTCGCCTATGTGGAAGGCCAGTCGCAGCGGACGATTGCGAGTCAGCTCGGCGTTTCGCAGATGAGCGTCTCGCGCATTCAGAAGCGGGCCCTCGACAAGCTGAAAAATTATTTTACCGAGCCGGGAGCCGGGGATATCGGTTTGGGTTCGTAGACTCGCCCTTTGCAGCTAAGGGCGAGTTTTTTCGTTGGCGCCTCGTTCGTCCTCGAAGGGGGCGTATTCGGCGATCCGCCGGCCGAGCGGCGTCGGGATGTCGTCCATGCTGACGGCGTTTTTGCTGCGCCAGTAATCGTTCAGCTCGTCGTCGCGTTTGGCCGCGGCCCACCGCTGCAGCGTATCGCGTTCTCGCTCGTACGTGTAGAAGGGTACGCTGAACCCGCAGGAGGTTTTCACGGCGTGAACGTCGATGCCGATAATTTGCCGGGCCCCGGGAAGCAGCTCGAAGCGGGGCGCCCACGTCTCCCAGTCGGCGGTCCCGGGCAGGATGACGCGGCCCTTTCCGTACAGCCTCAAGATGAGGGGAGGCCCTTCGAACGCAACGAACATCAGCGTAATCCGGCCATTTTCCTCCAAGTGAGCGCTCGTTTCGTTCCCGCTGCCGGTCAGGTCCAAATAACCTACTTCGGTCGGCGAGACGATTCGAAATACATCGTACCCTTTGGGCGAGAGGTTCACATGACCTTCCGCCTGCAGCGGGGCGGACCCGACGAAGAAGAGGCGCTGCTTGCGAATAAATGCCTCATGCTCGGGAAGCAGGGCCGGAAACAGTTTTCCCATAGGCGAGATCTCCTTTTTTTCTTTTGTGTAACAGTATGCGCCCTTGGAGCTTGTATGGGAAATACGTATTGCATATTTCGTTTATAGGGATTGCCTATCGTTGTGCCGGCAGGCGCATCAGACAGGTAGCGGCCGCTTGCGAACGGCCGTTTCAGGCGGACGGGCTGCGGGTAATAAAGCTTAAGCAACACTTCATATTCCCAAGATCAAGGCGGTGAAGATCATGAAGGTCAAACACACCATCAAATGTCATGGAAGCGAAGTGCTGGTTCGCGAGGAAGGCGGAAAGTACCATTTGTCCATTCAGGCTGCAGCTAATCCGTTGGGATTCGGAAACGTTTTGGAAACGTTTTCAGATAAAGAGGAAGCGATCAGGGCGGCGGAGCAATTTTGCAAAATGCTGTCGACGGCCAAAGAGCACGGCTATTACTTGGACAACGGGCATTTTGTCAAGCCGGAGCGCGAGCGTATCCCGGTTGCCTTCTGTTTAAAAGAGCATATCACGGAAGACTTGTGGATCGAGCATCTGAACCGGGGCTAAAGGCCCTAGACAAGCTATCGAGAAGCCTTACAAGTAAAAAATCTCAGACAAATAGAGGTAGGGTATATCCCGTAAGAGTTTACGTCCGCCTTTGGAACCCGTGAAAATACCGCAAATTTTAATCAAGTTCACGGGTTTCAAGAGCGGCTGGAGGGATATACCCTACCGGCATATGCAGAGAATTTCTACGTGAAGCAGGTTTCTCAACACTCTCACCGGGGCTAAGGCCCCGGTTTTGCTTTGTCCGCACAAGGCTAGCTCAGATAAAGAAAATAAATGCACATGATGCCGGCATCCGCGAAGCTGTGGCTTAGAACGGAGCCGGTCAGCGAGGCGTGGCGAAGACGCATCCAACCCCAGAAGAGCCCGGCGGCGAAGACAGGGAGCACCAGCCCGATATTCCAAGGGCGCTCGAAGATCGGCACGATCGACAGCACGTGGTACAGGCTGTAGAACAAGGAGGTCAGAAAGACGGCCATAGAAGGGCGTACTTTACCGTCCGTCAGCTTCCGCAGCACATATCCTCTCCAGTATGTTTCCTCCAGCAGCGGGTTCAGCACCAGCAGCACCAACACCAGCCATATCGTATGCTCCCCGGAAAAATGCCACGCTTGCAGCAGCCCTTTTAGCCGCGGAATATCCAGAAATAACGGATGAAACTGGACGGCAGCGGCAACGATTGCCCCGAAAAACGCCGCGCCCGAGCCGATGCCCAGGAGGATATCGGTCTTTTGCCGCTTCCGTTCGGTTAGCACTTGAGAATCGGCTCGGGCTCCTGTTCGGCGGTGGAGAACGTAGCTTCCTAAGGGAACCAGCAGCAGCCAGCCGTAGAACAAAGCGAACGTAAGCGGGACGCTGTGCATCCCCTGCAGTCCGGCCGCAATCATGACCGTCGGGCCAAGAAATAGCATTGCAAGCTTGAATCGGTCCATAGTTTTCACCCTTCTGTTCCTGTTTCTCCGTTCATCATAAACGGCACCGCTTGGTGATGACGAGTACTAACTTAAGCTAGTACTCCTAAACGATGTCCCGTAGCATTTCGCTTTTCACTGCCGCACTCTACGGAGCGTTTATTGAGAAGGGCAGGATTAGCCGATATTCTATAGTTATAGGGGGTGGACAATGTGGACTGCAATAAAGTGGGAGGACTCATTCTGCGTCTTCGTAAAGAGAAAGACATGACGCAGAAGGACTTGGCTGATCTTATGAATATCAGCGATAAGACGATTTCAAAATGGGAACGCGGATTAGGGTGTCCCGATGTGTCCTTGCTTGGCGAGTTATCCAAAATATTGGGAGTAAATATCGAAAAGCTTTTAACGGGGGAATTAAATCCGAATGAACAGGACAGAGGAAACGTGAATCAAATCAAATTTTACGCATGTCCAAGCTGTGGCAATGTTATGACCAGTACGGGGGCCACAAGCATTTCATGCTGCGGCAGACTATTGAAGGAATTGCTTCCAATGCCGGCGGAGAACGATGAACACAAAATCACCGTTGAGGAGATTGAAGATGATTACTATATTACCATTCAACATGAAATGAGCAGAGATCATCATATCTCCTTTGTCGCTTATATTTCTTATGACAGGCTGCTGTTCATGAAATTGTACCCGGAACAAAACGCAGAATTACGTTTCCCCCAAATGCACGGCGGAACGCTGTATACGTACTGCACCCGCCACGGATTATGGAAACATGAAAAATTGAGAAAGGGAACAAGGAGGGTTACCTGAAGTGAAAAAAGCACTGCTTATTATCGACATGCAGGTTATGCCTTTTGTGTGGAAAGATTACGGCGGAAAAGCGATTTATCAAGAAGAACAACTGCTTGAAAATACAAAGCGCTTGATCGATAAAGCCAGGCAGGAAAATTCACCCGTTTTCTATATCATGTATACCGAGCCGGAAGGTTCTCTAAGATCCGAGAATCAACCGCTATGGCAAGTACATCCACAGATCGCTCCCGCTGCACAAGATCATGTCATCATTAAACATCATGCGGACTCGTTTTTGGAGTCCGAGCTCCATACGCAGCTGCGGGATCATGGTATCGACGCGTTAGTGATGTGTGGCGTTCAAACCGAGTATTGCGTCGATACAACGGTGAAAAGCGCTCATTCGCGAGGCTATCAAGTAGAACTGGTAAAAGATTGCCATAGTACCTACGATTCCGATGAATTGACGGCAGAACAAATTATAAACCATCATCATCGTATCCTTACTCAATTTGCCGCCATGGTTCACTCAAGCGATGTCCGGTTTTAAAATCCGGCCGGGCGCAAAAAACGAACAAACTGTCCCTTCTTCAAACAAGAGACAGTTTGTATCGCAGCAGTTTTTGAACCCGCTTATTTAGGCAATACCGCTATTGCTTCGATGCCGTTGAACCTACCGCGCGGTCGGCTTGATCGATCGCCTTGTGGGAAGTGCTCTGCGCGTTATCGAGGGCACGGTGGCCGGCGGATTGCGCTTTCTCCACCTTATCTTGGGTCACGTCGGCCGCACGGTCAATCACTTGATGGGACGCTTCCGCGACGCGGTCGGTCATGTCGTGCGCTTTGTCCGCCAATTGGCTGCCTTGCTCCCGCACCGCTTCGACGGTTTCGGAAGCTTTCTCCTTGCAGGCGGCCATCAGCTCCTGACCTTTGGTCTGCAAGGTTTGCATGGCGTCCATCAGGTCGCTGCGCAGCTCGCGTCCGGATTTCGGCGCCAGCAAGAGGGCGATCAGCGCCCCGGCGGCGCCTCCGATCAACGTTCCGAGCAGCAGGTTGCTTTTGCTTTCATTGGCTGTATTTGCCGTAGTCATGCTTCATCGCTCCTTTGCATTCGTATTGGAATCCGCTAGAGACGGTGCGACTTGAAGCTTACGCTGTGCGGTTGAGGCCTTTGGCCACGAGACCGAGCAGGAAGACGAACAACGCGGCGCCGATAATCGCAGGTACGATGGCGAAGCCGCCGATGACGGGTCCCCAGGAACCTAGCAGCAGATAGCCAAGCCAAGCCCCGACGAACCCGGCGATCATGGAACCGATGATGCCTCCCGGCATCGCTCCCGGCGCAAGGGCGGAACCGATCGCTCCGATCACAACCGCCATAAGTAAGGTAATCAGCAAGCTTATCATCTTCTTCACGCTCCTTTTGGAAGGTGGACTGACTGGCTTGCCTCTTTTTACCCTTGCAGGGAAGCGATGAAACAAACGGGGCGGCAAGGGACTGCCCAGCCTCCGGGACTACTTATATTCCTGCAAATGCTGACGGAACCGCTCGACCAGCTCCGGCGTTTCGTCCAGCTTATATTTGCGGGCTGGCCGGTCGTCCGGATCGAAATCCGTATGGCTCCACCAGATGGCCGCTTTCAGCTTGGGATATTTTTTGATGTCCCTGAACATATGATCCACCCACTGCGCTTTATCGCCGCCGACCGAGCTGGAGGCAAATTCCGTGATCATCAGCGGCTGTTCGAACCACTTGCTGTATTGGGCGTACAATGGCGCATACAGCTCGTCGAACGTGCTCCACTGCTCGCCCGGGTAATAGGTGCCGGTATTGTACGCGGTCAGCCCGACCACGTCGACGTAGTCGTCGCCCGGATAGTACAGCAGCGGATGATTCCACTGGAATTCGGGCTTGGACGAGTGATTCGGGTTCCATACCCACAGGACGTTATCGACGCCCTGGCTCTGGAAGGTCCGGTAAATATATTTCCAGACCTCCGTATACAGCTCCGGGTCCTTGGAGTTGTGATAGGCGGAATAAGGCACCCAGTCCCCGTTCATCTCGTTGTTCAGCCGGAACAGCAGGGGATGGCCGAACGCCTTGATGTCCTGCGCGTATTTGGAGAAAAACTCGTCATATTTTCCGTTCAAAATGTCGTACATCACGCTGGGGTTCTGTTCGCCGAACCGCATCGTTTGCAGCGTCAATTGGACAAGGCGGTTGTCATCGTAGGCGTTTTTCAAATCGTCCGCCGGAAAGCCCGTCGATAAGGACTTGTACAGGATCAACAGACCGAACTTGTAGTCGAGCTTTTGCTCCAGCGCATGAAGAAGATCCATTTTACCCGGAGCCGACCGCTCGTAAATGCCCCATTTCAGGCCGTCCGTCATAAACAGCTTGCGGTACGCTTCCGCCGTTTCCAGATTGGTTTTGAGCGGCGCCTTCTTCGTCACCGTGCCAAGCTCCGGCTTGTCCCCCTGAGGCGGAATAACCCGGAACGAGTTCACGATCTTCTCGTCATTCGTGATGGGCCGGGCGGACTTGATCGCGATGGTGTATACCTCTTTGTCGTTCTTGACAATTTCCGCGCTGGCATAGTAGGGCTTGTCGTTCTCCACGTGCTTGAGCTTGTCGCGCTCCCATTTCAGCAAGTGGACGGACAGGCCGCCCACCGTCTTGGTTTCGTTCATGGTTACGCGGTGATCCTTCGTATTCTCGATAAACCGGTTGCCGTACCCGATATACGTGGCGGCGTCGGATACGGTACCGTTGAAATTATCGTAATACACGTCGATCTGGGTCGTTTCGTCGAACAAGCGCGTTCGGACCCCGGGCCAGGAACGGTCGACTTTCATTTGCTTCGGATAGCTCAGCTCATATCCGTAAGGCAAATCGGTATACGTCGCCATAGGCTCGGAAACCATGGATCGCGCGATAAAGACGCCGAGCAGAACGGCCAATACGGCGCCGGAAATGACGTGCGTTTTTTTGAGCTTCATCCGGCTCTTCCTTCCGTTGCCGCATAGAGCTTGTTAAACCGGGCGGGGAGGAGCTTGCACCCCCAATAGATGACGGTATCCGCAAGCTTGACGACACCGTAGGCGAACAGCATGCCTGCAATGACATCCAGCACCCAGTGGATTTGCAGATACATCGTCGAGAAGATGATGGCAGAGCAATAAGTTACCATGACGTATTTGAAAATACGGTCCCGCTCGCGCAGCGCCAGCAGCAGCATCGCGAATGAAATCGACGTATGCATGCTCGGGAAGCAGTTCATGACATTCGTCAGCAAATCGTTTTCCGTGGCGAACTGGCGGCCGAGCAAATCGGGCTGTTCTTTCACCCACCACACCTCGCGCAGCAGGATCAAGTGATAGAACGGCAAAATGAGCGGAAATTGCAGCAGATGGCCCGACAAGGCGTAGGACAGCATTTTTTTCACGCTGCGGGTCCAATAGCTGCGCACGATGCAGATCCAGAGCGAGAGCACGAACCCGTAGTTGTAAATCCATACCATGGTTTTATCCAGCCTCGGATGGCTGATCGTCCGGGCCCATGCCGCATCATTGAACGGAATGCTATTCATCATGCTGTCCCAGTTCCAGACATGAAGGTTATTCTGAAACATCCGGTAGGCGATAGACCACCAGATGCCGTTCCCGGTGCCGTAGAAATAATAGAACACCCCGAGAAGCGGAACCCCAACCGCCAAAAATTTCATCCATTCGACGTCAACCTGATCCTTCCGCACCCCAACCAGGCAAATCAAAAGCAGAACCCAGCACTCCAAGGTCCAGCCGCCGACGGTGCCGATGCGCCAAACCAAGTAAATCGATGCTAAAATACCGCACATCGTCCAGTCGATTCCATTTGTCCATCGTCTTGACTTCTCCGACATCGTTTGATTTCCCAATCCGGCTAGCCCTGCCCTTTCTGCTCTGTATTTTTTTGTTCCTGCTTGGCTTTGTTATAAATGTCCTGGCCTTTTTCCTGCATCGTTTTGAGAGCTTCATCGACCGACTTTTTGCTTTCGACGACGGCTTGCACCTCCGCTTGGGCCATTTGGCCGAAGGCAGAGTAGAACGACTCCGGCACCGGGTTCGCGCCTTTCGGATAGCCGTTTCGGACCATTTTCAGCATCGTGAACGGTTCGAGGCTGCGGCCGTCCCGCTCTTTGATGTAGGCCGTTCTGGAGGACAGCTCACCCGGGCTTGAGGAGGACACCGCCTTCGCTACTTCCTCACTGTTGATATATTTGACCAATTCCCAGGCTGCCCGCTGGTTGGGCGAATCGACATGGACGGCAAAAAACTTCGAAATGGACACCGAATCCGAAGCTTCCGGGCTTCTCGGATCGACCGGAACGGTCACGATATCCCAGTTGACCGGTTTGACGTCCTTGAGCGAATCCTTGGCCCGCAGAAGCGTCTCGATATAGTACGATCCCTCGATGGCCATGGCGGCTTTACCGGTGGCGAACAAGTCTTGCTTGAAGATGTCTTCCATCGTCATTCCCGGTTCGATTGGCTTGCTGTCTTTGGCATTATAGATTGCTCCTGATTTTATGGCATCTACGGCCAGGGTCAGCGCCTTTTTCCAGCTGTCGGATTGGAGGGTCACCGTTCCTTTCTCCCGGTCGAGGATGGACAAGCCCAGGGCGGACCCGATCTCCCTCATGTATTCGTATCCGATCGGCTTGCCGCCGTTAAACTGGTAGTACGAGGCCATCCCGTAGATGCGCTGCTCTCCTTGTCCGTTGGTCGGAAAACGCTTGGCGAGCTCGAGCACCTCTTCCCACGTCATCTGGTTTTTCGGTAGCGGCACGCCGTGTTTCTCGAACAGATCCCGGTTATAAAACAGCGCTTTGCTAAAGAAGGAAGGGGCCAGCCCGTACAGCTTGCCGTCGCCCATGGACTTGATTTGTTCGATGACGGTCGGCATCATGTTCTCGACATCGAACTTGTCCTGACGAATGACATCGTCAAGCTGAAGCAGCTTGCCGTCGGTAGCCCATTGCTCGAACAATTCGGGCGTCGGGAGTAAAAGCACGTCGGGTTTTTCTTCCTCAACCAATTTTTGGTATTCCTTCTTCGTGTCTTTTCCCGGTTCGAAGATGTTTTGCATGGAAACCACTTGTACGTCGATGTTCGGGAATTTGGAGGAGAACAAGGTGCCATACAGCTGAGAAAAATAATTTTTGTCGAAAAAAAGCACCTTGATGCTCGCTTTCTCGTCCTTGCTCAGTTCCTTTAACGTTACGGAAGGCTTGACTCCTTCGCCTCCGGCGAGCTTGTCCGAGCTGCATCCTGTCATTGTGGCGGCCAGGGACAAAGCCAGCCCCGCCGGTACCCATTTAGACCATCGTTTCATTTGCGATCCCACCCATTTCCGAAGTGTAGTGACGATGCGTTTTCGTCCCACCTTCTGTTTTTTTTGTTGTCAAGCAGTAGACGGGGGATTCGCGGATTCGTTCCGTTGGGCGTAAATATTTTTTTGAAAGAGGCGGCGAGCTTAAAATTTTTCTTTTAGAAGGGAACCTTTCTTCCGTTGCTTCGTCCAATTCCATGTGAGGTGAACCCGGGTGGCCTTTGAATACTTAAAATCGATGTCCGGCGGCTTGGATAAAAACGCCGTTCTTTCGGACATCATGCTGACGTACGGCGAAGACGTATGGAACTATGCCTTTTTCCTGTCGAAAAACCGGACGTTGGCGGACGATGTGACGCAGGACGTGTTCGTACGGGTGTACGAGCGGTTATATACGTTTCGCGGCGAGGCCAGCATCAAGACATGGCTGCTCGCCATTACCCGCAATCTGGTGCGCGATCATTGGCGGTCGGCGTGGATACGCCGCGTCATTCCTTTCGGCATTCTGCGCCAGGAAGGCCAGGAGCCGTCGGCGGAATCGCAAGTGATCGGCCTGCTTGCCGAGGAGGAAGTGTGGAACACGGTGCTCGGCTTGCCCCACAAGCTGCGCGAGGTGCTGCTACTGCATGCGCACCATCAGCTGTCATACGCGGAGATCGCGAAGCTGCTGAACGTGTCCGAAGGCACGGTTAAATCTAGACTTTCCCGGGCGCGCGCCAAAGTATCGCAGCAGCTCGGCGAGGAGGGAAGAAAGGCATGACGAAACGGCTCGAACCCGAACATTGGGAGAAGCATCTGACCCGGCTGCAGCTCAGACAGGGCGGCTTTTCCAAGGAACTCATGCATAAGGTGAAGGAGCGGGTGGAGACGAAGCAGCCGCCCGTCGTAAGCAAACGCTGGCTCCGCTGGAGTCCCGCGGTGGCGTGCGTGCTTGTGCTGGCGGTCGGATGGACCCAGGCGGACCGGCTGGTCGAGGGACTATCCAAGCTGTCCAAGCCGCTGGAGAAGGCGGCCTTGGAGGCGATGGACCCGAATAAGGAGAAGACGCTGAAAGTTTCGTTTGTTCATGAAACAACGTTCATGATGCAATATGGTAAAGCGTTTACGATCCGTTACCCGAATGTCGCCGTCAAGGTAGGGAAGGGAATCGGAAACGAAACCTCTGCCGGAATCAGGACCAATCTTGAGGAGCAACTGGAAAAAGACAAACCCGACGTGCTGGCGCTGTCGCTGTCCGAATACGCGCAGTTGGCCAAGGAGGGCAAGCTGTACGCGTTGGACGACGTGATCCGGCAGGAGGGCTTCGATCTGCAAAATATACATGACGGTGTTGTCGACAGGCTTCGTACCGAGGGCGGAGGCAAGCTGTACGGGCTCGCGCCGGAATATGACCAGCGCGCGCTCTTCTACAACAAGGAGCTGTTTGACAAATACGGGATCAGCTACCCGAAGAACGGCATGAGCTGGGAGGAGCTGCAGCAGCTCGCTTCCCGGTTTCCGGCGGCCCCGAATGCAAAGGACCGGGTCTACGGTTTGGTCACACGCGCTTATTCCGGTCCATTCGAATTGGTACAACAGGCGGGTCAGGCCAAGGGACTGGGCATCCTCGATTCTTCAGGCAAGCAGGTCACCGTCAATACGCCGGAATGGCAGAAGGCTTGGACGGCCGTGCTGGATGTGGTACGTGGCGGATATATTTATGAGCAACCGCCGCTGGAAAAGTTGTCTACAAGAGAAGATATGTACAGGGCCAATCCGTTCATGACCGGGCAAGCGGCGATGACGCTGCAAAGTTACGGCTTCGTTAAGGATTTGAACGAGGCTTCGTCCAGATACAAGATGTCCTCTGTTCCATGGGATGTCGTGACCGAGCCGACGGACCGGTCCCGGCCGAACGAATCGTCTTCCTTCTCGGTCCGCACGATCTATGCGGTGAATGCGGCCTCCGAGAATCGGAGGGAGGCATGGGAGCTTGTCAAGTTCATCAACAGCGAGGAAATGGCTCGCAAAATGCTTACACAGAATATCGGCAGCGGTTCTTCGCCTTCGCGTTTATCAAGTCTTTCTGCGGTCAAGGGGCAAGAAAAGCTTGTCGAAGCGTTCACAAGCCTTCGTCCGCCGTCGGAGTCGCAAGTGACTCCGGGCGTGCCGGCAGAGTTTTATTCAGCCTTCGAGGAGCTTGCGACGCAGCTCTCCAAGGACGTGTTGAAAGGCAAGAAGACGGTCTCCCAGGCAGCACGGGAGCTTCAAGACAACGGACAGCAGGCGCTGATTCAGGCGAAAAACGCAGCGCAGAAGAAGCCGGTCCAAGCCAAGACGGCGGTGGACGGCAGGACACCATAGGGGGAGAGCCATGAATCGGAGCGGAACGACAAGAACTCGGAGGAACAAGCTGCTGCTCCCCCTGCTGGCGGGCACGCTGGCTTGGAGCGCGGCCGGCTGCAACGATGCGCCGGCTGCGGCCCCGCCGGAACGGACGAAGCTCAAGGTGGCTTATTTCAACCAGGAAGCGTTTGACAGTGAGTACGGCGATTATTTTACGGCCAAATTCCCTGAGCTTGAAGTGGAAGTCGTCGCAACTGATGATACGATGGCCCGCGGCAATAATCCGCAGAAAGAAATGGACAAGCTGCTGGACGAGCAAAAACCGGATCTCATTATTACGAGGTCCGGGGAATATCAGCAGCTCGCGGCGGCGGGCAAGCTGTACGAGTTGGATTCGTTGATCAAGCGGGACAAATTCGATATCGAAAACATGCATCCGGCCGTCATCGATTATTTGCGGACCAAGGGCGGGGGCAAGCTGTACGGGCTTGCCCCTCGATTTTCGACCTCGGTGCTGTACTACAATAAAGGGCTGTTCGACGAGTACAAGGCTCCTTACCCGAAAGATGGCATGACTTGGGACGACCTGTTCGAGCTGGCAGGCAGATTCCGCGGCGCCAAGAACGGGAAGGACCCGATTTACGGACTTCATCAACCGTTTATGAACTCAAGGTTTGGGATGGTCCGGTCGGTGGGGTGGAATGTGGGACTCCGTGAGACGGATGATGAGGGACGTACTGTCACGATCGATACGGAGGCTTGGCAGAAGGTATTCTCACAGATGACGGAAGCCTGGAAGAACGGCGATATGCCCATGATTGGCGGGAAGGACAACCAAGGCGGCCGGGATAAGGAGGATGTCGTTAGTACCGATTTGTTCAGTCAGGGACGGGCGGCGATGACCATAAGCGGACCGTCGCAGATCAGGCGGCTGCAGGAGAGCGGCTCCAAGATCGATTGGCAGATCGTGCAGCCGCCTTCGCTGGACGGCAGAAGCTCGTGGCAGCAGGACGTTTACCTGCATCCGATTTTTGCGATCGGCGCAGGGTCCGGGCAGGTGGACAAGGTTTGGAAGATCGTCCGCTATTTCAACAGTGCGGAAGCGGCCAAAATCGAAACGAAGACGTCCATTTCGCCGCTGACGCCGACCCGCTCGGGCTTCGTCAATACGGTAGACGGCCGCAGCATGGAGCCATTTTACCAAGTGAAGTATGACGATACGCTTGGATCGGGAATAGAAATGAAGCCGAATACCCCCGCGCGTTTTTACTGGGAATTCGATAAGAAGGCGGACGAGCAGATCGAAAGGATTATGACCGGAAAATCGACGGTGCGGCAGGCGCTGCAGCAGCTTCAAAAGGAAGGCCAGCAGGTGCTGGATGAAGCATGGCTGGCGGAGCCTCCGGAATCGGAGACGGGTGAAGGATCGGCAAAATAGCGCTGCCTGCCATCCGTCATCAAAGTAGCAAAGCCCAGCGACTTGTGCGCTGGGCTTTGTTTTGTGCAAAACCATCGTAAAAAAAGACATAGGAAAACCTGGAAGGGCGACTTATAATTGGGTTATTATGACCAATTCATAATAGGGGAAGGGGTTTATTGATGATGACGAGAAGCAAACGAAGCTTCAAGCTCGGCGCAGTATCTTTGCTGCTGCTGCAGCTTCAGCTTGTTTCCGCAATGCCGGGGGCCGCTTCGGCCGAAGCAGCCGATGTGCCGTTGGCTCCTGCTACAATCGATTTGATTCGGGGACACGATTGGACCCGATTTTCGGGGGCAACTGTGGCCGGCGATGAAGTGACTGTTACCGGAATCGGGCGGGCTATCATCCCTTGGGGCAACGATTTGTCGCAGCCGACGGTCAGCAATCCGCCGATCAATTTGCGCGGTCCGGTTTTGAACATATCCGGAGATTTTTCGGTTAGCTTTCAAATCGCCTCCTCCCCCGGTAAAAGCGCGGGACTCCAGCTGTACGGTTCGCTCCCGGTCATCCAGGACGAATGGCGGCAGGAAGGCAAGGCGGTATCGGTTATGTTGAAGAACGGTAAGCTGACGGCCGCCGTCTATAACGGCTCTTCCGCAGTACCGAAGAAAGCGGCTTTCAATTATACATCGGCCGGAACGCTCGATGTCCGGCTGCTGGTCAAGAGTGGCAAGCTCGCGTTTTACGTAAATCAGGCCAAAGTCGGAGAAATGGCGGACCCCGGAGTGTTCGCGGACGGCAAAGTGTATTTCGGCGCCGATGCGGACGTTGGCAGCTCGTTTACGCTCAGGTCGCTGACGGCTCTAGCGGAAGGCAGTGCCTCGGCGGTAACGGTAAGCGATCTCGGGATCGCTGCCGTGCCGCAGAGTGCGGACTCGTTGCGGGCACTGGCGCGGACGAATGCGCCGCACCTGAGCATCGGCACGGCTGCGGCCGTCATCCCGACCATGACGGATTCCGCTTACCGAAGCATTCTGGGACGGGAGTTCAGTATCCTGACTCCGGAAAACGACATGAAGTTTCAGTTCATTCATCCGCAGCGGAACGTCTACGCTTTCGCGGAAGGGGACAGCTTGGTCGAATTCGCGGAACGGAACGGCATGGCCGTACATGGTCATGCGCTGGTCTGGAGCGAGGCGAATCCCCGTTGGCTCACGCAAGGCAACTACAGCGCCACCGAGCTCCAGGCCATCATGGAGGAGCACGTGAAGACGGTGGTCGGACGGTACAAGGGCAGAATCAAGGAGTGGGACGTCATCAACGAACCGCTCAAGGACGAGAAGTTTAACGTCAATTTCGGCTTGCGGGATTCGATCTGGTTCAAGGCGATGGGCGAAAAGTTTCTGGACATCGCGCTGCGTGCCGCTCACGAGGCTGACCCGGATGCCAAGCTGTACATCAACGAGTACGGCTGCGAGGCGGAGGACGACAAAGCGGACGCGCTGTATAAGCTCGTCCAGCGGCTCCAGTCGCGCGGGGTGCCTCTGCACGGCATCGGCTTTCAGGTTCACGAAGATATCGGCAAAGACAGCGACGGGACGTACGATCCCGTATCGGCTAGCGAGTTCAAGCGCACGGCCAAACGGTTTACCGATCTTGGCCTTGAGGTGCGGGTATCGGAGCTGGACGTGAACATGCACGGCAAGGTCACGAACACGCTGCGCAGCAAGCAGGCAGAGTATTTCAAATCGATCCTGGCGCTGACCAAAGCGAATAACCGGTTTACGTCCTACGCCATGTGGGGATTTACCGACCGCTATTCGTCGCTTCAGCCTGAGGGCGAATATAACGTATTCGGCAACGGACTCATCTACGACGAGCATTATGCGCCGAAGCTCCCGTACCGCAAAATAAACGAAGCGCTGCAAAGCCCTTAAGCACGGGCTTCGGCGCTTGTTGAGAAACCCGCTTCGCAGAGAAAACTCTCTGCATACGCCGGTGGGGTATATCCCTCCAGCCGCTCTTGAAACCCGTGAACTTGATTAGAATTTGCGGTATTTTCTCGGGTTTCAAAGGCGAACGTAAACTCTTACGGGACATACCCCACCTCTATTGGTCTGAGATTTCTCTTCAAGGGAGTCTCAACACTCTGAACGCTCTGGATTTTCTCGGAGCGTTTTTTTTGTGGTCGGACGAGAGGATGGCTCCCCGCCTCATTGTTTCAGGCTGCCGAGACCATCCATCACATCGTCCAGCCACTCGAAGACGCGTTGATTAAACAGGAGCAGCGCCCCGAATTGGCAGTGCTCTTCGCCGCCATCTTCCGCCGTGAAGAGCATGAACGTTTTGGGGCAGGTAAGCGCCTCGTACAGCTTCATCGGTTGGCCGGCGAAGAAATGATCGGCCTCGGCTTCGCAGACGAGCATGGGACATTTAATTTTGTCGGCAACGCCCTCCAGCGTGAACGGCTGCGTTTTCTCAATCAGCTCCAGGAACGTCTTCGCCTGGAAGGTGAACCGGCCGTTATCGACAGCCCAGCGGACGCCGGTGTTGTTGTTCATCAGTTCCTGGATAAAGCTTTCCAGCTTGGCCGGTTCATTAAAGTCCACGTTTGCTCCCTTGGGGGCCATTTCGCCGAATTGGAAAGTGAACAAGCCGTCGTTCGCGATACAAGCGGCAAGGCGATGCTCATAGGCTGCGGCCCGCGGCGCCAAAAATCCTCCCAGACTGATGCCCATCAGAGCGATCCGCTGCTTATCCACTTCCGGCCGGGTATGCAAATAATCGACGACCGGCGTGAGCACTTTCTCCCAATCGTGGCGGAACGGAATGCGCTGCAGCCGAATTGTGGCACCTTGTCCCGGCCCTTCGAACGTCAGGCAGTTGTAGCCCCGCTGAAGCGCCGCCGCCGCGCCGCCGAAATAAAGCTCCTCTCCCGTGGAATCGTAGCCGCCGTGAATAATTAAGGTTGGCCGTGGCGCGTCATCCACACGGTAAAAATATCCCGACAAGCTTGTCCCTTCATAAGGAATCTCCACCTGCTCCACAGGCCAATCCATCAGGGGAATCGCTTGATGGAACGTGCTCCGGCTTTTTTCCCACGTTTGGAGCATGCGAGGGTCATCCGGGTTGCCATGCAGGAAAAACTCCGCCGTACGGTAATAGTTGGAAGCCCGCAAGAACGACTCCCGCGCGCTGATCCGCTTGCCCCGCGCCAAGCTTTCGGCAGCTTGGGCATGAACGCGCTCCGCCGTTTTGTACCATTCGGCATACCAGCTCTCAAAATTGCTCTCCTCGATCCGGTAGCCGGTCGCCAGACATTCACCGATATCCGCGCCGCCATAAGGGGCATAGCTCAACGTACGCAGCAGCTCGAAGGAAAAGGTAGGATCTTGAAAAATAAGTTTCATTACAAATTTCTCCTTTGTCATGGTTGATGAGAGTAGATCATTCTATAGGTCAAAATTAACCTAGGTCAAATATAACTCATAAATTTTAATTTGTAAATAAAAAAATAGGTTAATTTTAACCTATAGTGATTGTTGAGGAAGTGAGCTTTTGCAAAAATAGAGAAGCAAACGGAAGTGGATACCCTACCCCAACGTAACCTCTATTATCCCATTTGAACACTTTCTCAACACTCTGAAATAGGTTATTTTTAACCTATCGGACAATGTGGTAATATGGAGAAATCAAGGCCAAATGCAGAGGAGTTGTCTTCATGTCCATTCGTTATGCTTTGCTTTCCTTATTGGCGCGCCAGCCGCTAAGCGGTTACGATATCAAGCAGCAAATGAACGACCGGTTCGGTCCCTTCTGGAAAGTGGGCAGCAATCAGGTGTATCCCGAATTGTCCAAAATGGAAGGAGAAGGCCTGGTCAAGCTGCAAGGCATCGAGCAGCAGGCCAACCGTCCGGCCCGTAAATTGTACGAAATTACGGAAGCCGGCCGGGACGCCCTCATCCAGTGGACGCTCGAATCGGGAGAGCTGGAAAGAATCCGCGACGATTTTTTGTTGAAGGCTTATAATATTTGGCTTGTCGATCCCGAGCGGATGATCGGACGACTCGAGGAAACCAAGAGGCAGCATGAAGAAAGACTGGCGGCGTATGAAAAAAAGGTCGCGGAGCTGGAGACCATGCTGACCACGTCCGACAGCAGGGACCCGATTGCTGCTACCATCTCCGTCGTCGAATTCGGCATTCGATATGAGCGCCTCTATATGGACTGGTGCGATCGACTAATCAAAAAAATGTAGCGCCAAGCAGCATTCCGGCGCGAGGAGCGGCTCTGCGATGGACTCTAATCAGCTTCAACGAATGCGCAGCTATTTGGACAATACGCAAATGACGGTGACGATGGCCTATTACTCCAAGGTGGGGCCGAATTGGCGGAGCATCAACGAGCTGCCGGATGTGAACCGGCTCTATTATATACGTGAAGGGGAAGGGTGGATTCGGCTGCGCGATCGGCTCTACCACCCGAAGCCGGGGCAATTGCTGCTGCTGCCGGCAGGAATGCGGCTATCGTTCGGCCGGCTCGGCGACAACGGCTTCGGCAAATATTGGTGCCATTTTACGGCAACGGTGGGAGACGTGAACCTGTTTCAAATGCTGGAGCTGCCCTACTGCATCGATGTCCGGGACGAAGCGGGGCTTGAGAAGCAGTTCGAGGATTTGATCGGACTGTACAACAATCCGTCGCTGACGGCTCCGCTGCGCATCAAATCGGTGCTGCTGGAGATCGTTTCCGGGTATATGGAAGAAGTGCTGGAGCGGGAGCGGGGGCTGCGGCTTGCGCCGATGTCCGAAACGGGAAAAATCAACACGGTGCTCCACTACGTAGACGAGCATCTGCAGGAACGGATCACGGTTGAAGAGCTGGCGCGGCTCGTACATTTTCACCCCAATTACTTCATGCAATATTTCAAAACGATGCTGGGGCTTTCCCCGATCGCCTACATTAACCGCAAGCGGATGGATAAAGCGAAGGAGCTGCTGTCCGCAACCGAATGGACCGTGACGGATATAGCCGAGAAGATCGGCCTTGAGCTGTACTATTTCTCCCGCGTCTTCAAGAAGCAGACCGGTCTGTCCCCGAGCGAATACCGCAAGCAATTCGCAAGGCGCGGTCCGGCGGCAGAGGAGTAGACGTTGGGGCATCCCTGCAAGCGGGGCGGAAGCCGAAGATTCGGGCCCCGCTGCAGAACGCTGAATCAGGAATGTGAAGGCGCCGTGTGCTTTGTTTTTCGCAGGATGATGGCGAGAGTGATCATGGATAGCAGAGCCCCGGTAAAGCCTAAGCTCATATCCTTCTGCGTATCGAACACATCGCCCTGCAGCCCGACATAGTCGGCTCCGGCTTGTCCGGCCACGAGAGCGGCCCCCATCTCCACGTTTTCGAACAACGCGCTGCAACCGAGCATCGTCATGACCGGAATCCCGTAAGACCAAAAATTGCGCAGACCCGCAGCCCGAGTAAGCAGTTCCCGAAGCGGGTAGGTAAGAAGCAGACCGAACAAGAAGTGCACGACCCGGTCGAAGTAGCTTCTTTGCAGTTGAAACGAAGCTTTCAGCCACTGATCGACCGGCGTGTTCTGATACGTATAGTGAGCCGCGAAGGTATGTGCGCAAAGGAATAGAAAGATCAGCAAATAAGATAGATTCGAGAAGCGGAATGCTTTGTACGTAAACAGCAGGGTGAAAAAAGCCGCAACAACAAGAAGGTTTTCCATCAGCCATTGGATCCGGTCGGTCGGCGAGATCGCCATGACGATCCAAAAGACAACAAAGACAGCGAGCAGCAGATGCAAAATAATGTTGCGGGAAAACGGTATATCAGGGTCCGTCAACCAGTTGGTCCCCGTCCCGCCGCGAACTGCGGATTGTCGAGCCATTGCAGCTTCTCCCTTCGGTGTTTCATGGTGACCGGCTGTTTCCAGCCGGTTCGGACGACGTTCGTAGTATTGGCAAAATTGTAAATGTCATACCTCAATGGGTTCACTTACTCGGTCATTCCGGAAGGGCTGACGCTTACCGCTTGGACAAGCCGCCTGCCTTGGGCCACCGGTATGGCTCGACATAGCGGATCATCGTCTCGAAGACGTCGGCCCACTGCCGCTCGTTCAAGCTGCCGACCGGCACGCTCCGGTCCACCCGCAGCAGCTTGACGAGATGCTTCAGCTGGGCCGGGGTAAACCATGGCCCGAGCGCAGCGTGCAGCGGGGTGCCGGGTACCCGGAGCGCTTGCGTGACGAGCCCCATGAAGCGGGCATGGTCGCTCGGCCGCACGAGCGGCTCCTTTTTGCGGCGTACGGTCAGGATCGCGCATTGCACCCGGGGCGGGGGCGAGAAGCAGTCGGGCGATACCGGCTCGGCGAGCTTCAGATCGAACTGCATGCGCCATCCCAGGATGCGCGCCTGCGTGACCGGATCGGCCGTAAAGCGGCGGGCCGCCCCGAGCTCGACGATCAGCACGCCATGCCGGAACGGGACGGCGGGATGATCCATCAGCCTGCCGAGCACCGCCGTTGTAATGGCAAAAGGAATGTTGGCTATGACCCCGAAAGGCTTGCGGGGAAGCGGCATTTCCAGAAAGTCGGCCTCGATGAGCCGGATGCCTTCCGCTTCTCCGAGCTTGCCGCGGAGCTTCTCGGCGAAACGGGGGTCGTTTTCGATGGCGAGCACCTGCCAGCCTTCTTGGGCGAGCGGAAGCGTCAACGCTCCGGCTCCCGCCCCGATATCCAGCACAAGCGGCTGGGGTGAGAGGCGGGCAAGCTCGATCATGCGGCGGACAAGCGATGTATCGCGAATCAGGTGTTGGCCTGAAAAGTTGGAAGGGGTAAAACGCCCCGCTTGACGGGACGGACGTTTATTTTTTGGCATGACAAATATGCACCTCATTCATTCGTTTTGTGGGAATGAAAAAGGTACAGCACAAATAAACCCGGGCCAGAAGCTTTTTCAGCCGGGATTATGTGTTCTGTACCTCACATTACCGTAAACGCATGAATTGAACGCACATTTGGATGCACATGAAAAAATACCTCGTAATTCATTAAAGTCAAAAGGCTCATGAGCCTTTTTAAAGTATAGCATGGCAGGAAAAGGAACGCCATCCATAAGGCGTGGCACGTTCCATCCAAAGATCAAGGTTTCCGCTTGCTGTCCGCTTCGTACGGTTCCCGTTTGAACCGGTTCGGCGTGAGGCCGACCTGCTTCTTGAACAGCTGGCAAAAATACGAAAAATTGCCAAGCCCGACCGCACGGCCGATGTCCTGCACCGGTTTGTCGGTGGTCCGCAGCAGCCAGCACGCTTGCCGGATGCGACGCGCCGTCAAATATTCGGTGATGCTGCTGCCTACCGATTGCCGGAAGACGGCGGATACGTGATTCGGGGACAAATGAATCTCCTGCGCGAGCCGTTCCAGCTCGAAGGGCTCCATGTAATGCTTTTCGATCCAAGCCATAATTTTCTCGGCGGTAGCCGATGCTTTAGGCAGTGCGGGTCGCTCCGTCAGCGGCGAGCCGGCCGGTTCCGCTGCCGATTTCAAGTGATGCACGAACGCGGTCAGAAACAGCAGTTGCTCTTCCAGCAGCAGCTCGGCATCTTCCTTGGGCGCAAGGCGGGGAAGATGGGAGCGGAGCAGCGCGTCCATGGCGGCGGGGTCCGGCGTCCGGTACACCTGGGGGGCCAGCGGGTCTTTCCACAGTGATTGGAAAAAAGTCCGAAGTCCGGGAAACGGAGTGAGCGTCTCGTCGAGCACGGCAGGCTCGAAGACGAACAAGGAGCGGACATACGGCTGCTTGGGCAGCTCGCCGATCCGGATGCGATGCAGCTGAAACGGCTTGAAGCAAAAGACGGTGCCGGGCGACATCTGGAAGATTTGTTGTTCTACAACGGCCGTTCCTTGCCCCTCATGGACATATAAAAGCTCCATTCCCTGATGCGCGTGGTAGATTTCGACGAACTCGTTCGTCCGGTCTTTGTAAAACGATAGCTGCACGGGATGACGATTCAGGTTCAAGTAGTTCATCTGCTTCATGCGATGACCTCCACCGTAATATAGCAACATTTTATCATAAGAGCGCCAAACTATGCGGGCGTTTTTTTTGTTATGCTGAAAGCATACTTTATTGGCGCGAAAGGGATGGCCTCATAATGATCAAACAGCGGTTAATCGAAGCATGGGAGCATTACCGGGGCAGCCTCGGCGGTCCGTGGGAAGTATGGCGGGCCGACAAGCTCCAGAATCACTACAATGTACCGTGGCACAAAGTGGAGCTGCCGCATACGTACAATGCACTCGACGTCATGGACCCGGACGGCAAATATTATCAGGGGCAGGGCTGGTACCGGACGAAGCTCGCGGTGAACAATCCGTATCCGAACGGGCGGACGCTGCTGCATTTCGAAGGCGCCGGACAGCGTACCGATGTCTATGTGTACACGAGCAAGGTCGGCTCGCATCTCGGAGGCTATGACGAGTTCACGGTCGACATCACTGAGGCAGCGGCCGAAGCGGCGGGCATTGAGCGGTATCAAGGGCTGGTCCCGGTAGCGGTTGCGTGCGACAACAGCCGGGAGCTGGAGACGATTCCGTCGGACGCGAGCGATTTTAACCTGTATGGGGGCATTTACCGGTATTTGAATCTCGTGTATGTGCCTGCCGTGTCGCTTGCCCGGGTTCATGTGGAAGCGGATACGGGCAGTTTGGCGGCGGGGGATGGGAAGCAGAGCTGTACCGTGAAGGTCAGAGCCAAGCTGTACAATCCGAATGCGCAGCGGGAGAGCCTCAAGCTGACGATCCGGCTGACGGACCACGAAGGGGCCGTGCTTGCCGAATCGAGCGTGAGCTGCCTGCCTTGGGAGGGCGAGAAGGAGCTGGCGGTCTACGAGCTGGCCGATCCGCACCTGTGGAGCACGGACGACCCGTACCTGTACGGCTGCACGGTTCGGGCGGAAAGCGTACACGGCGAGACGGAGCTTGCGGAACGATTCGGCGTCCGGTATTTCGAGTTTGTCGATCACGGCCCGTTCAAGCTGAACGGCGAGCGGCTTCTGCTTCGCGGCACGCATCGGCACGAGGATCATGCGGGTGTCGGACCGGCGATGACCGAGGAGATGATCCGCTGCGAGATGCAGCTCATCAA
The DNA here is from genome assembly GCF_018998565.1 of Paenibacillus oleatilyticus. Classification (GTDB taxonomy): domain Bacteria; phylum Bacillota; class Bacilli; order Paenibacillales; family NBRC-103111; genus Paenibacillus_G; species Paenibacillus_G oleatilyticus. The sequence goes on along the minus strand of NZ_JAHNZO010000004.1, from coordinate 156,199 downwards.
GGAGATAGGCGCGAACTTCATCCGCCTCGGCCATTACCAGCAGTCGCGTATCGTGCTGGAGCTGTGCGATGAGCTGGGCATTCTCGTCTGGGAGGAGATCCCATGGTGCCGCGGCGGTCTTGGCGGCGACAGCTACCGGCAGCAGTGCCGGGACATGCTGACGGCGATGATCGAGCAGCATTACAATCATCCGTCGGTCATTCTGTGGGGCCTAGGCAACGAGAACGATTGGGAGTGCGATTTCGACTATTTCGATCAGGAAGACATCCGCCGGTTCATGAAGGAGCTCCACGATCTGTCGCATAAGCTCGACCCGGGACGGCTGACCGCGATCCGCCGCTGCGAGTTTTGCAAGGACATCGTCGACGTGTATTCGCCTTCCATCTGGGCGGGCTGGTACCGCGGCATTTACACCGATTACGAAGCGAGCTGCCGCTCGGCGTTCGATAATGTGCGCTCATTCTTCCATATGGAGTGGGGCGCGGACAATTTGCCGACCCGGCATGTGGAGAAGACGTACACGGGCTTCGAATTTATTCCCCGCGGCGACGGCACGACGGACGAGCGCGACGGCGATTACCTGCTGACCGGTGGCGAGCCGCGCGTCTCCCGGGACGGCGATTGGTCGGAGACGTATTTTTGCGAAATGATCGACTGGTATTTAAAGTCGCAGGAGCATATGGATTGGCTGACCGGGGCGGCGCAGTGGTCGTTTAAAGATTTTGCGACGCCGGTGCGTCCGGATTCGCCGATTCCGTATTTGAACATGAAGGGGATCGTCGAGCGCGATTTTACGAAAAAAGAAGCTTACTACGTCTTCCAATCGTATTGGGCGACGAAGCCGATGGCCCACATCTACGGGCATTCCATGCCGGTACGCTGGGGCGCTCCGGGCGAGCGGAAGACGATCAAGGTGTATTCCAACTGCGTGGAGGCGGAGCTGTTCCTGAATGGGCGGAGCCTCGGCGTGAAGAAGCGCGATTCGCAAAATTTCCCCGCGGCAGGCTTGCGCTGGGAGACGGTGTTGGAAGCGGGCATGAACCATGTGAAGGTCGTTGCGGTCAAAGACGGCGTCACTGTGGAGGACGAAGTGACTTTCGAATACCAGACGGAAGTCTGGGGCGCTCCTGCGGAGCTGCGGCTGACGGCCGAGCCGCAGGAGGACGGGCGGGTTTATGTGGAAGCACGGGCCTACGATGCCCATGGCGTGTTCTGCCCCGACGCGGCGAGCTTCGTCCGCTTTGGTCTTGCGGGGGACGGCCGGCTGCTGGACGGTCTCGGCACGATCCGCGGTTCGCGGCTGGTTCAGCTCGCCACGGGGCTGGCCGGGATTTACGTCGATCCGCAGGGTGGCTTGCCGGCGGGCATCTCGGTCACGGACTTCGTTACGGCCGGAGGTCCGGCAGCGTCGCTGGTTGGTGGCGGCGGAAAGTCCGGGGCAGAGCATTCACGGGTATCGGTGGTGAGTGCGGCGTGCGAAGGGATGGCTACGGCATTTATTACGATTTGATTCCGGAGGAGGAGTTTCACGCATGACAGCGATCGATACGAGCAAGTGGACGCAGGCGTCCGATCTGAAGGCGGCGCTCCCGGCGATTTGGGACGCTTTGCAGGTGAAGGTGGACCGAATGATCGGGCAGCTTGGAGAAAAATCGCCGCACGTGGCCAAAGCCGACGGTCTGTACGACGATATGCGGCTGGATTGGTGGACGGCCGGCTTCTGGCCGGGCATTCTGTGGATCATGTACGACATGACCGGAAAAGAGCACTACCGGGAAGCCGCATGGCCTTGGGACGAAAAGTTCGAGCAAAAGACGATTCAAGACAACAATTTTCACCACGACGTGGGGTTCCAGTTTCTTCCTAGTTCCGTCATCAAATACAAGCTGACCGGCGACAAGGACGCCAAGCGCCGCGGCTTGCAGGCTGCGAACTTCCTCGCGGGACGGTTTAATCTTGCGGGCAGCTTCCTGCGCGCGTGGAATCAAGATAAGACTGGCTGGTCGATCGTCGATTCGTCGATGAACCTGTCCATCTTGTTCTGGGCGGCACAGGAGATCGGCGATCCCCGCTTTGATCATATCGCCAGAGCGCATGCCGATACGGTAATCGATAAGTTCATCCGCCCGGACGGTTCGGTGAACCATATTCTCAGCTTCGACCCGCAAACGGGCGAGCTGATCGAGCCGCTCGGCGGCCAAGGCCATGGGCCGGACTCGTCCTGGAGCCGCGGCGCTTCGTGGGCGCTGCACGGCATGGCGAACACGTACCGCTACACGGGCGACAAGCGGTATTTGTATGCGGCGCAGCAGGTGGCGCATTACTTCCTGGCCTGCCTGCCGGACGACCACGTGCCGCATTGGGATTTTCGCGCCGCCGACCCGCTCGACGGCGAGCCTCGCGATACGTCGGCGGCGACGTGCGCCGTTTCCGGCCTGATCGAGCTGGGCGCGGTGCTCCCCGGGGTTGAAGGCGCGGTGTATCGCCGCGCAGCGGAGCGCATTCTGCTCTCGCTGACGCAGCATTACGCGACGTGGGACCGTCTCGAGCACGAAGGCATTCTGCTCGAAGGCACGGGCAACAAGCCGGCCGGGCAAAATATCGACGTCTCGTTGATCTACGGAGATTATTATTACGTAGAGGCTATCGCGAAACTGCTTGGCTGGCAGAACCGGATTTTTTAAGCGACGAGGGAGGGGGCTACCTCCGCGTCTTGCTTGTTGGTGCTTGATTCGTTATGATAAGGGATACGAATTGGTTGTGAAGCACACACCGTCCATCTCCGTAATGGGGATCGGGCGGTTTTTTATTTTTCCGGAGGTGGACTGAGGGATGAGATTTCAAGACGCTTACGAAGCTTTTTTGGATGCGCATGTGCAGTCGGCAGCGGGTGAGAGGCTGCGGCGGTTGAAGGAGGGGCTTGGGCATGCGGAGAAGCTTTTTCTGCAGGAAGTGTGGTGGCCGGCTGTCGGACGTTTTGAACACCTGCATCCGGAGTTTGAGGTTCATGACTTCAAGGATGGAACCCGCTACTTGGATTTTGCCTATCTGCGCCCGCCGTTCAAAGTATGCTTCGAAATCGACGGCTACGGTCCGCACAGCCGGGATGCGAGCCGCTGGCAATTTGCCGATCAGCTTGTCCGGCAGAACCATCTGGTGATTGACGATTGGAAGGTGTTTCGCTTTGCTTACGACGATATAAAAGAGAAGCCGAGGCGCTGTCAGCAAATGATCCAGCAGCTGATGGGCAGATGGTTCGGGGACGAGAGTGTGCCGATCGCGTTGACCCTGAAGGAGAAAGAAATTGTGCGATTGCTCGTTCATAAGCAGCGGCGGGTGACCCCTGCGGAAGTGAGCCAGCACTTAGGGGTAAGCGTGCGGTATGCGCGGGAGCTGTTGCAGAGCCTCTTGAAGCGACAGGTGCTTGTGTCGGCTTCGGGCACCTTGCGCGTTCGGGCTTACCTGCTGAATCCGCACGGGAAGCCGATGTTTTTGTAGCGGGAGTAGGTTTCTAGCTGGTTGTTGGGGAATAGAACACTTGAGATGCGCTATTTGTTTCTTTTGGCGGGGCGCCGAAATGTAGCGGAACTGAGATGCTTTATACGTGTCGAAAAATGTGCATGTGGCGCGGACGGAGGCTGATAGAGGAAGTGTACTTCCTCTATTTTCGCAGACACCCCTAGTTCGGAGGGAATAAGTTACTTGAGTTCCTTTATTTTGTACGGGCACTCTTTCGCCATGCGCCGTATGGATGATTCGCTCTGCCCCTCATGCGTCGTAGGCCCGTCCATAGCTTACGCCTGCGGTGCGGCTTCGCTCACGCCGACGCCGGCTTCGCCGCGCATTCGCTGCTTGAACTCTTTCGGCGAGCAGTGATTGTGCCGCTTGAACAGCTTGTAGAACTGGGCCATGTTGGGGATGCCGACCTCGAAGCCGACCTCGACGATGCTCAGATCGCGCGTCAGCAGCAGGCGTTCGGCTTTTTTTACGCGCTTGTAGTTGACGTAATCGACGAAGGAAAGGCCCATGACCTTCTTGAAATACTTGATGAAATAGTGGTAGCTCAGGTTCAGCAGCCCGCACATGTCCTCCACGGCGATTTTCTCGCTCAGATGCCGGTCGACGTAATCGAGCGCCGGGCGGAGCCGGGTCAGCTCGGTTTCCTCCGTGCCGCCGAGCACGCCCGCCGTGTCGCTGCGCATGAGCAGCAGCATCAGCCGCTTGATCGAAGCGCTGATGGCCAGCTCGTAGCCGCGCATCCGGCTTTGGGATTCAGCGAAGATATCCATGATGAGCGCGTACGCTTCCTGCCGCGCTGCATCATGGTCGCGAAAAATATAATTCAGCTTCCACAGCGGCTGCGTCAGCTCCGAGAAGCAGTGCAGGTAAGGCATTGTGCTTTGGTCGAAATGCTGGGATAAATCGACCTGAAATACAATATAGCGAAGCCTCCCCGGATCGAGCTTGGCCGTCCGGTGGAGCTGCGAGGACCCGAGCACGATCAGATCGCCGGGACCGATGACGGTGTACTCGTGCTTCGTCTGGATGCCGAGCCGCCCCTCGATGATGGCTAGAAACTCCACTTCCTTGTGGTAATGCCACCGGCATTTCTCCGAGAGGCCGTGGTAGGGCGAATCCGAGAGAATTTCCCATATTTTTAAGAACAGCAGCGGGTTCTGGTAAATAACCTCCTCCTCGCTGGCCGTTTCCATTGGCATTTCGACGACGGTTTTCATCGCTTCGCAGGCGCACCTCGCTTCAGTGTATACAATAGCGGTAAGCCATTTTTGAATAGATAGGTCTATAGCCTCTCTAGGCACATTCCGCAATTCAGTATATCACGAAACAGACGTCGATGGCAGTTTTGCATACAGACGAAACAGGATTGGGAATATCTTTTTGCAAAGGGATTCACTATACTGTAAGAAAAGCTTCCAATTCCAATGTGGAGGGACTCTCATGAGCCAAAAACTGCGCATTACCGTATGGAATGAATTCCGTCATGAAAAAGAAAGCGAGATCGTGCGTTCCGTATATCCGAATGGCATTCACACGGCAATCGGCGAGGGGCTGGGCGCGGACTTCGAAGTAACCTACGCGACGCTGGACGAGCCGGAGCATGGCTTGACCGAAGAAAAGCTGAACAACACCGACGTGCTGATCTGGTGGGGTCATAAAGCCCACGGCGACGTTCAGGACGAAATCGTAGAGCGCGTCCATCAGCGCGTCCTGCACGGCATGGGGCTGATCGTGCTGCATTCGGGGCATTTTTCGAAAATTTTCAAAAAGCTCATGGGTACCGGCTGCGACCTCAAATGGCGCGAAGCTGACGAGAAGGAGCGCATCTGGGTCGTATCCCCGGGCCATCCGATCGTCGAAGGCATTGGCGAATATATCGAGCTGCCGGCCGAGGAAATGTACGGCGAGCATTTTGACATCCCGCAGCCGGACGAGCTGATTATGGTCAGCTGGTTCGAGGGCGGCGAGGTATTCCGCAGCGGCTGCACGTTCCATCGCGGCCAAGGCAAAATCTTCTACTTCCGTCCGGGTCATGAAACGTACCCGACCTATTACAACGAGCAGGTGCGCCGCGTCATCCGCAACGCCGCCCAATGGGCCGCGCCGACGACGCGCGAGTACCCGAAATACGGCAACCACAAACCGCTCGAAGCGATTAAAGGGAAAGCGAACGCTTAATCTCCCATCGCTTAGCTACAAGAAAAGACCGCCGCGAAAAGCTGGTTTCCAGCCATCGCAGCGGTCTTTTCGTCGTATTCCCATTGTGCAAGGGTGAAAGTGAGACGTATCCCTTTTTCGAAGACGGCAAGAAATTTAACAGAGGTTTGCACGGCACGTAAGTCGTAGCGTCCCTGTCGGTCCTTGCACGTACCTGCCGACCGTCAATCGTAACTTGTCCTAGCTAACCATTCCCGCATGCTGTCGCCTATCCTTGTTCGTTCTCGTCACATCAGCCCACGCTCGGCATACTCATCCTCACTCGCATACGCTTAGGCTCATTCTTATCCACCTTCGCCAGCTCATCCACGTCCGCCTCGTTATTCCGCTGTCTGACTCCCACTACTACCGGCTTCTTTCGCTCTCCTGCTCTCGAACACCTCCTGAGCGACCGAGAAGATCGCGTTCAGCGCGACCGGAAACCCGGCGTAGATGATCATCTGCAAGATCGTTTCCACAATCTCTTCCTCGGTCCAGCCGACGTTAAGCGCCCCATTAATATAAAACCGCAATTGCTGCGTGTTCCCCAGTACCGTCAAGCCCGCGACGGAGGCGAGCAAGCGGGATTTCAAATCCAATCCGGGACGCGAAAACAGCTGTCCGTAATTGAATTCGACGGCCAGCCTTCCCAGATCGGGAGCGGGGGAGTGCTTGAAGCTGTCGACAATCGCTTGATAATTTTCTTTATCGATTTGGGCCAAAATCTCCAAGCCCTTCTGGTATGTTTGTTCGTGCGAAGATGTCATGCGTAAGCTCCTTTTTACTTTTATTATCGTGTTCCAGACTTTTCCTCAGCGGCTCTCGCTCCATCCGCTTGATTGCGCCGGCGTCCGGCCAGTCCGCCGAATGAGGCGGCCGCCATGAGCGCCCCCGTCAGGCACACCATACTCCACTGTCCGTGGCTCCACGCCAGCACCCCGAGATAGGAGCCTGCAGCGCCACCCAGAAAGGTCGAGACCATGTACAAACCGTTCAACCGGCTGCGCGCTGCGGCAGACAGCGCGAAGATCCGCGCTTGGCAGGCGACTTGATTCGCTTGCGTGCCGACGGTGAGCAGGAACGCGCCGAGCAGCAGGATCGGCAGCCGGTTACTCGAAATCGCAAGAAGCAAGAACGAAGCCGCAACGACCAGCAGGCACAGCAGGTTGGCAAACCACGCGCCTTTGCGGTCAATGATGCGTCCGACGACAGGTGAGGCAAACACGCCTCCGAATCCGATCAAGCCCACAATGCCGACGAATTCGCTTCCTAGCGAGTAGGTGGGCGATTTCAGCAGGAACGCCAGGGTGGTCCAAAATACGCTGAACGCGCCAAACACCATGCCTTGACTCAAGCAAGCTTGCCGCAGGACGGATTCCTTCAAAAATAACGGCCCCAAGGATCGCAAAAGCGCTCCGTACGTCAGAGTGGCCGACGGCTTACTTCTCGGGAACTTCCAGCGTACCCACCCGATGAGCAGCAGCATACAGGCAAGCGAAATCCAGTACATTGCCCGCCAGCCGAGCTGGGCGTCTACGATTCCGCTGAGCAGCCGGGCGCCGAAAATGCCGCAGATGAGCCCGATAGCGACCTTTCCCAGCACGTTGCCGCGCTGCCGGACATCGACCAGCTCCGCGGCCCATGGAAAGACGATCTGCGGGACAACGGTCGTCGCCCCGATCAGCAGATGGGCGGCAATCAGCCAGCTTGCGCTCGGCGCCATCGCGGCCAACGCCAAGGCGAGGCTAACGAGACCGAGCAGCGCGATGATCAGCCGTCGCCGCTCCACCCGGTCCCCGAGCGGTACGAGAAACAGGTTGCCAAACGCGTAACCGATCTGAACCAGCGTCGCCACAAGTCCGATCTGCACCTCGGTCGTCTGGAACGTATGCGCCATGCCCACCAGCAGCGTCTGATTGATATACACGTTGGCTACGGTAAAACCGCAAGTCAACGCCATGAGAAACACCAAGCTTCGTGTCAAAGGGGAGCATTGCGTCGTTTCAGCAAAGGAAGCTTTCATCCGAATCACCTCCTTGTGGATGGATTCTTTACAACGTCATGTTATAGGAACTACAATCATCTAAATAGATTCTTGTTTATCCTAGTATTCGGAGTAACGGTTTTGGGAGGAGAAAATCCTGTGATTCGTCAAGATCAGGAGCGCAGAAAGGAACTGGGGGATTTTCTGAAGTCGCGCCGAAGCCGGCTGCTGCCCGCGGATTTCGGATTGCCGACAGGGCCCCGGCGCAAGGCCAAAGGACTGCGGCGCGAAGAGCTGGCCCAGTTGGCCGGGGTAGGCTTGACATGGTATACGTGGCTGGAGCAGGGGAGAGACATCCATGTATCGGCCGAAGTATTGGAAAGCCTCGCCCAGGTGTTTCGTTTGAGCGTGGAGGAGCGGAACCACCTGTTCCTGCTGGCGCATCAGCAGCTGCCACCGGCCCAAGCCGCCATATCCCGCCAAGACAAAGCGCATCCCGTGCTGCAAAATTTCATGGACCATTTTGCCGATTGTCCGGCCTACGTCACCGATCACCGCTGGGACGTCATCGCTTGGAATCAAGCGGCGTGCGTAGTGTTCGGCGATTTTAACCGGATGAATGATAAAGAGCGGAACGCCATCTGGCGCTGCTTTGCTTCGCCTGCGTACCGGGCGCTGCTGGCGGATTGGGAAGACCACGCGCAGCGGCTGCTGGCGCAATTCCGCTCGACCTGCAGCCGGTTCGTCGGCGAACCGTGGTTCAAGGCATTGGTGGAGGAACTGACGGAGCTCAGTCCGGAGTTCCGCACATGGTGGCCGAGACACGACATTTTCGGTACGCGGATCGGAAAAAAGGAAATGCGGCATCCCAAAGCAGGTACGCTGATCATGGAGCATATTACGTTCCAGCTTTACGACGATCCGGATTTGAAGCTGACGCTGTATCGCCCGCTGCCCGACGAGGAGACCGACCGCAAGCTGGCCGGGCTGCTCCAGGAACAGGCGGCGAAGGACGGTCCTGGCACGACCGAATCGGTATGACCAACCGGGGGTGGCCGTAGCTGGGGATGCCCCCGGCGCCATTCACCTAAGCCATGCAACAAAAGCCCGAAACGGCATGCGTAAAGCATGAACCGCGTCGGGTTTTGTCTTTGTCCTTTCAGGATGACGCCAGGGTTGGCCGGTTGCAGAGCGGACGCGTTTGTTCGATAATAAAGCGATAGAGCTTTTTGCCATGTATTGGAGTGAATCGAATGATCGAGCCGCAGGAACAAATTGACCGCAAAGCCATCGTCGTCTGGAGATGGAGCGGATTCATCGCTTCGGTGGTCTCCGCCCTGCTGGCCGCCGTCGTATTTTATCTCGCGCATCGCTTTCATTGGCCCGGGTGGATTCCCGTACTGCTTGCGGCAGGCGTGCTGGCGGAAATCGTCCTGACGGTTCTTGTCATGCCCGAGCTGCGCTGGAAACGGTGGCGTTACGAGGTGCGGGAAGACGAAATTATGCTGCAGCAAGGGGTCATGTTCGTCAAACGGACGCTCGTTCCGATGGTGCGCATCCAGCATGTCGATACGCATCAAGGTCCGCTGCTGCGAGCCTACGGGCTAGCGGGCATTACGTTCGCCACGGCGGCAGGCAGCCATCAGATCCCCGTGCTGACCAGCGAGACGGCGGAAGCGCTGCGCGTGCGGATTGCGGAGCTGGCGAAGGTGTCCCATGAAGACCTCTAGCGTGAAGACCTCTGAGGGAAGGCTCCACCCGTTTGCCGCCGTATTGGTCTCGCTGCAGATCGTCAAAGGACTCATCGTGCCGCTCATCGTGATTTTTCTGTCCAAGCATTCGCGTTCCGGGTCCGGCGGCCCCCTCTATTTTCAGGTCGGTTGGAGCTTGGTCGCGCTAGTAGGCTCCATCGTATGGGGATTTTTGTCCTGGCGCCGGTTCCGGTACGAAGTGTCGGACGAGCAGCTTAAGGTAACGCAGGGCGTATTCGTGCAAAAAAAGACGTTCATCCCGCTGGAGCGTATCCAGTCCGTCGATGTGACGGAAGGGGTGCTGCACCGCTTATTTGGGCTGGTCCGCGTCGAGGTACAGACCACCGGAGGCCAGAAGCCGGAGGCGGTGTTCTCGGCGCTCTCCCGCGGGGACGCCGCGCGGCTGCGGAGCATGCTGGAGCCGGGGAAAGCGCCTCAAGCTCAAGGACAGCCCGGGAACGAGCCTGCCAAGCTGCGGTTGACCTACAAGCTTCCGGCCGGGAGCTTGTTCATCGCCGCGCTGACCACGGGCGGGTTCGGGGTGTCCGTTTCTTTGCTGGCGGCGGTTATGGGCAAGCTTGACGAGCTGTTTCCGGATTTTCATGTGTATCGTTACTTGTGGAATGCGCTCGATGCGGCGATGATCCCTTTGTTTGCACTGGGCATTTTGCTGCTGGCGTGGATGATCGCGGCGATCGCGTCTGTCTTGAAGTTCGCAAACTTTACGATTACGCGCAAAGAAAACAAGCTGCTTCTGACCCGAGGCTTGTTGGAGCGCCGCCAAGTGACCGTTCCGCTCCGCCGCATTCAGGCGATCCGCATCGTCGAGGAGCCGTTGTGGCAGCTATTCGGCTATTCGGCGCTTTATGCCGAAACCGTCGGCTATGGCGCGCAAAAGGGGGAGAACGCGCATTTGTTCCCGCTGCTCCGCAATCGCGAGATCGGCGAATTCGTGAAGCGGATGACACCTCAATTCGAGGTTCCGGCTTCCCTGAAGCATCATGCGCTGCCGCGGCGGGCGTTGTGGTGCTATATGCTGCCTATTCCGCTCGTACTGGCGCTGGGGGCGGCAGCCGCCGGTTTGATCGCCCCATGGGCCTATGCCGGGCTGCTGCTGTGCCCGCTCGTCATGATCTGGCAATGGTGGAGATGCCGGAGCGCAGGCTGGAGCCGGGAAGGCCGGATGCTCGTCCTGCGTTTCCGCCGGTTGGCGAAGACGACGGCGGTCATTCCGCTGTCGCGGGTGCAGTCCGTCAGCGTGGAGATCGGGCCGCTTCAGCGCAGGCTCGGCTTGTCCACTTTGCAGATTGCCGTGGCGTCGGGCGGACGCGGAGCGTTTTTCCGCTTGGCGGGTCTGCCGGAGCAGGAGGCGCGGGAGCTTGCGCGCTGGTATATGGACCGGAACAAGCGTTAGCCGCTTAGCCGATAGGCATTTTCCTAGAAATTGAACGCGCATTGTCGCTATGAGCATGATTCGAAAAACGAACAAGCAGGAGTGAACTGTCCAAATGAGCAGCATCAGACCGAGCAGTCCCCAGGATCTCGATGTATTAGTTGAGCTGTGGCTGCAGGAATCCTTGACCGCCCATCCGTTTATCGATGCGGAATATTGGCGGACGAATGCGGAAGAGATGAAGACGAAGTATTTGCCGATGGCCGATACGATTGTGATCGAGGAAGACGGACAAGTCGCAGGGTTTATTTCTATGGTCGACGACTACCTGGCCGCCTTGTTTATCGACAGTAGGCACCACAAGAAAGGGCTGGGCAAGCAACTGCTCGACCATGTCAAACAAGACCGGACCGCGATCCGGCTGCAGGTGTACCGCGAGAACGAACGCGCTGTCCGCTTCTATGAGAAGCAAGGCTTCCGCATCGAAGAGGAAATGATCGACGAAGCGACGTCGACGGAAGAGTACCGGATGGTATGGATGAGGAATCATAAATAGATTGTTATGAATCGGAAAAGGCTGCCGCGGGCAGTCTTTTTTCTTTTGTCGGCTTGTGGTTGGATTAGGCTTTCCTTGTCGGATTATATGTCGTCACAAAAATGTAATGAAAATATTTATTGTGTACTATTTAATTATATGTTATACATTATATATAGACGTTGCAAAACCAACAGCAAGCTTGGGAGGGGTACCGGAATGACAGGAACAATTGGCGTAAGCGGGATGGGAAGGATCGGCAGATTGCTGGTTCGCCGCGCTTTTGATACGGATGAGAACGGGATGGGCCTGCAAGCGATTAACTCACTATACCCAGCGGGCACGATTGCCCATTTGCTCAAATATGACACCATACATGGAACATGGAAGGCTGATATCCGCGAGGAAGGAAACGATCTGATCATTAACGGTAAGCGCATCCGCATCGTATTCGAGCGCGACCCGGCGGCCATTTCGTGGAAAGACCTCGGCGTGGATCTGGCCATCGACGCGACAGGCAAGTTCAACGACCGGGAAGGCGCTTCGCGGCACCTGACGGCGGGCGCAAGCAAGGTGCTGATTACGGCGCCGGGCAAGCGCATGGACTTGACGGTCGTTATGGGCGTCAACGACGACCGCTACAACGCCAAGGAGCACACGCTGCTGTCGGCCGCGTCCTGCACGACGAACTGCGTCGCTCCGGTGCTGCATGTGCTGGATCAGGCGTTTCAGGTGAAGAACGGCTGGATGACGACCGTTCATTCGTACACGAACGACCAGAAGCACATGGACAATCCGCATTCCGATTTGCGCCGCGCGCGCGCCTGCACGCAGTCGATCATTCCGACGAGCACGGGCGTAGGCAAAGCGCTCATCGACGTGCTGCCGCATCTTGCGCCGCACGTGAACGGCATCTCGGTCCGCGTCCCGACGCCGGACGTTTCGCTGGTCGACCTCACCGTACAGGTGAAGCGGCCGGTTCAGCTGGAGGAAGTGCAGGCGGCGTTCCGCCAAGCTGCGGAAGGCCAGATGGCCCGCTATTTGGGCTACAGCAACGAGCCCCTCGTCTCTTCGGATTTTATCGGCTGCGATCAATCGGCGGTCATTGACGGCCAGTCGTTGATGGTGGCTGGGGATCAGATCAAAGTGCTGGCTTGGTACGATAACGAATGGGCGTATGCGAGCCGGGTAATGGATTTGGCGAAAGTTGTTTCCGAAACCATGAAAAAGGAGAGCGATGAAGCGTGGAAAGAAGCCCTCGTGTAATGGAGAAGGAAGTGCACCTCGGGACGATTCTGTGCAAGCATTGCCATCAAGTCATCGGTACGCAGGATACGCGAAAGGTTACGGTGTATTACAGCGAATGCAGTCATGAGCACTGCATGGACGGCCGGGGACGTTCTCTGGCAGCGGACGGGTTAGCCGGATCGCACACCGTCTTCGAAGCTTGACGCGCCTGTTCGATATAAACAGCCAGATCAATTTAGCAGCATGAGAAAAAAGCCGGACCGGCCCTGCGACGAGCTTACAGCGTCGCGGGAGCCTGCCGGCTTTTTGCGGTTCTTCGGGTTCATGCTGTGACGCGCTGGACTAAGAATTACCAGCCACGCGTATATTGCTTGGGCGGCGTGAGCTCCGCACGCAATTGCTTGGCGGCGTTGCGGGCCCAGAACGGGTCGCGCAGCAGCTCGCGGCCGAGGAAGATCAGGTCGGCGCGGCCGTTCTGCAAAATCTCCTCCGCCTGCTCGGCCTGCGTAATTAAGCCGACGGCTCCGGTCGGCACGTCCGCGCTGCGGCGGATCTGCTCAGCAAACGGAACCTGGTAACCCGGATATACCTTCGGCGGACCGCCGACGACGGCGCCGGAGCTGACGTCGATCAAGTCGACGCCTTGCGCCTTCATCAAACGGGCGTAGTAGACGTAATCTTCCGGCGTGAGGCCATCCGGATGGTAATCGTGCGCGGAGATGCGGACAAGAAGGGGTCCGTCCCATACGGTTTTGACGCTGTCGATGATCTCGCGCAGGAACCGGTAACGGCCGTCGCGGTCTCCGCCGTATTCGTCCTCGCGGCGGTTCGACAGCGGCGACAGGAACTCGTTGATCAGGTACCCGTGGGCGGCATGGATCTCGACGACGTCGAAGTCCGCTTCCTTCGCTCGTGCGGCGGCAGCCTTGAACGCTTCGACGGTCTCGGCGATCTGCTGCGCAGTCATCGCTTCCGGCGTCTTCGACTTGTCGTCGAACGGAATCGCCGACGGCGCGATAATGGGCCCGTCCAGCACGGCCTTGCGCCCGGCATGGGCAAGCTGGATGCCGATATGGGAGCCTTGTCCGTGCACGAGCCCGGTCAGCTCGCGCAAGCCCGGCACCTGATCGTCGCTCCAAATGCCGAGGTCGTAAGGCGAGATGCGCCCCTGAGGCGTGACGGCCGACGCTTCCACGATGATGAGTCCGACTTGGCCCACGGCGCGGGCCGGATAATGGATTTTGTGCCAATCCGTGACGCGGCCGGTTTCATCGAGGCAGGAGTACATACACATCGGCGACATGACAATCCGGTTTTTGAGCGTCAGCTTTTGCAGCGGGTAAGAAGTGAACAGCATGCGATTTCCACATCCTTTGCAATTTTTATCTATACTATGGTTAGTTGGTTACATGATGTATACTACTTATCTTAGTTTAGCAGTAATTCGGCGTGATGGCAAAAGTTTGTGCGCAAGCTTCGAGAAGTATGCGGCGGCTGCAAAGCTTGCGCATAGCGTAGGCACAAACCAAAACCGGCTGCGCCCGAACCGTATTCGTACGGCAGGCACAGCCGGTTTTGATCGTTTCAAGCCTATCGGCCAGCGGGAAATGGGGCCGGGCGGCTATCTGCGTGCCCGTCTGCGGTTCTGCGCGGCTCCCCGGCGTCTGCGCCGTCTCCTGCCTGATCTGTTGCCCCCGCTCTTGGAGGCGGCCGCATCTTTTTTGCCGAAGGAACCGAACAGCACCTTCAGCATCGGGGCGAACTGCTGGACGCTCTGAACCATTTTTTGCATTTTGTTGAAGGTCTCGACAATGCCTTCCACACCGCCGAGCTTGTCGATGACAGCCTTGATCTGCTCGACGTTAAAGCCTCCGCCGCCCCCCGCCGTGTCCGTTGCGCCGCCGCCGCCTCCTCCGAACAGCGAGGAGAGAAGACCGCCGCCTTCCGGTTCGGCCGCCGGCTGCAAAGCCAGCGGGTTACCGCCGCCGAACTCTCCGAAATTCCCGTACGGATTGCCTGCACCCATACCTGCGGCAGGCGTAAGACTGCGCGTAAATACTTGCTGCTGGCCCGGAGCGTACACCCGGGGCGAGGCATGCGGATGCGCGTACGTCACGGCACGTGGATAGGGCGTCATGCCTCGGTTGCCAATCATTTGTCTTGGATAGCTCATCGTTTCACAACCCTTTTATTCATAGTAATGTCGCAAAGTTCACCTTGTCGCACTTTCCTCTATAGGCGGTTTCCTAGTATACTGTATGTGATGGGCGAATGATTGGATTGGACTCCTGTCACGGTTTTTATGATTTTTGCCCAGTTTCGGTTTAGTTCGTCACCGCATAAAAATAGCAACGTTTTGCTAACTTAAAGGGAGGATTTCACTCCCAGATGTCGAAATAGGTTAAGGAATTGGGAATTCATCGATCTTAGCAGACCATCAAGGGGTTGAAAATTTGTAATGCAGCTGAAAAAGTTGAATGATAAAGCGATCGACCAATTATTCGAGGCGATCCTGACGCTCAAGGATATAGAGGAATGCTATGTGTTTTTTGATGACTTGTGCACGGTGAACGAAATCCAGTCGCTGTCGCAGCGGCTGGAGGTCGCCCGCATGCTGCGCAAGGGCAATACCTACAACCAGATTGAGGCGGAGACTGGCGCCAGCACGGCGACGATCTCGCGTGTCAAGCGCTGCTTGAACTACGGCAACGACGGCTACAAAATGACGCTGGAGCGCCTGGGAAGGTAATACGAACATTACCTTTTACCGCGTCCGGACTCGATTACAACGGAGCACTCGAACAAATCCTTCTCGCCGGGCCGGTGGAGTGGGATTTTTCGTGTTCGTACGGCTGGAAGCCAGGCTGCGGGACACGATCTTTTTCACCCGGGAGGGATACGGTGTGGTAAAATACGGTATATTAGTGATAAGTCACGGGTCCCGGAGCGAGTCGTGGGTCCGCTTGGTGGACGAGGCGGTTGGCGCCGTACAGCTCCCTGCAGAAATACCGGTCTTTTCCTCCTTTCTGGAAATTGTCGAAGGACGCCTGATCCAGGACGGCATCACGCACCTGGAGTCGCTCGGCGTGACGAATATCGTTGTCGTTCCGCTCTTCGTCTCGTCCGGCAGCACGCATATCGACGAGATCGCTTATGCGCTTGGCGCCAAGAAAGCGCCGCAGGTGCCGACGGACATGAAACCGTTCGCTATTCGGGCACGCATTCACTTGACGACGCCGATCGACGACGACCCGGTGATTGCCGAGATCGTCTATGCGAAAATCAAAGCGCTGTCAACGGACCCGGAACGCGAAACGGTGCTGCTCGTCGGTCACGGGAGCATCGAGAACGGCTTCCATAAGCGATGGAGGCGGGGACTGGAACGGCTGGCGGAGCGCCTGAAAAGGCTCGGCGGCTTCGACGAAGCGGCTTCGGCGATGCTGCTGCCGAACCAGATTCCGGACCGGATGGAGCATTGGCGGAAGCGCAAGCCGGAGCATACGGTCATTGTGGCGCCGCTGTTCCTGAGCGAGGGGTATTTTACCGAAGAGGTCATCCCGGAGCGGTTGCAGGGTTATTCGTATCGGTACAACGGAGAAGCGCTGCTGCCGCATCCCGGCATTTCCCGGTGGATTGAGCGGCAGATCAAGCCTTTTGTCGATAAGGTGCAGGACGGAACGCGAACGGGGCTTTAGCAGTTTTTTTCGGTCAAACGACCCATGGTCAAAAATGCTTTCATACGATTTCTTATGTGAACGGGTGAGAGAGAGAATGGCACAGCCAGTCAAACGGGCAAGGCTCATATATAATCCGACCTCCGGCCGGGAGGAAATGAAGAAGCGGCTGCCGGAAATATTGCAGCGGCTGGAACGCGGCGGGCTGGAGACGAGCACGCATGCGACGATCGGGGAAGGCGACGCGACGCTCGCGGCGGCGGAGGCGGTGGAGCGGGGGTTCGACATCGTCATCGCGGCCGGAGGGGACGGCACGCTGTACGAGGTGATCAACGGCTTGGCGGAGAAGCCGAACCGTCCGCCGCTCGGGATACTGCCGCTCGGGACGACGAACGATTTTGCCCGGGCGCTGAACATTCCGCGGAACTGGGAAGGCGCGGTGGACGTCATTGTGCGCCAGCACGCGCGGGTGATCGATGTCGGGAAGGTGAACCAGCGCTACTTCATCAACATTGCCGGCGGCGGATCGCTGACCGAGCTGACCTATGAGGTGCCGAGCAAGCTCAAGACGATGATCGGCCAGATGGCCTACTATATGAAAGGGCTGGAGAAGCTGCCGCGGCTCCGCCCGATCGAGCTGTATATCAAGACGGCGGAGGTGGAGATGCACGAGGAAGTGATGCTCTTCCTCATCTCGAACAGCAACTCCGTCGGCGGCTTCGAGCGTCTGGCGCCGGACGCGTCGCTCAGCGACGGTCTGTTCGACGTGCTGATCCTGCGCAAATGCAACCTCGCGGAATTTATCCGCGTCGTCTCGCTGGCGCTGCGCGGCGAACATTTGTCCGATCCGAACCTGATCTACCTGCAAACGAAGCAAATTCAAGTGACGTCCCCCGACTACGTGCAGGTGAACCTGGACGGGGAGCTGGGCGGCACGCTGCCGTGCATTTTCACGAACCTGCCGCAGCATCTGCACATCTTCATCGATGAGACGGGCCAGTCGACGTACAAGTCGCCTCCGATCAACCTGATGAAGCTGCCATGGAAAACGAGACCCGGAGTGGACGAACATGAACAGGAAGAATAAACGACGCCCGGGCGCGCCCGCTGCCGATCTCAGCGGTCTGCCCGTCGCGAAGAACGAAGAATATATCGCCGACATTGTCGGCTTGGGGCATGACGGAGAAGGGGTAGGCCGTGTGAACGGCTTTACCCTTTTTATTCAGGGCGCCCTGCCCGGCGAAAAAGTACGGGCGAAGGTGCTCAAGGTGAAGAAGCAGTACGGCTACGCCAAGCTGCTGGAGATAATTGAAGCGAGCCCCGACCGGATCGACGCGCCCTGTCCGATCTACAAGCAGTGCGGCGGCTGCCAGCTCCAGCACCTGAGCTACGACGCCCAGCTCCGCTGGAAGCGCCAGCTTGTCGTCGACAATCTGGAGCGGATCGGGAAGCTGCGAGTGGCCGGAGCCAAGGCGGAGAGCGGCGTTGCCGAGATGGAGGCTGTGGCGGATGCAGGCGTGGGAGCTGGGAACGGTGGCGCGATGGATGCGGGCATTGTGGTGCATCCGACGCTCGGCATGCGCGACCCGTGGCGCTACCGCAACAAGGCGCAGGTGCCGATCGGCCTCGCGACGGGCGAAGAGGGCGGCTTAATCGGCGGCTTCTATGCGCAGGGTAGCCACCGGATTATCGACATGGAGGCGTGCCTGATCCAGCACGAGAACAACGACGCTGTCGTCGCGGCGGTCAAACGGATCGCCGGCGAGCTCGGCATCCGGCCGTACAACGAGGAGACGGGCAAAGGGCTGCTGCGCCACGTTATCGCCCGCTATGGCTTCAATACGGGCGAGATCATGGTTGTGCTCGTGACGAACGGCCGAGACATTCCGCGTAGGGACGAGCTGGTCGGGCTGATCCGCGAGGCGATCCCGGACGTGCAGAGCATCTGCCAGAACGTCAACCGGCAGCAGACGAACGTGATCTTCGGCGACGAGACGCGGGTGCTCTGGGGCAGCGAGGTCATCTACGATACGATCGGAGATGTCCGCTTCGCGATCTCGGCGCGCTCGTTTTACCAGGTCAATCCGGTTCAGACCGAGGTGCTGTACCGGAAGGCGCTGGACTACGCTGGACTGAGCGGCGAAGAGACCGTGATCGATGCCTACTGCGGCATCGGCACGATCTCGCTCTTCCTCGCGCAGAAGGCCCGCGAGGTGTACGGCGTCGAGATCGTCCCGGAGGCGATCGAGGACGCGAAGCGCAACGCGCTAGTTAACGAGATCCGCAACGTGCGGTTCGAGGTCGGCGGCGCGGAGGTCGTCATCCCCGAGTGGAAGCGTCAGGGCATCGCGCCTGACGTGATCGTCGTCGACCCGCCGCGCAAAGGCTGCGACGCCGCGCTGCTGGAGACGATCCTCGCGATGCGGCCGGAGCGCGTGGTGTATGTCTCGTGCAACCCGTCGACGCTGGCGCGCGACCTGCGCGTGCTGGAGGATGGCGGGTACCACACGGTGGAGGTGCAGCCGGTGGATATGTTTCCGCATACAGTGCATGTGGAGTCGGTTGCTTTGTTGGTGAGGGATGGTACAGATCGCTAAGAATGCAGTGGTGAGTAGTATAGGCGAGATGGATATGTGAAACAGAGGTAAGGGAATTACAAGGTTGACTGATTATTGACGAAATTAATAGATTCAGATTCGAATGACACCTGTTGTTGAGACGGGTGTTTTTGATGTATCCATAAAGCGGATGATATTTATTGCTATGTGGGTTTTATATATAAAGCGCACTTAGGATTATAACCGAACAAGCAAGTGATCAATGGAATGAAGACGAATGTGATAAAACTTGCTGAAAATACATTGTTGATGACGTCGGTCTTCAGCCATTTCCAACCCCCTTCCATCAAGTTTAATTCGGGACTGTGAGTGGGAAAGAGACAAGCTGTAGACGTGGATGTTCCCTTAGAAGATAATTTTATTAGAAAGGCCGACACCTTTCCGAGGAATTATACAGAAAAATCGTTTTAGTATTGCTCCATTTTACCACCTTATTATTGTGCTTCAGTATTTAACTTCTGTAAACCAGATAGCGAACATAAAATATAAAAATCCTTTTGGCACTTTACTAGAGGCAACTTGTTATGATTATGGGATACCACTACTACTCCATTGTAGAATGAGGCGAGTACCCCAAACAAATGAGTGGAAAATTTCTAGCTTTTTTGCATTCTTTGTCCTTAAAGGATGGTTGTAATTGACGAAAAATATCGATTGGTATAATATATAAACTATATATTACGTACGTAGTGAAGGGCGGTCTATGATTGTGAAAGCTACATTTTCATATAGTTTTCCTGCTCTAAGAGGAATACAAGCTGGAAGTGAATTTTATGTCGTAATGTGCCCGTTAAAACTTATACCTAAGATTTTTGTCTTTGATGAAGAGGAAATACCACCAGAATATCGGGCGCAAAGAACGCTAAATCGTTCTAGAGTTCCGGAAATTGCAAGTTACATAATAGATAATCCTAATGATTATGTGTTCAGTTCATTGACAGCATCTGTTGATGGGCAAATGAAATTTCAATCCTATACAGACGACCCAGAGTTCAACAACCTGGGTCGTCTCTCGATCTCTATGGACGCAAGACTATTAATAAATGACGGTCAACATCGCCGCGCGGCCATTGAAGAGGCGTTGAAGGTTTCTCCGGATTTAGGCCAGGAAAACATATCGGTTGTATTCTTTAAGGACGATGGTTTAAAAAAATGTCAGCAAATATTTGCGGATTTAAATCGACATGCCGTAAATACGACTTCGTCTTTAGGTATTTTATATGAACATAGAGACCAACTGGCAAATATGACAAAGGAAATTATTCAACAAATACCTTTGCTCGAGCGTTATACGGATAAAGAAAAGCCATCCTTATCTAAATTGTCACCTAAAATATTCGTATTAAGTAACATCTTTAATACAAACTGTCGAATTCTTAACAAGAAGAAAGGGGACTTTGTTTCGGAACTTGAAAAAGAATTCTTAACCAACTTTTGGTCTGAACTCTGTGATTCTGTTGTTGAATGGCAAAAAGTCATGAAAAAAGAGCTGTCCCCTTCGGAATTGCGCTCAAACTATATTAATGCACACGGTGTATTTTTAGAGGCTATTGGTGTGGTTGGCAGCTATCTATATAATAATCACCCGACAAATTGGCCTACTTATATTAAACGTATCGCGACTATTGATTGGAGTAGGAGCAATTCAGAATGGATGGGGCGCGCGTTTGGGCACACAGGCAGAATAAATAAAAACAATGACACCATTAATTTAACTGCTAACATGATTAAAATGAAGCTTGGTATTCCCTTGGCACAAGCGGAAGAGCAGCAAGAAGAAAAACTGAAAGGGAGTGGAGTAATTTGATTATAGGTTTGAAAAATAACAAAATGATCGAGGAAACGATCTCAAGAATTCAAACAGTTTATTTAATGGATTCATTGCCATGGGTGGTGGGCTTTTCAGGGGGGAAAGATTCTACAGCTTTAACACAGTTAATTTTTCAAGCAATAGCAGCTTTGCCAATTGAAAAGAGACATAAAAAAGTCTACGTTATTTCCTCTGATACATTAGTGGAAACGCCACTGATCATTTCTTCTATTAATAAAGCATTAATGAATATTCAAAATAAAGCACTGGAACTAGAGCTACCAATTGAAACACATAAGGTAAAACCGGAAGTAGAGAATAGTTTTTGGTCATCGATTATTGGCAAAGGTTATCCGTCACCTCGCCAAAAATTCCGTTGGTGTACTGATCGGATGAAAATTGAGCCTGCTAATCGTTTTATTCGCGATAAAGTAGATCAGTTTGGTGAAGTCGTTATGGTTCTAGGGGTTCGCGAGGACGAAAGTGCCACTCGAGCTCAAGTTATTAACTCTCATACCGTTGAAGGGAAAGAGTTAATGAGACATTCCACGTTGTCCAATGCATTCGTGTATGCTCCAATTAAACACTTTACAACAGATGATATATGGAAGTACTTAAGGACGGAAGAATCACCTTGGGGTAGTGATAATCATGCTTTGTATGCCCTATACCAGAACTCTTCTGGTGGAGAGTGTCCATTAATCGTGGACAAGGAAATTAAGGAAAATGCAGGGTCTTGTGGTAATAGCCGTTTTGGTTGTTGGACTTGTACTGTCGTAAGTGAGGATAAAGCATTACGTGGCTTCATTGAAACTGGAGAAGAATGGTTGCGTCCTCTACTCCAGTTCCGCGATTGGTTGTCAAAAATTCGTGATAAAAGAGAATATCGTGAACAGCATCGAATGGATGGCGGGGTTTATTTTGTTGGTCAAGGTGAAGACAAAGAGCTAGGGCTTGGACCATTTACCCTTGAAGCGCGGCAGATGATTTTAAGGAAGCTGCTCGAGACCCAAATGATTGTCCGAAATCCATATGATCCGGAATATAAATTAATACTTGAGGAAGAATTGAAACACATCCGTAGAGTTTGGAGAGATGATGGAGATTGGATGGACACTCTACCTCAAATTTACCGTGAAGTAACTGGTGAAGATTTGGATTGGGAATATGATGATAGAGCAATGTTTGAAGAAGACCAAATTACTGATTTAGAGCTTTTATGTGAAAAGAATAACGTGAGTATGAAGTTATTCAAAAAACTGATCACCGCAGAAAAGAATTTCAGTGGTTATAGAGTACGACGCGGAATTATTCAAGAATTTAATAAAATCCTTAACCAAGACTGGCTACATTATGGAAAGGTAGAAGGGTATAAGGAATGAAATTTAACCGGCTTGTATTAAAAAACATCGGAGCTTTTTATGGAAATAATGATTTTGATCTTTCAACGTTGAATAAGAGACAAAATGTTGTGCTTTTTGGTGGAAAGAATGGTTCCGGTAAAACGACAATACTTGATTCTTTGCGTATCGTTTTGTTTGGGGCATTTGCTTTTGGATTGAAGACCGACTCAGCAGTTTATTTGGATAAAATTGAAGCTAAGCTTAACTCCAAAGCAAAGAAAGATCATCAGGGTTTATTTCAAATTATCCTTGAATTAGAGATGGTAGAAAATTTAAAACGGAATCAATATACTTTAAATCGCGGATGGACTAAACAAAGAAATTCTATAAAAGAATCATTTATGGTATTAAAAAATGGACAACCTCTTCAAGAAAAAGATGTTGAAGTGTTTCAAACTAAATTGAGGGATGAAACTCCTCCACAGTTATTAGAGTTTTGTCTGTTTGATGGGGAAAAGATATCACAAGTCATATCTAAAGAAACTCTTTCATCCTATCTAAATCAAACCGCTAAGGTGATGTTTAACCTTGATTTGTTTGAAAGTTTAGAGGCAGATATAGAAACATACCTGAAGCAAGAAAAAGTATATACATCTCTTTCACAAGACGAGAAGACTTTACTTCAAATTGAACAAGAGAAAAATGCACTGGATGTTAAAAAAGCAGAAGCAATAACTGAACTAGAAGCTTTAGACAAGCTTCTAGATGAAAAAAATTCGCTTCACAGTGAATTAAATAGACAGTTTCATGTGAACGGTGGTCTTGAAAAAAAGGAACGAGACATGTTAGTCAAAAAGATGAGTGACATTGATAATCGAAGACTAAGCATGATGGAAAAGAATAGGGAATTGCTTTCTTCATTATTTCCTTTTGTTTTGGCTCGAGATTTATTGCAATCTGCTACCGTGCAAATGGAGCTGGAAGCTAAAGCAGATTTAAAAAATGAGTTTGTAAAAACTGTTTCGCTTAAGGCATTTAGTGATTTACTTAATCCTGAAAGTAGTTTAGTAGACAATGATATAGCTGAGATCTATAACAAGATTACTGATTTGTTATCAACTGATGAAATCCAGCCGATTCATAAAGCTTCCGTGGTACAAAGAGCAGAAATCTTAGGATTTTATAAGCAAGTTAGTGACTTTGCACCCAAGAGTATACTTGATGATTTTAAACAGAATACAGATCTTATTAAAGAAGTACAAAAAATACGGAAGCAGATTGAAGAGAATGATGCTTCAAGCGATCTGAAAGATCTTTTAGACCGCATGCACGCAATACAAAATGAAATTTCGGCAACACAGTTCAGAAAAGAGCAGATGTTAGTGCTTCTAAACGATCTAACAGAACAGCTTTCTCAAAAGGAACAGCAATATCAGTCCTTAAAAGTAAAAGTGATGGCGTCAAAGAAAATGGGTCACGTTTTCGAAATCGCAAACAAAGTTTCAGAAGTAAGCAAGCTTTTCAGGGACATGCAACTAAGAAAGAAGCTACAGCAGGTAGAATTAGAAGCAGCTAGAATGTTACAAATTATATACCGAAAAGAACTGTTTGTGACGCGAGTAAAGATCAATCCAGAAACATTTCAGTTGAAAATTTTCGATGCTAATCAAGAGGAAATCAATATTGATATTTTGTCAGCAGGTGAAAAGCAGATTCTTCTGTTATCAACAGTATGGGCGATGGCTATGTGTTCCAAAAGGCGTCTTCCCTTCGTCTTCGATACCCTATTGGGTAGACTGGATCAAACACACAAAAAAGCAATTCTTGAACAATTTATTCCACGGTGCGGCGAGCAAGTTATTATTCTTTCAACAGATTCCGAAATTAGTCCAGAGCAATTTTCAGATATCAAAGGTAGTATAGCTCATACGTATACAATTGATTTTGATACCGAGAATGTTAGAGTAAATAAATCAACCAATTACTTTGGTATGGAGAATAATTATGAATTTTCGACTTAATACGTCCAAGGCAACTGCTGAGCGCTTGAAAAATTTACAAGCAACCACAAGGCTTACACCAAATATTTTAGCTCGATACGCAGTAATATTATCCTTAAAGGAATCACAACCTATTTTAACTACAGTAAAAGATAAAAGTGGACTTGAAATTCCACGTAACGTTTTAACAGGACCTTATGATTATCTTTTTAAAGTACTAATCGCTCAACATGAAAATAGAGAGATTACAGATGAAGAGTACTTTCCAGGTCTATTCAACAATCATTTAGAGCGCGGCTGCATATTGTTGCAGAATGAATATAATTATGCTGGTAATTACGAAAAGATGATCATAAACTTACTTGCAAAAATCCCAGAGGTGAATAATCATGATTTACCTGGATAATAGCGCAACAACCAGGCTCGATCCTGAAGTCCTTGAAGCAATGTTGCCCTTTTTGCAGGAAGAGTACGGTAATCCATCTAGTAAGCACTATACACTGGCTCAGAATTCTAAAAAAGCTACTGACGAAGCTAGATTTCATGTTTCACAACTCATGGGCTGTAAACCCGATGAGGTTATTTTCACAAGTGGTTCAACAGAGAGTAACAATATGATTTTAAAAGGTATAATGGACTTTTATAGCGACCAGGGAAGCCACCTGGTCGTTTCCAAGTCCGAGCATTCATCAATATTGGAGACAGCTAAGTTTCTAGAGAAAAAGGGGCACGAAGTAACGTATTTGAATGTAGACAAGTATGGAAGGGTACAAATAGAAGAACTTGAAACCTTGGTTAAAGTTCCTCAAAAGCCGTTACTTGTAAGCATCATTTGGGGGAACAATGAGACCGGTTCTATAAATGACATTAGATATATTGCTGAGCTCTGTATGAAAAACAATATCTTCTTACATACGGATGCAACGCAAGTACTTGGAAAAATTGATGTGAGGGACAGCATAGAAGGGGTTCGTTTTTTTTCTTGTTCAGCTCATAAGCTGCATGGACCCAAAGGAATCGGTGCGAGCATTATTAAGAAAGACGAACTTGGTATTAAAACGCAGATCACACCATTGTTACATGGCGGAGGACAAGAATTTGATTATCGTAGTGGGACAATAAGTACTCATAATATAGTCGGCTTTGGTAAAGCTGCTGAAATAGCTCTTCGAGAAATTGAACAAACTCAAAAGAAGTTGAAGCAGCTCGAGTCTTATTTAATATCCAAACTTAGAGAGAGATTTCACGAAATTATGCACTTGAACAGTGATACTAAAAATAAAATCCCGGGCATAGTTAACGTAAGATTTAACGATGTGGACAATGAATTCCTCATTCAGGAGTTGGGTTCGAAAGTAGCACTATCTACAGGTTCAGCTTGTAGCTCTTCTAAACCTTCTCATGTTTTATTAAGTATGGGTTTAAGTTTGGAGCAAGTTCGCTCATCTGTTCGTATATCACTTTCGAAATATAATACTCTGAATGAAATTGATGAACTCTGTAAAATGCTTGCAGGGGAATAAAATACGAGTATAGGAATTCTTGCAAAAACCTTATGCTCTTATGAAAAGAAAGAAGTTGATCTCATAGTGGCTAGAATCTTTCCAGAGTTTCCTGACGCTAGGACTTCTGGCGAACAGGAATTAATCGACTTCCTTTGTAATACTCTTGACGATACGTGGATAATATTTTATGAACCATTAATTGAGGACATCCGTCCAGACATAGTCCTGTACTCTCCATTTCATGGCATTATTATTATTGAGGTAAAGGATTGGACAAGTCAGACAATAAAATCGTTGGCCCCAGATTATTGGGTTATTACTACTGAAGTAGGGGAAAAGAAGGTGCTTTCTCCTCTTAAGCAAGTGAGCGAGTATGGTTTTAAATTAATTAACTTCTTTTCTAATCATAAAGAAATGATTCATTCTAAGGGGAATAATCTGGGGAAGCTTATTTTCCCCGTTGGGTACCTATGTTTCTTTACTAGATTGTCACCAGCTGAGATAGAAAGTTTAAAAATATCTTCGGTAATGCCCGAAAGATTTGTTCTTTGTAAAGAAGATTTAAACGAAGGTCGTTTTGTTGAGGAAATAGTGGGGCTAGTAACTAAAATATTTCTAATTGACCCACTTCCGATTGAAGTAACTAACAAAGTTAATCAGCTTCTATACCCAGAATACGAGGTTCAAGAAAATAATCAACAAAACTTAATCCAGTATACTCAAAATGCATTTCCTAGTTTGGTTGATGAAGTCTTATTTATTTGTACGGAGCTTCGAGAATGGCAAAGAAAGAATATCAACCAAAAGGTTGTGGTGTATTATGATGCCGATCGTTTCATAAAAAAAAGAAGGATTTCAGAAGAGATAAAGATGATCTTTGAGGATATGGGTTTATTGCTGGCATCAAATGGGGGATTCATAGAGCTGTTGTCATTAGACAATGAGGACACTTTGAAGGGCGATAATGAATGGGCACAAGTTTTTATTATAGACTTTAAACACATACAATGGAACACAAAAAAAGAAGCTTTCTTAGACCAGTTATCTAAGAAAACTCCTAACGGCAACTTTTTTTGTACATACCATTGTTAAATTAATTTCAGCCAATTTTGAAAACAGACTGCAGTCTTAGGACAGTGTTCGTTACCGACGAACACTATTTTTTTTTCTGCTCGTGTTAAGGCTACATACAGTACTCGAAGTTCTTCAGAATATAAATCTTGTTTGTAGTTTTCAACAGTAACGTCATAATTAGGACTGGGCAGTCTAACTGACTTGTCGCCGTAGTAGGGAGTATAACAAAATTCTAGCCCAGTGGCTTTATTATATACTATGGCAGGTTGTAAAACGGATTTACTTAATGTTTCTTCGAGCCTAGGAAGAATAACAATTGGATATTCAAGTCCTTTAGCTTTATGGATCGTAATCAGAGTTACGGAATTAGAATCTTCTCCGGTTGGCATGTCTGACTGTTGTTCTTCCTTATGACTGGCAATCATAGCGTGAAACCAAGTCTGATATTCATATAGTTGAATGTTCTCTCTTACGTTAAGATTTCTAGTAAGTTCTTTTAATTTATTTAAGTTTGCCGCCGACTGAGGCGATGTAACAATGAGCCGTTCCCTAATTTTTGTTAACTGATATATTGAATCAAGAATCTGTGCAGGTGTTCGATTATTGATGCTTTCTTTAATTTCTTCCCAGAATCTATACAACTCATTCTTATTGAAATTGAAATATATTGTTTCTAGCGCTTCTTCTATATTGATATTTTTTTGGGGCTGTAGCAAGAAATTAATTATTTTATACGTATCGACGATTTCCCTTTGGTTGAAAAAATTACCCGCTCCTACTAACTGAAAGGGAATTTGTAATTGAGCCAGTTCATCGGCAAACTCAATCATAGGGTAGTTCTTTCTGAACAAAATTGCAAATTCACTGGGTGATACGCCGCGGTCTATTTCAGATTTAATATACTCAGCAACCAATTTAGGCTGTGATTCTCCCTTTTTTCCTATGATCCAATGGTAAGCTTCCGTTAAAGAAATCGGTTCCTTTGGCTTATGATTAGATTGAAGTGGTTCAGGTTTAAATTGAATCTCAGGATAGTTCTCCTTAATTCTCTTGAAAAGTGAATTCACTAAGATAACGAGTTCCCCTGTTGAACGAAAATTTGTTGAGAGTGTAAGGACATCACCGCTATTTCCGATCCATTTTTCGACTGATTCATAGGAGGCTAAATCTGCACCACGGAATTGATAGATGGATTGTTTGCTATCTCCGACTACAAAGAGTTTAGGACTATTGGGGTCGTTATCACAGAGTTTTCGAATGATTCCCGTTTGGTAAAGAGACGTATCTTGAAATTCATCAACAAATATATACTTGAAAGTACTTTTGACAGAACTTACAACATCAGAATCTCTTGCAAGTAACTTATAACAATATTCTAGAAGGTTGTCAGGATCTAATGATTGCAGGCGTAGTTGTTGGTGATTTTTGTATAGTAGTTCCAATATCTCTACAATTTCCTGTTTAATGTATCGAGAGTTGCCTGTTTCAAGTATAAGGCTTTCTTTTGTAAGTTTGAGTACTTTTTCAATGCTCAGACCCTGTGAACGAATCATATTGTAAGTATCGAGAACCGTTTTCCTTAATTGATGGAAAGGCATAAATCTTTCATGAAAAACTTCCTTATTTTCAGCCAATCTTTGAGTTAACCAAGTTTCGAAAGTACGCTCGAGAGCTTGAATCATGGATGCTTCGGTTACTCTAAAATTTGGTGAATAATCAAAGTCATGAAAGTGAATAGGGCCGGCTATATCAAGAATTGATTTGCAAAATTTATGAATTGTAGAGATCTGGCAAGCATTCAGGTTTTCCAGTTCGTAACGGTACCGTTGCTTAGCATCTTTATTGGGAGCAGATTTCCATTGGTGGTAAAGATAAAGTTTTAACCGTGATAACAGGTTCTCTGTTGCTTTATTTGTGAATGTAATAACCGCCATATCTTTTATACTAAGTTGGGGATCTTCCTCTAAAAGCCTTAGAATGCGGCGACTCAATACTTCAGTTTTTCCTGTTCCTGCACCGGCCTTTACCAAAATAAACTTAGCATTTGATTCTATTGCTGTTTTTTGCTCTGGAGTTATCATATGTCAACCTCACGTTCATGACATAGCTTATTAAAAGTGCAGTATTTACAATGTCCACCTGCATTCTTATCAAACTCGCCTACGGATAGTTTATTTGTTATTTCCGTAAGGATTGTTTGAGCTGTAGCAGCATCATTATAAAAACTTCGTTTGAATCGGTCATACCACTCTTTAGTCTCTTTCATGTGTTCTCTTTCATCGTGGTCGTTGGAAGAAAATGAAAGAATGTCTTTTCGATTAGATATCGAGTATCGATGTATTTCTCCATGATTGTATTGAACCTCAAATTCTTTCGTTGCAGTAAACGTATAATCATCTATTTTGATTTGTTTTTCATGATCAGTAAGGAAAAACTGTAATGTAACATTGTTATTCCCACTTTTTCTATATTCCCTAATATAGGGGTTGTCAAAAACCCAATGCATTAGGGTAGATAAAAAAAAGTCAGTTTGGGATGTGACGTTACTCCATAGCCGATTACTTAATGGAAAGAGGGGGCGAATGTGCTTCTCAGCTTCCATTCGATACTCTTTGGTCTTCTCTAAAAAAAGTTTATGCTGCTTCCCTTGGTCAATCATCTCATGAATCACTTTAGGTTGGCCCAAAACCAGTAGCTCAACTGACTTCTCATATAAACAGGATGAAGCGTAAGATTGCAAATGAAAGAGTTGTGAATACACGTTTTCCTTTTGGTACTTTTTCTGATAATAGAACCGCCGAGGACAATATTTATAAATAGCTATTTCCTCCACGGTAAAATCTCGTTCGTCGAGCATTTTTGGTAATGCTGGGGTATTAATTTCATTATGCGATAACGGCTTTATACTACTTGGACACTTTAATACACGCGATTTGATCAATAGCTCTTCAAGACCAGGTGCTTTTTTGTTTTCAAGCTTATTACCTTCTTCAAGGCCGAAAACCTTAGCAATATCATGTAAATAATGAGCTGGAGTAAGAGCAACACCGTTGTCAATTTGTGAGTAAGATATCGTAAGTTGTGTGTTCGCGGCGCAAAACATCAAATGTATGTGGTACAGAGAACGATTTAGATAAAAATTTTCTAGCTGCTTAGAAGATTGAAGTTTGAAACAAGTCGTATTGCTTATAATTTTGTATTCAATTTCCTTGGTTATTAGCCAATCAAATTTTTTTGGTTCAGGGTAGACGTCTTGCGTAAATCGACAAACATACACATATTCATATCTTTGAAACTCAACGTTATTCGGACCAGTTACTAGAATCTCACGATCAAGAAAGATATCGGAATCATCCTCTTCTACATTGGCCTTTTCCCCCGCCTCAAAATCTTCTTGTTCGGAAAACAATGCAGATATTCTTTCACCAAATTCCATGGCTGTAACGGGGATTCTTTCTTGTGTACCTAACGATTCTGTAATTTTAGTAAGTCGAAGTTGAATAGGTTCTTCAAGTTTAATAAATCGATTATCTTCTTCAAGAAATTTGATAAGCAATCGCACATGTTCTTTAACAGTTCTTGCTGAAATGTTAATCAGAAAATTGCTAATTTCCTCAAGTGCTTGAATAACTTCGAACATATCTTTTAATTCTTTTGGCTCAACACTGTTTATTGGATGATGTGGGTATTTCTCCGGAATGAGTTGATCTTTCGTTGTATTAAGTGCAGCTAATACACTTTTCCAATCTGCAATAGAAATACAGTCTACAAAGAAACTTTCTATTTTCTCAAAAGAATCCGATAATCCTACATTGCATCTTAGTAGGGTGCTACTAATGAAATTTTTAAACATCGCAATATTTAGGTAAGAATCAGTTGACTTACGAATATCAGTGTGGATGTCGTATAAATATTTAATGGCTCTTCCTTGTGTTAAGTGCATGAAAGGTCGTTGTGGTAACCGAACCTTTAAATTGTTTTGCTCAGATATTTCTCTAATTAAAGGTCGTAATTCCATCGCATTTGGCGTCACAATGACCACTTGTCGTGGATTTACTTCTTTGTATTTTACCAGAACGTAAACCTGGCGCATGATGTAGGATAATTCTTCTTCCAAGGTAGCAAACCTTAAGAACGATACGGAGTTATCAAGTTTTGTTTCTTGTGCGTCTCTAAAGATGAGCTTAGGTAACCGATCAATGAAGAAAGAACTTGATCTTGTTTTATCCTGAATCGATTCCCACTCTGTTTTGGGTAAAAAGTTTTGATATATATCTTCTATTGCCTTTGAAGCCGGCTGGTCAGGCGTTGATAAGTCATAAGGCAGAAAGATTGTGATAGGTTTATTTAGTTCAATAAATTTATTTATAATTCGTTGATGTCTAGAGCTAAGTGGGAGAAATGCACCATCTAAAATTAATTCATCGTATATAGATACATCTAATTCATTAATTTTCGTATTAGCCGAAATTCCATAATCAGCTAATTCCCTTAGCTGTAAATCCTCTAGAAATAATTCATATATGTCCAGAGCTTGCTGCCATTTTCTACTGTTATCGAAACTTCGCAGGGTATTTAAGCTAAGTCCGGACAAACTCAGTTCTTCGAATGTGCGTGCTAAGTCATGAATTACAGACTTCCAGCTTAAATTGTTGGTTTCAGGAATCTGATTTATAATTCGTTCCAGAATTACAGTGGCTTCAGACTTAGATAGCGTCGATGAGCTGGAAGCAGAAATAACCATATGCTTTATATACTGGTCAACCTCAAATAATTCGACATATTGTCGTATGCCTTCTTCTATATCAAATTCCTTTGAACTAATCTGCGTTTGGTTAAAAAATGTTCTGAGAAATGAAAAGTAAAATTTTAATCTTCTTCTATATAAAATCATTGTGGGTACAAGATGAAGTGGTTTTTTACCAATCTCAAAACGTGATTTTATATATGTTTCAACATCTTCTGTATTGGGTGAACAAAGGATTTTCAAGGTTTTTCCTCCTAGTAAAATTGGTTCCAATTTACTATAATGAAAATTATACCGTACATAAATGATAATGTATATTTGTTAAATTTCCCCTAGGAGGCTTACAGAAGATGTCGTCATTGCTTAACGAAGAAGATGAACTCTTAGATGAAATATGTAGGAAACATAACATAGAGCCGCGTTACTTGAAAGAATTATTCAGGATTGAAAAAGAATATGCTGATAAGAACATGTCGAAAAGAAGAGGTGTTTTCGACAAAATATCCGACATGGTCATGGATTGGGTTGAGCAAGAGGAAGAGAGGCGTAGCATTCTATGATTTTCAATTATATAACTTTTGAGAATTACAGACCTTATTATGGTACGCAAAAGTTAGAACTTCACAAAAAAAAGGAAGACTTTTCAGCATATGATCAAAATATTACATTGGTTGGTGGATTAAACGGGGCAGGTAAAACTTCACTAATTAATGCTTTTTTTATTTGTTTTTATGGAAGACGAAAGTTCTCTAAAGATGAATATGAAATTATAAAGAATGAAGCAATAAATAGAAGGTACTATCGAGAAGGGGGCAGGGAAAGTAAAATTCAGCTCTCCTTCACCGATCGGACCGGTACATATGTTATTGAAATCACTTTCAAGCAAGATCAAAAGAATGAAATCACTGAAACAAGAAGAATTTTTGTTGCTTCTGGCGACGAACTGCGCGAAGTGACTACTGCGGAAGAAGAATTTAATGAATTTATTGATCAGAGAATTCCAATCGATGTAGCTCCGTTTTTTATATTTGATGCTGAGAAAATAAGGGATTTGGTTGGGGAGCATGATACGAAAGAAACGATTAAAGCCATCCAAAAAATCGTATCTTTAGAATTATATAATCAACTGTATGAGGATTTATTTAGAATTCGCAATCAAGATGAGGCGGCTCTTGCTAAAACGGTAAAAGACGAGGATTTGCAGAAGTTATCCGAGGAACTTCAAAAATGCGCTACAGAACTGGAACTTCTAAAATCAGAAGAAAGACCAGACGAGAAAAAAATTGAGTTTCTTAATGAAGATAAAAATTATTTGAATCAAAAGCGCCGGTTGAAATTAGCCAATAGTAGTGTAACAAAAGGACAAATTAATAGGAAAATAGGAGAACTCGAAAACGAGTTGAAGTTGATTTTTACCACTTTGGAAAGGTTCGGTCGGAACTCACTTCCTAATCTAATTGCCGCGCCAGTGGTTAGGCAACTTCAACAAAGAATAAAGAAGGAACAAAATTATATAAATAGCATGACTAAAAGTGCAGCAATGTTTGCACCATATGATCGGTTTATAAGCCAGATTCTAAATGTAGAAGTTAATCCGCCATTGAATAACGAACAGAAAGAACAATTAAAGGAAAAGGGCAAAAGTGTATGGGCTAAAGTAAATCAAGTTCAAGAAGTAAAAGTTGAACCAATTAATGTTTTACACGTGAACGACCTTTCGCAAAATGAGCTTCAGATGCTTCTAAATTCATCCTTATCAAGTAACGTTGACGTAAAAGGCCTAGTGAGTAAACGAATAAAGATTCAAGGAGAATTACAGAAATTACTCGAGCAACTCAACGATGCACCAGATGTCATAGACACAAAAGAAGAGGACGAAAAGTTAGCGAAAATTTCTGAGGAACTCGGAGCTCTATACGCTGCAAGAAAAACAAGAGGCGAGTCGATTAGAAAACTCCAAGACAGACACCATCAGTTGCTAAATGAGATTACGAGAAAAAGGCAAGCAAAGAGTGAACTCGGTCCCGTTGAACAAAAAATGGAGCTTATGACGCGTCTGATTGGTGCAACAAAAGAATTCATTGACCAGGTTACGATATTAAAAGCAAAGCAATTGAAAAATGAAATTGAGACGATACTTCTAAAACTATTTAGAAAAAGAGACTTGCATAGGGTAGAATTTGATCCTAATGAGTTTGCTCTTAAAATCTACGATGAATTTGGTCGTCAAGTGGACCTAACTTCGCGATCAGAAGGGGAGAAGCAGTTAATCGCTCTTTCGATGATTTGGGCGCTTACTAAAGTCTCTGGAACAAATTTCCCGTTTGTAATCGATACACCGCTTGCGCGGCTGGATAGCATTCACAGAGCAAATTTAGTGAATCGTTACTTTACTAATCTAAGTGATCAGGTAATTATACTGACGACAGATACTGAGATTACAAAGGACTTTGTTGAAGAAATAGAACCGTTTGTGCAGAAATCATATTTGTTGCAGTATGACGATGTGGAGAATTCAACAAAAGTAAGTGAAGGTTATTTTACATTTGAATAGGGGCAGGGGCAAATGGCAAACGGCAGGATGCCTTTATCAATAGAAGGCGAAGAAAAACTAATAACAATAATGAGCGAACTAGAGCTTAATGAAAAAAGGCCGGAAGCCCTTCGGCTGGCTTTTGTAAAAGGTATAGCTTCTCTGGAAAAACCACCTGAGAAGAAAGACCGTAAAACTAGATTTGTTATTCCTGATGGTGTTATTGCGCGCGGCGATGATTACATTTTGTACAAGCACATGATTATCGAGAAGGTGGGGCAGCCACTTGATGCAAAAGCTGTGGATGATTATATGTTGCGTTACATTGAGGAAGGGCTAGACATTATGGCTTCGGAGATTGAGTCATTGTCTAACCTTGATAATTATTTGTTGTTTTTAATTAATAAGCATAGTTAAGGGGCTTCAAATTAAGGACTATTAATCATTATAAATGAATCTCAATAACTTCTGAAATAGGAGATTTTCTAGGGTTAGTGTCCTGTCCTTACTGTAGAGATGAATCAAAAAAACTGGCGTCCCCCCCAATTTGGAGGGGATTTCTGTTCTTGAAGTTTCAGAGTTAATGGATTGATCGATAGTAGTGATTTATATGGTAAATTTGGAGAATAATATTTAATCGATGTACCCTTATTTTTAGAACTTTGAATTTTTATAACTATATATTTAGAAGACAATGTTTTCTGGGAGGTTATATTATTAAAATTTTTATTAGTTCAACAAGCTATGATTTAATTGATCTAAGAGCGCTGGTAGTAGATCGCTTGCAAAAAAGAGGGCATGAGGTTCTTTATCATGAAAGCCCCACGTTTCCTGCAAATTTAGGACTCCACTCGCATGATCAATGCATCAAAGCGATTAAACATTGTGATATCGTTGTTTGTTTAATTGATAGAAGATATGGTGGCCTATATCAAGGTAAGTTTAATTTTAGTATCGAACCTTTTAAAATAAAATCTGACAAAGTTGAACTGGAGATTACTATTCCTGCGGAAAAATTAAGTATCACTTGGTGTGAACTAATCGAGGCATATAACCTTAAAAAACACGTTATAACTTTTGCTCGTCAGAAAACCTTGGATGAAAAACAAACAAGAAGAAAAAATCAAGAACTAGTAAGTTTTCGACCAGCTTATGCTCAGGGAAATGAAGTTTTTGATTTTATAGATTGGATTACAAAGAAACAAGAAAATAACTGGATAGTTCCTTTTGAAAATATCGTAGATTTTGAACAGAAATTAATAACTTGGATAACTGAAGTTGAAAAATCATTTATTTTTAGTTCAAATAATAGGTATGAAAACAGTGGAGAAGACTTTACTGAGTCTTCTATGAAAGTAGCAGATGTCAGTGAAGACTCTATTGAGGTATCAAACGAAGATAGGGGACCTAGTCAAGCAAATAATAAGGATATTTACGGCGAAGAACAAAACATTGAAATTTCTTCTAAATCGATAAGCTCAGATTATGAAAATGAAAATAATAGAGATTTATTTTTTACAGATATAGAAAAAGGATACACAGCTAAGCGTCGCATTACTTTTATTGTTGAAGATAACTCACAAAAGTTTATTGTAAATCTAGTATTAAGTAAACTTAAGCTTAAAAGTGAAATATTTATTTTGTCTATACAGGGTCTTTATAGTGAAATAAAAGATTTTTCTGACTTTATTCGTAATCATGTAGAACAATCAGCTTTAGTATTAACTTTATTGAATAAAGAAAATGCTAATTACCAAGAGAATTTCAGTGAGTCGATAAAAAAATTAACTGTTGATTTATCAGAAAGAGTCTCATTCATAGTTGTTGATCCTCACATTGAAAGTTGGTTCAAAATTGGTTTTTCAGGAGTTTTCCTAGAGGAAACTGTTATTAAGAATAAAGAAACGTTAAGGAATCTGATTCTACATGGTAATGAACCGGATTTCTATAATTTCTTAAAAAGAAATTACAATTTAGAATTAGCTATGGAGAACTCGACAAGTCTTAAGAGTTTTGTAGAACAATTACTTAAATTAAATTAAAATTGGCAGCACTTTTTGTGGAATTTTTTTATGTTTGGTGAATAAGGGGGATGTAGATACTCAGCCCCTAACTTGGGTGATATCAATGAATTTATCCGATCTAAAGATTATTGATGAGTATAGAAGTGATACCGATAATATTATAGATGATTTTTATGTCCCTTGTTTATCAAACAGTATAATTTACAAACGATCTGTAGGGTACTTTACGAGTGGATCCCTTTCGCTAGTAGCTAGAGGAGTATTACAATTACTTAAAAATGGAGGGAGGATGCAACTTATAGCTTCTCCATACCTTTCAGAAGAAGATGTAGAAGCTATTAATCGAGGATATAGAAACAGGGAAGATATAATAAAGGATTCTCTATTAAGACAGCTTGATGGTATTGATGAAACTATCGTAAAAGAGAGATTATCATTTTTAGCAAGATTAATCTCAGAGAATAGGCTTGATATAAAAATTGCCGTGCTTCGAGGTAAACTTGATCGAGGTATTTATCATGAAAAATTGGGTATTTTTCAAGATGGACTAGGAAACTCGGTTGTATTTTCCGGTTCTGCAAATGAAACGGAAGGAGGGCTTCGTTCCAACTTTGAGCAGGTAGACGTTTTTTGTTCCTGGAGACCTGGAGATTATGAAAGAGTCAAAAAAAAGAATAGTAACTTCGCGGAGCTCTGGGATAATAAAACAAATAATTTAGATGTAATTACTTTTAACGATGCTATAAAAAATAGTTTATTAAAGTATGCTACTTATTATAAAGATTATGATCCTGGATTTAGATGTATCTCACTCAATAGTGTAAATGAAACAATAAACACTTGTAAAGAACCAATTGTTCCCTCTTATATTACTCTTCGGAATTATCAAAAAGAAGCAATAAGAGAATGGTTTGCTAAAGATGGATCAGGAATTTTCGAAATGGCTACGGGAACAGGAAAAACGATAACAGCGTTATCTGCAGCAGCAATGTGGTACAAACATACAAGGCAAATTGGTGTGATTATTGTTTGCCCGTATTCACACCTAGTGGAGCAATGGGCAGATGAGACAAAAAAGTTTAATTTTGAACCTATACTTGCATATGAATCTCGTGCTAAATGGGTTGATGAACTGAATCATCAAATATTGTCATATAATTTGGGGAATATAAGATGTTTTTGTGTAATCACTACTAATAAAACATTCTTAACAGAAGAGTTTCAAAAGATACTGGATAAAATATCCAAAGGGGCAATGTTAATTGTTGATGAAGCTCATCACATTGGGGCAAAAGAGGCACTAAATAAACTTCCCGAGCATATTCAATTCAGGCTTGCTCTTTCTGCAACACCTGTAAGGTGGATGGATCCTGAAGGGACAGCTCGATTAAATAGCTATTTTAAACCAGGTGTTATTTATACTTTTGGGCTTAAAGAAGCTATCGGTGAGTTTCTTACTGAATATTATTATTATCCACATATAGTCGAGCTCACAGAGGATGAAATGCAAGATTATCATGACTTATCTAAAGAAATTGCGAGATTGAACATTTTTCAAAGAGACAGTATAGAGATTGATAGTTCTACTAGCGGGAAATTCAGAAATTTATTAATTAAGAGGGCAAAGTTGATAGGTCGTGCAAGGAATAAAACAAAGTTACTTTATAATTTACTAAAAGACAGAAGAGATTCTAAATTTAATTTATTTTATTGTGGTGATGAAAAGGTAGATGGGGTTAGGCAAGTAGAAGAAATCATAAGAATGCTAGGTCAGGACCTGGAGATGAAGGTCCATCCGTTTACTTCGGGTGAATCTACAGATGAAAGAAAAAGGCTTTTATATGAATTTGAAAAAGGTGATGTTCAGGGGTTAGTTGCTATAAGATGTCTTGATGAAGGCGTGGATGTTCCAGCGACGCAAACCGCATATATACTTTCTAGTAGTACAAATCCGAGAGAGTTTATCCAAAGAAGAGGGAGAATATTGAGGAGGCACCCCAATAAAAAGTTTGCGTATATACATGATTTTATTGTTGTCCCCAGAAATCTTTCAGAAGTACAAGAAATCTCTCCCCCAATATTCAACACGGAACGAGCTTTGATTAAAAAAGAGCTAATGAGAGCAAGTGAATTTGCTAATCTCGCTTTTAATAGTGGAGAAGCAAGAGAGGTCTTACTTGAGCTGAAACAAAAATACAATCTCTTATATTTATAGCAGAAAAGAGTGGTATCAATGTCAACAGTATCTGAGAATAAAAAAGAAACAATGAAAAAAATATTTGAAGAACAGCCAGTAGAGGTACAAAAAATTGTACAAGAAGTCATTGATTTAGAGACAAAACATCTTCATGAAGCGAGACCTCGTTTAACTGAGGAGATTGAAAGAATCGTGGTAAATTTTATAAAAAAATAACGGGAGGACTCCTATGTTAATTGAAAGCATTACGTTACAAAACTTCAGACAATTTTATGATAAGCAAATGATATTATTTGCAAAACCGGAGGGAAGTAAGAATGTAACTATAATTCATGGGGAGAATGGTTCGGGAAAGACGGCTCTTCTCAATGCATTTAATTGGTGTTTCTATGATGAAGTTACTTATCAAAGAGAGTCTTTACTTAATGAACGAAAACAGTTAGAGATGAAAATAGGTGAAACTGCTGATATTTCCGTCATTATAAGATTTAAAGAACATAATAGAAAATATACAGTTGCTCGATTTCAAACATGTGAAAAAGCCAACGATAGTGAATACATTATTGTTAATGAATATAGTAATGTTGAATACATTGATGAGGCAGGTAAACCACAAAAATCAGACAATCCCAAAAGAATAGTCGAACAGATAATGCCTAAAACTATGAGTTCATATTTCTTTTTTGATGGAGAAAGAATAGATAATTTGTCAAAAAATGAGAGAGCAGAAGATGTACAAACTGCAATAAAAACGATTATGGGCTTAGAGATGATGGAGCGTGCAAATAAGCATCTTGAGAAAGTACAAAAGAAATTTCGAGATGAGTTAAAAAATCATTCTGCACCAGAAACGCAATTATTAATAACTAAACTTAATTCTATTGAAGAACAAATAAATAATAAAAATATGAATATTGATCAAAAGGAAAGAAATCAACGATCTATTCAAAATCAAATCATTGAAATAGACCAAAAACTTAAAAAACTTGAGGGAGCAAAAGAATTACAAGAGAAAAGGGAAGAACTCGAAAATAACAGAAATGAAGTGAACGAACAAATTGATGGTATTAATAAAGAAATAATAAGTATTTGCAGTGAAAGGGGATACTTGGCCTTTTCCGATAAAGCTATTAATGCAACGAAAGACATACTTGAAGTGAAAAGAAAAAAAGGCGAAATACCGTCAGGCATAAAAAAACAATTTGTGGAAGACTTATTGGAGCGAGAAGTTTGTATTTGTGGAGAAAAGCTTGTACCAGGATCTGAGCATTACGCTATGGTGGAGTCGTGGAAATCAAAAGCGGGAAGTGAAGAACTAGAATCCAGTTATATACAAACATGCGCAAATATCAAAATGCTAGAGGAAAAAAGAACTCAGCTTTTTATTGACTTAAAGCGGTTGGTGAAAGATAAGTCTGCTCTACTTGAACAACTAAAGGATGTTATTGAACAAATTGAAGATATTGGCGATGAGTTTGAAAGAGATAGTGAAGAAATTGGAGATCTCGAGCGTAAACGAAAAGAACTGTCACTTGAATTTAGTGATATAGACCAAGAAATTGGTGGAATTAAAGTACAAGTTAAACAACTAGAGAGTGAAAAACAAGAAGTTGAGTCAGAGCTGAAAAAAAGCAAAGCAATGAATGAAAAGTCGGAATTAGCAAAAAAGAGAATGGATGCTACTGAAGCCTCAATTCAAGTCATTAAGAAAATTTTAAATATTCAAGCAGATTATGTTAGGGAAAGATTACAGGAAAGAATTGGCGAGGTATATGGTAGATTATTACGAAAGGGGTATACAGCAGAACTTGATGAAAGTTATTCAATTAATGTCTATAAGCCTTTTGGTAATGATAGAAAACTAGTAGATATGTCTACTGGGGAAAGGCAAATTACAAGTATTTCGTTTTTGGGGGCTTTGGTTGATATAGCTCGTGAACAGGCAGAGAGAGGGACCAAAAATGATTTATTTAAAGGAGGAATTATACCGATTGTAATGGATTCGCCTTTCGGGTCATTAGATCCAGATC
This sequence comes from Paenibacillus oleatilyticus, assembly GCF_018998565.1. Lineage (GTDB taxonomy): Bacteria > Bacillota > Bacilli > Paenibacillales > NBRC-103111 > Paenibacillus_G > Paenibacillus_G oleatilyticus. The sequence goes on along the minus strand of NZ_JAHNZO010000004.1, from coordinate 116,018 downwards.
ATCAATCCAGGATAGCAGGAGGTATTCCTTCATTGGCTCATCAGATAGTTGTCTTAGTATCTTCCTCCCAATACGCAGGAATTGAGAAGAAAATTAGACCTTATGTTGGAAAGGAATATAAACTCAATTATTTTGATCCTAAAAAAGATGCTTCTTTGAAACATGAATATACTGAACTTGAGGAGGTAAAACAGTATGCCGCGCAGGGTTAAAAGAGCCTCTGACACAGAAGATATATATAAACAACTAACAGAAGGTGACTACAAAGTGTTTAACACTATGAAGGATGTTTTTCTACTTTCTGCTTCTATTGGATTTAAAGAAGAGAAGAATCAGAGTTTTGAAAAAGTAGGGGGAGAAATTCCATGGTCAGTATTTCGAGGAGATACGGACGAATCTATAATTAATAGTATTGCTATTGCTGAAACAAGTGATATGCATGTTCTATTGAGTGATGAAGAGACAATAGACAGAAAACTTAAGATATGTGAAGAGTATGCTAACTATGGAATACGAGTAATTAAACAAAGAATAATAGATAGTCCGGGTGATCCAATTGATAATTTGGTATCCTTAATTATGGAAAACGATACATCAACCGGAGAAGTTAAAAAACCAAGTGATTTTTTAGATAAGTTATTCCAATAACATAATAAAACGAGGAATTGTGCCGAGGAGACTGGCTGCATTATTCTATGCAGCTCACTTGATACCGTAGTTTGTTTATTGCAGTTTAAAAGCTTCTAAAATTAGTTATGTTTTTATTTTACTCTTATAGATTTATTATGAATGGCTTTGTTGACGACTTGTTGACGAACTACGTCAACAAGTAATAAAACTCAAACAAAACGAACAATACGCGTTGGTTAAAACCCTTATAAATCAAGGGTTTTAACCGAATATTACAGAATCCAAACAACCCCCACATGTTCCCGCATACGGTACATATGGATCGTTAGCTTTGTTAATTTCGTATGATACAAATCGCTAAGCTTTGCTCAATATGCTGCATTTAGCCGCGTCATCCATAAATGGATAGGGCGTATCCTGAACCGGGGGAGGGAAAGGTTCTTCCAGCCTCCGTCATCTTCCCCAATCGGATAGTCATTACTTGCGTTAACTGTTTGTTTCAAGAGGGTTTAGGTAAAAACCTGGGCAGATTTGATTCTCCTTTAAGGAAATTAAAGTCGCCATGACCTACTTATTATTAAGAATAAGTTTCAAAATTACAAAACAGATTTCTACCAGGACGATAAAATGATCCGCTTTGTTTTACAAACATGAATTCTTTTACGCCAGCGGCGACTTTATCGAAATCGATCACTAGGATGTCCTGATAAATCCAAGCCACTTGAAGCAGATTTTTTACATCAGGTCTACTATGATATCGTTCAATAACTTCCTGTGTACTGTAAAGCTCAGCCTCGCCACCATACAAATGATGATCAAATAAACTACAACCATTGCAGGTCTCTAGGAAGTTTCGATAATCATCAGGAAGCTTGAAACCTGTTGTTGTTTCTAATAGATTAATTTCTTCATCTGTTGCAGGTGATTTAAAGCTGCATACATGTGGAGCGATTTCTCCATCTGAGTAAGGAAGCAGTATTTTTTCATTACTTTCATCGAGGATTTTCCTTAAAGCTACAATGATGTTACTCATAATAGATTTTCCCCCTTAATAATGATTAAGAGGAACCTTGAGCCTCCATGAAAACAAGTTACTTTTCTGATTTCGGTTCATATTTTTCTTGTTCCAATGGGAGGATTTGTTATCTTAGAATGCACATGCTTAATCATCGTCAACGCTTCGGCTCTTGTAAGTGGATCACCTTTCTTGAATCCCTTTAAAGAGTTATCACTTTACCTTCTATAATGCCGTTGTCCAGAAGGTAATGAATAGAATCCTTTTGGGTAGTTTTTGCCTGTAGCATCTGCAATAATTTTAGCTGCTTGACCACGGGCTAGGCCGATGCCGGAATCCTTATGCTGATGGAAAGGAATAATGATATACCATTGGTAGCTAAAGGCATAATCGACATAAGGATTGTACCATTCTGCAACCTTAGATTTTTTATCAATAAAGTCCAACGGCTTAAAAGTCCTTATTTAGAAGTTATAAATTCATTTTTTCCAACGATTTTTACAGTTTACAAGTATGCTCGGGGTACCCATCTACTATTTTTCTCTAATGTCCCGCTGAATCTGGCAGATGTACCATATTTGCACACAAAAAAGCGCACAACTTTTAAATTAGTCGTGCGCTCTATTTCAATTTACTTCGCGCTTTCTTTAATGTTCGTAAATCCTTTTGTATCATCCGTCCGGTACTTATGTGTTAGGCTTTTATTAAATTCAATATTTAAAACTTCAATTCGACTTGTTTCATTTTGTTGCGCATCGAACGTCAGTAATTTAAGCAGAACCCCTGTTTCAGTATCTACCCAGAGTTTGAATTTGCTTCCAAATTTCTCGGATAGAGTTGATGTCAGTTTACCTTCAATGACTGTCGCATTTCGGTTCAGTATAGTTTCACTTCCAACAATACTATAGTTTTTTTCGTCATCTTTAAGCCAAAATGCAATTTGTTGGGGAAAGGTAACAAGCTGAGCGTCTTGTGCCGTAGCCGGATCGCTTCGATGTACCATATGCTTTTCATTCTTGCTGTCTTTAAATTCACGTACTGCCACTTTTTCATCATTGATTTTGGACTTGTCGTCTTTTGTGTAGGTTTTGTGTTTTACATCGAACTCAATAAGGGTATTCTTATCCGAAATAGATTCTTTTTTGATACCTGCCTTGTCTTTGACCAAAATACGACTGTACGGGTTAGAGCCTTGTTCTACTTCGAAATCAACGGTAATGTTCCTGTTTTTGGTTACGTTTCGGTATGCTCCTTGAACGGTTTGATAATTATCGATGGCATTAAGCATTTTTTCTTTAATCTCTGTTGCTGGTTTAATTATGGTTACTTGTTCCTGAACATGTCCTGCAGTGTCATTAGCTTTAGTAGTAGAAGTGAAATAGAACCCTGCACCTGAAGCAATAGAGATACTAGCAATAACAAGCGCTATTGAGCGGAACTTTTTCATAAGGAAATCAGTCCTCCATTATCAAGGTTTCCATGATTTATTGTTTAAAACTACGTCATCCGCACCCATGCCGCCATAAAAAGAGGATCTCTCCAGGATGAACAAGGAGTTAACTCCCCCTGTATAGGTAGAAGAAAAAGAAGTCCATCCACTTTCAGCATATTCCTGATCAAGCGTTAAATTTAGACCGCCGACTTTATACTTTACAACATCTACAAATTTCTTATTATTGAGGTATACATCAGGACTCAAGGTAAGATCACGTGCGTTTAGGTTCATGCTCCATCCATAAACCGATTTTGTATCCCCTGCAGGAGTATCAGTAGTATTGAGCTGAGCTGTATATGGAACACTGGCCTTCTGACTATTTCCGGGTATGGTGGTCCAATAGTCGCTTTCTTGTGCTTTTGCCAAACACTCAGAATCATTTTGTCCATCACCGCACCAGTACAGAGAGTCTCCGGGACCAGAGGCAATCGCTGGTACAGAAAAGACAGATAGTAAGGCCAACGTTGTAACACCGGCTGACAGTACTTTTTTGAGATTCATTTGAATTTACCTCCCAAAATTATACACATTTTAAAAATAATAATAAAGGGTATTGATTCCTAATATTTAGTTTTTATACATATTCAAATTTTTTTTGTAATGGACATGCCTCCCTAAATAAAATATGAACAATTTGTCGCGACCTCATTGCTCATAACAAAAATAACATAAAATAACAAAATATGGGATAGGAATTAATGTCTATTTTTATTCCGTTTATTACTTTAAAATTCACAAGTAATTGCAGTTATTACCAAATATCACTTATACTTTGTAGAAAATTATCGAATCGTTTATCCCAAGGAAGAGTTAGAGGGGGATAATGATAAACAGTAAATTGTAAGCTAGAACTTACTTTGATATAATTAACCAATGTAAAAATTTTATATAAAAAGGAAGGTATGTATTATGATGGGTATGGATGCTGATTGTCAGAATAAAACCATCGCAGATATCATCTTCCAACTTAGAAAAGAGAAAAACTTGACATATGCTGAACTAGAGGAACTAACAGGTGTGGGTATCACGGTTTTACATAAAATAGAAACTGGAGCAACAAAGCGTCCAGAGTTTAAGACGATTAAGGCCATAGCCACAGCGTTGCCAACACACTATACGGAGATTATAGAATGTTATATTGGGGAAGAAGATCGAGTGGAGACTTTATTCGAAATATTGCGAGAGGTAATCACCCTGAAAGATGACTTTACTTTAGCCCCTGCGGTAGCTTTGCGGTTACTTCAATCACCGCAAAGGAGTACAGAAGATTCTTTGCAACGATTATTTGATTTTACGGAAACGGTATCCGATGCCCCTCTTAAGGCATCTCTTTTCACTGTTATTGTTCAATATTCCAGAGAACACGGAGTACCGTATTACGTTGCTAAGGGGCTGTTGCAAAAATATTTGATTGAGAGGAACGATTTAAAACGGTTAGAGGAAACATTCCAATTGGGTCAAGAAATAACCTATTATGTTGATTTTTTATCGTCTGGGGAGAAAATCATATTTTATTTCAGAATGGCTTTGCACGCATACACCATCAAAAAATACAACGAGTGTATAAAGCTTTGTGAAAAGGGGCTTCCCCTTGAAAAAAAGGATACAGAACTAAAAGCAAGGGTATATCTGTCATTGATTAATTCATTATTGAAACTTAAAAATTATGATGCAGTTGAGAAGCATCTGGATATTTTTGAAAAGATGGAGAATGAATTTGTTGTCATACCCTCTCTACATATCCGAGCTTTGATTAAATCAAGAAAAAAAGAGTACGAAGTAGCTATCCCTATCTTACGAAGATACTTGGATGAATTTAGCCGCGACTATAGAATACACATAGCTGATGAGTTATTAGAAATTTATCTGGAAAATGGTGATTTTGAATCTTTTGCTGAGATATTAGAAAAAGAGCATGAGTTTTTACCTGAACAGCCAAAGACACCTCAAAAGTATTTGGCGCTTGGAAAGTACTTCAGGCATAAAGGATTCTATCAACTTTCCATCGGCTTGATTGATGAAGGTATACAAAGTTACGTAAACTGTATTAAATCATTTGGGCAAGTTAGTGCTTATGAAGAAATAAGCGAATGTATTCGAGAATTGCTAAAAATTCACATAAAGCTGTCGAAATCCCTAGAGCTTAAACATATAATTAAATTGAAGGAGGCATACGAATAGCTTAAAAATATCCTGGAGGTGAAGAGCCGTGAAAAAGCTTGCCCTGTTAGTAGCAATTGCTCTATTTTTTGTTGGCTTTACTATCCCATCAGATCTAATAAAAAGTCCCGTTATAATTGTCCAGTTAAGTGAACCTGATACTGGATTTTAGAATTATTTATAATACATTTGCTATTTGTAAACAGGCATATTCGCCTGTTTTTTATTTTGTTTTATGTTTTTTTTCTTAAAATTCTATAAAGTCCATTTTGAAGGAAAAACCAATATACTTTTCTTGAAACTTTTGATAGAGAATCTTGAGAGGAGAATAGTTGCATGAAATTATCAGCTAGCGGAGGGGAGGTTACGGATTTACCAGTACTCCATATGGACGATGAAGAATTGCAGAAAGAGATGATGGCTCTCCTTAGACGAATGGAAGAAGCTGTACAACAGGGAGAAAGATTGACTGGTGAACATATGATTCGTTTAAGCCAACAATTAGATGCATACGTTTTAATCGCTCAAACTAGGAAGATGAGGTGTATAAGCTAAAGCCATTTTTTAAATATCAGTTCAATTCAATACTGTTCATTTTGAGGTGTATTGATGCAAGAGGGTAGAATGACCGGGATTGTTAGAGTGGTAGACGATTTTGGGAGAATTGTGATCCCCACGGAGGTTAGGCGTGTTTTGAATCTAGAACCCAATGTCAGGACGGAGTATTTCTGTGATGACGAGAGAACGGCGATTATGGTTTATAAATATCGCGCTAAAGAATGCTTGTTTTGTTCAGGCAAGCAGCAAATCATATATTTCAAAAGGTTTTATATTTGTATGCCCTGCATTCAGAGCCTTCCGCCGCTTCAAGTTTTCCTGGAACGATTGGAACGAGAACGGGCAGATGCGGCACAAAAAGCTCTTTTTAAAAAGAAAAAAATGACGGCAAGAAGAAAAGAAACCTTGGATCGTCTGCATCAAGCAATGAAGGAAAACCCGAAAGCTTCGCAAAAGGAGTTAGCCGAGATGTTGGGAATTTCACAAGGATGGGTCAGTCAGTTGCTTAGGAAGCAGAAAGATTCATAAGTGTGCTAACACTTAGATAATTGTTTTTATTCGCCACACCGAATGAAAAAACACATGGCCATTTTGCACCCTTTAGTTGTTACGAAACTCCCGTACATGAATTTTAGAGGTATTTAAAATTGCAATTTACTCTAACTTAATAACAAACCCAGTATCTCCATGTTCATTTTGTTGTTCGTGAGTACTAATAACGACCCATTTCAATGTTTCATCAAACACATAAAAATCTTGCGGAAAAGCACTAAAATTATTGACAAGAAATTGTTTGGAACAATGAATCAACTCATTACGTCCCAACTCCATAATATCTTGAGATATATAGTAGTCCCAGAACAACAGCACATTTTTTGTCTCTATACTATCTAAAACACTTCCAAATTCGTTTGTAGAGAAAGTAGAAAAGTGTCCTTGCTGTTTAAAACAACACCAGAGAAAGTATCCGTCTCCGACATTCACATAATTTTGATAGTATTCAGTGTCAGTGATAATAAATTTCTTAATAAATTGATTTTTCAAGATGTCTTTTTTATGTTTTGGAACTCTCTGAAGTTGATTCATTAATATTCCTTTATCCATAAGGGTACCCCCTTCATATTTGGAAAAAAAGGGCATAGGTTACCATGCCCTCTTCCATTAATTAATTATGCCAGTGATGAGCCTTCATTTGTACCTTTGAACGAACTGAATGCCAATTTCAAGTGAATCAGTCCATTAAATGGGAGAGTCGATAAAATTGTCATATTCTGTATTCATTTTGCGGCTATTTAGTACTATAATAGTACGAGTAGGTATTCCGTACTAGGAGAGACAGAATATGGCTTATATGGTGCCGGATACGATCCCAAGAAGGGCAACCGCTGGCGAACGTATTTTGTTTGAGAGTTTGAAAGATCATTTACCGAGCGACTATATCGTTTATTATGAACCTGAAATTCGGGGACGAAGGCCCGACTTTGTGATTATCGGACCTGATCTGGGTCTTGTTATCCTTGAAGTTAAGGATTATACCAAAAGTACCTTATACCAAGTGAACCATGATGAATGGACACTACGCAACACAGCCGGCGAGCTGATCACAACGAAAAGTCCGCTCAAGCAGGCTCGGGATAACGCTCGGATCATAGAAAACTACTTAAAGAAGGATAACGGACTGACCCCCGTTTGTGAGACAGGGATCAAAACACCTTACAAGTCTAAGCGGCCAGTCGCCGAAAATCTATCGGTGACTGGTTATTTAGTTTCGTTTGAATGCGAATTGAGTTATAGTAAGTAATGTAGTCTCGAACGGTCTGTTCAACGATTGCCGTCGTTGTACAGGTGAAACCTTCGAGATAGAACGTTTCAGACTTTAGCGTGGAATGAAACGATTCGATGCGGGCATTATCAGCGGGCGTCCCCTTACGGGACATGCTCATGGTAATGCCTTTTCCTTTCACGGCTTCCTGGTAGGCCCAGGACGTGTACACACTGCCTTGATCGCTATGGAGCATTGCGCCCGGTAGGTCTGGCAGTTGATTTAGCGTGTCCAGAACAAATGCCGTATCTTGCTTGTCTGCTATACTGTAAGCCACAATCTCCCCGTTAAACAAGTCTAAAATACTCGAGAGGTATAACGTTTTTCCTCCAAACGTCAAGTACGTAATATCGGTGACCAGTTTTTGCATCGGCGCATCGGCTTGAAATTGACGTTTCAGCAGGTGCTCCGCGGTGTGGGCTGGCTGTCCGGCGAGTTTACGTTTCTTTACCTTGACGCGACATTGTAGCCCTTCACGCTGCATAATCCGTTGCACACGTTTATGATTGATGGTCTGTTCCTTTCGAAGTAACGCAGTGATCTTTCGGTAGCCGTAGCGAAATTTATGCTGTTTACAGAGATTCCGAATGCGCTCTACCTCAGGTTCCGTATGCTTTGCCCCATATGCTGCTTTCCATCGATAATACGTCGCACGGGGAATCCCTAGCCATGCACAAGCTTGGGACACACTGACTTCCCCTCGAATGGACTCCATCCATGGGATCACGATTTCTGGCGACACCTCCTTTCCAGTTCCTTGTACTTTTTTAACACGTCCAGTTGTTGCTTCAGAAACCGGTTCTCAGCTTTCAATTTTTCGATTTCCGACGGATACTCAGGGCCTTTACCGTAGCTATACTGTTTACCAACAGGCTGCTCCAATCGATGACTTTCCCCACTACGATACCATCTCATCCAAGTCTTAAGTTGAGTCCTGTTTCGTATGTTCAGCTGCTCCATTACATCTTTTACTGGAATTCCTGCCAATCTCATCTCAATGGCTTTCATCTTCACTTCCATCGGGTAACTGACTCTGGTTGCCAAAGCAAAAACACCTCCAAGGTTGTCTCCATATCTTATGACATGGTCGCATTCTCTTGAAGGTGTTTTATTTTGTCTCACGTCTGGGGGTCAGTCCCATAAGAACCTCGTTCAAGAGACGGGTTTTTATTTAAAGTTTCCATACGGCTTCGGGACCGTCTTTACACGGATGAAGTAAGAGGATTTTATTAAATTGGATCTATACCGAGTGATAGAACCTCAATTTGTACTATGCAGAGATGAAATCGATCCAGATGAGGATGGGTTTTCTCCTGACATTTTAAGGGATAAGATTCATGAGATGTTCACCGTGTGGACTACCAGAAAGACCATTCTCACGGATGAAGATATTCAGGCAATTCGCTTCCACTTGTTTCCCGAAGTGCGGATCAGCGCGGAGTATAGGACTCCTATCCAACATCAGGATCAGCTGCTTCTTTCCCTGCATAACATCAAAACGATGGACCTTCATCAAGAAAATATGGCAAAGCAAATCGGCGATAAGCACCGACTCATACGGGGAGTGGCTGGCAGTGGTAAAACGCTAGTCCTTGCCAGCCGCGCTAAAATGCTGGCCAAGGCTCATCCGGATTGGAAGATTCTTGTTCTCTGTTATGGCATTCCGTTATCCCGAAGTCTGAAGCAAATGATTGAGCAAAAATTGGACGAACCGGATGACTTGATGGATTTAATCAACGCAGAAGCAACGAATCCGATCAAAGCATCGAAGATTGAGGTATTCAACTTTCATGAGTGGCTTAGAAACAGCTTGCACATGAAAGATAGCGATATCCCCGCCTTGCTTGATAAGCTGAATAAGAACGAGGCAATCGTTCCCGCTTATGATGCGATCTTGATTGATGAGGGCCAAGATTTCGAGCCTGATTGGCTGAAGCTGTTAAGTCTCTGCTTGAACCCGGATACCCAGTCTTTGCTCTTAGTTGAAGATCGCGCACAGTCGATTTTTAAAAGAAAAACAAGTCTGGCTCAGGATATCGGTCTTGATTTTCGTGGACGTTCTAAAATTCTTTCTATTAATTACCGCAATACGGCGCAGATTGTTCAATTTGCCTGGGACTTTTATCAAGAACACTCCCAGTTAAAGAACAAAGTTCAAGACGGCTCCATAGAAGGCGTAGAAATTATTCCTCCTCAATCCACGAAGAGGAAGGGTCCGGAACCGATGATTAAAGGCTTTCGGGATATTCAAGAGGAAATGAACTTTGTTTCCAAGTCGATTATCTATCTGCATCAACAGAAAAACATACCTTTTGAAGATATAGCCATTTTATATCGAGTGAAGAACAGCCATCGGATTTCCTACATCGAAGAAATTAAACATAGCCTGAACGAGCACGAATTACCCTTCACATGGATTACAGAGAATGCAGAGTCAAAACGTAATTTTATTCGCAATGAACGTACCATTAAGATATCGACCATAGATAGCGCAAAAGGTCTCGATTTCCGTGCTGTTTTTATTATCAATATCGAAAATATGCCGTTTTCGCTAGAGGAGGTTGAAGAGAGGGAAGTTTCTCTTTTCTATATTGGAATGACACGTGCCTTGGAGTGGTTGTTCTTGAGCTACAGCGGCGAATCCAAATTCACCCAATACTTGGACGAGGTTTCGAGGAAAAGAAAAGAGCAGCCATCCTCTCATAAGCAATTTGGATAATATGGAGATGAAAATAGGCACCCTTGAGGTGCCCTTTTTATAGACAGGTGCTGGATAATTGCTTTTTATCAGAATCGTAAAATAGCTATAATGGGAAAGAAACCCTTTAAGCTTTCAATTTATATCGGCTCAGTTGATAAGCGGGTAGATGTTCATCTTCACGTTTTATGAATTTCATTCGCCCCCTTATAGCTATTTTAAATTGATCTTTAAGTATCTCTGCTCCAGTGCAAGTACAGATAATCCCTCAATATTCCACTAAATTAGTCTCGTCTCTCCTCCCCCACACTTTCAGAAATAATGTCGCAGCCAACGAAGATGCTACCATATAATTTTTTTAGTTAATAATATCTATTATAATCATACAGCTATCAGAGATTTTAATAACAAAATTTGTTACTTTATACTTATATTGATTTATATCTAGATCTGATATAATCGGTAAGTGTAATGGATATATATTCCATAAAAGGATGTGATTTGTGACGGTTTTGCGCGAATGCGTCGTTCGTCCAACCTAGTCAGATTCTCAGAAATGTATGTTCAAATTAATCCTAAAGGAGAGATTGTATCGATGTTCAAAAGATTTGCAGCTCTTACTCTAGTAGGTGGGCTTTTTGTTGCAATGAGTTCAAACGCTCTTGCTACCGAAAACATAACTGGAAAAACTTCACCCGGCTCAACAATTCCTGCTGATGTAAAAGCGAAGTTGGACCGCAAAGGTGTCAAAGGAGATATCTTTATCGATGCTAGTGTTTCAGCATCAGATAAAGAAAAGCTCTCTAAAGTCATGGCAACCTTAGACAAGGAAGATCGCGAGAATGTTCTTTTCATTGATCAAGACGGGAGTGTGATTGCCAATAGATCGGAAATAGTTGAAGAGTTTAGAAAGCAAAACAAAGATAAATTCGATTCAAACGGAAAATTGAAAATGAAGGACGAAAAGCCACTTAAGGAAACAAAACCAGACGATAAATGTAAGATTGATGCTACTAATCTCATGACAATAGCTGGCACCGGTTGGAAAAACGCTGAATCTAACTGTGGAACTACTGATAGAACTGGCCCCTATCGTCGCGTTATCTCAGACAAGGGATATTCTCGTTTCCACACTAATATATATCTTCCATCTAAGGCCAGTGGCCTTTATATCAACCCTAATTCAACAAAGGGAGATACAGCTCATATTTACACAGGAGCGACTGATAAGGATGGGGATAGCATAGATATTGGGCTGCAATATAATAATCCTACCGGGAATAACTTTCCGTGGGACGATACATGGGCCATGTTCCTTCGCGGTGCAGGAAATGTCAACGTGCCAACATACGCTAACTTCCAACCGGGACAGTGGGTGGTAATGAAGTTTTATGTACCTTCCGACAATTCCGTTGCTTTAAATGTTACCGGATACGATACTACCGGGGTAATAAGATCCTCTACGATCACAGGTACAATGGGTTGGTTTAGTGACTTTAAGGCGGATGGAACAGGAATGAACATTAAAAAAGTGACATCAATGGCGCAAATCTCTCCAGATGATTTGACAACGGGATCTCAACTTGGCTCGACAACAACACCGGTAAAATGGGAAAATGGCAGAATTGGAAAGGGGAATGATTCAAATTCCCTTGCTCCGATGACAGTAGGATGGTTTTGTGGTTATAATATAAATAATGTTCTTGTTGATTTCACAGACCATAACAATGAGCATGTTGTTGTCGGGACCAGAACTTTTACCCCTTAACCATCTTAACTATCTCCAAGTAATAGGCGGTCTGTGGCCTAGCCTTGGTAGGAGTGGGTTTGATGCGATTGAAAAAACGTTATTACATCGGCCTTGCCGCACTTTTGATTCTCTCGGCACTTATCTTCTACAAGTATTACTATGTGAATCCTAACGCAGATCATAACATCGAACAAAAGGATCTATTAAATTCTTTTTACAGTGCTTTCAGAACGAAAGATTACGGGGCGATAGCGGATCTTATGTCAAATCACAATCCACAAATGGTGATTACCGTAAGGATTTGGTACGGCGAGGTAACCAGCTTTCAGATAAAAGAAATTCGGAGAACTTCTGCTACGGAGAAAAAAGCAGTGGTATCTGTAACAAGCCGCCGGAATAACGCACAGCATGTCAACACGGATTACCTTAAACTTATAAAAGGTATAGACGGTTGGAAAATTAGCTCGTATGAATCCGACCTTGATTACAAATTGCCTGGTTAGTATCCGCATATATATCGAAGTGGCAGACAAAAAAAGAGTGTCTCAAAAGCCATGTTAAATGGCTGAGGGACACCCTCTTTTTCATTTAGTGCAACAAAAAGAAACCGTTCCTTTGTAAAATGGAAGTGCGATCAACCATTGCAAAAGGAGACGGTTTCTTTGTACATTCAATATAGCATGGATTAACTTTGCTTGCCAATGGATTTAGAAGAGGACCTTCCTGCAAATCAGCTCGTTCGCGTGGTAAAGGCCGTCGTCAATCGTCTCGACGACATCTTCGACGCGGCTTACCCTAGAGGCAGATGAGATAGCTATCACCCCAAGATGCTCACCAAAATCATCATTTACGCCTGCACGCAGCGCATCTATTCTTCTGGCCAAATAGCCAAGGCCGTCCACCAAAACGTCATGTCCATGTGATTGCAGGCAGACAAAGACCAGACTTCCGCACTATCAACCGGGTTAGCTCCGAGCGAATGAAAACTGCGCTGGAGACCGTGTTTGCCGCAGTTCTTCAATTTCCGGTGGTATTACGTTTGTTTGGGGGAAGGTTGTCTTGAAGCAGAAGCCCAGCTCCAGGAGAAAGTCAGGACCTTGTTTGTCGCCATTGAGGAAGCCGAGAAGCAAGAAGAAGGAAAGCACGGGGGAAGGATCTTCTTCCTCACCTTCATAAGTATGAGACTTATGAAGCGATTTTAGGCACGAGAAACAGCTACAGCAAAACGGACCATGACGCCACGTTTATACGAATGAAAGAAGACCACATGCGAAACGACCAGCTCAAGCCGGGCTATAATGTGCAGAGCCCTTATCTCGAAAAAGTATACAAGTTACCAATCACTGTCATCGCTGATGTGGGCTATGGCGGCGAAGAGAGTTATGACTACTTGGAGCAGAACGAAGTCGAATCCATCGTCAAAGACAGCACTTATCACCACGAAAAGAGCAAGGCATGGCAAAAAGACATTAGCAAGATCGATAACTGGACCTATAACAGCGAACAAGGTACGTGGACATGCGCGGCAGGACAAACGCTCCATTTCCGCAAAGTGAGCAAGGAGAAAACGGAAAGTGGGTACGAAGGCTCTCGTGTTTACCCATTCCTCTTCATATTTTTACCGGCTGTTGACTCGACAGGGAATCTATGTAGTTTGTTGGCGGCGGTAGTGATGAATATCGGATATCAAGTCACCTTTCCGATGGTATTGAACTGGTACTTTCTATTTCAATTATTAAAACCCTTTTCCATCCATCGAATATAGGGATATACTTAGGGTATGGGCATCGAACTCCTGCATTGGGGAGCCCTAAGGCGAGGAAGGGAATGGTTATTATGAAACGAGCAAGCGAGTTAGCCTCCTAAAATACGCAATTTACTATTTTAGGAGGTTATCCAATTGAACTTTACGGTAATCGATATGGACAAATGGGAAAGACGGGCGTACTTCGAGCATTTTATAAATGTCTCCAGATGTACGTTCAGCATAACGGCCAACTTGAACATTACCCAATTGCTCCCAGTCCTTCGGGCAAAAGGTCTCAAGCTTTATCCTGCGTTTCTTTATATGGTTACAAAAACGGTAAATGCGCATCGCGAATTCCGGGTTTGTTTCAATAATGAAGGGGAGTTGGGGTGTTGGGAAAAGATGCTGCCCAGCTTTACCTTTTTTCATAAAGATGACAAAACGTTTTCTACCATGTGGACCGATTTTTCGAACGACTTCGATGTGTTTTATCAAAACTATCTGGATGATATGAACAGGTATGGCGAAGTGAAGGGCTTATCTGCAAAAGGAAATGAGCCGCCGAATACGGTTAATATTTCATGTATTCCATGGGTGAGCTTTACCGGGTTCAATCTGAATATTTATACGGATGGACGGTATTTGCTGCCGATTACGACATGTGGCAAATATTTTGAACAAGCCGGTGAAATTTTGCTGCCTGTTTCTTTGCAGGTTCATCATGCGGTTTGCGACGGATACCATGCCGGTGTTTTTATAAATGTATTGCAGGAGATGACTAATAATTGCGAGCAATGGTTACGCTCTGATCCTGTTACTTTGTAAGACGAATGACTAACATTCCAGCTACGTTAAGAGGGGCGAACCCCCTCTTTTTATTGTACCTTCCGCAACAATTTTATCTATCCCCAGCTCCCCAACCCCACTATCGTAATACTTTCACCCTGTTCGGGTACTCCAAACTATGGAATAATCATCTTCAGGAAGCGAACGCCACAAGGCGCGCAGCTTCCGGGAAAATCTCTTCAGGCTATCGCCATCCTTCCTTCTACACTCATTGGACATTAGGGTGGCGGCTCTCCTGAAGCGATTGACCACCATCAGGCTATCGCATCTCTTCCTTTTACCTAACCCTGATATTAGAGATGCGAATTTCCTGATGACGATCCATCCGTTATGGAGAGGAGGCATCCGGGCGTCGTATTTTCATACTTCCCGGAGTCTTATAATGAAAAACGTCATTTACCTGAGAAGAAACCGAAAAGTCATCGTCCAACCCGGCCGTCATGCTCTTCCCGATAAATATATGGCAACGGCCTTGAAAAATATCGAGTACCTGGGCTTTACGTTCTCCAAACCGTTAATGGAAGTCCTTCGCACCCTGTCCATCGAAGAGTTCACGGCGTTCTACCACCAGCTTGTGGCGGACTTGAAATCGCTTCTGGGAGCGAATGTGAACTTCAAGCCGATGTACCCCAATTTTCCCGAGCAAGTGATGCTGCTCAGCCAAGCCGAGCTGTATCTGCACGCCATCTATCACTACCTCACCCTCGAGCTGCCCGAGCACAAGGCCCTTGAGAGACTCCCGCTGCTGGATCAAGTGGATCTGAAAATCATCGATCTGGGAAGCGCGGAACATTTCGATCAAACGATCCGCAATCTCATCTCGGCGAACGGCTCGATTTCCGAGCAAGACAAGGAAGATATCGAGTGGGTCATCGCAGCCTACGACGATCTGGGCGCCGTGCTGCCGGACGAGATTCCTTTGAAGGAAAATGTGGGCTTTGTGGTCGGTGCGCTGCTGAAGTACAATAAGGCCGGACTTGACCTCGTCGGAAAATACGTGAAGGCGGCAACGGATGTGCTGCGCTTGGCTGTTGCACTCTCAGATGGGGATGTTAGTCTGGCGGCGAACACGAAGTTCCGCAAATTCAAGCGTGCCGAACGGCGCTTGCTTCTGGGGCTGCTGGACCGGTGCGGCAATATCGTCGAAGATATGCTGCGCTATAAGCATCGTTGGATACGTCTTGGAGAAATTTTGCACCCTGCCGAATACAAAAACCGGTATGCTCGCTGCCAAGAGGCTTTCGACATTCTCCGCAACGATAAACCGTACGAAACGTTCGGCGGAAAAGTGGAGCTTGCGCTTCGCCGGAAGGACACGCTGCTCGCGTCAGCTTTGCTGAAAACGCGCGCGGGTGAATTCGCCAGACGGTTGGATCATCTGTTGCGGCTCTCTGAAGACGCCTTGCAAGTGATTGACCAATTCGCCGAGGTCGCCGATCAGGCATCTACGCCGGTGCTGCTTCAGGTCATGGCTCATTTTAGCCATCGACAGGAAATGCGCGAGCTGCGCACCTTTTTCCCAAAAGGAAATGTGGCGAAGGCCATGGCCATTCCGAATATACTGCCGGGTATTCATCCGGATGCTTGCGAAGCGGTGGTCGACACATGCAGACGTACCTTAATCCGCCGCTTCTCGGAGCTCCCGCCGCTAGGAGACGTGTATATCGACGAAAGCTTGAAGCAGTATTTGATGCCGTTCTCGCAGCGGTCGGCCAGCAAAGCGCTGCGTACGATCGTGCGAGGCAGCCGGGTTCGGATGCCGGAGGGGGATACGATCCGCTTTTTCCTCTGGTGGAAGGAAGGGATGGTCAACGGCAAGCATACGGGGCGCGTCGATATCGACTTGTCGGCGGTGATGTATGATAAGAATTGGCAGTACGTCGAGCATATTTCGTACACGAATCTGAGGTCCGACAAATACAAAGCCGCGCATAGCGGAGATATTACATCGGCTCCCCAAGGCGCTTGTGAGTTCATCGATCTGCATATTCCCTCGATCGTCCGGTATGGCGGTCGATTCATCGTCGCCTCGCTGAATTCGTTCACAGAGCAGCCCTATTGCAACTTGCCGGAATGCTATGCCGGTTGGATGATGCGGCAGTCCCCGAAGACCGGGGAGGTATTCGAACCTTCGACCGTAGCCGATAAGATCGATCTCACCGCAGATACCCAGATCGCCATTCCGGTCATTCTGGATCTGGTGGAACGAACCGTGATCTGGACGGATTTGGCTTTGAAGAAGCATCCGTACTACTATAACAATGTCGAGGGCAATCAAAAAGGGATGGTCCTGATGGGAAAAGCCATGACCACGCTGACGAAGCTGACCCTGTATGATTTGTTCACGCTGCACGCAACGGCCAGAGGTCGCATGGTAGAGCGTGCGGACGAAGCCGAAACGGTTTTTGCGGTGGATCGAGGCGTTACGCCTTATGATATTGGCACCATCATGTCGGAATTCGTGGTTTGACAGGATGTACATTGAAACGCCTTAAGGGGCGTTTCTTTTTTACAGAACGAGGGACAACAGCATCGCATACTAGAAGCCGATGAAGCGTCAGGCGCAGATAGCCCGAATGCCGCATCGGCTTTTTCCCGTGCGCCTGCCTTGGCCGGATCACGGTCCCCGCCGCTCAGCCAGACACATCGGCTGCTCTTGCTTCCCCGGCTGCGTCTGACTCCAGCGCTTGGATTTTCTTCACCCGCCCGATCAACAGACCAAGGATGGACACCAGCAGCCCGGAAAGAACGAACAGTAAGCCGATCCCTCTGCCTTGCCCGGTCCCGATGAGCTGCCCGACCGTTTGGCTCAGCGCCCCGTCCGGAAGAAGCAGCGGGTTAAACACGTGATCCGATAAGAAGCCCGCCGACCCGAAGGCTAGGATGAAGCCCACTTGCGAGATGGCGTAAACCATGGACCATACTCTGCCCTGGTTTTCATTATCTACATTCGTCCGGATAAGCACCTCCAGACTAGTATTCACAAACGGAAGCGTGACGAAAAAGAGGAACCCGAACACGATAATCATCGCAACGGCCGGGAACAGACCCATCAAGGCATAGAATAGACCGGCCAGCGCAAGAAACAGGGAGAGGAGGAACACCTTGCTTCGTTTTAAGCCGAATACGCCGATCAGCAGGCTGCTTACCAGCATTCCGGTTGCGGATAAGGAAAGGGCGATCCCCAAGGTCCTCGAATCGGACAAGGCCAGCACCATCGGCCCGAACAGCGATTGAAGCAGCCCGATATAAAAGCAAACCATGGAGGTTAGCACAACCAGCCATAGAATTCCTTTCCGGGAGAGGAGATAGCGGAAGGAGTCGGCCAGATCCCGAAAAAAATCCCCGTTTTCCTGCTTTCGCGGGGCAGCCTCGCGCTTCGCAATCACCAGCACGGCGGCAACGGCGATCAGGAAAGTCATGATATCGAGGATGAGAACCAGCTTAATATCAAAATAACTGACAAGGAACCCGGCAATCATCGGAGAGATGAGATATTGCGCCGATCCCGCCAACTGAATAAGCCCGCTGGCTTGGGAATACAGCTCTTCCGACACCAGATCGGAGACGGCGGCTTTATACGCGGGGGTCTGAATCGCTGTGGATACCGAGCTTAAGGCGACTCCCAAATAAATGTGCCACAGGTCCACATTTCCGGACATCATGACGAACAAAATGAACAAGATACCCGCGATCGACCCGGCATCTCCCAGAATCATCATCTTCTTGCGGTCGAACCGGTCGGCAAGCACCCCGGTGAACGGAAGCATAAGAAACGACGGCAAAAAATTGAAAAGAATGATCAACGAATAGTCCATGGCCGACTGGGTCTTCTGAAACACAAAGACCCCCAGCGCAAAAGCCGTCAGTCCGCTCCCGATCGCCGAGAAGAGCTGCCCCGCCCAAACGATAAGAAATTTTCGAAACGCTGCGTCCCGGATGTTCATTTCCGCACCCCCGCCTAAATAAATGAAAAGGAGCCCCGCTTCGCGCCTAAGGACCTCTCGATCATCGCCTGCATGGACTTAAGCCGTCTCGTCTGCTCCTCTTGATTCCAGTGGAAGAGGCCGGACTCCAGCAGAAATTGCGACCCCGCAAGAAGAAATTGGACGGTTTCCAGCGGATACTCCACATCAAACAGGGCTTCTTGTTTGCCTTGTTCGATAACTTGGGCCAATACCGGCGAAATTTTCACGATAATTTCGATGTTAACCCGCTCGTGAAGCTCCCGGTTCTCGGGCCGGTGCAGCCCTTCCATCAACTCGCTTTCGTTGACCGCAAGCTGATGCTGTCCCCGCAGCATCTGGCGCAGCTTATCCATCACGCCCATCGCAGGGTTGTCAGCGATTTGTTGATAGGCTTCGCAAAGCTGGTCGACCAGTTCGTGAACAAGCGCATCCAGAATTTGTTCCTTCGATTTAAAGTAGTAATAAAAAGTCCCTTTCGCCACGCCGACCTTCTGGATGATCGCCTCCACGGTTGTGCTCGCATAGCCGTGATGTCGAAACAGTTCACCGGCCACCGTCAGAATCTCTTGTCGCCGCGTCTTCGGATCTTTAACAATTCGTTTCATACGAATACCTCCTATAGACTGACCGTCAGTCTATAGGTTATACTACCATATGACTGACCGTCGGTCTATAGAGATTTTAGGAGCTGTTTTCCAATTATCGCATCCTTCTTACGAAAAAGGATCGGTTGTCCCGCTGTCGAATCTATATTCATCATCTTGGAGAGAAGGAATATCACATGAGCAATTATCCTATCGATGTCAACAATTTTCATGAGACTTTACTGCGTTTAAAAGGAATGGTCAGCGTAGAAAGCCACGTGGAGAATTTGGAGCCGATCGACCGCGAAATGCTGTCCCTGTCCGATTATGCCCACCTGCCCCACGCCACTTTAAGGCGCACTAACGGCGGACTGGAAAACGAGGTGTTCCTCCAGTTTGAATTTGAGATCGAACGATCTGAAGAAGGCTTGGTCGCCCTGGAGTTTATTTCGTGGTTTATCAGGGACCAGGCAAGGGGCGGGAATACGATCCAATTGCGTCCTTTTGCTTTTCCGCCGGAAACGCCGTACGGAAGGCAGCTCGGAACGACCTTGAAATTCCATATCGATTTGTTTATCGATGAAGTCGTCGATACGCTCGAACCGGCATTTGCGAGAATCCGAGCGATGGACGCTTCCCTTAATCTGGCGATACGGCTATATCAGATTCCAGTTAAACCCAGTGATATATGACGATTGTCATACCCTCGATCTGACGTTTATGACTACAGGCTGCCGGACGCTTTCTCTATAATAGAGGATAGAAAACCTGCGTCCGACGTTCTATAACGTTCCCCGCGCGTCCTATCGAGGAGGAAATAAACGAATGCACCAAGCGAATATAGCTCATCTTAAAAAGAACGTCGGTCCCTTTGAGAAAACCGATACGAAATCAAGCCTATGGCAGCTTGTGAACACGTTGGTACCGCTGGTGCTGCTCTGGTATGCGGCCTATGCCAGCTTGTCCGTTTCTTACTGGTTGACGCTTCCTCTCACCATCGTGGCCGGCGGCTTTGTGGTCCGGACTTTTATTATTTTCCATGACTGTTGTCACCAATCGTTCTTCAAAAGCCGGCTCGCTAATGATATACTCGGAAATATCACGGGTGTGATGACGCTATGTCCGTATGAGCAGTGGAAAAACAGCCATTCGATTCATCATGCCACAAGCAGCAACCTCGATAAGCGCGGCGTCGGGGACATCTGGATTCTCACCGTGGACGAATACGTTGCCGCTCCGCTATGGAGACGGATCGCTTACCGGATTTACCGGAATCCGCTGTCGATGTTCGTCGTCGGCCCGGTCTACGTGTTTCTGCTTCAATACCGCTTTAACCGCAAGGGAGCGAGACGCAAAGAGCGGATCAACACTTACGTAACGAATCTGGCGATCGTCGCTCTGTATGCGCTGCTGATCTGGGTGATCGGTTGGCAGGCTTTTGTGCTGGTTCAAGGCCCGGTCTTTTTCGTCTCCGGCTTGCTTGGCATCTGGATGTTTTACGTGCAGCATCAATTCGAGGAATCCTACTTCGAGAATGAGGACCAGTGGAGCTACGTGAAAGCGGCCGTAGAAGGGAGCTCTTATTACAAGCTTCCGAAGCTGCTGCAGTGGATCACCGGAAACATCGGGTTTCATCACGTGCATCATCTGAGTCCGAAGGTGCCGAACTATAATCTGGAGAAGGCGCATGAGGCCACGCCCGAGCTGCAGAAGGTTACGACGCTTACGATTGGCACCAGCTTGCAGTCGCTTCGTTTCCACTTGTGGGACGAGGAGCGCAAAAACTTTGTAGGCTTTAAAGACATCAAGCCTTTGCTCCGCAAGCCGGCGGCGGCCAGCCAGGTGAAAAGCCCCAGTCCGAGCTTGCAAGGAAAATAAAAGCCTGTTTCAAAAGACAAGGGTGACGCCATGCGCAAGTGGATTCAAATTATTCACAAAAATACGGGACTCAGCCCCTATGTATGGGTCGTCTTTTATATTCTTCCGTTTTATTTCATTTTCAGCTCTTCATCGACTTATAAAGTGGTCGTCGGCATTACGATGATTATCGGCTTTTTTATATGCTATGTGCTTACTTTTGTATCCAAAGGATGGCTGGTGTACTTCTGGACCAGCGTGCAGATCGGCATTTCCATTACGATGAGCCTGCTGTTCGGCTATGTGTATTTCTCGCTCTTTCTGGCGTTTTTTATCGGCAATATCCAGCATCGGGTCGGATTTTTTACGCTGTATTCCATTCATCTGGTCAGCACGCTGGTCTCGATCAATTACGGCTTCGTAACGCAAAATCCGGTCATTATTACGCAGCTGCCGTTTGTGCTGGTCAGCTTGATCGGCGTCATTCTGCTGCCGGTGAACACATACAACCGGAATAAGCGGGAGAAGCTGCAGGACGAGCTCGAGGTGGCGAACAGGAAAGTTTCCGAGCTCGTCAAGCTGAAGGAACGCCAAAGAATCGCCCGCGACCTGCACGACACGCTCGGCCAGAAGCTGTCGCTTATCGGCCTCAAGAGCGATCTGGCCGGGAAATTGATCGGCAAAAACCCGAGCCGCGCCCAAGCCGAGCTGAATGACATTCATCAGACCGCCAGAAGCGCGCTGAAGGAAGTGCGGGAGATGGTCACCCAGATGCGCGGCACGCGGCTGGAGGATGAAGTATTTCGGGTCAAGCAGATGCTGAAAGCGGCGCAGATCGATTTTATTCTGGAGGGCAGCCCGAAGCTGACCAACACCTCGCTGCTGAACGAAAATGTGGTCAGTATGTGCGTGAAGGAAGCTGTTACCAATATTGTCAAACATAGCGGCGCATCCACATGCTGGATTACCATCACGCCGTCGCGGACGGAGCTCGTGGTCCGGGTGCAGGATGACGGCTGCGGTCTGGCGGAGCATCCGGACTGCTTGCGGGGCAACGGGCTGGGAGGCATGAAGGAGCGCCTCGAATTCGTGAACGGGAGCCTGGAAATCGGTCCGGGTCCGGGAACGATGATCGTGATGAAAGTGCCGAATGTCTTCAAACAACCGGAAAAGGAGGCGGGGGAATGATTCGCATTGTCATTGCCGAGGATCAGCGGCTGCTGTTGGGCGCGCTGGCTTCCTTGCTCGATCTGGAGGAGGACATGACGGTTGTCGGACGGGCCAACCATGGCGAGGATGCGGTCAAGCTGGTCCGCCTTCATAAGCCGGATATTTGCATCATGGACATCGAGATGCCCGGGAAGAGCGGGCTGGAAGCGGCCGAGGAGCTGAAGGGCTGCGGCTGCAAGGTGATCATCCTGACGACGTTTGCCCGCTACGGCTATTTCGAGCGCGCGCTGAAGGCCGGGGTGCATGGGTATTTGCTGAAAGACAGCCCCAGCGAAGAACTGGCGGATTCGATCCGCAGCGTCATGGCCGGTCGGCGCATCTACGCCTCGGAGCTGGTCGATGAGGAGGCCGGGGAGGAGAATCCGCTGACCGAGCGGGAGCAGGAAGTGCTGCACCTGATCGCCGACGGCAAGAATACAAAGGAAATTGCCAGTCAGCTCTATATTACCACCGGCACCGTCCGCAACTACATTTCCGTCATTCTGGATAAGCTCGGCGTCAGCAACCGGATCGAGGCGATCATGCGGTTTAAGGAAAAAGGATGGTTTAAATAACCGCTGCACAAGTCACAAGGAGGCTGGTACCGTGAAAAGCTTGCTTGTAACGGGCTACAAGGCGTCGGAGCTTGGGATATTTTCGCTGAAGCATCCCGGCATCGGGATTATTAAGAAGGCGCTGAAAAGCCGGTTCGCCGCGTTGCTGGACGAAGGGCTCGAATGGGTGATCGTCAGCGGCCAATGGGGCGTGGAGCTGTGGGCGGCCGAGGCGGCGCTCGAGATGAAGTCGCAAGGCTACGAGCTGAAGCTCGCCGTCATTACCCCGTTCCTGGAGCAGGAGGAGAACTGGAGCGAAGAGAAAAAGGCCGCTTACCAGCAGGTGATGGCGGGCGCGGACTATGTGAATAGCGTCACGAAAAGCAAATATAGCGGGCCGTGGCAGTTTCGCGCGCGGGATCAATTTTTACTGCGCAATTCCGACGGTCTGCTGCTAGTCTACGACGACGAGAACGAGGGCTCGCCGAAATTCCTTCGGGAGGAAGCGCTGCGTCTGGCGGATCAGGAGTATTATCCGATCCACAGCATCACGGCGTACGATCTGCAAAGCGCGGCCGAGGAAGAGGCGCTGCTTCATCAATATGACGAATAAGACGCCAAGTCGATCTTTTTTGCGGCTTGGCGTTTTTTGTGCTGCCGCGGGCAACGAGAAACGGTCTGCTACCTTCCAAGCTATGGTAAGATGAAGGCAAGGAGGACGAATGTTCTCCTTTTCACCTTCGGCTCGGGGAGGAGCTTCCCTATGCGGACTTGGATTCAATCGCTCTCGCTGCGCGGCAAGCTGATGGCGGGCATCATCGTGTGCTTATTGCTGCCGGCCGTCGTTTCTTTTTTTGTCTCCAACTGGTTTACGCAGGACGTGATGAAGGAGCAAGTCACCCGCAATTCGCAAGAATCATTGAAAATTGTAGACCAGTACGTGGCGAATCAACTAGATCGGATGCTGTATATTTTGACCCTGCTGCAATTCGATCCGGATTTGCATTTATTCGTTGCCGAGCTCGGCCGGATGGACCCGGTCCGCCAGCCGTACGAAATCGTTCAAACCAAGCTGAAGCTGAACAAAAGGCTGGACGCGATTCTCGCTTCCTTCGATCCGCTGTATTTGACGATTCTTTTGCCGAATGGAGACTATTGGGCCAACTACAGCAGCTTTGACTTCGACCCGAAGCAGTTGTTCGGTAAGCCGTGGTACCAAGAAACGAGCGAATTGACGCATTATCAGACCCGCTGGGTTGGTGGGGAACCGAACTATGTGCCGAATCCAGACGGCGTCCGCCACCCTTACGTCCTTACGCTCGCCAAGCCTATTCGCTCCGGCGACCAGCTCAGAGCGGTGGCTGTCGTCAGTCTGGATGCGGCCGCTTTGCAAAAGCTGTTTTCAAGCTCGAAGAAGGAAGAGACGCTTCTCATTACGGATCGGGAAGGCAGGATCGTATTCGACAAGGAGATGGAGCGCATCGGCACGCTGTTTCCGTTTCGCGATCAATTGCCCGCCGAAGGACAGGCCAGCTTGATCGAGGTCGACGGCGAAGCCAACCTTCTCATCGCGGAAGCGCTCAATCCGTATTGGCAGCTCGTGAGCATGAGCCCTTATAAGCAGGCGTCCAAGCCGATCCAGGCGATTCGGCGCATCGATTTTCTCGTTCAAACGCTGTGCTTAATTGTGTTCGCCGGAGTACTGCTCTATTTGACAGGCGCTTTGACCACCCCCATTCGAAGGCTGGCGCAGACCGTTATCCGGATTGAATCCGGGCATCTGGGCGAACGATCCGGTATCCGGGGCCGGGACG
Organism: Paenibacillus oleatilyticus; assembly: GCF_018998565.1. Lineage (GTDB taxonomy): Bacteria > Bacillota > Bacilli > Paenibacillales > NBRC-103111 > Paenibacillus_G > Paenibacillus_G oleatilyticus. The sequence goes on along the minus strand of NZ_JAHNZO010000004.1, from coordinate 91,311 downwards.
AGGTAGGCCGGCTGGGCTTTGTCTTCGACCGGATGCTGGACCGGATCGAGACGATGGTCCACAGCATCATCCGTGAGCAAGAGCATAAACGAAAGGCGGAGCTGGCCATGCTTCAGGCTCAGATCAATCCGCATTTTTTATTTAATATTTTGAATTCGATCCGCATGAGAATTTTGCTTCGCGGCGACGCGGAAAATGCCGATCTCATCAGTTCTTTGTCTTCATTGCTCAGAATGACGATTAACCGCAACAATGAGTTCATCAGCTTGCATGAAGAAATCGAAATGATTGAGCAGTATGTCCGGCTGATTAATGTCCGGCTCGGCGATCGGCTTCATCTCAAGCTGACGGTCGCTTCGGATGCCGTGCTGGCGGAAGTGCCCCGGTTTGTGCTGCAGCCGATCATCGAGAACGCTTATCTGCACGGATTTGCCCGCAAAGGAGGAACGATCACGATTCGTGCGCACCTGCTGGCAGACGGACATCTGAACATCGTGATTGCGGATTCCGGCGTCGGGATCTCGAAGGAACGGCTGGAAAAGCTTCGCGCAGATCTGCAGGGGGAGGGCGAAGCGAAGGAACGGGCGTCCGCGGGATTGTCGGGCATCGGATTGCGGAACGTATACGAACGTCTTCGGCTCATTTATAAGGAGCATTGTTCTTTTGTCATGGATTCCGAGCCGGGGCAAGGCACGACCATTACTTTGGTCATTCCGCAGCAGCGAGAGGAGGAGTAAAGGATGTACACCGTCTTTGTTGTCGACGACGATCTGCCGGTTTTGCACTATTTGAAGGAGGCGCTGCCATGGGAAGCGGTTCGATGCCGGCTGGGCGGCTGCTTTCAAGACCCTGAGGAAGCGCTCTCCGCTGCCGGGGCATCGCAGGTGGATATTCTGGTGACGGACATCGGGATGCCGGGAATGGACGGGATGGCGCTGATCCGGGCGATGCGCTTATTACATCCGAAGCTAAAAGTCGTCATTCTCTCGTGTCACGACGAATTCGATTACGCCCAACAAGCGCTCAAGCTTCATGTCACCGATTATGTGCTGAAAGAAACGATGACGGCCGGGCTGATCGGGGACTTGTTGAAGCAGATGAGTGGGGCGCTTGATGCGGAGAGAAGCTCCGAAGCCGCGAAGCGGGACATGGAAGCGAAGGTGAAGCAGAACGACAGCTTGCTTCGGCAGGCCTTCATGTTCCAGACCATTCAGAGCCCCCTGCTCAACGTCCAAGAATGGGAGCGGCGCGCGCAGGAGTACGGGATCGACTTTTCCCGAGGGGAGCGGGTGCCTGTGCTGGCCTTTCCCGATCGTCCCCGGGAAGCGGTCGCGCGGTTTCGTACCCCCGAGCTGCTGCGGGATACGGCCGAGAATATATTGACGGAAGCGCTCGGTACCGGAGCCTGCGAGGTGTTCCCTTATCAGCAGGGGGAGCTGCTGCTGTTGTTTCCCTTCTCCTCCGAACATCGTATCGGGAGCTGGAAGCGGGTCGACGAGATGCTTCGTACCCAGCAGAAGTGCCTGCTTCAATACGCGAAAGTGTCTTATTCGTTCATGATCGGGCTGCCTTGCAAGGAGCCGCTCCGTCTTAAGGAAAACCTCGCGGCGCTCGTCGGACTAGGAAAGGAACGGTTTTACATGCCGCACGGATCGGTCGGACGAATGGAGCAGGCTCTGCCCGTCGCAGGCTTGGGGGACGAGCTGTTAGCTCAGTATGTGCCGGCTTTGGAGGATTTCCGGCAGCTTGTGCTGCAAGAGAAAACGGACTCGATCGCCGCAACCGTCGGTCAATGGATGGGAGTTATGCGTGAAAACCGGTTTCACCCTGTGGAAGTGAAGGAATGGATGCTCAAAATCGTGCTGGAGATCCGCTTGCGGCTGAAATCTCTTCAGATGAACCAAACGAGCTTTTCCTCAGGGCTTCTGCATCATGACGTCATGGAGCTGACCAGCCTGCAGGAGCTGGGCGAGTGGCTGCAGCATTTCCTGAACCAGGCCGTGGAGTGTGCCGGAAGGATCAGAAAGGAATCGAAGCGCCGCGAGGTGCTGGAATGCCAGCGGTTTGTCGCGAGCAAGTGGCAGGAACGGGTCGGCCTTGAGGAGGCGGCCGCGCATTTGCACCTCCATCCCAACTATTTGAGCCGGCTGTTTAAACGTGAAACGGGAGAAAATTTTGTCGAGTTCGTCACCCGAACCAAGATGGAGAAAGCGCAGGAGCTTCTGGAACGGACCGACAAAACCGTCGAAGAGATCGCCGCCATGCTCTCGTACGAGAACAAAAATTATTTTACGAAGCTGTTCAAGGCCCATACCGGAGCTTTGCCGAGTTTGTACCGTTCGTCCAAGAAACGATGAGACCGCCATCATACGTCCGGTCTCGAAGCCAATGGATTAAAAAATGAGTAAAAGTGGTGTAAATCGTGCCTGTTCGGGGAGGGCCATGCCCAATACTATGGGGTTAGCGGACAGAAACGGAGGGATGAAAAATGAGTGCGCTTTCTTGAGCATAGTGTTCGCTGACCGCAGGAAATTATTTTAGACGAAAGGCGGGTAATATTTTATCATGAGCCTTCCCCGTAAAAGATCTAGCTTTGCTGTCCTCCTTATCATAGCCATGCTACTTAACATAGCAGGGGTATTGTACGTCGCTCCCGAGCCTGCACATGCGGCCGGAACGACTTATTATGTGGATTCGGCGGGCGGAAACGACACGAATCCCGGAACAAGCTCTGCTGCGCCATGGGCGACTTTAGCCAAAGTCAACGGCACAACGTTTCAGCCCGGCGACAAAATTTTGTTCAAGTCGGGCGGCGTCTGGACCGGCCAGTTATGGCCGAAGGGATCGGGAGCAAGCGGGAATCCGATTGTGATCGATAGCTACGGAACCGGCGCCAAGCCGATTATTAACGGAGCAGGCACGAGCTATCCCGCGAACACATCGGGCGCCGTCATGCTGTATAACCAAGAATATTGGGAAATTAACAACCTTGAGGTGACCAATTTCAGTTCTTCCATTGTGTCCTCAAGGGCCGGTATTCTGGTGTACAACAATCAATCGGGCTTGAAAAATCATATTTATGTGAAAAATTGCTACGTTCACGATGTGAATTCGGATGTGAACGGCAACAAAAACAGCGGCGGAATCATCTTCTTCGGCACGCATATCGACAAAGACGGGAAAGCTACGGTAGGCTTGCAGGCCGGATTTAACGATGTGCTGGTGGAGAACAACCACGTCGCCAATGTAACCAAGGAAGGGATCCGCACGAAATCGGATGCGGGCAACGGCTATCCGAAGATCAGCACGAATGTCGTATTCCGGGGCAACTTCGTCGAAGAGGTATGGGGAGACGGCATGGTGTTGGCGGAGGTGCTGTCCGGCGCCTTGGCCGAATACAACACGGTGAAAAACCACAGCAAAACGTCTTCCGGCAATTACGCGGGCCTATGGACGCACTATACGACGGGAGCCGTCGTCCAGTTCAACGAAGTGTACGGCGGAAGCGGCGGCAACAACGACGGGGAAGCCTTCGATTCGGACAACAACTGTATCGGAGACGTGTTCCAGTATAATTACAGCCACAATAATTCCGGCGGGCTTGTGTTAGTCATGCCCAGCGCAAGCAATTTGAAGTTCAGGTACAACATCAGCGAAAACGACGGTTACCGTTCAGGTCAGGAAATCTTTTTCTATCACAGCACCAATGCAGGAAACGAAATTTACAACAATACCATTTATGTGGGACCTAACGTGACGACCCAAGTTTTTGATAACGATTCCAATATGGTCAAGTTTTATAACAATATCATTAAAGCGGACGGAACGATTACGAAGTTCGCGGAGAAGGCATGGAGCACATCAGCGGTATTCAAAAACAACAGCTTTTACCCGGCAACCATCGACGATATCAACGGCCCGGCGTCTCATCCCGGTTTAATAACGGCCGATCCGCAGCTCGTCAACCCCGGGGCTGGAGAAATGAATATCAATATGAACGATCCGAACCGGTTGAGTGGTTACAAGCTTCAGCCGACTTCGCCGCTCATTAACAGCGGGGTCTTTGTGGCGAATAACGGCGGCAGAGATTTCTGGGGCACGGCTCTGTACAACGGCAATCCAGATATCGGCGCCTTCGAGTATGCGTCGGGCGGTCCGATCCAGCCTTCGGTAAGCTATGAGCCAACTGCCGATTCCTATGTAAGGGACGGGGCTTACGCAGGCACGAATTACGGCACAGAGGCGACGATGATGATTAAAGCCGATGCGTCCGGATATGCCAGAAAAGCTTATGTCAAGTTCAATTACGGAACCTTTGGCGGTTCAAGCGCAGCTTCTGCCAAAGTGAAGGTGTATGTCCCGGCCGTCAATACGGACGCTTCAAGAACGGTGAAATTATACGGCACCGCGGATAAAAGCTGGAGCGAGACGGGCATCACCTGGAACAACGCCCCGGCGGGCACGACGCTCCTCGGCAGCGCCGTCATGAGCAATACCGTTGGGACATGGTATGAATTCGATGTGACAAACTATGTGAACAGCCAGATGTCGGACAAGCTCGTGTCGTTCTTGCTGGTGAACGAAGGCGCGGCCAGCTCGAAAGGAGACGTTTCTTTCAATACCAAAGAGGCTGCGAGCAATAAGCCGCAGCTCGTATTAACGCAATAACCTCCCTTACTTCGAGGGATTGTCAGGATCATTGGGAAATAGCAGAAGCCTTGGATGACGGATTGACGGAGTCTCTGCTATTTCCTTGATGATTTTTAGGAGGCTTTTCACATGAAGAAACGAATGCTACTTGTCATAGTACCGCTTGCTGCTTTGGTTGTAATATTGTTCTTCTTGCTCGGACAGCGGTCCGGCCGAGATGCTTATGCAGAGGTTTTGAGGATCAACGGGGAACCTGTTGTTTTGGGCGAATATGAGATGGTTCTAAAAGATCGCGTAGCGGAAGTGTATGGATATTTTCATGAAAAATACGGCGCGCAAGATAGTGCGGAATTTTGGACGAAAAGCTTCAACGGTGAAATTCCATTGGAGATGGCGAAGAAAAAAACGCTGGAAAAGCTTAAAATCATAAAGACAGAGCAGCTTCTGGCCAAGCAATACGGACTGACGGACGATGTCAGCTACAGAACCTTTAAAGAGAGTCTGGCCGAAGAAAACAAAAGAAGAGCAGAGGCTGTGAAGAAGGGCCAGCCTATATTCGGCCCCCGCGAGTATAGCGAGATCGCCTATTTCAATCAAACTCACGATAAGATCAAACGGCAGCTTCTTGACTATGCTGCGAACCATGAAGCTCGGGCCGCGAGCGAGGCGCTGCATGCCACCTACGAAAGCATGCGAAAAAAAGGAGAGCTGAAGAAGCCTGACCGTATTCGTACGCAAGTCGTTGAATTGGCTTTTGGGAGCGGGGACAGTTCCGGTTCCTTAACAAGAAGCGCTGCGATGGAGACGATGAACGGCATCCGATCCGGGCTGGCAAGCGGCAAGGAGGCCGATGCGGTTATCCGGCAGCTTGGGGCAAATGCGTCGGTGAAGGAAAGAACATTCGACGAATCGACCTATGCTGTAGATAGCAGCGAGGAAGACGAAAAGGTGTTCGCTGCTGTCCGAAAGCTGAAGCCGGGCGAAGTCAGCGAACGATTCGAAACGGCCGGATCGGTATTTGTCCTTCAATGTACGGAGCGCACACCGGGCAGGGATCTCCGATTTGAAGATGTCCAGGAGCGGCTGAAATGGAAATACGCCGAAGAGCAGTTGGGCAAACAGGTAACCGAGACGGCGGAAAATGCGAATATCGTCATCCATCACAAGGTGTATGACGAGATCGCCGTACGTTAGCTTGCTTCCGCGTGCCAATAAGTCAAAATAGTGTACACATCCGGTAAAAATCATGCAAATCATTCGCAGGCGCTCCGTGCTATCATGTTTCGTAGGACTGCAACCAGAGATGATCGAAGACGGAGGGAGCCACTACGTATGCTGTATCCACAATCAAATAGTTCCAGAGCGATGATTTCGCTCGACGGATTTTGGAAGTTTGCACCGGATGTTAACGACGACGGGGAACAACGGGGATGGCCGCTTCAATTGCCGGCCGACAGGGAAATCGGGGTCCCGGCCAGCTGGAACGAGCAATTTCAGGATTTGATGTACTTTTTCGGCTCGGGCTGGTATGAGCGGGAGATAGAGCTTTCCAGACAGCTTCGCTCGGAACGGATCTGGCTGCGCGTCGGCTCGGCCAATTACTTGTCGACCGTGTGGGTCAACGGAGCGGAAGTCGGCCGGCATGAAGGCGCGCACCTTCCGTTCGTGTTCGAGATTACCGACCATGTCCGGTGGGACGGCCCGAACCGGATTATGATCCGGGTGGACGCTGCCATCGCGGCCGACCGTCTTCCGCCGGGAGACGTGGAGGATGAGCAGATCGTCGGATTCAAAGGACAATATCCGAACAATTACTACGACTTTTTCCCTTACGGCGGCATTCATCGTTCGGTGACGCTGTTTACGACTCCGATGTCCTTTGTCAGCGACATTCGGATTACAACGGAGATCGACGGTACGGAGGGCAAAGTCAAAGCTCATGTCGGTCTAAGCGAAGGCTTCGAAGGAGCTTGCACCGTTAGCATACGTGGCACGCAATGCCGTTCGTCCGTGGAAATTGGAGCGGCCGGGCCTTCGGTTGATGTTGACTTCACCGTTCCAGCGGCCAGACTGTGGTGTCCGGAGGACCCCTTCCTGTACGAATTGGAGGTCCGCTTGACGGACGGGGATGAACAAGTGATCGATCAGTACGTGCAAACGTTCGGCATCCGGACCGTGTCGATTCGGGGCACCGAGCTTTTGCTGAACGGCAAACCGGTATTTCTCACCGGCTTCGGCATGCACGAGGACTTCCCGGTACTGGGCAAAGGCATCTCTCCCGCGGTCATCGCCAAAGATTTCAACCTGCTGAGCTGGATCGGAGCGAACTCGGTCCGCACGTCGCATTATCCGTACAGCGACGAGTTTTTGAGCTATGCGGATAAGCACGGCCTGTTGGTTATCGGCGAAACGCCTTTCGTCGGCTTCGTCCGCAGCCATTATCAAGGAACGGCCATCCTGAATAAAGCGAAACGGGTGATCACGGAAATGATCGAACGCGATGTCAACCACCCGTGCGTTATCGCCTGGAGCTTGGCGAACGAAGGAGATACGTTGGCCCCGGAGGCGGATGCGTTCTATGAAGCGCTGTACAGCCATGCGAAATCGCTGGACGATACGCGGCCGATTACGATTGTCAATTGCGTCGATGTGGAGAAGGACGTCGCGCTGAAGCATTACGACTTTGTCAGCCTTAACCGGTATCACGGCTGGTACGAGCAGGCCGGCCGGTTGGACGAAGGCTGCCGCATCCTGAGCGAGAAGCTGGACCGCTGCTACGAGGTTCTCGGCAAGCCGGTGATCGTGACGGAGTTCGGAGCGGATGCGGTCGCCGGTGTGCATGTGGACCCGCCGGAGGTGTTTTCCGAGGAATACCAGGCGGAGATGGTTACCCGGCAGTATGAAATCATCCGGCAAAAACCATACACGATCGGAGCTCACGTATGGTCGTTCGCCGATTTCAAGACAAGCCAGACCCCTTCGCGGGTCGTTGTTAACCGCAAGGGCGTGTTCACGCGCGACCGCCAGCCGAAGCTTTCGGCGCACAAGCTGAAGGCGCTTTGGGGCGGGGGATCGTCAAAAAAGCCAAGCCGAACTTAGTTCGGGCTTGGCTTTTTTTTGCCAGCGATATCAAGGGTCACAGCAAAATTTTATACAAGGCCCGCGGTCTGCCCTTCTGGTACGGCTGCTCCTCGCCCGATATTTCGGCATAGCCGCTATCGACCAGCTTCTTCAATAGGCGTTCGGCGCTCCGTTTGCTTAATTGCAGATAGTCGGCCAGATCGGACGCCGAAAAAATCCGGTTGTGACGCAGATGGATAAAATCGATGATTTTGGTAATGCTGGAAACGCTGATCCCGGTTTGCTTGGCAACCGTAAGGATGTGCTCATCATCGCTTTGAAGCTGAAAGGTTTTGGTTGTTTTATGATGTAACGGCCCGATGACCTTTTTATTCTCGGTAACGATGTACGCGCCGTGGCCCGCATGCTTCTTGGCATGATATAAGCCGATTTGGGCGTGCTCTTCCGATTCGAGCGCCGTGACGCCGAAACCGAAGCCGAAGCGGATGATGGTCTGCGTGAACGGTTTCAACTGATCTAGAATAGGAAATACGTGGTAATTCCCGGTGATTTGTCGGATGCCGCCTCTCGTTCCGTAAATCATAAACGTGCGGTCGTCGATGCGTTTCACCGAAGCATTCATCTTTTTCCCCAAGTCCAGCAGCAGCTCATGCAGCTTGGCATGCAGTTCCGTATCCGCGGCCTGCGCTTCATCAGGATAGTCGATTTGAACGATGCCCGCGGCAATCTGGGACGCTTGGCTTAACAGCAGTTCTCCCTTGGCGACGGCGTGCTGAAGCGTGTCTAGAATATTTTTTTTCGGAATGATCATGCGAAAGCTGGGGATGCCTAATTGTTCCAGCTTTTTATGCACGGATTGGACGGAGGTCAATACAAAATCGACGTTTCCGGCCTTCCATTGCTCGTGATGAAACTTTACAATCTCGTCGGTACGATAATGCTCGTGCTCTTTGATATAAATCCGGGCGGCGTCGATATTCAGCTCGTCCAACACATGCAGGACGACTTCTTGGTAAGGGATATCGATCGATAACCGGTCCGGATGAATGCAGAGCGTGTCCCTGATGTAATAGAGCGAGACGGTAAACACCAGCTCGTCCAGCGGGATATAAACGGCGGGAATCCCACGTTTCTCAATCTCGTCCTTAGCGAAAAAATACGGAAAAGGGCCCGTGAAAAACAGGACGTCGTCATTTTGCGCCATCTTGACCAGCTTGGCGCTCTCTTCCGGCTTGTCATAAATGAGCGAGCGGATTTGCACGTTGGCATGGCTGTTTAAGCGGAGTACTTTATCCGCCATTTTTTCAGACCCGATAACGGCAATTTTGATCACCATGCCCCATCCTCCAAATCGTATCGCCATTTAGTCAAAACACCCCTGAGAATTCCAGGGGCTTAAGAATGAACTATTCGTTTAAATAATCAAAAACGGCCTTCCCAATTGTTGATATTACCTGCTGCGCGGGAAGATTGTCAACCAGATCGGTGGTGAGGACGGCGATGTAGGCGGTTTTCCCGTTCACCTGAAGGATGCCCGCATCATGCTCCGTTCCGGGCAGCTCGCCCGTTTTGTGGGCAAGCACCGGCTTGTCCAACGAAAAGCCGCCGATCATCCGGGCAGGCAATTTCGCATTAAACTGCTGATTCCGCAGCAACTGCAGCGCGGCGTCTTTAGCCTCTTGCTTCAAGGTGCTTCCGTCGACGATTTCTTTGAGGAAAATAATCATATCGCGGGCGGAGGTGAAGTTGTCTTTCCCGTTCCGCTTGGCTTGGAAATCGAGCATTTTCCGGCCCAGAACGGTTGCGCCGCATCCCAGACCGGCTGATAGCTTGTTCACGGTCTCCATGCCGATCAGATCGATAATCTTATTCGTCGCGGTATTGTCCGAAACGATAATCATTAAGGCCATGAGATCCTGCAAAGACAGGCGCAGCGCGCCGGATAATTGATGAATCACGCCTGTTCCGCCCACGCGCTCCCCGGAAGGAACGGCATAAGGCTGATGCAGATCCAGCCTGCCTTCTTGCGCTTGCCGATAGGCTTCCAGCAGAATGGGAATTTTAATCAAGCTGGCGGAAGGGAACGGCTCGTCCGCATGGATGCGAATTTGCCCCTCGGCCGTGTCGACGGCAATTCCCGCTTTGCCTTCTACCGAAGAGGCGGCTTGGCGTATGGTGGCTTCAAGCTGGTTAAAGTTCATAGCGATCATCACTTTCCATTTAGTTATAAGAAGAGCGCGCGCACGACAATGAATAAAAAGACGGCGGCAGTCACGACGACACCGAAAACGATTACATTTTTCAGGTCTTTGGAACGGGCCAATCCCATAGAGCCGAGCGCATCCCCGGTCGGGTACAAGAAGAACGGCATTTGCGAGCCGACCAAGAGAGCGAGCACCCAGACCGGCATCGGAATAGCCAGATCCGTGACGGTAGGGAGGAACATCTTATGCATGAGAATAGAATGCGCTACCGCGGCTCCCGGAATACCGGTGATGTTCACGAGTGTGCTCAAAATGATCATCGTCGTTTGTCCGCCGTGCTCTACGTAAGGAAGCAGCAAATTTTTGAGGGCTTCGAAGCCGCCCATTTTTTCAGTGAAGTAGATGAAGGGTGTAAACAAGATAAACTGGATAAAGATCCACAGAAGCGGTTTGGCACCTTCGACAAAGGTATCGGCAATTTGATTGGGAGTAAGCCTTCCGACGAGTCCGGTAATCAGCGCCGTTAATAAGATGACGACGATGGTAAACGTAGACCCTCCTTTGATCGCAATTCCGTAGGCAATGGAACCGAGCAAGGTGATGAGAAAGGCGACGGTAGCCTGGGTCGTAATTTTTCGCGTCCTGGCATCGGGCTGTTCTTCTTGCTGGAACGCGCTGATGTCGTCATCGGAATACGGATGCAAAAGCAGAGTCTTCTTCAGGATTCGCTTGCTGTAGACAAAGGTGACGACCCATATAATGACGGCGACAGGAAGTCCTGCATGGAGAAGCACCTGGGGATAGGTTAAGCCTGTCAGCTCCATTAAGGTTACCATAGGCGGAGTGAAAGGTCCAAGCAACAACCCGGCTGCGGCCGCGCCGTGGAACAGGATGGCCACGACGCTGGAGGACAGGCCGGCTGCAGCTACCACAGGGATCAGGACGGGAGCGACGATTGCGTTGGCCCCGGCCAGCGTACCTAACAGAGCGGCCAGCAGGGAGGAAGCGATCATGGTGCTGATCATCGCTTTGTTCGGCGTGTTGATCCCGACTTTGTTCATGATAAAGCGTACGATGTTGCGGGCGACGCCTGTCTTTTCGGCGATTTTCCCCAAGCCGCCGCCGGCCAAGATGACAAGGCCGATATAGGCGATAAAATCGGCCATCCCGTTTTTGCCGATGACGGTAGCGACGTCCATTAAGCTGGCGCCGCTCATGAGGGCACCCACGATGATGGAGGTGCCAATGGCCGCAATAGGGTTCCATCGGATGAAAATTAAACCGATAAATAAGAGCAGGGGAACCAATCCGAGAAGAGAAGGGCTTTGGATCATCATAAAAAACCTCCCTTGATGTATGTGTTAACCCAGGTGTCGATCGGCCTTCAAGACGGCGTCCAGCATGACGTTTCCGGCAATTTCAATATCTTCCCATGTGCTGTATTCTTCCGGGCAATGGCTTTTTCCATTCGGGCTTTTGACAAAGATCATGGCGGCCTTGCAAATATCGGCCATATGGCTGGCGTCGTGTCCGGCCATGCTCGCGAGCCGCAGGAAGGGTGCGTCTCTGTCGCTTGCCGCTTGTTCGATCAGAGCGACGACCTCTTCGTCCAATCGGACGGGGGCTTGATCGAGGATGTTCAGCTCTTTGATTTGGACCCGGCGCTTGCTTTCCACGTGCTTCCATGCTTGTTTAATGGCTGCAACGACGCGCCTGATGTCTTCGCGGGTTTCTCCCCGCACCTCAAGAATAAATTCCACCTTACCGGGGATAATATTGGCCGCATTCGGAATCACATCCAGCTTTCCGACCGTGCACACCGTGTCCCCTTCATCGTTCCGGGCGGCGTTCTCGGCCATCAGGATCAATTCCGCGGCCGCCGTCAGCGCATCACAGCGATGCTCCATCATGGTGGTGCCGGAATGATTGGCTTCGCCGATCACTGTAATCTTGTCGCGGTAAATTCCGACAATTTTGTCTACGGACGCCACTGGCATGTTTTTTGCTGCCAAGCGCTTGCCTTGCTCAATGTGCAGCTCAATATAGGCTTTTTTATCTTTTTGAAGCGTTTTCATTTCCGGGAATTTGTCAAGTCCTCCGCCGGCTTGAAGGAAAGCCTCTGCCAACCGATAGCCTTGCGAATCTGTAACCTCTTTCAAATGATCAGGTGAAAGCTTCCCCGTAAAACAGCGGCTTCCCATCGTGGAAAGGTTAAAGTCGTTCGGCTCTTCGGCGGTAAACGAAACGATCTCCAGATCGTGGTCGAGGCTGACCTTATGGTCCATGATCGTCCGGATAATTTCCTTGGCCAGCAATACGCCTAAAGCGCCGTCGTATTTTCCGCCGTTCGGAACGGTGTCCAGATGAGAGCCGATCACAAGGGCTCCTTGTTTTTGCCCGTTTCCTTTCAGCGTGCCCCAAATGTTGGCTGCCCCGTCGATCGTCACCGTCAGCCCCATCGCTTCGAGCTGCCGCACGAATATTTCCCGAACTTCGAAATCGGCCGGGCAAAAGCTCGGCCTGGTCATACCTCCGTTCGCATCGCGTCCGAATTGCGCATACTTGTCCAGGTCCTGCTGCAAACGCTCCATCGAAATGTTCAACGCCATCACCTCTTCGTTTTCATTGTTGTTTTAGCAAGTCTGTCCGGACGTCAATTCCCAATCCGGGTTTGGCTGTGACGCGCATGTGCCCCTCGGCCACAAATTGTTGAATCGGTGTTTTCAAGAGATCGTGCTCGTGCAGATACGCTCCGCAGATGAAATCGCTCGGATACGTGACGACGGGCGTGCCGGTTACAAAGTGAGCGCTTGCGGCAATGCCGATGCCTAATTCCAGATTGCTGCCGACCGTGCACGTCATTCCGGCGGCTTCCGCCATCGCGGCGATTTTTTTCGATTGATAGATGCCCCCGACTTTACAAACCTTCAGATTGATCACATCGGCGATCCCGAGCTTAATGGCGGTCATGGCGTCTTCCGGTCCGAATACGGCTTCGTCGATCATGATCGGCGTCTTCACTTTATCGCGAATTTCTTTTACCCCAAGCATGTTCCATTTTCGGACCGGCTGCTCGACGCATTCTACTTCGCCGGTTTCCTCGATTTCACGAATTACCCGGATGGCGGTCGGGACGTCGTACCCTTGATTGGCATCGAGGCGCAGCTTGGCCGGTTTGCCGGAATCTGCAATGGCTTTGCGGATCAGGCTGACGAGCTCGATGTCTCTCTTCGGATCTCTGCCGACTTTGATTTTGACGACGCCGAAGCCTTCGTGGATTCGCTTCATCGCTTCCTCGTAAGCATCCCGGTTGCTTTTGATGCCTACGACGTACGTTAACGGGACGGATTCGCGCGCGGTTCCGCCAATTAATTTATACAGCGGCTGATTCAAGGTTTGGCCCCACGCATCGTGGAGGGCGATGTCGATCGCCGATTTCGCGGCGGAATTCCCGTAAATGGCTTGATTCATTTTCGCATGCGCGCACGCAATCTCGTCAACCGGCAATCCGATCAGAGGCGGAGCCAGATACCGATCGTTCACCAATTTGACCGTTTCCGCGGTTTCTCCCATAAATGCCGGAGAAGGGGAGGATTCGCCGTACCCGCGAATACCGCTCTCCAGAATCACCTCGACAATAGCGTGCTGTCTTGTTGTTGCCGAATACAGGGAAATTTCCCAGGTATGGATCAGCGGAACCTCGACAATGTGCGTAATAATTTGTTTGATGGCATTAGACATGCAGATTAAGCCTCCAATCCGATTTGTGCAAAGAGTCTTTTTCATGAAATGTCGTTATATATTCGCTAATTTGCAGTGAGTTGTCTATATATACCAAAAACCTCCTTTTATGGTTTGTCGCTATATTGACGTTAATTCGTAATTCGAATATACTCCAGCCGTCCGATTGTTGTCAATGATTGATTTTTGGAGCCGTTAAACTTTTCTTGACACGCCTAATTATTGCGCTTAGTATAAAGGTGTGGGCAATTGGATGATCCAATTATCCGAAAGTAACGTTATTCGTGGAAAGGTAACGGACAATGACCATTAAGAAAATAAAATACCACCGGGTCTATGAAGATGTCATTGAGCAGATTGAAAATATCATCCTCGAAGGCAACCTTGCTCCGGGGGACGTACTGCCAACGGAGCGGGAGCTGGCCCAGGCGTTCGGCATCAGCCGCGGTACGCTGCGCGAAGCTTTCCGCATTCTGGAGCGGGAGGGACTGATCGAAACCCGTCCGGGAGGCGGCCGTTTCCTCAGCAAAAACCTGACGAAGGCGGAAGATACGAAGCGCATCCTCGAAAATATCGAGCGGGCGACGATTATCGAGCTGCTGGAGGCAAGGGAAATTTTCGAGACGGGAATTGTGGAATTGGCGGCAATGCGGGCGACCGAACAGGATATTGCGGAAATTGAAAGCGCTCTTGAGCGCTGGGGGACGATCGACAGCAGCTCCGACGATCCCGTCAATCCCGATCAGGCGTTCCATCTCTCGATCGCCAAAGCGACGCACAATGTTGTGCTGGTGAATCTGATCGATCTGCATATGGATCTTTTGCAGAAAACGCTGACCAAGACGGTCGATATCCCCGGTCGCAAAAGCGAAGTGTACAAGGAGCATTACGCCATTCTTCAAGCGATCAAGGAAAAAGATCCGGCGAAAGCCAAAGCGGCGCTCCTGCACCATCTCCAGCAGGTGAAGCAAAATGTTTCTTCGAACAAAACGGAGTCAAATGGATGATCAGCATCCTTTTGACGTTTAAATTGGACCACCCAATTACCCAATATCCAAAATTTGTGTGAGTTGGTGGAAAACAGATAATCATCGTTAGCGGATAGGGCGGAGGAGTCATATGGCAAAGGACGAGTTCAAAATTTTGGCCCCTTGCGGGATGCTGGGCTACGGGTTTCCGAAGTCCTCCTTTATGAACGGGATGGCTTACAGCCCGGATGCGATCGTGGTGGACGCCGGCTCTACCGACGCGGGACCTCATAAATTAGGCGCAGGCACGGCGATTGTCAGCAAGCAGGCCTGCAAGAAGGATCTCGAAATCATCATTACCGAGGGTGTCAAAGCAGGCATTCCGATCATCATCGGATCGGCTGGAGGAAGCGGTGCCAAGGTTCATGTGGAATGGACCCGGTCGATCGTCCTGGAGATTCTGGAAGAGCGCGGGATTCGCGGCATCAAGGTAGCGACCATCTGGGCGGACATTCCCCACGAGGTGGTGGCGGCGAAGCTGGAGGCAGGCAAGTGCGAGCCGCTGGGCCTGACCGTTGCGCCGCTGACGCCGGAACGGCTTGCGGCAACCGACCGCATCGTGGCGCAGATGGGGCACGAACCGATCGTTGCGGCGCTGGAGGAAGCGGCGGACATTATTATTTGCGGCCGCGCGTACGACCCGTCGCCTTTTGCGGCTGTCGCCATGCACCATGGCTACGATACGGCGCTTGCTTACCATCTCGGCAAAATTCTGGAGTGCGCTGCACTGTCCGCCGAGCCGGGAACGACGAAGGATTGCATGCTCGGCACCTTGAAAGCGGATTCGTTTATCGTGCAGCCGCTGAATGAGAACCGTAAATGTACGGCGGTGTCGGTGGCGGCGCACACGTTTTATGAGAAGGACCACCCGTACATTTTGCACGGGCCGGGCTTGGTGCTCAATCTGGAGCATTGCGTTTTTATGGAGCTTGGGGACGGCAGCGTCGAAGTGCGCGGCAGTCGAATCGCCGAAACTCCGGTGTACAAGATCAAGCTGGAAGGCGCGATGAAGGTGGCTTACCGCACGTTTGTCGTCGCAGGAGTCCGCGATCCGCTGCTGATTGCGAAAATCGAAGAAGTCGAAGAGCTCGTCAAGCAGCAGGTGCGCGACTATTACAGCGAGGTATCGCCGGACGACTACAAGATCCATTTTATCAACTACGGCCTCGACGGCGTGTTGGGCGAGCTGGAGCCGCAGCGTAAGCCGGCGCATGAGCTGGGAATCGTGTTCGAGGTCGTCGCCAAGACGCAGGAGCTGGCCAATGCGGTATGCAGCTCGGTGAGATCGACCTTTCTGCATTACGGGTACGAAGGAAGAAAAGCGACCGCGGGGAATTTGGCGTTTCCGTTTGCGCCCAGCGATGTGCCGTTCGGCGCGGTATACGAGTTTTCCGTTTACCACCTGATGGAAGTCTCGGACGGATTCGAAATGTTCCGGACCGATTATGAAGAGGTGTAAAACTATGAAGCTATTCGATGCGGCGGCCGTCCTGCGCAGCAAAAACAGCGGCCCCTTTGAAATAACGGTTGACGTGCTGTTCGACGATCCGTCCGTTTATTACAAAATCAAAGAGCAAGGCCTGATCAATAAAGAGCTCGTATCGCGGCTCTACAATATTGAGCAGCATAACATTACGCAGATCGTCTTCTTCGATCAGGCGCTCGGATTCAAAATAACGTTTGCGAGAAAAGTTTCGTCAGGCACCTTCCTGGACCGGGACGTGTACGGGGCGCAGCAGCACGCGCCGCTGATGGAACTGGAGATCAACTTGTGATCCGTCAGGAGGTGTAACGGATGAAAGCGTATTCGAAGCTGAATCGAATATGGGCCGATAAAGTGCTCTATCTCATGCTTCTCCCGTGTCTCGCGTATTTCGTCATTTTCCATGTATGGCCGATTATCGGCATGAAGCTGGCCTTTTACGAATACCGCATTCTTGGAGACAACGTGTACGTCGGGTTCAAATATTTCCGCGAGCTGTTCAGCACGCCCATCTTTTCCAATGTACTGGCCAATACTTTAATCATTAGCGCGATGAAAATGTTCCTTATTTTTCCGATTCCGATCCTGTTCGCGCTGATGCTCAACGAGTTCGCGAACGGTAAATTCCGCAAGGCGGTGCAGGTCGTTTCGTACTTGCCCCACTTTCTGTCGTGGGTCGTCATTGCGGGCGTTTGGTTCGAATTTCTGTCCCCGTCTACGGGGGCAGTGAACGATCTGATCAAGGCGCTCGGCTTTCCGCCTCAAGATTTCCTGACGGATAAAGGAAGCATCCGGTGGGTGCTGATTGCCAGCGAAGGCTGGCGCAGTATCGGCTGGGACTCGATTATTTTTCTGGCCGCGATCATGGGCGTCAGCCCCAGCTTGTACGAAGCGGCTTATGTGGATGGAGCGTCGCGCTGGCACATTGTCACCCGAGTCGTGCTGCCGCATCTGTACGTTCCGATGGTCACGATTTTCATCCTGAATGTCGGCTTCATTATGAATGCGGGACTTGATCAGGTATTGAACTTCACCAACGATTCCGTCAACAGCCAGATCGACATTATCGATACGTACGTCTACCGTGTCGGCTTGATCAACGGGCAATATTCGTTCGCTACAGCGGCCAACCTGTTCAAGAGCCTGATTGGCGTCGTGCTCGTGCTGTCCACTCATTTCATATCGAAGAAATTGACCTCGAAAGGCGCATGGTAAGGGGGAGCCAAGATGGTTGGCAAAAAAATAACCGTTTTCAAACTGTTGATCGGGCTGATGCTGACGCTTCTGACGCTGACGATGTTCGTGCCGATCGTGAACATATTTGCCAGAGCGTTATCGCATCCGGACCGGGTTAATCAGCTGAAAGGCTACGATCTGCTGCCCAAGGGGTTCTCGCTGATCAATTTTCAAGTCGTTCTCGGCAATCCGATTGTCGGCAAGGCGCTGATGAATTCACTGTTTATTACTATCGTAGGCACTTGCTTATGCATCTTTTTTACAACGATTGCGGCCTATGTCTTAACGCGAAAAAACTTGGTCGGCAAAACTCCGATTATGATTTTTCTGATCATCATCATGATCTTCGAGCCGGGGATCGTTCAGGAATATATGGTCATGAAGGATCTGCATCTGCTCGACAGCTTATGGTCGATGGTGCTGTACCGGATGATCAACGTGTACTACTTGATTATTATGATGCGTTTTCTGGAGGAAATTCCGGAGTCCTTGCTGGAAGCGGCCAGAATCGACGGCGCCGGGCACATGACCTTGTTTATCCGTATCGTTATGCCGCTGGCGCGCATACCGCTGCTGACGATCGGGATGTTCTACGCGATTGCAAAGTGGAACGAATTTTTCAAATCCAGCATTTTCTTGTCCAGCCGCGAGAATACGGTGCTGCAAGTGCTGCTTAGACAATTCGTTGTGGAGCGGGACACTTCGACGCTGGTCGGCGCAGCGAATTTGCTCAAGAACAACAATATCGCGCAGCTTGATTTCTCATCGCTGAAAGCGGCTACAATCGTCATTGCCATGATTCCGATTCTTATGCTCTATCCTATTATTCTCAAGTATTATACCAGCGGAGTAATGGATGGCGGCGTCAAAGAATAAACAACACAAGACATTGGGGAGGAAATAGAAATGAGAAAAGTGTTCACCCTGCTCGCAGCAAGCTTGCTGGTCATCTCCACCGCGTGCAGCTCCGGCAATTCGACAGCTCCGGGCGGTTCGGCCGCGGCGCCGTCCGGCGACCAGCCGGTCACGATTACGATCGTCGACAAGGACCTGCAGCCCGACGATCCATTGCTCAAAGGCATCGAAGCAGGTATGAAGGCCGAAGGCAAAAACGTGAAGCTGCAGCTCGTTCCCGTGCAGAGCGGCACCTACTCCGAGAAGCTGGGCCTGCTGCTGCAAAGCGGCAACATTCCCGATCTGATTTATTTCCAAGGCGGCGACTACCAATTCGCGGTCACCCAAAAAATTCTGGAAGATTTGACGCCGTACATCGAAAAATCGACGCACGTGAAAGCGTCCATGAACCCGTACAACCAGGAAAGAACGAAAAACTATCCGTATCTGGTATGGCTGTCTCCGACGAGCAGCTCGGTTCCGGTCGTGCGCCAGGATTGGTTTGACAAGACGGCCTCGGGCAAGGAGCTGCTCGTTAACCCGACCGTGGACAACTACTACAACTTCTTCAAAGAGCTGAAAGATAAGAACGGCGCGAAATTCGCGTATACGACAGCCGGTACGCTCGACGAGCTTGACGCCACATTTGGGCAAGCATTCGGACTGACTTCCACTTGGCTGAAGGGCGAGGACGGCAAGTACGCGTTCGGCAAAACGACCTCCTTCGAGAAAGACAAGCTGGAGTTTTATGCGAAGCTGTACAAGGACGGCCTGCTTGATCCCGAGTTCTTGACTAAAAAATGGGATACGAAGGAAAAAGCGTTCTACGACGGTCAAGCTGGGGTTATTGCAGGAACGCAAGGGAAAGTTATCGACCTGTACAACACGAAATCGACGTCTCAGAACGGAGCCACTGCAAAGGTAATGCCTCTGCCGCCGGCAAAAGGGAAAGGCCAAGGGTACACTCCGGTTGACGTGAGCAAGGAGAGCCGTGGCTTCGCGATTGCCAAAACGGCCAAAAATAAAGAGATGGCCTTCGCCGTCTTGGAGTATCTGGCCAGCCCGAAAGGTCAACTGCTGGATAAGCTCGGCATCGAAGGCAATCAATATACCGTCGTCGACAACAAAATCAAGCTGACGGCCAAATCGGCCGAATGGTATCCGCGGTTCGTCGAGTCGACCGTGAACTTCAAGCCGGAGTTCGATCCGTCGACGCCGTACCTGTCCGAGCCGGCGGCGAAATCGCTGGATATGATGTCCAAGCTGTCCAAAAAAGATAACAGCTTCATCATTCCTGCGGAGCTCGCAGCTAAATGGGACGCCTGCAACGCGCTATACAAAGAATTTGCCGCCAACGTGGTGACGGGCAAGAAAACGATCGCGGATTTCGATCAGTTCGTGCAAGCCTGGAACGCCGCAGGCGGCAAGGAAATGACGGATTACGCCAACCAAACAATAAAATAAACGGCCGGTCAAGTGCGGGGCGGAGGCCTCGCACTTCCTGCGGAGGGGAGAGGAACCGATGCTGTCTTTTGCGGATCGGGTGAAAGGCGTCGTCTTCGGAACGGCGTATGGCGATGCGATGGGCGCGGTCGTGGAGAAAATGACCTACGGTCAAATTAAAGAAAAATACGGCCGTGTCGAAACGACGAAGACGAAATGGTGGAAAGCGGATTGGCCGGAAACGTCGCGGCTCGGCCGAATGCGCGGTCAGGGGATCGTAACGGACGACACGCTCATGACGCTGGCGCTGATGAACGTGTACTGCACGGAGCGCCGGCATCTGGACGCCTACGATATGGCGAACGAATTTGTGAAGGAAATTGCCTTCCGACCTAGATATATTCCGGAGTTCGGCCGTGAGGCGCTTATTTTGGACCGGTTGTTTTATCCGGAGAAGCATATTTTCAACCGGCACGTGCTTGCGAACTGCGAGCCCCGCGAGGGCGGTTACGGCAATATGGTCAACTGCGGAGCGGCCATGTACATCGCTCCCGTCGGCATCGTGAACGCCTGCAACCCGAAGGGGGCGTACGACGAAGCGATTTTGTTCGCCTCCGGCCATCAAATCAGCTACGGGCTGGAAGCGGCGGGTGTGATGGCCTCCTGCGTCGCCAAAGCGTTCGAGCCGGGCGTCACGGTCCATGATGTGGCGGAAACCGCGGTGTATTACGCCAAGGACGGCACGAAGCGGGCCATTTACGCGCTTTGCGAGAAGGCCCTGCTCCTGCAAGCGGATAAAGCGGACCGGGACAAGGTCGTCCATGCTTTACACGAAGTGATGGCGGTCTACTCTCCGATGCGCGACGACGTTAACCGGAGCATTGATAAAGTCGGCATCCCTTCCAATCATTACACGCCAAGCCGGTTGTTCTCCATCGAGGAGCTGCCGCTGGCGCTGGCGTACATGGTCCTGCACGACGGCGATTTTCTGGAGGCGGTCAAGGACGGCGTAAGCTCCGGCCGCGATACGGATTCGATCGGCGTCATGATCGGCGCGATTCTGGGCGCGATGCAGGGCGTCCGGGCCATCCCGGACGCCGAGATCGTGGTGTTGGAAGAAGTGAATAAGCAGGATATGGCGGGAAGCTGCGACCGGTTTATCGAAGCGGCCGCGGCGATTATTCAAGAGGATCTGGAATTGAACAGCAAGCGGCAGAAGTTTTTGGAAGTCCAGAAGTGATCATTACAATAATAGAGAAACATACGAGAGGCGGGGTATCGACTGGAGGAGCGATAGCGTTCGCCTTTGTCCGCGGGAAATGTCCGCTGTAAGCGGCTTCCAATCCAAATTTCCTGCGGACAAGAGTGACCGGAAGTGGATACCCTGCCCCCACGTAACATCTATTATCGAATTTGACTCCTTCCAGGCTCATTATTTTAAAGGCGGTGCACGGAACATGATTCCTTCGAATTATTTAGAGAAAGTTTACGCAGGTTATTTGGGCATGAATATCGGCATAAGGCTGGGCGCGCCGGTGGAGCCGACGATCTGGACCTATGAGCGGATCAAAAATACGTACGGCGAGATTACGGACTACGTGAAGGAATTCAAAAACTTCGCTGCCGATGACGACGCGAACGGTCCGTACTATTTTCTGCGGGCCTTGTATGACGACGCGGTCGACCGCGATATTACCCCGAACGACGTGGCTCGCGCTTGGCTGAACTACGCCCGTGAAGGCATCGGGATGTTCTGGTGGGGCGGCTATGGCGTCAGCACGGAGCATACGGCGTACATCAACCTGAAAAAAGGAATTCCGGCCCCGCAATCCGGCTCCATCGAGCAGAACGGGCTTATTATCGCCGAGCAGATCGGCGGGCAAATTTTCATCGATACGTGGGGCTTGGTCAATCCCTGCAATCCGAAAAAAGCCGCCGATTTCGGCGAAGCTGCGGCCCGCGTATCGCACGACGGCGAAGGGGTGCTGGGCGCGAGATTTTTCTGCGCGGCGATCTCCAAAGCGTTCGAAACATCGGATATCCGTGAGATTATCGAAGCGGGGCTCGCTCAAATTCCGGCGGATTCCCTCTATGCGCGAGTGTCGAGAGCGGTGCTGGAATTCCACGCGCAGCAGCCGGACGACTTCCGGGCTTGCCGAGATATGCTCGAAAGAGACTGGGGCTACGAAAAATATACCGGCGTGTGCCATATTATTCCAAATGCTGGTGTCTGCGTGCTGTCGATGATATACGGTCAGGGCGACTTCAACCGGACGGTGGAAATCGCCACGATGTGCGGCTGGGATACCGATTGCAATGCGGGCAACGTCGGCACCGTGCTCGGCGTCGCATGCGGCCTGGAAGGCATCGCGGACAAGTACCGCAAGCCGATCAATGACTCCATCGTGATGTCGGGTATCTCCGGCTACCTGAACATTTTGGATATTCCTACGTATGCCAAGGAATTGACGATTTTGGGTTACCGTCTGGCGAAGGAGCCGTGCCCGCAGGAAATCGTCGACAGCTTTACGGAACGGGACATTTATTTTGATTTCGAGCTCCCGGGGTCGACGCACAATATCCGGGTATCCGATCCGTTCTTCTGCCAGGCACGGCACTCGACGGAGAAAGCTTTCCGCGGAACCGGCTCGCTCGAAGTTATCTTTGACCGCATGACCCGCGGCGAGAAGTCGAAAGTCTTTTATAAGCCCTACTACACCCGCGCCGACTTCAGCGACGAGCGGTATTCGCCGACGTTTGCGCCGAGAGCGTATTCGGGTCAGAAAGTATCGATGAACATTTATCTGGATCAATGGGGCGGCAACGAAACGATGGGCATTGCTCCTTACGTCCGGTTGCACAAAAGCAAGAAGGAGCTCGTCCAAGGCTATGTCAAGCTCGTAAATCAAGAGTGGATAGAGGTGGAGTTCGTCATCCCGGATTCGGAAGGCGAGCTGATCGACGAGGTCGGCATCGTGCTCGAATCGTATTCGACGCGCAAGCCGAAAAGCCTGGGCCGCATCTTTATCGACGAATTCCGGATTTCCGGCAAAGCGGACTACACGATCGATTTCCGCAAACAGTCGGGCGATTTTGGCTGCGTGACGCCGTTTGCCCATAATCACGGCGCCTGGAGTCTGGTGGACGGCTCGATGTATCTGATGACCGCCGAGCCTAGCGAAGCGTATACGGGGAACTATTTTGCCACGGATTATTCCGTAACCTTGGACCTGAATCCGCAAATCGGCGATTCGCACCTGGTGGCGGTTCGCGCCCAAGGAGCGATGCGCGGGTATCACGCGGGCTTTGACGGCAAAGATCAAGTCTCCCTCTACCTGAACGATTTCGGTTATACTAAACTGACCGGAGCCAGCTACCCATGGCAGTTTGGTCAGAACTATGAATTCAAGGTGACGGTGCAAGGGCAGGTCATCACGCTGTTCATCAACGGGGAGCAAGTCCTGCAGCATACGGACGGTACGTTCGGCTACGGCATGTACGGAGTCAGCACCCTTGGCGCGGCGAGAGCCTACTACAGCAATATCCGGGTCACGGAGCTCTAGAAGTCCGGTCCGGTGAATTTGTAACGAAGAGGGCGGAATCCGATGAAAATTATGGTTGTTGGCAGTGCAAATATGGATATGGTCATGCGGACGAGCCGTCTTCCCGAAATCGGGGAGACGATGCGGGGCGACGGATTTTTCCTCGCTCCCGGCGGCAAAGGGGCCAATCAAGCGGTCGCTTGCGCCAAGATGGGCGCCGAAACGTGGTTTATGGGGAAGGTGGGCGACGATATTTTCGGCCAGTCCCTAATTGATCGGCTTAGCGGCTTCGGTGTGCGCACGGACTTCCTCAAGGGCGAGCAGAACGTGACGACGGGCGTGGCCGCCATCACCGTATGCAACGGAAACAACAGCATCATTCTCGACGGCGGAGCCAACAGCGAAGTCTCTCCCGGATATATTCGAGGGTACCAGCAGGAGCTGCTTTCGGCTGCGGCCGTCATGCTGCAGCTGGAAATTCCGATGGAGACGGTTTACGAGGTTATTCGTTTGGTGAAAGGCCAAGTGCCGATTTTCCTGAATCCGGCGCCTGCGGTTCCGATCGAGGATGCAGTTTTGCAGGGCGTGGATTATTTTACGCCGAACGAAATCGAATGCCGCATCTACACGGGTGTCGAGATCCGGAGCACCGACGATGCTTTGGAGGCATTGAATAAGCTGCGGGCCAAAGGGATTCGTTATCCGCTCATTACGCTCGGAGAAAAGGGCATCGTGTATTATAACGGAACGGAGAACGTCTACAAGGAAGCGCGCAAGGTTGAAGCCATCGACACGACGGCGGCCGGGGACACGTTCTCCGGTACGCTGGCCGCGATGATCATCGCCGGCAAAAGCATGGACGAAGCGGTGGATATTGCCCAGCGCGCCTCGTCCATTGCGGTGACCCGTTTGGGAGCGCAGGATGCGATCCCTATGTTGTCGGAAGTATTATAGGTTGGCCTAAGCACTTGCTTGCAAAAGCAGGTGCTTTTTTGCGAACAGCCCTACAGCCGGAAGCGGCGGATACTCTCGCGAAGCTCTCCCGCAAGCAGTGTCAGCGACTCGGCGCTGCCGGAGATGCGTTCCATCGATGCGAACTGCTCGTTGGAAGCGGCGGCGACGCTTTCCGTGCTGTCGCTGGAGGTCTGGGCGATCATCGCCGTGGACGTGACCGAGGCGGTAATCTGCTCGGTGGTCGCCGCCATTTCTTCCGCCGTGGCGGACACTTCCTGAATATGTCCGTTCAACTGCTCGATCGAAGCGGCGATGTCCCGGAAGCTGCGGCCGGAGTCGCTCACCAGATGAATGCCTGCCGTGACCTGCTCCGTAACCTCGCGGATCGCTCCGGCCGTTTCTTTCGTTTCCTCTTGAATCAAGCGGATGCGCTGGGTAATGTCCTTGGCGGCCGCTTCGGATTGGGTGGCCAGCTTCTTCACCTCGGCGGCGACGACCGCGAAGCCTTTGCCGCTTTCTCCGGCTCTTGCCGCTTCAATCGAAGCGTTCAAGGCCAGCAAATTCGTCTGATAAGCGATTTCGGAGATCAATTTCACAATCCCTCCGATTTCGTCGGATCGTTTGCTCAACCGTTCCATGCGTTCCGAGGTCTGCGTGGTTGTTGTGGAAATGGCGTTCATCTGCTCTTCCGCTTCGTCCATCGACTCCGTGCCTTTCACCGCATTGGCGGCTGTCGTTTGGAACTGCTCCGCCATGTCCGAGGTTGCCTCCGAAATCCGGCCGATCCCTGCGGCCATTTCTTCCATGACGACGGCGGTTTCTTTCGAGGTCGTCAGCTGTGCCTGCGCTCCTCCGGCTACCTGACGGGAGGCGTCGGCAATCTGCTGCGCGGCGATCGTTGTTTGGCTGGCATCGGCCGCCAGCGAATCGGCCAACTGCGTGACCTGGTGCGAAGCTTCCGAAGAGCGGCTGATCGCCGTATGAAGCTCGCGGACCATGCGGTTCAGAGCGTCGGCCAACTGGCCGATTTCATCGCGGCTTTTCACGGACAGCGGCGGAACGGTCAGGTCGCCGTCTGCGACCCGTACGATACTGCCGGTAACCAGACGCAGCGGGCGGGCAATCAGGAGGAGGAACAACGTGCTGATTCCGAACGCGACAGCCACGCTGATCCCGAGAATGACATATACCCAGATCAGGCTATCCTTATATGCTTTTTTTGCTTCCAGTGCGGAGGTTTCAGCCTGCTTGTGGTTCCATTCGACCAGACTGGTCAAATGCTTTTGCATTTCGTCGAAAATACGGTGGCCGGCATCGATCAGGATCATGGCTTGCTGGGGGTTGCTGCGGCTGGTGACTAACGTTCTTTGCGTGTTCTTTTTGAATTCGTCCCAACTTCCCTTGAAGGAAGCAAAGTTGCTTCGTTCTTCGTCGGCCGTGATCTGGGACTCGTACTGCTGCACGGTCGATTCGACCAAGGCGTAGCTTGTGCCGATTTCATCCTCGAGGGTTTTGCGCGCCGCAGCATCGGTACTGTCTTTGTGGCGGAACACCAGGTTAAGCACATGCTCTGTCTCAAAATAAATCCGGTTGATTTCTTTCACCTTAGGCATCGAGTTTTCGGTAACCTGCTCAACGCGGTTTTGGATAAACATCATTCGGTTTAAAGCAAGAACGGCGGTGATGGTAGTAAGAAGCAACATGGTAATGAATCCCAAAGCAAGCTTTCTACTGACAGTCCAGCGCATCGTACGAGCCCCCTCGGCTATGCTATTTTTATATTGGATATGCTTTTCAGAATAAAATCAATTCGACAATCCATTGGTAAATTCCTTCTTATTCCAGCCCGTTTCGCAGCCGTTACGTCGTTTTTTTGTATAAAGTTTCTATTAATTTCTGTGACATCCAGCGTATTGATATGTTTGTCGAATAAAAATCCCTATTGCAGATTTTGGGAGAAAATGATACTATACAACCAATGATCGAAAGCGGAAGCACCGCCTTATTCATGTGTATTTGGCCATGGATAGGGCGGTTTTTTTGTGCTCTGAAATAGAAAATTTTGTAATATTTCATCCGATCATCTGTTCGTAAGAAGGAGAGTGACCCATGCAGCTATCCTTGCTAAAGGAAAATGAAATCCATACATGCGTGCTGCCTGACAAGAAGTCCGGGCAGTATTGGGTCACTCAAACGGACCTTCTGGGGTATGAGGAACGGGTGATCGGGGTCGAAGGCGTGGACGGCCAATGGATTCTCAAGTCGAATCAGCATGCGGTCATCCTGGATGCCGGGAGCCGCAAAATAAAGGAGCTTGCCGTCGAGCCCCTGACCATCTATAGCATCCTTCTGAAGAAAACGGATGAAATTGCGATTTTGTTCGCCGAACCGGTGTCTGCCGACCGTAAAGTATTCCAAAGGTTCAGCTTGCCCGGTAGAGGGAAAATAAAGATCGGTCGAGCGGACGGCTGCGAGATCAGGTACGCGAACAGGTATACGTCCTCCGTTCATGCGGAGCTGTTCATTTCCGAAACGTCGATCGCCATTCGGGATACGGGCAGCTCGAACGGAACGTTTGTGAACGGGAAGCGGACGACGGAGCAGATCCTTAAATTCGGAGATACGATCTATATCATCGGCTTGAAGATCATTGTCGGCAGCGGATTCATTGCCATGAATAATCCGGACGGCCAGGTGAGCTGTAATCCTAATGTTCTTAGACCATGCGTTAAACCATATCCTGGGGTCCCGAATACGGAGGATGAAATCGACGAAGAGGTACCGGAAGGCGATTTGTTTTACCGTTCTCCAAGGTTTATCAGGGAAATCGACCGTGTCGAGATCAAGATCGACGCTCCGCCGCCCCAGGTGAATCTGGAACAAACTCCGCTTATGCTCATGCTCGGTCCGTCCATTACGATGGGCATGGCCTCCTTGTTCACAGGGCTTTATTCTCTGCATAATGCACTGCAATCCAACGGCAAAATCATGAATGCGATGCCTACCCTTGTCATGTCCTTCAGCGTCCTGCTGGGTACGATTCTATGGCCCGTTTTGACGAGACGCCACGAAGCTAAGAAGAGACTCAAGCAGGAGAGAATTCGGCGAGAAAAATACAAGCGTTATATTCAAGAGGTTCGAGAGAGGATAAGGGATGTTGGAGAAAGCCAGCGCCAGGTCCTGCATGAAAATCTGATTACCCTTGAGGAGTGCGTTTCGCGAATCAAGCTGCGCAAGCGTACCTTATGGGAGCGGACCCGCAGACAAAACGATTTTTTGAAGGTTCGCCTTGGATTGGGCAATGTGCCGCTCCAGGTTGTGCTGAAATTTCCGGAGAGAAGATTTTCCCTCGAAGACGACGGGCTTCAAGAGGAGCTGTATCGGCTCATGGAGGAGCCGAAAATGCTGGAGCAGGTTCCTATACCGTTTTCGCTAACGGAGGATTGGATTAGCGGGATGATCGGCACGAGAGTTGAAGTTGTCGATGCGGTCAAAGGGTTAATCGTCCAGCTTGCGGCGCTCCATAGTTATGATGAATTAAAGCTTGTTTTTATCTATGACAAGAAGGAAGGGAAAACGTGGGAGTTCGTAAAATGGCTGCCTCACGTTTGGAGCGACGATAAGTCCATTCGCTTTATTGCGACGGAGCCGGGTGAGGTAAAGGAGCTTTCCGTCTTTTTCGAAAAAGAAATCGCCCGAAGAGAGAACATAGCTGCGGAGGAAGAGCTTAAGGAGGTCGTGCCGCACTACGTCATCTTCGCAATCGATAAGAGCCTGGCCGGCAAGGCGGAGATGATGAATGGTATCAGGAAGCACAAAAATAATATAGGCCTTAGCGTGATCCATCTGTATGACGAGTTGAAAAACTTGCCCAAAGAGTGCTCGCTTGTCGTGGATTTTGAGGGAAGTCATTCGAAAATATATGACAAGGACGACACCTCCGGGAAGCATATTGCGTTTCAGCCTCATCCGTATATTATTCAGGACGAGCTCCGGCTTGCCGTGCAATTGGCCAATATTCAACTGGATACTTCGGGAGCGGGTTATGAACTGCCTGCCATGCTGACATTTCTGGACTTGTTCGAGGTAGGCAAGGTCGAGCATCTGAATGCGCTGACGAGGTGGCGGGATCATGATCCTACCTTGTCGCTCCAAACCCCGATCGGGGTGGATACGACCGGTGAACGGTTTTACCTGGACTTGCATGAGAAATATCATGGTCCGCATGGCTTGATTGCGGGGATGACTGGCTCCGGGAAAAGCGAATTGATTATGACGTTCATTCTTTCGCTCGCCGTGAACTATCATCCGCATGAGGTCGCTTTTATTCTGATCGACTACAAAGGCGGCGGTATGGCCGGTGCCTTTGCGAATTTGCCTCATCTGGCGGGAACGATTACGAACTTAGACGGCGCGGCGGTTAAGCGGTCGTTGATTTCCATCCAAAGCGAGCTAAAGCGAAGACAAGCGATCTTTAGCGAAACGAGCAAGCGGTTGAACATGAGCAACATGGACATCTACAAGTATCAGAGGCTGTGCCGGGACGGGAAAGTCATGGAGCCGCTGCAGCACTTGTTTATCGTTTCGGACGAGTTCGCGGAATTGAAGACACAGCAGCCTGAATTCATGGAGCAGCTGGTTAGCGCAGCACGTATCGGCAGAAGCTTGGGCATTCATTTGATCTTGGCAACCCAGAAACCATCCGGAGTGGTGGATGATCAGATTTGGAGCAACAGCAAGTTTCGCATTTGTCTTAAGGTGCAAGAGAAGGCCGATAGTATGGACGTGATCAAAAGGCCGGATGCGGCCGAGCTATCCGTCACTGGGAGGTTCTATGTCCAGATTGGCTTCAACGAGCTGTTTGAGCTTGGTCAATCCGCTTGGGGAGGGTCGCCTTATTATCCGACAGATCGGATTGAGAAAGCCAGGGATGAGAGCGTGACCGTCATCGACAACCTGGGACGTATCGTGAAACAAGTTAAAATCGATAAGCGCAAGGCACAGTTTCATAACCCGACCAAGCAACTGGACGAGGTGAACCGCTACTTGGCGGCCATCGCCACGGAAGAACGCATCAGCGTCCGTCCCCTCTGGCTGGACCCGCTTCCGGAATTCATTTTTCTTGACGAGCTCAGAGAGAGTCATCAGGCTTCGCAACAAGGCCACGGTGTACTAAATCCCGTGATCGGCCAAGTGGACGATCCTGCCAACCAGCGGCAGTTTACGATGACATTTCCACTGTCCAAGGAAGGAAATGCGGTGATTTACGGTGCGGCAGGAAGCGGGAAAACGACCTTTTTGACCACGTTGCTGTACTCGCTGATGGAGGAGCATACGCCGTCCGAGCTCCATGTATATATTTTGGATTTCGCTTCCGAGACCTTGCGTGCCTTCGCCAAAGCGCCGCATGTGGGCGATGTCGTGCTCTCGCACGAAGTGGAGAAAATCAATAATTTGTTCAAGATGCTGTATCAAGAGACCGCGGATCGGAAAAAGCGGTTCGCAGATTATGGCGGCGATTACCAGTCCTACATGAGATCGGCACAGACTGCCGTTCCTTCCATTGTCGTTGTCGTTCATAACTACTCGGCGTTCGCGGAGCTGTTCGAAGAAAAGGAAGAAGCGACGGCCTATTTAACGAGGGAAGGCTTGAAGTATGGGATTTACTTTATCTTGTCCGCGTTGAATACGGGCGCGGTCCGATACCGGGTTTTGCAAAATTTTAAACAATTGTATGCGCTGCAGCTTAACGATGCCGCCGACTATTCCAGCGTGCTCGGCAATGTGGAAGGTGTCTACCCTTCCAAGTTCAAGGGGAGAGGCATTATGAAATCCGATCGGGTATATGAATTTCAAATCGCGCACACACATCGCGATGTGGAAAACCGCTTCGAGCATATTCGCAAATATGGAGAAGAGTACGCCGCTGGATGGACAGAGCCGGTCGCAAAAAGAATTCCGATTCTGCCCGAGCTCATTGATGTGAATTTCTTGATGGACGAGATCAAGTACGGCAAGGCCGGGAAAATTCCGGTGGGCGTGGAGAAGGACAGTCTACAGCCGGCTTGCTTTCACTTTGGCCAGCATTACATCCAGCTTGTGCTGTCTCAAAATAACGACAATGCGGGCTTTATCCAAGGGCTGGCCGAGGTCCTGTCGGCTAAAGCGGAAGCCGAAGTTGCCGTCATCGATCCGGACAACAAGCTGGTGGATGACGAGTTCAAAACCTATACCCATTATGGAAATCCAACGAATTGGGACCAAGTTGTTGCACAGTTATTTAGCACCCTCGTCCATCGTAACAATACGTACAAGGATGCGATGGCCGCCGGCGAACCGGCTCCGGTTTTTGCCAAACAGACTTGGATCGTTCACTCCCTGACAAGTTTGAACTCGCGAATCTCCGAGGATTCCAAGGATAAGCTCCGGGTTCTTCTGGAGAAAGGCGAGACGACGTATCAAGTGAACTTCATTATCTGTGAACGCGTCTCGGTGATTTCGTCCATTTCCTATGAACCTTGGTTTAAGGCAAAAGTGGTCCTCAACGAGGGGATTTGGCTGGAGAACGGCATAGCGGATCAATACCAGCTCAAGATCGGGAAGCTCACAAGCGAGCTGTACCAGGATATTGGAGACGACTTCGGCTATATCGTGACGAACGGAAAGCCGGTCCTCATGAAGCTGTTGACATCGCCCTTGCATCTCAAGGAGGATGATTCCGATGGATAAAATACTGGTTGAAGTATTTGTACCGGCTTTAACCCGGACCTATGACGTATATATCCCCCTCACGACCAAGCTTTGGGAGGTCGAGACGTTATTAACCGGTGCGATTGCCGAGTTATCCAATGGTTATTTTGCTCCAACCCGCGATACGGTTTTGTGTGAGAGAATAACCGGGTCCGTTTTGGATATTGGCATGTCAGCTCACGAATCGGGGCTTCATAACGGTTCCCGGCTGATGTTAATATAAAACCTTTATTACCGAGAGGAGAATTTGCATGGCAAGAAAAATTGTCGTAGATCCCGCTAAGCTGGAAGCCGCAGCTAAAAACATGGATGGGCATGCCGCCGAGTATCAGCGTTTGTACGATCAACTGTTTAACGAAGTTAAGGCCATGGGCAATGCTTGGAAGGGGCAGGATAACATCGCTTATACGACGCAAATCGAAGGATTCCGAGACGATTTTGAAAATATGAAAAAGCTGATGGAGCAATATTCCGAGTTCTTAAAGCATAGCGCCCAAACGTATCGGACAACGCAAACTGAAATTGCGAACTCTGCCAAAAAATTAGCGAACTAATTATCCCTTTAAGGAGGCCAATCACTATGTCTATCGAAGGAATCAGCATATCTACCGCCGAGGTAACGCAAACCGCGGCAACGATCCGAACACTGAGCGGCAGCTTGACCGCCAAGCTCGAAGAGATCAAGAAAGAAATGAACGGCTTGACGAGCTCTTGGGATAGCGATGCCTCCCGAACGATCCAGGACAAATTCAACGCGAATGCCCAAAAGTTTAGCGATTATCGGGCGGTTGTGGACTCTTATGCGGCGTTTTTGGATAATACGGTTTCGAACTACGATGCAACCGAAACGACCATTAACAGCAACGCCAGCCAATTTAAGTAGGATCTGATCCGTATGGAGGGTGACAGGAAGTTCCTGTCGCTCTCCGTCGTCTACAATTCAGGAATACAAAGAGGGATGCACATGAATGCGGCAGCAGATAGGGAAGCAACCGCCATTATTGAAGAACTCAACCGAATTAGACGGGAGTTGGAAGGCGTAGCGCTGGAATTAAAAGGATTGAAGGGAATTGGCGTCGATTATTGCTCCAGAAGATTGACACAAATTTCAAGTGAGTACAGCGAGGTCGTTCAAATGTTGTATCGATTGAGATAATGGGAGACAATCCGGCTTCAATTTTGTTTTCATGGAGGGTACGGAGCGGGAAATGAATTTTAATGGAAGGCTGGTGCTTCGAATCGTGATGCTACTTTCGCTTGTAACGCTTATGGGTTGCGGTCAGAAGTACAAGGATGCGGAATACAAAATGTCGCAGTATTTAAATGAAAAGTATGGCGAAGAGTTCGTGGTTGAAAACGTCGGAGGCGGATATGGGTCAGGGATATTTTCAACCGATACGATCAAAGCGGAGGCGTATCCCCCAAATTCCCCACGGCATCGGTTTAGAGCCGAAATCACGAAAGATTTTAGCAAAGTATGGGACAACTATATGAACATGATTATGGCCGACAAGTTCGATGAAAAGATGATCAAAGTATCTCAAGAAGTTTTTGAGCAGAAGGACATCTGGGTCAAGACGCATCTGGATTCGGGCGGCCTATCTTTTCCGGCGCGCGATTTGAATAACAAAAACATCAGTTTCGAAGAGTATTTTAAGGCCGAAAAGATTAATGGACTAGCCGTCGATCTGTTTATTAAAAGCGAACCCGATATCGACAAGGAACGCCAAGCGGAAAAAGTAGACCAATTGGTAGATAGAATATTGGCCTTTGAAGAATTTAAGCATGGGTTTATTTCGGTATTTTATTTAAAACCGTCCGCTTTCGAGCATGTTAGCACGGAGTTTTATACGGTGGGCGAAGCACTTCATTATTACACTCGGAAAGAAATGAGTTATACGCATACGTTTGCCAAAATTTTCGATGCAAAAAAGGTGTATTCCGTCCAAGAGATTTTGAGTCATTTTGACTGGGAGTATAAGGAGTCATAAGGAAGGGGGATACAATGACCACGGCCATTACCGAAGCGGATAAAGCGATACTTTCAGAACTGGTGTACTTGAATATAAAAAATCATTCGGATTTAAACAAAAGTTTGCTTTCCGGGGCGCTTACCGTAGGTGAACTCGTAAATACCTACAAATACGTTCTGGAATCATCATTTCATGATGTTGAGGGCCATTTTAAAACAAAAGAACAGTTTGAAGGCTTTAAACACGCAATTGAAAGTTTATCTCAGGATTCTTCGAGATATTATCATTGGAAAATCAGCCATATCGATGACGATAATGCGGCAACAGGGTTCGTGGCGTACACGTTCGAGCCGGAGCCCGGGCAAGCGGTGTTTGCCTTTCGAGGAAGCGAAGATATCACAAAAAAGGAGTTTCGGAACGATTGGAAAAACAATGCGTCGACTTCGTATGAAGAGGAAAGCGTCCAGCAGCATAAAGCCAGAATGTACATGGAATCACAAGCGAAGCTGTACAACAACATCACGGTAACGGGTCATTCTCTCGGGGGGAACCTTGCACTATATGCAACCCTGACGGCACCTGCGGAAATTCAGGGAAAAATAGTCAACTGTGCTACGTTTAACGCTCCTGGCTTTAACAAGGAATTTACCATTACCTATCAACATTCAATCCAACATATGAGGGGTAAAATTCAGGAATTTCAGAACCGATACGATTCCGTGTCTTCCTTATTCTACAATCCGACAAAACCGATCATGATCGAAACTTCAGCCAAAAAAGGAACGCTGCCTGATTTATTCAATATGGATCATCATGCCCTTAAGCATCTTGTGAACGACAATGGTACTTTAACAAGGGATAAGATCCAAAGCAAAAATTTTGAATATCGAATGCTGTCCAATCTTACGCAAGGGATTCAAAAGCTGCCTAACCCGATGCTGTACGAAACGGTGGAGCTCATTTTTGGCGTGTGGAACGGCGATATTGATACAGTTCAGCTACTGAAGACGGCAGGTGCTTTAGCGGTCACCAACGTTCCCCAAACCATGATTACCGTAGGAGCGATGCTCAAAGCTGTAGAAATTACGTTTGTAGCCACTGCTTTTGTAACAGCTGCCCAGATTGCAGCCGAAGTAGTGGATGAGAAGATCGTTCAGTTCAAAGCGTGGGTGACGCGCAAGTTCGACGATTTGTTTGAACAGGCCGGACTTGGAGCCGTCCTGAAAGAGAGGTTTCACGACTTTAAGCAGCGGGTATATGCTGAAGTGCATGATATCGTCAGCAGGGTTTCGAGGTTCGTCAAGGATTCTTGGCATACGTGGAAACCATCCGGCATACAGCATGAGGATATTCGCGTGAACATGATGGAGCTCAGAAATTTAGCTTCCCGCTTACAAGCGGTTCAGAATCAGATCGTCCATGTGGACCGCAGACTTGATACGCTGGCAAGTCTTGTAGACTGGCAGCAGCGCATATCGGTAACGTGGATCGACTACAAGGTGGGCTATAACCAGGATTTGAGAAGATGCATTGAATATTTGCACCGTGCGGCAGACGAGCTTGAACAAAGCGAGCGCACGATCACGCAAAAAGCGTATGCGTTTTAGAACGTATGGGGCAAAGCGCCGACACTTCCCGAGCCGACGCTTTTGCTTATTTTCTTCTATAAAGCTTGAACCAGTCTAGAATGACTTCTTTGCGCGACATTTGTTTGTCCCGGGGCCACGAAGAAGTTTCCCATTCATGGATGGCCTGCTGCCGGGTTTTGAAAAAGCGGTAGTCACAAATGTTCCAAGAGCAAAATAGTTTTCGGTACCATTTTCCATTCTGCATGTCACCGGCATAACGGCGCACCGCTTTGCTGGCCTGCTGCTTAGCCCAACGTGTACCGGGTGTGTAGTGATCGTTCCATACGGGGGATTTTTTTACACTTCGGCTCAATAACCTCTAACCTCCTTCTGGGAAGTTAGAGGCCGTCCAATGTTTTCATCCATTCACCCCATTTAATGGTATCTTTCCTATATAAACGATCATGCATGAAAAAAGTTGCTATGGCTCCAATGCCGTTTTGAATTCGTTCAACGTCCGCTTGTCTGCCGAGTTATCCAGGATGGCAAATACGATTTTATCAAACCAGGCGGCGCGACCTTCGTTGATGAGCGCTTGCTTGAAAAGGCGCGCGACATCCTTCGGGTCATTGCGGAAGACGCCGCAACCATAGGCACCAAGAATAATGGCGCGCTGTCCGTGGGCAGCTGCAACCGCTAAAATGAAACGAATCCGCTCCAGCATGACCGTATCGATCTTTGCCGTATTTTCCGGTTCGCGCTCCCGTACAACCCCGGCATTCACCGCGGGAGCGGTGATCATGGAAACCAGGTAAGGCGCTGGCAAGAGGCTGCCACGATCCTCCCGGAATACCGGCACTTTTGGAGAGTAGATCATATAGTCGGAATAAAAGCAGGTTTTGAGGCTCCGGTTATGGTCGTACATTTGAGTCATCTGAGAAATGCACGGATACAAGGCGGAAGAGCGGGCCAGGCTTTCTTCCTGCGCCTGACTTCCCCCGAGGAAGCCTCCTCCGGGATTTTTGGCGGAAGCGAAATTCAGACAGACGGTTTCCGTAATCCCTTCTTGCGCTACGAGCCGTTGCGCCGCAGCCAAGGTCGATTCGTTCGTCACCTCAATGCGAGACAGGTTCCCTGCTATGCGACCGCTCAAGGCACTTGCTTCCTTCAACATATTCGGCAGCTGATCGGGCGCATAGAGGACGGACTTCGCAACGGCCGTCTCCACTTCGTCCCGGATTGTTATTTGCGTCCCGGAGGGGCTGGTGTAGAAGCCCTGCTCCAAAATGTCCAAGGTTTCTTTGGCGATCTTGGATCTGATTTCTCTGTTATGGGTAGATGTGTTCATCTTTGTTCACTCCGTTCATTCGGTTCAGGTTGCTTCTTGATTTTCCTTCAACAAATTTTCGCGCAGCTGCGTCAAAATGTGTCCCAGTGCATTTTTGCCCTGCCAGGTTCTTCGGTTTTGAATCCTCGGATCGTCTTCGGATAGCCCTACTCCCCAAATCCGGTCCGTAGGACTCGCTTCGACCAAGGTTGTTCCTTTCGTCTTAAGCAGTTGCTCCAGCAGGTGCGGATTCTGCGTAAATTTCGCATAGTTGCCGTCATAAACGAATTTCTTTCCGTAATTGTCCCATTGATCCTTGTCAAAGCTCCGGACCAAGCGGCCCAGCTTTTTTTGCTCCGGAGGCGTTGTGGCCTGCATTATTTTAGCTGCTGTCTCTTGATCTCCGAAAAGGATCGCTTTTTGATACATCATGTACTGCTCCGCGCAGTTGAACTCGACCCCATCTACGACAAACCGGGAAGGATGCCATTGGGAAAAAGGGGATTCGGTGCGGTAAAAAAACGTAAATTTCTCTATCATCATCAGCTCTCGCTTTCATTTAAATTTGACGGTTACGGCATCGCAGGCTTTAGGAAATACCGTTACTTTCATTGCTTCGATAACAGGGGAGAAGCCATGCATTAACGCCTATGATATTTGCTAATTGATAATATCATAATGACATTATATAACGATGACGGCACCTCGTGTCAATATCAAGTCGAAAAAATGTTAAAACCTAGAGATTTTCTTGACAAAATATGGACTGCCGCGTATGATTTCACTAACTATTGTCGAAGGAGGTCGGATGAGGGTGTTTAAGAATCAAAAGTTTTATTACAGTTCCAATAACGGCCAGTGCAATACATTTCATCAACAGCATATGCAACAGTGTACCCTCATCGGCCTTACCGGTCTGTCTTATAAGTGAAGCTTTATGCCGACTTCAAGCAAGTTGACATCAGGCTCGTTTAGCGAATCCGGCCATGGACCTCTGAGTCCGTGGTCTTTTTGTGTTTAACTCGACCGGTCACAATTTCATTCCAAGGGGAAGATGCAGATGGCGATCATTCAAGTGAGATCCACGAACCCGAAGCTTTCGTTTATTATCAAAAAAAATCCGGAGTCCGGCATGATTCTTCGGTCGATCCGCAAGGGGATAGCTTACGGCTGGTACACGGACGACTTTACCTACAACGTGTATTTTAAGGATGCCGACAATGAGATTTCCTATAAGCAGCATGAGCATGAGGATTTTGAATATTTGAACGTATCCCGCTATAACACGCCGTTGTTTCCGCTGAATGCGCTGAACGAATTTTTCACCGCACCGCTGAAAGCGCAGGACGAGCGGGACGTCGAAGGCTATGAGCATTCGTTCCATATCAACATGATTCATATCGAGCTGGTGCGGTATATCGAGTTTTTTGAGAAGCATCTGACCGATTTTACGTTTGAGCTCAAGCATCACGCTCACAAAAGCTACTCGCTCACGATTACGACGCGCAAAAGCCTCCATCATCTGCTGCATGTCGTGAGCGTGCTGTGTTTGTTCCTGTCCATGTTCGGCAACGAAAACATCGATATTTCCGACAGCATTCTGGACAAATACATCAAGAGCATTCAAGCGATTGACGCGCCGTTCTATATCCGCAGCTTGTTTGTCCGGAATTTCTTGTCCTCCAGGGACCGGTTCAAAAAATACAAAGGCGAGCTTGAGAAAACAAGCCGGTACGCCATCCGGTTCGATTACGGAGGTACTGCCCTTCAACGGAGAAACTATATCGCCGGCGCCCTGCCTTTTAATAAATCGATCCTGGACGTTGGCTGTGGAGAAGGCTTCTATGCGCTTCCTTTTGCCGCGAAGATCGAAGGCAGCTACTACGCAATCGATATCGACGAGCAACTGCTGGAATCCGTCAGCCGCAAGGCGCAAGCGCGAGAGATCGATAACCTGATCACGTTTCGTTCGATCGATCATTTTTTGGAGGAATACAACGGCGAGCAGGTCGATGTCATCCTGACGGAGGTTATCGAGCATATGAGTCAGGACGAGGCGAAGGCGTTGATTCAACGGATCTG
The DNA here is from genome assembly GCF_018998565.1 of Paenibacillus oleatilyticus. Lineage (GTDB taxonomy): Bacteria > Bacillota > Bacilli > Paenibacillales > NBRC-103111 > Paenibacillus_G > Paenibacillus_G oleatilyticus. The sequence goes on along the minus strand of NZ_JAHNZO010000004.1, from coordinate 53,355 downwards.
CAAGCAGGTGGATTTCGAGCATTTTATTATTACGACGCCGAATTCGGACTTCAATCCGTTCTACGAATTGAGCGGGTTTCGGCACGACGACCACAAGTGGGAGATGGGGGAACAGGAATTCCAAGAATGGTTTCTGGAGATCATCCGGGAAACGGGCCTGCACCATGAATTCGTCTCCGTCGGAGACGGAGTCAACAGCATCCAGACGACGCAAGGCGTCATTCTCAAGAAAAAGGGGGCCTAGCCAATGGAGATCCAAACGAGGGTTCATACCATTTTTATGATGATCGGATCGACGGAATGCGGGAAAACGACGTTCGCCAACGAAGTGCTGATTCCCGGGCTGCGGTTCGAGGACGAGTCCAAACATTTTAAAAGCAACATCCAATACCTTTCTTCCGACAGTATTCGCCAAGAGGTTCTTGGTTTTGCCTACGATAAATACGACCAATTGATGCTGGAGGCGAGCGGGCAGGCGTTTCATCTGTTGTTCGAGAAGCTGAAGATGGTAACCTCGTATCCCGTCAACGCGGAATTCGTGATCGTGGATACGACCGGATTGTCGGAGGACTTCCGGGCGAAGGTTCGCGAGATTGCCCATGAGAATAACTATAATCTGGAGGTCATTCTGTTCGATTACCGCAAGCGGGAGGATTATTACGCCTCCGAGCGGTCGAAGAAGCTGATCACCAGCCACATTAACCGGCTGCGCAAAGACGTTCTCGGTTCGCTGGCTAAGGAAAAGTACGCCAAAATTCATAAGGTGCGCGCCAAAGATTTTTATTCGGTAACAGAGCAGCGGGCTAATCCCGATTACAGAGTTGTCATTGAAGATCAAGAGGAGTACTTGTCGACCATTCTCCCGCAGGATCAAAAGGTCATCATTGTCGGAGACGTTCACGAGTGCGTCGATGCGCTGCAAGGTCTGCTGCTGAGCTACGGCTACCGGATCGAAGCGGGAAAGCTGATCGTAACGGACAAAGTGCGGAATACGAAGGTGCTGTTAGCCGGGGACTGGATCGATAAAGGAAAGCGTACCAAAGAGATCGTCGAGTTTTTGTACGATAATCAGGAGCATTTCTTGTTCGTTCTCGGGAACCATGAGAATTTCGTGTATAAATATTTGCGGGGCGAAATTCAGGGGGCCGATTCGGAGCTGCTTCGGACGTATTTCGACTCGACGGAAGTGCTGCGGAATGATGCGGAGCTGCTGGAGAAGTTCAATCATCTTGTTTCTATCTCGAAGCCGTTTTACTGGTCGGTCGGCATGAAAGGAGCGTCCTTCTACGTGACCCATGCGCCGTGCCGGAACAAATATATCGGGAAGCTGGATGCGAATTCGATGCGTCATCAGCGCAGCTTCCGTATCAACCGGGAGGCACCGCTGGAGGAGCAGTTGGCTTTTCTTAACGAGGAGGCAGCGAAAAATCATCCGTACCACGTGTTCGGGCACATTGCGGCGAAGCAGGCATTCCGGATCAAAAGCAAGCTTCACCTCGATACGGGATGCGTGCATGGGAACGCGCTGACTTCGGTCAGCATTTCGTTCAAGCCTTTCTTTAAAGCCTACAAGTCCGGGCAAGCGGTCATGACGGACGAGCTTCCGACTTTGTTCCGGGAAGAGAGAAAGGTTTCCGTACAGGAATTGGGCGATGAGGAAATTCGCAGACTGCGCTATGTGTCGCGCAATAAGATTAACTTTATCTCGGGAACGATGTCCCCGGCCGATAAGGATGTGGCTGCGGGTGAGCTGGAGTCGTTGCAGCGAGGCTTGGATTATTTTGCCGAGCGGGGAGTCCGTCAAGTGGTGATGCAGCCGAAATATATGGGCTCCCGGTGCAACATTTATTTGCATAAGGACCGGGCGCAATGTTTTGCTGTCAGCCGGAACGGGTACAAGATCAACCAAGTGGATCTGACAGGCATCTACGATGGGTTGCTGCAAAAATTCGGCGGATATATGGAGAAGAACGGTGTCTCTATGATGCTTTTGGACGGGGAGCTGCTGCCATGGAAGGCGCTCGGGGACGGACTCATCGAGCGGCAGTTCAAGCCGATCGGGAAGGCATTGGAGAGCGAGTTGGATTTTCTGAAGCGCAGCGGTTTTGAACAAGCTTTCGGTAAGCTGACGGAGGAGTACCGCGCCAGCGGGTTTGAAAAGGACCAATTCCACCTCTCCAAATCCGCCTTGAGCGACAAATACGGGGCAAGCGTGTATCAAAATTATAAATATGTCCATGACATTTTGGAAACCTACGTGCCGCTGGAGGAGCATGCGGCCGCTTATGAAACATACAAGAAGCAGCTGGAGCTGTATGCGGAGGACGGGGAGCTGGAGTACAAGCCTTTTGCCTTGTTGAAAGTGGTGTATGACAGCGGCGAGGAGCAGCTGCCGGATTGGAGCACGTCGGACATGTACCGTTTTCTGTCGGACGACGAGTTTGTTGTGCTGGACTTGTCCGAGCCGGAAAGCCGTGAGCAGGCGGAGCAGTTCTTCGCGACGCTGACTATCGGGAATCATATGGAAGGCGTCGTGATCAAGCCGGAGGTCTTCGAAGACCGGTCGGTGCCGTATATGAAGGTCCGCAATCCGGAGTATTTATCGATTATCTACGGATACGATTACCGGTTCCCGCATAAGTACGGCAAGCTGATGAAGCAGAAAAACATTCACTCGAAGCTTCGCACTTCGATGAACGAATATCGGCTCGGTAGCCAAATGCTCGCTGTACGATTCGACGAAATCGCGCCGGACCATGGGACGTATAAACAAATCGTCGCCAATCTGCTGTTTGAAGTGGCCCGGGAGAAAGAAATCGATCCCAGGCTGTGAGGGAAGGAGCCGGCTCTGGCAAGCTTGCGTGATGGCGGGTTATAAGGCATTCCTCGGGGTTCGTAGGCTGCTTATCCGTCTATATTGTGCCTCTTTTGTGGTATAATGTGAGTAGAAAACTGGGGCGTAGAGCAAGCCATTGGAGCTGAGAAAATGACCGAACTGTTGGAACCGTCCGTTGATTTCGTGTTTAAACAGATCTTCGGCAGCGAAGAAAACAAAGACGAAGTGCTGTTGAACTTTCTGAATGAAGCGCTGCGGGAAACCGAGCCGAAGCCGTTCGTCAGCCTGACCTTGCTTAATCCGCAGTTGGATAAAAATGCGCTGACCGACAAGCAGGCCATTCTGGATGTCCGCGCTCAGAATGAGGATGGCAAACAGGTGAATCTGGAAATCCAGGTCAGCAATAAATACGACATGCCGAAGCGCAGCTTATATTACGCGGCGAAGATGTACGAGGAGCAGTTGGGAGAAGGCCAGTTCTACAAAAGCTTGAAGAAGGTCATCTCGATCAATATCTTGACGTTCAATCAAATTCCGAACGATCAGTTTCACAACATCTATCACCTGCGTGAAGATCATACGAGCGAGCTGTTGCTCGACGATATCGAAATTCATTTTATGGAGCTGCCGAAGCTTAGTTTGAAGCCGCATAAGATGGACGATCGGCTGGTGAATTGGCTGATGTTCATAGACGGCGCACCCCGAGAGCGATGGGAGGAACTAGCCATGGATACACCAGGGCTGAAAAAAGCGATGACGACGCTGGAATTTTTAAGCCAGAATAAAGAAGCTCGAGCGTTGTATGAGATGCGGAAAAAGGCGCTGCTTGACGAGCAATCTGCGCTAGACTATGCGGAATCGCGGGGCAGGGCGGAAGGAAGGCTTGAGGGCAAATTGGAAGGGAAGGTAGAAAGAGACAAGGAGATTGCGGCAAGTATGCTGCAGAAAGGCTTGCCTGCCTCTCTGATTGCCGAAGTAACGGGCTTATCGGAAATGGAGATCGAAGCGTTGAATAAAAAGCTGCATTAGAATCGAGTATTTATTTTGCTTAATGACAAGATCGGAGCGGCCTGCTCCGGTCTTTTTTCTTTGTTATGCAAAACTTTCCACTCGTCGTAATACTTTCGCCATGTTCGTTTCGCCGCAAATCAGCGAAGATAGGATACACAAGGCGCTGCCATCCTAAAGATTAAAAAGGTGATAACGATGAAATTAGCCGAAGCTTTAATGAATAGAGCCGATTGCCAAAAGCGCATCGAACAATTGAAAGTCCGCTTGAACCGCAGTGCGAAGGTGCAGGAAGGAGAGCACCCGCCGGAGAATCCGACGAATTTGTTCCAAGAAATGAACGACACGCTGCAAGAGCTGGAGTCGTTGATGACCGCGATCAACCGGACGAACGCCCAAACGGTGCTGCATGACAGAGTTACCCTTGCCGATGCTTTGGCGAAGCGGGATATTCTAGGGATTCGCCGAACGATGATCCAAGAGGTCATTAATGCCGCGGCCGTGAAGCAGGACCGGTACAGCAGGTCGGAAGTAAAATTCATTCCAACGGTCCACATTGCCGAGTTGCAAAAGCAGGTCGATCAGTACTCCAAAGCTTACCGGGAGCTGGATACCGGCATTCAGGAAATGAACTGGAAAACCGAGCTGTTGTAAGCAACGATCATCCGTGTTAGTTTGGTAGCCTTTTGTCTGAAGGCGAGCACCACCCGCCAACTGGGCAAGTTGGACTCCCTGGTGGATGTGAGGGGCCATGTCCGGCAGGTTCGATTCCTGCATCATATGATTCAAGCCCAGAACATCTTACAAGAGTACCCTTTCTTGTGATTGTAACGACCGGGTGCTGGTTCAGACAAAGTGGCGAGGGTGGGAACGGGGAACTAACGGTGATACGCGTCTGAGACGCTCTATCATACATTTAGGTTGATGTACGGAAGGCGTACCGAGGCAGGGATTTCCTGCAATCCCGCAGTGCCCGCGCATCCTATGCGCCGGTATCCTGTAAGGCTGATCCGGCATGAATCTGCCATTATTTTGGGTTCGAATCCCAAATCGTGTGGGACGATTACGCTCCGTGGGGAGCACTCGACTTCAATCGAGCGAAAATGACATGCTGTGACCTTCAAAGGTACCCTCAGTGGCTTCCACAGCACACTGCGTCCGGGCTTTGCAATCCGCGGATACCGGACGGAGCAACCGGAAATGCAACTGCCAAGAAGACGGCGAACAGGAGAAAGGCTGCAATGGAGCCGATCCGAAGTTCGTCAGCTTCGAAGCCGGAAGCTCCGGCTCCTCCGTTCTTAAGCGGGATTCCGTCAGGGGCGCAGGAGGGTTCCTTTCGCAGGTCACCAACTAAGGAAAGGCAGCTTAGGTATGAGCTGTTGAAGGAGGATTTACCATGTTTAAAAAAGTAACCATTCAAACCGACGAGCGTGGCTTGCTGTTCCGCAAAGGAAGCTACGATAAATATTTGCAGCCCGGCACGTACCGCCTGTCGCCTTTTTCCGAAGAGACGGTCGTGATTCTGGATATCACGAAGCCTTTTGCGGTGGAGGGGAAAGACTTGCAACTCTTCCTTCACGATGACCAACTCTTGCGGGAGCTGGATGTCATCGAAGTGCAGGACCACGAATATGTGCTGCATTACGAGGACGGCAAATTCGCCGCAATGCTGACGGCTGGGCGCTATGTGTTCTGGAACATTTTGAAGAAACACGCTTATGTCCGTGTGGACATTCGCCAGCCCGAGCTGCCTGCGGAGGTCGATCTGGCGGTCCGGCCCAGACTGATGGCGTATTGCCAGACGTTTGAGGTGGCGAGCTACGAATCGGGCGTGCTGTTCTATAACCATGTGATGCAAAAAGAGCTCAAGCCCGGCAAATATTATTTTTGGAAAGGGCCTACCGCCGTCGCCGTGAAGACCGTTGACCTGCGCCAGCAGCAAATGGACATGACCGGTCAGGAAATGATGACCGAGGACAAAGTAACCTTGCGGCTCAATTTTGTCTGCCAGTACAAAATCGTGAACCCTCTGCGCGCGCTCGAGATCAAATCGTTCGAGGACCAGATGTATATCCAGTTGCAGCTCATTTTGCGGGAATATATCGGCACCCTGAAGCTGGACGATCTGCTGAAAATGAAGCAGGAAATCGCGGCGTTCGTGCTGTCCCGGTTGAACGAGAAGAGCGAGGATTACGGCGTCGCCTTCGTATCGGCCGGCGTGAAGGATATTATCCTGCCCGGCGATATCAAGGACATCTTGAACACAGTGCTACTGGCCGAGAAAAAGGCTCAGGCCAACCTGATCACGCGCCGCGAGGAAACGGCATCGACGCGCAGCCTGCTCAATACCGCCAAGCTGATGGACGAGAACCAGACGCTGTACCGGTTGAAGGAGCTGGAGTTCCTCGAAAAAATATGCGAGAAGATCGGCACGATCTCGCTCACCGGCGGCGGCAACCTGCTGGAGCAGCTGAACTCGCTGCTGGGAGACAGAAGCACAGGGAAAGCATAATCGATAGGTTTATCAGCGGGTCGCCTCGGCGGCCCTCTTTTTTTGCTCCTTTCCAACGGTTTCCACAGCTTTCGGTCCGCGAAATCGGGTATGATTTATATACATGGCGTATAAAAAGCGGGAAGCTTTTTTCGTTCTATCGGCGAATAGATTGTAAGCGGTTTCTATATTATTATTTAACCAGGTAAACTTTTGGGGACAAGCTGCAAGACGAAAAGAATGCGCTTTCTTCGCAACATAGACTATCCCGCAAGGAGGTTAATCCATGATTCAAGTTAACACCTTGGTCAAGTCATTCGGCTCCGTTAACGTCCTGAAAGGCATTAATTTAAATGTACAGGAAAAAGAAGTCGTCGTCTTGCTCGGCGCAAGCGGCTCGGGCAAAAGCACGCTGCTGCGCTGTCTGAACTTCCTCGAAATTTATGACGACGGGGAAATTTATATTTTCGGCGAGAAGCGCGACCCTCACAAGTCGAACCTGAATCAGATCCGGCAAGAGGTCGGCATGGTGTTTCAGCATTTTAATTTGTTTCCCCATAAAACGGTACTGGAGAACGTGATCGAAGCTCCGATCCATGTGAAGAAGCTCAAAAAGAAAACGGCCATCGACACCGCCTACGACTTGCTGGACAAGGTGGGGCTGAAGGATAAGGCGCATGACTATCCCGGCATGCTGTCCGGCGGGCAGAAGCAGCGCGTCGCCATCGCCCGAGCGCTCGCCATGGCGCCGAGAGTGATGCTGTTCGACGAGCCGACTTCGGCTCTGGACCCCGAGCTTGTCGGCGAGGTGCTCCAAGTGATGAAGCAGCTCGCCAAGGAAGGTATGACGATGATCGTCGTCACCCATGAGATGGGCTTCGCCCGCGAGGTAGCCGACCGGGTCGTCTTCATGAGCGACGGAAAAATATTGGAGGAAGCCCATCCCGAACAATTTTTTGTCCAGCCGCAAACAGAGCGGGCCCAGCAGTTTTTGCGCAGCATCCTTTAATAAAAAGCAACGCAGCCTAAGACCAACTTACAGGAGGGACTTGTTTATGAAAAAAGGGTTGATCGTTTCCTTGTTGTCGATGCTGGTAGGGGCTATGCTGCTCGCCGGCTGTGCTTCGACAGGCAATACCCCGTCTGCCGACGGTAAAGATTCCGGACAATTGAAAGCGTTTCATTTTGCAATGAGTGGGCTGTACAAGCCTTTCAATTACAAGGAAAACGGCAATCTGGTCGGCTTTGACGTCGAATTCGGGAGCGAGCTGGCCAAGAAAATGGGTGTGAAGGCCGAGCCGGTCACGAACCCGTGGGAAACGATCATTCCCGGTCTTCTCTCGAAGAAATACGATGCGATTCTGGGCAGTATGGCAATTACGCCGGAACGGCAGAAGACGGTCAACTTCACGACGCCTTACTACCGGTCGGGCGCACAAATTTTCGTCGCCAAGACGAACGAGACGATTAAATCCGCGAACGATCTGAAAGGCAAGAAGATCGGCGTGCTCAAGGCAAGCTTGTTCAAAGGTTTGGCTGCCGAACGGACGGATGCGGGCAACATTACCGAATACGACAGCGATCTGACGGCGCTGCTGGACCTGCCGACGGGACGGGTGGACGCGGTCATTACGGACGATTTGGTCGGCTTCCGCATGATCAAGGAAAGCGCCACGGCAATCAAGGCCGTAGGGGAGCCGCTGACGATGCAGGAAATGGGAATCGCGGTCCGCAAGGAAGACCAGGCTCTGCTGGATCAATTGAACAAGGCCATCGACGAAATGGTGAAGGATGGGACGTACGACAAGCTGAGCGAGAAGTGGTTCGGCAAAAATATTTTGCAAAAGTAACGAAACGAAATTCAGATGAGGTGACCCGATGATCGAAATCTTGCTGTCCAGTTACGACGTGTTTCTGAAAGCGACCTGGCTGACCGTTCGCATAACGTTTGTTTCTCTTCTGCTTGGAAGCGTCATCGGACTGGTATTTGCCTTTTTCCGGCTGTCGAAGAGCCGCGTCTTGAACGCCGTAGCGAAATTCTACATTACGCTGATCCGTGGCACGCCGCTCATTATCCAGATCGCTGTACTATACTTTGGCATATCCAACATCATTTTGCTGTCGCAATTTTGGGCGGGGGTGTTCGCGCTGGCGATTCACGGCGGTGCTTACATCGCGGAAATTTTCCGCGGCGCGATTCAATCGATCGACCGCGGTCAGATGGAAGCGGCCCGCTCGCTCGGGATGACGTATCCGCAGGCGATGCGCAGAATTATTTTGCCGCAGGCGTTCAAAATCGCCATTCCTCCGCTTGGCAACCAGTTCATTCTGGGACTGAAGGAATCGTCGCTTGTCGCTTACGTCGGGATGTCCGATTTGTGGGGAGCGGCGTTAAGCGAAGCGGCCTCGAATTTCAAGCAGCTCGAAACGTACGTGGTGGCAGGCTTGTATTATTTGGCCCTGGTTATGCTCTTTACGTTTGTGGTAGGTAAGCTGGAAGCGAGACTCGATGTCAACGCGAAAGCGAAAAGCAGGGAAGCGAGCGCCAAGCCGCGCGCCCGCTATAGTTCCTCGGAAGAAACGGTCAGCTTGTAGGCCATGATCGCAATTTCCAGCTTCAAACGGTCCTCCGACGATTGAAGATTGCGCCGGGTTTTCTTCTCGATCTGGTTCAGCCGGTATTTCAGCGTATGGCGGTGAATGAACAGCTCGGCCGCCGTCACATGAAGGCTCTGGTTATGGTACAAGTACGTTTCCAGCGTTTGAAGCAGGTCGGCCCCTTGGCGCTTGTTCTGCATCAAGGCTCCGAGCTGCTCCTCGGCAAACTGCCGCAAGTCCATGCCGAGCTCCTGCATCTGGATCAGGAAGTGGTACAGCCCCAGATCGTCATAGTGGACGACGGACTTCGGCTTGTGCAGCAGCTTGGCGAAGACGAGAGCCCGGTGCGCTTCCTGTGCGCTTTTGGCCAGGTCGGCCAGATCGGCGTAGCTTTTGCCGATGCCGATCCGCAGCGGGTAATCAGGGTAGAACGAGCTCCATTTGTCGGCGATATCCCGCACGGCCAGAAGCGAAGCTTCCTCTGCGGCTTCGGGAGCCGTCCCTTTGCTTCCCGTTCCCATGAGGACGATGCAGCCGTCCAGCCGGTTGCGCAGCAGAAACTGGCGGTTATGCTTGCTCATCGTCTGGTTCACGACCTGATACAGCCGGTCCAGCATATCGTCAAGCGTACGGCGTTCGAGGTCGGGCGGAAGGTTCTCCACCTTGATTTGCAGCACGGCCTGACTCCCGCTCGGATCGAAGCCCAGTTTTTTCCCGCGCTCGATCACTTCGGCTTTATTGGTAAAATTTTTGCTTAACACTTGGTCGAGAAATTCGCCTTGAAAACGGATTTCCGTATCTAAAATCGCTTTATGCCGCAGGAATTCAATCGCATACACGGTGGCCGCATGCTCGACCGCGATCTGGTCAATGTCTTTCCAGCGTTCTTTATCCTTGATGGCCGCAATCCAGCCGTAGTTCGTCTGATTCGCCATGACCGGATAGAGCGAAATGGTGTATTCGCTTTCATGATTATTTACGTGAAGAAGTTGCTGCTCAAAAGGCGGCTGCAACGGCTCGGAAAAGAGCTGGAGCCGATCCTGATCGGTTCGGCGAACCGCGTCATGAACGATCCGATCCGAGACGATGGAGGTATCCGCATCGAACAGCACGATGCTGCCGTCCGTCAGCCGTGACAGCGTTTCGGTGATCGCCTGGATGCCTTGGTTGTCCAGGACCAGACGGGTAAATTCCTTGTGGATGTTGATCGAATGCTCGAACATGCGGAATTGGTTGTTGACGATCTGCTCCAGAATTGCCTTGGTAATGACCGAAAAGTTGATATCCGTCGGGATTTCCAGCAGCGGAAGGGCGGAGCGGTTCGCAATGTCGATGAACGATTGGGGAATTTCGCGCAAGTAAAAGCCGGTGTACATCGCAACGCCGGACAGCTTCTTGTTGGACAGCAGCTTGTGGAACTGGCTGCGTTTCTCTTCGCTTTCCATCAGGCCGAAGCCGGTCGTAATCAGGAACTCGCCTTCCTGCAGCCGGTCGATGTCTTCGATGACTTCGACGATCGTGACCCATTTGATGATATTGTTCATGCCGTCGAATCCAGCGACCAATTTCGTCTTCGACATCACGGGCAGCTGGATCGCTTCTTGAATGCTAATTCCCATAGGAATGATCCTCTTTTCTGTGCGGATTGGCTTGAGTCAGTTATATCACGGCCCGTCATTTCGGGCAAGCTGGAATTTATACCTGATGTATAAAAAAGCGCGCTCATTTTGGATTCGTCGGTCGAATAGATCGAGCGCTTTAGCTGGTTTAAACTACAAGTAATCGCAGCCATAACGCAGAGGCCGGGGGTGGAACGATGGCAGTCGATACGGTTCGGCAAACGGAACAACCAAACGTCTTGGAGCGAACGCAGCAGCTCATCAAGAAGGCGCTGGAGCATATGGGCTGCGCGGAATCGTTCTATGGTCTGTTGAAGCGGCCCCTTCGCTTGATGACGGTTTGCATTCCCATACGTATGGACGACGGCTCCGTCCGGGTATTCACGGGCTACCGGGCTCAGCATAACGATGCCGTGGGACCGACCAAGGGCGGCATTCGGTTGCATCCTGCGGTAATGCCGGAGGAAATAACCGCTTTGTCGATGGAGATGAGCATCCAATGCGGTCTGACCGACCTCCCGTACGGCGGGGGCATGGGAGGCATCGAGTGCGATCCGCGCACGATGTCCGCTGCCGAGCTGGAGCGGCTGAGCCGCGGGTATGTTCGGGCGATCAGCCAGATCGTCGGCCCGACGAAGGATATCCTGGCCCCGGATATGTACACGAATGCGCAAATGATGGCTTGGATGATGGACGAGTACAGCCGTCTCCGCGAATTCGACTCGCCCGGCTTTATTGCCGACAAGCCGCTCGTGCTGGGCGGTTCGGCGGGCAGGGAGTCCTCGATGGCCAAAGGCGTGACGATCGTGCTGCGTGAAGCGGCGAAGGCGGCCGGCGTGGAGCTTAGAGGCGCCAAGGTGATCGTTCAAGGATTCGGTCATGCCGGAGGCTATCTGGCCAAATTTCTGCACGACGCCGGAGCGAAGATCGTAGGGATTGCGGATGCCGGCGGCGCTCTGTACCACCCGGACGGCCTCGATGTCGATTATTTGCTGGAAAAACGGGATGCGTACGGCGCGGTCACCCACCTGTTCGCAAGCGCTATTTCCAACCGGGAGTTGCTTGTGCAAGCTTGCGACATTCTCATCCTGACGGCCACTGAAAACCAGATTACAGAAGAGAACGCGGCCGACATTCAAGCGAAAATCGTCATCGAGGCGGCAAATGGGCCGACCACCGCGAAAGCTACGGAAATTCTCACCTCCCGAGGCGTGCTGCTCGTCCCCGACGTGCTGGCGAGCGCAGGCGGTGTTGTCGCTTCATACTTCGAGCGGGTTCAAAACAACCAGGGCTGCCATTGGTCCGAAGCGGAAGTTTATCGGAAGCTGGACCGCGTTTTGGTCAACGCTTTTCGCACGGTCCATCGGATCGCGCTGGAAAGCAAGGTGGACATGAGGCTGGCCGCCTATATGGCAGGCCTCCGCAAAATGGCGGAAGCCATGCGCTGGAGAGGCTGGGTTTAACACAAGCGTAAAGAGGGGAACCGACATGACGGATACACATTTGATCAAGCCGATTCTGGACTACGACTACCCTACAGTGGCCAGCGGACAAGGAATTTATCTCTATGACACGGACGGCAAAACGTATATCGACGGCTGCTCCGGCGCGGTGACGGCGAGCATCGGCCACGGGGTGCCGGAAATCGTCGAGGCGATGAAGGCGCAGGCGGAAAAAGTATCGTTCGCCTACCGTGCGCAGTTTACGAGCGAGCCAGCCGAAGAGCTTGCACGCCGGTTAAGCGAATGGTCGGGGGGGCGCTGGAACTGGTCCTTTTTCGTCAACAGCGGCTCGGAAGCGACGGAGACGGCGATGAAGATCGCGATCCAGCATTGGCAGGAGAAAGGCCGCGACCGCAAAAACCGCTTCATCTCCCGCTGGATGAGCTATCACGGCATTACGATGGGCGCTTTGTCCATGTCCGGCAATATTTTGCGGCGCAAGCGGTTCATTCCGCTGCTCGAAGATTATCCGTCCGTCTCCGCGCCGTACTGCTACCGCTGTCCGCTGAAGGAAGCGCATCCCGGCTGCGGCATGAAATGCGCGCAGGAGCTGGAAACGTCGATTCTGCGCATCGGGCCCGAGCATATCGCCGGATTTATCGCTGAGCCGATCATCGGCGCTTCGGGAGGGGCGGTGACGCCGCCGGAGGGCTATTATCAGGAGATCAAGCGCATCTGCGACAAATACGATATTCTGTTCATCGCGGACGAGGTGATGACGGGGCTCGGCAGAACCGGCAAGAAGTTCGGGATCGAGCATTGGGAGGTCACTCCGGACATCGTCGCCTTGGGCAAAGGCATGAGCGCAGGCTACACGCCAATGGCGGCGACGCTGGTCAGCGATAAAGTGATGGAGCCGATTCTGAAAGGGTCCAAGTCGATCATGGCGGGCCATACGTACAGCGCCAATCCGCAATCCGCCGCCGTCTGTCTGGCCGTGCTGGACTATATGGAAAAGCACGATCTGGTTCGCGCGGCCGAAGTGAACGGCGAGTATCTGCTGGGCAAGCTGCAGGAGATGGCCAAGCGGCTGGATATCGTAGGCGACGTGCGGGGCAAAGGGATGCTGCTCGGACTGGAGTTCGTGCCGGATGTGCGGACGAAGGGAATTTTCCCGCTATCGCTCGGCGTGACGGCACGGGTCATCAAGCGCGCTTTTGACAAAGGACTGCTCGTGTACCCGGCATCGGGAGGCATCGACGGAGCAGCCGGAGACGCGATTATCGTCTCACCGCCATTAATTATTACCCCAGAACAAATTGATAGCCTAGTAAGCATATTGGAAAAAAGTATTTTCGAAGTGCAAGAGGAACTTCGGGCGGAAGGCCATTTGAATAAAGCGGCGGTATAGGAGGAAGGGGGAAAACGCATGGAGCTTGTAAAAAAGCGAAGCAAGGTCGCCGGGCTGGAGGACGCGCTTCAGCATATACGCGACGGGATGACCCTGATGTACGGGGGCTTCGGAGGCGTGGGCAATCCTCCGTCCTTGTGCCAAGGCATATTAGATAAAGGCGTGCGCGATCTTGTTCTGATCGGCAACGACTGCGCGTTCCCGGATATCGGCATCGGGCGGCTGATCACGGCGGGCCGGGCCAGAAAAGTCATTGTCTCGCATATCGGCTCCAATCCGAACGCCGGCCGGTTCATGAACGAGGGCGCGCTTGAGGTCGAGTTCAGCCCGCAAGGGACGCTGGCCGAGCGCATCCGCGCCGGGGGCGTCGGCTTGGGCGGCATCTTCGTCGATGTCGGCATCGGCACGATTGCCGAAGAGGGCAAGCAGCAGATCGTATTGGACGGCAAGCCGTATTTGATCGAAACGGCGCTGACCGCCGAGGTCAGCATCGTGCACGCGCAGAAGGCCGACCCGTACGGCAACTTGATTTATGACAAAAGCGCCCGCAATTTCAATCCGCTTGTCGCGATGGCCGGAGATTACACTATTGCCGAGGTCGACGAAATCGTGCCGCTCGGCGAGCTGGACCCGGAATGCATCGTCACCCCGGGGATTTATGTCGATATGGTCATACCGAGTCAAGGAGTGAACTGGACATGGGCGTGGGAGTAGAAGACAGCCGTTACCGGATCGCCCGGCGGGCGGCGCAGGAGATTCAAGACGGGATGCTCGTGAACCTCGGCATCGGGATTCCGACCTTGGTGGCTAATTATGTGCCGCCGGAGATTCAAGTGTTTTTTCACGCGGAAAACGGCATCCTGGGCACAGGACCGAGCCCGGCCAAGGGGAGTGAAGATCCCGCGCTGTGCAATGCCGGAGGCTTTCCGGTGACCATCGTGCCGGGCGCATCGTATTTCGACAGCGCGACGGCGTTCGGGATTATCCGCCGCGGCTATGTCGACATCACGATTCTGGGCGCGCTCGAAGTGAGCCAACACGGGGATTTGGCGAACTGGATCGTTCCCGGCAAACGGGTGCCCGGGATGGGCGGAGCGATGGAGCTGGCGCAAAAGTCGCGCAAGGTCATCGTCCTGATGAACCATACGAACAAGCAGGGCGAGTCGAAAATATTGAAGCAGTGCTCGCTGCCTTTAACCGCGCCGCGCTGCGTGGATATGGTCATTACCGAAATGGCCGTGATGGAAGTGACGGACGAGGGACTCGTTTTGCGGGAAGTGATGGCCCCCTTCACAGCAGAAGACGTCATCCGGCAGACGGAAGCGGAGTTGATCGTTCCGTCCGTCGTGTCCACGATTCAATAAGGGAGGCAATCCGTGATGAATGAAGTCGTTATCGCGGCAGGGGTCCGCACGGCGGTCGGAGCCTTCGGCAAGTCGCTGCGGGATGTGCCCGCTACCGAGCTGGGACGTCAAGTGCTGACGGGCTTGATGGCGAGAACGGCGCTGCCGAAGGAAGAGGTGGGCGAAATCATTTTCGGCCACGGTTATGTGCACGGCGGGGGGCTCAATTCGGCCCGAATCAGCTCACAGCGGGCCGGCTTTCCGCTTACGGTGCCGGGTCACGTCGTCATCAAAGCGTGCGGCTCGGGCCTCAAGGCGATCACAAGCGCAGCGTTGGCGATTGCGGCGGGGCAAGAGGAAGCCGTCATTGCGGGCGGCGTGGAAAGCATGAGCAATGTGCCTTACTTGGTTCGAAACCGCTGGGGCACGAAGTTCGGCCATGTCGCAATGGAGGACGCGCTGCTCGCCGACGGGCTGACCTGCTCGTTGGGGAATGAGCATATGGGCATGACCGCGGAGCGATTGGCTGAGCAGTACGGCATTTCACGGGAAGAGCAGGACCGGTTTGCCTTCGAAAGCCACCGCAAGGCGGCCGACGCGGTCCGCAGCGGACGGTTCAAGGACGAAATCGTGCCGCTGGAGCTGCAGGAACGGCAAGGCGTCCGGCTCTTCGACAGCGACGAGTCGCTGCGGGAAGATATCGAGCTGGCGAAGCTCGCCAAGCTGCCCGCCGTCTTCAAGCCAGACGGCACGATCACCGCGGGCAACGCCTGCCCGATGAACGACGGCGCAGCCGCCGTGCTGCTCCTGTCCCGGAGCAAAGCGGAGAGGGCGGGCATCCAGCCGCTGCTCAAGGTCAAAGCGTTCGCCAGCGCCGGCGTCGATCCGGGCGTGATGGGCATCGGGCCGGTGCCCGCCGTCCATAAGGCGCTGCGCAAGGCCGGGCTGACGCTCGACGACATCGGGCTGATCGAGCTGAACGAGGCGTTCGCCGCGCAGGCGCTGGCCGTCATCCGCGAGCTGAAGCTGAGCCCGGAGCGGGTGAATGTGAACGGCGGCGCGATTGCGTTGGGGCATCCGGTAGGCGCTACCGGAGCGAAGCTGACCGTGACGCTGATGCACGAAATGCTGCGGTCCGGCGTGAAGTACGGCATGGTGACGCTGTGCATGGCCGGCGGCATGGGCATTGCGGTGATCTACGAGAACGTGAGTGAGGCGTAGAGGGTTTCGAATTTTTAGATGTTCGGTGAAAAAAGGAGCGGAGCGAGCGGAATCATTCTGGAGAAGCGCAGCGGTCGCCTTTGTCTCCGGATTCTAACCTCTAAAGGGGTTATTGAATGAAAGAATCCGGGGACAAGAGGGATTGGAAGAATGATCCGCGCGCGCAGCACCCTCCTTTTCACCTTACTTCCGCACAAGGAGGAGAAACATGTCAGAGCTCCAAGCACGGATTAAGCAGTGGATGTGCACGCACAGCGAGGAAGGCATTGCCTTCCTGCAGCGGCTGGTGCAGGTGCCAAGCACGCAGGGCCATGAGGCGGCGGCGCAGGCTTTGGTCGCCGAGAAGCTGCAGCAGATGGGCTTAGAGGTCGACGTATGGGAGCTGGACGGGGAGGCTTTGAAGAAGCATCCGTACTTTTGCTCCTCGCGGCCGAATTTCGATAACTGTCCGAATGTCGTCGGCATTCTGCGCGGTTCCGGCGGCGGGAAGTCGATCATTCTGAACGGCCATATCGACGTTGTCCCGGAGGGGGAGCGCGAGCAGTGGTCGGACGATCCGTACAGTGGCGCGATCCGGGACGGCAGGATGTACGGCCGCGGCGTCACGGATATGAAAGGCGGCAATGTCTCCCTGCTGCTGGCGATCGAAGCGCTGCAAGGACTGGGCCTCCGATTGAAAGGCGACGTCATCTTTCAGAGCGTCGTCGAGGAGGAAAGCGGCGGAGCCGGTACGCTCGCGACCGTGATGCGGGGTTACCAGGCCGACGCGGCGATCATCCCGGAGCCGACGAATATGCGTATTTTTCCGAAGCAGCAGGGCTCGATGTGGTTCCGCATTCAAGTGAAGGGCCGGGCGGCCCACGGCGGCACCCGGTATGAGGGAGTCAGCGCCATCGAGAAAAGCATGCTCGTCATCCGTCACATTCAAGCGCTGGAGGAACGGCGCAACGCCCGGATCACCGATCCGCTGTATCAAAATACGCCGATTCCGATCCCGATCAACATCGGGGTCATCCAAGGCGGCAACTGGCCGTCCTCGGTTCCCGACCTCGTCCGTTTGGAAGGCCGGATGGGCGTCTCGCCCGAGGAGACGATTGAGGAAGCGAAGCTGGAGATGGAGCAGTGGCTAGAGCGGCTTGCCGAGCAGGACCCGTGGTTCAAGGAGCACGCTCCCGTGTTGGAATGGTTCGGCGCCCGCTGGATTCCCGGGTCGATGGACATGGAGCATGAGCTCATGCACACCTTGGCGGAGCAGTACCGCAAGGTCGCCGGGGCGGAGCCGGTCATCGAAGCGTCACCGTGGGGAACGGATGGCGGTCTGTTGACCCAAGCGGGTAAGACGCCTGCTATCGTGTTCGGGCCGGGAGTGACAGAGGTCGCTCATTACCCGAACGAATATATCGAGCTGGACAAAGTGACGGAAGCGGCGGAAATCATTGCTTTGACGCTTATCCAATGGTGCGGACTGGACGAAACGAACGGTTAATTTTTCAAGCCGAAAGGGGAACAAACCTATGACAGCCCAACGAAAATTCGTATCGGTTGCAGCCGAATTGCCGGGAGCGAAGACAAAAGCGCTTCTGGAACGCAGACAGCAAACGGTATCCAAGGGAGTAGGCAACAACCATCCTTTGTTTGTCGAGAGCGCGCAGGGGGCGCTGCTGTACGATGTGGACGGCAACGTGTTCCTGGACTTCGTCGGCGCGATCGGCACCATCAACGCGGGCCACAGCCCGGCCGAAGTCGTAGACGCCATCAAGGCGCAGGCGGAAAAATACATTCATACGTGCTTCCATGTCGGAATGTATGAGCCTTATGTGGCGTTGTCGGAAAAGCTTGCAGAGATCACCCCGGGTGATTTTGCGAAAAAAGCCGTGCTCTTAAACAGCGGCGCGGAGGCGGTCGAGAACGCGGTGAAGATCGCCCGGAAATATACGGGCAAAACGGGTATCGTCTCGTTCACCCGTGGCTTCCACGGCCGGACCCTGCTCGGCATGTCTTTGACAAGCAAAGTAAAGCCGTACAAATATCAAATGGGGCCGTATGCCCCGGCGATTTATAAAGCGCCATTCCCTTATCCGTACCAACGTCCTGCGTCGATGACCGAAGAAGAGTATGGGGAGTTTTGCCTGAAGCAGTTCGAGGACTTCCTGCTGACCGAGGTCGCCCCGGAAGAGCTGGCGGCCGTCATCATGGAGCCGGTGCAAGGCGAGGGAGGCTTCATCGTCCCGCCAAAATCGTTCGTGCAGGGCGTCTTTCAGATTTGCAAGAAGCATGGTATCTTGTTTATTGCCGATGAAATTCAGACCGGCTTCGGCCGGACCGGAGAAATGTTCGCCTCGACGCTGTTCGAGATCGAACCGGATCTTATCACGCTTTCCAAATCGATCGCCGCAGGTCTTCCGATCAGCGCCGTCGTGGGCAAAGCGGAGATTATGGACGCCCCGAACCCGGGCGAAATCGGCGGAACCTATGGCGGTAGCCCGCTCGGCTGCGCGGCGGCTTTGGCCGTGATCGAGATGATGCAGCGCGAAGATCTGCCGGGAAAATCGCGCGTCATCGGCGACACGATCCGCAGTCATTTCCACAAGCTGCGGGATGAGTTTAAAATCATCGGAGACGTTCGCGGACTGGGTGCGATGTGCGCCGTGGAGTTTGTTGATCCGGACACCGGCAAGCCGGCGAAAGAGTTCGTTGCAGCTTTGCTGCAAGCTTGTTACCGAAAAGGAGTGGTCCTGCTCGGCGCAGGAGTCCACAGCAATATTGTCCGTTTCTTGACCCCGCTGGTCATCACGGAGGAGCAACTGCAAGAAGGGCTCGACATTATCAGCGAGGCCATGGCGGAGCTGAGCGCCGTATCGGCCGGCGTGGGCAAGGCGGACTGATCGTATCGCATAAGGAGGCGGATTTACTTCATGAAAAAGCATGCATTCATCGATGGAACCTGGGTTGAGACGAAAAATTACACCCCGCTGTACTCGCCGTACTCCAAGGAAAAGCTGGCCGACATCGCTTCGGCTGATCTCGCGGAGACCGAGCAGGCGATCGAAGCGGCGGTCCGCTGCAAGCCGGTTATGCGAAGCATGCCGGCCCATCAACGGGCCCGGATTCTGGAAACCGTGTCCCGCCTGCTGGAACAGCGCCGCGAAGAAGCGGCCCGCCTCATTGCGCTGGAAGCCGCCAAGCCGATCAAAGCCGCGCTGATCGAGGTGGACCGCACGATCCAGACGTATAAGCTGGCTGGCGAGGAAGCGAAGCGAATCCACGGCGAGACGTTGGCGATGGACGCCGTTCCCGGAGGGGAAGGCCGCTTCGCTTATACCGTAAGAGAGCCGCTGGGCGTGGTTGGGGCGGTCACCCCGTTCAACTTTCCGATGAATCTGGTCGCCCACAAGCTGGGTCCGGCCATTGCCGCGGGCAATACCGTCGTCTTGAAGCCTGCGGGCCAGACGCCGTTATCCGCGTTTTTCATCGCGGAGCTGTTCATGGAAGCCGGACTTCCCGCCGGTGCGCTGAACGTCGTCACCGGCGCTGGCAGAGTCATCGGCGACAAAATCGTCGAGGACCCCCGCGTCGATGTCATCACGTTCACGGGAAGCCCGTCCGTCGGCAAAAGCATCCGCGCGAAAGCCGGATTGAAGCGCGTCACGCTGGAGCTGGGCTCCAACTCCGCGGTAATCGTGGACAGCGACGCCCGGATCGATTCCATTATTGCGCGCTGTGTCACAGGCGCTTTCTCGTTCCAAGGGCAAGTCTGCATCTCCTTGCAGCGGGTGTATGTGCTGGAGGACAGGTATGACGAATTTGTCGAAAAATTCGTCGCAGCGGCCAAACAGCTCAAGCTTGGAGACCCGCTGGATGCCGAAACGGACGTGTCCGCGATGATCTCCGAACGCGAAACGGAGCGGGCCGTGGCATGGATTCAGGAAGCCGCGCAGCAGGGGGCAACCGTTGCGCTGGGCGGAACGGCCGAAGGCGGAATTCTCGCGCCGACGGTGCTGCTGAACGTTCCTCCTGACGCGCAAGTGTCCTGCAAGGAAGTGTTTGCTCCGATTGTGCTGATCAACAAGGTTAGCTCGGTGGAGGAAGCGGTGGATTGGGTCAACCATTCCATCTACGGACTCCAGGCCGGGATTTATACCGACAACCTGCACACCGCTATGAACGCGATCGATAAGCTGCATGTCGGCGGGGTTATGATCAACGACATTCCGACTTTCCGGCTGGATCACATGCCCTACGGCGGCGTCAAAGAAAGCGGCGTCGGACGCGAAGGCATCAAGTATGCGGTAGAGGAATTGACGGAGCTGAAGCTCGTGGTGTTTAACCGGAGCCGGTAGGTGGGGAGTAGAGCTTTTGAATGACAGGGGATATTGATATTTCCTTTAAGGGGCTGCTGCGTGCAGTCCTTTTTGTTAATACTGGAAAGTAACCTTAAGAGAGTAGAGTCATAATAATAAACTGTTTGTAAAGTTATCGGGAACAGGAAGTGAAGCTTATTTTATTTAGTCTACTGGCGATTCCTTAGTTTGGGTGTCGCGATTAATTGAGGAGTATGGGCTGCCTCAAAATTCTCGAATTTTTGGACAGCCCAATCAAAAAAAAGAATTAGCCCCCGTCCAAGTTGATATCAATGTCTTGTCTGAGCTTGATATTTCTGTGTAAAAAGTTATTAGATTGTAATAATTGAGAAACCTCTTGATAAACAAATTTCTGTTTAAAAGGATCACGAATGGTTATGATAATGCAAAATTCTTGCGAAAGATCCATACGTTTTTCTTCCCCTTGTTTTTCAATGTAGTCTCGATACAATCCTTCTAATTTTAAAAACCACTTTTTGGAAGACTGAGCATGCTTCTCTTTTTTTGTTGGTGTTAATTTGGAAATATCAACAGCATATTTCTTAATTGGATAAAATTTTCCAGAATATTGAACAAGAATCTGTTCAGTTTTCGAGAATTGATGTTGGAATTCTAAAGGTCGTTTCTTACTGTAATTACTTGATAGTAATAAATTATGTTGTCCTTCTCTACCGATAGGATTTTTAACAGTCCGTTTTGATGTATCTCTTGTTTTTTTTTGGTCATAAGTTCCAAAGTAAATATCAATATTTGATTGACAATATTCAGGTCCCTGTCCTTCTGATAAAATTGGCGTATTAACAAGGGTTAAAAATACTTGGCCGTAATAATAGCCATTTTGATCAATCAATGACTCTGGATATGGAAAATCGAGGATTTCAATAAATTCACCTTTATTTAAGTTATCCCTTAATATCAAAGTAATTTCATGAGGATTATTATAAAGAATTTCATCTGCTGAACTAGGCAAGCCAAATCCGAATTGATTTATTTTTTCATTCATATCTAAATCAACTTCATAAGGATATTTTGCAGAATGGATTGTTAAGGCTTTGAGTAATACAGGATCAAATTCTTCCCTTAGTTTATGATGAATATCTGCGACTATTGCGGCAACCCTAGGGGTTGAAAAGCTTGTTCCGATGTCTTTTCTTAAGGTACCATCTTTATTTAACGAGTGAACACCATTTATAATCAGTTTACCGTTATCTACTCCACAATTCCCTCCGTAATGGACGAGATCCGGCTTAATAATATTTGCTGGCCCCGGCCCAATTCTGCTAAAAGGAGATAGATGGTTATAAGGAGATAAATCATTTTTTAATTGAGAATGAGCTATTGACCCCACTGTTAATGCTCTTATTGAATCAGCTCCACGAGCAATTTTACTTACCGGCATGCTGTTCAAAAAATTATTGCAATTACCGGCTGATTTAATTATAAGAACATCGTTTTCATCTTGAATACTATCCAGCGCAGCACCAAAGTCGGAAAATTCGGAATTCTTAATTTCGACTTTACTGCCTAGTGACATATTCCATATTTTTATTGTATGGCAATATTTTTCAATTACTTCTCGAATGTTATCTACTAACTCAGCTTCAGTTACACTTTCCAATTTAGGATTTGGATAAACAGTAGCATCAAAAAGTCTACAGCCTTCAGCAAAAGTTAGTTTTTTTCCCTCCAATATGTCGCCAAAACTAGCTATTCCAGCAACAAAAGTACCGTGTGATGGATCAATTAAATTTTGTGGGTAGCTTGTATGCCTTCCTACTATCCAAGAATTGAGTTGAGGAATATTAGCTATCCCAGAATCCAGTACTCCGATAACGGGATACTCAGTATCTTTTTTAGGTGCTGGTATATTTACCATCTCTTCAACAAAGAGGCTATCTTCTGTAATGTCATATATTGGCATAGGTTCAATGCTCATTATTCCATTAAAATCGTCAATTTCGAATAATGCCTCTATAGAATCTATCGAGATTTGAAAAATAGTATTATTATTTGTGTATCTGACAGTTCTATCTAATTTTATTTTGATGTTATCAGTGAGTAATTTTTGAAAGACCTGAAGAACATGAGTGTTAATTTGGTAGTTATCATAGTTTAGCAATTTTACTTTTATAATATACTTCCCATCTTTTTGAGGTGTTATATTATCTAAGCTGATGTTTGGTTCAAATGCCTCTATATTTTTAACTCCTGAAATAACTTTTGGATTTTTATCATAATGATACAAATTTGTGCTTATTTCCAATAACTCGGAAGGATTATCTATTCTTATTAGTAACTCTTGATTTTCGGTAAAACCTATAGTCCTATTTTGCTTTTTTAATTGAAAAAACTGAGTCAAATCTGCTCTATGTGTTTTAGCCAAAGCATTATCAATAATTTTTGCTTTAATTAAAGTTGGCACACTACTATACTTATTAAATTTTTGTTGAATTCTCTTTTGGGCTGTACTTAGTTCATTAAGTAGTAAATCAGATTTGTTTTTTAGTTCCCAGCCACTTAAAACCCACTTAGGGAGTTCATCGTTTCCTCCACCCTCGGTTAAACGTTCATCAATGTCCCCTCTTTTTTCAAATATTTTTATAGGTAAATTTTTTTCTCGCATTTTACCACTCCTCACCATATAGTGTTTTGCGAACCTGTCGTAATGAAATGCCTAAAGTCTTAGAAATTTCAGCTTGTGTTACACCGTTTTCATTTAGAAAACTAATCATAGTAATTTGATCCTCTTTTAATCCTTTAAATAAGTAAATTTGGTAAATAAACAAGGGATAAGTAATAATTCTTTCTTGAGCAATGACTGCTGCCTTTAAAGTGTTATAACAAAATATTTTAATATCTGAAGGTGACAGGCCATGCAATAACGAAGACACCTTAGATATTTTTTTTATGTCGTTAATAAAATCGCATTCAAAATTTTTTAAGAATAATTTTAAAAGAGATTGTATTTCTGTTTCAGTTGGCCTAGGTATTTCAATCACAGTTGAGAACCTTCTCCATACTGCTGGGTCAAGCAGTTTTTCATGGTTTGTTGCTGCGATTAAAATGTTATTTTGATTAAAGCTATCTATATTTTGTAACAAACTATTAACTATTCGTTTCAGTTCTCCGACTTCATTTCCATCATCTCTTGATTTGGCAATTGCATCGAATTCATCTAGAAATAATATACACGGTCGTTCTTGGGCATATTCAAATATTCTCCGAATGTTTTTAGCGGTATTGCCAAGTAGCGACGATACAATTGCATCAAGTTTTGCAGTAATTAAAGGTAATCCTGTTTGTTGGGATATATAATGTGCAATACTTGTTTTTCCACAACCCGGTGGCCCGTAAAGCAGCAGAGATTCAGGTAAATCTATTCCTAATTTTATAAATTCTCCTCTATGTTTGAGCGATGAGACATAGGTCTCAACTTTTTCTTTTGTTAAGCCGGGGAGTATTATTTCATCTTTGGGTGCACTCGTTATTGAGATATCCACCATGTCAAGCCGACTATCTTGGTCAACAGGCTTGGACATGAATTCATCCAAGTAAACTGGGTGAACGGTTTTTTTGTCTAATAAATCTTTAATTCTGTCGGCAAATTTACCCTCTCCTTCCTCACGTAATTTTTCTGTAAGTAGTTGAGCATAGCTTTGAACTTTTTCACGATTCTTTTCTAAACCACCTTCAATGATTTTTAATAATTCAGTTCGCATTTTCAAATTAATCTACTCCTTTTTGGTGTATAACAGAGGTGCAATTTCTGAAATAATAATAACACTTTACAATATAATTTGCACGATATATTATAAAATTATAACGGATATATATTTTTTTGTAACGATTCTTCGGAACTAAATTTTATTAAGGAAGGGAGAGATTAAAGTCAAAGCAAGCGATGTGAATTTTTTTATAAAAACAAATATAGACACCACGAAATAAAGCACTTGAGTAATATAGTGGAAATTGTCTTGAGGGAAAATGGAGGAAAAAATATGGATAATTTACTTAATCCCTCTACTTTTATTGGGGCATTGTTAGTAGGGGTTTTAGCAAGTTTAATTGTGGCATTCTTGCCTATTGATAAGAAGAAAAAGGCTGTATCGAACAATAATTCAATAAAGCAAGTTGGTGATAAAAATGTTGCTATTCAAAATTCAAAATTGGAGGTAATAATAACTGATGAAGAACGATAGCGAGGAAAATAAAACACAACTTCAGCAAAATGGTGATAATAATATTTCGTTTCAAAATTCAACAATAAACATTATCGTCAAAAAATTAAACGATAGAATGAATCCTCAAAAAAGCACCGGTTTAAAAACCAATGATGATGTTGCAAGTAAAATGTTTATTGGAGCTTTGGTTGCTAGTTTAATCATGGCTGGGTATTTAATGTATCAACACGAGCTTTTTCTTTATGGCTGGGTGACAGTGGTTTTTTTCTGGGGACTTGCAATATTAAGGATACTCAAGTTGAAAAAAAACAGTGTATATCGTAATCTGAATTTCGAAAACCGACTGTCTTTAAATGCATCAATGTCCTTTTGGTTAGCTATTGGTGGAGTGATGTATTTCCTTGATAATCCCTTATATCAGCCTATACAAGCATCAGAAGTCAAAATGTACATAGTGAAGGAAGGTTTCTCTGGCATCCTTTCCCGGATCATTGAAACTTATATTGAGCATCCGTCAATTATTATAAGTTTTGTTTTGCAGAGCCTTTCTTATATTACACTAGCTTTAATTGCAGTTTTTCTAATTTTAGATTATATGAGTTTTTCTATCACAATTTTATCGGGTAGGTTACAACAAAATTCGTTAGCATATAAGATAGTCGCATGGTTTGGAACAAAAATGGAGAAATTTAAGATTAATAAGTCGGCGGTTGTGAGCTTTTCTTTAATAATCATCATAGCTTTTCTTTCAGGAAGTGGCATATTTACAATGGTAGTTGAACATGCACAGCAAGTAAATACTGAAATACTTACCTCTTATTATAAACCATAAAAATAATATTAAAAATGACACAAGACCTTCTTGCCAGAGGCTTGTGTCATTTTTAATATTATGAGGTTCTTTTCCTTGTACCATTCGTTATTTCATTTACTACTTTTATGGATCAATGCAGGAATATTTTGATTCAAGTAGAGTAGAGTCAGTATATTCGACTCACTTTTGTAATAGTTTTTCATTTAGATTCAATAGACTTAAAAATTTCCTTCGTTATCCGATGTATCATTTTTACATCGTCAATACGCTTGCTTTTTAAGAAATTGTAATGAACCTCTAAGGCATCTGTTAACTCAAGACTGGCTTGGTCCACATTAAGTTCGCTGAAATCAAACAAATCGCTTGGTAGAATATCAAGAGCTTGGATTATTTTTTCAAGGGAGTCTAATGACGCGTTTCGATCACCACGTTCAACGTCACTTAGATATGTGTGTTGAATCTGGGCTTTTTCACTTAACTCTTCTTGTGTGAGCCCCTTTAATTTGCGAATGAATCTTATTCTTTCACCAATTAATTTTCTAAGGTTTGACACGGTACCACCTCAATATAAGCGTAAGAGAGTTTTACTTAAATTGGAATATAACTATAAGTGTATTAATTTGATAATTTAACTTATAAGTGTTATATTCAATTTGAGTTGTTATCTTATGATTTATTGAAAAGGTGGTATTTATGTATTCAAATTAAAAATCTTGTAGATGTGTATGTTGATTAGGTGTAAGAAAAAGCCAGAGGTTTAAGTCTTAAGCCCCAAAATATGAGGTTGTCTTGTTAATCGAGGAATTGCTGTTCTACTTTGAATAGGAATGGGGATATCATCATGAGTGTCTCAAAAATCCGAGTGTTGCTTCCGGACGATAAGTGCATTGAAAAACAAGTCAGCAATTTAGCGGAGTTCTTGCCTTTAATTAGAATGGTGAATGTCGTTTCATATGAAGCTGCGAGCTATAGAATCGCTCGTATTGAATTAATTATTGACGAGGATATATGGCTTCTGGTCATTCTTGAGTAATCAAAATTATTAACGACTCTGAATGTACGAAAAAACTCAAAGTTAGAGGCATAGTGATACGAGGAATTTTTTTGAAGAATTTGTTTTATTTTTCGAGAAGCTAAGTATTTAAAAATAATTCAGGAAGGAAAGATAAATGTCTATCTCTGAATATAACTTGTTATCGGATATTCAATATTGGCATGAAAGTTCTCAGGGGAATATGGAGATGGCTGTGCTATTCCTGCATCATGGAATGCACGAGGAGTGTTTCTCTTTTGCTGGTATGGCAGTGGAAGCTATGCTCAGAGCGTTCTATATTAAGATTAACGGCCAACTTGTACATGCTCAGCCTTCATACGAAATCTTAATAAAAACGCTCCGATCATGCGGCGAGGTGGATTTGGATACGGAGCTATTTTTAATTGCCGTTCTCTTTCTTTCCAGAAACTATGATAGTTTAATCTTAAATCCACCGATTGAGGAACACATCCGAAAAATTTTAATTAAAACCGATAGAATTCTACATCATTTATCGACAAAGGTAGTAGAGGACGCTGGGGCCTTGTATCGATATGTTCTTGTTAGGATTTAATGGTTTCTCCCACATCTGCTAATCCTCCCTATCCTCTAAGATCTGGTCAATAATTAATAAGTGCTGTGTGATTCGTTTCTTCCGATGAAGTCTAAACGAATGTTGTATAAGGGAGATTATAAACAAGGATATTACAAATGTAGAGATGAAATTAGAAATTTCAAAGATCATAGAAAATAAATCATTGATTTTGCTCCCATCAGATGAAGGAGCATTCTTGCTTAGAATCGAGAGTAGATTATTTGAGGTAGAAAAAATAATACCCAAGAAAAAAGTACCTACAGGTAAAATGAATCTGATGAAAAGATCAATAGCAATTTGAAAATAAGTCGCATCATTATCGCGGGATTTAAGCAGTATACGTATTTCTTTTAGTACATGACTTTCAATACGACTGTATGCATAGTAGGTTTGATGAAAATTTTGATTTCTTACTCTCTTTTTAGCTCTGCCGCGAGCTTGATTCCATTCTCCAAAATAAGCTCTAAGTGGACGCTCAAGGTCGGCAAGAAGTTTTGCTAATATGATAGTTTCCACAAGTAAGAACAAGCTACAAATTATCAGTGAAATCGTAATGATTGAAGTTTGACCCATGGTTGACCTCCAAAAACGGAAGAAGATACATGCACTATACTAAAGGACTTTGGTTCTAATAATTTTACATAGATACAGGAAAATGTAAATATCTGTCGAATATATCTGAAGAGCGGAAAAACCGCTCTTTTTCTATATCGTTTTATAATGCGTTAACGTTTAATCAGAATTGAATTAAAGCTAGTAATTATGGAGGAACATGATGCCGCTACCGAATGAACTCTCAACCATATTTCGTAGTAAGCAAAAGTCATACAATATGGTTTTGATTCTTGCAATGTTAGAGGAGTATAACAATATCCGAATCAAAAGCTTTTCTTTACAACGAATTTCAGAGTTGTTTTTATCCCATTTGCGACAAAGGGAAGCAGAGGGGAAGCGAGTAGATGCACCTCCAAAAAAATTAGCTTTAAGGTGGTCTGATGTAACAACGAACCAATTAAAATCATTAATTAATACCCCGATTCAAGCTCTATCCTCAGTAATTGATGTGCATGATCAAAAACAGAGTATTTCATTTAAGCCTTCAATCTGGGAAAAGCTTGACGAAAACGGGATAGAAGACTTGCGTAATTATGCTTTAACAGAAATTGAAAATTACTATAACAATTTTAATAACCATGTCGCAATTAGAGAGCACCTCGAACAAGTCATGCGGGGCTATATTTCTGCTAAAACGCAGCCTTTCTCAGGGCATCAATTAGGAACGTTATTTAGAAAAAC
The DNA here is from genome assembly GCF_018998565.1 of Paenibacillus oleatilyticus. GTDB lineage: Bacteria > Bacillota > Bacilli > Paenibacillales > NBRC-103111 > Paenibacillus_G > Paenibacillus_G oleatilyticus. The sequence continues at coordinate 25,106 of NZ_JAHNZO010000004.1, read as the reverse complement.
GATCCCGGAACAATTAAAACGTCTCCCATTTATCGATGAGCATTATAAAATTCAGGGCTCTATTGGACAAGGAAACTGGGCTAACATCCCATGGATAGCAATCCTAGATAAGCGGATTACGGAAACTACCCAACGTGGAGAATATGTTGTTTATCTGTTCGCAGAGGATATGAGCTGTGTTTACTTAACTCTAGCACAAGGTGTTACAGGTCCAGGGGAAAAAGGAAAAAAAGAAAGCCACGAGTACTTGCGTCAAAAAGTAAAGCAAATGCGGGAACTATTATCCCTCGACCATTTTCAAAAAGACGAGAATATTCATCTCACGACTAGTGGCATTGGACGGGATTATCAGGTATCTACGGTTGCATATGTGCGTTATGATCGAGATCAAGTGCCAGATGATGAACAATTGATATCTGACCTTGAGAATTTGATTGAGAATTATAAATATTATGTCGACACCATCGAGAAATCAGGTACAGAAGTAGAAGCCGACATGATTGAGATAGGAGCAGAATCTTTGGATCCGTTGTCTGTGAAAGAGCGTGTACAAACCATCCAAACCTACATCCGGCACAAAGGCTTCCAATTTCCCGAGCATCTCATCGAGAACTTCTACCTATCTCTCAAAACGAAGCCGTTCGTCATTCTCGCGGGCGTCTCGGGAACGGGCAAAACGAAGCTGGTCAAGCTGTTCGCCGAGGCGCTTGGAGCAACAAGCGTTAATCACCAGTTCACCTTAATTCCGGTGCGGCCGGATTGGAGCGATCCTTCCGATCTGCTTGGTTATAAGGACTTGTCCGGTGCTTTTCGCCCCGGTCGGTTGACGGAGGTTCTGTTAGAAGCGACCAAGCCGAGCAATCGGCATAAGCCTTATTTTATTTGCCTGGACGAAATGAATTTGGCGCGTGTGGAGCATTATTTCAGCGACTTGTTAAGTGTGCTGGAGACCCAGGAATGGCGCGATGGCCGTATCGTGACGGCTTCGTTAATCGGGAAAGAATCGCTTACGACGGACCAAGATCAGCAGACCTTCGGAAATATGTATTTGCCGGATAACGTGTACCTCGTCGGGACGGTCAATATGGACGAGACCACGCATCCGTTCAGCAAGAAGGTATTGGACCGAGCCAATACGATTGAATTCAACTACATTAACCTGGCTCAGTACCCGGACGAAGTGCTGGTCGACGATGACGAACTGGCGACGCAGGTTCCCAACAGCTTTTTGCGAAGCGATTATTTGCAACTGGTCGATGTATATGGAGAGTACCGAGGCCTCGTACACCGGACGACGGAGAAATTGGTGAAGATCAATACGATACTCGAAGAGATTCATTCCCATGTCGGATTCCGTATACGGGATGCGATTTGCTTTTATCTGATATACAACGAGCGCTTCCAACTGCTGAGCGAGGATGCTGCGCTGGATATGCAGCTTTTGCAAAAGATTTTGCCTCGGGTTCAAGGGAGCGGAAGCTCGGTGAAGCGAGCACTGCTGCAATTGATGGAGGTAGCGTTGGATAAGAGCCTGCCGATTCAGAAGATGATGGATGACCCGACGGAGTCCAATTTCAAGTGGAACGCCGGATCATCGTCCGAGTCCGTGAAATACCCGCAAAGCGCGCGAAAAATAGCCTTTATGCTGCGGAGGTTGGAGGAAGATGGATTCACCTCATACTGGCTCTCTTAATCAGAGTGTAGAGCTTCTGCGCGTGGAGACGAATCTGTTCGATCTCTATATCAAAGGCAAGCCGTTTCACCCGACCGTGGAGACGCTACAGCTTCATCGTAGCGAGGGGGAGGAATGGGTGACCGCTCATTTTCACGTAGCTGCTCCGTCTGCGTCGGTAGCTATCGAGTCGATGGCCGTCTTTTCGCTGGTAACGAAGGAGCTGGTGCCGTGGGGCCAAGGAGATCGAGGCTATCCGATCTTTTTCGAGACTCAGTCTTATGTGCTGGTCATCGAGAAGAAGCAGGAGGTCGAGCTGACCTTCTACCATGAGAACGTTCATTTACGTGAAGCGGTGAAGCCTCTGGGCAAGAGCCAAAAGATTCTATCTGGCATTCTCAATTTCCAGAACGAAGTCGGGCATACCGAGCTGGAGCTGCGCGTGCATGGGCAGACGGTGATGCAGCTTCAGCTGGAGATTTTTCCAGCCAAGATGGATTACAAGCGCGACTACGAGATGATCCTCAAGGACGTGAACGAGCAGATATATAATCTGTCCTTTGACTTCTTGCGGAAGACGTATCACCTGACGGGGCTCAGGGAGACAAAGAATCAGAGTTTGACGGAGTTTTTCACGATCCTCCAGCACGTGTTCGCGCAGCTTGTGCAAGCCGTGGAGCGGATCAAGCTGGCGCCTCATACCCAGCTTCAAGTGGACAAACGAGTTGTCAACGCGGCGCGAGTGAAGAAAGCGGGCAAAGAAAACGTCGCATTTCTGGCGAAGCGGCCTCATTTGCTCCTTCCGGACGAGCGGATCGGGTTTATTCCCGTGCAAGGGCAGCGGATGGTCCCGAGCCATGTACTGGAGACGAAGCGGCAGGTGCACTATAACACGCCCGAAAATCGGTTCGTGCGTTGGGTGCTATTGCGCATCCAGCAGAAGCTGAAAGGGCTGAAAAAGCGCCTGTCCGAAAAAGGCCGCGACCGTGATCCGCAGTTGTTGAAGCGTCTAGAGCTCATGCAGACACAGCTTCAGCGGGTGCTGGCGCATGATTTTCTAAACGTAGGCGATATGACGCATATGTCCGTTTCGTTAGTGCTTCAGATGGCGCCGGGGTACCGAGAGGTATACCGTTATTACCTGATGCTGATGAAGGGCTTGTCGATCCAGAGCGATTTGTTCCGTCTGTCCATGAAGGACTTGGCGAAGCTCTATGAATACTGGTGTTTCCTGAAAATCCACCATCTGCTGAGCAAGAAGTACGAATTGTTGAACCAGGACATCATTCGAGTGGACCGGACGGGCTTGTTTGTGACTTTGGATAAAACGCAGCAAGCGAAGATGGAATACCGTAACCCGAGCAACAGGGAAGTTTTTACGTTGTTCTATAATGCTTTGCCGAGCGGAGATACGAGCCCGACCTTGGCTCAGCAGCCGGACAATGTCTTAACGCTTAAGAAGAACGACGCTGCTGCGGAGTATAAATATATTTTTGACGCGAAATACCGCTTGAACCCGGCTTACGAAGGCACGTCCTATTACAAAAAGTATCGGATGCCCGGGCCAGAAGAGGACGACATCAATACGATGCACCGTTACCGGGACGCCATTGTGTATATGGACAAGCAGGAGCACGAATATGAGCGCAGTATGTTCGGGGCTTATGTGCTGTTTCCGTACCCCGACGAAGAACGGTTTCAGGAGCATAAGTTATACAAAAGCATTGAGTTGATTAACGTAGGGGCGTTCCCGTTTTTGCCGAATGCGACTTCGTTGATGGAGCGGTTTTTGGATGAAATTATTATGGACAGCCCGGAAAAAGCCTACGAACGCTCCACTAGGCCGCGGGGAACGAAACAGTATTACCAGGATCATCTTGCCGGGAAGAATGTGCTGGTGGGCTCGTTAAGGGAGGTTTCGCAGCTAGAGGTAGCTCGGAAGCATCGCTTTTACCATGTGCCGTTGGAGAATATTTCGGATCATAAAATTTTGAGTCAGATCGAGTATGTTGCCGTCTGTCAGTCTCGAAAGAAGTTCGGGCCGGAGGGGGAGACGGGGATCCGTTGGTACGGAAAGGTCGTGGATTGGAAGGTGCTCCGGAGGAAGGAGATCACCGAGAGGCCTGCGAGACAAGGAACGGAAGAGCAGTTGTACGTGAAGTTTACCGTGGAGGAATGGTTGCGGCGGGAGAAGCCGATTGAACTCGGCGGACACAGGATTTATAGGTTGCTGTATACGTCGAAATACTTGTTCGATCGGGCGTTGAACATTGCGGAGTTGAAGCTGGATAGCGCGGCGCATTTGAAGGAGTGGCGCGAGAAGCGGAGGAAGGGGCAGGTTCACGTGAGGCTGGATAACGAGCATGTGGACTTGGCGCAATCGGTGCTGGGGATGGAGCTTAGGTGAGGGGGGATACGGTATGAGATGGTCGGAAGTTTGTAGCCGTTACCCTAGCAGATTTGTTTTGGTGGAAGCCCTTAAGGCCATATCGAGCAATCGCATGCGTACAATTGAAGAAATGACAGTTGTGGAAGAATACGATAACCCTGTGCTGGCTTGGGCGGGGTATAAACGTCACCGCAAGGAAAATCCAGAACGCGAGTTATATGTATTTCATACTAGCAAACAGGAGATTGAAGTGATTGAGGGATACTTTAAAGCTATTTACAGAGCATGATGATACTTAGAATGATCACGATTTATTCAGGGGCAGGCAGGAGAGATCGGGAATGCCTATCCGTAAATGTACCGTCATCAGTAGGCTTTCCGTAATCCCTCGGGCTTGGTTATAAGCTGAATGCTCGAATTTCACAAAACGTGAAAGGGAAGGCCTAGCTTCCGCTAAGTCCTTCCCTCCCCGAGGTCTTTCACCCATAGATTCATATCCTCGAATTTGTCGTAAATCTCGACGCTTTTCGTCAGTCGGCCGTAGTAACGGTACCCCATCTGCCCGAGGGCGGCATTCATGCCGAACGAAAGGGCTCTCGCCAGCGAATAGGCGCAATAGATGCTCCTGCTGCGCAGTTCTTCCTCCAGAGCATAAATGAGCACTCTCATCAGCCCGAGCTTGCGGTAAGCGGGAAGTGTGGCGCAATCCGTAATTTCCGCATTGCGGTACGCTTCGTTGATTTCCGCCGAGGCGGCGCTGATCAGCAGGCCCGCTTGTTCCAAGATATAAAAGACGGTTCCCTCCCGGATGACCTTCTCGACGTACCAGGTCTGGCTCATGGGAGTCGGATATGTTTGAAATACTTGGCCGTATAAAACGGCAAGCGCCTCGGCATCTTCCGGCTGGGCGATGCGCAGCGTACAGTCTGCGGGGATCTGCGGGCGTTCCGGCTTCAAAGGGAGCTGAAGTACTTGCCCCAAAATCTGATCCTCCTCGATCCAATAATCGCTGGTCCGGCGCTCCAGATCGAAGTAGACGGCCATACAGTAGGCGTCCCTGCCATGAAAGTAGGCCTTATAAATCCCTTCGAGCATACAGCCTTTGGATAAAAAGGCAGGCCAATCTTCTTCGCGCGACTTGACGAAGGCTTTGGTTAACGCGTGCTGGCCGGCAAGCTCGCACATACGCCCGTAAATAGCATCGATATTTCCCCGGTAATCGTCCACCCGTATCCTTTTGTTAAAAAAGTCGAGGCAAACATGCATCTCGTAATCGCATCCCTGCTCGACTTGATTCGTATAGTAAGCTTGTTCTTCCAGCATGTTTTTCCTCCTCAAAGTTTTCCGCAGGAAAACTGACTTCGTAAGCATTGGCTGAGCTTTCCGCAGGAAAGCTACTTCGTAAGCATGAGCATAGCACTCCGCAAGAAAGCTACTTCACAAATATGCCCCACCCGGGCGGTTCCTCCCTAAGTTTAAAGCAAAAACAGGGCCAATGCGAGAGAGGATCGCGTCTATTCTCCCGGCGGACAAAAAGTTTTGCTGCAAAATGATGGAAAAGTGCAAAAGATTTTGCGGTGCTTTATGCTTTTCATCCGGTCTATAAGGTTGCTTCGTCCCTAATCCTAAGTTGGCATCAACTTTGCTTATATACCATATGGTAAAAATGATGACAACCTGGAGAAGGGAGAGAACGAACGATGAAATGTATGTGGTGCGATGCGGAACCTATCCGCGAGAGCGTAAAAGATTGCTATTGGGTTGCGCCGGACGGGAAAACGGCGGTGCAGATTCTGGATGCACCGGCGCTGGATTGTCCTAACTGCGGACAATACGTGACCGAAAGCATGTCGCAGCGAATCGAAGAGGCGCTTTATTTGAACGATTTCTCCGCACTAGGAAGCAAGTTCCGTTACGACGAGTTGATGAACGCCCCGCGAATCAACAAATTTTCGAGCAAGGGTTGACCCGGGGGGCATTTGCTGCCCGCGCAGCCCGAATAAAGCCCTCGACGGCCCCTAGGGGGATCCGCGAGGGCTGATCCGCTTGTCTGGACGTTTTGCGCCAGAGGGTGATCACCCACCGTACTACAACAAAACGCGTTCCGGGAGGCTGGTGCGTGGAGGAGCTCCGGAGGCCTTGACGAAAAACAACGACCGGTGCAACATCCTCACCACACAGCCCTTCCGCGCGCCAAAATCCTTGCACAGCCCCCGCCTACCTGGCGCCTTAAGGGTGAGCCACCAAAACTCCCCCTATCGCCAACGCCTCACGCTTCCGCGCTCGAAGTATCCTCCTTCTGCTTCACCGCTTTGATCAGCTTCTCCTTCATTTCATCCCGCTTTTGCCGACGGTCTTTCAGTGAGGTGTGCTCGGAAGCTTCCTCGTACGATTTTCTGCGGCCGATGCGGTGCAAGTTTTCCGGCACCAGGTTGAATTTTTCATCCTTCATGAGGGCGATAATTCCCGTGCTTGCCGGTGCTTGCTGGATGCCGTAAATTTCGTTGAAGTATTCGTCGGCGCGGCCCGGGATATAATTTTTCGGCTCCGGGTATCCAACGATAACGCCTTCATAGTTGCGCAGGATGACTTTGTCCTGGCTTTGCGAGATCAGATAGTTCGGCTGCAGCGCGATTTTACCGCCGCCTCCGGGGGCGTCGACGACGAAGGTCGGGACGGCATAGCCCGAAGTATGGCCGCGCAGCGCCTCGATAATCTCCAGCCCTTTGGACACGGGCGCGCGGAAATGGCCGATGCCTTCGGACAAATCGCATTGGTAAATATAGTAAGGGCGGACGCGGATTTTGACCAGCTCGTGCATGAGCTTTTTCATAATATGCGTGCTGTCGTTAATGCCCGCCAGAATGACCGCCTGATTCCCCAGCGGAACGCCCGCGTTGGCCAGCATTTCGCAAGCCTGCTTCGCCTCGGCCGTAATTTCCAGAGGATGATTGAAATGCGTGTTCAGCCATACCGGATGGTATTTTTTCAGGATGTTGCACAGGTTTTCCGTAATGCGCTGCGGGAAGACGACCGGAGCCCGCGTGCCGATCCGGATAATCTCGACGTGGGGGATCGCCCGCAAATTTTTCAATATATATTCCACAATGTTGTCGTTGATGAGCAAGCCGTCGCCCCCGGACAGGAGCACATCGCGGACTTCCGGCGTGCGGCGGATGTAGTCGATGGCATCGTCCAGCTGCTTTTTGGGCACTCCCATGCCCACTTGGCCCGAGAAGCGGCGGCGCGTACAGTACCGGCAGTACATGGAGCATTGGTTTGTGACCAGGAACAGCACCCGGTCCGGATAACGGTGGGTTAAGCCCGGCGTCGGGGAATCTTCGTCCTCGTGGAGCGGGTCCTCCAGGTCGTATTTTGTCTTCAGCAGCTCGGCGGAGATCGGCACCGACTGCATGCGGATCGGGCAGCGGGGATCGTCCGGGTGCATAAGCGAAGCGTAATACGGCGTTATATTCAATGGAATCGTTTGCGTCGAAATGCGCACGCCTTCCTCTTCCTCGGGAGTTAAATTCACGACTTGCTTCAACTCGTCCAAGGTGCGGATCGTGTGCGTCAACTGCCACAGCCAATCGTTCCACTGTTCCTCCGTCACATCTTTCCACAGTTCGACGTCTTTCCAATGCCTTTTGCTGCTGAGAGGGGGAACGTTTGCTTTGCTTTGCGGGTCCATCATCGGTACGCTCATCCAGAGCACCTCCATCAATCGTTTTCGCTAATTTAACAAGCAAAAAACGTGCCAATATTGGGAGATGCTGGGCCCGCGCCGATAAAATTCCTCCTCTACGGCTTCCTCGCGATCCCGTACCGGTTCAGCTTGTACTGCAAAGCCTGCCGCTTGATGCCCAACGCTTGCGCGGCAAGGCTGATGTTATACCCGTGACGCTTGAGCGCGTCGACGATCGCCTCCCGCTCCATCTGCTTCATCCGGTCCGTTAATTTCCCTGCCGGAAAAGCGGTAAGGTCCGGCTTTCGCAGAGCGGGAACCGGCACGGGACAGGGAGCCTCCCTCAGATTCGCGGGCAGGTGATGCTCCTCAATGATCTCCTCTTCCGGCTCGATCATATTGAAGGCGGATTCGATCGCATGCCCCAATTCGCGGACGTTACCGGGCCAGGCGTAGGCCATGAACCGCTGCATGGCGGACGGAGCCAGTCCCGTAATTTTCATGCCAAACATCGGATTGAACTTCTCGATAAAATGCTGCGCAAGCAGCGGAATGTCCTCCTGCCTGCGCAGCAGCGGAGGAAGCTGCAGATTGACGACATTGAGCCGGAAAAAGAGGTCGTGCCGCAAAATGCCCTTGTCCAGCGCTTCCTGCGGCTCCATGTTCATCGCTGCGACGATTCTGACGTTCACCTGCTGCTCCGTCGTCGCTCCGATTCGCCGCACGATGCCGTCCTGCAGCACCCGCAGCAGCTTGGCCTGAAGCAGCAGGTCCAAGCTATTGATCTCGTCCAGAAACAGCGTGCCGCCGCTGGCCTGCTCGAACAAGCCCGCACGGTCCACCGCTCCGGTGAACGCGCCTCGGGTCGTGCCGAACATGATGCCCTCCATCAGGTCGCCGGGTACGGCGGCGCAGTTCTGCGCGATGAACGGATGATTGCGGCGGACGCTCGCATTGTGCATGCTCTGGGCGAACAACTCCTTGCCCGTGCCCGTAGCCCCGCAGATGAAGACAGGGGAGCTGGTGCGTGAAGCTTTTTTGGCCGTAGAAACCGCTTCCAGAAACGCCGGGCTCTCTCCGATTAAGTCGCTGAAATGATAGCGGGCCGCGCCCGTTTTTTTGCCGTCCTTCTGCTTGGCTTGGTACAGCTGGTGGCGCAGGTCCAGAATCTGGTCGTGAAGCTGGACGATGCTCGTAATGTCCTTGGCGACCTCCAGGGCGCCCGTGAGCTGACCGTTATCGAAGAGCGGATACGTGCGGTTGATGGTCGTAATGCGTTTGCCCGTGACGTTGACGTAGGTTTGTATTTTTTCGGGCACCTCTTGCCCGGTCTGCAGTACCTTGGCCAGCGTGCTCGTTTCGTGGGTTAAGGAAGGGTAGACGTGAAAAATATTTTTATGCAGCACCTGCTTCCGCGCAAGGCCGTCGATCTCCGCCATTTTGTCGTTATAAAAGACGGTCGTGCCCTCCCGGTTCACCAGATGGACACCCACGTCGACCATATTTAATATTTTCTCGAAATATTGGGACCCGAATTCGTTCGGATCGGACATCAGGATCACCGCCTCCGGAATAATCTCTCAACTAAAAAAATATGACATGTCGAATAAGAAAAGAACACCGGCCTCCTCGCGCGAATAAGGTACGGAACTATTCTACTTGATAAACACAATTAAGGCAAAAATTTGAAATGTTAAAAGAGTCGTCGGAGCATGGAATTTTGCACCCCGCGAAAGCTTGGCGAAAAAAAATTTGCGCCGCCGGGAACCAAACGGAGAGCGCCAACACTCTAATGGGGTGTATGGAATATGCGTGAGAGGAAGATGTACAATGAAACCTTATAAAATCCTGATCGCAATAACGGTTGCGGCGGCCGGCTTATTTATGGCTTCGATTCCGGCGGCGCAGGTGCCGCAGAAGGCTTTTGCAGCAGAACAGTTGATCGGAAAGCCGATGACGGAGCTCGATCCGAAGACAGTGGAAGGGGCACGTCAGGCGATGCAGGAGCTGTGGCATTACCGGGCCGCTTCCCGGTAATCAGGAGGGGTTAATAAGTCTTGTCCAGAACGGAAAGGCGTTGGAGCGCAAAAGCTTGAAGCTCGTCGGGAAGAACGGAGAGGCCTATTCGTACGTACAAGAGTTCTCGCCGCTGGATCAAGAGCAGCCCGTTCGTCTGACGACCTATGCGATGCCGCAAATCGAATTTTATAAGGAACTTGAAATGCGGATCCCGATTCGCTGATGGGTTTAAAGCCGTGCGGTCCTTGGTTGAAGGACTTGCACGGCTTTTTTTCGATTTACAGCGAACTGAAATATACGACGGCGGCCAGGAGCAGGTTGGGGAATCCGATCATAAAACAATACGTTGCCCACTTCCCTCTGGCTGCCCTATCATTGGCGGTACTGATCCAATAGTTAGCCCTCGCCCGATCACCGCTTACGTTGGAACCGGTAAGGATGGCCGCCGCTCCCGTAAAAATCAGCCCGAATATCCCGGCATACGTATAAAATATGGCAGGGTCTTGCAAAAACATAGCGGTCAGTGCGACAACGAGCAAGCAGCCCAGCCCAAGGATGAAGGAGTTTCTCACAAGCGATCACGCCCCATTTTCGATGAAATCGGTGTAGACCTTTCTCATTTAAGTTTACTATCGTTTACAGAAATTTTCCATAGTTCCTCGATCGGAACGACGGATCTGGCGCGATGGGTAACGGGGCCGCCGTCCGCCCACAAGAACGGATAAATCGACACTCCCTGATTTCCATCGATAGGCCAAATCTCTTCCGCCCAGCCTTCCCACCGAAAAGTCTCATAAAATTTTTGCACATCGCCAAAGCAAGCCCAATATAAAAAATCCGAAAACCCTATATCCAGGCTTTCCCACTCCAAGGTATCGGGAGCAAAATAAAATACATCTCCCGGTTTGCCCTCGAAGGCCCCGCCGTTCAGCGCAAAAAAGCCGCCTACTACGTCGTCGGCGATCAAGAACGATGAGGGGAATCTCGTGCTTTTTCCATCGGCGCCGATTTCATTCCACGTGATCAAATTCCTCGGCAGCCGTCGACTGCCGGAACCTAAGATGCGCAGCCAACCGTTCTCGATGAGGATGCCGCCCGTATAATACGCAACTATCCCCAATGCGGATCGGGTCGTCACTTGCAGTTGATGCAGCACTTCCGCGGCTTCGTGCGGATTCGCGGGTAAAATCTCGACGGTGTTGGTCGCTTTGGCAACCCAATCCTGCACTTCCAGCCATGTCGATTCCGTTTCGTCAATCAGTTCATCCAACGATTTCATGGATAGCACCTCATTTCATAAGGACCTCTCTTCATCCAAAAATTATACAACAACACGATCTCGATAAAAAATTTAACGGTTCGGAGTTAACCAAAGTTAATATCCTTCGGTTATTCCATTTGGTACTCTAGATGTAACTATTTGGACCAAAAGGAACAAGGAACTTTTGAAGGAGTGAATTCGAGTTTGATCCATATCACGTTACGGAGACTGTTCTGGAGCGCAGTCTTTTTCATGAGCGTGCTTGCAGGGGGAGGGCAGCTTGCGCATGCGGCAGTCATGATGGAACAATTGCCGGATTCGGCGAACTTGCCGGAAAATATTTCGGGCGTTACGTCCAGTGCGGTGCAGTCCGGCAACCGCATCATGGTGACCGGGGGACAAAAGGCAAATTCATCTACTTTTGCGCGGTATTCTTATACATTCAACCCGACGGATCGGTCCTGGACTTCGCTTGCGCCGCCCTTGCAGCTTTCTTATCACAAGCAAAGCATGCTGAAGGACGGAAGAGTGCTTGTCACAGGCGGGTCGAAGTTCGTCCCGGGGACAGGATACGTTTACAATAACGTGGCCAAAATTTACAGCCCCTACTCCAATACCTGGTCTGATGGCGCGTCATTGCCGGTAGGGAGTATATTCGGAAACACCCAAGGCACCTTGCTGGACGGCCGGGTGCTTATCGTAGGCGGTGCGAACGAGATTTGGTCGGGAGCGGACCGCAGCACGATGTATAATCAGGCCTATGTATACGATCCGGGTATGAATCGTTGGGAGGAAGCGGCTCCTTATCCTTATCCCATTTACGATGCCGCACAGAGCACGCTAAAGGATGGACGCGTTCTCGTTACCGGCGGGCAGAGCCATTACGTCTACCGCTTCGATGGTTATTTGTACGATCCATCGAATAATACGTGGACCAAGGCGGGGAATCTGCCGTTTGAAGGCGACACGTTTTTCCGCCATGCCCAGGTGACGCTGCCGAACGGCAAAGTGCTGGTGATGGGAAAAAAGTATTTCTATATATACGATCCGGCGACGAACCAATGGACAAAGGATACGGCTACGATTCGACAGCTTACCAATGCCCAACTGTCGGTATTCGGGAATGATGTGTATGCTATAGGCGGATATGACGAGAATTGGGAAACCAATGTGAACGTATATAAGCTCACGTTTGATTTTACGCCGCCTACGGCACCGGCGATTAGCGGCCCGGGCCCCGAGTGGAGCACACAAGACGTAACGGCGGTGATCACGCCGGGCACGGATGCGGACTCCGGGGTCGCCCGTACGGAGTACAGCTTGTCCGGGGCGACGACACTCGGCTGGACGCCTTACAACGATGGAGACAAGATAATCATTACGAATGACGGACAAACCACGATTAGCGCAAGAACGATAGACCTCTCAGGCAATATAAGCCCAATCGCGACGGCCGTCGTCAAAATCGATCGCACGGCGCCGACGCAGCCGGTAGTCAAGCTTTCGGCAGCGTCATGGACGGCCTCCGATGTCGCGGTAACGATTACGTCCGGAACCGATAACGGTGGGTCCGGCGTGAATCGTACGGAGTTCAGCTTATCCGGCGCGACGACGCTGGCTTGGACGACGTATACCGGTCTGGTGACGATCACGGCCGAGGGCCAAACGACGGTAAGTGCGCGAACGATCGACAACGCAGGGAACATCAGCAGCGTCGGGACTGCCGTGGTGTCCATTGATAAGACGGCGCCGACTGCTCCGGCGGTTACTCCGGCGACCTCGCAATGGACCTCTGCGGCAAACGTCGCGGTGACGATCACAGAGGGAACGGACAGCGGAGGCTCGGGCGTGAACCGTACGGAGTACCGCTTGACGGGAGCGACGACGTTGGGGTGGACGACATACACCGGGTCATTGTCGATTACGGCCGAGGGCCAAACGACGGTGAGTGCAAGAACGGTAGACCATGCGGGGAATACGAGCGTTATCGCCTCGACCGTCGTAAAAATCGACCGGACAGCCCCGACGGCGCCATCCTTTAGCGCATCCGCAGGTTCATGGACCGACTCGGATGTCACGGTGACGATCACGGGAGGAACGGATAGCGGCGGCTCGGGCGTGAACCGAACGGAATACAGCTTGACGGGAGCGACGACGCTCGCATGGACGGCCTATACAGGCCCAGTGACGATTACCGCCGAGGGTCAAACGACGGTGAGTACGAGAACGGTGGATAATGTCGGAAATGTGAGCGTTACCGCCTCGACCGTCGTAAAAATCGATCGGACAGCCCCGACAGGGCCGACCCTTAGCGCATCCGCAGGTTCTTGGACGAATTCAGACGTCACGGTAACGATCACCGGAGGAACGGACAGCGGCGGCTCGGGCGTGAATCGAACGGAATACAGCTTGTCAGGAGCGACGACGCTCGCATGGACGGCCTATACGGGCCCGGTGATGATTACCGCCGAAGGTCAAACGACAGTGAGCGCGAGAACGGTGGACAATGTCGGAAATATGAGCTCGACCAACACCGTTGTTGTGAAGGTGGATAAAACAGCGCCGACCGTACCGACCGTAAGTCCGGCGACCTTGCAATGGACCTCCACGCCGAACGTGGCTGTGACGATCACAGGAGGGACGGACAGCGGGGGCTCGGGAGTGAAGCGAACGGAGTACAGCCTGACGGGAGCGACAACGCTCGCATGGACGACGTACACAGGTCCGGTGGCGATTACGGCTGAAGGCCAGACGACGGTAAGTGCGAGGACGATAGATAATGCGGGGAATATAAGCGTTATTGCCTCGGCCGTCGTGAAAATCGACCGGACGGCACCAACGGCTCCTGCCCTTAGTTCATCCGCCGGTTCTTGGACGAATGCGGACGTCACGGTAACGATCGCAGGAGGAACGGATAGCGGGGGCTCGGGCGTGAACCGAACGGAATACAGCTTGTCAGGAGCGACGACGCTCGCGTGGACGGCCTATGCGGGCCCGGTGACGATTACGGCCGAAGGCCAGACGACGGTGAGCGCAAGGACGATAGACAATGCGGGGAATACCAGCGTTATTGCCTGGACCGTCGTTCGCATCGACCGGACGCCTCCGGTGGCCCCTATCATCACGGCGCCATTGGCGGGAGCAGTTCTTCCGAACAACAAGCCGACGGTAACCGGAACGGCTGAAGCGAATGCGACCGTGAACGTCACGTTGGACGGTGGGGCGAGCTTGCCCGTGACCGCGGACGGAAGCGGCCGATGGTCGTATACTCCGGCCGCCGCGCTGGCGGATGGCATCCACAAAGTCAAGGCGGTTGCGAAAGACGCCGCAGGCAACGAAAGTCCGGCTTCCGCGGAAATATCGTTTACCATAGATACGCAGCCTCCGGCACCGCCGGTGATCGGTACACCGGTCAACGGCGGTTGGATCAACAGCCGTCGGCCGGTCATTACCGGTCAGGCGGAAGCGGGCGCGACCGTAGCGTTGTATTTGGACGCGGCTCCGGCCGGCACGACGACTGCAGACGGCAGCGGCACGTGGACGTACCTGTGGCCTACGGATTTGGCTGACGGTGCGCACAGCCTGAAAGCTACCGCAGCGGATGCGGCGGGGAATGTCAGCCAGGCGTCCGCCGTGGTCTCTTTCACTGTAGATACGAAAGCTCCGGCAGCCCCGGTCATCCTTACACCAGCCGACGGGGCCATTACAGGCAGCAACCGGCCGATGATCTCCGGGACCGCCGAAGCGGGGGCAGTTCTTATTATTGATTTGGATGGAACCGAGACGGCAGCAGGGACGGCAAATGCCGGAGGCAACTGGTCTTATTCGCTACCGGACGCTCTGACGGATGGCAGGCATGCGGTCAAAGTATGGGCGAAGGATGCGGCAGGAAATATTAGTCCCGCGTCCGCCACCGTGCATTTTACGGTAGATACGCAAGCTCCGGCGGCTCCGGTCATCCTTGCTCCGGCCGATGGTACGGCGACGAAACAAAGCAAGCCGGTTATTCGAGGGACTGCAGAAGCCAATGCCACCGTCCATGTGGTCGTAAACGGAAGTCCGGCAGGCACTGTGATGGCGAATGCTGGAGGCAATTGGACCTTTATTCCGCCTATCGTATTCGTCGATGGCATCTATACGGTTAGGGCGACGGCAGCGGATGCCGCCGGCAATATGAGCCCGCCATCCGCGGAGATCAGGTTCACGGTAGATACGTTGGCCCCTCCGGCGCCTGTCGTGACAAGCCCGGCTAACGGCGCTGTGACGAACCGGTCGAAGTCGGCTATCGCGGGCACGGCGGAAGCCAGTGTCACGGTGAGCGTGTACGTGGACGAAGTGCCGCTGGCGGAAACGGCGGCCGACGCGGGAGGCAAGTGGAGCTACACGCTGACGGATAGTCTGGCTGTAGGTACGCATGCCGTGAAGGCGCAGGCGACGGATGCGGCCGGCAATACGGGACCGTTTTCCGCGAGCCATACGTTCACGGTCGTATCGGACAATGCATTGCTGCACACCTTGCAGCTTAGCGGCGTGACGTTGAATGAAACGGTCACCGGGACGACTTACCGGTACACGGCCCAAGTTCCGTATTCGGTGACGGCAACTACGGTGACTGCCGTGCCTGTCGACGGGAACGCCTCGGTTCTGGTGCTTCAAGACGGCGAAGCCGTCTCGGGGCCGCTTCGGCTCCGTGTCGGAGCCCAGACGATCACGATTCAGGTGACGGCCCAGGACGGAACGACGGTTCAGCTCTACAACGTGCTGGTGACGAGATTGCCCTCCAGCGAAGTGCAATTGAGCGAGCTGACGTTGAGTCACGCGGCTCTGGCTCCGGAATTCCAAGGTGGGACGACGCGCTATACGGCGACCGTCACGAATGACGTCTACGCGCTGACGGTGCGGGCAAAGGCGGCGAGCAGCGAAGCCTCGATACGTATTAACGGGCAATCTTTTACAAGCGGAGAGGCGGTCCTGCCTGTGGAGCTTCAGGTGGGGGCCAATCCGATAACGGTCGCGGTGACCGCGCAAGACGGAGTCACGACGCAGTCGTATACGGTGATGGTACATCGGAAGCCGAGCTCCAATGTCCTCTTAAACGGGCTCCTGTTATCTGAAGGAACTTTGAGCCCGGCATTCGATAGCGGCATTGTTCATTATGAAGCGGCTGTCGAGCATGGGGTGACGAGCATGACGGTGACGGCATCGGTCTATGACCGGAATGCGCTGCTGACCGTTAACGGCAGAGAAGCGGCAAGTCATCAGCCATCCCAACCGGTCGAGCTTCAGGTTGGTGTCAACCGCCTCACGATTATGGTAACTGCCCAAGACCGCGTCAGCACGCAGGCCTACACGGTGGAGGTCACCCGCAAGGCAAGCACGAGCGCCGGCTTAACCGGTCTAAGGCTGACCGATGCGGCGCTGTCTCCGGCATTTGACAGTGAAATCACCGCATACGAAGCGAGCGTAGGCCATTCGCTCGACAGTACGACAGTGACGGCGTCGGTCTATGACCCGAACGCTCGGATCTCGATCAACGGCAAGGTGACGCTTAGCGGGGAAGCATCTGCGCCGATTGCCTTGCAGGTTGGGGCAACAACGATTCGGATTACGGTAACGGCGCCGGACGGGCAAACTGTGCGGACGTATACGGTGCGCGTTCATCGGGAGGCTGCCCCGGAGCAGCCGTCGGACTCTTCCTCCGGGGGGAATGCGGGGGGAGGCGGCCCGGCTCCTGTCGAGGAGCCTAAAGTGCCGCAGAAGCCGGCAGTGCCCAACCAACAGCCCGCTGTACCCGATAAGCCTGCCGGTTCTTCGGCAGCTTGCGTCCCGGTGGCGAAGGTGCGGTTTACCGATATGTCCGGACATTGGGCGGAGTCATCGGTTTCGGATGCCTCCGGCTGCGGCATCGTCGATGGGTTCGAGGACGGAACGTTCCGGGCGAACGACCCGGTCACCCGGGTCCAGTTCATCGCGATGCTGGTCCGGACTAAGGGATTCGACAAGTCGGGGTCGACCGTTCCTGCGTCGGCAGCCTTCGTGGATCAGGAAGCCATCCCGTCTTGGGCCGCCGAAGCTGTGTCGATGGCCGTACAGCGCGGGATCGTTGACGGGTATGAGGACGGAAGTTTCCGTCCGGATGCGCAAGTGACGCGGGCCGAGATGACCGCGATGACGGCTCGCGCCTCTAACTTGCAAGCAGGGCCCGAAGCGGAGCTCTCGATGTTTGCGGACGAGGCGGATATTCCCGACTGGGCCAAGGGCTATATTGCCGCCGCCCGGCAGCACGGGTTCATTCAAGGGCGGGAGAATGGGCGCTTTGCGCCGCAAGAGCATACGACACGGGCGGAAGCGGCCGTACTTCTGCTGCGGTGGGCTCGTTCGGCGGATCAATGAGCAGAAAGTAAAGAACGCAAACCTGGCAAGGTTGGAATCGCCGGGTTTGCGTTTTTTTTGCCGGTTAGAGAGGTTCGTCGTTCAAATAGCTGGCATCTCGTAAAGAGGTCGTCAGCCACTGCTTCAATTGCCGTTGGTGCGGTGTTATTTCGTTGCCTGGCATGTCCTGCTCGAAAATCGCATTTTGGTCAGCCCATATTTTCGCAAATACGATGCGTCTCGCTTCATAAAACGGGCATTTGCCGTTGATCTGAATACCGTGTTCGGTCGGATACACTTCGGAATAGTTACTTCCACCACTTTATTAATCGGCGAATCGAAAATATTACTTGAAAGTAACGTTATTTTTGAGTAATATTTATAATTGATATTGGTTGTGCGATTTTTTGTGTTTCACGAAACGAAAGTGAGCACGATTGTTACACGAGCTGGGTTGACTCAACCCGCCTTACACCTAATGTAGAAGCCCAGACGTTCCCAAGCGGGTATTGATAGCGTAGAATACGTTAATCTGCATCGGGCTTTTCCTGGCACCGGAGAGATCTAATCAAGAGAACTTATTGTATGGCATGCTTGCAAATGAAGGTGCCTATGCACAACATTTTCAAAGGAGTGAAGTCAAATCATAGCTAAAGTCTTGCAAGTGATTCTGGCCGTTTTTATTTTTACAGGGGGCATTATAAAACTGTTACGTGTTCCGTTTCAGGTTGAGCATTGGCAGCACTACCAATACCCATTGTGGTTCATGTCAGTAACCGGATTTCTTGAACTGATTGGAGGTATCATGCTGATTGCCGGTATCCGGAACCGACGGTTGGCTATTGGGGCAGGCGCATTATTGGTAATTCTCTTGTTAGGAGCGATTCATGCCCATATTTTTCGGGCAAATCAACCGGTTGCAACCACCATTCCTGCATGGGTCTGTTTGATTTTGTCGATCATGGTCATTATCCGGAACCTGAAAAAAGTATAATTAGCACGATAAAAGGACAGCTGCGAAAGCTGTCCTTGTCTGTTAACGATTCGTTTTCATAAACAAATAAGAGAACTTCGAGGCGACATACCGATCTATATAACTATAAATCATACTTATCTATTTTTTTCAGGCTCTTAAAATCGGATTCTTGGTTTACTTTGGAAGCATAAATCAAAGGGCTTTCCAGGATTGACAGTTCAAAGACTTCAGCCTCTCTGCATGTAATAAAGTGCCCTAAATCTCTTATCATTTCTCTCTTATCGAATTTGCTAAAATCTACACTCGGGACTGAAACGATTATAAACTGATTTAGCCTTCTATTCATTGAAATAAAAGTATTAAAATCAAATGCCGCTTGAGTAAACCCCTCAGGTAATGAGTAGATAGATACGGTTTCAATACTCTCCCCGTTCTCTAATGCCTTTTTTAAATTTCTTTCTGTTCGTTTCATTGTGCTTAACTTTCCTGATTTAAAGCTATCTCCGATAATACCCAAATGGGTCGAAGGATATCCTAACCCTTCATTTAGTTTCAAGGAATATTGATACCAGTCCCATATGTCGTTTTCCCGATCCTCGATGGAACCATACAGAACAATAGATGTCATCAATTTATCTCGCAAAGTATCGCCTCTTCTGTAAAAGTTGTAAATTTATTTCCAGTCATCCGTGCGTACAACCAATTTGAGAAATCTTTATACAGTATTAGGGTCCCCCATTTCTCTTTATTCGTTGTCTTCTTCTCCTAAAATGTCATCTATTCTTTCTCTATCTTCTGCAATTTGTCGTGCCATTTTAAAGCTATTCATAAAGTATTCAAGCGGTAACTCTTCTTTGTAATCTTCGTCATGTTCCAAAAGTTTGAAGTTCGCTTTATGTTTAATTAAATCTTCGACAAAATCTTTCATTTTTTTCCTCTCATTAATATTGACATAATCAACTTCCATAAGAGGATTGATATTACTAATACGAGTTTTAATCTCTAATAGGCCTAAACCTGTATGTTTCTTGATAGTCATTAACAAATGATTATCCCTTTCAGATAGAAGTGTTATATTGATTCTAGTCATAGACAATTCTTCCTTCTTTTTTTATATAAAATGCAAGTAAGAAAGGGAGTTTTTATATTAATTCCATTTTCCTTTATGATTTCTAGTCAGATTTAAAACTTCAATACCAAAATTCAAGCCGTAGTCATCAGCATCATAAATACTCTCATACATTCGTCCAATATATTCATCAGGACTCATATAATCTTCTGGAATAGCACCACCTATTTTTGATGAAAATACCTATCCTCTTCCTCATCACTATAAATTCCAAGACCAATCTCTAATACATCTGGTTCTAGCCCTTCTTCATAGTATATGATACGCTCTTTTAATCGATTAATAGGAGTGCCTTCATTATTACTATTCAATTCTGCACCAATTGGTACTTCTATAATGATTGGAATATCTTCTTCATTAACATCTTGATATATCTGCCAACATAAAACCCCTTAAATATTGGGAAACTTCTCCTTATCGCAATAGATTTGCATTACAAATCCATATTGTTCATCTTCGAAATAAATAGGGAATTTTTCAGGTTTATGAGTTGGTACCCCTCCAATTTTATCAAGGTAAATATTTTTTTCATCTCCTGGAACACGTTCCCTCGTTTTCATAATACCCGCTTCATTTTTGCCTCCCAAAACATCATTATAATCTACGGAAAATAGCTTCTCTGCTAATGTTCTTCCAATAATTTCATTTTATCATATCGTCCGTCAATAAAAAGTAAATCCTGTACTTCTCTAATACGCGGAAAGCGCCCCTTCCGCCTCGGCGATGGCACTTTCCTTCATCATTGTCTGCTGGGCGTTTCCCACCCGCCAGTTTGCCAAGTTTTTTAGTGTTTGATTTGATGGTTTATTGTTTGCAAGAAAGAATCACATTTATTAGTCTCAATTGTATATTATCCAGTCTATTTCCACCCCCTCCATTTCCATACATTATACCTTGCTACCCAAGGTGATTTTTGTACTATTAAATTTTCAGTATTAATTTTTCCTTTTGTCCAAAAACCGGAAAAACCTGTCCCTTGTGGAGAAATATCTTGTGAAAACACAGCTTCGACTTGAAATTTTAGTTGATTAGCATTAAATGTGGGTCTGAATCTCGCTCGTATTGGTTGTGCGATTCCATTAAAAATGTGCATTCCGGAAAAATCTAATAGTTGAGAACTCATTTCCTGATCATCCACAAAAATAGAACATCTATATGTTAGTTTTCCAATGTCATTATCTAGCTGTTTAAGAATAGGGGAAATCGAATTTATTAACACAGCCTCAATTACCTCATTAGTAGGAAGTAACTCTCCTGAACTCATAAATAACCTCTTTTCATTATGATAACTGGTGTATAGTTGATATCATCAAGATGGCTGCCCCAGTCAACGTGACAAGAATTTAGTTCGTTCGATTTAAACGTCCCCTTGACGTCTAATCGGTTATAATAACTTAAGGAATATTTTACTGCAAACCGATTGGAATTTTTAAACTTCTTGGGGGCTCGATCATGGAACCGATCTTAAAGCATGCATGGAATTTATCTGAAATGGATGCAGTCAAACTGCAACAAGAGTTATCTTTAAAAATGATAAGGGAAGATCAACTTGCTGAAGTTAATTATATTGCTGGAGTGGACGTAGCGTATAGTGAACACAGCGACAAATTAATTGCTGCGATCGTTATTTTAGAAGCAAGTTCATTACATATCATAAAATCGGTTGTGGTGGAAGACACGGTTCATTTTCCTTATGTCCCCGGTTTGTTTTCATTCAGGGAGATCCCGCCGCTGCTTAAAGCATTCGAGCAAATAAAGACCCCTCCTCAGCTCATCGTCTGCGACGGTCAGGGAATGGCTCACCCCAGACGATTTGGATTAGCGAGTCATTTGGGAGTTCTATTCGACATTCCTACCATTGGATGCGGAAAGACGAAGTTATTAGGGGAGTTCCAAGACCCTGAAGTAAAAAGAGGTTCCTCTTCTCCATTAGTTGATCATGGCGAGGTGATCGGGGCCGTGTTAAGAACTCAGGATAACGTTAAACCTAATTTCGTGTCTATAGGCCATCGCATTTCCTTAGCCACGGCTTGCGAATGGATCTTAAAGCTCTCCCCGAAATATCGTTTGCCGGAAACAACGCGGCAAGCCGATCAACTTGTGAATAAGTTTTAGCCGGTCTTCAAAGAGAAGAGGAATAAACGAAAGGGCGGATTTCCGCCCTATAAAAACTGTTACCCTATCATATTAGAACTCATACGAATTGTATGTTTGAACCTTTCTTTATCCTCTCTATGTCCACCCTTTCTCTAATATTTAACCCAATAAGAGGAAAATTGGCAATGGAAAAAGACACACTAACATCCTTAATCTCAAATTCAAAGCTTGTCCCGTCTACATTTCTTACGGCTATCTTGGAACCAATCAAGTTCTTTAATTTTGTAATTTTATAAGGATCCGTTTCATCTACACTAATCTTTAGCACCACACCTCGGTTTGGCAGATCAATAACGTCTTCTAACCTCATGATCTCCATAAGATCCGCTTCCTCTCTCAAAACGGCTTAACCAGCATCAAGTACAGCACAACCAGCGGGATGATGATGACCAGCGTGCCGAACACATCCCATGTGCGGGAAGCTTTCCGATACGCAGCGGTAAGCGTGCCTTCCGCTTCGGCGATGACGCTTTGCTTCATCATTGTCCGTTGGGCCGGAATGAGGAGAATGCCCCAGATTAAGCCGCTTAGCACAAACAAGCCTTCCGACGCGGTCATCCAGTTTAGCTCCGCGAGCGAGTACCCGTTCAAGGCGGCCATGATATGGCCTGTTGCGAGCAGCAGGATGACGCCGGGCAGCGTAAACCAGTAGTCGGCGTGCATCACATTGCGCGCCACCCGCCGGATATGGGCCAGATCTTGACCGCGCTCCGCCGACAGCTTCCAAAACGCCGCCGTAATAATGTTGCCGAGGAACAGCACAGCCCCAAGCACGTGCAAAAAAATTAACGCTCCCATGTTCACTTCTCCTCCTCATGATGATTCAGCATTGCCGCGCATTCCAGCAGGGCATCGATTTTGGCCTGGTGATAACGAATGCCGATGGTAAGAGAAAGCAACTGATGCTTGGGCATCTGCTGATGATACTGATCATGCATCCCTTGAAGGATGCTCAGCTTCGATTCGTGCTGCTTGCGGCTTTGCCCGATCCAATCCAGCATTTCGCCCTCATCCATTTTCCCGCCAAAAAACAGCCTCATGCACACATCGGAACGTACGTTATCTTCCTCGACCGGTTGCTCGTAATATTGAGCCAGAACCGCCCGCCCGGCCTCCGTGATGGAATATTCGTTTTTGTTCGGGCGGTCCTCCTGTATAATCGTGCGTTTCTCGATACAGCCTTCCTTTTCCAAGTTTTTGAGCGTCGGATAGACGCTGCCGTAGCTTCCTTCGAAGAAAAAGGAGATCGGTCCTTCAAAATTTTTTTTGATTTCGTACCCGGTCATCGGCCGCTTGCTTAATAGGGCAAGGGCCACATACTTGGCCTGCAGCTGCATCGGCGCAGCCTCCTTTGGTTATATAATCATTATTTATATTCATAATGTTAATATAAATGCGGCACGGCGATTTGTCCAGTTTTTTCTTGCTGCATGAAAAAGTCCCTGAGATCTTGATGACCAGGGTGCTGATGTTCGTTTATGGCCCCATTGACTGTGACATTAATGATATGGTTTATAATGCGGATACCGAATGGAAAAGAGGGTGGACTGGATGAAACAACGAAGTCTAGTAGTGCTAGGGATATCCGGAAGTCTGCGCGAGCAATCGTCTAATACACGGCTGCTCTCGATCATCGGAGGAATGATGCCCGCCGGTATGGAGTTTCGTATGTATCAAGGGCTTGCGAGTTTACCGCATTTCAGTCCGGACTTAGACGGTGACGAAGCTCAAGGGCATGAGGCGGTGCGCGAATGGCGGGAGGAGCTGCGAGCGGCGAATGCGGTCGTGATCTGTACGCCGGAATATGCGCGAGGAGTGCCAGGCACGCTCAAGAACGCGCTGGACTGGGTCGTATCCTCGGGCGAGTTCATGAACATGCCGACGGCGGTCGTAAGCGCGTCTCCGCATCCGGATGGCGGCGCTACGGCACTGCAATCGCTGACACTAACGCTGAAGATGATGAGCGCAGCTATCCCGGACGAAGCGTCGCTTGCCGTTCCGTTCGTTAGCAAGATGATCGGACCGGATGGCAGCGTGACGGATACGAACACCTTGTCATCGCTGCTCAATCTGGTTCGGGCGCTGTCGCAGGCCATTCCGGAGAAATAATTTGTTATGGACTGACGGGGCAGTCGGTGAACAAATCCAGCATGAAACGCATCACATGCCGCCGACTTCCCGCAGTACCCACCTCGACAAAGCCGAACTCTTTAAATTGCGGAACAAATCCCATAAAACGATAGCTTGGGGAATCGGGCGATAAGTCGAGCGCGGAGCGATGGAGCACCATGCTACAGGCTCGTCGCCCGCATATCCCAAGATACCCTACGGGAACATGTTCTTGAACCATGTTCCGGATTGCAGCTTTTTTGAGTACCTTCGTTTTCCGATCTTCAGGTTTCCCGCGCCAAACCGTACACCAGCAATTCTTTGGTCCGCCCCGACGTTCAAAAAGCTTCTCAAAATCCGGCCAACGACCTTGATCGACTTCAAAGAAATCCAGCTTTACAAAAGATCTGAAATATCCATTACCTTTATGACCTCACATTTATTATGAATTCCTCTAAAATAGCTCTTAACCCATCCGGATCGCTAAGCATGGGCAGGTGCCCTGTGTTCAGACTTCGTACCCATTGGGGGGGAAGGTTCGAAATCATTTTATTTTGCAAAGAGGGGCTGAACTCCTTGTCTTGGGTTAGCTTTACATATAACGTTGGAACCGTCGGCAGGGATACCTTGATTCGGTCCGTATATACGCGTATGGCCTCGGGTGTGAATCCATTGATGATCTCCGTAGTTTGTTCTGCTGAAAGATCGCTGCACAATCCAGCACGAATTGCCGATTCCGGCGGCTTCGTACCGATGATTCGCATGATCGTTGAGATTAGCATTCTTTGGGGGAATGGCAGCACGGACAAAAAGGAACCGTCGTTTTTCGGAATCGCTGCCCCTACCGAGATATAGCCTGCTAAACGATCGTTCCATTCGGATGCAAGCCGAAGACCGATCACTCCTCCAAGCGAATGCGCCACGATAACGAACCTCCGAGGTCCCCATTCGTCTACTTGTCTTTTTACATAAGTAACATAATCGTCCAAAGAAAGCTTTTTCCGCGATTCCATCGAATCTTTTCTTCGAGGATAAGTGGCCATCAGATGAGGATAATCAAGTCCATCCACAACTTTGCTCCAGATACGGTTATCCAGTCCTGCTCCGCTAAGGAAAACGAAACCTATCTTTTCTTGAGTGCCTTCTTGAATGGACATCTTCTTTTCCTCCATTGCCGGTTAAGATGATTACAAGTTAAATGTAGCATTTAAATACGACAAATTATGGCTTATTTATATGATAAGATAAAAATAATCACTGGAGGAGCCATTCCTGTAATGAAGTAATTTGAGCTTTGAACAAAAAAAGCGCCTCTTGTATACTGGGAAACGTTCCGA
>NZ_JAHNZO010000049.1 GCF_018998565.1 Paenibacillus oleatilyticus | reverse complement strand
AAGAAATCCTCTAGCTTACCTTCGGGAGCTTGAAAACAAACATAGTATGCTGGTTATTCCGCTGTAGTTTTTTTTTTGCAGAGGATGGAAATAGAGCATCTCATTTCCGCTAATGGCCGGCGGGAAGAACTGCTCTGGGAAATAAAGGAACTCAGATGCGCTATGTGCTTCGTTTGGACGTGGGGCGAGAAATTTCGACAAGAGTAGAGCATCTGAGTTCCGCTAAGAGTTTGAGATGGCTCGATTTGCCTCCGATAAAGCATTTCGGGTGCGCTATTATATGTGAGCCATTTCAGGAGAGTACGTACTATCTTCTGATTTTTAGGAAAGCCGAGGACACGCCATCCGATTCGCAACGGGATGCCGCATCTTCGGCTTTTCAACGCTTCTTCTCTTGCACGGGTACCTTTACGATTTGTGATTCGGCCAATACCCGGTTCTTGGAATCGATGACGCGTACCTGGACGTCCAGCGTTGCGGCATTGGCCGTCAGTGCCTTCGGCACGTTGACGCTAAGCGAGGATTCGCTTTGCCAAGTCGTCTGCTGCGGTTCGCCGTTGATGAAGACGGTGCTGCCAAGGCCGTATCTTCCGCCATGTACGGTAAGCTGCGATCTTCCGAAAGCATCGCCCCCGATGGTTAAGAAAGCGGGGCTTACCCGTTCGATGAGCGGCTCGCCATAGCCGAGGATAAACGTTTTCCCCTTCGTATCGCCGCCCGCTGCTCCGGCACCAACAGCTGCATTACTCGTGTTGCTACTGCCCGCCTCGCCGCTTGCGCTGCTGTCTGCCGTCCCGGCCATGCCAGTCGGGCTACTCTCGTCGCCACTCACTGCACCGGCACCAACAGCTGCATTACTCTCTTCGCTGCTGCCCGCCGCGCCGCTTGCGCTGCTGTCTGCCGTCCCGGCCATGCCAGTCGAGCTACTCTTTTCGCCGCCCGCTGCTCCGGCACCAACAGCTGCATTACTCTCGTCACTGCTGCCCGCCGCGCCGCTTGCGCTGCTGTCTCCCGTCCCAGCCATGCCAGCCGGGCTACTCCCCTCGCTGCTATCCGCACCGTCGCTACCTGCCACGACTTCACCACCAGCCTCGTTGCTCGCGTCACTACTGGCCGCCGTGTCGACGCCCGCCGCGCTTGCGTTCCCGCTGCCTGCGGCCGCCTGCTTTTCCAGAGCCAGGATGGCCTTCTGCCGATCCTCGTACTGCTGCACCAGATTCACGTCGATGTTCATCGCTTCATAGTACGTTTTCGGCGGCAGCACCGGCATTTTTCGGTACAGGTCGGACAAAAAGTCCATGTACGGGCTGCCCGGCCGCTTCGCCAGATTCAAAATGTATGGCCCGAGAAACGACGGGCTCATATGCAGTTCCTCTTTCGCTTCCTCGGGCAAATAGTTGCTCCAGATGACGACGGGGGTGTTATGCATTTTTTCCAAAAAGTCGGGATCGTCCTCACCGCTGATGTAATTCGATTCCTTATAAACGAGCAGCTTTTCCAAGGAAGGGAGATGGTCGCCGAAAAATACTATGATCGTCGGCTCTTTCAACCTGCTGAAGTGCAGAACCAGTTCCTGCAGCGCCCGGTCGGCGCCCGACAAGCCTTGCGCATATGTCTCGGCTATGCCTGTAACCGCGTTGGACATATGGCTTTTCACTTCGATATGGTTCTTTTTAAACTTGCCCGGCCAGTAATGATAATGGTTTTCCATTGTATTGGCAAAAATGAAGTCTGGGCCGGGATTACGTTCGGACTCCTCGATAATGCGCCGTACGACGGCGTGATCTCCGATGTAAGGGCCGACATACTCGTCCGGATTGAAGTATTCCAAACTGATGAAGCGCGAAAATCCGAGATGCTTGTACACCTCCGAGCTGTTGAAAAACCAATGATAAAACGGACTGATCGCCGTCGTCTTGTAGCCTTGTCCCGCTAACAAGCTGGCCAGCGAAGCGGTTGGCTGCTTGATATATTGCTCGTACGGAGTGGAATCCTCCGGGAAAAAGCGCATCGAATGCCCGGTCAGCACTTCCAGCTCGACGTTGGCCGTACCTCCGCCGAACATCGGGGAAAGCAGTGTGCCATGGGTGAATTTCTCCTGCAGCGCATGGAACATCGGCGCCGGGTCCTCGCTGAATTGCAGGCTTTTGATTTGAGTGATATCCCAAAATGCTTCGCTGAGCAGGATGATGATGTTCGGAGGCTTTTGCAGTTCTTCGGGCGACCACTCGGTTTGAATTTCAATCTTGGGCGGCGGCAGTGGGACGGGAGGTCGAATGTAAACCGAAGCTTGCAACATAATGAGAAGAAATAAGCCGCAGGTCAAAGCCGTAAGGCGAAAAAACAAAGGCATAGGCGGATCTCCCGTGTGAATGCGTTTTCGTTAAAGTAGTGCTATTATACCACGGACCTTCGTCTTGTAGATAGAGCGGCCCATTAAGGTGGTTGTGGAGCTAATTCTCAATATAAAATGGCAGATGAATGGCATGCAAGCTCAATCGTTTAAATCCGTGACAGAGCAGCCGCTTGTGTTCGTCTACGGGAGATCCGACACTGTTGACATTGTTTGTATAAAATGAATGATAACTGGACCGCTACCCCCTTTCCGTATGCATCCTTCGGTGAGGCGGGCTTTTTTATGTCCGTTTTTCCCTGACAGAGTCGTATTATCGAAATATAACTGATGCGTCAGCGAAGCCTATTTTCCTTCAAGGCCGAAATAAGCTATGATGATAGGAGGTCAACTTATTTTTATCGACCGCACAACGATGCATGACCGCTGTGCAGCACTCGGAGGGAATGAAACTGGATACTTTCGCTTGTCTTTATGTGATTCGCGGAGAGCCTTTCCGCTCGGGTACGTGCCTGAATCTGACCGCCGCCGAAACAGTAGTCGGGAGGGCGTCGAACTCGTATTCTCCGGACTTCGCTTTTTCGAACGCGTTTATTTCTCGTAAACATATAGTGATCCGCAAAGAAGAGGAGCGCGCGGTCCTGTACGATCTGGGCAGCACGCACGGCACGGAAATCAACGGCGTGATCGTCGAACCGAATCAACCTTACCCGCTGAAATCGTTTGATATCATCAAGCTGGCCAAGGGGATGACGGTACTGCATTTTTCGTATCTTTTCGCCGACCAGACGCTGGAGTTCGAGCCGCTCAGCATTACGCAGCGGTGGGACGAACCGAACGGCCCGCTGACGATCCATTGGGAGAAACGGGAATGTGTGGTTGACGGTAAGCGGATTGCGATGTCCGAGAAAGAATTTTTGCTTATTCAGCTGCTGTACGATCATGCCAATCGGCTCGTGCCGATTGCCGAAATCAAGCAGGCCGTATGGCCGGAGCGCTCGGTCGGCGAGGACGGGGTTCCGGATGTGACGATGGACGAATTGAATGCGCTGGTGTACCGGATTCGCAAAAAATACGGCAAAGACACCTTCCTCATCAGTGCGGTTCGCGGCAGCGGATACGTGCTGGAGCTTCATAACAAATAACGACATCATCGGAAAGTGGGTAAGGGTCAATGAGATGGATTGAAGTGGAATCTGCCGGTCCCCTGAACGGCAGCGTACATATTCCCGGTTCCAAAAACAGCTCGCTCGCCTTGTTGGCCGCCGCCTCGCTGGCGGACGGTCTTGTGACGCTGGAGGGCATTCCGAATATCGACGATGTGAAATTGATCGCCCAGATCGGCAAAGACATCGGTTTGACGATCACCCGCCGCCCATCCGGCGAAATTGTGCTGGACCCGCGTTACATCCACAGCGCGATCATCGATCCGGGGAAGGCGTCCGCTTACCGGGCGTCCTACTATTTTGCCGGAGCCTTGCTTGCCAAATTCGGGCGGGTGACGGTCGGGTTTCCGGGGGGAGACAACTTTGTCTCCCGACCGATCGACCAGCATATGAAGGCGTTCCAAGCACTGGGCGCGACGGTGGAGTTCCGCGAGGATCACTATATCGTTGAGGCCAAAACGCTGCGCGGGACGGACATTTATTTCGATACCGTGACGTCGGGCGCCACGATCAACGCCATTCTGGCGGCAGTCCGCGCTCAGGGCCGGACAAATCTGTACCATGCCGCAGTCGATCCGGAGGTCGTCGATACGGCGGCGTTCCTGAACGGTCTGGGCGCGCGCATTTACGGCGCAGGGACGGACCGCATACGGATCGAGGGCGTGCCATACTTGAATGGAGGAAGGCATACCGTGATTCCCGACCGGCTCGTCGCCGGGGCATTTTTGATGAGTGCGGGCATCACCGGCGGTACCGTAACCGTGAAGGATGTCATTCCCGAGCACCTCGGGGCGTGTATCGCCAAGCTGAGCGAGGCCGGGCTGGAGATGGAATGGGACGAAAACAGCATTACCGCCCGCAGCACGGGTCAGATCCGAGCGACCCGGGTCCGCGCAACGATGTATCCGGGCTTCGCTACGGACCTGCAGCAGCCGATGACGGCTTTACTGACGCAGGCCAAAGGCAAAAGCATCGTCACGGAACGGGTGTACCCGAACCGGTTCAATCACGTGCCGCAGCTTCGCCGCATGGGTGCGGAGATCGAGGTGCGCGGAGAAAGTGCCTTTATCCACGGCGGCCGGCCGCTTGTCGGCGATTGGGTGCATGCGACCGATGTACGCGCGGGCACGTGTCTGGTGCTGGCGGGACTCGCAGCCGAAGGCTGCACCCGCATAACGGGCGTGGAGCATCTGGAGCGCGGCTACGAGGACGTCATCGGCAGCTTCCGCGCGCTGGGCGCCAAGCTGTCGCTGCATGAGGGCGAGACGGAGCGGGATGGCCGGGCTGCCGGGATGGCGTGACAAGATCATAGAAACGGAGGGGCAAGCCTTATTTTTGCCCCCCATGTAACCTTTCTCGTAACCTCTCTTCAGAGAGGTTTTTTGCTGTTTGCGGACTTGGTGCTAAGCGAACGGCACCGGGAGCCGCTAGAAGACCCTGGGAGCCCCCGGTCGAAGCCTCCTCTCACTTATGAACGGATCGCGCACGAGCAAAATAGACGCGGAAAAGTTCCTCTAAACCGTCTTTTTGACCACCTTCCGCAACTACAGAGGAACTCAGATGCGCTAAATGCCCGATTTTAGCCTTGCTATACATGTTTCGACACGAATAAAGGAACGTATGTTCTCTATTCGAGAAACGGGCCATCTAAGACCAAAATAGCGCACGTCAGTTCCTTTGTCTTGTGAGCTAATTGTCATTCGTGACCAGAGCTATCGCGAAACCGTCGTACCCTTTGCAGCCCACCGTTTGGAGTGCCCACTTGAAGTATTCCGGATTATTGGGCTTATCGGCATCGATAAATATCATGTCAAACCGTCTGTTTTCGGCGTCCAGTTCCTTTAATAAATCAAGCGCCTGACCTACTCGTACTTCAACGATATCGGACAAACCGGCACACGCAATATTTGCTCGTGCGATTTCGGCGTGTTTTGGATCGGATTCCAGTGTAATTAAACGTCCGTCAGCAGGCAGTGCCCTTGCGAGCCAAATGGTGCTATAACCGCCTAACGTGCCGATTTCCAAGATCGTGCGCGCCCCTTGGATTCGCGCCAACAAATGCAGCAGCTTACCCTGGTTCGGGGCAATATCTTGCGGCGGCAAACCGGCTGTAGCATTATTTTGAAGCGCTTCCTCGAGGATAGGGTCATGTGCTATAAGCAGATCGCTTAAGTAATTGTCGACATCCGTCCATCTTTTATTTCGTTCCTTGCTAGATCCAAGTTGTTCGTGTTGGTTCCTATCGGAAACAAACATGTCAAATGGACCCTTTCGGCTGTTTCAAATATATAAAAATATATGATCAAGCTCATTAGCTTAATCGCCAATTCAGTCTATAACTTTATTTGCTTTGGACAACGTTACTTTTTCTCACAGATGCGGCCATCACAGAATCATGAATAAATAGTGTGTATTAAATATAAATAATACATACTATTTACAATGCAATAAAGCTATGATATGTTTTATACATCATTAAACATCCACAACGTTCCATATGTGTACTCGCGGTCTGCGTACCGTAGGTTCTAAAATGACGGGAGGATTAACAATCATGCAAAGTGTAGTGCCGTTTCATTCGGGGCATGCTGGCTTGAAGCAGCTCCTTGGCGGAAAAGGGGCCAATCTTGCAGAGATGACGAACGCCGGTTTGCCGGTGCCGCCGGGCTTTACCATTACGACGGACGTGTGCCGCTCCTATTATGAAGCGGGCATGCAGCTTCCGGCGGGGCTGATGGAGCAGGTCCACCAAGCGATGCGGGAGCTGGAGCAGACGAAGGGCCAAGGCTTCGGCGATCCGGCCAAGCCGCTGCTCGTCTCCGTCCGGTCGGGTTCGGTGACTTCGATGCCCGGTATGATGGATACGATTCTCAACCTTGGCTTGAACGACGAAACGGTGCAAGGGCTTGCGGCATTGACCGGCAATCCGAGATTTGCCTTCGATTGTTACCGCCGTTTGATCCAAATGTTCGGTAACGTCGTGTTCGACATCGAAACGTACCAATTCGAACGGCTGCTGCACCGCCTCAAGCAGCGATTAAATGTAAGCCAGGACAGTGAAGTGAGCGCCGAAGGCTGGACGGAGCTGATCGGAGAGTACAAGGCGGTGATCCGCAAGGAAGCGGGACGCGAGTTTCCCCAGAAGGTGGAGGAGCAGCTCGTACTGGCCGTTGAAGCAGTATTTCGTTCGTGGAACAATGCGCGGGCGAAAGTTTACCGCAAGGTGCACCAGATTCCCGACGAGCAAGGAACAGCCGTCAACATTCAGACGATGGTGTTCGGCAATATGGGCAGCGACTGCGGGACAGGCGTCGTGTTTACGCGAAATCCGTCTACCGGGGAGCCCGTGTTGTACGGCGAATACTTGATGAACGCACAAGGGGAAGATGTCGTGGCCGGCGTGCGGACGCCCGTTCCGATTGCGAAGCTCGGCGAGGAGATGCCGCTTGTTTTTGACCAGCTTGTGCAGACGGCGGAGAAGCTGGAGCGGCATTACACGGACATGCAGGATATCGAATTTACGGTCGAGCAGGGCAAGCTTTACCTGCTGCAAACGCGAAACGGCAAGCGGACGGCCCAAGCCGCGGTCAAAATCGCCGTCGATCTGGTACGCGAAGGCGTGATCGATACCGGCGAAGCGGTCAATCGCATTGAGCCGTTTCATCTGGATCAACTGCTGCACCGCGCGATCGATACCGACAAGCCGCTGCATGTGCTGGCGGCTGGCCTGCCGGCGTCGCCGGGAGCCGCTTCCGGCGTCGCGGTGTTCGACGCGGACACGGCCGAGGCATGGGCCCGCGCGGGGCGCAAAGTCATCCTCGTGCGCTCGGAGACGACGCCGGAGGATATTCACGGCGTGCTGGCAGCCGAAGGCGTGCTGACCAGCCGGGGCGGCATGACTAGCCATGCGGCGGTCGTAGCCCGCGGGATGGGCAAGCCGTGCGTCTGCGGCTGCGAAGCGCTGCGCTTGACGGACCGCGCCTTTGCCGTAACGACCGCTGACGGAGAAGCCGTCACGGTGCGTGAGGGCGACGCGTTGTCGATCGACGGCGCGACCGGACGGGTGATCCTTGGCGAAGTCAGCTTGCGTGAGCCCGAGCTGACGGGCGAGCTGCAGCAGCTTCTCGCCTGGGCGGACGAGATTCGCACGCTGGAGGTGTACACGAATGCCGATACGCCGGAGGATGCTGCCAAGGCGCGCAGCTTCGGCGCCGAAGGCATCGGGCTGTGCCGGACGGAGCATATGTTCATGAGCGCCGAGCGGGTGCCGGTCGTGCAAGCGATGATTTTGGCGGAGACGGCGGAGGAGCGCGCGGAGGCGCTGGCGAAGCTGCTGCCGATGCAGCAGGAGGACTTCGAGGGCATTTTCCGGGCGATGGACGGGCTGCCGGTAACGATTCGCCTGCTGGACCCGCCGCTGCATGAATTTTTGCCGAATATGGAGCAGCTGGTCGTCGAGCGCGAGCGCCTGAACGGTCGGCCGGACGCGGACCCGGAACGCAAGGAGAGCCTGGAGAAGCTGCTGCGCAAAGTCAGGGCGCTGCATGAGATGAACCCGATGCTCGGCACCCGGGGCTGCCGTCTCGGACTCGTGCTGCCGGACATTTACGAGATGCAGATCGAAGCCGTCTTCCGCGCCGTGCTCAGTTGCCTGCGCGAGCAGCTCGACGTCCGGCCGGATATTATGATTCCGCTGGTTGGCCATGCCAATGAGCTGAAGCTGATGCGCGAGCTCGTGACCCGTAAGGCGGACGAGGTGCTTGGCGAGTTCGCCCGCACGTTCCGCTACCGCGTCGGCACGATGATCGAAGTGCCGCGGGCTGCCGTTACGGCGGGGGATATTGCGCAGCACGCCGATTTCTTCTCGTTCGGCACAAACGACCTGACGCAGATGACGTTCGGCTACAGCCGGGACGACGCCGAAGGCAAATTTTTGACGCATTACGTGGAGACAAAGCTGCTTCCCGACAATCCGTTCCAAGTGCTGGACCGGGACGGCGTCGGAACGTTGATCGAATGGGCGGTCGAGCGCGGACGCGCCGTGAAGCCGCAGCTCAAGACCGGGATTTGCGGCGAGCACGGAGGCGACAAGCAGTCGATCTTCTTCTGCCACGGGGTGGGGCTGGATTATGTCAGCTGCTCGCCATACCGGGTGCCGCTCGCCAGAATCGCCGCTGCGCAAGCGCAGCTGGCATTGGGAAGCGCAGCGGCGCCGGTGACGGCTGCGGAAGAACCTGTCACGTCCGGCCGGAGCGCTTAAGCAGCAAGATGCGCCGCAACGATATTCACGCCGCCTGCATGGGCAAGGGTGCAGGCGGCGCTCTTGTGTCTTGTTCCGGAATCTCCTCAGGCATGGAAAATGAAGGAAACGGGTATACTGGGATGCACACAGCTTCAGGTGTAAGATTAGCAATCTATCATTTTAGAAACGGAGTGGAACGATTATGGAAAAAACGTTTTTGATGATCAAGCCGGACGGCGTACAGCGGGGGTTGATCGGCAAGCTGGTTCAGCGCTTTGAGGATAAGGGCTTTCAACTGATTGGCTCCAAATTAATGGTGATCACGAAGGAACAAGCGGAAACCCACTATGCCGAGCATAAGGAAAAACCGTTTTTCGGCGAGCTGGTTCAGTTTATTACCTCCGGTCCGGTCTTTGCGATGGTATGGCAGGGCGATAACGTCATTGCGCTGTCCCGCGCCATGATGGGCAAGACGAATCCGTTGGATGCGTTGCCGGGGACGATCCGCGGCGATTATGCGGTCCATACCGGCAACAACATCATTCATGGCTCCGATTCTCCGGAAAGCGCGGAACGGGAAATTGCCAACTTTTTCAAGCCGGAAGAGCTTCTTGCTTATGACCGGGCACTGCAAAGCTGGATTTAGCCGTCCGGCAATCGGTTTCCTCAATATGTAAAAATAATCGTGATCTTTTATCCGAAAACCTTCATTAGGGGTTTGAACTTTCCGTGAAAATTTGGTACGTTGAGAAGGTGAGTTCAAGATGCTGTCCCCAAAGGAGAGAAAGAAGATGCGAGATCCACGTTTGCAGCAGTTTGCGAGAAACCTGGTACGGTATTCCGTCGACCTTCAGCCGGGTGAGAATATCCTGATTGAAATGATCGGCCTTCGCGATCAGGAATTGACCAAGTGTTTAATAGAAGAGGTGTACGCGGCAGGCGGGCATCCGTTCATCGAGTTCCGCTATCCCGAAGTTACGCGCAAGCTGATGCTTGGCGGCAACCAGGAGTTGTACGAGCAGATGGCGGCCATCGAGCTGAACCGGATGAAGCAGATGCAAGCGTACATTGCCGTTCGCAGCGGCGACAACATTACCGAAACGTCCGATGTGCCTGAGGATAAGCTGCGCTTGTTCATGAAGGTGTATCAGCGTCCGGTCGTCGATCAGCGGGTCAATCATACCAAATGGTGCGTCATGCGTTATCCGAATCCCTCGATGGCGCAGCAGGCGAATACGAGCACCGAGGCGTTCGAAGATTTCTATTTCCAAGTATGCAACCTCGATTACAGCAAAATGTCCGGGGCCATGGACGCGCTTGTCGAACTGATGAACAAGACGGACAAGGTGCGGCTTGTCGGACCGGGCACCGATCTTAGCTTTTCGATCAAGGACATTCCGGCGATCAAATGCGCAGGTCAGAACAATATTCCGGACGGCGAAGTATTCACTGCGCCGGTGAAGGACTCGGTCAACGGCGTCATCTCTTATAACACTCCGACGATCTATATGGGAACTTCGTTCGAAAACGTCACGCTCCGCTTTGACAACGGCAAGATCGTCGAGGCGACGGCGAACAATACCGCCAAGCTGAACGAAATTTTGGATACCGACGACGGGGCCCGCTTTGTCGGCGAGTTTGCGATCGGTGTCAATCCGTACATACAGCAGCCGATGAAAGACATTTTGTTCGATGAGAAAATCGACGGCAGTATCCACTTTACGCCGGGTAACGCTTACACGGATGCGGATAACGGCAACCGCTCCTCGGTTCACTGGGATATGGTGCTGATCCAGCGTCCGGAATACGGCGGCGGAGAAATTTATTTTGACGATCGACTGATCCGCAAGGACGGCCGCTTTGTCGTGCCGGAGCTGGAGAAGCTGAATCCCGAGCACCTGAAATAGGCGTAAAGCGGACCGATTCGCATTAGACAAACGCCCATACGGCCCAAGCTCTCTACTCATACAATGGAGTACCATTCATCATGGAGAAGAAGTTGGTGCTATGGATATCCCCGTTACGGGGTTTGTGGTTCATTCCGGCGGAGTGACACTACCATTATTTCGAAGGGCATACGACTGTGAACGGCAGTATACCCCACACGCACAGGTACGGTGGCAACACCGGCAACGAGGTATAACGCCCGTACGCCAAAAACGCATGTTCCGGCTCAGCTCGGAGCAGGCGTTTTTTTGGTGCATATTAGCTTGCAAATCCAGCGCGCATTGACATCGTACCCGCCATTATATAAACTAGATGAGAACCAGTTTATTCGACAGGCAGGAGGGATATGACGATGCCGAAAAAGCCCAGCCGCACGACGTTTCATAAGCGTCTGGATCATATGGTTGCCCAGCTCAGGGAAGATATCGTGAGCGGCAAGCTCTCCGTCGGAGAACACCTGCCGTCCGAGGTGGAGCTCGGCAAGCAGTACCAGCTCAGCAAAAATTCGGTCCGCAAAGGACTGGAAATGCTGGTAGACGAGCAGTTGATCGAGAAGGTGCCGAGGGTCGGCAACCGGGTCAGCAGCCCCGCGGTCCAGGGCAGCGTTACGATCAAGCTGGGGTATTACACCTCCGTCATGGAGCAGATGGACTTGAACCGGCTGCTGTCGGATTTTCATGTCGCCTATCCGCATATTCGGGTGCAAACGGTGGCCCTTCCTTACGATAATTACGCGCAGGCGATCGAAGAATATATGAAGGGCGGCATGGTTGACGTATTTACGATCAACCATACCGATTATCAGCATGTGGTCGACAGCGGCCGGCAGGAGTGGCTGGAGCCCATGAACCCACCCGCCGGGCAGTACCCGTTTCTGCAAAGCGCCTTCAAACATCGCGACCGGTACTTGGCGCTGCCGTTCGCTTTTTCTCCGGTTGTGCTGTGCTATAACCGCGATCACTTTGCCGACAAAGGGCTGGAGGAGCCGGACAGCGGCTGGACGTGGGACGATTTGACCGAAACGGCGCAGAAGCTCGCGGATGAGCGAGGGCGGTTCGGGTTTTATTTTTATTTCTTGTCGCAGAACCGGTGGCCGGTATTTTTGCTGCAAAGCGGGGACGCGGTCCGGTACGACGCGCAGGGTCGTCCGTCGTTTTGCGGGACGAAGCTGATGGAAGGGCTGCGCAAATGCCGCGAGCTTGTCTCCAAGGAAGGCGTATTCCCGCGGTTTGCGGCGGAGAACGATGCCGACGCGGAAGCGCTGTTCCTTCAGGAAAAAGTGTCGATGATCATGACGACCTATTTCAGCTTGAACGATATCCGGGAGGCGGGGTTTTCTTTCGACGTGGCGCCGCTGCCGTACCTGAACGAGCCGAGGACGCTGCTGCTCTCGGTTGCGCTTGGGATGAACCGCCATTCGGAGCAAAAGGAAGCGGCGCGAACGCTGGTCGACTACCTGCTGGGAGAAGCAGCTCAACTGACGCTGCGCCAGAACACCTTCAGCATTCCGAGCCTGAAGAAGGCCGCGGAGTGGCGCGGAAAGGGGACGGTCAAGCACCCGTCGCGTTACCCTATGTACCGCGAAATTATTCCGTCGTTCCGCTGGACGACGGACATTCATCTGAACGCCAGACAGGTGGAGGCGATGCACCGGGAGCTGAAGTGGTTCTGGTCCCGGATGGAAGAGGAAGATACGATTTGCCGTCGGCTGGAGGAGGCGCTGTCCTGAGGCCGGACGGCTTTTCTTTTTTTCTGGCGTTGTGGAATTTTTTTGCGGACGGTTGACAGCGCTTTCCGAGATCGTTATAGTATAAATAAATACCAGATATGATCTAGAATGCGGTTGAAATACTTTTTTCATGAACTGGATCATTTTTGGTTCTTATGGCTGAAAGGGGGACGGCCCGTCCGTCAAAAGAAAGCAGCGTCAACCGTCGATCAAAGTCCGGTAGGTCTGAAACAAGTCTTGGATTCGTCAGTTCAGT
Organism: Paenibacillus oleatilyticus; assembly: GCF_018998565.1. Lineage (GTDB taxonomy): Bacteria > Bacillota > Bacilli > Paenibacillales > NBRC-103111 > Paenibacillus_G > Paenibacillus_G oleatilyticus. Next base: position 21,158 of record NZ_JAHNZO010000049.1, on the reverse strand, counting down.
CTACAAGCGAGGAGGGTCACATCTATGACCAAACGTGCATTATCGATGATGCTGCCGGCTGTGCTTTCGCTCGGCCTCGTATTGTCCGGCTGCGGCTCGGATGCGGGCAGTTCGAACAACGCAGCCGCTCCTGGCGCGGCCGGGGATAAGGTAGCCGGAGAAATTACCGTATGGGGGCACCCTTACGTCGGCGACGATAAGAAGGAGCAGCTCAAAGCGTTCTGGAACGACACGATCGCTACGTTCAAGCAGAAGTATCCCGACGTGAAAGTGAACTACGAAGAGATTCCGTGGAAAAACCGGGAGCAAAAAATATTGACGGCGCTCGCTGCCGGGTCCGGTCCGGACGTCTTCTATCAGCTTCCGGATCAAATTCCGCAGTTTGCCGGCAATCATGCTCTGGAGCCGCTTGACGCCTACGCTAAGGACATCCATACGGACGATTTCGGCAAGGGAGCGTTAGCCGGTGCAACTTATCAGGGTAAATTGTATGCGCTTCCGATTCTGCAGGAGGTCCAGACGCTGATCTACAACCCAGACGTGATCAAGGCGATCGGCGAAGATCCGGCGAAGCTGCCGACGACCTGGGACGAGTTCGACCGTTGGGCCGAGAAGGCGAAGGCCAAAGGCTACTATGCGCGCAACTTCGAAGGCGGCGCGGGCTGCTGCAATGCGACGCTGTACCCCTTGCTGTGGCAGAGCGGCGGCAACGTGACGGACGACGGAGGCGGCATTATTTTGAACAATGACAAAGGCGTGCAGACGTTCGAGTATGTGAAGAAAATGTACGATAACGGCTGGATTCCGAAGGACTCGATCTCCAACGACAACCAGTTCCCCGAATTTTTGTCCGGCAAAATGCTGGCGGTCTGGGGGCAAGGCTCGACGTTGACGACGCTGAAAGCGCAGAAAAAACCATACGTGATCGGGCCGCCGCTGAAAAAGGAAAAGCAGGCGAGCTTCGGCACGGTAGGTATGTTCGTCGTCTCGAAAACGAGCAAAAATAAAGCCGCTGCCGTCGAATTCGCCAAATTCCTCACGAATACGGATACGGCCAAAGCGTTCAACAAATTGACCGGCTATTTGCCCGTGCGCAAATCGGCGGGCGACATTTATAACGACGATCAAGATATGAAGGAATTTATGAAGTACGCGGATCTGACGATCCCGGGTATCTCCCATCCGGCCGCCCGCGGGTTTATGCCCAAGATTCAAGCGGAGATCGGCGCGATGATGGAAGGCAAGAAGACGCCGAAGCAAGCGGCTGATGCCGCCGCCGAAGCGCTTAAGCTCGATGCGAAAAAGTAATTTCCTAAACCAAGTGGCACGAAGGGGCAGCGTTTTGCCGCCGCCCCTCTCTGCGCCTCGGACCTGCCGGAGGTGACGATTCGCCGTATGGAATCCGTACGAAACTCTCATATTGACCAGCACAGCAGGCTGTCCGGCCGGATCGCGCAGAGCTGGAAAAAGAACGCCATCATCTACGTGTTTCTGGTGCCGGTGCTGCTGCATTTTCTCGTATTTCAGTTCGCTCCGCTCGTCTTCAGCTTCGTGCTGACCTTCATGGATTGGCCGATGATCGGCGAGCCGTCCTTCGCGGGCCTCGGCAATTGGGAACGGTTCCTGCAGGATAAGCTGGCCTGGCGGTCGATCTGGAACACCGTGCTGTTCTCGGTCTATTATATCGTGCCAACGATGGCACTCGGCTTGGTTTTGGCGCTGCTTGTCTACTCCAAAGTCAAGCTGGCCGGACTGTTCAAAGGGATGTTCTTCCTTCCGGTCGTCACGTCGTTCGTCATCTTGTCAGGCATCTGGGCCTGGCTGTTCAAAGGAACGGACTACGGGGTGGTCAACCATCTGCTCAGCTACGCGGGGATCGAACCGCAGCTCTTTTTCTCCGATTCGAAGCAGGCGCTGCCGGTGTTGGCCGCTTTGAGCATTTTCAAAGTGTGCGGCAGCACGATGGTGTATTATTACGCCGGGCTGCAGTCGATTCCGGGGCACCTGTACGAAGCGGCGAAGATGGACGGCGCGACGGGCTGGCGAACGTTCTGGAGCGTCACGTTTCCGCTGCTGCTGCCGATTCATTTTTACGTGGCGATCATTACGACCATCGGTTCGTTTCAAATTTTCGACTCCGCGTTTCTGCTGACGGGAGGCGGCCCGGATTATTCGACGACGACGATCGTGTACTACTTGTATCAGGAAGGCTTCACGTCGCTGCGCTTCGGCTACGGCAGCGTGCTGGCGTATGTGCTCTTTTTCATCATTTTTACGATCTCTCTCGTGCAGCGCAAATTTCTCGGCAAAGACGTATCCTACCATTAAACTTCGCGGAGAAAGGAGGCGAACGGCATGACGGCTGGGCGAAAAGCGCTGGTCTATATCCCGCTCGTGCTGGCGGGCATCGCGTTCATGTTCCCGTTTATCGTCATGGTGCTCGGGTCGTTCAAAAAGCTGGATGTGGCGCTCGCCGATCCTTCCTTTTGGATTCCCGACCGGCCGACCTGGTACAACTACGGCTACATTTTCAACAGCGGCAGCATGACGCGCTGGCTATTCAACTCGCTTGTCATAACGTTGGTGCCGGTGGCGACGCAGATGTTTTTCGCCGGCGTGCTCGGATATATTTTCGCCAAAAAGCAGTTTCGGTTCAAAGAGACGATCTTCTGGTGCTTTATGGCGATGGTCATGATCCCGAATCAAATGCTAATTATTCCCAAATACATCATGTTCAGCAAAATGCATTGGATCAACACGTATTCCGCCATTATCGTGCCGGAGCTGTGGGCGATCATGGGCGTATTTCTGGTACGGCAGTTCATGCAGACGATTCCCAAGGATTTGGAAGAAGCGGCTTATCTTGACGGGGCCGGAGATTTCAAAATCTTGTTCCGGCTCATGGTGCCGCTGGCCAAGCCGGCGCTGGCGACCGTTGGAACGTTTGCGTTCATCTCGTGCTGGAACGATTTGTTTACGCCCCTTATTTTTACGACGTCCGAGAAAATGTTCCCGCTCACGGTGGGTCTCGCATCCTTGTTGACCAAGGAGGGCAATTTCGGCTTCGAAATGGCCGGTGCGGTCATTTCGTTCGTTCCGACGTTTTTGATCTTTTTGTTTTTCCAGCGTTACTTCACCGAAGGCATTACGATGTCCGGCTTAAAATAATGGATTTAGATTCGGTTGGGAAAGAGAGAGGGGAGACCATCATGAGGGCAGTAGTCGCCATCAACGGAGAGGCGGAGGTCAGACAAGTGCCCGAGCCGGTCGTGGAGCCGAATCGAATTCTGGTTCGTACCATATGTTCGGCGATCAGTCCGGGCACCGAGATCGAAATGAAAAAGCGGGCCGGCGCGAGTCCGGTCTCGCTCGGCTACAGCGCGGTCGGCACGGTGCTCCAAACCGGAGAAGGGGTGACGCATGTGCGCCCCGGCGACCGGGTCGCCTGCTACGGGGCTCCGTACGTAAAGCACGCGGAGCTGCTCGCCGTGCCGAAAGCACTTGCCGTTCCGCTTCCGGCCTCCTTGTCGGCCGATGAGGCGGCATTCGTCGGTCTCGGAGCGATCGCGATTCACGGGCTTCGGCAAGCCGAGCTGCAATTCGGAAGCAAAGTAGCCGTGGTCGGGCTGGGCATTCTCGGTCAGCTCACCTGTCAGATTGCGGAAGCGGCGGGATACCGGGTGTACGCGCTGGACTTGCTGGAGGAGCGATGCTCGATGCTCCGGCGTTCGGGGCTCCAAACGGTGTTTGCTTCCTACGAAGAGCTGGAGGCTTCGCTGCGTTCGGATTATTTGGTCGAAGGCGCGGATGCGGTCGTCTTGTGCGCCGGCGGCGGGGGCGCGGAGCTGCTGAACCGGTCGCTGGGCTGGCTGCGGGACCGGGGCCGCATTGTCATCGTAGGGGACATGCATGCGGAGCTGTCCCGGGAGCTTATGTTCGCCAAAGAAGCGGAGCTGCGCATCGCGCGTGCGGGCGGCCCGGGGCGGTACGACGCCGCTTACGAGCAGGATGGCGTCGATTACCCAGTCGGCTTCGTGCGTTGGACGGAAGGGCGCAACATGTACGAATATATCCGCTTGCTTGGCGAGCGGAAGATCGACGTCATGCCGCTCGTTTCCAAAAAGCTTCCGGTGGACCGGGCGGGAGAGGCGTACGAATGGTACCTGCGCACCCCGAAGGAAACGCTTGGCGTGCTGCTTACTTACTGAGCTGAAAACATCGAAGCGGTTGGCATGGCTAAAGCCGGTTACGGATTCTTCCGAAAGAAGAAGCCTGTAGCCGGCTTTGACGTTATTCAGAAGGATTATTGATTATTGAAAGGCCACGCTTTTCCATGCCGCGCCGTTCCAGATTTCGAGCATCCCGGTGGTAATATTAAAATATTGAACTCCGACTCCCATATGTCCATGATTCGGCCTGTCTTCCGTCGATCCCATCGCGTTAAGCGGCTCGAAGCGGATATTATATTTTTGATCTCCGGCTTTGTTCACAATCTTGTATGTCTTGGCACTTAGATGACAATTGATAATGTGCGTTTCTTTGAATACTTCAATGCAGGTCGGGTTAGCTCCCGTATACCCGTCGATGATCGAGTCTTGAATCATCGTGCGATAGCCTCCCGCAGAAACGGCGACCGCATTATCCGAGCATGTAAAGGCGCAGCGGTAAAATCCGTTAAGCGACTGATTGTCCCCGAACTCGATCTTTACTTTGGCCAACCTGCCGGCGACGATGTCGCAATTCCAAAATACGTTTCGGTATCCGGTCTTGATGTGGACTCCGTAATTAGCGGTTGTGCCTCTTTCGATAATGCATTTATCGAACTCGTTGCCGGTGGATTGATTATGGAAAGCATTTTTGCCGTAGCCGGTCAGGGACTCATTCGAATCAAACAAAATCCCTACGTCCCCGGGATCGTTAATCTCACAGCGGTAGAAGGCGTTATTGCCGGCTCCATTGAGCAGGACGATGCCTTGTTTACAGCGTTCAATGTTTACTGACACGAACGTATTGTTTTGGGATGAATCCATTCGTACGGCCGGACCGGCTACATTTTCGATTTGAACGGCTTGAAATAATCGCTCCACGACGACAAAGGCCAATTCCAGTCCGATTGACGCAATCTGATTGCCATTGACGTACAAGCCGGACATTTCTCCGTACCGGTTTCCGTACTCGCTGGTACCTTGGCTTGCAAATTTAAACATGCTAATAGGGGCTGCCGCTTTTATTTCGGAGGCATGTCCTACACCGTAAAAGCTTACATGCAACGGAACATTGATGGTTTTTTCTATTCGATAGATTCCGCCCGGGAAAAAGACGGCTTTGCCGTTTTGACTGGCAAAAGCAAAAGCTTCGTTGATCGCTTTCGAGCTATCGTTCTTCCCGGTGGGATCGGCTCCGAAAGGAGTGTCCGTGACACTTACGAAATTTGTGCTTGGGACATTGAGCGCAGCGGAGCCGTAAACGGCATTCGTAACGGAGTTTCCGTAAACTTTGTCAACGCCGCTTAAAAGACTGGCTCCTGCGGCGCCGACTCCGAGCGTTCCCAGGGAAGCTAGCAGCTTTCTTCTGCTGATTTGTTTGTTGTCGCTATTCATGATCTGACCTCCATTGCTATACAATTCGTATCTATTATACGAATTGCCTTGAAATAGAGATACGTTTAGTATATAAAGAATCGTTAATATTAAGAATATTTAAGATAAAGAGATGATTTTTTACTATAAAAAAACAAGCCTTGCAGCATTATGCGGCAGGCTTGTTTTGCAACTTCTCGTGTGAATAATAATGACGATAGATTAGACCGTAAGCAAAAGTAAAATGATCGAGGTTAAGCTGAAGCACGTATTGATCAAGCAAAGAAACAGCACGACTTGCTTCGGATTCAAGCCGCTGCGCAGCAGCCGGTAATGCGCTTGGCTGGCGTCGGCTTGATAGATCGGCTTGCCGTTCATCATCCGCTTGAACACGACGAACAGGTTGTCGAAGATCGGTACGCCGAGCGCCAGGATCGGAACGAGCAGCGATAGCACGGTCGCGCCTTTGAAAGCCCCGTCCAAAGCGATGACGCCGAGCAAAAAGCCGAACAGCGTCGCTCCTGCGTCACCCATGAACACTTTGGCCGGGGGCTTGTTGTATTTCAAGTAGGCTAGTGCGGCTCCAACCAGGATGATGGCGAGCATCGCCGAATCCGACTGTGCCTTGGCCAGCGCGACAACGAACAGCGTAACCGCCGAAATCGCCGATAGGCCACCCGCCAGACCGTCCATGCCGTCCGTAAAGTTAATGACGGTTGTTACCCCGAAAATCCACATGACCGTCAGAAAAAATTGCAGCCAGACCGGCAGGATGACGTCGCTTCCGGTGAACGGATTGTTGAACCCGTAGAAGACGACGCCGGAGCTGTATACGATGACGGCTGCGGACAGCTGCACGATCAGCTTCGGCCAAGCCGCGAGCTCCTTGCCATGGGTTTTGTACCAGTCGTCCACCATACCGATGACGAGGATCAACAGCGATCCGGCCAGGATGGCGGCGGACTGCTTCCAATCGTCACGAACGAAGCACAGGTAGGTGATCACAAACCCCGCAAAGATGGCAAGTCCGGCCGTCAACGGGATCGGTTCTCTATGTATCTTCCTTTCGTTGTCGACTTTGGGCTTGTCGACAAAATCGATGCGAAACGCCAGGCGGCGCAGCGGGGGGATAAGCAGGAATACGATCGTAAATGACATGAGAAACGCGGCCACGTAAAAAATAAAAATCCCTCCACATTCCGTCAATAATCGAGTGGCTATGATTTTCCATTATACCACACGGCTTATCCGAGACAAAGCGTAGTCATCAGTTTATCAGGATTGCGTCAGGCAGCCTGGGCGTTTGAATCGGTATCGGGCTGCTACGAGCTTGCGTTTTCGTCTTTTGCCGCCGTCTCTTGCGGAGCGGGTTGATCGTTGCGCCGCGAACGGCCCATTCTGGATTTGATCCATGTCCAGACCCCGGCAAGCAGGGCGACGATGATAATCCATCCTTTTTTCAAAAAGAGAGCAATCATGGCGAGCAGGCCGACTTTTTTGGCAACGGCCAGCCCGGCACCGCCCAAAATAAGGCCCGATAGCCCGTATTCCGCTACTTTGTCCTTCGACGCGTCGAAGTCCTCATACCGTTGGCCTTGCTTTGCGGCAATTTTGGGAATGATCTGACTGGCCAGCAGCTCCTGATCTTTCGCGCGATGCGCAGGGTCGGAGATGAGAACGACCGAAATGTAACCCGTCCGGGTCAGCATGCGGACGTTATAGTTCACGAGCGCTTCCTTTTGCGCGTTCTGGGCCGCAATCGACCAGGTAAGGTTATGCGTCTTCTCGTCGTAAAAAGGCTTCACGTCCCAACCGGTCACTTGCAGTTTGTTTTCATCCGGCACCTGCTTGTTCTGTTCTTCCGTTCCTTCCCGGTAGCTCTTGAGAATCGCATCGGCATCCAAATCTTTCTTCTCTTCGTCTTTAATATGGCCGGTATCGATATATTCCAGAATAACTTCCCATTGCTCCTGCTCGTTTACGGGAAATATGCTGCCGATTTCTTTGCCTGACGGAATATCCTTCGAATCCTTCAACAGCTTGCGGGTATCGTCGCCGTTCAGAAAAACGAACGGAGTGCCCAAATCCAAGGTGGCTACCGTCCCGAGGTCGACCTTGGTTCCCCCTTGAATCCAGCGGTAGCTGTTTCCTTTTGCTCCTTCGCCCTCGGCCGACGCTTGTCCGGCGACAAGCCCCAGCGAAAGCAGAAAAATCAAAGCAAGACGTAATGTTTTCAATCCAATCCCTTCCTTTTGTCGGTTCTTTGTTAGGACATACTTTCCTTTTATCGGATCGGTGAGCAATAAATTAATAAATCTAAAAAAAATTTAATAATAAAATATTTATCCGCTATGATTTCGCGCAGGCCCATTTGATCCTCAACCTGACGTTTGCCCCATATTTTTCGGCGGCAAGGGCATAATAGCGTCGACGAAAGGAGGGATAGCACAGATGAGAGATGACTTGACCGGCGGTACGGAAGCCTGGCTGAACAAGCTGCACGAAACACAGGAGAAGGATGAGAAAAACCGGGAGCATCAGGGGAAAGGCCATCCCGGAAAGCAGTTGCCGACTAAGCGGAAAAGCAACCAAGACTGATTCCGTCCTAAAACCCGCCGGAAGGCTTTGCGCTGACGCAGCGTATGGCATGGACATCAGCTTGGTGTCAGGCAGTTATCAGCCGGCTGTCAGCCGGTCCGAGCGCAACCTCCTCTCTCTTTGTGGCGTATAACTTTACGCTATCATAGAGAGGGGAAGAAGGAATGATGAAGAAAATGGCGCTGCTGGCGGCAGGAATGCTGCTGGCGGCTGCGGGAACGGCCTCCGCTTACGAGGCGCAGTTGAAGCCGTTTGCGGATCTGGCGGCCAAGGACTGGTCCGAGGATGCCGTATACTCCCTGTCGGCGCTCGGAGTGATCGAGGGCTACGAAGACCTGACGTACCGCCCGAACGATTCGTTGTCCCGGGAAGCATTCGTCAAGCTGCTCGTGAACGCGGCACGCCAGGATGACGGGAGTGTTCAGGACGAAGCGGGCGCGAGGGTGACGGATGTGCTGGCGGAGCGATGGTCTTATCCTTACATTACCGCGGCATTGAATAAGCAGTGGATCGACTTTATGCCGGATGCGTCGGGGGCGCTTCGTCCGGAACTTGCGGTGAAGCGGGAGGAAGTGGCCGCTGCCATCGGAAAATATTTGTTGAGCCTGGAAACGTCCGATGTCGCGAAGCGCTGGACGGAAGGCGAATGGACGAAGGAGAAGGAGCTGCGGCGCTTTTCCGATCATGGGGCGATAGGTCAAAGCTTAGCGCCTTACGTTTATTTTGCCGTTCGCCAAGGGATCATGGAAGGCGACGCAAACGGGTTTCGTCCCGCCAGCTCTTTGACGCGCAAGGAAGCCGCCGCCACGATATACCGGCTGCTGAACGCCGGACTCGGGCAGCGAAAGCTTGAAGTGACAGGCTTCTATGCGATCCGTTCGTACTCCGCCATCCAGCGGATGCCTCTGCTCGATCGCGTGGCATTCGGCTGGTCCCGTTTATCCTACGAGGGCGCCGGAAGCGCGAAGCTGGATACGAAGTCGACGGAGTACCGGTTTCCGGACGGCTGGCAGGAGCCCGTCGATGCCGCCACTCGGGCGAAGCTCGGCAAGGAGCTGATGATCTTCGCGACCGAGCCGCGCGACCGTGTAAAGGACTTTCTCCGGGATGCTGCGGCGAGGAAAAGCTTCGTCGAATCGCTGAAATCCGTGCTATCCGAATCGGGAGAGGCGTTCACGGGACTTTGCCTCGATCTGGAGGGGCTGAAGGAAGCGGACGCTGCCGCGGACTATGTGGCGTTTTTGCGTGAAGTGAAGGCGGGCCTCGGAAGCAAGATATTAACGGTGGCTGTCCCGCCGACATATTACTATAAAGGGTACGACCTGCACGGAATCGGCGAGGTCGCGGATACCGTCATTTTGATGGCTTACGATTTTACGCATCAAGATTCCGGGCTGCCCTCGGCTCCGCTGCCGCTGGTTAGCGATACGGTGAAGCAAGCGCTCCTCTCCATTCCTAAAGAGAAGCTGGTGCTGGGCATTTCGAAGCAGGCGAATCAATGGGTCACGACGGGAGGGAAGGTGACGCTGGCGCAGCCGGATATCGCGGAGGTGGAGAAGCGGATCGCTTCCCCGGGCATAGCGTTGAACCGCACTTATCCTTATTTTCTGAAGCAAATTGCCTTTCAAGACGAGCGCGGCAGCCATACGATCTATTACGAGGATGCGGACAGCATCGCCAAGAAGTTATGGCTGGCCAAGTATTACGGACTAAAAGGCGTCTCGCTGTGGCATATGGGGAATGTGACCGCAGCCGATTGGGAAACGATAGCGAAACGCTAAGCAAGGCGCAATAAGGCAAAAGGCTGCACGCTTGACGGACAGATCGGGCGGCAGCCTTTTTGGTTGAGCGGGGTTAGAGCCGAGTTGGGGGCCGAACTTCTTTTTGAAGCAGAACGAACGAACAGTGGTGGGGGATCGTCAGCTCCGTCACGTCGCGAAACAGCCCGGCCATTTCTTGGTCGACCTGCCGCCTGCTTTCCGTGTCCAGTTGGGAAAACCAGGAGATGGAACGAACCTTGCCTCTCCAGGCGTCGGGTGTGAAACGCAGCTCGTAGCCGAACTGTCCGCTGTCTTTTTCCTGGAAACCGCCTTCCGCCCATTCGTCGAACCATCGCAAGGGAAACCCGTTGCGCCGCTCCGTGCTTTCCGCCATGGCCCCGGGAGCCTTCAGCTTGCCGTCCGGCATCTGCCTGCGGATCAGCTCGAACGTTGCGCGGGCCGCCTCGCTTTCGGCCGCCAAGATGACCGAATCGACGACGGCCAGAAAGCCGCCCGGCTTAAGCAGCCTCCGCACTTCGGGGACAGACTGCTGCCGGTCGAACCAATGCCATGCGCGGGCGGCCGTAACCAGATCGAACAAGCCGGCAGACAATTCGGTTGCTTCCGCAGGAGCCTGAACATAGACGACGTGGGAGCCGCTGCGATCCGCGATGCGGCGCGCTTCACCGATCATTTCGGCCGTTGGTTCGACGCCGGTCACCGCTGCCCCGCGGCTGGCCAAGAGCCGGGAGAAGCTTCCTGTCCCGGCCCCAAGATCAACCGCCCGTGCACCGGTATTCAAAGCGCCGTGCGCTTCCAGCCAATCGGCCAGCCTCGCAGGCAGCTCGTCGCGGTAACGGGCGTAGTCCTACGAGACGTTTCCGAAATTCACTTGTTCTTTCATTAATATATCGCCTCCTGTAATACAGTATATTTCAATCGGCGATTAAGTAAATTTTCAATATTCGTTCATGGTGAAAAGTTATTTTTATATAATCTCTTCGAGAACCCGAAGTGGAAGGAGCTATTGGAGCGATGCAGGAACAAGAGGTGGAATATATTCGACTCCTTTTTTACCGCAAAAGAGGGATTATCCGTCGCTCCGGATAACCCCTCTTTTTTCGCGCGAAGCAATCCCCTGTGCGCTATTCCGGGAACGTCACGACGCCGATGGCGTTGCCGTCCGGGTCCCATGCGTCGAAGAAGCGCATGCCTCCTGCTCCGTGAATCTCGGATGTGCGGACCTGCTGCTCCGTAAAATAAGCGTACGACGCATCGACATCCGTGGTGTAAAAGTTGAAGGCCATATGCCGCGACTCGGGAAGCTGATCCGTTTGGTACAGGGTGAGTCCCGTTTGCAGCGGACCCGGTTCGTTAAACCGGAAGCCGACATAGCTGCCGTCCGGGCTTTCATAAACGATCCGGAAATTGAACAGGTTCATGTACCATTTTTTCGACCGGGAAATGTCCGTAACCGGGACAAAGACGGTATCGATCCGTTTGATGTGCTTGCTCATCTGAAAAAACCTCCTTTGGATGCGTTGAATTTGGAAGATCGGGTTCCCGTAACAAGAAACGGAATCCGAGGGCAAAACCGTACAAGGTTTCGCGAAAAGGTTCATGTGCTCACCATCAGCTTGTTCCCATCCAGGTCCTCGATGGTAAAGTACAATTTGTCGGGAGCCAGTCTGTGAATGCCGCCGATCCGATAGCCTTGCCGATTCAGCCGCAAATACGCGGTGTAAATCGCCTCGGGGTTTCGCCCCCGAAGTCCGTCGACAAGGGCTTCGAACAGCGTTGCGGGCGGAGCGGCCTGCCGTTCCCCCGACTGCAGTCCGTCCGCTTCCGCAGGCTCCGCCGCGAGCGCTCTCAGCTTGTTCCTTGCCCGGGACCGGGCGGCTTGCACCGCGCCTTCCGTGGAATCGATCATCGCTGCGGTCTCCCGCGCCGTAAAATCGAATACGTCCATCAGCAGCAGAATGACGGTTTGGCTGACGGGAAGCCGGTGAGCCAGCGTTTCCAGCAGCTCGCGGGTCCGGAGCCGGTTGTCTTGAAAGGCGAGCTGCGCCAAATGCGCGTCTGTAAGCGGCACGGCGGGCTGGCGCATCGTTTTGCGCTGCTTGTCGATCCACAGGTTTTTGGCGATGCGGAATAAATACGCTTTGCTGATTGGACGGTCAGGCTGCTCGCGCAGCACTTGCAGCACGCGAATGAGAGCTTCCTGCGCCAGATCTTCGGCTTCCCAATGCGAACCGGTGATTTTCAAACAGTACTTGTTCAAGACGGATTGAATGTGGCGCATAGTACCTCCCCGACAAACCCGCAAATTCGAATTGCTCCACCTAATATTTCTCCAAAAGGAAACAAATACCTTCTTATGAGTTTTTTCTTATAAAATCCTGATTATTGGTTACGTTTGCGGAATTATTAGTATAAACCGTGAACATTATGATCAAATAGTATACAATATATAAATGAATAGTGTACAATAAATGAGAATGACATGAAGACAGAAAGGGTTGGGGCATTACATGAAAACGACGGAGTACAGCTTCGATACGGCGGCGCTTCTTGCCGGGGGGAACGTTCATTATAATTTGCCGGTTCCTGTTTTGGTTCAAGCCGCGTTGAAGCGGCAGGAGGGGGAGCTTGCATCCAGCGGGGCGCTGCGGGCCTTTACCGGAAAATTTACGGGCCGTTCGCCCAAGGATAAATATATCGTGCAGGAGGCTTCCGTCGACGGCCACATCGCTTGGGGAGCCGTCAACCAGCCGATGGCGGAGCAGCACTTCGATCGTTTATTAGCCAAAGCGGCACAATATATGAAGGAACGCGAGCTGTACGTGTTTGACGGCTTCGCCGGTGCGGATGAAGAATACCGGCTGCCGATTCGCGTCGTGAACGAATATGCATGGCACAATCTGTTCGTGCGCCAGCTGTTCATTCGCCCGACGGCGGAGGAATTGAAGGAGCACCGCGCGGAATTTACGGTGATCGCGCTGCCCGGCTTGCAAGCCGACCCTGCCACAGACGGGACGAAATCCGGCACGTTCATCGCCGTTTCGATGGAAAAGCGCATCGTGCTGATCGGCGGCACGGAATATGCGGGCGAGATGAAAAAGTCGATTTTCAGCGTGCTGAACTATTTGTTGCCTTTCCGCGGCGTGTTTCCGATGCACTGCTCGGCCAACGTAGGAGACAAGGGCGACGTGGCGCTGTTCTTCGGACTGTCCGGCACGGGCAAAACGACGCTATCCGCCGACCCGAACCGCCGTTTGATCGGCGACGACGAACATGGCTGGTCGGACCGCGGCGTGTTCAACTTCGAGGGCGGCTGCTACGCCAAGTGCATCGGGTTGACCGAAGAAAAGGAGCCGCAAATTTGGAGTGCGATCCGGTTCGGAGCCGTGCTGGAAAATGTGGTGCTGCGCCCGGACACGCTGGAAGCGGATTACCATGACGGCTCCCGCACGGAAAATACGCGGGCCGCTTACCCGCTTGAATCGATAGCGAACGCGGTGATCCCCGGTACGGCGGGACATCCGGAGACGATCGTCTTCCTGACGGCGGACGCGTTCGGGGTGCTGCCTCCGATTGCGAAGCTGACGAAGGAGCAGGCGATGTATCATTTTCTGTCCGGCTATACGTCCAAGCTGGCCGGGACGGAGCGTGGCGTGACGGAGCCGGAGGCGACGTTCTCCGCTTGCTTCGGGTCGCCGTTCTTGCCGCTGAGTCCGAGCGTCTACGCCGAAATGCTGGGACGCAAGATCGACAAGCACGAATCCCGCGTCTACCTGGTGAACACCGGCTGGTCCGGAGGACCTTACGGGGCAGGCAAGCGGATGAATTTGGGGTACACCCGCGCGATGGTCACGGCGGCCCTGGATGGCACGCTGGAGCAAGCGGAGTTTATTCCGGACCCGGTGTTCGGCGTGCTTGTGCCAAGCCGCGTTCCCGGCGTGCCGGATGAAGTGCTGCAGCCGCGCAGCACGTGGGCGGACAAACAAGCTTACGACGCCAAAGCCCGGGAGCTTGCCGAACGGTTCGTCAGCAACTTCGGGAAGTTTGCGGATGCGCCCGAGGCGGTTCGCGCCGCCGGTCCGCGTCTGAGTTAAAGCTGGATTTTGAATACACCGGCACTAGCCTGCAACAACGATTTTATCGTTGCTGCGGGCTTTTTGGCGTTCCTTATTCGCAGCATCGGGCCGCCGTCTCACTTTAAGTTGGGATTAAGCGACTTTTCACTTTTTTTTTACAAACGGATGCTACATTGAAAGAGGTGATCAATGCTACATCGATTCAGAAAGGAGATACGCGGATGGCGTGGCTGCGTTACAAAAAATGGATCATCGGCGTCCTCGGCCTCTTGGTGGTCGGAGCCGGAACGTACGTGTATTTGCAACAAAAACCGAAAAAGTCGGCCGCCAGCGTACAGGAAAAGACGGTCGAGGTCAAAAAGGGGGAAATCCGGTCAACGGTATCCGGCACTTCCCAGTTTGAGGCAAGAGACATGCAGAACATTATCGCTCCTGCAGACGGAACGATCAAGACGATGAACCTGACCCGGAACCAGCCGGTGAAAAAAGGGGACGTCCTGGTGGAAATCGCCGATCCGGCGCTCGAAACGAACCTGCAGGAGGCGCGAACGAGCCTTCAACAGATGGAAAATGATTTGAACGATCTGCAGACCCAGCAGGGGAATATGCGCATTACCGCTCCGATCAGCGGCAAACTGACGTTGTCCGGCAACCTGGACACGGGCTCGAACACGACCAAATCGAGCCGTATCGGCACAATTGCGGACTTGTCCTCGTTAACGGTAAAGCTGCCGTTTTTGCTGGAGGACGCTTCGCAGCTGAAAAAGGGCGATGCGCTCGATTTGGCTCCCGACGGCTTCCTGTTGACGAAGACAGGGACGATCGCTTCTGTAGGAACTTTAACGAGGTCGGACAGCTCCGGCGCCAAGCTGGTCGATGTCGAAGTAACCGTAGCGAACGACGGGACGTTGGATGCCGGGATGAAAGTGAAAGGGACGGCGACGATTGGCGGACGCAGCGTCGACTCGCAGGAGAAGGCTGCGCTGGATTACATAAAAACCGAGACGGTGTTCGCTGGAGCGAACGGAAGCATCCGCGAACTGAAAGTCAAGTCCGGAAGCCATGTAGACAAAGGCGATCTGATCGCCGTGATCGGCAGCGACACGCTAAGCGGCGATATTTTGAACAAGCAGGCGACGATCGAGCGTCAGAAGGCGACGATTACGAGCCTGGAGGACAAGTTAAACCAATTGACGCTCAAGGCGCCTTTTGACGGGGTATTTTCTACGGATTTTGCCAACAAGAAAACGAATGTGCTGGCGAGCTATCCGGTAGGGGCCAAAGTCGAAGGCACGACCTTGTTCGGAGCGGTGGCCAGCCTCGATTTCATGCAGCTACCCATTCAAGTTGACGAGCTTGATCTTCCGAACGTGAAGAGCGGCATGAAGGCGGAAGTGACCGTCGATTCGCTGCCGGGACGCAAATTCGAAGGAGAAGTGACCCAGGTGTCCACGGTCGGAACGACGACAAACGGGGTGACGTTCTACGACGCGGTCGTGGCTGTCAAAAATACGGGCGACCTGCGCTACGGTATGACGGGAACGGCGAACATTTTGATCCAGGACAAAAAGGACATTCTCGTTCTGCCGATGGAGGCGCTCCAGCAGCAAAAAGGGAAACGGTTCGTTACCGTGGAGCAGCCCGACGGCAAGCGGGAAGAGAAGGAGATCAAGATCGGTATCCGCAGCAAAACGGATGTGGAGATTACCGAAGGCCTCAAGGAAGGCGACAAAGTCGTCGTGCCCGTGCGGCAGCAGCGGCAAAATTTGAGCCAGGCCGAGATCGACAGACTGCGCCAGCAGTTCCAGGGCGGCCAAGGCGGAGGATTTCCGGGCGGCGGCAATTTCCAGTTTGCTCCAGGCGGAGGCGGTGCAGGAGGCACGGGCGGATCAGGAGGCGGGAACCGCTCCAACGGAGGCGGCGGCCAATCCGGCAGATAACGGCGAAAGGAGGAATCCCGGCATGGAACCGATGATTGAGCTGAAGCACATTACGAAGGAATACGAACGGGGCGCGGAAAAGCTGCGCATATTGAACGACCTGTCGCTCACGGTGGAGCGGGGGGACTTCGTCGCCATCGTCGGGCCGAGCGGCTCCGGGAAGTCGACCCTCATGAACACGATCGGCTTGCTGGACGTGCCGACCTCCGGCTCCTACAAGCTGGACGGCGTGGCTACCGAGAAGATGACGGACAACCAGCTCGCAGAGCTGCGGAATAAAAAAATCGGATTTATTTTTCAACAGTTCAATCTGCTTCCCAAGCTTACGGCGCTGGAAAATGTGGAATTGCCCTTGATTTACTCGGGCGTGCCGCCCAAGAAGCGCCGCGAAACGGCGCTCCAGATGCTGGAGCTGCTGGGAATGGGCCAGCGCGGCCATCATAAACCGAGCGAGCTGTCCGGGGGACAGCAGCAGCGGGTAGCGATTGCACGCGCGCTGGCGGTGTTCCCGTCGCTGATGCTGGCCGACGAGCCGACGGGAGCGCTCGATTCCAAGACCGGCAAGGAAGTGCTGGAGCTGATTATCCGGCTCAATGAGCAGGGCAATACCATCGTTCTGATCACGCACGATCTGCATATTGCCGAGAACGCCAAACGCGTGGTGTCGATCCGGGACGGTCTGATCGTCCGTGACGAGAGACTGGCGGAGATTCCGGCCGGAGCGGCGGGTGTGACGGCATGAGAACAACGGAACTGATCACTATGGCGCTGCGGACGGTGCTGTCCAATCCGATGCGCACCATGCTCACCATGCTCGGCGTGATTATCGGCGTCAGCTCGGTCGTCACGCTCGTTGCGATCGGACGGGGCACGTCGGACCAGATCGAGAAGCAGTACGAGAACCTGGGGACGAACATGCTCGTCGTCAACGTGCTGGGAACGGGACGGGCGCAGCAGCTTGATTACAATGATCTGATGCAGCTGGAGCAGTTGCCGGAGTTTTCGTCGATCGCCCCGACGATCAATAAAGCGAACTCCAATATCAAGTACGACCGGACGCAGGAGAAGTTTACGGTGACCGGCACGAACGACCGCTATCTCAGCATTATGAAAGGCCAGCTCGAGACCGGACGCTTTATCGTCGACGCCGATCTTGAATTCCGCAACCCGGTTGCCGTGCTCGGCAGCGAGGTGTCGAAAACGTATTTCGGCACGCTCGACCCGACAGGCGAGCAGATCAACATTGACGGCGTCGTCTTCACGGTGGTCGGCAAGCTGAAAAGCAAGGGCACCGGGGCGGGCGGCACATCGATGGACAATGCGGTTTTCGTCCCGCTCACGACGGCGCAGCGCACTTTCAAGCTCGGCAATATCCGGACGACCTATATCGATACGCCGACGAAGGAAGACATCTACAAAGCACAGGATACGATGAAGCAGTATTTGACCTATAAATTCAAAAGCGACCAAGGCTTCAATCTCATCAATCAGGATGAGCTGATGAACGCGCGGGTCGCCGCATCGAGCACGCTGACGAATCAGCTGATCAGCGTAGCCTGCATCTCGCTGCTGGTCGGCGGCATCGGCATTATGAACATTATGCTGGTGACGGTCAGCGAGCGGACGCGGGAGATCGGCATCCGCAAGTCGATCGGGGCGAAGCGCCGCAACATCCTGATGCAGTTCCTCGTCGAGGCGACGGTCATCAGCGGCATCGGCGGCCTCATCGGGCTGCTGCTCGGCAGCGGTCTGGCGCTTGTCTGGCCGATGTTTAATCCGAACCAGACGACCAAGCTGTCGATGGATATCGGCTTGTATGCGTTCCTGTTCTCCGTGCTCGTCGGCGTCGTGTTCGGCTTGTACCCGGCGAACAAAGCGTCCAAGCTTCGTCCGATCGACGCGCTCCGCTTCGATTAATCTTGGAATCCGGTTTTTACTAAAGGAGGAACAGCTTTTGAAAAGCTTAAACATGTTAACGAAGCCGTCCCGTACGGCCTGGCTCGGAGCGCTGGCGATAAGCGCCGTGTGCCTGTCGGCTTCCCCGCCGGCCGTTTATGCGGGAAAACCGGGCGTTTTTGTAGCGAACGATACTTACTTTACGCTGGAGAACGCATCGCTTGCCGCGGGCGGCGATTCGCCGCTGATGCAGTTCTCGCTGAAGCTTCATAACGGTGGCACCGGCGCGGTCGATTTCAACGGCTACGGCGTCCGGGTAGTCGATGAGGCGGGGAACCGCTATCCGGCGCGCCTGGGTAGCAAGCAAAGCGCCCGCGTCCAGCCGGGCAAGGAGCAGACGTTCGATTTTTACTCCCAGCTTGCGCCGGGCATCAAGGCCGAGGGGTTGAAGGTGGACCTGTACGCCTGGGACGGCAGCGGGGCCGATCAGACGCGCGACATCGGCGCGCTGCCCGTGGCGGACTCGCTCCCTGGAGGAGTATCGACGGCTTCGCAGACCCTCTTGCGGCTCAAAGACGCAGACCCTGCAGCGAAAGAGGATGTATTCCTTACGTTCGTGCAGGGGGACGGCTTCCGTGTCGTCGAGAACGGCAAGCCGTATCTGTATGTGAATCTGTATGTAACCGGCAGCGGCAAAACGGACGCAACGCTTCCGTCAGGCCTTCAATACCGGCTGCTGACATCCGACGGGCGCACGCTTGCCGCCGCTCTTTCCGGTTCTGACAATTCTTCGCTGCTGCCAAATGAAACCGTTCAGCGGACCGTGAAGGCCGAGCTTTCCGAACAGTCCGTCGGGCCGTTGACCTTGCAGTTGGTAACGTCGAATGCGGGCGAGGATAAGGTGCTCGGCAGCCTGCCGCTCGGCGAGCTGCCGCCGGCGGTCAAGCTCGGCAGCGAGAAGCCGCTGGCCCGATACGGAACGGGCAGCGGACTGACGGTCGTCGCCGAGAAAGCGACGGCCATCCGTCAGGAAGACGGCATGCTCTTGCAGTCCAGCGTGACGTTGCGCAATGACAGCGACCGGATGATCGCGGTACCCGCACTGACCGGAGCTTACCAGTTCGGCAAAGACGGCTCCGCAGCGGCTTCGGAAGCCCGTTCCTCGCGCGACGCTTATTTGGCGCCGAAAGCCGCGGTATCGTTCAGCTACACGGCGCTGCTCCCGTCCGGCGTCGAGCCCGATGCAGCGCAGCTTGTGGTCCGTGTGAAGGAGGATGCGGCAGGGACAAGCGCCGGCTCGGGCACGACAGCGTCCGCCAGCGGCGGGAGCGCGTCCTCCGGCGCGAATACGGCCAACAGCGGCGCCGCCGGAAGTGCCGCCAGCGCGGGAACAAGCGCATCCGGCTCAACGTCCGGCACGGCAGCGGGCGGTTCCGCTTCAGGCTCGTCCTCTGCGGGGGGAAGCTCGGGCGGCACCAATGCCGCAAGCGGCACGAGCGGACAGACGAAGACAGGGACGAGCGGAAGCGGCACATCAAGCTCCTCGTCCGGCACGGCATCCGGCTCGAAGACGGACGGACGGCCGGTGATGGTCGTCAGCCTCCAAGGCGCTGCGCAGCAGTACAACCCGACGATGGCGGCCAAAAGCTACGAGTACGGTACGCCGCTGCCTCTTGCGGCAAGCAGCCTGATCGACTCGAAGCTGGACATGTCGCTTGTCGAGCTGCATTTGCACGAAAATACCGATTACGGGTACAAAACGGCCATAGCGAAAGTGAAGTACACGAACCGCGGAAGCTCGGTCCTGACGCTTCCGGACGTCGGCACGGAGCTGCTGAACTCGCAAGGGCTGGCGTTCCCGGGCGTCCGGCAGACGTCCGCGGTTTCCGCCATCATGCCCGGAACGAGCTATGTCGTCGCCTATTCGTTCATGGTGCCGGCAGACGAAAAAGGGGACAATATCGCCTTCCGCGTGACGGACCCGAAAGCGATTGCGCCGGCCAAGCTGGATCTCGGCACGTTCCGCGTCGCCGCGCAGCGGGAAGAGGAGTACGGCAAAATCAGCTTCTACCCGTTCGATGTCAACATCGATGCGAACAATCTGGCGACGACCTACAGCACGTCGACCGGCTATTCGTATCATTTGAATTTGTCGCTAACGATCGAGCAGCGGGAGCCGGTGATCATCGACCAAAACTTTTCGAAAATGGAGTTCGAGCTTGTCGACGGGCTCGGCCGGGTGCTCGGCTCTCAATCCGCCGGCTTCACCGGCACGCAGAAGCTGATTACCGGCACGCAGCGCATTTCGTTCACGAACGTCAAGACGGAGCAGATCGAATCGGGCGTAACGATCCGCGTATACGAAACGATCGATACGCCGAACGGACCGGCCAAACGGATGGTCAGAGAGTTCCAACCGTAAATGGTCCCCTCTGTCAAACAGAGGATCAGCCAAAGAAGGCATCCCCAGCCGTGCTTGCCACAGCCGGAGGATGCCTTCTTTTTCAGCGGTCGAGTCCGCCAATGAGCGGTTTATGAGAAAAATCACAAAAAAATAACTTGAATCGGAGCGGAAAATCTGTTTTGATGAAAAAGTGACTACCAATTATCCCCTGCACTTACAAAAAAGGAGTGTTATCCGCAACATGTCTGCAGGTCCGAAAGATACATCCGCTCCGCTACGGAATGAAGAAGATATGAACTCCGCCGGATCGTCCCGGGCTCACAACGGATTTTTGCGGCTGCTGGAAATCGGCGCCGCTTCCGCAAAGCTAGGGCTGACCTCCTTCGGGGGACCGGTGGCGCATCTCGGTTATTTCCGGGACGAGTATGTGGTCAAGCGCAAGTGGCTGGACGAGCGGGGCTATGCCGATCTGGTCGCCTTGTGCCAGTTTTTGCCCGGGCCGGCCAGCAGTCAGGTCGGTATCGGACTCGGCATCATCCGCTCCGGCTTGCTTGGAGGGGTGGTCGCCTGGCTCGGCTTCACGCTCCCGTCCGCTCTCGCCATGGCTCTGTTCGCGCTCGCGCTGCATGGGACGCCCGTCGCCCAGGCCGGGTGGCTCCACGGGCTGAAGCTTGTCGCCGTCGCCATCGTCGCGCAGGCGGTGCTTGGCATGGGCCGCAGTCTGGCGTCCGACCGGCCCCGTGCCACGCTGGCTGTTGCGGCGGCCGCGTTCGCCCTGCTGGCCCCCAGCGCCGTCACGCAGGTGGCCTTGATCGCCGCCGCCGGCCTGTTCGGGGCCTGGCGGTTCCGCCGGGCGGCGGAGGCGCCGCCCGAGCCCGTTCGCG
>NZ_JAHNZO010000048.1 GCF_018998565.1 Paenibacillus oleatilyticus | reverse complement strand
CTCCAACTTTGATCTAGTAGTCAGTATTGCCAAATTTATCTCAGTTGAGAGGTTACACAATTTATTTTACAGACCCTCAGTAATCAAGTCGTTTAAACATTAAAATGACGTTTAGGTTAAAACGTCATATCACTAAACTTCCATTTCAATTTGTCCTATTTTATGCTCATTCTCATACAGCTCTCCCGATCCAATACAAGCCGCTTCAGCGTGCCTCCGGGGTGAAACTCGCTTTGCGGGGATAGACACTCGACAGCCGGTACCTGCATGATCCAGTAGGAGTTCTGCCCGCTTTATTTCGTATCGATCAGTTCCACCCGCTTAAACCGAATGTGACGGTTATATTTCTCCATGAGGCTCTTCATCCGGTCCGATGCCATACGCATCGGCTTACCCAGCCAATCGACATACTCGCAGGACCGGCCATAATCGACAGGTAGGATCGAAAACAGCGGAAGCTCTTCGAATTTCACGTTTCCGAGCCCGGCAGGCTGGTTTTTAGCAATAAAAAGGTAATTTTCATAGAAAATGAAACAAATAGTTTCCAGTTGGGCGCCCGAGCACAAAAAACAGGCCCAAACCCGGAATATCCGGACCTGAGCCTGTTTCAAAATAAATCCAACTGCCGCGGGGCGAACGGCTTCGTCGGCAGTCCGAGCAGCTCCAGCATCTGCATCGCGTTCGCCGCGGCGTCGCCGCCCGAGTTGTTGTTGAAAATGATGCAAATCTCCTTGCTCCGTTCCTGCAGCTTCGCGAGATGCTCCTTCCACTCCGCAAGCTCGTCCGCGTTATACCGGTACAAATAGCGGACCTCGCGCCAGTTTGGACCACCTCCTTGGTTCCAGTTGGCCGCGTTGCGGCCGTGCATGCGGACGATCGTGACGTCCGGGTCCGTCGGATGCAGCACGGTCGGCACCGAGCCGACGCCGGCCTGCGGCTCGTCGCAGACGCTGTGAATCCAGCCTTCTTTTTCCATAAAGGCCAGCGTCTTCGCCTTCATCTCTCCGTCGAACCAGCTCTGGTGACGGAATTCCAGCGCCACGGGCAAGTCGCCCATCCGCCGCTTCGCCTCCCGGAGCTGCTCGACGTTCAGCCGGTTGCAGTCAAACCAAGGCGGGTACTGGAACAGCACCGCCTTCAGCTTGCCCACTACCCGCAGCGGCTCGACCGATTCGCGGAACGCTTGAAACATATGGTCCGCATCCTCGAAAGGGCTGTTCCCGCGCTGATGCCCGGTCATGCCTTGGTAGGCTTTGACCACGAAAGCGAAGCCGTCCGGCGTATCCGCCGCCCATCGCTCGAAGTTGGCGGGCGACTGCACCGCATAAAACGAGCTGTCTACCTCGACAAGCGAAAAGTACCGGCCGTACACCTTCAATTTATCGCGGGCCGGAAGACCTTGTTCGTACAAGTCGCTATGGTCGCCCCATCCAGCCAAGCCGATTCGGATCATGAACGTGTGCCTCCTTGCCTTGCTGCGCCTTACTTTCTATCCCATTTCCGACAATATAACCGAAATGACGATGCCTGCCGCAGCGATCCAAAACAGCTTCGATTTGAAATATCTTTTCACCGCGTTATCCTGTCGTTTGAATTCTTTACCAGGGTCCTGCTGCATGTGCAAATCCGTGGTGTACGCGGAGACGCCGGTATACCGCCATCCTCCGCCCACAAAACTCAAAATAATCGTCAGCAATGAGGCCATAAACAAATAGTCCGAAACGGTTTGCATTTGAATTCCTCCTCGGCATCCTGATTTGGATTCAGTCAGGCTGGATATAAAAATAAACACGTCTTCGTCAGGGACGAAAACGTGTCGTGGTACCACCCTTGGTTCAACCGCATGTGCCTCGGATTGCAGGCGCGCGCGGTCCTTCATTCGGATAACGGGGGAGGCCCGGCAGCGGATACGTCCAGCTTAGTTCCCCGCTGCAGCTACAAGGTGGGGCGAAGCATACGGCGGTTGGGGGTCTTTCAGCCTCGGACGCCCTCTCTGGCGCAACCGGTCGCACGTTCCATGTCCTTGATCGTTGCTTTTCGCTTCATAAACATTCGAGTAATCACGATGTTGTGTATTCCAATTTACACCAATTTAGCCAAAGATGCAAGTGCTTTCAACCGGCTCCTTCCGCGCCAAAGCACATTTCCCCCATAACCCGCCACCCCGCCGCAGCCTAGAAAGTAACCCCGCCCGCATGTGCATCCTTCCAAGGACTCGCACCGTAATACTGGGATATAAAGGAGCTGATCCATCCATGACGATAAATGATAACGCTCATCCGCTGCCTGCCCCTGATACGAAAGAGGAACTCCGGCAGGCGCTTCTCGACATCGAGGCATGGGAGGCGAGCCAGAAAGATTTGTGGTTCTGGGAGAAGCTCGGCAGACTGCCCTTCCAGCTGCTTGACCGGCTCACGCCGAAGGCGCTGCAGAACAAGCTGGCTCAGGCGATCGACGAGGTGGGCAGCTTCGTACAAACGGGCGGCCAATACCTGATCTCGGAGAAAAGCGTGCTCGACCAGTTGAACCGGCAGCTCGCGAGCCGGCCGGACGCCCCGGCGTTTGCCGATGCGCTCACCCTTGGCGAGGTCTCCTCCTTGCCGCTTGCCGTCATGGACGGCGCCGCCGACGAATTCGCCCGCAGCCGCACCCTCTTCGCGACGGCTCAAGGGGCGACGACCGGCTTCGGCGGCATCTTTACGCTCGCCATCGACATTCCGGCCATCCTCGGCTTGTCGCTCAAGGTGCTGCAGGAGATGGCGATGGTGTACGGCTACGATCCGAACGACAAGCGCGAGCGCGTCTTCGTGATCAAGTGCCTGCAGTTCGCTTCCTCCGACATCGTCGGGAAGAAGGCCGTGCTGGAGGAGCTGGCCGACTTCGACAACGAGCACCGGCAGCGGGACGCAATCTCGCAGCTTCAAGGCTGGCGCGAGGTCGTGACGATTTACCGCGACAATTTCGGCTGGAAGAAGCTGTTCCAGCTTGTCCCCGTCGCCGGCATGATCTTCGGCGCGGTGCTGAACCGCAGCACGCTGCAAGACGTCGCCGAAGCGGGCAAAATGCTGTACCGCAAGCGCCGGGTGCTGGAGCGGCTGCGCAACGGCTAGAAGCGCAGCGCTTCGCCCGGCCCCAGCGAGTGCAGCCCGGCGAAGCCTTCCGCGGCCAGCGCTGCGCAAAGCGCGTCCGTCGCGCTGCGTCCCGTATGCACCGGGACCGTCCGACGGCCGCCGAAAGCCCCCAGCATCCGCCTGACATCGGCCACGCCTTGGTGCACCTTGTAGCGGATCGCTTCGGCCAAGCAGCCGCCCCCGGCCTCCGGCTCGTCCAGCAGACGCTGTCCGAAGCTGCCGGCGGCCAGATGGCCCGTCAAGATGACGCAGCTGTTTCCCGCCGCCGCCAGCCTGCGGTAGTACCATTGCGCGCGCTCCGACTGCATCATCCCGTCGGCGGTGAAATAAAGCGCGCTCCGCCCCGCGGCCAGCGCCTGCTCCCGCTCCGCATCGGTCGCCACTGCGACGACGCGCGGGTCTTCCAGGCAGCGCCGAATCCGCTCGGCCGCGCCCGGCTTCAGCCATTCGGGCCGGTCGAGCATCGGGCCGAACGCCTGAAGCAGCTCCCGCTCCGCCACGAGCGGAACGTCCGGGAACCGCTCCCGCGCCCAGACGAGCATGTCCTGCCCGCGCCCGAAGGCGGGAACGGGCAGCAGTACGGAGCCGCCCTGCGCCAGCGCCTGCCCGATCCGGGCGGCAAGCCGCTCCAGCAGGGCCGGCTGCGCCTCGGCGTCCATGCCGTAGGCGGCGTCGATCACCGCCAGATCGGCCGGGCGGCCCGCCGTTCCCGGCGGCAGCGCTTCCGGTCCGTCCGCCGCAAGCAGCACGGACTCCGAAGAGTAATCGCCGGAGAAGAAGACCCGCTTGCCTTCCAGCTCCAGCATCAGCCAGACGGAGCCGACCAAGTGCCCGCTCCGGCCCCAACAGGCTCTCACGTGAGGAGCCGTGTCGATCCATTCCCCCGAAGCTCCGGCCTCCTCCAAATACGCGAACCGGATCGCCTTCACGTGCTCGTCGCCATACGGTAGCTCGGCCGACTGTCCCCTGACATATTTTTTCCAGGATGCGAAATACGTGTCCAGCTGCTGCGCCGTCGCCCGGGTCGTCCAGACGACGCCGCGATATCCGTGCTTGTACAGCAGCGGCAGCGCCATCGAATGATCCTCGTGCGCATGGGACAAAAAAACGGCATTCAGCCGCGGAATGACGTTCGGGTCGACGAGCGGGTATTGTCCCGCGCCCGTCTTTTTAACGCCGCAATCCAGCATTACGCCGATGCGGTCATTGTGTAAGAGGTAGCAGGAGCGGCCGTGTTCGCCCGCCCCGCCCCAAATATCGAGCTGCATGAGATCTCAATCCACTTTCTGTTTTGAACTTAACCGGTCGATTCCGAGCAGCATCAGCGTCGTTAGACCGACCGAGACGACTGCCATGGCCATGCCAAGCGATACCTTCCCCTGCTCGAACTGCGCAAAAATATACGTGGCCGATGTTTCCATCGAAGGCGGCAAAATCATCAGCGACGCCACCAGCTCGCGGACCGAGATGGTGAACGTCATCATCCAGCCCGCCAGCATGCCCGGGACGATGAGCGGCAGCAAAATGCGACGGAAGACGTAAGCCGGCCGGCCGCCGAACACTTGGCCCGCTTGAAACAGCGCATCGTCAAGCTGGGAAAAATTTGCTTTGACGTACTGCACCGTGTACGGCAGAAAAAAGACGACATACGTCAAGACGACCATCCCGTACGTGTTGTACAGCGGCACGGGCATCCATGGCGCGTTCCACAGCAGAATCAGGCCGACGACCAGCACGATGCCCGGCACCGTATTCGGCAGCAGGCTGAACAGGTCGGTCATCCGCTGCGGCCATGTCCTAGACTGCTTGATCGTCAGTGCGAACCACGTGCCCAGCAGGACCGAGATCGTCGCCGCTGCCAGCGACAAGCCGAGGCTGTTCAGCAGCGCGGTCATGCTTTTGGAGCCCCAGGTCAGCAGCTCCGCGTAATGATTCAAGGTCAGATTGCTCCAGGCAAGCCCGACGCCCCGCAGCTTCATCAGCGAAGCGGAAATGATCGAAAAGTAAGGAACGCCTACGGACAGCGCCAGCAGCGCGATCACATAGCCCCAAGCCAATAGGCGCGTCAGTCCGCTTAGCGGATACATTTTGCTCCGCGTTCCCTTGCCGACCAGACGGTACGTATACCGCCGGGTGACGACCGTCTGCGCGTACCACAGCAGCAGACACGTGCTCAGCAGCACGGAAGCGAGCGCGGTCGCCTTGCCGAAATCGATCGGCCAACTGGAAATATACTTATGAATTTCCGAGGTCAGTACATAAAAGCCGATTTTGCGGCCGAAGGTGGCCGGCGTGCCGAATTCGGCGATCGTCTTGACGAAGATGAGCAGCGCCCCCATCGCGTAGCTGGACAGCAGCAGCGGCAGCACGATCCGTCGGAAACTGTAGAAGAACCGGCCTCCGTGAACGGCGGCGGCGTCCTCCTTGCTCCCGCCGATCTGCAATAAAGCGTTGCGCAGAATCAAATAAAGAAAAGGGAACAAGTGCAGGCTCATGATCGCCACCATGCCGAAGACGCTGAAAAACTTCGGCGTCCACGCCTCCGCCACGGGAAGAAGCTGCTCCATATAGCCGTTTTTTTGCATGAACAAAATCCAGCCCATCGAACCGATGTACGGCGGCGTCATGAACGGGATCAGCAGCACGATATCCAGCCACGCGTGCCGGCCGAGGCTCGTCTTGGCCAAGATCCAGGCAAGCGGCAGCGCCAGCGCCGTCGTTCCGAGCACGACGCACAAGCCGAGCCAGATCGAGTTCCAGAATACTTCGCCAAGCTTGTTCTCCAGAATGGTCCGCAGCGGCGCGGACAAATCCAGCGTCTGCTCCGGATAGACGCTCGTCAGAAAGATGAAAAAAAGCGGGACGACCACCAGGACCGCCAAAAGAAACAAGGCGAGGGTCATCCCTACCGTTCGTATAGAAATCCAGCTTCTTGCTTGCATGCCTTCACCGTCTTATTTGAACATTTGGGTAAATTTCTTCGTCACTGCGTCGCCGTTCGTGTCCATCCACGTCCAATCGATTTTCATCTGCGCGATTTGATCGGCGCTCGCGCGGTCCTTCGCCTTCACGTCCTTGCGCCCCGGCAGCAGGTAGGTGTCCGCCACCATCTTCTGCGCTTCGTCGGACAACAGGTAGTCGATGAACGCCTTGGCGTTATCCTGGTTTTTGCTCGACTTCAGAATCGCCGCCGGGCGGGGGCTGATAACCGTACCACTGGCCGGATACACCATGTCGACCGGCTCGCCCTTCGCCTTCGCTTGGTACGTCATGTAGTCGACGCCTGCCGCTACGATGCTTTTCGCTCCGGTGATAACCGGGTCAAGCGCCTCCTGGTTCGCGCCCGCCAGAGCGACGCCGTTTTTCTTGTATTGCTCGAACAGCTCCCAGCCGCCGTCGCCTTTAGTGCTCAGATAGCCGGTGATGAAATCCAGCGCGGAGCCGGACAGCGCCGGATCGGGGATGTTCACCTTGCCCTTCCACTCATCCTTGGCGAGATCGCTCCACTCCTTCGGAGGCGTCTTCACCTGCTTCGTGTTGTATACGATGCCGAGCGCGGAGGCGCTGTAGCCGAAGAAATGACCTTCCTTGTCGGACCAATCGGGGACCAGCTTATCGGCGTTGGCTGCGCTTTTGTATTCCAGGGTGAGCCCGCTCTTTTTAAGCCCTTGAGCGGACGGCAACGAAGCCAGCACGACAACGTCAACGACCGGGTTCGCCTTCTCGGCTTCCATCCGGGCCAAAATTTTGCCCGTCGTCCCCTGGAACATTTCCACTTTCACGCCGGTTTTCGCTTCGTACCCTTTCTGAATGCTCTCAGCCAGCTCCTTCGGACCGGCGCTGTAGACGACCAGCTTGCCTCCGAGCTTCTTGTCTTCTTTCTTGTCATCCGGCTTGGCGGCCGCCTGCTCCGTCTTCGTCTCAGGCGCTGCGCCCGTGTTCGCGGACTTGTCCGCAGCCGTCGTTCCGCAGCCGGCGATACCAAAGCCCATCACGGCCGTCAATAGCAGCAGAGCTCCGTTTTTCAATCCCTTCCCCTTGTTCATCCGTCGTTCCTCCTCGTTCTATTCGCTAATATGGTGAATATGCTGCGGCGATACGTACACCGTCACGCGTTCTCCCGCCTGCAAGCGGGTGGAATGATAAGCCGTCCACTGGCCTATAGCCCCCATGTCCAGCCCGATCTCGTAGCGGTCCCCGACATAGCTGACGCTGCGGATCGTGCCCGGATAAGCCGCAACCGCGCCTTCCTCCGGCTCCGACCAGCGGACATGCTCCGGACGAAGCAGGCTGCGGTCCGGCACCAGCCAGTTCGACTTGCCGATGAAGCGGGCGACGAACGGATGGGCCGGCGTGCGGTAAATGTCCTCGGGCGCGCCCTGCTGCAAAATGCGGCCCTCCTGCATGACGACGATCTCGTCGGACATCGACATGGCCTCCGTCTGATCGTGCGTCACGTACAGCGCCGTCAGCCCGATGTCCCGTACCAGGCTCATCAGCTCCAGCCGCATTTCGTCGCGCAGCACGGCGTCCAAGGCGCTAAGCGGCTCGTCGAACAGCACAAGCTGCGGCCTCAGCGCGACGGCCCGCGCGAACGCCACGCGCTGCTGCTGCCCGCCCGACAACTGGTGCGGGTACCGCTTCTCCATCCCTTGCAGCCGCACCTGCGCTATCGCTTCCTCCACCCGCCGCTTGAGCTCTTTCGTTTGTCCGGTGGCGCGCAGGCCGAAGGCGACATTTTCGAACACGGTCATATGCGGCCACAAGGCGAAATCCTGAAAGACCATGCCAAAATGACGCTTATGCGCCGGCAGATCGATCCGCTTCTCGGCCGAGAACAAGCACTCGTCGCCGAGACGGATTTCTCCCCGGTCCGGCCGCTCCAGTCCGGCGATCATCCGCAGCAGCGTCGTCTTCCCGCAGCCCGACGGCCCGAGCAGCGTCGTGAACCGCCCTTTCCTGATGACCAGATCCGTCCGGCGTAAGGCCTGCATCGCTCCGAACGATTTTTCCAACCCCCGTATGACCACATCCATGCTGCAACCCATCCTATCTTGCAATCTAGCTTTAGTGTACATGGCGAAATGCAGAAGATTGTCAGCGGGACGTAAAGATTATGTTAATTAACTCAATGCATACTATTCATTCGCATAGATTTTTTCTATACTGTGGGAAAATGCAGAGCCGAACAAGGGGAGTGGGCACATTGAATTTCAGTCTGCTGAAGCTGGAAATCGTGGAGCTGTTGGAGAAACACAAGAAAATTACCGCCGTCGCCGAGCAGCTCGGGCTCAAGCAGCCGACGGTGACGTTCCACATGAAGAGCATGGAGCAGGAGCTCGGGGTGCAGCTGTTCGAGACGCGCGCGGGCAAAACAATTCTGACGGAGGCCGGCCGGTCGCTCTACCACTACGCGGTCAAAATCAATGCGCTCGCGCAGGAAGCGGGGCGGGTCGTGAAGGAGTTCGACGAGTTGGGCCGCGGCACGCTGAAGATCGGCGCCAGCTACGTGCCGGGAACGTACCTGCTGCCGAAGGTGCTCAGCGGCTTCGCCAAGGCGTATCCGCGAATCACCTTGTCTTTGCAGGTCAAGACGGCTCCCGTCATCCGGGAGCTGCTGCGCAATCATGAGATCGATCTCGGCATCCTGTCCACCGAGCCGTTCCAATCGGCACCATTGATCGCCGAAACGGTGTGCGAGGACGAGCTGGTCGTCGTCTTCGCGCCGCGTCACCGGCTGGCCGCGTACCCGCAATTGTATCCCGACCAGCTCGCCGAGGCGCCTTTTCTGCTTCACGGACCGGAGTCCAGCACGCGGCAAATGACCGATCGATGGGCGCAAAGCAACCGCGTCCAGCTGAAAGCGCATATGGAGCTCGATTCGCTGGAGGCGATCAAGCAGGTCGTCATGCAGGGGGAGAGCGTGTCGTTCGTTTCGCGACAGGCCGTGCAGCGGGAAGTGGAGCGCGGGGAGCTCGAATTCCGTCCGATTCCGCAAAATCCGTTCAAGCGCTACGTGTACTGCGCGTACAATGCGGACCGGCGACAGTCCGCCGTCATGGAACGGTTCATCGATTTTTTGCGGCAAGAAGCCCGGTAAATCTAGTATTTATACCAATTTCCATATTTTTCTTTACAAAAACAACATATCTGCTTAACATCTAGATAACAAACGATCATTACAGTCTAGCGTGTAAGCCTATTCCAAATCATGAAGGAGTTGTCGATGATGAACAAACGATCCAAATGGATTGGGGCGCTGTCTGCGGTCGTCCTGTCCGCCGCTTTGACGGTGTCGTCCGTCTTCCCTGCCGCGTCTGTCAAAGCCGCAAGCAACCTGGTGCCGGATTACGAGGTGAAGCTGCTCATGCCCGCGAACGCCGTGCTGGGCTCGGACGACAAGCTGAAGAGCGAGGTCCGCAGCGCGTTCGGCATACCGGACAAGGTGACGAAGATGAACGTGCAGTTTCTGGATACGGACGGCAAAGACATCTACAGCAACGGTTGGAGTCCCCGCATTCGGAAGAAGGAAGGCGACAGCAAGTTCGAGCTGAGCTACAAGAAGCGCTATCCGATCGTCAACGGCAACATCGACGCGGCGCTGACGAAGGCCAATCAGGAAGGGTTCGACGCGTCGGACACCAACTACGAGGCGCAGGTGGAATGGGGCTACCAGAACAAGACACTCAGCATCACACGCTCCAAAGACGTCAAAAAATCCGGCTACAGCGGCGTGGATCTGCCCTCGGTCAAAGATTCCCGGCAGCTGCTGATCGATAACGCTCCAGGCAAATTCGACAAGTGGCTGTACGCCGGCTGGGGCTCCGAGAAGCTGCAAAAATCCCGAATCTACGGCCCGGTTCTGGCCAAGCGGTACACCGGCACCTATAGCGGCCTGAAAACGTACATCGAGGTGTGGCCGATCCGCAGCGCAAGCGGCTCCGGTACGGAAAACATCGTCGAAATTTCGTTCAAGACGGACGACCGGGACACCGCCTCGCAGAAGCATGACGAGCTGGTGACTTATCTGAAAAGCAAAGGCTGGTTCCTGGCCCAAGATTCGCTGAAAACACAGCTGATTATGGACCGCTACTAAGCCCTGCACCGAGCCAGGCGGATAAACGAGCGTTCACCAGTCGGCAAACCGCCGTTCTCGCACAGAAAACCAAAGGAGCTGTATCCCGAATGCAACCTTCACGGCTGCAAGGGACCAGCTCCTTTTTTCGCAAGATGATGCGCATCAACCGCCGACCCGGCAACATAAGCCGGACTCCCGGGCTACGCCCGCTCCTTCCGCTCGTCCAGCCACTCTACGAACAGCGCATAATCCTCCTCGACCTGATGCGCGTACGCGATCGCCCAATGCGCGATATAGTCGCAGAATGCGTCCGTGTCCGGTCCGATCGCGCGCTGGATCTCCTCCTCGCTGTGGTACGCCATCAGCCCGTGCTCCATGTCCGCATCCGCCCGCGCATGAAGCTTCGCCGTAATCCGGCCCATGCAGTCCAGCACGGACAGCAGGTCTTCCTTCTCCGTCAGCTTGTCCGCCTTCAGCCGCTTCTTGTAAGGCGAGCGCTCCCTGACGTAAAAATGCCGCCCGTCCATCGTCAAGAAGCCGAGACACGGGTCCGCCTCGTGATGCATTGCCTGCTGCGTCACGATGACCCGCTTGCCCTGATGGCCGAAATACGTCCAGAACGCCTCGTTATACGGCATAAAATAAGCCGGGACCGGCGCGCGCACTTCCTTGACCTCGATCACGATATCGTCCAGCGCCTGCTCGCCGCCTTCGCCCTCGACGAGCACATAGAAGCGGTCCAGCCCGATGGAGGCCGTGCCCGAGCCGTGCTTCACCGCCACGTCCTTGATGGCGTAGTAGCCCTCGGAACGCTTCGTCTTCCACTCCAGCGATTGCAGATACTGCGGCCAGCTCTCCTCCAGCATGCGGCGCTCCTGCGGCGTCGGCGGCACGATCTCGTCCGATTTGGCGAACCGCCTCGTCGTCCTCGTCAGCGTCGTCACGCCTTCCAGAAACTGCGACGCGATCCGCTTCTCCGTCTTTTTCAGCAGCTTGCGGATCGGCCCTGCCGTGCGGTCTTTATCGAAGACGAGCGTCCGCGGATCGTCCTTCCGCCGGGCAAAGCGCCGGATCTGGTTCGCATACGCGTCCAGGTAAGCGGTAATCGCTTCCTTTTGCCCGTCGGCGTCCATGTCCTTCGTCCGGCACACGAGCGCTGCACTGACCGACATCCGCAGCAGATCGTACAGGTAGGAGCCCAGATACCCCTCGTCAAAATCGTTCACATCGTACACGATCCGCCCTTCCTCGCTGCGGAACGCCCCGAAGTTCTCGAAATGCAGATCCCCTTGAATCCACGTCGGTCGCTCCGGCGAGCTGTGGTACGGAAACCATTCCCGGCTGACGTCAAAATAAAACAAGTACGCGGTCCCCCGGAAAAAAGAAAACGGGCCTCCCGCCATCTTGGCGTATTTCTGCAGCCGTTTGACCTCGGACAGCGCCATAATCTGTCCGTCGAACTCGTCAAGCACGCTGCTCAGCAGCTCCTTGCGCAGCCTTTTCTGCGTGAGCCGGACACGTTCCGTTAGCAGCTCCGAATTCATGCGCGGTTCCCCCCTTTTGCGGCGATAAGCAAAGTATTTTTCTCATGGTAGCTTATGCGCCGACAGCGTGTCAATTCAAGGACGGACCGGCCCTTTCCGGCTTCGGACGCCCTATCCGCAGGTTATCAGGGACGTGCTGGAAAATTAGGGATTGACGCCATCCTTGAAAACGATTACTATAGGCGTATAAAAATATAAACGTTTATAATTTTAAAGCTTCGATGCAATCCGCCATTCCCCCTCGTTTCAACAACATCCTAGTTTAACCGGCAAAACTTTTCAGAAAATCATTAAGAAAAAGTCAATTTTATATTGCGTGGAACCGGACGAGCGGCTTTGCACCGGCCGGCAGGGGGCGTGCCTTAATTCGACAAAAATATAAACGTTTATACTTTAAGGAGGGATTGCCCATGCGGCAGGGGGCGCGCAGACGGGAGACCAAATATTTTTACCTGTTCATTTCGCCGTGGCTGATCGGAGCGGCGATATTCACACTGTACCCGATTCTGTATTCGCTCTACATCAGCTTCACGGAATACAACATCACCAGCGCGCCGAAGTGGGTCGGCCTGCAGAACTACACCAAGATGTTTCAGGACGATCTGTTCTGGCGCGGGGTAAAAGCGACGGTGCTTTTCACGATATTTAGCGTACCGCTGCAGCTTCTGCTCTCGCTGTTTTTGGCGGTGCTGGTCAATCAGAAAATTCCGTTCCGCCGGTTTTTCCGGACCGCCATCTATTTCCCCAGCATGATCTCCGGCGTGGCTATGTCGCTCGTCTGGCTGTGGGTGTTCAACTCCAAGATTGGCATGTTCAACTGGGCGCTCGGCCTGCTCGGGATCAACGGGCCCAAATGGCTCGAAGACAGCAACTGGGCACTGGCTTCTATGGTCATCATGACGATGTGGAGCGCCGGGGCGGGCATGGTCATCTTCCTCGCCGGACTTCAGGGCGTGCCTCCGATCCTATACGAAGCCGCCAAGATCGACGGCGTCACCCGTTGGCAGTCTCTGTGGCGCATCACGCTGCCGATGATCTCGCCTGTCGTGCTGTTCCAGCTCATCATGGGCATCATCGACTCGTTTCAGGTGTTTACGCAGGCGTTTGTCATGACTAAAGGGGGGCCGCACTACGCCACCCAGTTCTACGTGTACTACTTATGGCAGAACGGCTTCAAATTTTTCAAGATGGGCTACGCTTCGGCGATGTCGTGGCTGCTGCTGATCGTCATCATGCTCATGACGTTCCTAATCATGAGAGTGTCCCGGAAGCTTGTTCATTATGAAGGAGGCGGCGGCGTATGAGTACGGCATCCGTAACGCAGAAGCGACCGGTGCGGCAAACGGACAGCAAGCGCAAAACAACCCCGTTCGAGTGGCTGGTCTTTCTGCTGCTGATCGTCATCGCGGTCATCATGATTTTTCCGACGCTCAACATGTTCTCGACCGCGTTCAAGTCGCAGGCGGAGGTGCTCAAATTCCCGCCCAGACTCATCCCGGAGCAGTTCGCCTGGGGCAATTTCAAGAACCTGTTCACCCAATACCAGTACGGCCTGTGGTACAAAAACAGCCTGCTGATCGCCTTCTTCAGCGTCATCGGGACCGTGCTTTCGTCGTCCCTCGTCGCGTTCGGATTCGCACGCTATAACGCCCGGGGGAAAAACGTGCTGTTCCTGTTTCTGCTCAGCACGATGATGATTCCGTACCCGGCGCTGATGATTCCGCAGTTCATTTTGTTCAAAAATCTCGGGTGGATGGACACGATTCTGCCGATTACCGTCCCTGCCTTTTTCGGCTCGGCCTATAACATCTTCCTCATCCGGCAGTTCTTCACTTCGTTATCGAACGAACTGTACGACGCGGCCAAAATCGACGGCTGCTCCGAGTGGCGCCAGTGGTGGAACATCGCGCTGCCGCTCTCCGGTCCCGTGCTGGCGACCGTGGCGATCTTCGCCTTCATGTACAGCTGGAACGATCTGCTCGGGCAGGTGCTGTACCTGAACTCGTCCGAGCATTTCACCCTGACGATCGGCATGACCGCGATGTATTCGTCCGCCACTCGGCTGGTACCGTGGAATCTTGTCATGCTATCCGCCGTTTTGGCTCTCGTTCCGATCCTGGTTTTATTTTCCGTCGCACAAAAATATTTCGTAGAAAGCATCGTGCTGACCGGAGTGAAATGAATAACCCTCAGGAGCCCGGTGAATGAACTAGCGGAGCAAGCGGAATCGTTCTGGAGAAGCGTCAGCGGTCGCCTTTGTCTCCGGATTCTCCCCGCCTAATGGGTTATTGAATCAAAGAATCCGGGGACAAGAGCGATCGGAAGAATGATCCGCTTGCGCAGCGACCTGTTATTCACCGGGCTCTAATGGGTCACCAAAAGAAGGAGTGAGGAAAGATGAAAAGAAACAAGACGGCTTGTCTCGGCGCAATTCTGCTGACAGGCGCAGTACTGCTGCCGGCTTGCTCAGGCGACACGAAAGATGGCGGGTCCAAGGGGGACTCCACGGTCACGATCACGCAGTTCGTTCCCGATCTTCCGGATAAAACCTATGTAGAGAAGCTCATTCCGGAATTCGAAGCGAAGCACCCGAACATCAAGGTCAAGATCATGAAGACGCCTTACGAGGAGTTCGACTCGAAGCTGCAGGCGATGATCGCCGCCGGGACGGCTCCCGACGTCACCTCGCATTGGGGCGAGGGCGGCTTCATCGAATATTACGACAAGGGCTTGCTGCGCGACTTGACCGACCTGATGAAAGAGGACAACTTCAAAGCGTCCGATTACGGCATTCCCGACAACCTGATGGATATCTACAAAGTCGACGGCAAAAACTACGGCATCCCGGTTTACAGCTATGTGACGATGCTCCTCTACAACAAGGACATGTTCGACAAAGCGGGCGTTCCGTACCCGCCGTCGGACTACGAAGACAAGTCATGGACATTCGACAAAATGGTCGAAACCGCCAAGAAGCTGAGCAAGCCGAGCGACGATTTTGAGAAAGTGGAGTTCGGCATGGACTGGGTCTGGGGCGAGAAGGATATGCGTCCGGTGTATTTCGGAGCGAAGGTGTACTCCGACGATACGTGGACGAACGGCGGTCATGCGACATCCTTCCACTTCAATTCGCCGGAGGTCGTCAAAATCAACCAGCGCTTGTCCGACTTGATCCTGAAGGACAAGGTGATGCCGTCACCGGAATTCACCAAGGCCGTCGCCGGGCAGGGCGGCGATCCGTTCGCCACGGGGCGCGTAGGGATGTCCGTCGCCGGGGCCTGGATTCTCGCTTCAGTCAAGGATTACAGCTTCAAGGTCGGCGTAGCCGCCGTCCCGTACAGCGGCAGCGACAAGAACCGCAACGTGCTGTACGTCGATCCGCTGCTCATCCTGAAGGATTCCAAGCATCCGAAGGAAGCGTACGAATGGATCAAGTTCCAGCTCGGCAAAGACATCCAGGAAAAGTCGATCGAGCTGAGCGGTGGCACGCCTCCGGCCAACCAGCAGGCAGCGGAAAAGTATTTCAGTCTCTACGCGCCAGCGATCGACGCCAAAGATATGAAAAACGTCGTCGAGGGCGGCCTGAAATACGGCGTCGAATCGTACAATCATCTGATCACTCACTACTCCGAGATTTTGAACATCGTCAAGAACGAGCTGGATCTCGTGGATAACGGGCAAAAAACCGTGGCCGAAGTCAGCCCGCAGCTGGAGAAAAAGGTGAACGACCTGCTGAAGGAGAAAAACGCCGGCAAAGCCAAAAAATAAGCGCGCAAGCCTTCCGACCCTGCCGCGCCACGACTCCCCTTGCCCCCGGCCTCTCCTAGCGGAGGGGCCTGACGGAGCTATGGTATACTATTGCTTATAAGAACGAATACCGATCCGGGAGTTTGATCTGATTATGAAAAAAGTAAGCATATGGGACGTCGTAAAAAAATCGGGACTGTCGCTCGTGACCGTGTCGAAGGTGCTTAACAATTCGCCCACGGTCCGGGAGAGCAACCGTCAGAAGGTGCTGCAGGCCATTCAGGAGCTGGATTACCGGCCCAATGCCGCCGCCCGCAATCTGGCGCGGGGGTCGACGGGACTGATCGGCCTGACGCTGATCACCCTGCAGGATTCGGTGTTCGACGGCATCGTGCATGCCGTGAACGAAGCGCTGGAGGAGAACGGCTATTTTTTGGCGCTGAACGTGTGCTCCTCTCCGGACGGCGGTTTGAAGCCGACCAACTTTTTATTTCAGGAAGACCGGGTCGACGGCATCATCGTCCTGTCGCCCATGGAAGAAGAGCAGTATGTGCTGGAGCTCAAACGGAAGAAAATCCCGTTTGTCATTATCGATAATCAGATTGAAAAAACAAATGCCACTACGGTGAATGTGGACAACTACACGGGCGGCTACGAGGCGACCAAGCATTTGATCGGCCTGGGACATACGCGCATCGCGCACGTGAGCGGGCCGGAGCTGTTTCTCAGCGCCCGGGAGCGCAGACGCGGATTCGAAGCGGCCATGGCCGAAGCGGGGCTGACGCCGCTGGCCGTGGCCTGCACCGAATTCAACATCCGCAGCGGCTTCGACGTCGCCAAGGCATGGCTGCGCAGCGGGAACGTGCCGACGGCCGTCTTCGCCGGAGAAGACGGCCTTGCGCTCGGCGTCATGGATGCGTTCCGGGACGAAGGATACCGCATCCCGCGCGATCTTTCCATCGTCGGGTATGACGACCAAGTGTTCGCCGCCGATATTCATCCTCGTCTGACGACCGTCAGACAGCCGATGGAGCAGATGGGTCAGCAGGCCGTCCGCCTGCTGCTCAAGCTAATCGACGGCTCCATGAAACGGAACACTTCGGTCTGCTTGAAGCCGGAACTGATCGTGAGAGAATCCACGTCGCCTTATTCCCCCTCACCGTAGCTGGCTCTATAGGACGGGAGTGGAGTACATTGAAATACTACTTGGGGATGGATGCCGGAGGCAGCAAAACATATGCCGTCATTACCGACGAAACGGGCCGGCTGGTCGCAGCCGGCAAGGGCGGCCCCGGCAACCATCAGATTGACCGCGATACGGCCGCGCAGAGCATCCGCCGAGCCGTCGCTCAAGCGCTCGGCCAAGCCGGCCTGCGCGAGCAGGATATTGCCGCGGCCTGCTTCGGGCTGGCAGGCGCCGACCGCGAAGCCGACTTCCGCATCCTGCGGCCGATGATCGCCGAGCTGGAGCTGCCAGTCTCCGACATCGTCTGCGACACCGTCATCGCCCTGCGCGCCGGCACATCGAAGCCGTACGGCGTCGTGGCGATTTGCGGCAGCGGCACGAACTGCGTCGGCGTCTCCCCTGCGGGCGAGATGTACCAATGCGGCGGCTTCGGCTACCCGTACGGCGATTTCGGCGGCGGCGGGGACTTGGCAGCGGAAGCGTTCCGCGCAGTCATCCGGGCATGGGAAGGCCGCGAGGAAGAGACGCTGCTGACCGCTTTGGTCACGAAGGAGCTCGACTACCCTTCAGTCGAACATATGTTCCATCATTTTCTGGACCATGCGCTGCCTGTCCCCCTTGAACTCACGCCACTGCTGTTCGAAGCCGCCGCCCAGGGAGACCGTGTGGCGGCCCGCATCCTCCGCGTCCAGGGAACGGAGCTCGGGCTGGCGGCCCGGGCGGTGATCCGGCGTTTGGGGATGCAGAGGGAGACCTTTGATCTGGTGCTTGCGGGCAGTGTGCTGACCCGGGGTGACGGGCAATTCATTCATCCGTATATCGTAGAACTGGTGCAGCCGGAGGCGCCGGGCTGCCGGCTTCAGGTGCTGGATGTCGAGCCGGTGGTCGGGGCGATCTTGCTGGCCATGGAAAAAGACGGCACGACGGTCTCCGAGCCGGTGCAGGAGCAAGTCCGACGCATATCCGATTTGAAGGGAGTGCTTGCAGGTGGCTGAAGCCAAAGGACTCAAAGTCGTCGTGATCGGCGGCGGGTCGTCGTACACGCCGGAGCTGATCGAAGGTTTTATCGTGCATCATGACCGTTTTCCCGTCACGGAGCTGTGGCTGGTCGACATCCCGGAAGGGGAGCACAAGCTGCGCATCGTCGGACAGCTGGCGCAGCGCATGGTGGAGAAATCGCAGCTGCCGATCACGGTCCGCTTGACGACCAATCGCCGGGAAGCGCTGGCGGGCGCCGATTTCGTCACGACGCAGCTGCGTGTCGGTCTGCTGGAAGCGCGCATCCGGGACGAGACGATTCCGCTGCGCTACGGCATGATCGGCCAGGAAACGACCGGTCCGGGCGGCATGATGAAGGCGCTGCGCACGATTCCCGTGCTGCTGGATATCGCCAAGGACATGGAGGAGCTGTGCCCGGACGCCTGGATGCTGAACTTCACGAATCCGGCGGGGATGGTGACGGAAGCGATCCTCAACCATTCAAAGATTCGAGCCGTCGGCATCTGCAATTCGCCGATCGGGGTGTACAAATGGCTGACCGGCCTCTACGAGGTGCCGATGGAGCGCATCTACGCCGAATTCGTCGGCTTGAATCACCTGCACTGGGTCACGCAGGTGCGGATCGACGGCGAATCGAAGCTGGAGGAGCTGCTGGCGAACCGCGACGGCTATTCAGCCAAAAACGTTCCGCAGTACGAATGGAACGCTTCGTTCATCCGTTCGCTCGGCGCCATTCCGACATATTATTTGAAGTATTTTTATTTGACCGAAGAGATGCTGGCCGACCAAGTCGAATCGTCCGCCCGGGAAGGCACCCGCGCCGAAGTGGTGAAGCGGCTGGAAGACGAATTGTTCGAGCTGTACAAAGACCCTGAGCTGGCCGAGAAGCCGAAGCAGCTCGAGAAGCGCGGAGGCGCGTACTACTCGGAGGCCGCCGTCAAGCTGATGACGTCGCTGTACAACGATACGCGCGACATCCAGACGCTGAACGTCCGCAATCAGGGCATTCTCGACTTCCTGCCGGCGGACGCCTGCATCGAGGTCAACTGCGTCGTCACGAAGCAGGGGCCGATTCCGCTGCCGGTTTCGGTCGTACCGGAAGCCGCCAAGGGCTTGATCCATGCGGTGAAAACGTATGAGCGTCTGGCGATCGCCGCCGCCGTCTCGGGCGACCGCGGACTTGCGCTGCAAGCGCTGGCCCACCATCCGCTCGTGACCTCGGTCAACAAAGCGGAGCCGATGCTGGACGAGATGCTGGAGCAGAACAAAGCGTTTTTGCCGCGGTTTTTCGCCGCGCAGACCGTATAAGCAGCTCTAACGCCTAAAGAAAGCCTCACGCTCGCCTTGCAGCAAGCCGGCATCGGTCGCCGAACCGATCGCCGGCTTGTTCGGCGTTTATGGCAAAATAATCCATGTTTCAACCCGCCCGGAAACGGGTAAATGCAAGCAAGCGTCCGCCCGCCCCAGACTACCGGCAGTCCTCCGTCCGCAGCATCCAATTAGACGAAGGTGGTGTTTCTATGGTTATGGGAGGTTTATTGTTCCTGTTGGTTGTCCTTGCCGCGATGTACCTGCTCTCCAGCCGCTCCGCGCAGTGGAAGACGGTGATGGCCGCTTCCGGGCCCGAGGCCCGCGACCTTCAAGCGAGGCACGCCTTTTTAAAGTCGAAGCAGGTGAAATGCCGGGTGAAATCCGATACCGATGCGGCTCTGAGCGCAATTCAGACGGCAGCCGAAGCCGTCGATCTCCATCACCCCGAACGCTTGAAGCTCGATGTGCATGCCAAAGATTTGGACAAAGCCGAAGCGCTGCTGCTGCAGTATGAGGAGACGCAGCCGGCGGCCTCGGCGCTGCTTTAATCTTATATCCTCGCCAGCAATCCCCTGCGACCTGCGGCCTCGCGCCCGGATGCAGGGGATTTGCCGTCATGCGGATCTTTTGCCGCCATGAAGGTTAAGGCTCGCCGCCAAAGGTCAGGTTGTCGAAGCGGAACGGGCTGGCCGCGTATTTGAAGCCGAGCCGGAAGCCCGAGCTTTCGATGGAGACGGAACGCAGATGAGGGGTCGCGACAATGCTGCGGACCACCCGGTCAAGCAGCGCGCGGTTGCCGCTGCGGATCGCCCGGACGACGATGCAGGCGAACGGCCGGTTGCTGACGATTTCTTGATAGAGCGGCAGAATCGCCTTGGCGATGGCGCGGTGAACCTTGGTGTTAAAATAAAACTGCGTCGTCCCCGGACGAATCGCGGTGGCGTTCGAGTACAGCACAATCGGCTTCGGCGCATTGAAATCGACGAAGTAGCCGATGCCGTTCGTGGACAAGGACGCATACCTCCGCTCGGGTAAGCCGACTTGCCGAAGCAGCCGAAGCAGCGCATCCAGATCCGCGCGGCGCACGCCTCGGGTCCATGCTGTGGCATAAGCGGGGTCCGAAGCAATCCGCCGATAGAACGGAATCATGGCGGCCAGCGTCTTCCGCAGCACCGGCACCGTTACGAGACGGTTCGTTTCTTTTCCATCGTTCGTTTTCACAATGATCGCTCCTTTCTATGCATTTCTCCCTTCTTTCCACCTTATGTTCTCTTGGCCGCAAGGTGCGAATTTTGCGCCGTCTCTTGCAAAAGAGAGAAAAATCCCACCCATTTTCATAGATACCGCCCAAGATGCGGATGGAAAACGCGGAAAAGTCCGTCAAGTAAGGGCTTTCTTCAAAGAATCGTGCGGAAAACCATTTATAATTGACCTCCATTTTGTGTATTATAGAGAGTAATAGATTTTGACAGCTAATTTGTGAGAAAGGTTGATCCCATTGGACACGACGAAACCGACTTCTGCATCACCCTCCAATTACATCAAAAACATCGTGATCGAAGATTTGAACACGGGTAAGGTAAAAACTGTCGTCACCCGCTTTCCCCCGGAGCCGAACGGCTACCTGCATATCGGGCACGCGAAATCGATCTGCTTGAACTTCGAGCTTGCCGACGAATTCGGCGGACGCACGCATTTGCGTTTTGACGACACGAACCCGGTGAAGGAAGACGAGGAATTTGTACGCTCGATCCAGGAAGACATCGCGTGGCTCGGCTTCGAGTGGGAGCAGCTGTATTTTGCTTCGGACTTTTTCGATGAAATGTACGAGCGCGCCGTACGCTTGATCCGCAAGGGCAAAGCTTACGTATGCGATCTGACGGCGGAGCAAATCCGCGAAACGCGGGGCACCTTGACCGAGCCCGGCCAAGACAGCCCGTACCGCAACCGCAGCGTGGAGGAAAATCTCGACCTGTTCGAGCGGATGCGCAAAGGCGAGTATGCCAATGGCGAGAAGGTGCTGCGCGCCAAAATCGACATGGCCTCGCCGAATATCAACCTGCGGGACCCGGTGCTGTACCGGATTTCCCATACGCATCACCATAATACTGGCGACAAGTGGTGCATTTATCCGATGTACGACTATGCTCATCCGCTGGAGGACGCGATCGAAGGCATCACGCATTCCATCTGTACGATGGAGTTCGCCGATCACCGTCCGCTGTACGATTGGGTCGTGCAGGAGTGCGAGATGGAGAACGTGCCGCGGCAGTACGAATTCAATCGGCTCAGCCTGACCAATACGGTGATGAGCAAGCGAAAGCTGAAGCTGCTCGTAGACGAGAACGTCGTCGACGGCTGGGATGACCCGCGGATGCCTACGGTCTCCGGCCTGCGCCGCAAGGGCTATACCCCGGAAGCAATCCGTACGTTCTGCCGCGAAGTCGGCGTGGTGAAGACGAACAACAGCGTCGTCGATGAGAAAATGCTGGAGCATTTCATCCGCGAGGACCTCAAATTGAAGGCGCCGCGCACGATGGCTGTGCTGCAGCCGCTGAAGGTGGTCATCACGAACTACCCGGAAGGGCAAGTGGAGATGCTGGACGCGGAGAACAATCCCGAGAACGAAGCGATGGGCCATCGTCAAATTCCGTTCTCGCGGGAAATTTATATCGAGCGGGACGACTTTATGGAGGAGCCGGTCAAAGGCTACTTCCGCCTGTTCCCCGGCAATGAAGTGCGTCTGAAGCACGCCTACTTCATCAAATGCGAGAACGTGATCAAGGACGCGGACGGCAACGTCACGGAGCTGCACTGCACGTACGATCCCGAAACGAAGAGCGGCAGCGGCTTTACCGGCCGCAAGGTCAAAGGGACGATTCACTGGGTGGAAGCGACGCAAGCCGTTCCGGTGGAATTCCGCCTGTATGAGCCGCTCATCCTCGACGAGCAAGCGGAAGAAGGCGAATCGTTCCTCGACAATATTAATCCAAAGTCGCTCGAAGCGGTGCAAGGCTTCGTCGAGAACAATATGCAGGATGCGAAGCCTCAGGACAAGTTCCAGTTTTTCCGCCACGGCTACTTCAACGTCGATCCGAAGCATTCGACGGAGGGCCGCCCGGTGTTCAACCGGATCGTGTCGCTGAAGAGCTCGTTCGACCCGAAAAAATAAGCAAGCTCAAAGAAGCCTTCTCGCCGGATATTCATCCGCTGCTGCGAAAGGCTTCTTTTTTGCTCTCTTCCCAGGGCATCCCGTTAGGACCGGGGAGCGTACAGCATGACGGCGACGCCGGCCAG
The DNA here is from genome assembly GCF_018998565.1 of Paenibacillus oleatilyticus. Taxonomy (GTDB): domain Bacteria; phylum Bacillota; class Bacilli; order Paenibacillales; family NBRC-103111; genus Paenibacillus_G; species Paenibacillus_G oleatilyticus. Next base: position 14,903 of record NZ_JAHNZO010000048.1, on the reverse strand, counting down.
GCACAGGCTCATCCCGAGCCAGTCGTAGAGGTCCGGGGTTTTCTTGTCGATGCCCCAGCCCCACAGAACCGACAAGACGACGAAGACGCCGCCATAAGCCGCATACACCCGCCCGAAGCTCGGAAAGCTTTGCAGTGTCGGAATAACCCCGTACACGACAAGAATAAGCGCGCCGACGATGCCGTAGCCGATCGGCCTTCCTTCCCGGAGCCATAACCAGACCAGGTACCCTCCGCCGATCTCGGCCAGCCCCGCGAGAATAAATATGATGACGGCCTGTACCATCGCAGTCTTCCTTTCCCCGTTCATTCTCCGGCCATGGTACTTTCTCCATTCTAACCGCCACAGCCCCTCTATGTATACCGATCCCCCCATGCCAAGCATAAAAAAAAGATCCCGTCAAAACGCGGGATCTTCAAGGGGCCACGTTATTAGGCCCACCAGGAACGAAGAACGATCACAAGCAGAATGAAGAGAACGAGAATGACACCTGTACTAGTAAACCCGCCGCAGCCGCCAACTCCGCCAACTCCGCAGCCTCCAAAACCCATTGTTCGGTCCCTCCTTTCGTTTACATGGTATATCTTATGGCCTTGCCCTTTGGCATGTTTGGACTATGTGACAAAATGTGTGCTTTTCCCAGTTCATTTTATTCGTACCGTCAGGTCAATCGACTTGGGAAGTAATGCGGCTATTCCGGATGGGCGCGATTAGACCGAAGCGTCCGGCTCCAAATAAAAGGCGACGCCCCCCTCTTCATTCTCGGCCCGGGCCGCATAGCCGTGGTTGGCGGCAATTTGCCTGACGATGGCCAGACCTAAGCCGAACTGCCCGTCTCCTCCGGTCCGGAACGGCTCGAACAAGCTTTGCGCCGTCTCCTCATCGAGCGGCGGCCCGTCGTTCCATAGGCGAACGATGGGAGCTCCGGCTCCCCCCGGCTTCACTTCAAGCCGGATACTAGTTTGCGCATACCGCAGCTGGTTATCGGTCAGATTCTCCAGCGCGACTCCCCACTGCTCCCGGTCACCGGTGAGCATGACCGCATCCGGGACGCTGACCTCCCAAGCAATGTCTGCGCGGCGGTAGCGCAGCCTCTCCACGGTATCGTCCAGCAGCGCTTTCAGATCGAAGGGCTGATGCGGCTTTTCCCGTGACGTAAAGTAATTCAGCTTGTTCAAATAAAGCAGGTCGCGGATCCGTTTCTCCAGCCGCTCCGATTCCTTCATAATGACGTCCACGCTGCCGGCCAGCGTTTTCCGCGGAAAGACGCCGTCCATAATGGACTGGGCATAGCTGCGGATCACCATGACGGGCGTCTTGAGCTCATGCGAGAGGTTTTGCAGGAAAAACTGCTGCGTTTTGTCCTGCCTTACAAGCTGCTGACGCATCGTCTCGATGGCCGATCCCAAACGCCCGATTTCATCCTTGCTGACCGTCTCCAGCGGCTCGTGCCAATCGCGTCTGGCAAGCCGTCCGACATGCCGCTCCATCTGCACAAGCGGGCGCGTCAAATATTGGGCCAGCCCCAGACACGGGAGCCAGCTCAGTACGATCAGCGCTGCCATGAGCAGCGCCAGCCGACCGAACATCGCCATCACCAGATCGTTGCGGTAACTGCTCGTGGTGTAGGATACCATGAAGCCGGGGCCGCCTTGAATCTCTTGTATTCGGATGACATAAAAGACCAGCTTGCCCTCGATATTGCTCATATACTTTTGTACGGGAGCCTGTTGCAGCCGGGCATCCTGCGCCATAGTTCGCACGAGAGGATCGGCCGAGGTCAAAGCGCCGTTCATTTCGAATAACGATATATTCCCTTTCGTACTCAGCATCAAATGTTGAACGGAAGGCGGCGGCAAAAAGGGCTCCGTTTTCTTGATATCGCCCTCTGCTTTGAGCTTATCGTCCTCGATTGTCATTCTGGCAGCGGCCTCTTTCAGCGAGGCCGTCTGCTTGCGATAATCGTCCAGCAGCTTCGGAAGCAATCCGCGGATCGCTTCCGCGTCCTCCGCTCGGATCGCTGGCGTATTACCTGCTTCGACATCTTGCGCGTACGTCTCCAAAAGCTTCATCTTATCCGAAAGCTCCGATTCTTTCCCCCCGTTGATCCCGTTATCCGGATGCTTACCGATTAAAGTCGGGGTCACTCCAGCCGCAGCGCTTTCTTTAAAATCAATTTTGTCGTTCTGAGGAGAGACCTTCTTATTGAAACTGCGCTGTAGCTCGTCCTTGAACTTGGTGCGTTCCTCAGTCGCTTTCGTCATGTCGTTCTCCGCCAGCTTGCGCTCCCCAAACGCCTGTTTCCACATCTCCTCGCTTTCGGGAGCAATCCGCCTGATCATCTCCCGGAAGCCCGCCATCCCTATAATGGCAGAAGCCGATATGCCTGAAGGAAGAGAAGGAGGCGGGGAGGGCACATACATTTGAGACTGGTCAAGTAAGGAATCGTACAGCTGTTCCGTAAAAAAATCTTTCAACGTCCATGGCAGCAGCACAGCCAGCAGCGAGAAGCTGCCGATCGTCAAGGCAGTAAAGATCCCCCATAATTTGACGGCAAGAGGCCAATGCTTCACGCTTTCACCAGCCTGTACCCGTATCCGTATACGGTCTCCAGCCTCAGCTGCGGCAGCTTTCGCCTCAACCGCCGAACCAGATCGTCCACAACGCGGTCGGACCCGTAATAATCGCTGCCCCAAACGCCCGCCAGCACCTGCTCGCGATCAAGCAGTTGGCCGGCATGCCGGCCAAAATAAACAATCAGATCGAACTCCTTGGAGGTGAGGTCCACGGCCTTTCCTTTCTCCGTCCTCACCGTTCGCCCATCTTCATCGACGATATAGGGCGGCACGAGCAGCTGCGCGCGGCCGCGGGCCTCCGCCCCCGCTTCTTGCCTTCCGTCCCCGTATACGCGCTCCAGCAGTTTGCGCGTACGGATGACCAGCTCCCGCGGGAGAAACGGCTTGGCCATATAATCGTCGCTGCCCAGCTCCAGCCCAATGACCCTATCGATATCGGCGTCCCTCGCGGAAATGAAAATAACCGGCAGCCGCGGCTGATCCGCCTTGATCTCGCGAAGCAACTGGTAACCGTCGATACCAGGCAGCATAATGTCGAGGATCCACAGGTCCGGCCGTTCCCCTATCGCTTGGCGACCCTCCCCGCCATTCAGAAACGAACGCACCTGCCAACCCTCGCTTTCAAGATAAGCGGAAAGCACACCGTTCAAATGTTCTTCGTCCTCCACCAAAAAAATACGGTACATCCGAATCCTCTCCTGTATCTGTCCCAGCATGTTTGCGTCAAAGGAAAAAGGCGTCTTCGGGCTGACTGTGCCCGAAAAGAACGCCTTTCATAAAATAGGATTACGTACCGCTTTTTACAGACCCGCTTTGATCTTGGCATCCTCCGCTTTCATTCTTGCGGCCTCTTCTTTGATTGCGGTAGTCTGCTTGCGGTAATCGTCCAGCAGCTTCGGCAGCAGCCCGCGGATCGCTTCCGTGTCGCCTGCTTCGACCGCTTTCGCGTATGCCTCCGCCCGCTTCGACTCTTCGGACTGCTCCGGTCTTTTATCGATTATACCATCCATACCCTCTATAGCGACAGCGATGCCTTCTACAATCTTGCCGTCTACTATCGGCCTTCCGTTTGAATAACGATCTGCGGGTTTACCGTCTATAAACAGTTGCTTTTTGCCCGTAGCGGAGTTTTCTTTATATTCGACATCGGGCGCTTTAGGGGCGGTCTCCGGTTTATAATTGCGCGACAGCTCGTCCTTAAACTTGGTGCGTGCCTGAGTCGCTTCCGTCATGTCATTTTCCGCCTGCTTGCGCTCTTCGACCGCTTTTTTCCACTCCTCTGCGCTCTCCGGTATGTAGATCTTCGCCAGCAGTCTCATATAAGCGCCGTTGCCGGGATTCATAACCCCCGAATGGACGCCAGGCGGTACCTCCTTCGCCTGCTCGGCCGCCGCTGCCGTACCCATCGCTCCAAAAGCCGTTGCCAGCAGTAGCGTGCCGATCGTACCCATCTTCAATATGTTTTTCATTGTCCTGCACTCCTTCGTTGATCTGAATTTGATTTTCGCAGGAGAATGCCCGCTTGCTGGACGGGCGTTTATCCCCGCAGTCTTAAAGTAACAAAGCAAAGCGGACAAAATATCGCAAAAATATGGGAAATTGTGTGTGATCTTGATCACAGGCAACGAGCGGCTACTAGTATAACCTTGTGGAGAGAGTTTTTTCCAATGCAAGGAAATAAACTGATTCTATGGCAAAGGTGGCAATGATATATGAGATCCGCCAACCGAGGCAAGCTGCCCGTTTTGGACTCGGTGACGCTTTTTTTCATCATATCGAATCTGATTCTTATTTTTTTATCGAATGCTATTGTGAACACGGTAACAAACCTGCTTGACGCTATGGGATACGGGGCGCCGGATGTGCCGACACTGCTGCGCTGGGGGCTTTTTCTGTTGAACTCCGTCGTATTTTACCGCATCCTGCAGCGCTATAGCGTCCGGTTGCGGCGCGAGGCGGACCGGCGGCGATCGTCGGAGAAGCATTTGCGGTTATATGCGCGGGTATTTCAATCCGCTCAGGAAGGCATCATGGTTATGGATGCGGCGACGCGGATTATCGATATCAACCAATCGTTTGCCCGGATGACGGGCTATGAAGCCCGTGAGCTGCTGGGCCAGACGCCCTGCGTCCTGCAATCCGGAAAGCACGACGATAACTTCTATGCCAACATGTGGGCCTGCATCCGCCATGGAAGCTGGCAGGGCGAGATCTGGTGCCGACGCAAGGACGGCAGCTTGTTTCCCGGCTGGCTCATCATTAACGCCGTCAAGGATGATCATGGGCGGATCGTCAATTATGTGGGCATTTACTCCGACATCTCCGAACGCAAAAAAGACGAGCAGACGCTGAGGATGCATGCAGGCGTGTTTGAAGCGTCGCACGAGGGAATCATGATTACCGATATCGAAGGGCAAATTTTGTCGGTCAACCCGGCTTTCGTAACCATCACCGGGTTTTCGGCGAAGGAAGCGGTCGGGCAGACGCCAAAAATTTTATACTCCGGGCAGCACGATAAAGCTTTCTACCAACACATGTGGACGACGATTCGAAAGACCGGAAGCTGGCAAGGGGAAATTTGGAACAAGCGGAAATCCGGGGACCTTTACCCGCAATGGCTGACGATCAAAGCGATCAAGGACGAGCATGGCGATGTCCGGGCGTATGCGGGTATTTTCTCCGATATTACGGAACGCAAAAAAGCGGAAGAAGATCTTCGTTACCTGGCCCATTACGACGGGCTGACGGGGCTGCCGAACCGGCGTCATTTTCAAAATCAGCTGCAAGCCGCGCTGGAAGAAGCGCAGCAAGCCGGCACGATGGTCGGGGTGCTCTTCATCGACCTCGACCGGTTCAAGGTCATCAACGATTCGCTCGGCCACGACATCGGAGACCGGCTGCTCATGCAAGCTGGGCAGCGGCTGCTTCAGTGCGTCGAAGCGCCGCAGATCGTATCCCGATTCGGCGGAGACGAGTTTACGATCATTTTGCCCCATCTGCGGGACCCCGAGGAGGTAACCGCCGTTGCGGATACCGTTTTGGCAGAGCTTGCGCGGAAGTTTCACGTCGCAGAACATGATTTTTATATCACCGGCAGTGTCGGCATCAGTCTTTATCCCAAGGACGGAAGCGACATGGAAACGCTCCTGAGGCACGCCGATTCCGCTATGTACGCCGCCAAGGAGAGCCGGAACGAATATCGGCTGTACATGCCCAAGTGGACGGAGAAGCTGCCGCGCCAACTGATGCTGGAAAACGGTCTGCGCGCGGCCGCGGAGGCCGGCGAGCTGGAAGTGTACTATCAGCCGCAGATGGATTGCCGGACCGGCCGCTTGACCGGTTTGGAAGCGCTGGCGCGATGGAACCATCCGGTGCTCGGCCTGATCAGCCCGCAGGAATTTATCCCGGTGGCCGAAGAAATCGGCATGATTGCAGATATGGACGAATGGGTGCTGGAGAAAGTATGTCGGCAGCACGTCCGGTGGGAAGAGGCGCTGGGTTATCCGGTCAAGATAGCCGTCAATTTATCCGCGCGACAGCTGCACAGGCCTCATTTGCCCGAACGCATCCGCCAGATCCTGCAGCGGCACGAGGTCGATCCTTCCCAATTGGAGATTGAAATTACGGAAAGCGCCGGCCTGACGAAGGCCGAGGCGACGATCCGGCTGCTGAAGGAGCTGCGCCGGATTGGCGTCGGGACAGCCATCGACGATTTCGGCACCGGTCATTCCGCGCTCGCTTACCTGAAAAAGTTTGATTTCAGCGTGCTCAAAATCGACAAGACGTTCATCCGCGGGCTGGAGCATGATCCGGTCAACCGCGCTTTGGTCCAAGCGATCGTCGGCATGGCCCATGCGCTCGGGCTCAAGACGGTCGCCGAAGGCGTGGAGACGGAGGCGGAGCTGGCGCGGCTGAAGCAGATCGGCTGCGATACCGTGCAGGGCTATTTGCTCAGCCAGCCTTTGCCCGCCTGCGAGATGGAAGCGTTTATGGCCTCGATCCGGCACAGGGACAAGGACGCTGCGGAAGCTTGACTCAGTACAGCACCCTCCACAAATAAAATGTCGCATACGCCTCAAAGCCGCTCCACCCGGCCGCAAGCCGCTGCAGCTCGACCGGCGTCGGCTTGCTGTCCATGCCGAACAGATGCTTGACCGCGTTCTGCAGCCCGACGTCGCCGGCGGGAAAAGCGGACGGCAGCCGGAGACAGCGCATCATCACATAATGGGCCGTCCATGGCCCGATGCCACGGATGGCGGTCAGCTCGCGTTCGACCGCTTGCGCATCGGCCAAGCTGAGCAGATGCTCCTTGGTCAACCGGCCGTCCGCCATGCGCGCCGCTGTTTCGAGCACGTACTCGGCCTTTTTGGACGTAAGCTGCAGCGGCGTGAGGTCGGCTACCGACAGTCCGGCAATCGTTTCGGGCGTCGGAAACGTCCAATAGGTCCGGCCGTCCCAAGCCATGGAAGCGCCGTACGATTCGACGAATCGCCGCTTGAGCGTGTAGGCGAACGCCAGATTGATCTGCTGCCCGAGAATGGCCCAGCACAGCGCCTCGAACAAATCCGGGATACCGATGCACCGGAGCCCGTAAAACCGCTGCGTTAACGGCCCTAGCAGCAGGTCACTCTCGGCCAGCTGGTAAAACGCGTCGAGATCCGTCCCCAAGTCGAACCATTCCCACACATAGCGGGCCGCCGCCAGACGAGTCTGCGGATTTCCATGCGCCGCTTCGTCAAGAAACCGCAGACGCACGGTGCGATCCTCCGGACCGCCGAAGATTTCGACAAGCACCCGCTCACCTCCCGCTTCGATCCATTTGCAGACGCGGTCTTGGTCTTGATCGACGTAAAACAGGCATTCGTTCTCCGATCTCCCCATATAGGCGAGAGCCGCGGAAAACCGGAAAGGCCCCCGCGGAACAAGCTCCCCTTCGAGTCCGCCGTCCTTCCATCCTTCTTGAAATGCAAGCTCTGCCGCAAGCTGTGCTTCGTTCATCATCCATTCTCTCCTTTGTCCAATCAACGTCCGCTATTTTTCTTCATGATACTTTTTTACCACACTCCGGTCTTCTCCGCTTTTGAAATCTTGCGCTCTCACTCGTCCCCCCTTACATCGCAGGACCTGCCGGGGTATACTGAGCTCGTGAGGTGATCGCTATGACTGACCTGCATGAACGGCCGGCGGACCGCGAACGGACGGAGCCGGCGTTAACCGACGATATCTGGAATGCCATCATCGCCAACGATGCCGCACTCGATGGCCGATTGATTTACGCCGTGAAAACAACGGGAATCTTTTGCCGGCCCTCCTGCAAATCGAAGCCCCCGAAGAGGGAGCACGTGCGGATATTCCGCGGTGCGGCTGACGCCGCCGCCCAAGGCTTCCGCCCCTGCAAGCGATGCCGTCCCGACGGCAAAGGGATGCCGGACGAAGAATGGATCCGGCATACCGCCAAGTGGATCGAGGCGCACTATGCGGAGCCGCTGACCCTCGCCGTGCTGGCGGAGGCGCAGCATGCCAGCCCTTACCATCTGCACCGCACGTTCAAGCGGCTGACCGGGGTCACGCCTGCGGAGTATATCGCGGCTATCCGCGTGGAGGCGGCCAAGCGGCGGCTGAAGGGGACCGGCGAGACGGTGACCGAAGTGGCGCTGCGTACGGGCTTTCCGAACGCCGCTTATTTCTCGACCGTGTTTCATAAACGAACCGGGCTCTCGCCGACCGCCTACCGGCAGGCGCAGGAAGCCTCGGGCTCATACCCGTTGAAAAAGAGAACCGAGGAGGGACGCTCATGTTAAATACAGCCGCCGTTTCCAACGCACGGAACGCTACACCGGCTTCGGACGGCTCCGCGGAGGACACGCAGACGCCCTACGTATATTGGACCACTTATCGCGACGGGGATTGGACGCTGAAGATTGCGGCGACGGACCAGGGACTTTGCCGCATTCGCTTCCCGAATGAGAAGCCCGGGGCGCTGGCTGCCTGGGCGAGCATGCACTGGCCCGGGGCCGCGTTTGTGGAAAGCGCGGAGGCGCTTCGCCCTTATATGGAGCCGCTCGCTGCTTATTTCCGGGGGGACTGCACCCCGTTCGACATGCCGCTCGATGTGCGGGGTACCCCGTTTCAGCTTGAGGTCTGGGAAGCGCTCCGGCTCATACCATACGGAAGCACCTGGACGTATGCGGAGCTGGCCGCGGTGTTGGGAAGGCCGCTGGCCGCCCGGCCCGTCGGTGCCGCCGTCGGCGCCAATCCGCTGCCGATCGTGCTGCCCTGCCACCGGGTGATCGGCAAGGACGGCTCCTTGACCGGTTATCTCGGCGGCCTGGAGGCCAAAACGCGGCTGCTGCGCCTGGAGGGCTTCCCGCTCCGGGCGGAGCGCGGCTTGCGCCAAAATTAAAGCCAAAAAAGCCGGCTCCTGCCTATCCGCAAGAGCCGGCTTTTCCGTTCGTTTCGATCATAACGAAGCTTCCGCCCGATTCTTCTTCACCGATCTGGCTTCACGCACGGCAAAGACGGCAACGAGCACAAACGACAGCACCCCGTACAGCAGCACCATGAGCTGCAGCCCGATCAAATCCAGCAGCAGCCCTGTGCTCAGCAGAACGACCTGGAACACGACGCGGTCGAGCATACTGCGGAACGAGAAGAAGCGGCCGTGATACGCTTTCGGAATTTGCTTCTGGAACAAGGTCGCCGACGCCGGAAAAAATCCGCCCGCCGCCAAGCCGAACAGCCCGAACGAAAGCAATGCGCACAGCTTCGAATCGGCAAAAAACAGCAGGCACTGCGCCGCCGCCACAATCGCGGCAAACAGGAACAGACGGTTCATCAAGCCGCCGCGGTCGGCCATCCACTTGACCAGAAAGCCGGCCAGAATGAAGCTGATCCCTTCCACGGCATAGAGCAGCCCTTTCACCTGCGCATCGTGCTGCAGCTCGCTGATGTTGATGACCATCAGGTTGAAGCCGCCGATGAACAGCGTCGGCACCAGCGTCAGCCAGAGCACCGTCAGTACGGTCGGCTCCGAACGCAGCAGCGGCAGAAGCGCCTTGAAGCCGCTTTGCTCCACCGGCGGCGCCTGTTCTGCCGGATCGCTGCCGCGCCGGCCGCTTTCGGCCTGCTCCGGCTCTCCGCCCGGTACGGCCGCCGCCCCTTCGTCAGCCTCTTTCGCCCGCCGCAAGCCGGGCTCGGGCACGTTCAGGAAGGCGGTAGACGCAAGCAGCGCCATATAAGCTACGAAGGAGGCGATATACAAACCTTTCAGGCTCATCACCGTCAACATCAGCCCGGCCAAGGTCGTCCCCAGAATACGCGCGATCGTACCCGCGTTCATATGTACGCCGTTTAAGGCAAGGAGCTCCCGCTCCTTGACGATCAGCGGTATGACGGACTGCAGCGCCGGGAAATAGAACGCGGCCGATATTTGCAGCGTCACGGCGAACAGCACCATCCACCAGATGGAATCGAAATACAGTGCGACAAACATAAAGCTGACGCTGACCAGGCGTCCGGCGCCCGAGATCAACAGTACCTTTTTCTTCGAAGTCGTGTCGATGACTCGTCCGGCCAGCGGACCGAACAGCACCCCGGCGAGCAGCCCGGCGAATAAAATAAGCGACTTCATGAAATCCGAAGGCACTTTCTGCTGCATAAACTCCAAGTTGGCAATAATCGACATCCACAAGCCAAGCCCGGCGATAAATTCCCCTGCCAGGACAATCCATACGTTTCGGTTCGTCCACATATACGGTTCTCCCTTAACTTTGAAGCTGTCTCTGGATTGTATACCGAACCTGCCGAAAATGAAAGACTCGTCCGGCAAAATCAAGCGCAAAGCCCATTCTCTCCGGTTATCGAAGGGAATGGGCCTTGTATGGCCTTAAACGGCATATTTAATCCAACGGACGCTTCGGATGCTTTTTCATCGATTGGTTGAGCTTCTTCCACCGGTCTTTCTCCGCCCGCTGCAAACCCTTGTCTTCCTTGCGGGCTTGGAACGCCAGCTCCTTCTGCAGCTTCACGTAGTTTTGATACCGTCCCCGGTCGAGCGTGCCGTTCTCCAGCGCCTCCTTGACGGCGCAGCCGGGCTCCTCCTGGTGCGTACAATTGCCGAACCGGCAGCCCACGGCAAGCTGCTCCACGTCGCGGAAGGCGGCGTCCAAGCCGGATTCCGCCTCCCACAGCTGCAATTCCCGCATCCCGGGCGTATCGATCAGCAGCGCGCCCCCGGGCAGCAGCACAAGCTCGCGGTGGGTCGTCGTATGCCGACCGCGCCCGTCTCCCTCACGGATCTCCCCGGTGTCCAGGATGGCCTCGCCGTAGAGCAGATTGGCCAGCGTGGACTTCCCGGCTCCCGAGGACCCGAGGAGCGCCAGCGTCCGCCCCGGCTTCAAATAGGCGGCCAGCGCATCCAAGCCTTCGCCGCGTGCAGAACTGATCGCATGCACCGGCACGCCCGGCGCCACCGCTTCTACATCGGCTATTTTGCCCGGTACGTCCTCGCACAGATCCGCCTTGCTGAGCAGCACGACGGGCGCCGCGCCGCTCTCATAGGATAAGGTCAAGTAACGCTCCAAACGTCGCACGTTAAAATCCGCATTCAGCGCATGCACCAAAAACACCGTGTCGACATTGGACGCGACGATCTGCTCCTCGACGGCCGACCCGGCTGCTTTGCGCGAAAACTTGCTCTCCCTCGGGAGCACCGCGTGCACGATCGCGCGCCCGTCCTCCGCTCGCGGCTGCAGCGCCACCCAATCGCCGACGGCGGGATAATCGGCCCGGCCGGCCGCTTGATGCCGGAGCCGCCCCGATACTTCGGCCAGCAGCTCTCCGCCAGCCGTCACCGCGCGGTACACGTGCTTATGCTCCAAAATAATGCGCCCGGGCTCGTGTCCGGCCTCCCGGTAAGGGGCGAATGCCTCCTCCCGCCGGTCGTCCCAACCCCAATCGCGCAGATGGTATACGGTCAATTGTTTTCCTCCCATTCTTCAAGCCGATAAAACTGTTGTACCATTTATTGTAATGAACCGGACCGACCGCATCAAAGTAAAAAAAGACTTCTAATCATCTTTTACCGAACTAGCCGTCACGGGAGTTTGTAACCAGATTGTAACTTTCTTGCCAGTCATTCGTCCTATAATCAGAGCATCAAATCATGACAACCTAGGAGGGACTTTTATGAAAACACCGTTCAAACTATTGACTCTCAGCATCGCAGGAGCTTGCCTATTGACCGCAGGCATCCCTGGTTCCCGGGCAAGTGCTGAGCCTTCCTCCAGGAGCGCTCCCGTTCAAGCCGTGCCGATCTCCGCGTCCGTTCAGCAAGGTGCCGTCAAAGTATCGGCCAAGGCCGTACAAGAGAAGACCGATCTGTACTCCGCTGATCTGAGCATCCCGGTCATTGAAGGGCTCAAAGATAAAAAGTACCAAGACGAGCTGAACGATATTCTGGAGCAACATGCGATGAAAGACTTGGAGCTGCTGAAGAAGCAAGCGGAAAATGACGCGGCCGAGGCCAAAAAATCGGGCTTTGAATTCAGACCGTACGAGGTCGCCGTCAAGTACGAAGTGAAAGCCGGGGGCGGCGCGGCCGAGGCGGACATGTTCTCCATCGCAGTGACGACCTACGTATATACGGGAGGAGCCCATGGGTTGCCGCGCACCGACACATACAACGTGCTGAATCAAGACGCCGCGAAGCGGATCGAGCTGAAGGACCTGTTCGGCGCGGATTACAAGCAGACGATCGACAAGCACATCAAGGACGAGATCGCCAAGCATCCCGACGATTACTTCAAAGACGGCTTCGAAGGCATCGACGATACACAGTCGTTCTATATTCATCAAGGCAGCGCCGTCATCGTCTTCGGGCCGTACGAGATCGCGCCTTACGCCGCAGGCATGCCGGAATTCACCATCCCGCTGCCGAAGCAAGCTCAGACACCGGGCACCGAAGCGGGCAGCCTGCCGCAGAAGCTTGTCGTGAACGGCACCGACCTTTCCGCCGTCGATGCCGCCGTCTACGCGGACGCCAAAGGCACCGTGACCGTGCCTTTGCGAAGCGTCGCCGAAGCCCTCGGCTACGAGCTGAAATGGAACGCCGAGCAGCAAGCCGTGGAGCTGCATAAAGGAGCCCAGTGGACGATCCTGCGGACGGGCAAAGATGAGTACGTGATCAACAAAATGGCTCCGGTCTCCCTGGGCACCGCCCCGGCGATCAACAGCGAAGGCAAAATGTACGTGCCGCTGGCCTTTTTCTCGGACATCCTGAAAGCGGACGTGAAATCCGAAGCCGGGACGATCACGATCCGTTAGTTCCGCCTGTAGACCAAGAAAGAGCGCTTAACGGCGCTCTTTTGCTTTGCATAAAAAAACAAACGTTATAAAGCAACTTGTCGCCTCTATAAAAAGGATTCGGCTGCCCCTGCGGAGAATTAGGCATGAACACCAACCGACACAAATCGGGAACGAAGGACGGCTGCATTTTATGAAACTTGACCGGCTGCTGGCCATCACCATGCTGCTGCTTAACCGCAAACGGGTAAGCGCCAAGGAATTGTCCGAGCGCTTCGAAGTGTCGCTGCGGACGGTGTACCGGGATATCGAAGCGATCAATCAAGCGGGGATTCCGATCGTTTCTTACGCCGGTCAGACCGGCGGCTACGAGATTACGGACCGCTACCGGCTGGACCGTCAGCTCCTCTCCTTCGACGAGCTTCAGTCGCTCATCGTTGCGCTGCGCGGGATGCAAACCACCTTGGACGACCGGCATTTCGGCAGTTTGCTGGACAAAGTCGGCGCGCTTCTGGCGAAATCCGAGCAGGGAAGCGTGACAGACGCATCCAAGCAGATTATTATCGATATGAATCCCTGGAGGAACGGCACCGCCGACAAAGAAAAGCTGGAAACGCTACGGCAAGCGATCCGGGAAAACCGGCTTGCCGCCTTTGAATATACGAACGGGAAAGGCGAGCAGGCCGAGCGTCTGTGCGAACCGATGAGCATGGTGCTTAAAGGTTACGTGTGGTATATGTACGGCTATTGCCGGCTGCGGGAAGATTTTCGGATATTCCGGCTGTCCCGGATGCGGAATTTGCAGGCGAGAACGGAGACGTTCGAACGCCGCCAGATGCCGGCAGAAGAATTGGATAGCCGCTGGATGCGGCGCGACTCTCCCCATTCCGTGAATCTCGTGCTGCAATTCAGCTCGAAGGTCCGGGTTCCGGTGGAGGATTATTACAAGCCCGAGCAAATCGAGTACGGCCCGGACGGGACGCTTATCGTTCGCGCTTCCCATCCGGATGCGCCCTGGACGTACGCCCATCTGCTGTCGTACGGCGTCAATGTGAAGGTGCTGGAGCCGGAAGCCGTCGCCGCGCGGGTACGGGAGAAAGCGCTCGCCATCGCAAGGCTCTACGAGCAACCCTGACATACTGTTGTCAGGGAATCCGTGCTATTGTAGAGGAGTAAACTAATTGCGAGCTCAGGGAGGAATTCGAGATGTTTGTCAAAACAGCCGATTTTATAGCCGAATGGCAGCAAGAAGCTGCCGCTACACAGAAAGTTATGGATACCTTGACCGACGAAGCCCTGGATCAGGCGGTTACTCCGGACCATCGGACGCTTGGGCAGCTTGCCTGGCATCTGACGACAACAGTGCATGAGATGCTGTCTCGGACCGGTCTGGAATTCGCATCGGCCGGAGACGACCAGCATGCGCCGGCCTCGGCGGCTGTGATTGCGGAAGCGTACCGGAACGCCTCTCAAGCGGCATCGAATGCTGTCCAAACCCAGTGGACGGACGCCAAGCTGGCGGAAACGACGGAAATGTACGGAGACACGTGGCCGAATGGCCTGACCTTGCGTATTTTAATCCAGCATCAGATTCATCACCGGGGCCAAATGACCGTCCTGATGCGCCAAGCCGGGCTCAGAGTTCCGGACATTTACGGCCCGACACGGGAAGATTGGCTGGAGAGCGGAATGCAGCCGCTTGTCTGACGGCAAGCGTTTCGGCCGACCGAAAACAGCAACCTGAGTCTAAGAAGCAAGCCATGAATATGTGATATGATAGATAGTATCAGTAACTGATTATTTATTCAGATTGTCTCGGTTGAAATTTGGGAACACCAAAATGAGCCGTTAGTGCGCCAATACTAAACGGCTTTTTGGATAAAAACGAAGCTGTGGCTTTCCCCACGGCGCGCATAGTTAAAACCTAAGCGAAAAACCACCGGTCAGGGGTGAACTGTAACCTCATTTATGGACAGTGTTGAAAAACGGTATTGAAGCCTTAAGCAGCTAGGAGATGACTTCTGA
>NZ_JAHNZO010000047.1 GCF_018998565.1 Paenibacillus oleatilyticus | reverse complement strand
TACCATGAAGTCCGCCGTAGAGGTGGCGAAGCCGGAGGAGAGGTGATTGCTGCGCCGAAATCGAACGGTTATTATCTCACTATACAATGTTGGAATTGGAGTGAAGTCGACGAATGTCGCGGCTCAGGCTACTTACGCACATTGAAATGATACAGTCTGCAAGGGTGTATCAAACCGAAATCCCCGCCAGCTTCGTAAGGCTGGCGGGGATTTTCTACGTTCAGCGGCTTGTGCCGGTAGGTTTCGGCCCGTTCCGCGCGGGCCTCGTCAGGCGGAACTATTTACGCTTCCATAACCAAGAAGTCATTCATGAGACCAATATTATCGTTGTATCGAACGGTTGCGTGGTGCCTGTTGTACAGTTCATACTTTGCGGGCCGGTCGAGTGTACTGACGAATTGCTTAACGGCTTTGGTTATGCACGTTTCGCGTATTGTACCGATCCGTTCGCTGCCCGCGATATAAATTACATACTGTTTCCATTTCATGTCCGATCCTCCTCGCGTTTACCGTCCGACGACGATGTTTTTCACCGGTTTTTCATATGATGCTAAAATGTCAGCCTGCGGGAAGCGCCTTTTAAAGTCCGCCCGTGCATCGGCTTCGGTACCGGCTGTTACTTCTGCTGAACATGTTCCATGCTGCGGATCGTTGTAACGGATCACGTATGCCCTCACCCTGCATACCTCCCGTATTTATCCGGGGGGCCGAAGCCCCCTAGCTATTTTGGTTCCTTCGCTTCAATGACCGCCGCCGCAAGCTTAAACCCGTAGCTCACGCCCTTGGCGTATTGCTGTCCGGCTTCGTCCTGGCGTTCGAGGGATTCGGTGCTCCAAAACTTTTGAAGCTCCTTAAAATCGTTTTTGAGTGAATGTATTTCCTCGACCTTGATCTTCTCTGCCGCATAAGATTGCTGAATTTGATTCATCATCCGTACCTCCAGCAACTATTTTCGATTCCTCCAAGCCTGTACAAATCCAAGCAACGAGAGAGCTAAAACCGGGACCCAAACGATCCAAAAGAGCTTGTCCATTCCTGATCCCTCCATTTATTTTAATCTTGCGATATGTTAAGATTGGGTGGAGAGGCCGTCGCTAGCGACCTCTCCGAGGAACCTATTTACGTTTGCGGGCTGCGCGGCGTGGGGTTCCTTTTTTGCTTTTCTTTCGGCCATTTTGTAGTGTGATCATTGCGGTAAGTAATTGTACGAAAGCCGTAAGAAGAAGTACCCAATCTTTCATTTAATCACCCTTTCAGAAAGCTTATCTTTAACTTTCTATCCTTATTATATACTCGCGTGAGTATAATGTCAACGAAAATATACTTGCGCTAGTATATTTCTGCATGTATCCTATAATCTATAGGAGGCTGATCAATTTGGACGAGAAAAAGGGTAGTGCAGCTACGCGAGCCAAGAACAAGTACAATGCGGCAAATTACGATAGGTTGTATCCATACGTACCAAAGGGCAGGAAAGCGGTGTACGAAGAAGCTGCAACAAAGGCAGGAGTCAGTTTGAACGATTACATCATCAAGGCGTTAGACGAGAAGGTTGAGCGCGACAAAAAAGAGCGGGAGGGATGACGGAAATGAACATGTTAGAAATGATTCGGAATAAATACCGTATACAAACGGAAAGGGAATTAAACGGAGAAATCCCGATACGCGAGATAGTTCCTGAATCAGAAATAGAGGTTCAATACCTTCTTTCTAAACTTGAAATTGCAGAAAAAGCACTTGATAAGTTATCTGTTCAAATGCCCGGATCGCGAGATAACGAACTTGTCTTGCATCGTGAGCGGCTGGCTGCCGAAGCGCTAAAGTCAATTCGCTCATAATAAAAGATGGAGCACAAAAAAAGAGCAGGGGGGATAAACTGATGGGTAGAGGATGGTACGGATTATACCTCGGGGACAGAGTTGTTTATGAAGAAATAGAGGGAACTATCGTAAAACTGTTCGCGTTGGATAAAAATAAAGGGTTGCTGTTGGATGATACTGGCAACGAACATACAATCGTATGCGAATATTGCACAAAGATACCGCCTAAAGATGGGCTACTTACATTCCGGCCTCTTAGCGGTATCCAATACACAGTCCTTTTGTACAATACCGACGATTTTCTTGATGTGTATTCCTTTACAGGTGATGAAATCGAAGATAAGGTGATGCGTATCGTTACTAATGCCGGAAATGAAATAGAAAAAATAGCGGTTTATGTAAGAGAAACCGCCTCTAACTTGAACAGTCTCTATCAAGAAATTAAGCAGGCTGACTTTATTCAATTTTACAGAGAATAGCCCAAAAATAGCAGGAGGGATACCCTCGCTGCTATTTTTCTTCTGTATTGTCTTTCTTGACCAAAGGCTTTCTAATCAAAGTCTTTTTATACAAATAAGGTTCTCCAGAATATTCCCAAATGTTCTTTTTCTTCTCCCGTTCATATATAACAATTTTGATTGGCACATTTGCGACCTGCTTTTGAAATCTAGTCATCCATTTTTTGCAGTATTCAAGTCCGCTATTTTCATGATAACTAAAATGATTCTTTAATGGGAATCCATTCGCACTGATTTCAAAACGGTATCGGTTCATGTGTCTAAGCCACCTTCTAAGATGTAAATTTTGGTTAAAAATTGTAACTATCCCTTAGATATTGGCTATTTTATTTGTTTGAGCGCCTTATCCATTTGCTTCTCATTTGATTTTACTGATTCACTGTCAACTTTATCAACACCGCGATATGTGTACTTAGAGTTTTGAATAAAGTCGAAAGAAAACGAATCGATCGGTTTCTTTTCTTTATCGTTATAATGTCTTTCGACAACTGTAGCGCGGAAGATATTCGACAACATGTAGGAATGGTTGGTTATGTCATTTAAATATTTTTTGTTCTTATATTCATTGATGATATAAGCTTCAAATTCTTTTAATTCTTTATCATCTGGTTTGTACTTCCTTGCTAAAATGGTGACTTCGTCGAATTTTTCCGTTGGAGTCTTGTCAGACTTTGCAATTTCGTCAATGCTGCTTTTCCAATCTGGAACTTTTTGCTCGGGCTCCTTTTGCGGTACTGGGGCCTTTTGTTCATGCTCTTTTTTTGGTTCAGATTGGGTTATTGGTGCAGGTGACGTACTTGCCGGTTCGGATTTCCCACAAGCGGTAATGGATATTGTCATTGCGGCCATTAAACAACAAAGTCCCAATTTCCTCATTTTTTTGCGTCTCCTTTAACTTGGTATTTTCGTAAATACTTACATGTTTGATAATAAGATTTGGCATTGATTGGGTCAAGATATTTTCCGGTTTCGCGTTCGTATTTTGTTCGCATATAAATTCTATATTGATTTATAAATTTGCAGTTGGTAAAATAAAGTAAAGTTAAGTATTTGTATTAACTGGTATGTATATACTAAAAAGGAGCCGTGCTCACAACACGACTCCCCAGTACAGTAGGCTGCTTCAAAGGCAGTCGGCTTTCAAGTAAAGTGAGTCAGAATAGACCGTACCTTACCGGGGGCGGTCTATTTCTTTTTGTTTTGGATAAGCACCAAGACGATAGTCACGACCAACGTCAGCAGCGCGATAATAAGCGAACCGAAATTGATCATGAGTGTCAAAGTGTCCTTAACCTCCACAGGCATCACCTCCCTTCCGAGAGGCTAGCCGACCGCCCATAAAGCCGTTCTATTGTACAGGAAATATTATACATCAAACATTCTCCGATTATCTACCATTTCAATTTATATTTGGAACTACTGTTATTTTACATAGTGGGCTGTTTTTTTGTAGTTTCGTAAAAGTGTTTTTCTTGTCAAAAGGCAATTTACTAAGATACTCCAATACAGTATATTAAACCTAGAAGAGATAACCCTAAAAGATGAGATAAGGGGAGAGGTTATGCATTTTGTGTATTATATGCTGTTTGGCGTTCTTGAAATTTACGCTTTATTTGCCCTGATGTTTAAAACTTTTAGATTTCCTTATTTTGAGTATATAAAGGAGATCACCGTCATTGCCTTTGTAGTTACTTTTTTATCATATTTAATTAGAGTTTATTTCGACATATTTCAAGTATACGATATTTTGGCTCATATGATCCTATATATCTTATTTTTCAGGTACATATTTAAAATAAAATACTGGAGAGCTATTATAATTTCATTTACATATTACGGTTATATAGTGTTGGTCGTTCTCGTGTTTATGTTCTTTACATCAACAAATATTATCACAAAAGAGGTTTTGGAACAGCCAAATGGATATTCTGCGTATATTGTTCAATTCACCTCTGCTTCTATAGCATTTCTCATATCGTACATAGTTTATAGAATGAACTCTGGATTTAGTTTTATAAGCGTTCCACCCCATGATTTTATGATGAAAAATAAAATAAAGAAACACGATCTGGTAGTCATATTTTCTGTTATATTCGTTGCGATCATAGCGTTTTTAACCTTGTTCTCCATTTTTCGCGATACCACTTTTATAAGTGTTCCGATAATGATCATTACATATATTGTATTGGTTTTTCTAGCATACAGAAGGGATATGACCCTGTGAACGACCCAATTGAAATAGTAGCAAGCAAATTGGCCCATTTGTCCAAAAAGTGGAACCCGGAAATTACGGATCATGTTGAAGATATTAGATACGGCGTGGCCCTCCGAATTAATTACTATTCAGTTGTATTGGGTTGCCTGATTATTGGATTTGTTACCGGGAAAGTGCTGGAAACTATAGTTTCGATGATTAGTTTCATTCTTCTCAGGAGATTTACAGGCGGGCTGCATATGCCTACATTAACATTGTGTTTTTTTGTTAGTATAGCTTTAATGAGCGGCATACCACACATTTCTCTGGCTCAAAACATATCGATCGTGCTTAATATCATTTCATTGGTCCTTGTTTTGTTTTTATCTGAAAGAAGGCAGAGACATAACCTAATGGGTGCTTGCATGCTGATCGGCTCCAACTTCATTCTGAATTCCGATGTAATTGCGATGTCTTTTCTTGCCCAATCTGTGTTACTTATTCGACTTGGGAAGGGGGTGAAACAGCCATGAAAAAGATTATCGCAAACCTTATTGCTTCCTCCGCAAAAGAGATCCAAACGAAAGAGGGCAAAGAAGTTATCGGTATTCCACAAACTCCTAAAAAGAGTAATTAGGTCGGTGTTTTGCCTCAATGCAAAAGACAACGATGACAATCCCATTTTACTGCGTTGATGCAAACGGGAATGAGGGCTGGGTAGAAGGATTAGATGCGAGTTTTTTTGAGATTCAATCAAAGACCCTCTACCTTTATAATTCACAAGGGGTATTTACTTGCTTCGCCAGGTTCACGCACGAAACGTTGGTTAAAATGATGTTGCCATACGGGTTCGAGGAACTTGACAACTATAACTCTTGCAAGATGAACAGAATTATTGGGATTGATCGAAAAGAACGCATCGCGCATTTCGACAATAATTTACAAACAACTGTCTCTGTCAGAAACCTTAGAAAGGTAAAACACATACCTAATATTTAACTAAAAATCCTGTTAATACGGGATTTTTTTTATTTTGTGAGCAACATCATAATTCGACAAAATCATATCTTTAAATAACGTTTTTGTGTCGTAATCGTTTATTTTCGACTCGATCTAAATGTGCTATATTATCCATAAAGTTTTTTTAAATACTTATTTTAGGAGAAGAAAAAGGGGGAATTCTATTGAATTTAAGGGCAGCTGAGAAGAAACTAGAGTCAAAATTTGCAGAGTTAAAAGCTCAATGGTCAAAACAAGGACCTTATCGAACTATAGTCTCGATCAAGGGGAGGAAGATAAGTTTGGAATATTACGCGACTTTTACCCCTCTTGAGCTTCATGCATTCAACTTCTTGAGAAAGCATCATCTTTTTGAGACTTGGTTTTTCGAGATCAAAATGATAATGAAGTCAGACTTCGAGAAATTATTAAACTCTGTAGCTGGCGAGGTCAGAATTGTAAGTTTCGACTCCAAAATGTCAGAGGATTATGATGTTCAAACGACGATTATAGAGCTGGATAAAGATTTCGAAAAGTTAATCATAAATGAACAAGTAAACCTAACTTAAAACAGAATGATGGAGCTGAAACTGGGACGGGAAAGAGAAACACAATGCCCTATCGGGACGATGCAAAAGTTGCTGTTTGAAAACAGCGGTTTTGTGCCGTCCCATTTTTATTTAATGCTTGAGAGCAATTATTCAGCAAAGCAAACAACAAGGAGCGTGCACTGTATGAATGATCACGAGATTGTTTTTGATAAAAATATAAGCAGAAAATACCTTATTACAAGAATCAAGGTAATACTGCTTTCCCTGGATGCCAAGCTACCGGCGAAAGTAAAAGTTGTTACACCGGATAAGCAATATTCATTCAAGATTTCATAAAAAATTCGCGCCTCCATATAATAGAAAGGAGGCGCGTTGGCTGCCCATTGTTTGCCCATTTTAATCCGAAAAGAACTGATGTATAATGAAATGATAGTTTAAGAAATGCCGCGAAAATCAAGGATTTTGGAATTAAATGAAGCTCTATGAAAAGCAAAAATAATTAAGTTCGAGATGGAAGGCTCGATCGGCTAAGTTTTCATTTTCGGGGAAACATACAAAATACGTGTCCGCAGCGACGTTTACGCTTAGGTGTAACGTCGCCCGGGTACGTATTTTTTTTTAGGACGAATGAGGGAGAGAAATGGACAAAATTCAATACCTGTCACAATTCAATCTGCTGAACTCGCTGTCGATGGATGATTTGGTCGAAATGGATCAATTAACTTCAATAACAACAGTTGCGAAAAGTCAGTATATCCAAACACCGGATTCTTTTGCCGAGGGGCTTTACTTTGTGAAGAAAGGGAAGGTCCGCCTGTACAAGCTTAACGCTGAAGGCAAGCAGTTCACTCTGGACATCTTAAGCGAAGGGAACGTATTCGGTGAAATGGCCGGAATTTCATTTGGCACACGGGAGCTATACATAGAAACGGTAGAAGAATGTCATATTTGCTTGATGAATAAGGATAGGTTCGAGAGTTTTTTAGTTCATCATCCCCGCTTTATGATGAACTTAATGAAAGTATTGAGCGAACGGATGATCGATATGAGCAATTTGGCTCAAAATCTGGCACTTGCGAAGCTGCATGATAAAATTTTGTTTATTCTTGTTAAGCTTTCCGATCAGTTTGGAGTCACGGAGGATTGCGAGTTTTACAAAATCGATATTCCTCTTTCCCATCAAGAAGTCGCCAATTTCGTCGGCGCAACCCGAGAGGCCGTCACGGCAGCCTTGCAGGATCTTGTGAAAGAACAAGTGATTAAAACCGGATTCAAAACAATCTACATTCATCGAGGCAAGCTTTCGGAAAGGAGTATCATGTAAGGCTTCCGGCTGCAGTTGTAAACCGGATTACATCTTTCCCTTAAGAAAAAGAAGTATCGTATAAAGGCTAAAACCTATACGATATGGAGAGATGATCTCATGGAAAAGATGCCGTTTCAAACATTGCAATCTGAATTAGAAGCAGCGACGGTACAAATGAAGCAGATGCTCCCACAAGAAGTGCTGGATGCGTTCGAAATGTCGATCCGGGAGCTTCGGGAATCCGGTGTTGGTACAGGATTGGAGCTTGGAATTCAAGCGCCTGACTTTACTTTGATCGATCACATAGGGAACGAGATCACGTTGTCCGAGGAAACGGCTAAAGGTCCCGTTGTTCTTATCTTTTACCGCGGCGGATGGTGTCCCTTCTGCAACTTGCAGCTGCTGGCCTATCAGCGAATATGGAAAGACATTCAAGCAGCCGGCGCTCAGCTCATTGCAGTCAGTCCCCAAACTCCGGATCAATCCATACTCCTCAACGAAAAGCACCGATTCAGCTTCCTGCTCTTAAGCGATGTGCGTAATCAAGCAGTGGAGAAATACAATCTGAAATTTAAAATGCCCGATCATTTGCACGACATTTACAGGTCGCTCGGCATTACACTGGATGCCTTTAACGGAGATCATTCATGGGAACTTCCTGTACCGGCTACTAAAAATCGAATCATCCGTGCGGTGCAGGTGGATGCAGATTACAAAAAACGCATGGAGCCTGCCGAAATCATACAGATTTTGAACTCGATTTCGTCGTAGCAGGGGGCAGCGATGGATCAGGAAAAGACAGTTATTATATCCGACGTGATTTTACAGCGGAAGGGAGCTCGAAAGGCTACCGATATCCCGAAAGCCGTGATTCAACTGCTGCAAAGGGGGGAGCTGCAGACCGTCAATCTTACGGAGTGGCTGGCTATCGATCATCTCAAGCTGTTGCGGCATATACTCTGCACGCTCGAATTGCATAAAGAATCGGATGAGATGTTATCCGGTTTGGAACGATTGAACCAAAAGAAGATTATGAGTATAATCCCCGCCATTGCGAGAAAGTGGCTTAGCCTGTTGGACCATGTACCGGAAAAGGAAGGCTTTCGAATCTTCCATACATTAGCTGACCATCGTTCAGACAGCGTGCGCTGTTGGGCGGCTTATATGATCGGATTGGACGAACGATTAACGGTCATGCAGAAACTAACAGGCATTCGTCCGTTTGCTGCCGATTCCCATTTTGGCGTGCGCGAGATGGCCTGGATGGCGGTCAGGGAATCGATTTCTAACGAATTATTGCAAGCCATCGATATTCTGCATGAGTGGGTGCGCGATGAGGATTCGAATATCCGAAGGTTTGCCGTAGAATCGCTCCGTCCGCAAGGTGTTTGGGCCAAGCACCTTTCCGTATTGAAAGAGCAGCCTCAATTGGCGCTTTCGCTTTTGGAGGAGGTCAAGTCAGACCCGGTCAAATATGTTCAAGATTCGGTGGGAAATTGGCTGAACGATGCCGGTAAAACGAATCCGGACTGGGTGCGTCGAATATGCGATGCATGGCTGGAAGCTTCGGATACGAAAGAGACGAAACGAATCGTGGCCAGGGCGACAAGAAGCTTACTGAGAAAATCGAAGGAGTAACTGCTTTAAACCTGAAAATGAAAAACCTCCATCGCACCTTAACGAGCAAAGCGGCTATGGAGGTTTTGATGTTTAATTATAGCCCAGATAGGCAACGACAGTGAAATCACCCGGTGAGTCTAAGACAAGTCTATACTGTCCGTCGGGCTGATTCGAAGCCAAAGGAATCTTGAGACGCGCATATTGACCGGCCACAATGGTTCCTGTCGAGTTGCTGCCTACCAGCACATCTCCGGTCGGGGTAACCCGGTACAGCTTAAAATTAACCCCGAGGCTGATCTGCCCGACGTTTATGAAGTTGCCTTCGATATAAATATCGCCATGGGCTTGGACCGGCGCCCAAGTATCGTTGCCAGTACCCGGTCCGCTCGAGGCCGCCAGACCAGAGGAAGCAAAACTGAACAGCAGGACAAGTACGAAAGCGATAGACGCGATTTTTCTTTTCATACCATCTCAAGCTCCTTTTTTCATAGAATGAATTCCACATGCGGTGGTTCTTTTGTTCCAGGCGGATGGTCCTCAACGTTTTGAATTCGCTTTCAATTTGGGTTTTATCGGTTAGCCGAACACCTCCCAATAGTAGAGTCATTGGGATATTCTGGGCTGTTGCAATAAACATACATTACCGTTAATCCTAGTGTCTATAAAGTTTACCTTAATTTTATATGAAGTTTTTCTATAGACTGCAATCTTCCGGCAATTTATGCAGGAGGATTGCGCTTATTTGTTTCCAGCCAACCGGATGCATAGCCCTCTGACTCCTGCTTCATCCTATAAAGGGACCGAATTCCGGCGAATTCACGAATGAGAGGAGCATGGTGCGATGATCGGATCATGGCGGCGTCCGGTGGCGGCCTCGTTGGTTGCATGCTTGCTGGCGGCAGGCTGCGGGCCTCAATTATCGAAGGAACAGCGGCTTTCGAATCAACAGGGGATTCCGAGCAACCACGGTCAAGCCGCAAACCGGTTAAAAAGCGAAGAAATCAACGGAAAAACGACAACGATCGGCCTGAACGGCGGATTTATTCGCATGCTGACGCAAGGCCGGGTGGAAATGACGATTCCCACTGTCACTATAGGCGGGACTTCTTATGTGGTAGGTTCCGATTTTGCCAAAATTGTCGGGTTCCGGTTTAATTGGGATCAAACCAGGGGAGTATTTCAGTTAGGGGAGCACGATGCGTCTTACGAGCTGAAGCCGGGCCAGACGTCAGCGCTGAGAGACGATGAGACGGTGGCGCTTAAGGAAGCGCCTGTTCTTTTTAATTCCCAGATACATATCCCCGTGTCGGCGTTAAATCCCGTGTTTGCGAAAGATTTTTCATTCGAGATCAAGGAACAGGCGGCGGTCGTCCAAGCGACGGATTGGGCGGTGAGCGGGGCGATCGATGGCCCGTTGGAGGCGAGTACGGGAGCGGAGCTTGACTTCGGCGACGATCCGAAGGACCCGTTTCCAACAGCGGGAGGGACTTCGACGATGAGGCTGGGGCGCGACCCGCTGCTGGAGGCTTCCGATGCTGTCGAGGCCATGAAGGGGCTGGACGGTTTTTTCGGCAAGGATGACATGGCAGTCCCCGTTCTGAGGCAGGTCGATATGAACGCTTTGCTGACCCGGGCACAGCGATACGTCGGCGTGAACTATTCGTTCGGCGCCGCACCTTATTCGACCTCCGGCAAGTTCGACTGCTCCACATTTACGCAATATGTGTTCGCCAAATCCGGTATCACGCTGAACCGGACGGCCCGGGCCCAAGCCAAGCAAGGGACCGCTATCAACCGAAAACAATTGCGGAAGGGCGATCTGTTGTTCTTTTACGTTCCCGGTAAGTTTCGCAGCCAGAAGACGGTCGGTCATGTCGGCATTTATCTGGGGAACCAGAGAATGATTCACTCGGCTCCGGAGCCGAAAGACGGCGTGCAGATTACCCACATCAACAATGCGTATTGGAAGCAGACGTTTTTGGCCGCCAAACGGGTATCCTCTTAAGAAAAAACAGCCCGGCCGAAATTGTCGGTCAGGGCTGTTCTTCGTATGTAAGGCAACGTATATTAATCCGCGAAAATGTGTTCGACTTCCAAATCCGTTCGTTCCGACAAATCGATGAACATACCGTCAAAATTGACGAGCGGCCGAAACACATCGGTCGGATGGGTGAGTACGATCCTACCCGTTTCGCCGGAGGCCAGTTGAATTTTTTTACCGATAAAATTCGGGACCATGTGCTGGATAAACAATTGTGTAATATGAGGATCAATTTGTCCGAAGCTGCACCGGTGAAGCTCGCGCAGGACGAACAGCAGATCGCGTTTTTTCTGGTATACCCGGCTTGAGATCATCGCGCTGTAAATGTCCGCGACAGCGACGATCTTGGCCAGCGGATGAATTTCATCGCCGCGCAGGCCGTACGGGTAGCCGGACCCATCGAGCCGTTCATGGTGCTGTAAAGCAGTCAAGCATACTTCCGCGGGCAGTCCCGAACGCTGGAGCAGCTCGTAGCCGTAGATCGAATGCTTTTTCACGCGTTCATATTCTTCCGCCGTCAATTTTCCAGGCTTCTGAAGAATCGCCGGATCGATAAAGCCTTTGCCGATGTCGTGTAAATAACCCGCTTTGCCGGCGAGCTCAGCATCCGCTTCCGATTGCCCGAGCCATTTGGCGATATAGTAGGAGATCATGCCTACTTGAACGCTGTGCTGATACGTATAATCGTCCGCACTGTTTAACACGAGCAGGAGCGAAACGACGTCCCTCTCCTGATGAACTTGCTCAACAAGCGGGTTGAAACCGTTGTCAATTTGATCCTGGTACACGATGCCTTTTTGGGTCGCTTGCTCAAATATGCTTTTCATTCCGTCCACTGCTTCATGGTAGGCTGCTACTGCGGCAGCAGAAGCAGCATGCTCCGTCTGCACGGGTGAAGGTTCGTCTCTTGCTGCGTCGGGCACCGGGTTATCCGCACGAACGGCGATGTCCACTTCGTCGATATGGTGCAGCTTCAGCTTCTCAATGTCATCGACGGAAAGCTCGGTATGGGCGGATAGGACCAGCAGTCCGTACCCGTTAAACGTATCTGAGCCGAGCCGATCGCCAACTTTGACTTGATGGATCGATATGAGCACAACGGGTTCACCTCTGTCCTGGGGTCACGGGACATTTGCCGGAATAAACAAGTTGTCCCTTTTGTCTCATGATAACAGGAAAATGAACCCGAGGCACTCGAATTTTGTCGAATAAAAGGTAAAAATTAATTAATATTTAATCTATTTTGTAACAATTACATTCCGATATAGCGGCTGTACAAGCTTTTGGCCACGGTAGGGTCTTCGGTGCCTTGTACGATCATCCTGCCGTCCGGGAAAAGCACCAATGTCAACGCTTCGTCCAAATGAAGCTTCAGGAGAAAAGGATTTTTCTCTACTCGTCCGAGCGGCTGAAGCCGTTCCGCCCATTCTTCCAAAGAGAGCGAGGCAGGTGCAACGGGCTGAATTTGGACGGAATTCCGGCCGCACAGCGTCTGGATCGTATCTTCCTCCAGCGAGGCATCCAGGTATTCGAATTGACGTTTCGCGCAGCAAGGGCAATCCGCTTTGCGCGCTTTCGACACGTCGATGGCGGCGTATTGGTTGTACCAGAGATCCCAATGAACCATCTTGCGGTTTAAATGCTGACGGGCCCCTACAAGCAGCTTAAGCGCTTCGGCCGCTTGATGGGAGGCGACCGTATGAATGATCGATCCGATCACGCCTGCCGTATCGCATGTCTCCGTCGTACCCCGGGCCGGCGGCTGGTCGAACAAGCACCGCAGACAAGGCGTTTCGCCGGGAATGACGGTGTGCGAGACGCCGCGGGAGCTTACGGCGCCGCCGTAGATCCACGGAATTCCGCGTTTAACGCTGACGTCGTTAATTAAAAAGCGCACCGCAAAGTTATCCGTACCGTCCAGGATAAGCTGCACGTCGGCCAGCAATTGCTCGGCATTGGCGAAGTTCAAGTCGGCTACGACCGGTTCGATGACCACGCCGGAGTTCGCAGCGCCAAGCCGGGCGGCAGCCGCTTCCGCTTTGGGCGCGGAGCCGGCCGCATCGGCTTCGTCGTAAAGCATCTGCCGCTGCAGATTGCTGCGCTCGACGAAGTCGCGGTCGATCAGGCGCACGAAGCCGATGCCGGCGCGCACCATATGATTGGCGAGCACCGTGCCGAGCGCGCCCATGCCTACGATAGCGACTCGGGCTTGCAGCAGCTTGGCTTGCCCGGCTTCGCCGATAGGGGCGAACAGCATCTGGCGCGAATACCGTTCCCGGTCCGCGACTTGTACGTTCTCCTGCTCCGTCATGCTGTCGGATACGTTCATGCCCGCGTTTCTCCTTCCTGCGGCAGACCGGCTGCCGGATTCCAGGGGCCTTGCTGATGTCCCTTCCACTCCGAGCCGTCCTCCCATATTTCCTTCTTCCAGATCGGCACGATCTGCTTCAGCCGCTCAATGGCATAACGGCTCGCCTCATAGGCGGAGTCGCGGTGCGGGGAAGATACGGCAATGACGACGCTCGTTTCGCCTACCGGCACCGTACCGAGCCGATGCGTAATCGCGAGCCGCGTACCCGGCCAGCGCGAGGACAGCTCGTCGCCGATTTGACGCATCGTTTTCAGCGCCATGGGCTCGTAGGCTTCGTATTCCAGCATCGTGGTCCTTTTGCCATGGGTAAACTCCCGGGTGGTGCCCACAAACGCCAGTGTCGCGCCATGGTCCGGGTGCAGCACTTTAGCCGTCACCTCATCGGCACGAATCGGATCGCGGGTGATGGTGTAAGGCTCCGGCTCGCCGCCGGAGACCGGAGGGATGAGCGCGACTTCATCCTGCCCGGTGATGCGCACCGCATCGTCCGCATATTGCTGATTCACCGCGACGAACGCTTGCTTAAGCACGTCCGATGCGGCGGGGTAGCGGGCGGCCAGCAGCGCTTTGAGCTCCTGCGGCGTCAGCCCGTCTTGTTCTATGTCCAGCTCCAGTACCGGGGAACCGAAATGCTCGGCCAATCCGGCGAAAAGCAGCAGCTTCAGCTTCATGGTTGTCTACTCCTTTGTTCCAGCGGCCTTTCGAAGTCCGGCGAATGGGGTCTTTGTGCGGCAGATGGTTCTCCGGCCGCGTTAAGCTCGCGATTCACCGGCTTTTGCGGGCTGTTCTTTTAAGTTTCAGCATACCATATTTTTAGCGAAAAATGATATAATGGTTGGTGATGTTTCAAGGGAGATGGAGGCGTAGCATGACTATAGAAATCATAGATGAGTACGTCGGCCGAGTCCGGTATACCGTAAGCGAGCTGGCGGCCATCGCTCCGCGAAGGTTTCCGGTGCAGGAGCGGGTAAGCGGCGTCACGGGTAACGCGTTCGACTGGCCGGCGTGGTACGAAGCCTGGATTCGGGCGCAGCAGGCGGAACCGGGACGGACCCCGACCCGCTTGGAGGTCGAAGGGGCGGACGAATTTCAGGCGGGCATTCCTTGGAGCGAATTGAAGCAAGCCTTGGTGCTTTACGAGCAGGAGGACGGCAGTCCATTGGCCAAAGGGTATCCGATCCGCTTGTACGTCCCGGGCGGTAGCAGCGAATGCCTTAATGTAAAAAGCGTCGTGCGAATCCGGATGCTCTACGATGAAGAGGCTGCGGAAAAAGCGGCGACGTACGGGTTCAAAAATACGATAACACCGGAGCAGCTGCTCAAGCCACGTTCTTGACGGCACGCTGTTCCGTTCATCCACTCGCTACTTGAAGGAAGGTGCCTTTGTGATCGAACGAATGAGGCTGCGCGTCCTTCATACGAACGATATTCACAGCCACTTTGAACAAATGCCCCGTATTGCCTCCGTTCTGCGGAGACTGCGCGCGGAAGCCGGAGAAGAGCGGACGCTTACGCTCGATATCGGGGATCATATCGACCGGATGCGCCCGGAAACCGAAGGGACGGACGGCCGGACGAACGTCGCGGTGCTGAATGCATCCGGGTATGAAGCGGTGACCCTCGGCAACAACGAGGGATTGTCCTACACGGAGGACGTCCTTGCGGAGCTGTATGGCCGACAAGCAAGCTTTGCCACGGTGATCTGCAACTTGCCTGCAACCGCAACGGGAGCGCTGCCGCCGTGGGCGGTGCCGTATTATATCATCAGCAAAGCGGGAGTGCGCATCGGGCTGATCGGAGTCACCGCCTGCTTTCCCGAGTTTTACAACCTGCTCGGATGGGACGTGCGGGAGCCGTTCGACGTCGTGCCGCCCCTTGTCCGGCAGCTTCGTCCGCAGGTGGACATCCTTATTGTCATGTCCCATCTCGGGCTTCGCAACGACGAGCGCATGGCGGCCGAAGTGCCGGGCATCGATCTGATTTTGGGCGGGCATACGCATCACTTGCTCGAAGAGCCGCTGCGCATCGGCGGGACGCTCGTCTGCGCGACGGGCAAGTTCGGACAATACGTCGGAGTCGTCGATCTGGAATGGGACCCCGCCGAGCAGAAGCTGGTACGTGCGGTGGGGTCCGTTCATGCGGTGGCAGCCGAGCCGGAGGACGAGGAGATCCGCAGCTTGATCGGGCAGTATGCCCTTCGTGCCGCCACCGAATTGGACCGAGAGGTTGCCCGCCTTTCGGTCGAGATGCCATACGATTGGTATGGCGAATCGCCGCTCGGGAATTTGCTGGCCGGGGGATTGCGCCGGTGGATGGGAGCCGAGATCGGCCTGGTCAACGCCGGGCAGCTTCTCGGCGGGCTGCCGCAAGGCCCGGTATCGGCCGGTATGCTGCTTCAATTGTGCCCGTCGCCGATCAACCCGTGCCGGATGAAGCTGACCGGGGCGCAGCTGCTTCGCGCTCTGGAGGAATCGCTGCTTACCGAGTTCATGGACAAACCGCTGTACGGCTACGGCTTTCGCGGCAAGGTGCTCGGCACGCTGTGCATAGACGGACTCATCGTTGAGTACGACCCGGAAGGGGCCGATTATGCGAAGATTCGCGCCGTGGACGTCGGCGGACAGCCGCTGGAGGCGGAGCGGCAATATTGGGTCGGCTCCATCGACATGTTTACGTTCCGGGTCGGCTTTACGTCGCTCGGAGAAGGGACGGAGCCGCAGTTCTTCCTGCCGGAATTTTTGCGCGATGTGCTGCTTCGGGAGCTTCGCGACGAATCGTCGCTTCAGCACAGCTTTTCCCGACGGTGGCACGCGGTGGGAGAATCGCGGCATACAACCTAAAATATGCGCTTCTTTGTGTACAAACCGCAGCAAACAAGCTAGAATATAAAAAGCGATACATGATACGAAATGGATCAATTCGAGGGAGAGAGTAGGAGGAGCGCATGCACGATTGGTGGGTAGCGGTGATTATCGGCATCGTGGAAGGCTTGACGGAGTTTTTGCCGGTTTCGTCTACGGGCCACATGATTTTGACGAGCACGCTGCTGGGAATTCCGGATACGGATGAATTGATCAAAACGTTCGAGATCGTCATCCAGCTCGGCGCCATACTAGCCGGGGTCGTCGTATACTGGAAGCGGATATTGCGGCTGTTCGGCCTCAGCAAGGAGAAGCCCAAAACAGGCAAAGGGATGAACTTGCTGCATATTATGCTGGCTATCGTGCCGACGCTGGCGATCGCGTATTTGACGAAAGGCTTTATTA
Organism: Paenibacillus oleatilyticus; assembly: GCF_018998565.1. GTDB lineage: Bacteria > Bacillota > Bacilli > Paenibacillales > NBRC-103111 > Paenibacillus_G > Paenibacillus_G oleatilyticus. The sequence continues at coordinate 30,112 of NZ_JAHNZO010000047.1, read as the reverse complement.
AGGCTCACCTCTTCTCGCCGTCCACCGTCCTTATAGGCTTGATCCTTGGCGGTGTGCTGCTCATCGTCGGGGAGAAATTCCAGCCGAAGGTAACCGCGCACGATGTCGACGAGCTGACATACAAGCAGGCGTTCTTCATCGGTCTGTGGCAGATCATTTCGATTTGGCCGGGCTTCTCCCGTTCGGGCTCGACGATTGCCGGAGGAATGCTGGCCGGGGCGAGCCGCAAGGCGGCCGCCGACTTTACGTTTATTATCGCCATCCCTGTCATGGTCGTGGCTACCGGATACGAGCTCCTAAAAAACCTGGATACGTTCTCTTCCGGAGATGTCGGATTTTTTGCCACCGGCTTTATCGTGTCGTTCGTCGTAGCGCTGCTCGCGGTTGTCACGTTCATTAAATTCGTACAAAAGTTCAGCATGTCGTATTTTGCATATTACCGCTTTGCCGCTGCCGCGCTGTTCTGGATCTTCGTGCTGCGGTAGTTTGTTCGGAATTCGACGATATTTTGCCGGAAATAGGGGATATTCCCTTGTTTCCGGCTTTTTTCGTCCGATGTTCATATAAATTTTGTCAAAACGTGAAAAAACATATTGCTCTTTTTAGTCGAATTCGATACGCTTAATCATATCGATATTTTTCTAAATTTTTCTTTAGAAAGAAGACGTGGTTCGTTGATGCGTTTGCTTCCGCTAAGCATGGTCAAACCCGGCATGCGCCTTGGGAAAAAAATATACAACTCGGACGGGTTGACGCTGCTTGGCGAGCGAGTGGAATTGACGCAGGCGCTTATTACCCGTCTGGGCGAGCATGGTGTGGACTTTGTATATATCGACGATCCCCGAACCCGGGATCTGATTGTTCACGATGTCCTTACCGAGGAGACGCGGCTCCAAGCGATGACCGAGATCCGGACCTCCTTCCGCAAAATGATGGAGGATCAGGTTAAACGCAAATTGGTGGGTCAGCTGCAGGTCGGCAAGGCGTTTCGCGGGATGATGAGCATGATTTTGGACGACTTGAGCCAGCACAAGGATGCCATGATTATGCTGACCAATATCAGCCTCATGGACGAATATTTGTTTCAACATTCGCTCAATGTGTGCATCTATGCGACGATGCTCGGCATGGCGCACGGCTACGACCGGGAAGAGCTGATGACGCTCGGTCTGGGGGCGCTGCTCCACGATGTGGGCAAAACCCAAATCCCGCTTGAGCTGCTGCGCAAAAAAGGAAAGCTGTCGGACATCGAATATGAGCGGATCAAGCATCATACGGTATTCGGCTTTCAGTTTCTGAAGGACGAGCCCAACATTCCGCTGCTCGCCGCGCACTGCGCTTTTCAGCATCACGAAAGACTGGACGGCAGCGGGTACCCGCGCGGACTCAAGGGCTCGGAAATTCACGAATACGCCCGCTGGATCGGCCTGGTCGATTCTTACGACGCCATGACGACCCACCGCGTGTACCGCAGCGCTATGCTGCCGCATCAAGCAATGGAAATTTTGTTTGCCGGATCGGGCACCTTGTACGAGCCCCGGCAGATCGCGCTGTTTCGCGATAAAATCGCCATCTATCCAATCGGAGTCACGGTCACTTTAAATACGGGCGAAACGGGAGTGGTCGTCGATTTGAATGCGAACGTGCCGCAGCGCCCGGTCGTACGTCTGCTGCTGGATGCGGAGGGACAGGAATTGAAGGATACGCCTGAAATCGATTTGTCCAAAATGCTGTCGGTCATGATTACCGGCGTCAACCATAAACCTATCTAGTATCAAGTCATGTAGAGGCAGCTTCCCGGAAGCTGTCTTTTTTGGCATTGGGGGGCGCTTTGAAGGGCTAAGCTATTGGATTTTAATTTGAAGCATAGCTGATTTTTTAGTATAATGTTAAATTATAAACTAACTTCTCTTTCGTAAGGAGGTGATCGAGTGGACCCAATTTCAAACGAAGAGGAATGCATGGCTTCCGTGGAGGAGGCGCTCCAAATTTTCGGAGGCAAATGGTCGTTCCTGGTCCTCCGTCAACTGTTCAAAGGTCCGCAGCGGTTCAATCAACTGCGCCGCAATCTGGACCATATCAGCACCAAATCATTGACCGATATTTTGCGTCATCTGGAGGAGCATGAGATTATCCGTCGTCAAGTGTTTCCTACGGTACCGGTAACCGTCGAATATTCCTTAACGGATAAAGGCAAAGACTTTCAAACCATACTTGTGGAAATGGGAAATTGGGCAAGAAAATGGGGAAAGCCGCGCGGCATCGACCTTTCCGGACAGCGGGAGTAAGGTGCGGCGCGACAGGACGTCGGTTTTCTTTTCAATCGTATTACGATACAATGGGTAATATATTATTGTTAGATTTTACTTTTTAAAGAAGTCAGGTGTGAAAAAACAACATGTCCGATCGCTTAATCGTCAACGATTTGCCCGTATTGCCCCAGATAACGCCCGAGTACGACCCGTGGGACCCGCTGCGCTCTTTGCAAACGCATGGCGAACACCGGTTGACGAGCGTCGAGCTGACCGTGACGAATTTATGCAACATGCGCTGTGAGCATTGCGCCGTGGGCGAATCGCTTCTGGTATCGGAAGGGCCGCGCATCCCGCTGGATGTCATCTTGAAGCGGCTGGACGAAGTCGAGGACTTGGAGACGATCAGCATCACCGGCGGGGAACCGAGCTATCACGAGCAGACGGTGCGCGAATATATCGTTCCCCTGCTGCGTTACGCCAGGGAGCGGGGAGTTCGTTCGCAGATCAATTCCAACGTGACGCTGGACCTTTCACGGTACGAGGCGATGGCTCCTTATCTTGACGTCATGCATATTTCGTTCAACTATTTGAACGCCGACGATTTCTACGAAGTCGGGTTCGTCCGGACAGACCGAAGAGTATCCGCCACGACGGCGGCTAAGTTATATGAACGGATGGTCGAGAATGCGAAAGCGCTCGCTAGCGGCGGGATGTTCGTTTCGGCGGAGTCGATGATCAATTACCGGACACATGGAAAGCTGAGCGGAATCCATAAGCTGATTCGAGAAATGGGATGCCGCCGCCACGAGGTGCACCCGATGTATCCAAGCGCTTTCGCCTCCAATTTGCCGGTGCTGACGCTGGATCAGACGCGGGCTGCGATTCATCGGCTGCTCGACGACCGTGACCGCGATCTGTGGATGCTGTTCGGCACGCTGCCCTTTTACGCTTGCAGCCCGCTGGAGGAGGACCGGGAGATGGTAACCCGACTTCGCCGCGAGCCGAACGTGACCGTGCGCAACGACCCGGACGGACGAAACCGCCTCAACGTGAACCTGTTCACGGGCGACGTTTTCGTCACCGACTTTGCGGATGTGCCGGCGCTCGGCAACATTCATGCGGACCGGCTCGATCAAGTATTCGCGCGCTGGAAAGATCATCGCCTGAGCAAAACCGTAAGCTGCCATTGTCCGGCGGCCAACTGCTGCGGACCGAATCTTTTGGTCGTCGATACGTATTATAAAGAAGTCGATTTCGGCCAACGGAAAGCTCTTGTGTAGTTCAGCCATTATTCCATTTTACTTTTGCAAAGGAGACTGATCCTTCTTGGAAAGTCACAGTACAGGGTTCGATTTCGGATTAATTTCGCTTAATCTTTTACTGGTCGTGTTTTTGGTGCTGCTGAACGGTTTTTTTGTCGCAGCGGAGTTTGCATTGGTGAAAGTCCGGGCTACGCGCTTGCAGCAACTGGAGAGCGAGGGTAACCCGAAAGCCAAGTATGCGCTTGCCGTAACCAAAAAGCTGGACGCTTACCTGTCCTCCACGCAGCTCGGCATTACGCTGGCGTCGCTGGGATTGGGCTGGGTAGGAGAACCGGCCGTCTCGCATCTGATCGTTGAACCGACTCTGGCAGCTTTCGGACTCGGAGGAGCCTGGTATGCCAATGCCTTGTCGTTTGCGATCGGATTCGCCGTGATCACCTTCATGCATATCGTACTCGGCGAGCTTGCACCCAAATCCATGGCTATTCAGAAATCGGAAGCAACCTCTCTATGGCTGTCGGCTCCTTTAATGCTGTTTTACAAAATCTTTTATCCGGCGATCTGGCTGCTGAACGGCGCCGCGAACAGGCTCTTGAAGCTGGTCGGGATTCAGCCAGCGACCGAGCAGGAAGCCCATACGGAAGAAGAAATACGAATTTTGATGGATCAGAGCGCCCGGAGCGGTCATATCGACAAGGACGAGCTGGCGCTATTCGATAATATATTTGAGTTTTCCGATCGGGTCGCGAGGGAAATTATGCTGCCGCGGACCGATATGGATTGTTTGTTTACCGAGCTCAGCTATGAGGAAAACTTAAAAATCGTTTACGAAACGAAGCATACGCGCTACCCGGTGGCTACGGACGATAAAGACGAAATCATCGGATTTGTCCATATGTCGGACTTGCTCACCTGCGATCCGGAGAAGAAGCACGATATCAAAGATTTCTTGCGTCCGGTGCTCATGGTACCCGAATCGATGGAAATCAGCCATGTGCTGCGGCTGATGCAGAAGAAGCGTTCCCAGCTTGCCGTCGTGATCGACGAATACGGCGGAACGGCCGGGCTGATTACCACCGAAGACATTCTGGAGGAGATCGTCGGCGAGATTCATGACGAGTTCGACGAAACGGAGCGGCCCGAGGTAGAGAAGATCGGAGATGCTTACTCCGTTGACGGACGCGTGCTGCTGGAGGATCTTGACGACAAGTTGGCCCTCGGCATCGAAGACGACGAGGTGGATTCGATCGGAGGCTGGCTGTTCAAGCAGTTGGAAGGCTCCGTCTCCAAAGGCAGACGGCTGGAGCAGAACGGCTTCCTGTTCGAAATTACGGAGGTCGAGCGATTGCGTATTTTGCGTGTGAAAATTCAACCCGTTCAGAAACAGCCCGTTTCGGGTCCGCTAGCCGGTCAAAACCATCCCGACGAATAAGGGGGTACCCGTTCGATGTCGCTTAGAACGATCGTATTTTGCGTGCTTGGCGCCGTGCTTTTGTACGGAATGTTCACCATCGGCTTCCCGTTTTTGCTCGCCATGTTGATTGCCCTGTTGCTCGAACCGATCGTTCTGCTGCTAACCCGAATGTTCCGCGGCGGACGTGTGACGGTTTCCGCCGTAGTCTGTACTCTTTTTACCGGCTCGCTGCTTGGTTTCGTTTACCTGATCGGCTTCAAAATCGTCACGGAGCTCATTCAATTCTGGAAGAACGCTTCGGTGTATTTGAGCGATGCCAAGCTGTTTATTGAGGATTCGTCGGTAAGAACCAAATTGTTCTATAAGCTGCTGCCGTACGACGTTGCCGAACAGGTACAGCGCTACGTGGAAACGGGAGCCGGGATGCTTACGGAAAATTTAAAAAGCATCGTGGCCGCCATCTCCGGCTATTTTCTCGATGTGGCCAAAACGATTCCGAATTTGTTCGTGTTTTTTTTCGTATTCGTGATCGGTCTTTACTTGATTTCGTTCAGCTTGCCGAAGCTGCATCAGTCGTTTCTGAACCTGTTCGAGACACAGTCGAGACCGAAGGTGGCTGCGGTGCTGAGCGATCTGCGCCGTGCTATTCTAGGCTTCCTGTTCGCGCAGGTGCTGATCAGTCTGCTAACGTATGTGGTGACGCTGATCGGCCTGCTTGTCCTGAATGTCGATTATCCGCTTGCCGTTGCATTGCTTATCGTGCTCGTGGATATTTTACCAGTGCTTGGCACAAGCGCCGTGCTCGTTCCGTGGGCGGGGTACAGCATGCTCGCGGGAGATATGCGGCTCGGTATCGGGTTGATCATTCTGCTGCTCGTCATCATGGTGTTCCGCCGTCTGATCGAGCCGAAAATTATCGGCGACGCCGTCGGGATCAATGCTTTGGCGGCGTTGGTCAGCATGTATGTAGGCTTTCAGCTTGCCGGAGTAATCGGCCTTATTCTGGGGCCGGTGCTAATTATCGTGTATCAGGCGCTTCGCCGGGTCGGTTTGCTTAAAATCAACATTAAATTGGAACAGTAACTATAACAAAAATTCTTGTCGTTCATACGGTCTTACGGCAATCTAAGGGGGAGAAGCAATGCAGGCAGGTCTAGAAAAAGCCAAGCAGCATTCCAAATTATCGTTGCCCAAACTGGTGAAACGCGCCGTCATTATTTTGTTAGGGGCGGCGCTCGTCTCGGTCGGACTGGAAAACTTTTTGGTGCCCAACAACATCATTGACGGGGGAATCGTGGGCATCTCGATTATTACCTCGCATTTGTCGGGTATTCCGATCGGCGTATTTCTCTTATTATTCAACCTTCCGTTTCTGTTTATCGGGTATAAGCAAATCGGTAAAACGTTCGCATTATCTACCTTATTCGCGGTTTCCCTCATGTCCGTCGGTACATGGCTGCTTCATCCGGTTCCTCCGCTGACAACCGATCCGCTGCTTGCGGCCGTGTTCGGCGGCATTATTCTGGGCATCGGCGTCGGCATGGTCATCCGTTCAGGCGGCTCGCTTGACGGCACGGAAATTATGGCGATTTTATTCAGCAAGAAGACGCCTTTTTCGGTCGGCGAAGTAGTCATGTTTTTTAATCTGTTCATCCTGAGCAGCGCCGGTTTCGTGTTCGGATGGGATCACGCGATGTATTCGCTTATCGCTTACTACATAGCCTTCAAGCTGATTGATATTACGATCGAAGGCTTCGACGAATCCAAATCCGTCTGGATCATCAGTGAGAACAGCCGCGAGCTCGGTGACGCCATTATGAACCGTTTGGGCCGCGGCGTCACGTATTTGCAAGGCGAGGGCGGATTTACCGGCGGGAACAAGCTGGTCATCTTCTGCGTCATTAACCGGTTGGAAGAAGCGAAGCTGAAGTCGATCGTCGAGGAGCTCGATCAAGCCGCATTTCTTGCAGTGGGCAATATCCACGACGTAAAGGGCGGACGCTTTAAGAAAAAGGATATTCACTAAAGAGAAAACCGTCACGGCCATTCGTTCGAAGGTAGGGAGCGCATTATGCACCCTGTTTGGAACGAGAGCTGCGGACGGTTTTTTTCGTAAACGGCGATCGACGCCGGGCTCGTTCAAACCGTCGAATCCGGGAAAACGGAGGGCACCGCGATCAGGCAAGAAGCGGCGGCCGTTAGCAGCAACTTTTTTGTAAACGCTTTCCTAAACAAGTCGCTTCAGCTCCTTTTTTCCTTCTGCAGGGGGCAGATGAAGTTGTTGTCATTTTATACGCATAATGGACGAGCGGCAATGTATAAATATTGGTAGATTACAAAAGGAGGCATTTCCGGCCATGGATCTTGAGAAAGAATGGTATCCGTATGTCAGCCCCTTCGACCCTTGTCCGCCGATTACGGTGAAGACCTTTGTTATTCCGCCAAATCTGTATATTCAGTTTCAACCGCCGGGGCTTCCTCAATATCCCCCGCTTCAGGCGCTCCATTGCGGTACGCTCTGGCCTGCGCTGTATAGTCCGTACGAATCCAAACATTGTTAAAGGATAGGAGGTGAACGGCATGAAACAACCACTGCCTCCTCATTACTACACGCTGCTGGAGGAGCTGCAAGCGATCGATTTCGTGCTGGTAGAGCTGACACTCTATCTGGATACGCATCCCGGGGACGCCCAGGCGTTGGAGCAATTTAATCAATTTGCGCAGCAGCGCCAGCTTCTGGCCCAACGGTACGAGTCCGAGTTCGGTCCGCTTCTGCAGTATGGTCACAGCTTTTCGGGATATCCGTGGCAATGGTGGGAGCCGCCGTGGCCGTGGCAGGTCTGATTCAAAGCCGAACCAGGAGAGGAGACTTGTGCGATGTGGATCTATGAGAAAAAGCTGCAGTACCCGGTCAGGGTCAGCAAGTGCGACCCGCACATGGCAAAGCTGCTGATCGAGCAGTACGGCGGTGCGGACGGTGAGCTGGCGGCGGCGCTGCGGTATTTGAATCAGCGATATACGATACCGGATAAAGTGATCGGGCTTCTGACGGACATCGGGACGGAGGAGCTTGCCCATCTGGAAATGATTGCCACGATGGTTTACAAGCTGACCAAAGACGCCACGACGGAACAGTTGAAGGCCGCGGGACTAGATGCGCATTACGTGAATCACGATAAAGCCCTGCATTACAATAACGCAGCGGGCGTGCCATGGACGGCGACTTATATTCAGGCCAAAGGCGATCCGATCGCCGATCTGTACGAAGACATCGCCGCGGAGGAAAAAGCGCGTGCCACCTATCAATGGCTGATCGATATGACGGACGACCCGGATTTGCAGGACGGTCTGAAATTTTTGCGCGAGCGCGAGGTCATTCATTCGCTTCGCTTCCGCGAGGCGGTGGAGATTTTAAAGGCGGAGCAGGGGGCGAAAAAGGTGTTTTAAGGGAAATTCAGGCTCGGAGGTCAGGCAGAAGGGGCGAACGGAATGAAGCAGGTAAATCATACCGTTCGTCATCGTTTATTTTGGCGGTTCGCAGCTTTAAGTTAAAGCTCGCTGTAAAACGGCGCGGTGCCGAAGGATCCAAGCGGCTGACCGGGATCGCCAAGCCAATCCCCACAAAGGCCCTTGACGATTCGGGGTAATGTGCGCTTCGATCGCTTCTTCAGCAGTTTCGCGGACAACGACCTCCAGAATGAGATCGTAGAGAGGCGCCGCTGATTGGAGGGGAGGCCGTAAGCATCGACCAGAAGGCGAAGCTGTCGGGCCCGCGCGTCCAGCGGAGGAAGGCACCCTTTGAGGAAAAAGCCAACAAACCCGCGCTAATTCGACGAGCGGATCAACCGGTCCCGCATACTCCCAAATCGATTAGCCAATCGCATACAATTGTCCAAAGGAACACCTCTTCCCGTTCATATGGTAAATTCGGCGAATTACCGACCTCAAAGAAGCAACACCCCCCTTCTTCCCAATTTCTTGCTAAGGTAACATACCCGCTGCGGTTCCAAAAGGGTAAAAAACAAACATATTCATCTTGTATGTGAGGACATCGTTTGACAATCTGTGACAATCATGGTTCTATAAGACGTGATGTGTTTATGCGGATGTCAGGAGGAGAAAGGGAATGCCGATCAACAAGACAACACCGGAAGCGATGATCTTCGATTTGGACGGGACGCTGTTTCAGACGGAAACGCTGCTACTGCCGGCTTATCACGCCACATTCGAACAGCTGCGTGCGGAAGGGCTGTTTCAAGGGGAAACACCGGATGAGAAATACATTTTGAGCGGGCTTGGCATGCTGCTGGAGCACATATGGCAGCTCGTGATGCCGGATGCCGATGCGGCGGTTCACCGCCGTGCGGACGAGCTATTGCTGGAGCTGCAAGTAGAGGGAATGGCGCGCGGCGAAGGCAAGCTGTATGACGGCGTTGCCGACACGCTGCGGGAGCTGCACCGGAGGGGCGTGCGGCTGTTCATTGCCAGCAACGGTCTGGAGGCTTATGTCAAAGGCGTTATCCGCCACCAAGGGCTGGAGCCGCTTTTTGAAGCCGGAGGCTTGTACAGCGCAGGGGAATATGCGACCCGCTCCAAGGTGGATCTCGTGCGGCAACTGCTGGACAAGTACGGCATCGAAAACGCCTGGATGGTCGGTGACCGTTCCTCGGACGTCGAGGCGGGACACGCGAACGGACTGTTCGTGGTTGGCTGCGACTATGCGGGCTTCCGCAAAGAGGGCGAACTGGATCGGGCCGACGTCCGCATCGCGGATTTCCGTGACCTTCCGGCATTGCTTGAGGCATAAAGGGCTGGCGGGCACCAAAAACATCGATGACGCATCGGTCAGAGTGTTGAAAAAGAGGATTTTGACTGAAGTAGAGAAACATACGGAGGCGGGGTATCTACTGGAGAAGCGATAGCATCCGCCTTTGTCATCGGGAAATGTCCGCTAGTAAGCGGCTTTCCAATCCAATTTCCCGATGACAAGAGCGATCGGAAGCAGATACCCCACTCATCGTAACCTCTATTACCTCAATGGACCACTTTCTCAACAAGCTCACCGATGACGCATCGGTGTTTTTTTTTTATGGACAAAACCGGAAACCCGGCCCAAAAGAAAAGACCGCTGCTTCAAACAGACCGGTCTCAGTGTGATTCGCTTTGTTGGGATTGCGGTGCAAGGTTCAACAGTTTGGTATCGGTTTTAGGCGCTGCTTTCTTTTCGAGCAGATGGAGAGCGAATTCGATGGGCCGGCGAATTGCCTTGCGGTAGGTTTGCAGATCCCCGGTTAGCCGGAACACGTCGCGCGAAGGCTTCGGATTGACTTCCAGCAGCCAAACATGCCCCGACGGATCGACCGCCAGATCGATGCCGGCTTCGCAAAACGTGCCGAACTTCGCTTCAAGATGCTGCGCAATATGGAGCCCGAGGGTGTAGGCCGCTTCCTTGATGCTCTTTACTTTTTCCTCCGTACCGAAACGGTTTTTGAGCATCGTTTCCATCGAGATCGCAGTCCCGCCGCCGTGCAGATTGGAAGTGACGGAAAACGGCGGTCCGATACGGCCGGCGCATCCGGTCACCTGCCACTTCCCTTGGCCGTCTTTTTGCACCAGCATCCGATAGTCGTGCACCCGGCCATCCTTCAGCTCGAGTGGAATGCCCTGCTGCACGATATATTTGCTCTGCAGCCCCCAGCCGGCAAGCCGCACCGGAATGCGCGCTGCGGTCACCTTGGTCGCCGGCAAAATGCGGCGTTCCGCATCCCTCCCCTGCATGAGATAGCCACGGCCTCCCCGCAGCCGCTGCAAGCGGACAATACCGCGCCCCCCGGTGCCGCTTTTCGGTTTCATATACACGATCGGGTGTTTCTTCAGAAACTGTTCCAACTGCTTCCGGTTTTTGTAATGAACGGTGGAAGGCAGGTGCGGAGCGATGTTTTCATTTTCCGAAAGCAGGCGGTGAATGTTCCACTTGTTGGCAAGCGGCCGGCTCAGGTAGCGGAGCTTGGTATATTTTTGGCGGAAGCGCGTGATTTTGCGGTAATTGTCCGCCCCGTGATACCGGCACCGGTCATAGATGATCGGCGGAAAGCCGATCCACCTGCGGGTCCATGATCGGGTCGCTTGGTTATAGGCGAGCGCGTGAATCCGCGATCGGTTGTCATCCACATCGTCCGGGGTGAATACAAACACATCCACCCCGAGTTTTTGTCCATAGACGCTCAGTTTACGGTAAAACGAAAGCTCTTCCAGCTTCCGTCCAGGCATATACATAGCCAGCACGCCAAGTTGGGTACTCAAGTGCAGCTCACCTGCCTATCTTTCTTAATTATCGCGCTCGGCGTTGGTTTGCGCCAGAGGAAAGGCATCCGTTTTTTTGAGAGGACGTTTCGGTTTGCGCTTGGCCAAATAGATGGAGTACAGGATCAGATTTTCGAGCGATTTTTTGCGGATGGGCGGCTCGTCGAATTTCATCGGCTTGGAGTTTGCCTCGAAAAACCAAATGTGCCCTTCTTGATCGACGCCGAGGTCCATGGACATTTCGCCTAACATATGGCCGCTGGACTTCTCGATCTGCTTTGCGATGGTGAGCGCCGCTTTTTTGGCGCGGGCGATGATGCGTTTGCTGCCGAGCCCGCCGAAGGAATACGTAAGCAGCTTGGCGGGATCGTCAATCGAGCCGCCCCGTGGAACGTGAGTCGTGATGCTGAGCTTTCCGGCCAATCTGGCGCCGACCCCCGCGACGCTCCATTGGCCTTTGCCGTTCTTCTGCACGAGTACCCGCAGATCGAACGGACGCTGCTTATAGCTGGAGAGGGGAATTCCCTGTTGGATGATGTAGTCCTTGCCCCCGATCAGCTCCTGTACTTCCGACCACAGCCGGGAGACGCTCGGGTAACGGGAGATGTGGCTTTTGGTCTTTTCCTGAATACTGAGCTCAAATATTTTGGACTTCGTATCGAGAGGGCTTCGGCTTACTTTCATGATGCCCTTGCCGGCTTTGCCGCGTATCGGCTTGAGATATAGAAACGGATACTCGGCAAGCAGCTTATCGAGCTCCTCACCGGAGGAGAGCCGTCTCGTGGCGGGAATGTAGCCCTGCGTCTTCTTGGCATGATTGAGCCATTCGAACAAAGTCCATTTATTAAAGAAGGACGGGTTGAAAAAGCGGATCCTTCTCTGCCGCATGCAGGTTTGAATCACCTGCTGCACCTCGGGGAGCAGCTCGAATTTGCGGTAAGGAATCCGGTTATATATGACGTGGGGGGCAGGAAACACCCCTCTTTTCCACGTTTTGTCGGCCTCATTGTAGGTGTATCCGACAGCTTTGCCTCCGGACAGCTTGAAATCGGTCGTCGTCATGACGTAGACGAGAACGCCGCGCTCTGCACCGGTTCGGATCAGGTCGATAAAATTTTCTTGATTCCCGCGAAAAATTCGCGTTTCATCCGAGTGAGTAAGAATGGCCAGCGTCGGATTTTCGCGCTTGGACGGTACTTTGGTGTTGGTAACCACTCAGGAATCCCTCCTTGACCGAAATCGGCTCAAGTAGAGGCAGTAGTCATGGATGTTTTGCAGCGAGGCTTTTCCTTGTTCCTTCAGCGCCGGATGCTTGAAAATGGAGCGTCCCGGTTTGGAATTCGCCTCGAACATCCAGAGGCGTTCGTTCTGGTCGATCCCGATATCGAAGCCGAGCTCGCCCAAGGTATGCCGGTAATTCCGCTCGATGTCCTCCGCCAGCTTGATTGCGGTTTCTTTGGCATTGGAAAGTACCGAATCCGCCCGGTTGCCGAAAATTTGCCGGAGCACCTGTTCAGGCGTCATGAGCTGCCCGCCGGTACGCACATGGGTCGTGACGCTGCCTTTGCCCGCTTTCTTGGCCCCGATGGCGGCAACGACCCATTGGTTGGCGCTGTTCTTGGTCATGTGGAAACGGAAATCGATCGGACAGCTGTCGATTTCGATCAGACGAATCCCCTGCTGGGCAACGTAGTTGTTCAGTCTTCCGCTCTGCCGGTTGAGCAGCGCCATGAGGGCCTCGAACCGGCTGAACCGGAGCAGCACATTGCGCCCTCCTTGCCGGAAACGGACATAGTAGCCGCGTTTCGGGTTGTACGTCAGGCGGAAAATGCCGATGCCGAGGCTGCCGGCGGTCGGTTTCAAGTAGATGAATTTATGCCTTTCCAGCATTTCCTCGATTTGTGAAGGAGTGGGGTTGATCCGGGACTCGGGAACGTAACGGGAAGCGTCGGTGCCTTCCAGCAAATTGTACACATCCCATTTGTCGAAAAAAGTCCAGTTGAAGAGCGGAATCCCTCTGCGAATAAACCGCTGCTTGAAAGCGTTCATCGACTCGAGCCGCTCCGCTTTCCGGCTGGGCAGCCGGTTGTAGACGACATCGGGCAACGGCATCGTCTTGCGTACCCAACCGCTTTCGCCGCGCGGGAGAAGGGCGGTGACGGTCGCTTGAGACCAATTGACGCTTTGGGGGGAAAAGCCGTAGTAGAACGCTTTGTCGGAGCCGGTGCGCATAAACTGCCGGATAAACTCCGTCCGATTGCCGAACGGAGCGCTGTCCCCGCCCGTAACGCTGGTCAAGATCCCGATCAGCGGGCCGATGCGGATGTCTTTAGCGTTGCTGCACGTGATCAAGGTGGTGCCTGCCCGGGGAATGCGAAGCTGCGTGTAAAGGAATGAAGGCAAATACAGATGGTTGCCGCTCTTTTTCAGCAGCTTTAAACCTGCGGATACGCTTTTGCCGCCGAGGTGCAGATGTATGTTTCGTGTTTTGGATACTTTAAGCGCCCGCGCCAATTCGCCGGAGAGGTAGACGACCCGCTCCTGACGCTGGGTGACATGAATCGTGCAAGTTGTCAAGCTCATGTTGAACCTCCTAAGAGTTTTGCCGCAGGCAAAACTTTCTCCGAAAGCATGGGCTGAGTTTTGCCGCAGGCAAAACTTTCTCCGAAAGCATGGGCTGAGTTTTGCCGCAGGCAAAACTTTCTTCGAAAGTATTGGGTAGAACTTTGCCGGGCACACATGTCAAGGCTGCATTCGCCTGACGTTCGCCTGCGCACGCGGTTGCCGCAGCAAATACCGCGCGTAGCGCAGCGGATTGGCCAGTGCGTCCAGTTTGGCTTGATCGTCCTGTAAATAAGTAAAGATGGAGCGGCCGGGTTTGGAATTCACTTCGAGAATCCAACTATTGCCATCCGTGTCGACACCAAAATCGATGCCGAGCTCGGCGAGCCGCCCGTGACAAGATTCCAGCGCTTCCGGAAGCCCCATAGCGAGCTGCTTCAGCTCGTGAAGGAGCTCCTCGGCCCGTGCCGGCCCGAACTCGCGGGCCAAGAACGGTCCGATGGGTTCCACCGTGCCCCCGCCGTGCAGATTGGAGGTCAGGCTGCCGTTCTGCCCCCGGCGGACGGCCATGCCGGTCAGGTTCCAACGGCCGTCGCCGTTTTTTTGCACGAGCGCGCGCACGTCATAAGCGTCGCCGTTATGCGACTGCAGCGGCAAATACTGCTGCAGCAAATAGCTGCGCTGCGCGACGAAGCGGCGCAGCCAGCGAAGCAGCGCCCCGGCGTCGGCGAAGCCGCACGCGACGGCGCGGTTGCGCGGGTCGCGCCCGCGGACGGTGAACGCCTCCGAAGCGGCATTCACCGTGCCCGCAGGGGACGCGGCTTCGCGGCGCACGAGCAGCACGCCGCGTCCCTGGGAGCCGCCGCGCGGCTTCAGAATCGCTTCGCCGCGCCGCCGGAGCCAATCCGCGAGCGTGCGCATACTGCGCAGCGGTTGCGTCTCCGGCAGGTGGCGGTCAAATCGGCCGTCCCGCCGAAGCGCTTGCTGAACGTCCCACTTGCCTTTCAAGCCGTGGCCGAGCAATCGGACGGAGGACTGCCGTTTAAGACCGTCCAATGCGTTCTGATAATCGGCGAATTGCCTTCGGGCGGTGAAAAAGCAGCGGTCATATACGATAGCCGGCAAGGCGAAGGTCCGGCTGCCCCACTCGTTGAGGGCCGCATCATAGATATAGCCGGTCACTTGCGGCCGGGACCAATCGATGCCCTGCGGAGTAAATACGAATACCGTCAAGCCGCTGCGGCTCCCAAGGATGCACAAACGGCGGTAGAAACCGCGGTTGGCAAAAGGCGGATGTTCATCGGTTTGCGTCGTCATGATGCCGACGGTAGTTTCGTTCGGGCGATCTGGTTTCATCATGCGCTTTACCTCGATCCGTTGAAGCTGCATCGTTGTAGAAACCCCGAAATATCCCATATGCGGGGGCAGTTTATCGGGGGGAGATCGGCTTTCCGGCCCACCGACCGGAGGCTTGGCGAACCGGTCAAAACTTCGCCACGAAGCGGGCATATTGCACCAGCTTCTTGACGGAGGGGCGGATCTTGCGCCCGGCCCCCAACGGCGTATTGTCCTCCTTCGACGGCTTCGAATTGACTTCAAGCAGCCATACCCGGCCGTTCGTATCAATCGCCAGATCGATTCCGAGCTCGGCATAATGGCCTGGGACCTGCTCCTCGATGCCCTTGGCAATCTGGATGGCTGCCCGCCTCAGCTTGCCTAAGCGGCTGGCCGCCACGGCGGCCCCCGAGCGTTCCAAAGCGTTCCTGGCCGTCGTCAGCGTGCCGCCCCGCGCCAGATTGGAGACGAAGTGATGCGTGCCGGCTATGCGGGCTACGATGGACGTAATGCCCCATTGTCCGGTTTCTCCGCGCTGCACCAAGGCCCGAAAATCGACGGGCCGGTCGTTCACGGTCAGCAAGTCGAGCCCTTGCTGAATTTGATAGCGCTGGCTTTTCAATTTGCCCGAGATGCTGCTGTACAACTTGCCGAGGGTGGAAAAGGACTGCTTACGGGCGCCGCCGAGATTCGTAAAATGGCAAATGTATCCGCCCGGCTGTTTTTTAATCCGAATGATGCCTTTTCCAAGGCTGCCGGTAATCGGTTTGAGAAATACGGTCGAATGCTTGGCGCACATCGATTTGAGAAGCTGGAGGTTCCGCAGCAAATACGACTCCGGCAAGTACGGCTGCAGACCCGCTTCCTTGTGGAGGGCGTCGAACACTTCCGTCTTGTTTAAATACTTCTCATTGAAGAGCACCGCATTATGGCGGCTCTTGGCTTGCGTCACAAAGTGCTGCACGTTGGCCAGGTTTTCCAGCTTGCGCGAGGTCAGACGGTTATATAGCACGTGCGGCACCGGAAACGTCGTTTTTTCCCAGCCTCCGTTAGCCTTGACGCGCCATCCCCGAACCTGGTCGCTCTGTCCGCGCAAATCCTCAGGCGTGCTGAAAAACACCGATGCGCCATACAGCCTGCATGCCTCGGAGAGCTCAAGGCTGAAGGCGGTGTTCGCCCCGAACAGCTTGTCGGCGGAATCGGCGTAAACGCGGCTGACCATGACTCCGATTAGCGGGCCGAGATGAATTGTCCGGGTTCCGGTTTTGTATTGAAGACAGAGCTCATCCCCGTGGGCAAGCCCCCATTTGGAAGCTAACGAACCGCTCAAGCGCAGCACGCCGGCCTTGGACGAAGAGATGACCGAAATTTCCTCCCGGGCAGAGCCGAAACGGAGTTGAAGAGGCTGCTCCAGCGGAATCTTCCATCTTTTCACTACGGATTCGCTGAGCGTCAAAACGGAACCGTCCGAGGAAGTGCCGGCGCTTTGGATCTGGATCTTCACCTTTGTTCTTTTCATGCGGAACTCCTTCCCAGCACCGGCTTGCCGCAAGACATGCCGCAACATGCTTTGAACATTGAGAAGCGAACTACTTCATCATATGAGGGCGTCTAACCCTTGGTGAAAGAAACCACCTATATCGGGCCAGTGCCCGCAGGCCCGCAGACTCCCGCCAAAACTGGAATACAATTACCGGAGGAGGGAAAACCTAACAAGCGATATGCACCGCCGGGAGGAGGAAACTTATGTCGGAACAAGATCCATTTGAGACTTTGCGTTCCGTTCTGGAGCGGCACGGCCAACTGCAGACGCGGAGCATCCCGAATGCGCAAGGGACATGGATGCTGCTGTATTATGGAGACTTGGCCGACGCCAAAATTTTGCAGACGCAAGTGATTCCTCCCATGCAGGAAAAAGCGCCCGGTGGAGTCTCCTTGGAAACGCTCATTCGTCATTTGCCGGTAGACCAGCAGGAGAAGGCAGAAGATATCGACCGGGTGGTAAAGCGGTTGATTTCCGGTTGGACATTGCTCCTTTCCAACGCGGAACGCGGAGGCTATTTGCTCAACACGGCGCTGAAGATCGACCGCAGCGCGACGAGCCCCGAAGTCGAATCGCAGATCATGGGCCCGCAGGTGGCGCTGACCGAGTCGCTACAAACGAACATCTCTTTGATTCGGCAATATTTGCCGGACACGCGGCTCCGCTATGCGTCTTATCAGATCGGCGAAAGCACGAACACCGAAGTGATGCTGCTTTACATGGAGGGCGTTGCTCCGGCCGACGAAATTTCCTTAATGAAAGACAAGCTGGCGAACGTGAAATTCAAAGGCATTACCGACAGCTCGATGCTTTTGCAAAAAATCGACGACAATCCCGAGTCGCTGTTCCCGCAAATGATTTCCAGCGAACGGCCCGACCGGATCGTATTGAACTTGATCGAAGGCCGTCTGGTTATCCTCGTCGACGGCAGTCCGTTCGCGCTGCTGGGACCGTCGCGCTTTTTCGACTTTTTCAAATCGGCTGAAGACCGATATTTACGTACGAATATGGCGTTGTTTTTGCGGTTGCTCCGCTTGGTCGCTATTTTCATCTCGGTTTTTTTCACGCCGCTGTACGTGGCCGCCTTGACGTACCACTACCAGCTGATTCCATCCAATATGCTGGTACCGCTGGCGCAATCGCGGTCCAAGGTGCCTTTTCCTCCGCTGATGGAGGCGCTGCTGCTGGAGTTCATCATCGAACTGCTGCGGGAGGCAGGTGCGCGGCTTCCGACCAAGGTCGGTCAGACGATGGGTATCGTCGGAGGTATCGTGATCGGACAGGCGGCGGTTCAAGCCGGATTTACCAGCAATATTCTGATCATCATCGTCGCGCTGGCTGCGCTTTCGTCCTTTATTACACCGGTCTATATTATGGGTGCAGCAATCCGCATCTTGCGCTTTCCGATGCTGCTGCTGGCCGGGGCATGGGGGGCGGTCGGAATCATGACGGGGGTCAGCTTCGTTCTGATTCATCTGCTGCGCGTCAAGACCATCGGCCAATCCTACTTGTACCCGCTCTATCCGTTTCATATCGGCAAAATGCGAGCCAAGCTGCCGATCGGCTTCCGGAGCCTGGGTCAGGACATTTACGAAGAACCGGCAGGTGATTCCCGGTGAGGACCAGCAAACGGACGAAGCCGCTCAACGCTTACGTCCTTTTCTTCATCATTTCGGGGACGCAGCTTGGCGATCCCGCGCAAAACTTTCAACGAAACGTTTTCATCGCGGCCGGCCACGACGCTTGGATGTGCATGATTTTAAACGGGTTGCTGGTCAGCGCAGCCTTGTATGCGATGATCAAGACGATGGAGTATTATCCGGACAACGATTTGTATCAGATCCATCAGGAGCTGTTCGGCCGCTGGCTGGGCAAGCTGTTCAATTTCGCGTTCGTGCTCTATTTTTTTGTGCTTTGCTTTACCGTGCTCCATTCGTATGCCGAAGTCGTCCATACCTGGCTTTTTCCGGACATGAACAGCTGGTTGTTCAATACGCTGATGAGCCTTTTGTTTCTGTACGGCGTGACCGGAGGAATACAGGTTGTGGCGGGGTTTGCGGTCGTGTCGTTTATTTTGTGGCTTTGGGTGTTCCTGCTGTACTATTTTCCGTGGAAATATGCGCAGGTCGATCAACTGCTGCCATTGTTCGAGGCGGGGCCCGGGGAAATTGTAAACGGTATGCGGGCAGCCACCTACCCGATGCTCGGCTATGAGCTTGTCTGCTTCCTGTACCCGTTCATCCGGGATAAGCACAATGTGCAGAAGTACTCCCAGCTGGCGATCGTTTTTACGGTGTTCACTTACTGTACGCTGCTGATCAATGCCATCGTGTTTTATGCGGGAGAGCAGTTGAAGCATACGGTATGGGCCACTTACTCCTGGTACAAAATCGCGCAAATTCCGTTCGTCGAACGGTTTGAGATCGTCGGGGCCGCCTACTGGATGATTCTGGTGCTGCCGAACAACCTCGTGCTGCTGTGGGCCTCAACGCGCGGCGTGCGCTCCGTGTTCAAGCTGAAGCAAACGTATGCTCTTTATGCCTGCTGCTTGATCTTCGTCCTGTCGTCGGAGCTGCTTTTTACGCACGAGGATGTAGAGTGGCTGTCCAATTTGCTCGGAGAAATCGGAATTTATCTCGTTTGGCTGTATCCCATCGCGCTGTTTGCGTTTGTCCGGTGGAAGCGCGGCCGCGGGAGGAAGAAAGGAGCGGGGGCATGAAGCTGAAACGAACGGTCAAGACGGCGGCCATGCTTCTGCTGGCGGCTTCCGTCGTGGCGGGCTGTGTGCAGACTCGGGTGCTGGAAAGGCTTGGGCTGGTCATTGCCGCCGGATACGACGAAGCCCCGGGAGACAAAATTCTTGGCACCTCAGTGCTCTACGAGATCGATCCGGGAGCGAAGGAGCGCTCCAATGTGATTACGTCGACCGCTTATACGAGCAAGGGGCTCAGGTACAACAGTAACGTCGAATCGCGTAAAAAGCTGACCTCGGGCCAGCTTCGGGTCGTCGTGTACCATGAGGATTTGGCGCGCAAAGGCTTGACCGAGCTCGTCGATACGATGCTGCGCGATCCGGAGGTCGGTTCGGGCGTCTATTTGGCCGTTTCCAAAGGACGGGCCTACGATCTGATGACGAGACGGTACCCCGAAATCAGCAATATCGGCGAATATTTGTTTCAATCGATCCGTCAAAACGTAGAAAGCGAGGAAATGATCTCGCCGATTCTTCACGAATATATCCGCGACCTGTACTCACCTGGGAAAGACCCGGTGCTGCCGTACATCGTTCAGCGGAATAACGAGATTATTTTATACGGAGCCGCGTTGTTTCGGGGGGACCAGATGGTCGCGACTTTGCCGCTGCGCAAAATTTTTTATCTCCGGTTGCTGCGGGATCGATTCCACTCCGGGATGACGGAGATTGCCCTACCGCCGAAGGCGCTCGAGTCGATCGGCGCCCCGTCCAAAGGGCAGGAGCAGATCTATCTTGTGCTCGATTCGGTGAAAAGCGAAAGCCGGATCCGGTTGACCAACGCGAAGCAGCTGGCATTCACGGTGCAGGTTCGCATAAGCGGGAGGCTGCAGGAGATCTCGTCTCCGGTCAATCTGCGGAACCGGCAGGTGATCGAACGATTGGAGCGCGAAGCGAGCAAGGCGATTCAGGCTAACGCGATGGCGTTTATCAAAAAAACGCAGAGGCTGAACGTCGATCCCGTCGGCTTCGGAGAGAAGTACCGGGCGCAGCACCGGGGCAGCGGCTTGACCCCGGACAAATGGAAGCAGATGTATCCGAAAGCCAAGGTGCGCGTCGAGGTGAGCACGAAAATTTTGCGGACCGGCCAGACGGATTAGCGGTTGCCGGCGGCAACCGTTCCGGCGTTGTAGCCGTCGATCCACCGCACCGCTTCGGAAATATACGGCACGGTGCGAAAAGCGCGGGCTTGCACGTCCGGATGGCTCGAAGCCATGGCGAAGCTGTGCGGCGTTACCGCAAACATGGACAAATCGTTGAAGGCGTCGCCGAAGCAGGCCGTTTCTTCCGGGCGGATGTTCAGCTTTTCCAGGAGGGCAAGCAGGCCGCTTCCTTTGGAGCTTCCCTTGGGCATGACGTCCAAACAATCGATATCCGAAATATACGCGTCGATTGCTTCGCCGTATTGCGCCAGCAGCGTTTGCTGAAATTCGCGGAGCCGGCCGACATCGCCCATGAACGAAATTTTGCCGCAGACGAGGTCGCGTCCGAGCCGCCCCCGGAGGTCCTCCACTGCCTCGAAAGGAGCCATCAGCCGCGGGGCGAGCCGCTGCGCATGCTCGCTCCACCGTTCCGTCATATAGCGGTCGGGTCCGGCGAGCAGCGTCAGAAAAGGCAGGCCTGTCGCCGCTTGCGAGAGCTCGACGATCAATTCGCGCTCGAACGCGTGGTGGCGGATCGGCTCTCCGTCGGCTGCGTGCACGTATGCGCCATTTTGCGAGATGCAGTGGGCGGTGATTCCGACCGATTCCATCACCTTCACAATTTCCGGACGCATGCGTCCGGAAGCGAAAGCGACATCAACCCCGCGTCCGATCGCGTCGTGCAGCGCCTGCCGGTCCTCGGGACGGATTGTCCGGTGCCCAAGCAGCAGCGTGCCGTCCAAATCGCTGACAATCAATCTAATCATCGTTCGTTCTCCCCTTCGGCGATAAGAATTTCGATATGGTGCCGGCGCAGCGCTTCGCTCATCGGCTCCGTAGGCGGCCGGTCCGTAATGACAATGTCGATGCAATCCAGTCCCGCTACCCGGTAAAACTGGCGGAGACCGAACTTCGTATGATCCGCCAGCACGATTACCTGATCGGCGCGGCGAATCATCTCCTTGATGACATAGCCTTCCTCCTCGAAGGGGTTGGTCAGCCCGTCCGGCGTCAGCCCGCTGGTGCCGAGGATGAGCTTGTCGGCCTGATAGTCGCGAAGCATTTCAAGCGTTCTTGCGCCGGAAATAAAACGGTGGTGCGGGTGAACGACTCCGCCTAGCAAATGCACGGTGCTGCCTTGCTTGGGGGACAGGAGACCGGCAATGTCGATCGAGTTGGTCACGATGACGTGGCCGTCGGTTCGAAGCTGCTCCGCCGCATGAAGCACCGTCGTAGAAGCGTCCATGAACAAATAGTCGCCGCTGTGGATCAGCGAAGCGGCGACCCGGCCGATGGCCCGTTTCACGTCGGATTCCGCTTGCAGCCGGTCGCGGTAGCCCGAGATGTCTTTATTCAGCGAAGGCCAGATCGCTCCCCCGCGCGTGCGCAATATTTTTCCCTGCTCCTCCAGCTTGACGATATCCCGGCGGGCCGTATCCCGGGAAACCTGAAACAGCTCGCAGATCTCCTCCACGGAAATGCGCTGATGCGTTTGCATGTGCTGTAAAATGGCGATTAAGCGTTCCTCCTGATACATGTCAGGCTCCTTCCGATGCAGGATGACAATGGCTTTAACCGCATTATAAGTGGAAATGCTTAAATGATGCAAGCGATAATAAGTGAATGTAAGCGAAATGCTTGCTGGTAATCATTTGAACGAACGGATGCATTCCGCGAGGGCGTTATGTTACAATGGCTGAAGCGTACATACGCCAATGAACTTACGCAAGAAGGGAAAAGAATCGCACGTGACAGAAACGAAAGCAAAATCGAAACCGAAGCTGCTGGAGCTGGACATCGTCCGGGCCGTCGCCATTCTCGCGGTCGTGCTCATTCACTCGACGTCCGACGCCACGGTCGAGCTGCCGCCGGGCAGCGGCTCCCAGGCGTTGTATCTGGCGCTCAACAAGCTTGCCAATTTTGCTGTGCCGGTGTTTATCCTGCTCAGCGGTCTGGTGCTGTTTTACCGCTACCAGGACGACTTCGGCGGCAAGCAGGCGCTGCAGTTTTATTTGAGGCGGGTCAAGCAGGTGCTGTACCCGTATCTGGTATGGTCGCTCTTTTATTACTTGTACAACCAGTGGATTTATTACCGGGCGAATCTGCATTGGAACACGGGCGAATTTTTGGATTTGCTGCCGTGGGCGGATGCTTCGTATCACTTGTACTTTATGGTCATCATCGTCCAGTTTTATTTACTGTTCCCGCTGCTGATGTGGCTGTGCCGGGCATTTCGCTGGTTCCGCAGCGGCTTGATCTGGATCGGTCTGCTGATTCAGGCCGGGTTTTATGCGTACCATAACTGGGTGGAGCCGTTCGGCCACATGCCTTCGCTCTGCATCAACTATTTCAGCATGTTTACGTTGGGCGGGTGGATCGGTCTCCATTACGAAGCGTTCTCGGCCTGGATTCGCAAGCACTTCGTCTGGGTGCTGCCGCTGACGGCGGTGTTGGGCTTCAGCTTCATGGGCCTGTTCCAGATGGAGTTGCGGCTGAACATCGTTCTG
This sequence comes from Paenibacillus oleatilyticus, assembly GCF_018998565.1. GTDB lineage: Bacteria > Bacillota > Bacilli > Paenibacillales > NBRC-103111 > Paenibacillus_G > Paenibacillus_G oleatilyticus. The sequence goes on along the minus strand of NZ_JAHNZO010000047.1, from coordinate 7,037 downwards.
TCCCACCAGTGGTATCAGCTCTTGTTTTTCGCATATGCAGCCTTTGCCGCCATGAGCTTTATCCGGTTAGGCCAACTGCTACTGGAGCGGGCAAAAGCGGCGGCGCGCGTGCTCATGGCGCTCGGAGCCGCCTCGTTCGGCATTTATTTGGCGCATCCGGCGGTGCTGACCTATTACAAAACGCATCTCCTCCCGTACAGCGGCGCCATGTCGGCTTATCATGCCTATGTATTTGGGGCGTTCGCGCTTAGCCTGACGATTCCGTGGATCGCTACGTTCCTGTACGGGCAAGCCATGCGGCCGTTCCGGCGCAAGAAGCCGAAGCCTAGCCCCGCAGGGAGCGCTTAGCGAAGTTAAGGAGCCGATAAGGTGATATTTTGGCCGGACCTCTCATACAATGTATCGTACAAGTTGTACGAGGGGAGGCTGGAATGTTGAAGGGGACCCGAAATATCATGGGGTTGGCCCTGGCGCTGGGCATGATGCTTTACGCCGTACCGAGGCTCGATTTCGGCGGGGGCTGGACGCTCGCTGCCGTATTCGGTGCAGGATGGATCGCCTTTGCGCTGCTCGTCATTGCCGCGCATCTGCACGAGCTGCTTGGCGTGGAGGAGGAAACGAAGCGGGAGCTGCTCAAGATCAAACGAATGAAAAAATGGCGGCTGGAGCAATCGCTGCAGGGCAGGCGCAGCCTGTTGCAGATCAAAAAATAGCGAAAAAGTCCGTTTTCACCCTTGTGTGGTGGGAAACGGACTTTTTTTATGCCTGAGCACAGTTTTTTTCGTGCTAAAAAAATGATAAGATATAGTACAGAGTGATACAGAAATAGAATGGATTGGTGAGACAGATGAGTGAAACCGAAACGACCAACGTGCAGGAAGCCGCAACGAAGCACGAACAAATTTTGAAATATATCGAGAGCTTGAAAATCGGCAGCAAAATCTCCGTCCGCAAAATCGCCGAGATGCTGGGGGTCAGCGAAGGGACGGCTTACCGCGCGATCAAGGAGGCGGATGCGATCGGACTTGTGGCGACGAAGGAGCGGGTAGGCACGGTCCGCGTCGAGAAAAAGCTGCGCGACCAAATGGATAAGCTGACGTTCGCGGAAGTCGTGAATATGGTCGACGGCGAAGTGCTCGGCGGCATGGCGGGCCTGGACAAGACCTTGAACAAGTTCGTCATCGGCGCGATGGAGCAGGATGCGATGATGCGCTATATCGATCCGGGCAGCCTGCTGATCGTCGGAAACCGAAGCACGGCGCATCTGGGCGCGTTGGAGCAAGGGGCGGGCGTGCTGATTACGGGCGGCTTCGGGACGAGCGAGGAAGTTAAGGAGCTTGCCGACCGGCTGGAGCTTCCTATCATTTCCAGCAGCTACGATACGTTTACGGTCGCATCCTTGATCAACCGGGCGATTTACGACCGGCTGATCAAGAAGAAAATTTTGCTGATCGAGGACATCGTCCCCCAATCGATGCAGGTATACGCGCTGAAGGCACACCATACGCTGAAAGACTGGCAGCGGCTGCACGAGGAAACCGGACACAGCCGTTTTCCGGTGGTGGACGAGTGGAACCGCGTCATCGGCATGATTACGTCGAAGGATTTGATCGGCGCCGAGCCGGATCAGACGATCGACAAGCGGATGACCCGGGGACCGGTGACGGCAAGCGCAAACACGTCGGTAGCCGCGGCGGCCCATCTGATGGTCTGGGAGGGCATCGAGCTGCTGCCGATCATCGACATGAGCCGCAAGCTGACCGGCGTCATCAGCCGCAAGGACGTGTTGAAGGCGATGCAGCATATTCAGCGCCAGCCGCAGCACGGGGAGACGTTCGAGGATTTGATCTGGTCGGGCTTCTGTGAGGAGAAGGATGGGGACGGGCATACCGTTTTTCGCGGAACGATTACCCCGCAGATGACGAACCGGCTCGGCACCGTCTCCGAAGGCGTGCTGACGGTGCTGATGACACAGGCTGCTTATCACGCGGTGCAGGATGTCAAGAAGGGCGATCTGGTGCTTGACAACATGGCTTCGTATTTTATCAAGCCGGTGCAGATTGACAGCGCGGTGGAAATTCGGCCTCGCATCATCGAGGTGAGCCGCAAATTCGGAAAAATCGATGTCGAGATGCATCTCGACGGGGTCTTGGTGGCCAAGGCGATGCTGACGGCGCAAGTATTCGAGCCTTAGAGGGGGAGAGAGCGGCTGCGAAGCCGTTCGGGCCCGCGAAAACACGGCTGAGTTGAATCGGCTTCATGGGTTTCACGGGCTTTGCGGGCGTCCGGTTTATTTCCGGCTGAACAGATTGTGATTGCGGATGCCCGCAAACAGATTGAACAAGCCGAGCAGCAGGCAGACGGTTCCGAAGATGCGCCGGGTTGCGGAATCTTCGAAAAAGAACAGTTGGGATACGGCGATGACGACAAGCATAAGTCCCATGCAGATGTTCATCCGGGCCGAGTACAGGCCGCGCTGCTTCGGTTCCGCTTCCCGGCGGTAACGCACGCTGAAATATAAAGACAATACGAGGAAGATGACGATCAGCACGCTGAGCGTCCATTGAATGGTTTGCATCTTGAGCGGCACATCCTTATGTACGGGTTCTGCTTCCACTTTAGCGATTTCCGCCCGGGAAATCAACCGGCAGCGGGAGAATACGAGAGCGGGATGCGCTTCCACTCTTTGACCGTGACCCATACCTTGAGCTCCGTTTGCGTCAGCACGATCCATTTGACGGCCTGTACGATATAATCCTTATCCAGCACGCCGACGTAGGGCTTCTCCGTCAAAATTTGCTCGTACACGTCGGGCATGGCGGCAAAATCTGATATTTTGCGGCCGACGACGATTTTTTTCAAATCGCTGTGAATGCGGCGTTTCAGCTCGCTTTCCGTCACCTTGTCGAGCGTCGTGTGCTCACCGGGCTCAATATAAATGTTCAGGAGATTGATCGTCGTCTGCTGATTTTTCGTTTTGGTCAAATCGGCGATCTTGACCTCCAGATCCACCTTGGCGGCGAGAAGCTCCCGGTTCTGCTCGATCATCATATTCAAGCGTTGATTGTACACGCTCAGAAACAGGGCGGCGCCGATGACCATTCCGGCCATAAGAAGGCCCGCCGCACGCAAAAAACCGCCGGACGAACCGGAAGCGGGCGCCTTCACCCTTCGCTACCTCCTTTGCAGATCCACTGGATCAGGGTCGAGCCCATATGCGCGCCGACGAAGGCGCAGACGATGTACAAGATTTGTTTGATCGCCGGGGAGATGTGTCCCTCGATAAAATGCGTCTCAATTGCGCGGATCGGATCGATCGTCCCGCCGATGGCGGCGACGATCGCCCAAACTTTGATTTGCTCCGCGACGCTCGTCATCCGGTACACCGGCGGTTCGAGCGTCAATACGGCGCTGATGCCGGCCAGCATCGTCCCCCCGAGCACGACTCCGAACGCCACGAAAAAATCAAGAAAGCATCTGGATACAAATGGAGACATCGTTCCTCATCCTTTCCGGACCTGTTGAGCCGTTCCCAGCCGTTCGGGGCTTGGCCGACTTCGCCTTACTAAATATATGGCACACTTGTTCGCATTATGCTAAACTATGGATAAATATTTCAAACGCGGGGAGGCGGCCCGGATGGGCGATTTCGTACATTTGCATGTGCACAGCGAATACAGTCTGCTCGACGGTGCCGCGCGCATCGACGATTTGGTCGGCCGTGCGGCCGAGCTCGGCATGAAGGCGCTGGCGCTGACGGATCACGGGGTGATGTACGGCGCCATTCCTTTTTATAAAGCGTGCAAGCAGCGGGGGATCAAGCCGATTATCGGGTGCGAGGTTTATTTCACTTCGGACTCCATCCGGCAAAAAGGCAGCCGTCAGGAGCAGCCGATCTATCACCTGATTCTGCTCGCCAAAAATAAAACCGGCTATCAAAATTTGATGAAGCTGTGCTCCATCGGACATTTGGAAGGCTATCACTATAAGCCGCGAATCGATCCGGAGCATCTGGAGCGCTATGCGGAAGGGCTGATCTGCACCAGCTCGTGCCTTGGCAGCGAGGTGTCGCAGCACCTGCTGCACGGGCGTTACGACGAGGCGAAGGAGGCGGCGCTGCGCTACCGGGCGATCTTCGGAGACGACTTCTTTCTGGAGCTGCAGGATCACGGCCTGACGGAGCAAAAGAAAGTGATGCAGGACATGCTCCGGCTTGCCCGCGACACCGGCATTCCGCTGGTCGCGACCAACGACGTGCATTACGTTCGCGAGCCGGACCATGCGGTGCAGGACATCCTTATTTGCATAGGTACGGGCAAAACGATCGAGGACGAAGGGCGGCTTAAGTTTCATACGTCGCAGCTTTATTTGAAAAGCCCGGACGAGATGGCAGAGCTGTTCGCCCATGCGCCGGAAGCGCTCGCCAATACGCTGGAGGTAGCTCGGCGGTGCGACCTCGAGCTCGACTTCGGGCAGTCGATTTTACCGGAATTCGCCCCGATTCCGGACGGCATGACGGCCGGGACGTATCTTGCCCAGCTTTGCCGGCAGGGCCTTGAGCAGCGGTACGGTGCGGCTGAGGAATGGAACGACGCCGAATGGCGGAACAAATTGGAAGAACGGCTGCATTACGAGCTGTCCGTCATCGAGCGGATGGGATATTCAGATTATTTTCTGATCGTATGGGACTTCATCCGCTTCGCGCACGAGCAGGGGATCGCGACCGGACCCGGACGGGGGTCGTCGGCGGGGAGCATCGTCGCTTACGTGCTCCGCATCACCGATGTGGACCCGATCCGCTACAACCTGCTGTTCGAACGGTTCCTGAACCCCGAGCGGGTATCGATGCCCGATATCGATATCGACTTCAGCGACCTCCGGCGCGACGAGGTGATCGACTATGTCGTGCGCAAGTACGGCCGGGACCGGGTGGCGCAGATTATCACCTTCGGAACGATGGCCGCCAAAGGGGCGGTACGCGACGTCGGCCGGGTGCTGAACCTGCCTTACGGCGAGGTGGACCGCGCCGCCAAGCTGATCCCGCATCAGCTTGGCATCACGCTGGAGGAGGCGCTGCGCACGAGTCCCGACCTGAAGGCGCTCGCCGCCAAGCAGCCGAAGACGGCGGAGCTGCTGGAGCTGGCGATGAAGGTGGAGGGGATGCCGCGCCACGCTTCCACCCACGCCGCGGGCGTCGTCATTTCGCGCGAGCCGCTGACGCAGTACGTGCCGCTGCAGGAGGGAACCGAGCAGACGGCGCTGACGCAGTATACGATGGAGCATCTGGAAGCGATCGGCCTGCTGAAGATGGATTTTCTCGGACTGCGGACGCTGTCCATCATCGAGCGCACGCTGGAATGGATTTGCGAGCAGACGGGAGCGCCGTTCGACTGGACGAAGGTGCCGGACGATGATCCGGCGACGTACGAACTGCTCAGCCGGGGCGATACGACGGGCATTTTCCAGCTGGAGTCGGCCGGGATGCGCCGCGTGCTGAAGGAGCTGCGGCCGTCGAATTTCGAGGACATCATCTCGGTGCTCGCGCTCTACCGGCCGGGCCCGATGGAATTCATCCCGAAATATATCGCCTGCAAGCACGGGCACCAGCCGGTGGAATACCCGCATGAAGCGCTGGAGCCGATTCTTCGGGACACGTGCGGGATCATCATTTATCAGGAGCAGATTATGCAGATCGCTTCGAAGATGGCCGGATTCAGCCTCGGCGAAGCGGATTTGCTGCGCCGGGCGGTCAGCAAGAAGAAGCGGGAAGTGCTGGACAAGGAGCGCGACCACTTCGTGAAAGGGAGCCTCAGCCAGGGCTACAGCGAAGCCGAGGCGAACCGGGTATACGACATGATCGTGCGCTTCGCCGACTATGGTTATCCGCGGGCGCATGCGACGGCTTACGGCGTGCTCGCGTTCCAGACGGCGTATTTGAAGGCGCATTACCCCGTGCCGTTCATGGCGTCGATGCTGACCGCTGTGACGGGCAGCCATCATAAAATCGCGGAATACGCCGACGAATGCCGCCGCATGGGCATCGCCGTGCTTCCGCCCGACGTGAACGAAAGCGGCTTTCTGTTTACGCCGGTTGCGGCGGAGAGCGGCGGCGCGATTCGCTTCGGCCTCGCGGCGATCAAGAACGTCGGGACGCACGCGATCGAATCGATCATCGCGGAGCGACGTACGGGCGCCTATGCCAGCTTGATCGACTTTTGCAGGCGCGTTGATCTGCGCGTCTGCAACAAGCGCGTGATGGAGTCGCTGATTCAAGGCGGAGCGCTCGATTCGCTGCCGGGCCACCGGTCCCAGCAGCTTGCGATGCTGGAAGACGCCGTCGATGCGGCGGTCAAGTGGCGCAAGGACCGCGAAGATCTGCAGCTTGTGCTCGACGGCTTCACGGAGGAGGTCAGCTGGGAGGTCGAGTACCCCGAGATCCCTCCGTTCACACTGACGCAAAAGCTGGAGCTGGAGCGGGAGCTGCTCGGCCTGTACATTTCCGGCAGCCCGCTCGACGACTTCGATGCGGTGCTGCAGAAGCTGGAGACGGACCTGCTGTCCCGGCTTCAGGAGTACCCGGACGGCAGCGACGTCATGGTTGCCGGTCTGGTCATCTCGAACAAGACGATTGTCACGAAAAAAGGCCAGCCGATGGCGTTCATGGAGCTGGAGGACCGTGTCGGCAAGGCGGAGGTCGTGCTGTTTCCGGAAACATGGAAAAAGTACGCCCCACTGGTGCAGAAGGGCAAGCCGGTGCTGGTCGTCGCCAAGCTTCAGCTCGGGGACGAAGACTACAAGCTGCTGGCCGATCAGCTTATTGCGCTGGACGATCCGCATCTGGAGCAGAAGGCCGTCAAGCCGGCTCCGCTCCCGGCAGGCTCCTCGCGAAGCGGTCAGCGGCGCGCTTCCGGCTTCACGCCCCGAGGCACAGCTTCGGCGGCGGCTGCGCGCGAGACGCAAAGCCGGTACGCGGCGGCGGCCTCCCCGACGGCGGATCAAGCGTCCGGGCCCTCGCCGGGCAGGGCGGAGCGCAAGGC
>NZ_JAHNZO010000046.1 GCF_018998565.1 Paenibacillus oleatilyticus | reverse complement strand
GCGGAAGTGGCTCAGGGGTAGAGCATCGCCTTGCCAAGGCGAGGGTCGCGGGTTCGAATCCCGTCTTCCGCTCCATATGGCGCCATAGCCAAGTGGTAAGGCAGAGCTCTGCAAAAGCTTTACCCCCAGTTCGAATCTGGGTGGCGCCTCCAACTTTCTTTCTTCGCCGGAGTGGCGGAATCGGCAGACGCACAGGACTTAAAATCCTGCGGTAGGTGACTACCGTACCAGTTCAAGTCTGGTCTTCGGCACCACTCCAACAATTTAAAATGTGTGCCCTTAGCTCAGCCGGATAGAGCGTTTGACTACGAATCAAAAGGTCAGGAGTTCGAATCTCTTAGGGCACGCCACTTGCCGATGTGGCGGAATGGCAGACGCGCTCGACTCAAAATCGAGTCCGAAAGGGTGGAGGTTCGAGTCCTCTCATCGGTATAAATAAGCCTTAAAGATCCCAAAAAGATCTTTAAGGCTTATTTTCTATTGTATTGAGCTTGTTTTTTATGCTCTGGAGAATGATTTATTGTATCCTCAACTTCTTTTGTCGATTCTTCACATTGCGATATACAAATCCGGTAACTTTTAGTATGGTACTAGAAGAAGAACTATATATCCTAAATGTTGGAGGAATAGGTCATGACAAAAATCGAAGATGGGGCGGTTGTCTTGTTTCAGGGAGACAGCATTACGGATTGCGGAAGAAACAGGGAAACCGGAGCGGATTTAGGCCGGGGCTACGCGCTCATCGCTTCCGCGTTATTCGCCAGCAAATATCCTGGGAAACAAGTCCAATTCATCAACCGCGGAATCAGCGGCAATCGGGTAAAGGATTTGCAGCAGCGCTGGCAGGAAGATTGCCTCGATTTGAAGCCGACATGGGTTTCGATCTATATCGGAATAAACGATACATGGCGGCGTTATGATCGAAACGACCCGACTTCAGTGGAAGCGTTTGCGGCTGGATACCGTGATCTGATTGTTCGTACCAAGGAGAAGCTTGATGCGAAGCTCATTTTAGTCGAACCTTTTGTGCTGCCGGTGCCGGAAGACCGGAAACGATGGAGAGAGGATTTGGACCCGAAAATAAACGCCGTTCGCGAGCTCGCTCGGGAATTTGAAACGCTGTACGTGCCATTAGACGGGCTGTTCGCAGCGGCAAGTACCAAAGCCCCGTCGGCCTATTGGGCACCTGATGGCGTACATCCGTCACCGGCAGGCCACGCGCTTATTGCCAACGCTTGGCTGGAAGCTGTGCAAGCCTAAAGCAACGTAGCCTATACAAATAACAATCCTAGGGATGCCTTTCTGCTAGTGCGAGGGGCGTCCCTTTTTAAGGTTGAACCGTTCTGATGGTAGAAGGCATTACTCAATCCAATTGCTTGGATACCTTCAAAAGCTCAGGTAAGGTAACCATTTTCAGGTTGCGGGATTTTAAAGTCTGAATGACGGTCGGGAGCGCTTTGACGGTACCGTTCAAATCTTGCCCTGGCCCGCCGCCAGAATGCTGTAGGATGATGGAACCCGGCTTAACGTTCGTGAGAATGTTCGAAGTTACTTTTTCTTGCCCAAGCTGCTTCCAATCAAGCGAGTCGACATTCCAATTCACAATGCGGTAGCCGTGTTCCGATGCCCACAACAATTGGCTTTCGCTGATCTCGCCATAGGGCGGCCGCAGCAAGCGGGGGGAATATCCGATCAGCCGCTTTAAAGTTTGCTGGGTTTGAAGCACCTGCGACTGAAACAAATCGTCGGACAGCTTTGTAAATAGCTTGTGACTGTACGAATGATTGCCGATCACATGGCCTTCGCGGAGGATTCGCTTAACCATCTCCGGATGCTTCTCGGCCTGGGCGCCGACTAAAAAGAAAGTGGCGCGAACCTGATATTTTTTCAATACATCCAAAACTTGCGGAGTAAATGTCGTGTCTGGGGCATCGTCAAACGTTAAAGCGACCTGCCCGGAGGCGGCTGACCCCCGCAGCAGCAACAGCTCCGGATATTTGCGCACAAGCTGGGATAAAGACAGCCTTTGGCTTTGACCAGATGTTTCTTTGGACGGTTTGGCGACAGGCTCCTTAGATTTGGATTTGGGCTTCTTCTGCGTCTTGACCTCCGCCGGCGGAACAACCGCCGGTGTGGGAGTAGGGGCAGGCGGCGCCGGAGGGGGCGGAACCTGCTGCACGGTTGAAGGGGCTGGAGGTCCAGCCAGAGACAGCGGGCTGCCGGTGCCCGTTTCCGTTGCTTTAGCCGTGCTCCGAGGTGCAGCTTCGACAGGCCCGATCTCCGGGGGCATCGCTTGCGGTGAATTTGCGGCAGGCGTACATGCCGTTAAAGCCAAACATAAGGCTAAATTGGACAAAAATAAACTGGTTCTGATTCGAAGCGGGATGAACCGATGAGCGGATAAAAGCAAAAAGGCCGCAGGCGTTCGCTTTTTCATGGGGGCTTAGTCTCCTTTGGGCAACAGGATTACGTTACCTTAGTTTGGGATAAGGAGAGACGAATTATCCACTCATGAAAATGATGACACGAACGCCGCGGCGCATAAAAATATATGGGTATGAATCAGGCAAAGACCAAGCCTTCCCAGATCATTTTGAACGATACGATAACGAAGGTGATACGCAATACCCAAAGCAGTTTTTTGCTGCTCAGCCGACTGGCGATTTTGGCGCCGAGCCAGCCTCCGACAATGGCGCTAGGTGCCAAGCCTAAAACCATCCACAGGTTCACTTCTCCCAAGCTAAAATGCGTAAAGCTGCCCATAAGGGATGACAGCAGGATAACGAACATGGAGGTCGCTGTCGCTACATGGGGAGGGTACCGGAAAAGAAGCACCATCGCCGGCACGAATAGAGAACCGCCGCCGATCCCGAACAGTCCCGAAATGAATCCGACCAGCAGTCCGATGATCAAAGCGGGCAGTACGCTGTAGCCGTAATGATATGTATTGCCATTGCTGTCCGTATACGTGCGCTGAATGTGCCACTTCATGTTCAACGGCTTCAAGTAGTCGCGCAGCACGAGCAGTATGGCCATCAGCAGCATGAAGAGGCCGAAGCTGAGCTGAAACGATTTGGCGTTGACAAATTGCGTGGTATACGAGCCGAGCATGGCTCCCGGGCCGCATGTGATGAACAAGAGCCAACCGCTTTTGAAATCGACTCTTTTCTGCTTGACGAAGGTCAGGGTCGAAGACAATGCCGTGAAGATCAGGACGGCCAGCGAAGTGCCTACCGCCGTCGGTACCGAAATCGTCTGTCCGACGAACGCGGGGCCTAAATAAACGAGAGCGGGCACAATAATAATACCGCCGCCGAGACCGACCAGGCTCCCAAAGGTGGCAGCGATCAACCCGACAGCGGTATAAAATAAGATACTCATGCGCAAACCTTCTTCCGTGTCGAATAGTTACTTTATGGTAATAGTAACACAGGAAGAAAATAGTTCAATACCGGGTTATCCGATATCGTTAAGAATATTTTTATTAGGCAAGTAATGGATCGATTGAATGAATCGGATCGTTTTTGTTTTTGCCCGCATGACGATCGAATGTGTCTCCGCCCGGGAGTCCGGCAAATAGCGGACGCCGTTTAAAAATTCGCCGGGGGTAATGCCCGTTGCGGCAAAAATAACGTCGTCCCGGCCGATCATATCCTCCATGGTCAAAACTTTGTGCGGGTCAGCAAGTCCCATGGCAATGCAGCGGTCGTATTCTTCCTGGTTGGAAGGCAGAAGCTTTCCTTGCAGCTCCCCACCCAGACATTGCAGCGCCGCGGCCGCCAGCACACCCTCGGGTGCGCCGCCAGAACCTACATACATGTCAATGCCGGATTCGGATAAAGCGGGAGCCATAGCCCCTGCGACATCGCCGTCGCTAAGAAACTTAATCCGTACGCCGACCTGACGAAGGGTATCGATCTGCTTACGGTGCCTGTCGCGGTCAAGAATCATAATCGTAAGATTGCTCAGCGGCTTATCCAAAATGTCGGCGGCCCGTTGAAGCGTCGTTTCGAGCGGGTCCGTCAAACTAAGCTTGCCGGCAAGAGCCGGTCCGACAGCCAGTTTTTCCATATACATATCCGGCGCATGCAGCAGATTGCCTTTGTTGGCAATGGCGATGACGGCCAGCGCGTTGTTCAATCCTTTGGCAACCAGCTCCGTTCCTTCGAGCGGGTCGACGGCCACGTCCACCTCTGGACCTTGTCCGTTGCCTACTTGTTCGCCGATATACAGCATCGGCGCTTCGTCCATTTCTCCTTCTCCAATGACGACGGTCCCGCGGACAGAAACGGAATCGAACATGGCGCGCATGGCGGTCGTCGCCGCACCGTCGGCTTGAATCTTATCGCCCCGGCCCATCCATCTTGCCGCGGACAGCGCCGCCAGTTCCGTTACCCGGACGATCTCAAGTGCCAATTCCCTTTCCACCAGCTCAGCCCCCTATAAAATAAATGGTCACGTTTCAACATATATAGTATAATTAATAAATAAATAATGCGCAATAAATACTTGAAATGAATTGAGTAGTGCGCTAGATTGAAAATGGAACCTTCGAATGAAAAACGGTTCTATGAGTTTCGGACTATTTTTGGTACAATTGGATTGGAATGCGGCACAGCGATAAACCGCAAAGGCTGCTTTGAGTGAGGAGGGACCGGTCATCGAACTGACTGCGCGCCAACTGCAGATCGTAGAATTGGTAAAGGCACACGCGCCCATTACGGGCGAACAAATAGCGGAGATGTTAGGTTTAAGCCGCCCAACCCTCCGGTCGGACCTGGCCCTGCTTGTCATGCTCGGGCTTGTGGATGCCAAGCCGAAGGTGGGCTATACGCCGGGCTCTGCCATGACGCCGGGCTCCCAGGTTTCCCGCAAGCTGCTGGGCATGAAGGTAAAGGATGTCCAATCGATTCCTGTCGTTGTCCGGGAAAATGCTTCCGTCAACGACGCGGTCGTGATGCTGTTTATGGAAAACGTCGGCAGCCTGATCGTCGTGGATGACGAGGCTTGCCTGTCCGGCGTCATTTCCCGTAAAGATTTGCTTAAATTCACGCTCGGCAATACGAATGCGGCTTCCATGCCGGTCAGCATGGTCATGACCCGCGAGCCGAACGTCATCCATGTCTCCCCTGACGAGTCGGTGATCGACGCCGCGCGGAAGATGATTCATCATCAAGTCGACAGCCTGCCTGTCGTCGTGGAATCCAAAGCTGCCCAGGTGAGCGGAAGATCCCGGTGGGACGTTGTCGGACGGGTGACAAAAACGATTATGACGAACATTCTGGTCGATCTGGCGATGGACCGTTAGGGCATTCATGGACAAAGGAGAAGAAAACCGGATGAAGGAAGAGCAACAGTACGAGATTACCATCTGCTCGGATTCCGTCGGGGAAACGGCGGAGGCGGTCGTTAGAGCGACTATTCGCCAGTTTGACGCCCACCAAGTGAGAACGAAGCGGATTGGCCATATCAAAACCGAGGATGAAATCCGTACCATTATGGAAGAGGCGGCCAAACGCGGCGGATTTGTGGCGTATACGCTGGTACAGCCGGAGCTTCGGGAAATGATGAAGGAAGAGGCGGTCCGACTGGGCGTCCGTGCGGTCGATATCATGGGACCGATGATGCAGGCGTTCATCGATACGTGGGGCGATGCACCGAAGCGGAAACCGGGCTTGCTTCATCAATTGGACGAGGATTATTTCCGCCGCGTAGAAGCGATCGAGTTCGCCGTCAAATGCGACGACGGGCGCGATACGAGCGCCCTGCTGAAGGCGAATCTGGTCTTGATCGGCGTCTCGCGGACGTCGAAGACGCCGCTGAGTATCTTTTTGGCGCATAAAGGGATAAAAGTATCCAATCTGCCGCTCGTGCCGGAGGTTAAACCGCCCAAGGAGCTGTTTCTGGTGCCGGGCAACCGGATTGTCGGCTTGACGATGGACGCAGACAAGCTGTACAAAATTCGGACAGAGCGGCTGAAAGCGGTCGGTTTGCCGTTCGGGGCGAAGTACGCGGCGATGGAGCGAATCGATGAAGAGCTCCGCTATGCACAAGCGTTGATGAAACAGGTCGGATGCTTGGTGATCAACGTAACGGATAAAGCTATTGAAGAGACGGCCGGCATTATTATGGGGTACTTGAATTGATGGCAGACTAGAGGCTTGAACCGACGGGTTCGGGCCCTTTTTGCCTTTGTCCATAAAAAACCTTCCCCGGCAAACCGGAAAGCCCGCAGCATGCGTATTCTCAAGTAGACGTAAAGCGAAAGGTGGCTGTGTAATGAAACCGAAACGGGTATGGACGAATTGGCTTTCCGGCGTGCCGTATGGAAAAAGGCTGGTCAAGCTTCACCGCTGGAACGCATGGCTGCTGGCGCTGCTTGTGGTGACCGGGATATTGCTGTTTGTGGAGCCGGTACGGGCACTGGGAGCGGGCCGTGTGTGGCTGAAGGAAGGACATCTATGGATCGGTGCAGCTTCAATGGTGGTGGCTGCGCTATATTTGCCGCTGCTCCCCCGGCATTGGAAGCAGCTGTGGACGAAGCCGGCGCAGCGTTGGAATTTGGGACTCGTTCTGTTCCTGCTCGCGGGCTGGAGTGTCACCGGCGTGCTGCTTTGGCTGGTGCGAAGCTTGCCTTCCGATTGGGGCAACGCCGCATTGGTGCTCCACGATCTGTTTACCTGGGTAGGGGTTCCTTACGCCATCTACCATTCGGTCTCCCGAAGCCGGTGGGTCAAAGCGGCCCAAAATCGGCCGGAAAACCACGTGGAAGAAGAGGCGACGGAAGCGGACGACGTACCGTCGTCCGAGCCCGGAAGAATCGTACAGATGCTCAGGAACGCTCCGATCTCCAGGGCCGCGTTCCTCCGTACGGCGGCAGGTCTGCTGCTCGTGTTCGGTTTAGGACCGTCGTTTTACCGGTGGCTGATGTCCGCTTCCGATACGGGAGGCGCGGAGCTTGAGCGGTTAGCCCGGGAGGATGCGAACCGGATGCTGCCGCCGCCGGTTCCGTCTGCGGAATCCAATCCTCCGCTCGGTGGAGGCGGACAAGGGCAGTTTCGGGTATATACGGTGACGCCGATCCCGGCTTTTTCGAGCGAGGATTGGAAGTTCGCCCTTACCGGACTTGTCGACCGGGAATATGCTTGGAATTGGGAGCAGTTTCTGGAGCTCAAACGAACGGTTCAGGTCAGCGATTTTCACTGTGTGACGGGCTGGTCGGTGTACAAGGTCACTTGGGAGGGAATTCCGCTTAAGGAGCTGCTGGAGCTGGCCAACGTAAGGAACGAGGCGAAGTTCGCCAAATTTTATTCCGGGGACCGCGTCTATACGGATTGTTTGTCGCTGGAACAGGCACGGATGGAAGACGTCATGGTGGCGGTCTTGATGGACGGAAAGCCGATTCCTCAGCAGTTGGGCGGCCCGGTAAGGCTGGTCGTTCCTCAAATGTACGCGTATAAATCGGTCAAGTGGCTCCAGGGCATCGAGCTCATCGATAAAGAGCACATCGGGTATTGGGAGCTGCGAGGCTATGATAACGACGCTTGGGTGCCGAAGGGAAGAGAACAGGCGTAGAACTGAAGGATGGGGCGCATGGTGGGCACGTCTGTAAGGGCTAGGCATGAGGCGTATGCAAGGAATGGAAACGAAGTAGATTATAAGGCTGCTAAATAAGATAGGAAAGACGGAAGGAATGAAGGCGATGGAGCGGTACGGCGGACAAAAGCAAGCCATGACAGGCGTAATCTTGGCAGGCGGGCAAAATCGGCGGATGGGCGGACAAAGCAAAGCGCTGCTTATGTACGAAGGCGATACGTTTTTGGCCAGACAGTTGGCCGAGCTTGGAAGCCTGTGCGCGGAGCTGCTTGTCGTGACGCAGGAGCCGGAACGGTACGAGGCCGTCGTCCGTACGTTCTCCGGGGAGTCTCCGGTGCGGATCATTCCCGACCTGGAGCCGGGCCGGGGGCCGCTAGCCGGTTTTCAAGCAGCTATGAGAGCGGCCTCGTACGAGGAGCTGTGGATCGTCGGTTGCGATATGCCGTGGGCCGACGCCGAAGCGGCGAAAGCCCTCTCGGAGCTGCGGAACGGCGTTGGCGCAGATGCTGTAGTTGCGAAAATCGACGGAAGGCTCCATCCGCTGCACGGCGTGTACCTCAAGAGCTGTCTCCCCGAGACGGAGCGGCTGTTGGCTGCGAACGATCTGCGGTTGATGAGGCTGTTGGATTTGGTTGCTCTGCAGGTGGCGGACGAATCGTTTCTGGAGCGGAAGGGGATTTCCACGGGATTTATCCGGAATATTAACGATCCGGACGAATATGAGAGGCTTACCGGCAAACGACTAAGGTTTTAGCCGTTTTTGTGATTTTTGTTAATGGAAGACGGGTCTGTTTTGTGACATAATGGGGGGTATATCCTAAAACGGGGGGCATGCAGGATGTCACAGATATTGAAGGACCGTTTCGGCCGTATTCATGACTATCTTCGAATTTCCGTGACGGACCGGTGTAATTTGCGCTGCGTATACTGTATGCCGGAAGAAGGTATGGAATTCGAGCCGGAGGAAAAGCTCTTGACGTTCGAGGAAATCGCCGAAGTGGTGCGGGTGCTCGCCGGGTACGGAGTTCGCAAGCTGCGGCTGACCGGAGGCGAACCGCTCGTGCGCAAAAACCTGGAGCAGCTCGTGCGGATGCTGAGCGCGATCGACGGCATTGACGATATCGCTTTGACGACAAATGCGATCCATTTCGCTTCGCGGGCGGAAAAGCTGCGTGAAGCCGGGCTCACAAGAATTAACGTGAGCCTCGATTCCTTGCGGTCGGACCGGTTTTCTCTCATTACGCGCGGAGGAGATTTGTCGCGTGTGCTGGCGAGTCTGGAAGCGGCGTACCGGGTCGGGCTCGATCCGATCAAGCTGAACGTCGTCCTGATGAAGGGCTTGAACGACGACGAGATCGAAGATTTTCTGAAGCTGACGTTGGAGCGCAGCCTCCACGTGCGCTTTATTGAATATATGCCGATCGGACATAACGATGACGGCTGGAAAACGAAATATATTTCGCTAAATACGGTACTGGAGCGCTGCGAACAAACAGGATGGCAGGTCGAGACGCTAGAGGGGGCGGTTCTGGGGAACGGGCCTTCGCAAAACTTCCGGATCGCCGGGGCGGCCGGGACGTTCGGGCTGATTCATCCGGTCAGCGACCATTTCTGCGAGACGTGCAATCGGCTGCGCCTCACAGCGGACGGCAACATCAAGCCTTGCCTGTACTGGTCCGACGAGTTCAATGTGCGCCGTTATATCGGTGACGATCAGGCGCTGGCCGAGCTGTTCTTTCGGGCGCTGGACGTGAAGCCGGAAAGCCACGAGATGGCTAAAGCGCTTCTGAGCGAGCAGCATAGTCATACGCCTACCTCCCGGCGCATGTCGCAGATCGGGGGTTGAAGCATGAACGACTTGAAATTCGGGCGACAGACGATCAGCCTGGAAGAGGCGCAGCGGCGTGTACTCCAGCATGTCCGTCTTCAGGAGACGGAAGAGGTGCCGCTATTCGAGGCTTACGGCAGGCGGCTGGCGGAAAATGTTTGCGCCGGCAGCCCGCTGCCGCATTTTCGGAGGTCGGGTGTCGACGGCTATGCTTTGCGTGCATCGGATACGGCTGGCGCTTCCCTTGCGGCGGCGGTCTGCTTAGAAGTGGTGGAAACGGTTCCTTGCGGCTCGGTGCCGGTGAAGACGATCGGCCCGGGCCAAGCGGCCAAAATTATGACTGGAGCTGCCGTTCCCGAAGGGGCGGATGCGGTTGTGATGCTGGAGATGACCGATGCGGTGCATCAGGAGATCGGCCTTGGAGGCACGGTGGCGGTTTGCAAAGCGATGAATCCCGGGGACAATGTGACCCCGGTAGGAGAAGAGGCTGCTGCCGGGGAGCAGCTTCTGCAAAAGGGCTGCATCGTCGGACCGGGGGAAACGGCGGTGCTGGCCGCCTTCGGCCATAGCCTTGTGAAGGTGTACAAGCGGCCGAGGGTAGCGATCTTCTCTACCGGCTCCGAGCTGCTCCCTGTGGACGCGCCGCTCGAACCGGGGAAAATCCGGGGCAGCAACGGCTATATGCTGGCCTGTCAGGTACGGCAGGCGGGCGGAGTGCCTCTGCTGATGCCATTTCTTCCAGACGAAACGGACCGGTTGGAACGGGAACTGCTGGCCGCTGCGGACCAGGCGGACCTGTGGATAACGACCGGTGGCGTGTCGGTAGGAGATAAGGATGTTTTGGCCGAGCTGTTCGGCCGATGGGACGGCAAGCTGCTTTTTAACAAGATCGCGATGCGTCCGGGCAGTCCGACATCAGTCGGTCTTTGGCGGGACAAGCCGTTATTTGCTTTGTCCGGCAATCCCGGAGCTTGCTATGTAGGATTCGAACTGCTGGTACGCCCCTATCTGCGCGCCTCGCAAGAGGCTCCCGACCCGCTGCCTTCCGCAGCGACAGCAATATTGGATGCCGATTACGATAAAGGATCGGCATATCCCCGGTATATCCGCGGAGCTTCGCGTGTGGAACATGGGACAATCCGTGTGAGGCCCGCCGGTCGCGATAAATCCAGCATCATGGTTTCCATGAAAGAGACCGACTGCTTAATCTGTCTTCCGGCGGGCGGGCGAGGAGCCCGGCGGGGCGAGTTGGTGCGGGTTTTGAAGATCGGAGATTGAAGTAAAAACCCCCTGCCAGAGTAAAATACCTGACAAGGGGGCGGTGCATTAAATGAACAATGAACGGGAAACGATGACGAGCAGAATAAACAGCACTAGAATAACACCAGTGGAAGTAAAGCCGAATCCGCCAACGTGGCTCATGTGACATCCCCCTTTCAGAAGGCATGTTAAATGATATGAACGAATACCGGGTGCTGATTGGACGTATGCCCGATTATTCAACGAAAAATACAGCTGTCTGCGAACAGGAGACAGTACCCTGTCTGTACCGGACGAATCAGGGACAACTCATTGCCGCGATTTGTGCTGTGTCCCCCACGGCTTCCAGCGAAAACAAGTAAAAAGGAATTAGAGGTAGAATTTGTTGGAAAATTGGGCTACAATGGCCGAGACAAGGTGCGAAGGCATAAGAAGCGCCGATAAGCGGAGTACCGGACGAAGTCCCCGGTCACCGTAAAAAAGCGGAGAGGGTGGATAGCGTGAACCAGCAGTTGGAGATTCGCAATATTCCGAATGTGCATTTTATGGACAGCCTGCAAATGTCAGCATTCGCCTTTCAATACGAGCTTACTCCCGAAAAAGTGGAGAAGTGGATGACACTTCTCGATTCGAACCAAATGTGGGGAGCTTATGTGGATGATACACTCGCGGCGAAAATGACGATTTTCGATTTTCAGACTTGGATTCAAGGCAAGGCGTTCGACATGGGCGGGATCGCAGGCGTCGTCACATGGCCGGAATACCGGCGCGGCGGTCTGGTGGCCAAGTTGCTATCGCACGGATTGCGGGTAATGCGGGAGAAGGGCCAGACGGTGTCGTTCCTTCATCCATTTCAATTCTCGTTCTACCGTAAATATGGCTGGGAGACGTATGCTGAGTATAAATCGTATGAAATCTCCGTCCAACAGCTTCCAAAACTGGGCCCGCAGCCGGGGCGGATCGTTCGGACCGGCCACGATATCAAGCTGCTGAACGGGATCTACGAGGCTTACGCCAGCAGGTACAATGGTACGCTTATTCGAAACGAATCCTGGTGGCAGCATCGCATTTTCGGCAATACGCAAGGAACTGTAGCCGTATATTATGATGCGGAGAATCAGCCTGCGGGCTACGTATATTATCAGGTAAAGGACAATATCCTTAAGGTTCACGAGCTGGTGTATCTGCATCATGGGGCTTGCTTGGCTTTATGGCGCTTCTTGGCCGACCACGACTCGATGCTGGAGAAGCTGGTGATGAAGGCGCCTGCTGACGACAGGCTGCCGTTTCTGCTGGATAATCCCCGGATCAAGCAAGAGATCGTGCCTTATTTCATGGCGCGGATTGTGGATGTGGCCGGCTTTTTGACCAAGTATCCGTTCGCTTCGGGGGCAGAATGGTCGCTGCAGCTGGAGGTAAAAGACGAGCAAGCGGAATGGAACAACGGTTGGTTCCTGCTGCAGGTGGACGAGTCGGGGACGGCGCGTGTAACGCCTGTCGCAGACGCTTCGCCCGAGCTGCCGGCCGCCAGCTGCACGATCCAGACGCTTGCCGCTATGCTGACAGGGTACCAACGTCCATCCTTTTTGATGGACATCGGCAGGCTTACCGGCACGACGGAGGTGTGCGAATCGCTGGAGCGGCTCATTCCCTCACGCCAGACCTATTTGCCCGACTTTTTCTAACTTCTTCTACAGACAAGTTCAGGCCCCTTCGAGGCTAGCATTCGAAGCGGGCTTTTTTTGTTGTAAGTGGGCCCAAAACAAGCAGGATTTTGAAGGGGACACACGAATATACATTCGTGTCAGAGTGTTGAGAAAGTGGTCAAACGGGATTATAGAGGTAACGAAGGGGTGGGGTATCCACTTCCGACCACTCTTGTCTTCGGGAAATTTGATTGGAAGCCGCTTACTAGCGGACATTTCCCGAAGACAAAGGCGGCCGCTATTCGCTTCTCCAGCGGATACCCCACCTCCGTATGTTTCTCTATTTTTGCTTAGACCACTTTCTCAACAAGCTCACACGAATATACATTCGTGTGTTTACGGATTATAGATTGGAACCGGAGGATGGATGCTATGGCAAACCAAAAGCAAATCGGCAGCTCCCTTACCGTTCTATTGGTATCGGACCTTAAGCGTTCTCAGCAATTTTACCGGGAGCGGCTCGGCTTTAATGTAACGGATTGGTGGGCGGAGCGGGACGGCCTTCAAGGAATCGCCCTCAAGCTGCTGCAAGCGCCGGACCGATCGGCGGTGCGTCCCAACCCCGTAGCACAGGGGGAAATCCGGGCGTATGATGTATACGCTTACGTCGAAAACTGGGCTGCTTTGGACAGTCTGTACGAGGAGTTCCGCAGCAAGGATGTCGTGATCTCCGGCGAGCCTGTCATTTATCCGGACGGCGGTCCGTGGAAAGAGTTCGTTATTCAGGATTGCGACGGGTATGGCCTCGCTTTCGGCGGAATCGACGCTCCTAATAAGGAAGGCTGAAAAACGGCCGCAAAGAAGGGTATAACAATCGAATATGTACAATCGATCCTCAGCGCTGAAAACCGGCAGCTGGGGATTTTGTTTTGGAGAGGAGACCGCGGGGACAAGCACAAGCAATTCCTTGTACATAAGGCGGGGTCTCCTCTTGTCCAAGGCCGGGTGACGTACTGGACTTAGGTCCAGTTCCAAAAACCGCCGCAGGTCCGTTTTGGGAAATGGCGGATTCACCTAGAATAAAGACATAAGCAAAACGACAACAAAAACGAAAGGCGGTGAGTCATCCATGAAAATGAACCGGCATACCGGACTCGCGTTCCTTCTGATCTTCTTCGGAGCGTTGATCCTGAGCAACAAGCTTGGCTTTCACCTCGGGCACCATATTATGAGCTTCTTGTTCCCGGCAGCTATGGTAGGGCTCGGATTCGTAGGACTGAGAAACGGAAAAACGATCATCGGGTGGGGGCTGATCATCCTTGGCGGCCTGTTCCTCTTCGGTAAATTGTCCGGACTGTTCGCCATCCTGATCGCCATCGGCTTGATCTGCTACGGCATCTCGCTGCTGCGTAACAAATCGGTATATTAAATCAAAACAAACGACGGATTGAAATTCGGAGAAAAGGTGGTTGAGCAAAGCATGAGTTTAGGAAAAAGATTCCGGGATATTACGGTTGCGCACTTCAACGAAATGCTGGAAAACGCGGAAGACCCGGTTCGCCTGATCGATAAATATCTTGCGTCCCAGTCGGAGCAAATCCGCGAGTCCGAACGGCTGCTGCAGCAGTGCCTGTCTCACGCCGCTTCGCTGCGCCAGCAGTACGTATCGGCGGAGCAGCTCAAGGAGCGCCGCGAGCAGCAAGCGATGCTGGCGCTGAGAGCCGGCGAGGAAGAAGTGGCGCGCATCGCGCTTCAAGAGAAAATGCAGCAGGAGGAAAAAGCGACGCAGTACCGGGCGCTGTACGATCAAAGCAAGATGGGGATCGTCGAGCTGGAGGAGCAGCTTCAACAGCTTAAGGCCGATTTCGATGAAATCGCCTCGAAACGCAGCTACTATATCGCGCGGCTGGAGTCCGTTAGGCTGCAGCAGCGGATGAACGAAAGGCTGCGTTCGATGGGCACGGGTCCGAATCCGCGGATGTTCGACCGGCTGGACGAGCGGGTCTCCGATATGGAACTGACCGCGCGCACCTTGCGGGAAGTGAGGGGCCAAGTCCGTGAAGCATGGTCCGCCGTAGGCAGTGCGGCATCGCAAGCGCTGGAACAAGAGCTGGCCAAACTGCGGACGAAACTGAAACAGGAGGGCTGGGATAAATCATGAGCAAACTATACCGTTCCCGTTCCGATCGCAAAGTAACCGGCCTGTGCGGTGGTCTCGCGGAATCGATGAACATTGATGCCACACTGCTTCGTCTTATCGTGGTGGTAACGGCTTTCTTTTCCGGAGGCGTCGTGATTCCGTTGTACTTCCTGGCAGCGTTGGTCATCCCAAGCGAGCCTTGGACCGGCGGGCCTCACGGCTACGGACCGTCCTACGGCGGCGAGGGCTACGGGCAACCTGGCGGCCAATATCCCAACTGGAGAGAGTGGAGACGCGCTGAGAAGCACTACCGCAGAGCGCAAAGACATGGCTGGGTTCCGCCGCAAGAAGGCAACCGCTATGAAGGTGAATATGCGGCTTCCTCGAATCCGGGCGGTACCGCTAGCAGCGATCTGGACGATATGATGAAAGATATCGAGAAAAAAGCGATGTGGAAAGAAATCGAAGAGCTGCGCAGCAAAGTGGCGCAATACGAAAAAAACCAAAATCAAAAACCATCTAAAGGAGATGTTTAACAATGGGAGTATTTTCTAGAATTAAAGACATGACGAAGGCATCGCTGCATGAGCTGCTTGACAAGGTTGAAGATCCGATCGTCATGTTGAATCAATATCTGCGCGACATGGAAGAAGAAATCGCTCAAGCCGAAGTGACGGTGGCCCGTCAAATCGCCAGCGAGCGCAAGCTGAAAGAGCGTCTGGAAGAAGCGGTTCGTCTGACGGCGCAGTACGAAGGACAAGCGAAGGAAGCGCTGAAGAACGATCAGGAAGCGACGGCACGCCAAGCTTTGGAGCAAAAGCTGTACTACGAGGGCAAAATCGCGGAGTACACGGAAATGCACGAGCAGGCCAAGGCGCAAGCGGCCGAGCTGGTTCAGCAGCTGCATGAAATGAAAGACGCGTTCTACCAAATGCGCAACAAACGCAGCGAGCTGATCTCCCGCGCTCAATTGGCGAAGGCCAAAAAGCAAATGGCCGAAGTGACGGCAACCAACGTGATCGAAGGCGGCAACGCCGTAAAAGGCTTCCGTCGCATGGAAGAGAAGATCATGTCGCTGGAAGTCGAAGCGGAAATCGCGCGCAAGCCTTACGTCGGCGGTGGCTATGCGGGTTCGGTATACAGCAGCGCCGTGTCGGTCGACCCGGCGAAGCAGCAAAAAATCGACGATCAGCTGCAGCTTTTGAAAGAAAAGATGTCCAGCGAGCAGGGGAAATAATCTTCACGAAAAAGCTGTTGGAGCAAAAGCGGCACTTGTGATATGCTATGTAAGGCAAAAGCCATGGACGTCCTTCCGTAAGGCGCTGTGGCTTTTGCCGGATCAACCAGAATTCACCGGGAAAGGGGGCGACACGGATGAACCGCAAACGAAACCGCAACATCGCGTTGGTCTTGATCGGCGCAGGGCTTTTCCTTCTGGCGGACAATCATCTCGGATTTTTCACCGTGCTTGCCCTCTTTTTGCTTTTGCTGGGAGTGTATAAGGTACGTTCGGGCGCCGAGCGCAAAGGCTACATCATGATGGTTATCGGCCTGCTGCTGCTCGCAGGGGGCAATTTTACGCTAATCTTGGCCATTATCCTCATTTCGCTCGGCTTCTTCTACAATAAATCGCGTAAAATTCACCGCAGCGAACAGCATTACCGCAAGCAAAGCGTCATCGACAGCATCCGGTGGGGACGGGAGCCCTGGGTTCTGCGCAACATGTCGATCTGGAACGTGCTGGGGGAGCTGCAGATGGATTTGACCTACGCGATCCACGAGCAGAAGGAGACGACGATTATTTTGCAGGGGGTCATCGCCGATATCGATCTGATCGTTCCGGAGGATGTGGGACTGTCTGTCACGGCATCCGTCTTATTCGGGCAAACGAGCATCGGGTATGACAAAGAGGCCGGGGTGCTGAACAAGATGGTGTGGCAGTCGCCCAATTACTGGACGGCGGACCGTCAGGTGAAGCTGGAAATTTCGTATATCGTAGCCGATATTGATATTAAAATTGTTTGATGCACGGAGGACGGCAGGAATGGACGGACATGATAAGCGGTTAACCAACATGATATGGAGAAGCATGGCGGAGTCCATCGGGCTCAGCCTTGTTTTGTTTGCCGTGATCGTCTATTTCCTGCAGTCAAACGGCTATTTGAATGCTTTCGAAACATGGCAGGAAGGCGTGCGCATGAGCCTGACGCTGATTGCGATCGTTGCAGCGGTCGGGGGCTCGTACGGCCTGTGGCACAGCAGCCGGATGAAGCACCGGCTGGAGACGCTGCGCGAGGTGATGCTGTCGCTGGAGAAGGGCAACCTGAGCCGTTCGGTGCCGCCGCTCGGCGAGGATGAGATCGGCCGGCTCGGCGATCAGTTGAATGCGATCACCAAAAAATGGGAAGAGCAAGTATCCTCGCTGCAGCGCCTGTCCAGCAATAATGCCCAACTGGCGCAAAAAGCGAAATATTCGGCCATCGTGGAAGAGCGGCAGCGGCTGGCGAGGGAGCTGCACGACGCCGTGAGCCAGCAGCTCTTCGCGATCTCGATGACCGCGACGGCCGTCGGCCGGACGCTGGACAAAGATTTCGAGAAAGCGCAGCGACAAATTTTCCTCATTGAGGAAATGGCCTCGGTAGCGCAGTCGGAGATGCGCGCTTTGCTGCTTCACCTGCGTCCCGTCCATCTGGAAGGGAAGCGTCTGGCCGAAGGCTTGATCGAGCTGGTGCAGGAGCTGTCTTCGAAGGTGCCGATGCAGATCGACTGCGAGCTGACCGAAGACATCAAGCTGCCGAACGGGATTGAGGATCACCTGTTCCGTATCGTACAGGAGGCGTTGTCCAATGCGCTTCGCCACTCCAAAGCGACAAAGCTGGAGGTGAAGCTGACCCAGCCGTCAAGCGATGCGGTGCGGCTGCTCATTCGGGATAACGGCGTCGGCTTCGAGCTGGATATGAAAAAACAGGCTTCGTACGGGCTGGTGACGATGCGGGAGCGGGTGAACGAAATCGGCGGCTCGCTCAACTTAATCACGGCGCCCGGCAAAGGAACGCGCATTGAGATTCGCATTCCGATTATGGCGGAAGGAGGACTTGAGATTGGAAGAGACGACGATTAAAGTGTTGCTGGTCGACGATCATGAAATGGTTCGTATCGGTCTTGCCGCCGTGCTGAGCACGGAGGACGATATCGAGGTGGTCGGCGAAGCGAGCGGAGGACAGGAAGGCATCCGGCTGGCATTGGAATACAAGCCGGACGTGGTGCTGATGGATTTGGTCATGGAGGGCATGGATGGCATCGAGACGACCAGGCGTCTGCTGCAGCAGCACCCGGAATGCAAGGTGATCGTGCTGACCAGCTTTATTGACGACGAAAAGATTTACCCGGTGATCGAAGCGGGAGCGTTCAGCTACTTGCTCAAAACGTCGCGTGCCGCCGAAATCGCCCAAGCGATCCGCTCGGCCATTAAAGGCCAGTCGGTGCTGGAATCCCAAGTCGCTTCCAAGCTGATGAATCGCTTCCGCGGGCCGAAGCAGGCTGCGCAGCCGCATGAAGAATTGACCGAACGCGAGATGGAGGTGCTCCGGCTCATTGCCGCAGGCAAGTCCAATCAGGACGTGGCCGACGAGCTGTTCATCGGGGTCAAAACGGTTAAGTTTCACGTCACCAACATTTTGGCAAAGCTTGGGGTGGAGGACCGCACGCAAGCCGCCATTTATGCGTACAAGCACGGTTTGGTCGAGTAATATCAGGGTAATAAGCTCTCAAGAGGCCCCGAAGATGTCGGGATTGCCTGCTTGGGAGCTTTTTTTGCATGTCGTATTTTGGAGCCTTTTGCGATACTCAATTTTAAAGTTTTCTTAATAAATGTAAGTTTTGACACGTTTCCTTCGTCTATATAAATATAGATGTTCAAGTCGAAGAATTCGTTCCGTTTGTCGGATCATAGGAATAGTAAAATATATACAACGGATCGTGGACATCAAGGAGAGGAGATGAGAGCCGGATGAACGGATTAGCCGTTAAAGACCGGAATGAAACCAGCATTCCATTAACGTTCGGGGAAAAAACGGAACTGTTGAAGCGGTACGAAGTGTATTGCTACCAGGTCGCATTTTATTTATTGCAGCAGGAGGCGGGAGCGCGCCTCGCGGCCGAGGAAGCGCTGCTCGCCTTATACAAGCTGGACGGTTTCTTTGCTCTGCCGGAGCACGAGCGCAAGGAAAAGGTGAAGGCTGCCGCCATCCGGCACGCATTGGCGGTGCGAAGCGGACGCCAGTCTTCTTGATGCACGAACAAAGCTTCTTAATAACGAACATTCATAAGAATACCTGTGAGTGGCGGAACAGGCCAATAGCTGTGCGGCCTTTTGCCCGGCAGTGCGGTATAGTGGCCGAAGGCGCGGGCTTCCGTATCGTGCCGCTCCAGCAGGTCCGCCGGAGGGATGGCATGCAGGGCGGCAGCCGCCTGCGTCAGGCGCAATATCCAACCGTCGATGTCCTGAAGCACGGCATTCGCATGCTTGTCCCCGCTGTCGAGCTGCGTCAGCAGCTTATGCTCGTCCAAGCTTAAGGTGCCGTCGGCCTGCGGGACCACGCCCAGACGGTCAAGTTCTTCCTCGGCAGGGGCGGCGAGCCCTTGTTTTCTCCATGCGGGCCGCAGAAGGACGCCGGCTTCGGACAGGGCGTTCGCCAGCTCGTTGTAGCCGCCGACAAGCCCTTCCATCAGACGGAGCGATGCGCCGTTACTCTGCAGGGCGGCCCTGGCGTTATCCGCCGTTTCTTTCAAGGCGCCAGCCGCCGTGACGATAGTTCTGGCATCCCCTGCCGCCCGTTCGGCAAAGCGGTCGAACGCATAGGAGGGTTGTCCTGTTCCTTTCTGCGGTCGTCCGCGGTAACGTTTGCCTGTTAAGTCATCTTGTCTTCTGTGCCGGTCTTCCAAGGCAAACCACTGCTTATGAATTTGATACGAACGAATCACGCTCTGAATCGGAGCGATCATGCCCGATCACCTCACTGTCAATGGAACATTTTTCTTTACATTATAGCGGAAGACCTTCCGTCCGTAAACGGATACATGCTTGACACGCTGCAAAAGGATGAAGTATGATGATTTATCAACCAAAACCTGTCAAAGGAGCTCGCGTCAGCACATGAATTGGGTTCAATGGATTGTCATCGCCGCCGTTTTGCTTGTCAGCGTGCTGTTTATGAAGTTTGTCGGCAAAAAATACAAAAAGTAACCGCATGTTTTTTTTCGCCCCGCATTCATTTCTTCTTAACGTTCCGACACCGCCTGTCATACGATAAAGTACTTAAACTTTATGCGCAGAAAGGCGGTCTTAGCCATGCTCCGAAAACGTATTCCCCGGCAGGACGACGGCATTATATACGGATTGGTGGAAAAGCTGCTCCTTCCCTTTGCGCGGCAAACGGTACCCGATCTTCGCGTAAGCCGTACGGATATTCTCAAACGACTCAAATCCTGTGTCACTTACGTCGATACCGCGGCCGGACGCTTGCCGGTCGGATTTATCGCGCTGCGCGTGGATCGGGATAAGCGCCTGTCTGTTGATATGCTGGCGGTGAATCCGAAGTTTCAGGGCCGCGGTATCGGCACGCGCTTGATGCGTCAGGCGGAGCGTACGGCGGGGAACCAGGGATGCCGCGAAGTGGTGCTATGGGTGGACGATGCGAATACGCAAGCTCAAACTTTCTATGTACAAAAAGGCTACGATCCGGTTCACTACGACGCCAGGCTTCGCTGCTATATGATGATGAAGCGGCTGGGCTAGCCGCAGATGCTGCCAGCCCCAAGGCTCTCCTGCACGATAGCGGCGAGAGCCTTGGCTTGTTGCGCTGCGCAGGCGGGCCATTGTTCGGCCGCGTCAGTCAGGCACGATCAAGGCCCCGACGTTGTCGATGTCCAATTCAAACGGGCCGCCAAACAGCTCGGAGTTGGGATAAGGGACGGGGAGCGCTTCGCTCGCGGCGGTTGTTGTCGCCTTGTCGAATTTTTTCGTTTGGCTGCGGGCTTTTCTCAGACTGCTGCGGCTTGCTCCGCTTCGCCTGCTTTTGGCAGACGCGCTTGCATTCGTTTGAAGGCTGGCCGCCGTCTCGTTAAAATAGAGCTTTCCTTTGTCCAACCGGCTGAGCGTGCCGACAAGCTCCGTACCGTCCTTCAATATAATGAAAACCGGTTGGCCGTAATACGGCCTGCATTGTTCTTCGTTAATCGGATAAATCGGTCTCACGCGAGGGTCACCTCCGAAGTTGATTTCTACACTTCAGACTATGCGGCATTTGTGCCGGTTGTACGGGATAAATGTCCCATAAGCATATGCCTATTTTCCGTGAACGCGCTTGCATTCGACAGAGTATTGAATCTCTCGGCGGTTTTCGATATGCTAAAGGGGTAAAGGGAACGGACAGGAAACAACTGCCGTTCCTTATCTCCTATTCTCTATAGAAAGAACGAGGATCTGAAGCCATGACGAGTGCCGTGTTTTTGATTTTCGGAGCGACCGGGGACTTGGCCCGGCGCAAGTTATTCCCGGCGTTTTACAGCCTGTACCGTGAGCGTAAGCTGGGCGACCGATTTGCGGTAATCGGCCTCGCGCGGCGTTCGCGCACGAACGACCAGTTCCGCGACGACGTCTACGAATCGATTCAGGAATTCGCACGCTATAACGTGACGAAGGACGAGCAATGGGATGCGTTTGCCGAGCATTTTGAATACATGTCGCTGGACATTAATAACGTTGACGGCTTCCGTCAGCTCCGTGAGCTGACCGACCGGCTCGACGTCAAATTCGACATCGGCGGCAACCGGTT
Source organism: Paenibacillus oleatilyticus (assembly GCF_018998565.1). Taxonomy (GTDB): domain Bacteria; phylum Bacillota; class Bacilli; order Paenibacillales; family NBRC-103111; genus Paenibacillus_G; species Paenibacillus_G oleatilyticus. Next base: position 26,726 of record NZ_JAHNZO010000046.1, on the reverse strand, counting down.
GTTTTATTTGGCCTTGGCGCCGGAGCTGTTCGGCAATGTGTCGCACAATCTCAAGGCAGGCGGACTGCTCGAAGGGGCCGGCTGGCACCGGCTTGTGATCGAGAAGCCGTTCGGCTACGATCTTCCGTCCGCGGAGAAGCTGAACGCCGAAATCCGCCAGGTGTTCGAGGAGCAGGACATTTACCGCATCGACCATTACCTCGGCAAGGAAATGGTGCAGAATATCAATGTCGTCCGGTTCGCGAATGCCTTTTTCGAGCCGCTGTGGAACAATAAGTACATCGCCAACATTCAAATCACGCTGAGCGAAACCGTAGGCGTGGAAGAACGCGGCGGCTATTACGAGCATTCGGGCGCGCTGCGCGACATGGGACAAAACCACATGCTGCAGATGCTGGCCATCATGGCGATGGAGCCCCCGAGCCGGATGCATCCGGAGGATATCCGCGACGAGAAGGTGAAGGTGTTCCGCAGTCTGCGCGGCTTCCAGACGGCGGCGGAGGTGCGGGCCAATACGGTGCGCGGGCAGTATGTCGCGGGCAATATCAAAGGCGAGCAGGTGCGCGGCTACCGCGACGAAGACAAGGTCAACCCCGAGTCGACGACGGAGACGTATTTTGCCGCCCGCGTCTTCGTGGACAACTTCCGCTGGGCCGGCGTTCCGTTCTATATCCGTACGGGAAAACGATTGCCGGTGAAAACGACGGAAGTGGTCGTCGAGTTCAAGAACGTGCCGAACAACGTTTACTTGTCGCGCAAGCATAAGCTGGAGCCGAACCTGCTCGTGTTCCGCGTCAATCCGGTGGAAGGCATTTATTTCAAAATGAATGCCAAGCAGCCGGGGTCGGAAGGAACGATCGTTCCGGTCGCGATGGATTTCTGCCAGAGCTGCCAGATCGGGCTGAATACGCCCGAAGCGTACGAGCGGCTGCTTTACGACGCCGCCCGCGGGGATTCCACGTACTTCACCCGCTGGGACGAGGTCGCGCTGGCATGGAAATATGTCGACAAAATCGCCTCCGCCTGGGGTGAGCGTACGGATGACTTGCATCTGTACCCGGCAGGCACTTGGGGACCGGAGCAGGGGCAGCAACTCGTTGCCGAAGACGGCTTCCGTTGGTGGCCGGTGAACGGGCAGGACGAAGGCGAGGTCACCTGGGGACATACGCAGATGTAATCGCCAGTCGAAAAAAATCGAAAGAGCAGATCCGGTTTGCGCCGGGTTCTGCTCTTTTTTGCTGGCGCATGTTGTGTCTTTTTTTCACCTCTTGAAATATGGTATGATGGAGTGTACAGTGCCGGCTAACGCAAGGGGGATCTTTACATGTCCAGACGCGCTTTTATACGCTGGATGCTCGGACTTCTGGTCATGATCGGGGCGGTGCTCGCAGGACTGATCAAGCTGCTGCAGCAATCGGTCGACCGGCAGGCGGTCGGCGGGGCACAAGCGTCGGGTGACATCGTGCTGCCAAAGACGGAGCGGGTGACGAATCCCGATCCGGCGGCGGGGAATCCGACAGCGCCGTTGTTCTCGTTCATGATTCTCAGCGATTTGCACGTATCGCCTGACGATCCTAACACGGTCCGGCATTTGAAGCAAGTGCTTGATGATATGAAGCAGTTCGAATCGCCGGTCGAGGCGCTCGTGCTGACGGGCGACGTAACCGACTACGGGCGGGAGAGGGACTACAAAGAGTTGAAAAAGACGTTGTCCGCTTACAAGCTGCCTCCGGTTTACGCCAACATGGGCAACCACGATTATTATGACATTTGGATCGACCGGAAAGGGGCTTTCAATAAAGAGACGATGCCCAACGGCAAAACGGACTGGCAATCGCGCGAGCGGTTCCAGAAGTTTTTCGGATTGTCGAAGCCTTATCACGACGCTTGGGAGAAAGGGTACCACTTGATCCTGCTGTCGCAGGAGGCTTATGTGCAGGAGAAGCCCGAGGTAAGTGAAGGGGCATGGTATTCCGACGAACAATTGGATTGGCTGAAGGAACGGCTGGCTTCGCACAAGGACGGCAAGCCCGTCTTTATCATGACCCATCAGCCGCTGCCGCCTGCCGGACAAGACGGAGGATCGCACCAATTGATTCCGGCGAAAAAATTCCGCGAGCTCCTGAAGCCTTACAAAAACGTGTTCGTGTTCTGCGGGCACCGGCATCAGGATTTTCAAGGCACGGTGGAGCATTACGCCAAAGAAAGCTTTCACTATTTTCATAACTCCTCGGTCGGACGCGTGCTGAACCGCAATTATCAAAATGCGGCCAAGGAGAAGGCCCAAGGATTGTATGTGCAGGTATATCGAGACAAAGTGACGCTGCGCGGCCGGGCGTTCGAATCGGGAACGTGGCTGAAGGAAGCCGACTGGACCGTCAAGCTGACTTAAACCTGCGGTGACATGAAGCTGCTGCAGCTTCCGGACCGCATCACCGAATAAGATTGAGGAAGGAATTAACCGATATGAGCACCGGATTATCCGAGAAATTAAAAGAAGAAGTACAGAAGCGGCGCACCTTCGCTATCATCTCCCACCCCGACGCGGGGAAGACGACCTTGACCGAGAAGCTGCTGCTGTTCGGAGGCGCGATTCGGCTGGCCGGTACGGTCAAAGGGCGCAAAGCGAACCGCCATGCGACGAGCGACTGGATGGAGATCGAGAAGCAAAGAGGGATTTCGGTCACCTCCAGTGTGATGCAGTTCGATTATGAAGGACATCGGGTCAATATTCTCGACACCCCGGGCCACCAAGACTTCAGCGAAGACACGTACCGGACGCTAACGGCGGCCGACAGCGCCGTCATGCTGATCGACTCGGCTAAAGGGGTCGAGGCCCAGACGAAGAAGCTGTTCCAGGTGTGCCGCAAGCGGGGCATTCCGATCTTCACGTTCATCAACAAGCTGGACCGCGAGGGCCAAAATCCGTTCGATCTGCTCGAAGAGCTGGAGCAGGTGCTCGGTATCCGCTCGTATCCGATGAACTGGCCGATCGGGATGGGTAAACAATTTCGCGGCGTGTACGACCGGAAGCTGACGCAGGTCGAGCTGTTCCAAGGCGACGATCATAAAGAAATTCAAGTGCGCAAAGTGAGCGGCTATGACGACCCGGTCGTGAAAGAAATCGCAGGCGAATTTTTTTATGACCAATTGGTGCAGGACTTGGAGCTGCTCGATGTGGCGGGCGATGAATTCGACTATGAGAAGGTACAGAAGGGCGAGCTGACGCCCGTATTCTTCGGCAGCGCGATCAACAATTTCGGCGTGCAGACGTTCCTTGAGAATTTTCTGCAGCTCGCTCCGACACCGACGCCGCGCAAAAGCAACGAAGGCTTGGTCGATCCGCTGCACGAGAAGTTTTCCGGCTACATTTTCAAAATTCAAGCAAACATGAACCCGGCTCACCGCGACCGGATCGCTTTCCTGCGGATTTGCTCCGGCAAATTCGAACGGGGCATGTCGGTGAAGCACGTGCGGGTCGGCAAAGACATCAAGCTGGCGCAGCCGCAGCAATTTCTCGCGCAGGACCGCGATATCGTCGAGGACGCTTATCCAGGCGACATTATCGGGCTGTTCGACCCGGGTATTTTCCGCATCGGGGATTCGCTGTGCCAAGGCGGCGGCTTGGAATTCGACGAGCTGCCGACGTTCTCCCCGGAGCTGTTCTCCAAGGTGACGGTCAAAAACGCGCTGAAGCACAAGCAGTTCCAGAAGGGCGTGGACCAACTGACCGAAGAGGGCACCATTCAGGTATTCAAAACGATCGGCTTCGAGGATTTGATTCTCGGCGTCGTCGGACAGCTCCAATTCGAGGTGTTCGAATACCGGATGAAAGCGGAGTACAGCAGCGAAGTGCAGCTGTCCCGGATGACCTACCAGTTCGCGCGCTGGCTCGTCGGCGACGACATCGATCCGGCCAAGTTCCGGATCAACTCGCAGCTGGTGAAGGATAAGAAGGACAATTACGTCGCGCTGTTCGAGAACGAATACGCGCTGCGCACGGCGATGGAGAAAAATCCGAACCTGAAATTTTTGGAGACCGCGCCCTAATGGTGCCGATCCGATAAACAACAGCCCTTCGCGGTCTACGTGGCCGAACGAAGGGCTGTTCTTTTTTTGCCGGGAGTGGTTAAGTTTGATAAAATAGGGATACAGTGGGAGGAGAATGGGAACGGGAGGGATGCTTAGTTATGAAAAGCAAACCATACAATCCGTACGAAGATGTCGCCCTGCACGCTACGCAGCCGAGCCGAACGTTGATTATGGAGGACCGGAAGGCTTTTAACGATGCGATTCATCATTTCGACGTCGTCCAAGGGGTATCAACGCTCAAACGTCTGGACCATTACCCCAGCCGCATTAAAAACCCGTTTCGTTTATACGTGATTATCTCGGTAGGATCGATGGCGGTCGCGCTTGCTTACTCCTTTATCCAAAATGTATGGGCTGCCTTGAACGGAGGCTAGAGACGCCTCGAATGGCCGGTCAGTTGGGACACGGAGCCCGGCCGGCCGTTTGCTTTTTTAGGGGATTTAGCGGAAGCGAAATTTTTCTCTTTTCTCATCGAATTTTCAGCTTCGTTGTGTATAGTTAAAGCAGCGGCAGAGGGGCAATAATAGAACCGAGACCATTGCCGCTTTTTACTATTTCAAGAGCAGCCAGAGGGAACAGGATGAAAAGGATTCTTATCGTGGAAGACGAGCGAAATTTTGCCCGCTTTATGGAATTGGAATTGATGCACCAAGGCTATGCCATTACCGTCGTCGGGAGCGGTCAGGAAGGCCTGGAAACCGCGACCCGCGATGCCTGGGACGCCATTCTGCTTGATGCCATGCTGCCGGGACTGCACGGCTTCGAGGTGTGCCGCGGCATTCGCCGTGCCGGCTTCGCGACGCCTGTCATTATACTGACGGCTCGCGACAGCGTTATGGATCGCGTATCGGGGCTGGACAGCGGAGCGGACGATTACTTGCCGAAACCGTTCGCGATCGAGGAATTGCTGGCTCGGATTCGGGCGGTGCTCCGGCGGAGCAAGCGGGGGACGGCCGAACCGGAAGACGCATTGACGTATCGCGATCTTCGGATCGATCCGGTGACCAGAACCGTAAGCAAGGCTGGCGTACCACTGGACCTGACCAAGCGTGAACACGAGCTGCTGCTTGTACTTATGACCCATAGGGACAGGGTATTAAGCCGGACGATGCTGCTTGATCTGGTCTGGGGATACGACTGCGAAGTTGAAACGAACGTGGTCGATGTGTACGTCCGCTATTTGCGCAACAAAATCGACGATCCGGCGCAGCGGAGCTATATTCAAACCGTCCGCGGCATCGGCTACGTCATCCGGTCATGAAAAAGCTGCGAATGCGCTTCACCCGGCTGCCGATCAAATGGCAAATGACCTTATGGTCGGCTTTCATGCTGTTCGTCTTGTTTACGGTCTACAACGCCGTTCAATATATAGGCATCAACCAATGGATGAGCAGCCGCGAGGTGGAATCGGTGCGCAAAACGATGGGCGAGCTGCAAAGTTATTTTACGGAAAAAAGCGATATACTGGATGCCGGCCAAATCGTCAGAAGCAGACATTTCATTCAGAGCATCAATCAAAAAAATCAATTGATCCGGATTTTGGACGGAGAGGGAAAGCCAGTGCTGACGGTACTTACGGCGCTGCCGGAGGATTGGGTCGTGCCGCGGCCGGTCACGAAGGTCGAGCTTGAAAGCGTGTGGCATCAAGAGGAGCATCTGCTCGTTCTGCGCGCCCCGGTCGTATCGGAGAAATTCCGCGGCACGATTGAAATCGTCAGCAATCTGGAGACGTTCGACGAGCTGGAAGGGGTCATCACGCTGGTCATGATTCTGGGCGGTATCGGCGGAATCCTGCTGAGCGGCCTGGGCGGTTTGCTTCTGGCCAGCCGGCTGCTGAGACCGGTCCAATGTATAACGGAAACGATGAGAAGAATCCAGCGGAACGGGCTGCAGGAGCGGGTGCCTTTTTACGACAATAAGGATGAGATTTCGGCGCTGGCTCATGTGTTCAACGAGATGATGGATCAATTGGAAACGTCGTTCCGCAAGCAAAAGCAATTCGTAGAAGACGCTTCGCATGAGCTGCGGACCCCGATTGCGATCATTTCCGGACATTTGTCGATGCTGAATCGTTGGGGCAAGCACGACCCGGTCCTTGTGGACGAATCGCTCAGTGCTTCGCTAGAGGAGCTTGAACGTCTGAAGGGACTCGTGCAGGAGCTGCTGGAGCTTACCCGCGCGGAAAATGCCAGTCCGGACGGCGCCATCGAGCTGTTCGATCTGGGAGAAACGATCGCCCAAATCGTAAAGAACGTCTCCGTGGTTCATCCCGAGTTCGAGATTACGACGGATGTGGATGCGCTGAAAGGCGTCCAAATCCGGCTGGTTCCCAATCATATCAAACAAATTTTGTTGATTTTGTTGGATAATGCAGTGAAATATTCGACCGAACGAAACAAAATCCACGTTTCAGCCGTCTTGGTAGAAGATAGGATGCTGCGCATCGCCATCCGCGATTACGGCATGGGCATTCCGAAAGAGGAAGTGGAGCACGTGTTCGACCGGTTTTACCGGGTGGACAAAGCCCGCAGCCGCAAACGCGGCGGCAGCGGTCTGGGACTTTCGATCGCCAAGCGGCTCGTCGAGAAGTATCATGGGGACATACGTTTGGAAAGCGAAGAGAACCAGGGAACGACGGTGACGGTACAATTGCCGTTCAGCCGTTAACGGATCGGATAACGGGAAGAGGAGAGATCGCGTATGTTATTGAAATGGGACTATGATTTATTTGAAATGATCAACGGCTTGGCTGTCGATCATACGACGCTCAACGTATGGATGCGCTTTTTCGCGGAATATGCGGAATATTTCTTTTATTTGGGCATCCTCGTGTACTGGTTTACCCGAAAGCAAGAGAACCGCCGGATGGTGGCCAAAGCGCTCTGTTCCGCTGTTGTGGCGATGGGGATCGGTTCGCTGATCGGCATGTTGTTTTACCGGAACCGGCCGTTCGTCAGCCACGAGGTTCATCAGCTGATCGAGCATGCGGCCAATGCGTCGTTTCCCAGCAGCCATGCCATCGGCGCTTTTGTCATCGCCACCTCGATCTGGCTGTACCGTCGTAAGGACGGATACGTCTGGCTTGCACTGGCCGCATTGATCGCTTTGTCCCGGATCTGGACCGGCGTCCATTATCCGATAGACGTAACCGTCGGAGCACTGCTTGGCATCGGCTCCGCCGTAGCCGTCAACAAGCTGTTCACCCAATGGACGCTCGCCCGACGAGGGTTGGCCGCGGGGTTGTCGTTTTTTGCAAAAATCGAGCGCAAGCTCGGCTATAAATCGTAGTTTTGAAGCAGTTGCCTGCATCGCGGCAGCTGCCTTTTTTTGCGGAAAATCGGCCGTACCGCCGGTCTTTGCCTGCTCGGGCCACCTATCGTAGGCCTCTATACCTGACCATGCTGTGGCGGGGGGCATACACTATGGTGGACGAACGAGGACAGATTCAGGCTCAGAGGAACCGGATAGCGGGAGCAGAAGGTTCGTCAAAGGCGCTGCAGAGGAAGATGGGGGCAGCCTGGTGCCAACCGTTCTCCGGCCGAAGGAAGAAAGGTGGATGAAATGAAGAAGAGCAAACCGAATTACAGCAGCTACATCGTGAGCAAATGGGCCAAAACTCAGGCGGTGATTCCGAACCGAAAGCTGGCCAAATACATCCCCGAGACGCGCAAGCTGAACCGCGAAAGCTTGAGGGGGATGCTGAGCCGATACGGCATGGTCTATGTCAAGCCAAACAGCGGCACTTACGGCATCGGCGTGATGCGGGTGGAGCGGCTGGCCGGCGAAGGGGGCGCATCTTATCGCTGCCATATCGGAACGAAGATTCACACTTTTACTCATTACGATGACTTATACAGACATATCGTGGGATTGACCCGAAAACGGATGTACTTGGTGCAAAAAGGCATTCATCTGCTTAAATATAGGAAGCGGCGCTTCGATCTTCGCGTCATGGTGCAAAAGACTCCGACCGGGAACTGGCAGACGACAGGATTGATCGGGCGCGTCGCTGCACCGGGGAAGGTCGTGACCAATGTGCATAACGGAGGAAAGCTCAAACCCGTAGAGGTTTTGCTGCAAGGGCATGCCAGTGGCGCTGAAAAGACAAGATTAACCTCAGGGCTGCGCAGACTTGGCACTTCCGTTGCACGGCAGCTTCGTATTAAGTATAGAAGGCTTAAGGAAATCGGGCTGGACGTCGCACTGGACCAGAAGCTGCATCCATGGATTTTGGAGATTAACACGGCTCCCGACCCTTATATATTCCGAAAGCTGAAGGATAAGCGGATCTTCGCGAGAATTTACCGGTACGCAAAAGCTTACGGACGGCTCTGAGCAGCCGTCCGTTCGTTATGAGGGAGGGCCTTGCGCAGCTCCCCGGTATCCGCGTTATCCCGCTTCGCCGTCCTTGGATGCGGCTTGGTCGGTTTTGGGAAGGGCGATCGTGAACGTGGTGCCGATGCCGGGCGTGCTGTCCGCTTCGATCGTGCCTGCATGGGCTTCGACCAGCTGCTTGACGATAGACAGGCCGAGTCCGGTCTCGCTGTTGCTCTTGGACCGGGACGGATCGGCCTTGTAGAACCGCTCCCAGATGAGGGACAGCTCCTCCTCGGACATGCCGCGGCCGGTATCCGCAATCACGATCACGGTATGCGTTTCCGTTTCGGAGCCGGTCAGGCGGATCGTGCCGTATGCCGTAAATTGGATGCTGTTTTTGACCAGATTGATGAGAATTTGCATAAGCCGGTCGTAGTCGGCATACACCTGCAGGTCCGGCCCGCATTCGATAAGAATGTGCAGGCGCTTCTCTTCAATCAACACTTCGAGCGACTCGTGAACGATTTCGAACAGATCTTTGAGCGGCGTCCGTTTTTTGTTCAGCGTGATGAGGCCGCTTTCGATTTTCTCCATGTCAAGCAGCCCGTTAATGAGCCGGATCAGGCGGAACGTTTCCTTCTCGATGATGCCGTAATAATTGGTCCGCTCCTCCGGCGAGTGAACGAGATCGTTCTTCAGCCCTTCGATGATGCCGCGGATCGAGGTAAGCGGCGTGCGCAGCTCGTGCGTCACGTCCATAATAAAATGGCGGCGCCGCGTCTCGAACTGCTGCAGCTTATGCAGGGCGAGCTCGAGCTGCTGGGCCATGGAGTTGAAGTCGCCTGCGAGCTCGCCCAACTCGTCCGACCGGCGCACCGTGGATCGGGCGGCATAATCTCCCGCAGCAATTTGGCGGGTCGTTCGGCGCAGTGACAGAATACTCATACTCATGCTTCGGGAGAATATCCAACTGACCGCGACGGCTAGTACGAAAATAACGACGATCATATAGATCAGCGCTTGGTTAAGCGCCTCCATCGTCTCTTGGATGCCGTGAAGCGGGGAAAAGACGAAGAGGTGCAGCTCGGTTTTTTGCGGCTTCAGCTTGGTTTGCCTGTAAACGACGACCCACGGCTCCTCGGCTCCGCGTTCGACGATGAAGCTTTCGTTGTTCTTGGTGTCGGACATGTGCGACCGCAGTTCGTCCAAGAATGCCTTGCCGCGCAGTGCGCCGGGCATCCTCGGATCGCGATAAGCGATTTCGCCGGCTTGGTCCAGCAGGATGAACGACGTCCGGCGCTCGGCCAGCAGGGTGCGATACGCTTGAAGCGCGCTGGTCGGGTCTTCCCCTTCTCTTGCGAGCAGGCGTACGATTCCTTTGGAGACGCTGGCCAGTTCTTCCGTCTCGTTGTCGAACGTTCGCTCCTTCATATAGTAAGTAAACCCGGCCGCCAGCAGGACGAGAATGAGCATGGACAGAAGAAGATGGGATAGAAACTGCCGCTGGAAAAACGTAAACCGGAAGCGCGGCCGCAGATGGCTCAGCTTCATTGTCATTCCTCCAGCTTGTAGCCCACGCCCCAGACGGTCACGATCAGCGGATGCTCCGGCGAAGACACCTTGTTGCGCAGCCGCTTGATATGGACATCGACCGTGCGCTCTTCGCCCAAATAATCGTAGCCCCACACGCTTTCCAGCAGCTGTTCGCGGGTAAAGACGCGTCTGGGATACCGGACGAACAGCGAGAGCAGGTCGAATTCCTTCGGCGTTAAGTTGCTGATCGTATTCCCGCCGACGGTGGCGGTCCGGGAGGACAGGTTGACGACAATCGTCTTGTGCTTAAGCAGCTCATGCGGCTCGGCCGCCCCTTCTGCCTCAGCCCCGCCGCCTCGATGGTACCGGCGAAGCACGGCTTTCATGCGGGCGATCAGCTCCATCGGGCTGAACGGCTTGCTGACGTAATCGTCGGCACCGAGCTCCAGCCCCATAATCCGGTCCTGCTCCTGATCCCGTGCCGTAAGCAGGATGACCGGCGTTTCCCCTTTACGGCGTATATCTCTGCATAGGGCCAGTCCATCCTTGCCGGGAAGCATCCAGTCCAGGATGACAAAATCCCATGTGTACCGGTCAAGCTGGTCCTGAGCGCTAAGCCCGTCATGAACGAAGGTTGTATCGTACTGTTCTTTTTGAAAAAACAAATGCAGCATTTCGCAAACGGACGTATCGTCCTCCGCGATCAACAGTTTCATGGCGGCACCTCCATCGAAGTCGGAATGGTTCGGTTAAGTCTGTTACTTCCAGCATAGAGGCTTCCAAGCGGGATAGCAAGTCAAGCGGGAGGCCGAACGGATTATTGCGCTCGGGGTATGCACAAAGACAAGCCCTCTGCTTGCCGGGCTTGTCTTGGATTGACGATCATATAGGCGCTTGATTTCCGCTAACTTCCGCTTAGAACCGGGTTGTCCATACCCCGCCTTAATATCCGCAAACCGTAATCGCGTCCAAATTGAGGAGAGAGTATGCTCCAAAGCGTCCCTATAGCTGCTTCTATCTTCTCCATGCTGGCCGAATCGCCCACGTCCACCGGATCGAGGCCGATGTCGCGGGACAGTCGGGCAACGATTTCTTTGGCCTCGGCATCATCGCCGCTCAGAAACGCAGTTGCGTTGCCCGTTCCGTATTGAGGGTTCGCCAATACTTCCCAGGGCAGGGTGTGATAAGCCCGAACGATACGGGCGTTTTGTGCCAGTCGTTGGACTTCCATGTCCGCGGATTTTCCGTCAAAGCGGTTTGTGCAGTTGATGAGGATTTTATTGTCCAGATCCCCTGCTTCTTCAAGGACGCGTTCCACATCGGAAGGGAGAACTGCCAGAAGAATCACCTCGCCAAAGGCAGCGGCTTCCTGCACCGTTCCTGCTTGAGCGTTGGTTCCGGCCTCCTGGAGCAGTGTGCGTATCCTATCGCTTTGCGGGTCGCGCGAGCCGAACATGACTTGATGCCCGTGCGCTGCCCACCTTTTTCCCAAGGTTCCGCCCATATTTCCCGAACCGATAGAAGCTATCTTCATTTTTGAACCTCCTTATCTTCTTCTAAGTTTACATGTTCGTTCAACATCTTATCGTAATAGTCCAGTTTCTCTTTTGTAAGTTGAATGATGTTATCCAGCTCCCGGCGTTGTTGTTCCATTCTGTCCAAATGCCCCGAAAGAATTTTTCTTCGGCTCGATAACGTCTGGATCTCGTCCGGCTCCCACACGGAGGAATGATTGGCGAAACATTGGCCTTCCTGAAAAAACTCCTTAATCTCTTCCAGCGATAATCCCGTTTTCTTCAGACAATTCAAAGATGCCAATAGTCGAACGTTATCTTCGCTATACCTGCGTACACCGCCCGGACCTCTTGGGGGCGACTTTAATATACCTATCTTTTCGTAGTATCTCAGGGTATCGGGACTAAACCCCGTAAGCTCGGCCGCTTGCCGGATTGTGTACATATTCATCACCGCCTCTCTTTTCCGTATTCTATCCGCTGGAGTCAGCTCCAAGTCAACACCCGGGATGCCATCTCGATAAAAAGAACAGGGATCGGCTGACCTCATTGGGTTAGCGATCCCTTCACGTAGCTTCCGGTCACCGGGCATCGGCGGCAGACAATGTACCGAAAAGCCGCTGAATCTCCGGGATGTTCACTTTGAATTCGGTTCTCTTCGGATGGGTGATCGAGCACATGTAGCGACCGATGCGGAACGAAATGGTACCATATTGGGCGAAATTCGTGTAGCTGGTGACGATGCAGTCTTGTCTGATGTCCAGATGATTGATTTCATACACGGGGAGCGGGGTCATGAGTCCGGTCTTCAAGATCTTCGACAAGGATTCCTTGGATGTCCATAGCATTGTAAGCGCGGCCTCGTATTCGAGAGAGGTGTCCGCAATCATTTGCTTCTCGGACGCTGTAATCTGCGATTCGATCGCACTGACGTTGGCGCCGTCGATTTTTTCCAAGTCGATCCCTAACGGGTGGGCCTCGGGGAATGCAACGGCAGCCGCGATATGGTCGCAATGCGTAATGGTAATCTGAAGAGGCTCGGTTCGCGGAAGCATGATCACCGGCTGCTGGAACACTCCTGGCGACACCCATATTTGCCTAAGCTGAGGTTCCGCCATACGGGTGTAAGCGGAGATCGCCTGCTTCGCGCAGTAGCGGCCGAGTACAAAGCTGTGCTTTCTTTTATATTGAAGCTTCCGGTAATAATCCAGTTCCTGTTCATGCAGGATGGTCAATGCTTCCGTATCTTCATATGGATATGTACGGCTGCCAAGACACAGCTGCGCTTTAAAACGATTGTCAGGCCTTATTAATGCCAACTCCTCCAAATACGATAAGGTGTCCAACTTCATCTCTCCCCTCGGTTTTCGTTCGTGATCAACGTCGTTATGTAGTTAATCGTTTCCCATAATTCACTAGCTGTCAATAGGTGAAAATGTTTACTATTTATTGAAATGAATGCCTGCATTCAGGGTTGACATAAAAAGCGGAAACATGAGATAATGAACGCGCGTACATTTATTTGAAGGAGGTGGCTGAAATCGTAACCCGAAAGGAAGTTGCAGAGCTGGCGGGCGTATCCGAAGCGACGGTTTCCCGCGTTTTCAACGACGTCGGTCCGATGAAAGAGCAGACCCGGCTGCGGGTGCTTCAGGCCGCCAAAACATTAAATTATCATCCGAACGCGATTGCTCAAAGTTTCGCCCGCCGCAGAAGCGGCAACTTGGGCGTTGTGCTGCCTTACGTACCGAAAGTGCATATTTTCTCGACCTACTATTTCTCCGAAGTGCTTAGCGGAATCGGGGAGCAGGTGAAGGCTTCAGGCTACGATATGCTGCTGAAATTCCGCGTTCCCGGAGAGGAAAGCGATTACAGCAGTATTTTTCGTTCACAAAAGGTGGATGCCTGCGTGATCCTCGGAGCGACGGATACACCCTCGGAGCGGGCGGAGCTGAAAAAGTTGGAAGACGGCGGGTTCCCGTTTTGCCTGATCAACCAGCATATGAGCGGAGAGCGGTTTAATGAAGTGGATGCGGATCATGAGGAAGGAAGCTATCGTGCGGTAAGATATCTGCTCGACCTGGGATATCGGGATATTGCGTTTTTGAGCGGCTCGCCCGAATTTTCCAACAGCGGCGACCGGCTGCGGGGATACATGCAGGCCATGCGCGAAGCGGGACTGCTGCCGGCGGATGCCAAGGCTCCGGGCGACCTGCCCGCGCATCTGTACTACGAAGGCAACTACAGCCGAACGAGCGGGATGAAAGCGGCATCGGCGATGCATCCGCACCTGAGCCGGATTGAGGCGGTGTTCGCCTCGAACGACCGGATGGCAATCGGTTTGATGCAGGGGCTTCGCGAGTACGGGCACGTTCCCGGCCGGGATTACGCGATTGTCGGGTATGACGATTCGGAGGCCGCCCGCGTGACTGACCCGCCGCTCACGAGCGTCGCCGTGCCATTTTACGAGATGGGCCGGCTGGCGGCAGAGCGGGTGCTGAGACGCATCGGTGTAGGAAACGATGGGGGCGGCGCATCGGATAGCTTCAGACTGAAGCTGGAGACGAAGCTTGTCGTGCGGCAGTCGTGCCGCATCCTGCGGTAACATCGTCGCTGCGAACGATTCGATAAGGGACGATGAAGGGTAATAAGTGAAAGGTCAACGGAGGGAGGAGCCGAAGATGAAACAAGTCCGCATAGGGATGGTCGGGTACAAATTTATGGGCAAGGCGCACAGCCATGCTTACCGCGATGTACCGATGTTTTTTCCGAAGGTGCCGAAACCTGTGATGAAGACGATCTGCGGGCGCGATGCCGAAGCCGTGGCGCAAGCGGCGGAGCAATTCGGATGGGAAAGCTGCACGACCGACTGGCGGGATCTCCTGCAGCGCGAGGATATCGATCTGGTCGATATTAATGCGCCGAGCCATGTGCACAAGGAGATCGTGCTGGCCGCCGCCTCTGCGGGCAAGCATGTGTTCTGCGAGAAGCCGCTTGCTTTGACATTGGCCGAATCCCGTGAAATGCTCAGGGCCGTGGAAGCGGCCGGCGTCAAGCATATGGTCGGCTTCAATTACCGCTTCGTTCCCGCGGTTCGGCTGGCGAAGAAGCTGATCGACGAAGGGCGTTTGGGGCAAATTTATCACTTTCGCGCCTGGTTTATGCAGGACTGGCTTATTGATCCGGAGTTTCCACTCGTATGGCGGCTGCGGAAGGAAGTGGCCGGCTCCGGCGCTCACGGTGACTTGGGCGCGCATCTGATCGACCTGGCGCATTACTTGATCGGAGATATGACGGAAGTCGTCGGAATGAACGAGACGTTCGTCAAGGAAAGGCCGCAGCCGGAATCGGCGGCAGATGCGGCAGCGAACGGACAACAAGCTCGGGGCCCTGTTACCGTCGATGACGCAACCTTGTTCCTTGCCCGGTTCGCTGGAGGGGCGCTGGGCAGCTTTGAGGCGACGAGGATCGCGGGAGGCTGCCGCTGCCGAAATGCGTTTGAAATCAACGGCAGCGAAGGCAGCGTTAAATTCGACTTCGAGCGGATGAACGAGCTTCAGGTGTTTTTTGCCAATGATCCGGACGACGTGCAGGGCTTCCGGCGCGTGCTGGCGACCGATCCGTCTCATGCGTATGCGGAAGCGTGGTGGCCTCCCGGGCATACGCTCGGCTACGAGCACACCTTAATTCACGAGACGGTCGAGCTGCTGCAGGCGATTGGAGAGGAGCGGCAGCCGGTCCCGAACTTTCGGGACGGCGTGAAAAGCCAGCAGGTGCTGGAAGCGGTCGATCTGTCGATTGCGGAACGCCGCTGGGTTTCCATTCAGGAAGTGTAGAAAGGGGACATCGAGGGATGAAAAAAGCATTGATCGTGCGGGGCGGCTGGTCGGGACATCAACCCGAGGAAATCGCCGGCCTGTTCCGGGACCTATTGATGGACGCGGAGTTCGAAGTGGAAGTGTCGGATACCCTCGAGGCTTTCGCCGATGGTGAAAGGCTGAAGACGCTGGATCTGATCGTGCCGGTATGGTCGATGGGGGAAGCCGATCCCGCACTCATCCGGAACGTCTCGGCGGCCGTTCAGAACGGCACCGGTCTCGCCGGCTGCCATGGGGGGATGTGCGACGCGTTCCGCACGGACGTCGAATGGCATTTTATGACCGGCGGACAATGGGTTGCTCATCCGGGAAACAACGAAGTGGATTACGAAGTCAAGCTTATCCCGAGCTCCAACCCGCTGCTGGACGGCATCGGCGATTTCCGCGTACGGAGCGAGCAGTATTATATGCACGTCGACCCTGCGGTCAACGTTCTGGCGATCACGCGCTTCCCGGTTGCGCTTGGACCTCACTCACCGAATGGTGCCGTCGATATGCCCGTCGTCTGGACAAAATGGTGGGGAGCGGGGAGAGTATTCTATTGCTCGCTTGGTCATGAGAAAGGCATTCTGGAAATCCCGCAGGTGAACGAAATCATGCGGCGCGGCTTGCTGTGGGCTTCGGACGGGCGGGCGGAAGCGGCCCGGAGGACTTGACTATGAATAAGCTTAAAGCGGGAATCGTCGGCTGCGGCAAAATCAGCGGTATCTATTTGCAAAATTTAACCGCGAATCCGGAGCTTGAAGTGGCGGCTTGCGCCGATTTGAACGTGGCACGGGCCCGGGCGAGCGCCGACGAATACGGCATCTCGAAAGCCTGCACACCTGCCGAGCTGCTGGCCGACCCGGCTATTGACATTGTCGTCAATTTGACGATTCCCTCCGCGCATGCCGAAGTATGCCTGCAAGCGCTGGAGGCCGGGAAGCACGTCTACGTCGAGAAGCCGCTCGCCGTAACCCGGGAGGAAGGGCGGGCCATTCTGGCAAAGGCAGCGGAAACAGGGCGGCTCGTCGGCAGCGCCCCGGATACATTTCTTGGCGGCGGCATACAGACCTGCATCAAGCTGATCGAAGACGGCTGGATCGGCGTGCCGGTAGCCGCCTCTGCGTTTATGATCGGACGGGGCCACGAGCACTGGCACCCCGATCCGGAATTTTACTATGCGAAGGGCGGGGGGCCGATGTTTGATATGGGGCCTTATTATTTAACCGCCCTCGTGGCTATGCTTGGACCGATCCGCCGGGTTACGGGCTCGGCCGGCATCTCGTACCCGCAGCGCACGATAACAAGCCAGCCTAAATTCGGCTGCACGATTCAGGTGGAGACGCCGACCCATATTGCGGGCGTAATCGACTTCCGCAGCGGCGCGATCGGAACGATCATCACCTCGTTCGACGCGTTCGGCGGAACGGAGCTGCCCCGGATTGAGATTTACGGAAGCGAGGGGACGCTTAGCGTGCCCGATCCGAACACGTTCGGAGGGCCGGTACGGGTCCGCCGCTATGACGCGACGGAATTCAGCCTTATGCCGCTTACCCATGGCTCTACGGACAACTGTCGCGGTCTTGGCGTACTGGATATGGCCGCAGCGATTCGACAAGGGCGGACCAACCGTGCCAACGGGGAGCTGGCCTATCACGTATTGGAGGCCATGCATGGCTTCCATGACGCTTCTACGCATGGAGAGCATTATGAGATGCACAGCAGCTGTGAACGTCCGGTGCCATTGAAAGCCGGGCGCGCCCGAAGTATTTTCGACTAATTGCAATAATATGACGGAAAAGCGCGCAGGGGCCGTTCCCCGCACGCTTTTTTGCCGTTTTAAGCCAAATGTTCTTTGAGCGTCGCGACCATTTGGTTCTGCGCATCCGCTTCGCTGTGCTTCCAAATAATTTCGAACAATACTCCAAGGCCCGGCAGCACACGTTCTTCCGCATCCATCGAATCCGCAATAACTTCAAAGAGCTCTTCGTTGCTTTTGTCATGCATGCGCTGAATGATCGCTTGCCGCAAATTCAGGTTCATGGCAGTTCCTCGCTTTGTTGTCTTTTCCACTTGGTTGATGCGATTTCGCTTTTATTAATATGCTCCGCTTGAATTAGTTTCATGCTTCGGCACGAACTTTGGTGAACTGCCGCGCTTCTTGATATAATAAAGAAAGGAGAAGGGGGATGAGCACGGATGAAAAAACAATTCGCCGTCATCGGCATGGGACGCTTCGGCTCCAGCGTAGCCAAAACGTTATCGAATCTCGGCTTTGAAGTGCTGGCGATCGACAGCAGCGAGCAGCGGACGCAGGAAGTGTCGAATATTGTGACGCACGTCGTTCAGGCCGATTCCACCGATGAAGAAGCGCTGCGCGCTCTCGGATTGCGCAATTTCGACGTCGTCATCGTCGCAATCGGACAAGATATTCAGGCTAGCATTCTGACAACGATCATCGTCAAGGAAATCGGCGTGCCGAAGGTTGTGGTCAAGGCGCAGAACGAGCTGCACGGCAAGGTGCTCGCGAAAGTAGGGGCGGATAAGGTTATTTATCCGGAGCGCGATATGGGCGTCCGGGTGGCCCATCATTTAATTTCATCCAACATTATCGATTACATCGAGCTTTCGGAAGACTACAGCATCGTCGAGGTTCAAGCGGTTGGGCAAATGGTCGGCCGTAATCTGAGAGAGCTCGATATTCGCGCCAAATACGGCTGCAACGTGATGGCGATCCGAACCGGAGACAAGATGAACATCGCTCCGCACGCCGAAGATATCATAAAACATAACGACATTCTGGTTGTCGTAGGGACGAACGAGGATTTGAAAAATTTCGAAAAGACGTTTGCGGAATAGAGGGCAAAAGAAATCGTATGAACGATAAAAAAAAGACAGTTTCCAGTGAATCGGCCATCCTTAGCTCGGTTCAAAACCCGCGGGTAAAGCAGTGGACCGAGCTGCTCAGCCGTAAAGGGAGGGACAAGCAGGGGCGCTTCCTGATCGAAGGCGTCCATCTCGTGCAGGAGGCGCTCCGCACCGGCGACCTGATGCCCGAGGTATTGGTTTACGCCGCAGATAAGAAGCAAGCGATTGCCGGGCTGCTGGAGGATGCGGCGGCCAAAGGAGCGGAATGCGTCCCGGTAACGGAAGCCGTGCTGGCTAAATGCACGGACACCGAGACGCCGCAGCCCGTATTCGCGGTCGTCCCGAAGCTGCCGTGGCGCGGAAGCGATCTGCTCGCGGCCAGTGAGCCGAACGGGCTGGTCGTCGTCATCGACGGCATCCAAGACCCCGGCAATCTGGGCACGATCATCCGTAGCGCCGATGCGGTAGGCGCCTCCGGCGTACTGCTTGGCAAAGGGACCGTCGATCTGTATAACCCAAAAACGGTCCGTTCGACGATGGGGTCGCTTTTCCATCTGCCGATCGTCCAAGGCGACTTGACTGAATGGTTGCCGCAGGCGGCCGAGTCCGGTGTGCAGGTTGTCGCTACAAGCTTGCAAGGAGCGGTTAGCTGCTACGAGCACGATTTTCGCAAATCCACGTGGTTTGTCATCGGCAACGAAGGGCAAGGCGTCTCCGAAGAAGTTCGGCAGCTCGCCCGGCATCAGGTACTCATCCCGATGAAGGGACGCGCCGAATCGCTGAACGCGGCGATGGCCGCTACCGTCGTTCTGTTCGAGGCGATGCGGCAGCGGGGGCTGTGAGACAACTAATGTATCAAGTTGTGAGTTATAACGTAAATTGAGACTGTTTATAAGATAGTTTGAGACTGTTTATCTCGGACATTCCGTCGCGGGCAGAGGAAACGGTCGGGGCCGAAATGGCAGCAAGCTGGCACCGGAATAGGAAATTTCCGGTGCCAGCTTGCTGGTGTTCTTAATGTGATGAAGAGCAAATGAGTTGCTCGGCAATGCTTTTGGAAAGAGGCAACGTATTATCAGAAGGCATCGCATTGATATTAAGGGTTTGTACATAATCCCCGCCGCGAGTTCCACCTGTGAACGTTGCGAATCCTGGAACGTTGCCGCCATGCCCCCAAATCGTAATACCATTCGTCAGCTTTATTCCAGCGATCCCCAAGCCGTATTCACCTGCTGGAGATTCAACCCCAGTTAACATCTGATCTAAAGTAGCTGGTTTTAATAGCTTGCCACTAAGTATAGCATGGAAGAATGTATTCATATCATCCGCTGTGGAGATCATAGATCCCGCAGCATCTGCCCAAGAGGGATTCATTTCGGTTCTGTCTATGAATTGACCGTCGAGTACGAAGTATCCTCGTGCATGTTCACCTGGAATAAACGAGTAGTCGTCGGGTACATAAGTGCTCGTTAGCTTAAGGGGAGCTATGAAACGTTTCCTAATATGTTCCCCGTATGTTTCTCCAGTAGCCTTCTTAATAATCATCCCTGCCAGTACCGTATTCGTATTGGAATAAACCCATTTCTCTCCAGGCTTAGAGATTGCCTTCATGTTCAGTCCAGTACGAACTAATTCGTCAGCAGTAAAGGAATGTAACGGGTTTGGGAGAAATTTATCGAGAAAATCCTGGTGATCTGAATAGTCAGGAATACCGCTTGTTTGGTTTAATAGTTGCCGAATCGTGATATGATCCCCTTCATATTCAGTACCCTTAACAACATCAGGCAGCCATTTGTCTATCGTGTCATCCAGGTTCAGTTTTTGTTCATCAACAAGCTGAAGAACGACCATTGCAGTAAACGTCTTTGTTAGACTACCGATCCGGAAAGTAAAGTTCGTCTTAACCGGGTCAGTACCGTAAATGCTTGCTTCACCGGAAGCATATGCCCATTTTGATCCTTTGTTTAAGGAAGCTACAATTATGCCCGGTATATTTTGTTGGTTAGCAGCTTCATCGATAAGTTGCTTGGCTTTGGTCTGCGAATCTTGACTGTAAGTAGTAACGAGGGGATCCGCCTGCTTTGCAATACCAGTTCCTTGTAATGGCAGTAATAGAGTCGCGGTAATCATTGTCGATACAGTGAGCATAGAAATTTTGTTCATTTCGTTTCTCCTTTTGATTATGGAATCGTCGTATTATTCATTCATTTGTGATGGAGTGACCTTATTGATATAGAAAAAGATGTCAAATGTCTTGCCGAATGCAGCGTCTACAAACAAAGGTACTTGAGGTCCCAATTTTGTTATTCCGGCAAATAGAGGACGGGTTTCATCTAACCAAGTTTTCACCGAACCGCTTGCTTTGCGCAAGTCTACAAAAAATTGATCTTGTTTGACTTGTCCGAAGGTATAGTTAATACTATTGGGGTCATCGCTTTTAACCGTTCCGTAAGGACCGAATTTGCCGCTTTCATTAATACCGTTATATGAACCTGAATTGATTGAAGTCCCGATGGATACGTATTTGTCGCCGTAATGTTTAGCCAAATGTTGTCCTGACATCTCCGGATATACGAATGGAAGAATATTGGTTTTGGATATATGTCCGTTATGACCCCATACAATGGTTTTCCCCCATTGCTCTTGTGTCCACTTCGCATTTTCATACATTGCAATATCATGTCTTAAGAAGAACTCCGGCTGTTCTTCAGCTGCAAACATATGAATAAATTGCTCGATAATACGGGCGCTATGCAATGCCCATGCGTAATCTTCTTTTTGCTTGCCGGTATTAGCTTCATTTTTTTCTAGCAGCTCAATAATAGACCGGGCATTGGAAAGATGCTTTTCTTTCTCATCTTTGGGCAGTTCCGCAAAACTTTGCTCATCTTTTGTTGCGGGAATAAGCTCTTTCATTTTGCCATTTAATTGAGAAATCAAATTCGGATGATATTGTTGGATATAGTCCGAAATTTTGTTAAACACATGTTCATCTAATTTTTGTTGATCCATCCCGATTACACGTACTTTGTTGACATGTTTGGGATTTGCATTGTAGTCACGAATCCATTCCAACATCTGTGTCTCTTCTTTATTGTTAAACGTGGGGCTGAGATTTTTGCTTGGATGCCCTTCACCTGTAAGAACATAGCGATCAAGCATCAATCCGTTCCCCCAGTTCTCTTCTAAGACAAGGTTTGTAAACCCCAATTCCGTAACCATATACTGTACGATACGTTGTTTCATTGTGAAGATTTCATGCATGCCATGAGAAGCTTCGCCTAAACCAACAATAGAAGCGGATCCTATCATCTCTTTAAGTGGTTGTAAATCTTCCAAAGAAGCACGAGGCTCAGTTGTTGTTAATTTGATTGCATTCTTCTCCAGCCACTGTAATGGAGTCTGGTTGTCCTTCATGTCAGTTTCAAGTTTAGATGCAGGCGTATTGCCCGAACTGGATGGTGTTGATGGGATTTCTTCTGTGGAACAACCGGCCAAACTTATACTACATATTGTAGTAAGCGCCAGTCTCGTTAATAATTTCTTGTTCATTTTTTTCCTCCCTAGGGTTATTGTTTGACATTCGTTGCGAAGCGATTTGTCTCCCCGAGTATTGCAAAGTAATTGTCATACTGCCAAGATGCATTATGTCACCATGACGCGTATTTACTGTCATATGACGGCTTATCGCCCAATGCTTTCTGGGACCGAAGTGAGCAATTCGGCTTCACGACAGAAGCTTATTCCTTGGATGAAGCGTTACAAGCGGCGGCAGAGGAGGCGGCGAGATCGATCATTTTGTCGGATACCGGCGATAACCCGCGGCAGGCGCTAGCATGGATTTGACCCTCGTTCTGAAGCGGCTGCTAGAGTTGGATTGGCGGGAAACGCTTGTTGCCGTCATCGTTGATGCGGCAGCGTGGGAGATGTGTTCGAAGCAGGTGAAGGCGGGCGTGGCGGACTCGGTCTCAGACGGTTCTATCCGACATTTGCTTGCGGTGATTCGCAGCTAGCCGTCCCGCAGAGGTCGTCACGCTGGGAACCGTTCGCGGCAAGGCATGCGCTGTCGTCCAGAGCAGTGGGGTTACCTTATATTTAATACGAAAGAAATGACGATTGAATGGATTCGGGTCTATAATAACAATCCAGACAATGATCAAAAAGTGCGTATCATAGGCATGTGGAAACGATTAGCGAAAATGTCTATGAATCGATCATAGAGTATGTGCAACTGCATAAACCGGAACTTGTGCCACTTTTGAACGATAAGTTTAAAGACCTTATCCTCGAACGAAGGATGCGTACATTTACATGAATCTTTCGGAAGAAATGAAAAACAAATATCATGAAGACACCGAAGAAATTCGTAGGTTGCTCGAACAGAATACAATTGAACGGGGAATCCCCAGAATTCACCTGGATCGAACAGCATGCTGCCGTCATCGAACAGTTTACCAAAATGATGGGATACTTACCGGAGAAGACTTTTACAATCAGTATGATATTGCGATGTACGAAAATGCCAGATGGACGGAGGAGAAATTTGGGAAGTCGATCGTCTGGGCGCGCAACGGCCACACCGCGAAAACAAATCATTTCGTTGACTGAATCCAAATAACTTATCATTTGACAATCCAGGACTACGTTTGTAATATGTTATTTTGGATTACGCAAGTAGTCAATTTATCCAGAGAGGAGTCAACGATCCATTGAAGCACATACCTCAAATTACCGAAGCGAAGTGGGAGATCATGAAGGTTCTTTGGGTTCGAAATTGCGAAACGTCTTTGTCCGATGACAATAATACAATCTCTTGAATGCCGATTAAACAGCTGTTTTTTTGTTTTCGGGATAATCCTCTCTTTGGAAAGTATCACATGACATTTTTACACTGGCGCAAATGACACAGGAAGCTGTACGATACGGGTATTACTGGAGAGGAGCGATGAACCTATGAAGAACATTGTGACAGGTTTCATCCAAAATGGTTATTTTTTATTATTGACTTTTGCTACAGGTTTGTTTTACTTTTGCTTCTATCTGGTTGCTCTATCGTTTAGTTTAAGCCTTTCTTTTACAGTCATTGGCATTCCTTTAGTCACTCATGTTTTACGAACAACTGCAACGTTTATTCAATTTGAGCGAACGCAAACAAAAATTTATACCGATGTTACGATTGCCCCATACGACAAGAAAGCGACAACGGAAGGATCGGTGTGGACTCAAGCCAAATCCGAGCTGACGGATCGTCGCAATTGGGTCGCCGTCTATTGGTTGATGCAGAAATTAGTGATTGGGCTTATCAGCCTCGTCAGTGCCGCAGCGCTCTATGTAGCTCCTTTTATGTTACTCCTGACTCCACTGCTGTATCGTTACATTGATATGAATGTTATTATTATGCGTGTAGATACTTTGGCAAAATCGCTCATTGTGATGGCGGTCGGAGCCGCATTTGCTTTGATCAGCTTCAAGCTAGCCGATCGCTTGGTGAAATCGATCGGAGGTTATACTCGTATCATGATTCGACAGTTAAAATGACAGCTATGAAAAATATCAGACGTTGGATACAGGGGTTGAAACGAATTGTTGGACATGGTTAAACAGTGGATATGGTATGACTGGATTATGTTGGCGACCCGCTTTATAAACAGCACTACGCTCATCATCACGATGATCAGTGTTCAGGAAGGTTTGACACTACCGCTTTGGATCGTTGTTTTCTGGGGAATCGCTGCCTTCTCCATTCCTTGGCTTTGCTTGCAGTTCAGTTATAAATACTACCTGTTCACGGAAATGCTGATCTATGGCGGACTGTGCATCTATTTAACTTCATTGTTCCCTGTTGCTTTCGTCTCATTTCTTGTCTCTGCGTTTCTCATCGCGGCGAATAGCGCCCACCGATCTTATCGTTGGACGGCTCCGGCCACGATCCTTATTTTCCCCGCCTTGTTCTATACGGTAGCGCAAAGCAACGATTACTTTATTACGATCAGTTATTATGGGCTTGCTTATGTGATGGGCTTCGCCTTTCATTTATTGATCGTCAATCATCGGCAAAATGAAACGATTCGTAAGCAAAACGCGGTGCTCGAGCAATATATGTCCCAGATCGAGCGCATTACGCTGACGGAAGAACGAAATAGGCTGTCGCGGGAGCTCCACGATACGGTTGGGCATGCGTATACTTCCATCATCATGGGAATGGAGACATTGCGTGCCGAGCTTGTTACCGAAACAGGCATACAAAGACTAGATTCCTTGCTTGAACTGGGCCGCAAAAGCATCGAGGAAGTGAGGGGCTATTTGCATCAAATGGGATCAGCAGAGGATTCGCTGATTCAGTCTCTGCAACTGCTTGGAGATGAATTTCAGGAGCATGCCCAGGTCAATGTCATTTTCCGAGTGTTGGGAGAGGAGTATATGTTGTCACGGCAAGCGAAAATGGCCTTGACTCGCTGTATGCAAGAGTCGCTTACAAATGCCGTTCGTCACGGCGAGGCGACGGAAATGACCGTTTCACTACAATTCGAACAGCAATTTACGAGGCTTGAGGTGCAGGACAACGGGCGAGGGATGGAAGAGTGGCGCGAGGGGTTCGGCATTAACGCGATGAAGGAACGAGCGATGAATTTGCAGGGCCAAGTATCCGTTTTTACGAAACCGGGGGACGGGACACGGGTCACTTGTACTTTGCCCCGACAAGCGGAGACGTTGGAAGAGGAGATACGTTTGCTGATTGTCGATGACCAACCGTTTATTCGAGAAAGTTTGCGGACGCTGCTGGACAAATTCCCGGATTTGGTCATAGTCGGCTTGGCTGAGGACGGCGAGCAAGCTGTCGACTTGTGCGGACGTCTTCAGCCTCACGTGGTGCTCATGGATTTGGACATGCCGCGCAAGGGTGGAGCGGAAGCGACCACGATCATCAAGGAGCAGTGGCCTCATATCCGGGTATTGATTTTCACCACGTTTCAGGATAGCGAGCAAGCGCGGGATTTACTGCGCAACGGCGCGGACGGTTTCCTGCTGAAAACGACGGAGCCGCTTGAGTTAGCTAATAAGATACGGATTATTCACCGTGGAGACACGTTGATCGAACAGGGAATGTCCCGCAAAATATTTGAAAAGCTCGATGAGAGCAGCGTATTACCGCGATCGAATACGGCCGATACCTATGATTTGACACCCAGAGAAATCGAAATATTGCAGCTTGTCGCCAAAGGTCACCGGTACAAGACGATAGCGTCCAAATTGTATTTGTCGGTCGGCACGGTCAGAAACTACGCCAGCTCAGTTAATACTAAGCTTGGCGTCAGCAACAAGGAAGAAGCTGTTATGAAAGCTTTGGAACTTGGAATCATCGCATAAACCCGGATGATAACGAGCGGCATATACAATTGGCTTCGTTTATATTTTGAAGAACGCAGTAAAAGAAAAGAGGAGTATAATCAAGAACGTCTGGAAGACGACGATCTCGTGGAGTTGGCAAATGCTCACTTTCATCTCTTTGGAATGGACGAAACGGCCAATTTTCTTTTGAATTGGAAACCTCGTAATGTAACGTATCGAATCACGGGTCCATTTATTAAACGACTTGTTGATGCTGGAGAATTAGAATTTTTTCCATATAGGAATAATTTACATGATGTTTAACCATCTCATTAAACAATCCGGAGCTGCTTTTGCAGCATTAACTTTTATTTTCGATACAATTTTATTAGGAGAGCAGAGCGATACAAAGACGCGGTTTGTTTCCCTGTAGGGGAACAAGAATGTACAGTTATATCGATCTGTACGCGGCGAACGTTATTAATATTTGCAATTTCTTGTTCTTTAATTCCGGACAAGGAATTGCATTTACTCTTCGCTCTTACTCCACTGTTTTTAAGGCATAAAACGGCACCGAGCATATGAACACCGCTCCACTTCCCTTGGTTTATGCTGCCGTTCTCCCCTAACACCTAAGCCTGCCCAAATGGAAGTCGTGCTCAAGATGACTAAGAAAATGATGTTTGTCTAAGGTTATCTTATAAAAATATAAGGTTTGTCCAATCGGATATTATAAACAGTCTCACATTGATGTTAAAAAAAACAGCCTAAAATGGGCTGTTTATGTCTCAAATGATCGTATAACTCACAATATGACAAGATTACTTGAATAAGAAGACTACCCAAAAGGAAGAAAATGTTTGTTGCTTAATATCAATTAACATGATATATTGTTAATCCGGCCGTTGAGAGGCGGACGTGAGTCAAGCAAATAACGGATGATCTGCTTCGATTGATTCGTACTTTCGAGACGGATTGGAAGAAAAAAATGCTATTGACTTTCAAGTGGTTAACATGATATATTATTTCTCGCTGCTTCGGTAGCAACGTTGAGTAAGACGAATTTGTTCTTTGAAAACTGAACAACGAGTAACGTGCGAATCTCATTTTGAGATTCAATTAAGCTAGTAAACGAATTGAGCTTTAATCAGCTTTTCTTTAATGGAGAGTTTGATCCTGGCTCAGGACGAACGCTGGCGGCGTGCCTAATACA
>NZ_JAHNZO010000045.1 GCF_018998565.1 Paenibacillus oleatilyticus | reverse complement strand
CTGCGTATCGGCGAAGAGGACCGCGCGCTGCTGTTCGCCAGCCTGTCGTTTGACGCGGCCTGCTGGGAGATCTTCCAAGCGTTGTTCTGCGGCGCGACCTTGTACGTGCCGACGAAGGATACGATCTTGAACTACCAATGGTTTGAAACGTATATGGCGGAGCATCAAATTACGGTCGCGACCCTGCCGCCAACGTATGCGGTGTATCTGGAGCCGGAGCAGATGCCAAGCCTGCGCATTCTGTTCACAGCGGGTTCCGCCTCGTCGCCGGAGCTGGTGCAGAAGTGGAAGGACAAGGTGGCGTATTACAACGGGTACGGTCCGACGGAAAACTCGGTAGCGACGTCGATCTGGCCGGTTTCGGAAGATCCGGAGGCAGGCAGGCTGATTTCGATCGGGCGTCCGATGCCGAATCACCGGGTATACATCGTGGACAGGCACGGGCATCTATTGCCGGTAGGCGTAGCAGGCGAGCTGTGCGTAGCCGGTGCGGGTCTGGCCAGAGGCTACCTGGATCGTCCGGAGCTGACGGCGGAGGCATTCGTGACCAGCCGCTTCAGCGGAGAGCGGATGTACCGGACGGGGGACCTGGCAAGATGGCTGCCGGACGGGCGGCTTGAATATTTGGGGCGGATCGACCACCAGGTGAAAATCCGCGGTTACCGGATCGAGCTGGGCGAAGTGGAAGCGCAGCTGGCGAAGGTCGACGGCGTTCAGGAAGCGATCGTTCTCGCGCGCGAGGACGCAAGCGGGCAGCAGCAGCTCGTCGCCTACTTTGTAGCGCAAAGAGAGCTGACGGCATCGGAATTGAGAGCGGCGATGTCGCAGGAACTGCCGAACTATATGATCCCGTCGTATTTCGTACAGCTGGCGCAGATGCCGTTGACGCCGAACGACAAGATCGACCGCAAAGCGCTGCCTGCTCCGGAAGGAAGCATGCATGCGGGCGGAGAATACGTCGCGCCGCGGACGCCGACGGAAGCCAAGCTGGTAAGTATCTGGCAGGATGTGCTTGGTCTGGAGAAGGTGAGCGTGAAGGACAACTTCTTCGAGCTGGGCGGACATTCGCTGCGTGCGACCGCATTGGCCAGCAAGGTGCGCAAGGAGCTGAATATGGAGCTTCCGCTGCGGCACATTTTCCAATTCCCGACGGTCGAGCAATTGGCGGAGGCGATCGGCCAACTGGAGCAGCAGGCGTTCGATGCGATTCCTGTCGTCGAAGAACGGGAGTACTATCCGGTTTCCTCGGTCCAGAAACGGCTCTTTATCCTGCATCAGCTGGAAGGCGCGGCCCAAAGCTACAACATGCCGAGCGTGATGGGGCTCGAAGGGGCGCTGGACCGCGAGCGGTTCGAAGAGACGTTCCGCAAGCTGATTGCACGTCATGAGACGCTGCGGACGGGCTTCGAGCTGGTGGACGGAGAACCGGTGCAGCGGATCTATCCGGAAGTGGATTTTGCCGTCGAAACGATTCAGGTGGGCGTGGAAGAAGCCAAAACGATTGTACGCGACTTCATCCGTCCGTTTGATCTGGCGAAGGCGCCGCTCCTGCGGGTAGGCTTGGTCGAGCTGGCGTCCAAACGGTACATTCTGATGCTGGATATGCATCACATTGTTTCCGATGGCGTCTCGGCGGACGTTCTGGTGGAAGAATTCGCCCAGCTGTATAGCGGGGAGGAATTGCCGGCGCTGCGCATTCAGTATAAGGATTATGCCGTATGGCAGCAGTCCGACGCGCAAAAAGAGCAGCTGAAGCGCCAGGAGGCATACTGGCTCGAAACGTTCCGTGGAGAACTGCCGGTGCTCGAAATGCCGACCGACTATGCCCGCCCTGCGGTACAGAACTATACCGGCGATGCGCTTGTTTTCCGCATGAGTTCGGAAGTAAGCGAAGGGCTGAAGCGGATCGCCGCGGAAAGCGGCGCAACGCTGTACATGGTGCTGCTGGCCGCCTACACGGTGCTGCTGCAAAAGTATACCGCTCAGGAGGACATCATCGTCGGTACGCCGATTGCGGGCAGAACCCATGCCGATCTGCAGCCGCTGATCGGGATGTTCGTCAATACGTTGGCGATCCGCAGCTATCCGGCGGCGGACA
This sequence comes from Paenibacillus oleatilyticus, assembly GCF_018998565.1. Classification (GTDB taxonomy): domain Bacteria; phylum Bacillota; class Bacilli; order Paenibacillales; family NBRC-103111; genus Paenibacillus_G; species Paenibacillus_G oleatilyticus. The sequence continues at coordinate 48,830 of NZ_JAHNZO010000045.1, read as the reverse complement.
AAACGTTCCTCTCGTATTTGAAGGAAGTGAAGGAAACGACGCTTGGCGCGTTCGAGCGTCAGGATTATCCGTTCGAAGAGCTGGTGGACAAGCTGAAGCTGGCCCGCGACTTGAGCCGCAACCCGCTTTTCGACACGATGTTTACTCTGCAAAATACGGAGAATAAGGAATTCCACCTGCCGGGCTTGCAGCTTACGCCGTACCCGGTTGAAGAACATACGTCGAAATTCGACCTGAGCTTGGACATTATGGAAAGCGGCGACGGCTTCCTATGCGGAATCGAATACGCCACCGCCTTGTACAAACGGGAAACGATCGAACGGATAGCGAAGCATTTCGAGCAATTGCTGGTGGCTATCGTGAGCGATCCTGCGGCCAAAATCGCGTCGCTGGGCATCCTGACAGCCGAAGAGAAGGCGCAGATCGGGCACGTGTTCAACCCGGCCGCGCCGGAGGCGCCGGAGAACGAGGCGTTCCACGCGCTGTTCGAGAAGCAGGCGGAGCGCACGCCGGAGGCGACGGCGGTCGTCTACGAAAACGACCGGCTGACGTACCGGGAGCTGAACGAACGGGCGAACCGTCTGGCGCGCACGCTACAGGCTCAAGGCGTGAAGCCAAATCAACTGGTGGGCATTCTGGCCGACCGTTCGACCGATCTGCTCGTCGGCGCGCTGGCGGTATGGAAAGCGGGTGGAGCTTATGTGCCGCTGGACCCGGATTATCCGTCCGACCGCATCCAGTTCATGCTGGAGGACAGCGCAGCCACGGTGCTGCTGACGCAAACGCATCTGCAGGAGCGCGCGCGGCAATGGGTGCAGGGGGAGCAGACGCTGCAAGCGGTGCTTTGCCTGGAAGACGAAGCGGCGTATGCCGAAGACGCGTCGAACGTGGCGAACGTGAACGAGCCGCACGATCTGGCTTACGTGATCTATACGTCGGGTACGACGGGACGTCCGAAAGGGGTCATGATCGAGCACCGCAGCCTGGTCAATACGGCGGCAGGATACCGTCGGGAGTATCGTCTGGATCAATTCCCGGTACGGCTGCTGCAGCTGGCGAGCTTCTCGTTCGACGTGTTCGTCGGAGACATTGCGCGGACGCTGTATAATGGGGGCACGATGGTCCTCTGCCCGAAAGACGACCGGATCGATCCGGCCCGTCTGCACTACTGGATCAGCAAGGAGAGGATCACGATCTTCGAATCGACGCCGGCGCTCATCGTGCCGTTCATGGACTATGTGGCCGAGCACGGGCTGGATATGAGCTCAATGGAGCTGTTAATTACCAGCTCGGACAGCTGCAGCGTGACGGATTACCGGGTGCTGCAGGAGCGCTTCGGGTCGCAGTTCAGAATCATCAACGCTTACGGGGTAACGGAAGCGGCGATCGATTCGAGCCTCTACGACGAGCCACTGGACAAGCTGCCGGGGGCGGGGAACGTGCCGATCGGGAAAGCGGCGCTGAACGCCAAGTTCTACATCGTCGACGCGCACTTGAATCCGGTGCCGGTGGGCGTGTTGGGCGAGCTGTGCATCGGCGGCATCGGGGTGGCGCGAGGCTACCTGAACCGTCCGGAGCTGACGGAAGAGAAATTTGTGGACAGCCCGTTTGTGGAAGGCGAGCGTTTATACCGGACGGGAGATCTTGCGCGATGGATGCCGGACGGCAACGTGGACTTCATCGGCCGGATCGACAACCAGGCGAAAATCCGGGGATACCGGATTGAAACGGGCGAGATCGAGACGCAGATGCTGAAAGCGGAAGGCGTGCGGGAAGCGATCGTCGTCGTGCGGGAGGATGCCAAAGGCCAGAAGGTGCTGTGCGCATACTTTACGGCGGAAAGCGAGCTGAAGCTGAGCGAGCTGCGGAGCAGCCTGTCGCAGGAGCTGCCGGGGTACATGATCCCGTCGTACTTCATGCAGCAGGAGCAGCTGCCGCTGACGGCGAACGGGAAGATCGACCGCAAAGCGCTGCCGGCGCCGGATGCGAGCATGCAGATGGGCGTGGAATACGTCGCGCCGCGGACGCCGCAGGAGGCGAAGCTAGCAAGCATCTGGCAGGAAGTGCTGGGGCTGGAGAAGGTAGGCATGAAGGACAACTTTTTCGAGCTGGGCGGCCATTCCCTGAGCGCGACGCTGTTGGTCGGCAAGGTGCATAAGGAGATGAACGTGGAGCTCCCGCTGCGGGAGGTGTTCCGCGCTCCAACCATCGAACAATTGGCAAAAGCAGCAGAGAGCTTGCAGCAATCGGCGTATGCAACGATTCCGGTAGCGCCGGTTATGGAGTATTACCCGGTAACATCTGCGCAAAAGCGGATTTATCTGCTTTGCCATCAGGCAGGCGGAGAGGTGAGCTATAACATGCCGACCGTGCTTTTGGTGAAGGGTGAACTTGACCGCGAGCGGTTGGAGCACGCTTTCCTTCGTCTGATTGAGCGGCATGAGGCGCTGCGGACCGGCTTTGGCATCGTGGATGGCCGAGTCGTACAGCGGGTTTACGACGACGCCGATTTTATTCTGGAATTTGTGCAAATACCGGAAGCGGAGGCGGATCTCCATATTCGCAGCTTCTTTCGCCCGTTTGACTTGCAGCGTCCGCCGCTGATCCGCGTGCGTCTTATCGAGCTGGAGCCGGCCCGCCACCTGCTGTTGATCGACATGCACCATATCATTACCGACGGCGTATCGTCGGAAATTATCGTTCAGGAGGTTGCGCAATTCTATAACGGTCAGGAGCCGTCTCCGCTTACGCTTCAGTATAAGGATTACGCCGTATGGCAGCAGGAAGCGGCGTCTTCCGAGCGCCGCCGCAAGCAAGAGGAATTCTGGCTGGATCATATGTCGGGCGCGCTGCCAGTGCTGGACTTGCCTATCGCCTATCCAAGACCTGCCCAGCGCAGCTTTGAAGGGGCGAATCTCGAATTTACGGTAGAGCCGCAAACCATGGAACTACTGCTCAAACTGGCCGCCGAAACCGGTACGACAATGTATATGGTTCTGCTCGCCGCCTATACGGTGCTGTTGTCCAAGTACAGCGGACAGGAAGATATTATTATCGGCTCGCCGGTGGCGGGACGGCTGTCCGCCGATCTGGAAGGAATCGTTGGCATGTTCGTCAATACGATACCGCTCCGCAATTATCCGGCGAAGGACAAAACCTTTCTCAGCTATTTGCAAGAGGTTAAGGAACGAACCTTGCTGGCGTTCGAGCATCAGGAATATCCGCTGGAGGAGCTGGTGGAATCCTTGAATGTTCCGCGCAATCCGAGCCGCAATCCGCTTTTTGACGCTGTATTTATGTTTGACAATTTAGAACGACAGGAATCAACGCTGGAATCGCTGACCTTTGAGTCTTACGCTCAAGAGCATGCAACAGCCAAATTCGATCTGACTTTAACGATGAACGTGGCCGAGGAAGGGCTGCAGGGCATTATCGAATATTCAACGAAGCTGTTTAACAGGCAGGCCGTTGAGCTGCTTTCCAGGCATTTTATAACGTTGCTGGCTGAGATTGGACGCAATCCTGCACAGGCCATTAACGATTTGGAATTCGGAAGCCGCCTTGTGCAAAGCAAGCCGGTACAGGAAACGATTCATTTTACATTCTGATTCGGAGGTGGCCCTATGCAAATCATGTTTGAGAGCGAAAGGACGTATTGGCAGGACAGGTTCGATAGCGAGGATCGGGTAGCGGCCTTTCCATATACAAGTGGCTGGAACAATACTCCTGAGGGCATCCGGCATGTATCGAACACGTTTGCGCCGGAGATTTCCGGCCGGATCGCCGCGATTACTGGCGGGGGAGCGCCGCTTCCCGTATTTCTGGTCTTGATGGCGGGTGTCAAGGCGCTGCTCTATGCTTACACGAATGAAGAGCAACTGATTGTCGGTACGCCTCCTGTTCCGGCTCCAGGCGACAGCGTCGCTCCAGTAAACCCGCTATTGTTGATCAAAACCCGGATTGCCCCGGATACGAACTTTCGCAGTTTGCTGAACAGCCTGAGAAGCTCGGTCTCCGAAGCCATTGAGCATCAAAACCTGCCTTACTGGAATTACACTGGACAGGTGCAAATCCCGCTGCTCGCCAGCGGGATTCCCCTGATCGCCACGTGGGTAACGCTCAATCAGCTTCACACCCAGGACCATGCCGAGAAAGTGGTTGCCGGGCTTGCGTTCCACTTTGACTGGCAGGATGGGATGGCCTCCGTGCAGGTTTCGTATGAGGGCAGCAAGTATGAGGAGGGGTTCATCCGACAGCTGCTTGCCCATTTGCACAAGCTTTTTTCCGTGGTATTATTTGAATCCGAGCTGCCCCTCCTGCAAGCCGATTATTTATCGGAGGAAGAGAAGGAGCAGCTGCTTGAGCGATTCAACCCCGCCGCAGCTCCGTATCCACGGGAGTCCACGATCCACCAGTTATTTGAAGAGCAAGCCCGGCGCCTGCCCGATCAGACCGCCGTGGTATGCGGCGGGGAGTCGCTGACTTACCTGGAGCTTGCCGGGCGTTCCAGTGCTATTGCCGCGGCTTTGGAGAAAGCGGGCATACAGAAGGAAGAGCTTGTCGGCATTATCGCCGGGCGTTCCATCGACATGATTGCCGGCATCCTCGGCATTCTGAAAGCCGGGGGCGCTTATGTGCCGATTGATCCGGATTATCCGGACGAGCGTATTCGTTACTTGCTGGAAGACTCCGGCGTCCGGGTGCTGCTATCCTCTGAGGTTTCCCGCGAAAGAGCGGAAGTTTTCTCAGACGTCATCGAACAGATCTTGGGTATCAACGAGGCGTCTGAGAAGTCCCCATTGGCGGACGTTGAAGCACGTAACGCAGGCTTAGCAGCCATACATGACCCGCAGCAGCTCGCCTATATCATGTATACATCGGGGTCGACGGGAAGGCCGAAGGGCGTTATGGTCGAGCACCGCAATGTCGTGCGGCTCGTGAAACAGACGAATTATGTCGAGCTGGACGAAAATACGCGGATTCTGCAAACCGGCGCGGTCGTCTTCGATGCCTCCACCTTTGAAGTTTGGGGCGCTTTGTTGAACGGGGGCACGCTTTATCTCGTCGATAAGGACGTTATCTTGAGTGCGGCGAAGCTGAAGGAAGCGGTCCAAGCCTATGGCATCACGACGATGTGGCTGACGTCTCCGTTGTTTTATCAATTGGCGCAGCAGGACATCGGCCTGTTTAGCGGTCTGCACACGCTTATTGTCGGTGGGGACGTTTTGTCCGCGCCTCATGTCAACCGTGTGCTTCGCGAGCATCCGTCGCTGCATCTGATCAATGGATATGGACCTACGGAGAATACGACGTTTTCCACCACGCACAGGGTTGTCGGGGAACAAACGGAAGCCGTGCCGATCGGCCGTCCGATTGCTCATTCCACCGCTTATGTTGTCAACGCGGCAAACAAACTGGCTCCGATTGGCGCATGGGGGGAACTGCTCGTCGGCGGGGACGGCGTAGCACGCGGCTATTTGAACCAGCCGGGGTTGACGACTGAGAATTTTATCCCGAATCCGTTTGCCGGCGGAGGCCGCTGCTATCGTACTGGAGACTTGGCCAGATGGCGTCCAGATGGCGTGTTGGAGTATAAGGGAAGAATCGACGAGCAGGTGAAAATCCGCGGTTTCCGCATTGAGCTTTCAGAAATCGAAGCCGAGTTGCTTAAGATCGGGAGCTTACGGGAAGCGGTGGTAGTCGTCCGCGAAGAGGAAGGTGGCGGGAAATATTTGTGCGCCTACTACTCGGCGGAGGAAGTCATCCCGGCGAGCCGTATACGGAGCGACCTGCTGCAGGAGCTTCCGGAATACATGATACCGGCTCATTTTGTTCAGCTGGAGCACCTTCCGCTAAATCCGAACGGCAAGGTGGACCGGCGGGCGCTGCCCGAACCGGTTGCATCGCTAATCGGAGTCGAGGATTACGAAGCTCCGCATACCCCAATGGAAACGAAGCTCGTTAAAATTTACCAAGAAGTACTGGGGCTTGAGCGTGTAAGTGTGAAAGACAACTTCTTTGACATCGGGGGCCATTCCTTAAAGGTGCTGCAATTGACAGAAAAAATCTATGATGAGCTTCGGGTGGATATCCCCATTCGCGTCGTCTATGATTATCCTTCGGTCGAAGCGTTAGCTGCGGAACTTTTGCAGCTTGAATTTACCAAGTACGAATATCACCGCGGCAGCAATATCATCAAGCTCAATAGCCCTGGTTTTCTCAATGTGTTCTGCTTCCCGCCAGTGCTTGGATACGGCATGATGTTTTCAGATATGGCCAGGCACCTGGACAACCACTGCACGGTGTACACGGTTGATTTCATCGAGGATTACAAGGACCATGCAGACTTGTATGATTCCTACATCGAATCGATCCTGCGCATTCAGGAGCAAGGACCGTATGTGCTTCTCGGTTATTCGGCAGGGGGCAATCTAGTCTTTGAAGTGGCGAAAGCGATGGAGAAGAGGGGCTACGAAGTGTCTGATGTCCTGATCGTGGATTCGACAAGACGGAATTATGCTTTTGGCTTGCCCGAGAGACTCGATTATGAAACCGACTACTTATTTGCGTATGTGCCCGAGCCGTACAATCAAGTCCTAAACGCCCCCGTGACCAAGGAGAAAGTCAGGAAGAAAATTTATGCTTTCCACCACTATTTAAGCGATCTGGTCAACTCAGGGACAGTTCAAGCAAATATCCACTGTTTGGTTGAAGAAAATTCGGATAGCGGGGAAGAAGCAAAATATAACCGCTTTTTTTGGAAGGATGCGACCCGGAACCGGTATACGGAATATAAGCTGAAGGGCGAGCATTTGGATCTGCTTTTCCCTGGTTTTGTAGAGGATAATGCAAAAGTCATTCAAGGCATCGTAAAGGAAATCGTCGAACGGACGGAACCGCTGTAGCAATTGGGCTAATGAAACGGCAAAGACATCTCCCTTTTTGTGGTACGCCAGCATGGGCGTCATCCCTAGGGTGAAAGTCCCGAACGGGCAGATCGCCGAAAAAACGTCCGGTACCCGTATGGAGTCCCATTTGGTATAGCGGACGGCTATCAAACCAAATCAATCCTGATTGAGCGTGAGTCTTTTTAAGGCCCGCGAATCGATCGGGATTCTTTTTTGTGCTTGTTAAAAAGAGGCTGGGGATTTTTGCTTTTGCAAACGTTGCGTCTCCGGCGTGCGAACCTGTGTTATAATGATGAAGGAATAACGGTTCATGGGAGAGATGAAGCTTGGAGCAGTTGAAGGATACAAACGATATACAGGATAACAATGCGACGCTTCCGCGTGTTTTGCTCGTCGACGGGATGGCCTTGCTGTTCCGCGCTTTTTATGCCACTTCCTATAGCGGATATATTATGAAAACGAGCGCAGGGACGCCGACGAACGCCGTATTCGGATTCGTGAAATATTTTTGGGATGCGGTTCAGCGGTTTACGCCGACCCACATCGTATGCTGCTGGGACATGGGGAGCAAAACGTTCCGCAGCGAGCAATTCACGGAATATAAGGCGAACCGGGTCGATTGTCCGGAAGAGCTTATTCCCCAGTTCGACCTTGTCAAAGAGGTGACGTCCAGCTTCGGCGTTGTGAACGTCGGCATCACCGGGTATGAGGCTGACGATTGCATCGGCACGCTGGCTAAGCATTTCAGCCAGGACGCGGAAGTATACATACTGACGGGAGATCACGATATGCTGCAGCTCGTGGCCGAGCGGGTGCGCGTCGTGATTATGAAGAAGGGCCAGGGCAATTACGCCGTCTACAGCCCGGAATCGCTGCTTGAGGAAATGCAGCTGACACCGAAGCAAATTATCGATCTTAAAGGGCTCATGGGCGATACGGCGGATAATTACCCGGGCGTCAAAGGCATCGGAGAAAAGACGGCGCTCAAGCTGCTGGTGGAGTACGAATCGATCGAAGGGATTTTGGAAAATCTGGCGCTGCTGCCGAAGGGCGTTCGCTCCAAGATCGAAACGCAGCTCGACATGCTGCATCTCTCGCGAAGCCTGGCTACGATCTGCTGCGAAGCTCCCGTTGCCTGCGCGCTGGAAAGCTGCTTCTGGGAAATGGACCGGCAATCGGTCCTGAGCAAGTTTGAAGAGCTCGAATTCAGGGGATTAATGAAATTGATCGGATAATGAAAAGAGGCGGCTGAACTTATGGAACAACAATATGCCAAACAATCGCGATGCTACAAAACTTCCCGGGTGTTTCCGACCGATGTCAACAATCACAACACGCTGTTCGGCGGCAAGCTGATGGCTTATATTGACGATATCGCTTCGATTTCGGCTTCCAAGCATTGCCGGGAAAACGTCGTTACCGCATCCACCGACTCCGTCGACTTTTTGTCGCCTGTGCGGCCTACGGACTCGGTCTGTCTCGAATCGTTCGTCACGTGGACTGGCAAAAGCTCGATGGAAGTATTTGTGAAAGTCATCACCGAGGATCTGATTACCGGCGAGCGGAAAATTGCGGCAACGGCCTTCCTGACCTTCGTCGCGCTGAATGACGACCAGCGGCCCGTTCCGGTGCCGCAAGTCATCCCGGAAACGGAAGAAGAGAAGCGGCTGCATGAAACGGCGAAGCACCGGGCGGAAATGCGCAGAATCCGCCGTGAGCAAAGCAAGGCATTTGCGGATTATTTGATTACGGATTTTCCTTGGGAATAACCGAAGAATGAAAATGAAACAGACCTCCTAAGCTGCTGATGCCGATGCGGCCCGGAGGTCTGTTCTGTTTTAGCTTGGGAGCGCAGCCTAGGATTCGGCAGTCAGACCCCCGCGACCGTCTCCGCTTCCGGGATTTGCCTCGCCGCGCCGACGTCTTTGGGCAGGAGCAGAGCTGCGACGCCCAGCAGCGGGAGGAAGGCGCAGAGCTGAATGACGAAAGAAACGCTCGTCTTATCGATCAGCGCACCAAGGACGACGGACCCGAGCCCGCCGAGCCCGAACGCCAATCCGAAGAACAGCCCGGCGACGGTCCCGACCTTCCCCGGGAGCAGCTCCTGGGCGTATACGATAATCACCGTAAACCCTGACATCAGGATTGCGCCGATCATAAAGCAAAGCACGGTGGCCCAGAATGGCGTGGCATAGGGCAGCAGCAGCGAAAACGGCGCGGTGCCGAGAATGGAAAACCAGATGATCCGCTTCCGTCCGAAACGGTCGGCAAGCGGGCCGCCGAACAGCGTCCCGAGCATGCCGGCCGCCTGCAGCACGAACAAGCAGAGCTGGGCCTTTTCCAAGGACAACCCGTACCGGTCCATATAATAAAAGGCATAGTAGCCGGTCATGCCGGCAATATACACAAATTTGGAGAACAGCAGGACGATCAGCAAACCGATGGCGAAGGAGACATATCCTTTTTTCAAGGGCTTCGTATCGGCTGGTAATGCACTCCGTTTCTTGGCGGACTGAGCGGCAAGATGACGCCGGTACCAGCCCGAGACGATGCCCTGCAGCACGATTCCCAATACGGCGGCGAACGAGAACAAGAGCAGCCCCCGTTGTCCTTGAGGCACCACGAGCCAGGCGACGATTAAGGGAGCGAGCGCCTGTCCGGTATTGCCCCCGACCTGAAAGATCGATTGGGCTAGTCCTCTTCCTTTGGCGGAGGCAAGGTGGGCAACCCGCGAAGATTCGGGATGCAGCACGGACGAGCCGACGCCCAGCAGCAAGGCGGAAGCAATCAGCATCCACCAATTGGCCGAATAGGCGAACCCGATCATGCCGAGCAGCGAGAAAACCATGCCCGCCGGAAGCAGCAGCGGCGTCGGACGCTTGTCGGTGTAATAGCCGACCAGCGGCTGCAATACGGAGGCCGTGACGTTCAAGGCGAAGGCGATCCAGCCGATTTGCGCGAAGCTGAGCTGCATCGATTGCTGGAAGATCGGAAATACCGCAGGGATGGCGGACTGCATCGCGTCGTTCAGCAGATGCGCCAGGCTGACCCCGGTCAGCGCAAGCATGCCGGCCGAGGCGGTTTTGCTTAACGTGTCTTTAGCGTTCATAGGCACCTATCCTTTTTTTCTTTCTAATCTTAAGGGAGGAGGCGGACGAAGTCGCCGCAAAAATTGCTTAACGTCCGAGCAATTTTTGCTATAATGGCGGGAAGGAGGGAGACCGGACATGCAATTTAAGTTGACGACGCCGAACATGGAGCTGTGGCGCATCGAGAATACGTTTGAGAATATCCCCCATGCCCATGCCGATTTTTATCAAATTACCATTCCGGTCACCGGCACGTGCCGCTTGACGCAGGAGCGGAGAGTGTATTCGATCAGCGGAGGCCACGCGTTGATCCAGTATCCGGGGGAGGAGCATCATTTTTCACTTGGCCCGGATGGAGGCGTATATATCGTGCAGGTCCGGAAGCAATTGCTTGCCGAAGGATGGCGGGAACAGGAGCCGGAGCTGGATTCGCGGCCGCTTTTTAACCTCGAAGACATAAAAAAACGAATGAAGTCCTGGACTTCCGAGCTACTGCTTCGAGACGGTCCCGACCCGCTCGCGGTAGAGGAAACCGAAGGCCGGGTGCTGGCTTATATACGGCGCGTTGTGGAAAAAAACGGTTCCCGCAGCTCTGGCGGGCTGAACGTACGGCATGCCGATCGGGCACTCGTATCGGGAATGACGGATATTCTGGAGTTTATTCATGCGCATTATACGGAACGGCTGACGATGGAGAGGCTTGCTTCGCTCGTTTATCAGAGCAAGTTTCACTTTATCCGCTCTTTTACGCAGACGGTGGGCGTGACGCCCTATCAATATATTTTGCGCTTGCGGATCGAACAGGCGAAGGAGCAGCTCGCGAGGACGCGCGCCAGCGTTACGGAGATTAGCTACAGTCTGGGATTTTCGAGCCCAAGTCAACTTTACCGCGCGTTTGCCAAAGCGACCGGTGTCACTCCGGAGCAGTACCGGAAAGGAACTGCTCCCCGCTAAGACGTCCGTATCCGAAAAAAAGCCTATTTCATCTGGGGAAACTCCCTTCGAATTCGTACACCCTTGAGATATAATCGAAAGACTAGAATCGGGAAGAGGGGACGACGCATGAGCAACATCAACGTATGGGAAAACGCCGAGCCCGGCGTGAAACGGAAAATATTCGAGCCGGGAGCCGGCATCATGATGATGGAAGTGCATTTCGAGGAAGGGGCCGAAGGGTACGTGCACAGCCACCCGCACGAGCAGCTGTCGTACTGCTTGAGGGGCCGGCTGGAATTTACGGTGGACGGGGAAACGAAGGTGATCGTAGCGGGGGAGACGATCTACATCCCGAGCGGGGCGAAGCACGGCTGCCGGGCGTTGGAGGCGAGCGCGCTGCTCGACTCGTTCACGCCGGTGCGCGAGGATCTGGTCAAGAGATAACGGGGAAAAGCCGTAAGCTCCGGGACCCTTCTTACATTAAGCAAAAAAGACGGGCTTACCGTGAAGTAATCCCGTCTCCCGCTTTCCGCTCAAATGTCCGAGAAGCTGATCGGCCCGACAACCTCACTCAGAAACGCCCGCAGCTCGTTGGCTTCCTCTTCGCTGAGCTTGTACGCATGCTCCAGATATCCTTCTTCCTCCAGATCGTCCGGTCCGATGACCGCCGTCCGTCCCGTCTGCATGTCGGTGACTAATTTTTTACCATAAAAACGATTCGTGCTCGTAATCGCCAGATCGAACCGCCGCAGCGTTTCGCCGACTACGCATACGAAGCGGGTTTTCGTTTCCTCCGTACCGTCGTACAAAAAATCAAACTCCGTCATGACGCATCCTCCGATACTTAATTTCCTGAAGCTACCCGAATTATAACAGATTTGCCGACCAACCCGCAAAAACGGTCCGTCAGCCGGGGAAACCGGCTTTTTTTCCAGTCCGGTTCACGTTTTCAATTCCGGGGAAACGTGATACAATCGAGTGAAGCGTTAAATCGTAGAATTCTATTTTCATAGGGATGGAAACGGAGGCTTTCAGCGAATGTCCAAGGGAAAAATGAGAAGCGACATGATCAAAAAGGGCTTTGACCGCGCTCCGCACCGCAGCTTGCTGCGTGCCGCCGGCGTCAAAGAGGAGGACTTCGACAAGCCGTTTATCGCGGTTTGCAACTCGTATATCGACATTGTTCCGGGTCACGTTCACTTGCAGGAATTCGGCAAGATCGTGAAAGAAGCGATTCGCGAAGCAGGCGGCGTGCCGTTTGAATTTAACACGATCGGCGTAGACGACGGTATTGCTATGGGGCATATCGGCATGCGCTATTCCTTGCCGAGCCGCGAGATCATTGCGGATTCTCTCGAAACGGTCGTATCCGCACACTGGTTCGACGGCATGGTTTGCATCCCGAACTGCGACAAAATTACGCCGGGCATGATGATGGGCGCGCTGCGCGTCAACATTCCGACGGTTTTCGTCAGCGGCGGTCCGATGAAAGCGGGGAAAACGAGCGACGGCCGTTCGATTTCGCTGTCCTCCGTGTTCGAGGGCGTGGGCGCTTACCAAGCCGGCAAAATCGACGACAAAGGTCTGCTTGAGCTTGAGCAATACGGCTGTCCGACCTGCGGCTCCTGCTCCGGCATGTTCACGGCCAACTCGATGAACTGTCTGGCGGAAGCTCTTGGTCTGGCGCTCCCGGGCAACGGCACCATTTTGGCGGTTTCCGAAGACCGCAAAGAATTCGTGAAGCGTTCCGCAAAGCAGCTGATGGAGCTGATTCAAAAGGATATCAAGCCGCGTGACATCGTGACGATGGAAGCGATCGACAATGCGTTCGCGCTGGATATGGCGATGGGCGGCTCGACGAATACCGTCCTGCATACGCTGGCTTTGGCGCACGAAGCGGGCTTCGAATACCCGATCGAGCGGATCAACGAAGTGGCGAAGCGCATCCCGCACTTGGCAAAAATCGCTCCGGCCTCCGATTATCATATCGAGGACGTGCACAACGCAGGAGGCGTGAGCGCCGTCCTGAACGAATTGTTCAAAAAGCCCGGCGCGCTGTACGGTGACCGCATCACCGTGACCGGCAAAACGCTGCGCGAAAACGTCGCCGGCTGCGAGATTTTGAATACGGACGTCATCCGTACGCTGGACAATCCGCATTCGGAGCAAGGCGGGCTGGCAGTGCTGTTCGGCAACCTGGCCCCGAACGGCTCGATCATCAAGGTCGGCGCGGTGGACAAGTCCGTAGGCGGCTATCACAAAGGGCCGGCGATCTGCTTCGATTCGCAGGAAGCGGCGCTGGAAGGCATCGCCAACGGCAAAGTAAAAGAAGGCCATGTCGTCGTAATCCGTTATGAAGGCCCGAAAGGCGGTCCCGGCATGCCGGAAATGCTCGCCCCGACCTCGCAGATCGTCGGGATGGGACTCGGCGCGAAGGTCGGCCTCATTACGGACGGCCGTTTCTCCGGCGCATCGCGCGGTATCAGCATCGGCCACATCTCGCCGGAAGCGGCGGAAGGCGGTCCGATCGCCTTCGTCGAGGACGGGGATATCATCGAGCTCGATCTCGTTAACCGCAAAATCGAGCTGCTGGTCAGCGACGAGGAATTCGAACGCCGCCGCGCGAACTGGAAAGGCTTCGAGCCGAAGGTGAAAACGGGGTATTTGGCCCGCTATTCCAAGCTCGTTACCTCGGCCAGCACCGGCGGAGTCATGAAAATCTAAAAAGCAAAATAGCGGCTCACCGGAGCAATTCCGGCGGGCCGCTTTATGTTTGTAACGCCATGTTTAAAGGCCATCCCGCAAGGAATGGCCTAATTTTTAGGATCGAACAGGATTCTTGATGATTTCAATAAGGCTGGTAAAACTATCGCCAGCATAACCGTTTTTCATGCCTCGCTTGAAGATCTCCAAAACTGCGGCTAGCAAGGTAGCGTCGATGCCGGCATCTTCCGTCGTATGAACGACGTGCTCGACGCTTGCCAATCCCATGGCAAGTCGGTCTACGTCGCCAGGGTGCTTGTCCTCATCGAGACGCGGCGTGTAGAACTCGACGAACTTCGGCAGCGACGATAGAGTCGACGAAGCATAGGGCAAGAACTGCTCCGCCGTAATGCCGTTCGCGTTGGCCACAGCAAGTGCGTGCAGGTAGCTGAGCATGGACGTCCAGAAGATATCCATCTGGATCTGGTAGTACAACATGGCTAGTCCGGGGTCCTCGCCCCGATAGTCGGTACCGGTCAGTACTTCCAGTGTCTCCCTGTGGGCCTCGAAGACTTCTCTTGGACCGCTATAGTAGGTGTATGACTCCGGCTTACCGATACCTGAAGGCGGAACTTGCACGCCGCCGGTGACATGCCGGGCTCCACGGTCGGCTAGCCATTTGGCCGCTTTGCGTACTTTCTCCGGAGTATCTGAACTCAGGTTGACGAGCACCTTGCCGGACAAGATTGCCGAAGACGGTTCGAGAATGGCGTACATCACATCGTAGTCTGTAAGACTGAGGATCACGAGCTCATTAGCGGCTAACGCCTCGTCGACTGTGGACGCTCGGATGGCTCCTTTCGCTACAAGCTCGTCTGCTTTACTAGCGGTCCGGTTCCACACGGTTACCGCATAGCCGGATTCAAGGAAAACGCCCGCCATCGCCTGGCCCATCGGCCCTAATCCCATAACGGTCACCGATTTGCGGTTCGTGGCTGCACTCGCGTTGCCGACACCAATGTCTTCTTTTAGATTACTGCTGTTCATATGGAAAACTCCTTTCGAAATGAGACTAAGCAGATCATAAAGGATTACACTAGTGTCAATGTCAATAACGCAAAAAAAGCCCGGGAGCGTTTTTGTATACTCCAGGGCCGCATCTGCGTTAGACGGTTTTCTTTTTGCTGATCGTAAAGGCGATTTGCCTCTCCAGTAATCTCTTCAATCCGTGAAGCGATTCGATTTGACGATTCACATGGCCTAGCTTCTCTTTATAGGTTGCCAGCATCTCCTCGCAATATTCATATTCGTCAGGCTCTGCCGCTTCCGTTTTAAACAAGGCTCCGATCTCATCTATTGTTAATCCAAGCTTCAAATATAATTGAATCGCCTTGACTCGCTCTACGGCGGATTCGTCGAAATCCCGGTAATCGTTCTCCAGCCTGTCGGCGCGTAGAAGACCTTTATTTTCATAATGCCGGATGGATCGTACGCTGACATTGGATAATCGCGATAATTCGCTTGTTTTCATTCCTCACGGGCCTCCTTCGATATTTACTCCCCTTAAAACTCTTCGTCCTTAGTGCGCTTTCTTTTAATTTCTGACTTGAGACAATCAATAATTAATAAAATGCTGAAGTAAATAACAACTAATAATCCAAGAGGAGATAAAATTTGGGCAATGTAACTACTTATAAATCCTTGAAAGTTCTCTAACACAGAGTAAAAATATATCGATGGATGTCTGATGCAAATTAGCATTATTCCGCCAAAAATTCCGAATAATAAATTAAGTTTGCGCTCCATAACATCATCCTTTGGGCTCCTAGAGTAACCAAATTTGGTTTTAAGTTGTAACGTCATTATAAAATTTCACATCGTAAGTAGCAAATAGAAGACAAAAGTTATCAGAAGTGTAACGGAACATTGGTGAAAAAGAAAGAGCCGACGGACAAGTGAACCGTCGGCTGAAGCGATAAATATTAGTTCAACAGGAAAACCCGATCCCACTCCGGCTCCCGAGCTTGCATGACAGCCAGCAGCGCGAGGGCAACGCCCGCAGCCCCGTCCAGCACGCCGGCGAAATACAGCTTTTCGCCGTCTTCCAGTTCTGTAAAGCCGTAAGGCGCACTCTCGTCAAAGGAGTCAACTATCCGATCGACGAGACGGTCGCGTAATGGAATCAGCTCCGCAGTTCCTGCGTCTGCGATCATCCGCTGCGTCATTTGCAGGAGACCGGCATAGCCGTGGCAAAAGGTCGCGGAATGCAAGTTCCACAGCCGTTCAGGCCGACGTGCTGTGCCGAGGAACGATTCAATCGCCGTTTCCCTCCACGCCGTTTCCCCGAGCGCTTGCCCCGCGAGCCACAGCGTGCGCGCGACGCCGGGCCCGCCGTAGCACCAAGCCTCGCGGGGCGGCGAGCCGCTTGCGGCGCCCGCTGCCTGCTCTTGCCACGATACATGCGCGGGCCAATAGGGGCCGTACTCATCCTTGATCGTAAACCGCATCAACCACCCGGCGATGGAGCGGATGGCGTCCCTCCCGCCCTCCACTTCGACGCCCTGCTGATGCGCAAGGGAGAGCAGGGCCAACGGACCCGGGATGCCATGGGAAACCCCGCCGTTGAAGTAGCCCTCGGGATATAGCTCCTGATCGGAGGATGAAATAAGCCGGTCGGGTGAAATATACCATCCCGGAACCCGCGTGTTTTGCAGCTCCTTATACTCGCACAGCTCAACCATATACTCAAGCACCTGCGTAAGCGCAATGCGCATCTCGGGCTGCTCTTTAAAGTGCAGCAAATAACGGCCAATTCCGCTTAAGCCCTGCATCACGTCGTAATCGGACATGAGCACGCCTTCATTTATATTTCTTCGGACAACATACATGTACTCGGGAAACATGCGCAGAAAAAAGTCGTTGAGCGACCGAAGCATATTCCCGTACCGGGTGCCCTGCCGCGACAAAGCCTGGATGCCCGTAACGACTCCGGCCATACCGCTCCAGAGGGATAAGGATTCGATTCCTTGCCGTTCCAGAGCTTGCTGCATGAGCACGACGTAGCGGTGACCGACGATATCCCATTGGCCATCCGGCTCCAGGCGATCCAGTTCGCTGAACAACAGGCATAAGCCCGAATATCCCCGAGCAAGGTGCAGCCCATTCCACTTCACGTAGAACTTCCCTTGCTCGATCCGTTTCTGTTCTTCCGCGAGGGCGAATCGCTCGATTTCTTCCGGGTCCTTCAATCGCCGGGCCGTCTCCATCACAATCGAGCGGACCCGTTCGATTCGTTCGGCGCCTTCAAGCGGCAGCCATTTGGCCTCGCAAGCTTCTTTCGGGTTCATTTCCGATTTCTCCCTTCGGATCATGGTTGCTTGCCGTAATCAAACGGCCGAACGCGCTTTGCGCTCATGATCGGCGTCCAAATAAGCATTCGCTTGCATCATATAAAGCTCGGCATACATCCCGTTCTGCTGCATGAGCTGTTGATGATTGCCCTGCTCGACCACGGAGCCTTGATCCATCATGAGGATATGGTCAGCGTACCGGATGGCGGAGTAGCGGTGGGAGATGAAGATGCCCAACCGGTCGCGGACCAGCTCCCGAAACGCTTGAAACACCTGCAGCTCGGTTTCCGGATCGAGCATGGAGCTGGGCTCGTCCAGCACATAAAGCTCGGCTTCGCGCATGAAGGCTCTGGCGATGGCAATCCGCTGCCACTGTCCGCCGGAGAGCTGCTGCCCTTCGTCAAACAAACGCCCGAGCTGGGTGGCAAGGCCTGCAGGCATCGATTGGACCAAGCCGGCGATGCCCGCCCGATCCGCCGCCTTCCACAATTCGGCATCGTCCTCCATTTTGGCGACGTTGCCAAAACCGATATTTTGCCGGACCTGCATCTCATATTGGACAAAATCTTGGAACACGACGCCGACTTTGCGGCGAAACGTTTCACAGTCCATGTCGCGGATCGAGACGCCGTTGATGAGAATGTCTCCTTCGAAGGAGTCGTACAGCTGCGTCAGCAGCTTCATCAAGGTTGTCTTCCCGGACCCGTTGCGCCCTACAATCGCGAGCGTTTCTCCGCGCTGCAGGGTAAAGCTGACATTCCGCAGAGCCGGATAACTGCTGCCGGGATAACGGAAAGAGACATTGCGGAATTCCACCGATTGGATGATAGGCGCATTCGTCGCACGGGAAGCCTCCGAAGTTCCGATTTTTCTGGCGGCAGGATCGGAGGACTGCAAATCCAGGAAAGCGAACAACTGCTGTAAAAATAAATTGTGCTGGCATAAGGAAAGGATGCCTTGCGTCAAATTTTGCGACGAAACTAAGGTTAACGTAATGGCTTGGGTATAGCTGACCACATGGCCGATCAAAATTTCGCGTTTAAAGGCGGACCATAAGACCATGAGAAACATGAACGCATTGACCCCTTGCTGGATCGCTTGAAAAATCGCTCCCATGCCGAGCCGCTTCTTGATCATGCGTTTGTCTTCTGCCAAAAACTGGCGGAGCAGCTCGTGATATTTGCCGAGCAAATAACCGCCCAGTTGAAACAGTTTGATCTCCTTGAAAGAGAGATCCCTTGTCAGCAGCACGGACAAATACCAGGTGTGCCGCATTTTCGGGGCCCGGTTCCATTGAAGCATAAACTCCTGCTGCCCGATCCTCAGAAACGAATAGAAGGAGGTCAAGGGAATGAGGATCAGAAGAAAAGCCGCCCACCATCTCCATGAAATGAGCATAGCCGCGGTCGAGAATAACGTAATGGACGCGGTAACAATGGACAAAATCTGCTGCAGGATTTGATAAGGCCGATGACCGGCCTCGTTCTGAGCGCGTTTCAGGGCGTCCTGCACCTGGGAATTCTCAAAATCGCTAAGCGAAAGGGAAATCGACTTCTCCATAATGAGCATGTTGATCCGATTGCTGAGCAGCGTTTCGAATAATTTGCTGATGAAATTTTGAGCCAGCGACAGCGCTTCGTTAAGTGCGGTAAACGTAGTGAGCCAAATAAAGGGCCAAAGCACGGTCTGAAAACCGGTATCCCAGGCGGCGCCGATGCTGTTGATCAAGGTTTGAAGCAGCAGCAGCGAGATGACCGGCGAGGCGCCGCGCAGGATGTTAATCAATAAAATCGACAAGAAATACGGTTTATGCGTTTGCCACAGCAATTGGAATACGCGGGGCCAATAGCGAAAGGATTGCACAATATTCGTTAGATTTATGGTTAGGGATGCTTCTTCCGCAGCCGAGCTCATGGCTGATTCCTCCTAACATGCTGCAAGCTGTATAACGTATGTCTGGCCAAAGTCAACACCTTCTGCTCTTCTTCCCGTTGGATGCCGAACAGCCGGTTTAGATGCATATGGATCACGCTTTGTATCAGATCCTCCTGAGTATTGGTCAAGGTTCCTTCCGCTTGGCACAGCCGGATTCCCTCGACGTACCGGGTTATCGCCTCGCCGCGGGCATGGAGCATCGGCAGGATGGCCGCTCCGTCAGGGAGATGGCGAAGCTGGGCAAAGTCTCCTCTGGCATCCCCGAATTTCATAAGAAAAGGCCGATGCTGACGGAACAACTCCAAATGCTCCTTATGCTGTACCATCGTGTTAAGCCACTCAAATTGCTCGAAGAAGGACAGTCCGAATCGTTCCATCATGTCAATGACGCTGATGACAGCCAGCAAGTGCGGGTTCAGGCTGAGGTGTCCCGATTGTCGGGCATAAATCCATTCGGCCACGACCCGGCTATCAAGACAGAACAGTCGTTCCGCCGCTCCGATCAACGTTCGGCCCCCGTACCGCTCGATTTCCGGGTCGTAAGTATCGATCACTAAGCGGGACAAGAGCCCGTCTTCCACGCACTGCTGCGTAAACCGGTACAGCTGCGGCAGCAGCATGGTGTGAAGCTGCTCGGGGTGGCCGCAGAAACGCCAGCGAAGATGCGGATCAGGATCGGCATAGCGCATAAAGAAGCTGCCGGCCGCCCATCCTTGCTCCTCCGCCTGACGGCAAAACTCCAGCAGAGGCCCCCCGATAAAAGCGTCGGCGCGATGATCCGCACCGTACCATTTCAGATACAGCCATTCGCTGCCCGGCATTTTCAATCTCTCCGCGAGACGAATGGGAGAAGAGGTGAGAGCTCCGTCAAGATCCGGCTGCGAGGAAGCCTGCGGCAGGTCCCGTTTGACGAGAGGAAAAACAAACTCGGTCACGTAGCGCCCGGCAGCGCTCTCGGGAAGATGCTCAAACGCAAAGCCGGTTTCGGTTAGGACGATCTGCCCCCCAGGCTGGAGCTTCGTATAATCCCGATACACTTCATCCCGATGAAGCGGGGAGTCGAGATCCAGCAGCAAGCGGTTATCCGATTGGGTCAAATAAACGAAGCGCGGCACATTCCACTGCTTCCGGTACGCCTCGAAAGCCTGGCGCCACTGCGTCTCCGTCATGTTTCCGTGAAAAGGCGGCATATCTGCATTAAACTTCCAGCAGGCCGCCGCAATAATCGTTTTGCTGTACCTTAACCGCGGCAAAAAAGGGAAGGTTCGCAGTTCGTTCCACTCGAAAAAATCGATGTTGCGCTGGTTTTCCATCGATAATTCGCGCAAAAAACGATAGACGTTAGGCGAATTCGACGTATTCAGCATGTGGTTTGTCACCGGAATGACCCTTCGATTTTTTGACAGGGACCGCAAATAAAAACCGCTCGCAGAAATGCCGACGACCAGATCGGAGAGCGGGATCGTATGCTCCGGATCTTTGGCCGAATTGGTGCCGATGTCGATTTCGTATTCGCGAATGTTCGTGCTCAGAGCAACGTTGGCCGCGCGGCCGTCTCCCGGAAAATAAACGAGCTCGGCGAGGATCGCATCGGGATGAAGCTTTTGCTCCAATCGGTCAATTTGCTTGAGCTTGTCCACAAAGGAGGAATCAAATAAATCGACAAACCGCCCGACGGACTTGCCCGCACCGTAGGTGCCCGTCGTACCTCCGGCAATCAGGAGAAAGTCACCCTCCTCCACCGCTTGGCCGGATCGGGCGGCAAGGCCAAAATACAATTCCAACGACCGGGGCGCGTACTTTTCCTCCATCGGAACAGGTTCAAGCTGCATCACCATGTCGTCGGTCAGCTCCAATTCCTGCCGCCCCTGCTGGAGGCATGTCATGACCCATTGGGTCAGCAGCATCTTTTTCTTTTGCTGGGCGAAGGAAGGGGTGTTGTCTTCCTTGCGTTTGCTCCGGGGATATTCGTATCCGGCCGGAGCGCCAAGCCCGATGTCTGCATCCAGCAGCTCCAGCAGGGGAACCTCGCGGTAAGCCCCGTATTTCTCCATGAAATCGGCGCGGTAGCTTTCCAGATGCGAAAGTCCCAGCCGTTCCCCGGAGATTCGCCAAAGCGTTTCGCCGACCCGCTCGATCTCCTGCGCAACGGCTTTGGGGAGAGTTAACGCCTCCATCGAGAGGGCCAGATCCACTTGCAGGAGATTAGCCGCTTCGGCAACGGATTTCATGTGCTCAACAAGCTCATGGTATAATGGCTCGCCCTGCCCGATTTCCGTACGGTTATAGCTCGCGATGAGAGCTGCGGCCGTTTCCAGTTTCGCCCTCTCGTCTTCCACGCCTGTGATATCGGCTAAACGCCGCAGTACGTAATCGAATGGCGAAGCGGTCATGAGAGGCGGGCGCAGGTCCGTGATGATGATTTCTTGCTGGACCAACTGCCACAGAAATTGGTTTATTTGCTCGAGTGACGTATCGGAAAATTGGCTGTGCAGCTTCAGCGCCAACTCGCCAAAAGGGAGGGGCTGACGGGTAAGCTCCATCACCTGTTTCACAGCCGGAGTAAGGCGAACGGAGGTGCTCTCCATCGTTGCACCATTGCTTTTCTGCTTGACGCCGTACTTGGTCAGGTAGGGCAGGTAAAGGCGGGAGCCTACGGGATAAGCCAAACAATTGAGACTGACCTTTAACTGCATGACGACGTCAAACCTGCTCTCCAAGTCGGACAGCACTTTCAGCAGCCACTCCATATCCGGGCGGGCTCGTTTGGTGTGGGCCGTTACGGGCTGAAGCTCGAACGCATACCGCTCCCCGAAATTTCCGTATGTTACCCCAGAAAATAAACCAAAAGGCGTCGGACGCGAGGTCATGCGCAGCAAATAGCGCAGAAAGCCTTTTACGGCCTGATCTTGTTTGCGCGGATGCTCCTGGTTGGTTAGGTTGGGCAAAGCCTGAAGCAGCGGCAAGCTGGATACGGCAATGGCCTCCCGGATGATAGGCAATTCGGCGTAGGCGGCCAATTTCTCGAACCATGGCTTGCGGCTAACCGCCTCATCCTCATTTGGATCGACAGAAAGGTTCTGGAATAGTTCCACCGGCAATAAAGGCATCCTCAAAATAAAAAAATCAAGCGCCTGAAAAACGCTTGGATGTGCATGAGCTGGCGTCGGTTGAGAGGGGGCCACTTGAACTGACATGTCGTCTCACCTTCCGTTATCGAGTCGTAGGAGATACTTCGGAAGAACGCGAACGTTCCTCCGAAGTAGGCAGTAGGAACATGCGAAAGTTTAGCAGCTGCCGTGGGTGTAGCCGCACTGATGTCTGCCGGTAAAGCAGTCCGAGGTAAAGCAAGTATCCGTGAAGCATTTGGAAGTGAAGCATTGAGAAGTAAAGCAAGTGGACGTGAAGAGGCCGAAGTTTTGTTGTACCGAATTAACCGATTTCACTTCAACATCCAGGTCGAAAATGTTGTTTGCCATACAGATTTTCTCCCTTCAAGTGGAGAACATGTCTCCAAACATTGTTGCGGCGGCTGGCGAAAGCGGAAGGAATGGACTAAATTAGCAGCTGTAGCCGTGCGTGTAGCCGCACATATGTCTGCCGGTGTAGCAGTCGGAGGAGTAACAAGAATCGGAATAACATTTGGAAGAATAGCATTGAGAACTATAGCATTGCGACGTGTAAAGCCCAAAATTCGCGTTTACCGAATTAACCGATTTCACTTGGACATCCAGATCGAAATTGTTGTTTGCCATAAGTATCTTCTCCCTTCAAATGTAAGAAAATTTTAAAACCGATTGAAACCGCTTTCGCCTTCGCCTGGCCTTGCCGCACAGAAACGTGAATATGGAAGAATAGAATTACAAAATATTCTTTCAAATCCATATTCGACTATAATATACCGAATAATATATTAATAGTCAATATATTACAAATATTTTTATAAAAGTTAGTATAGTTATTCAACGCGCAAAAGTGTTGAAACATCAAAGAACACGCGCGTTAAGAGGGATGTTTGCGCGAATTATGGAGGTAGTTTAGTATGTGAACTGTTACAAAAAGGAACCATAGTTTGTTTTATCCAAACCATAAAGGAGTGTTCCACATAAGATGAAATCATAGCTTATTCGTTCGTAATGCAGCGCCGCGCCAAGCAGTTTTGAAAACGTTTACTTTTGAGAAAAAGTTTTGAGAAAGAGTAGAGAATGGTTTCAGGAGGAATAGAGATGAACAATGCAGCGTTATTATCCGAGATCAAGCCGTCGGCGTCCTCGCGTATGACCGACTTGTTCGAGAAAATGCAGGAGCATGAGCAGGTGCTGTTTTGCAACGATCCCGCTACGGGCTTGAAAGCGATTATCGCCATCCACGATACGACGCTCGGCCCGGCTTTGGGAGGAACGCGGATGAGGCCTTATGCTTCCGTCGAGGAAGCGCTGGAGGACGTTCTGCGTTTATCGAAGGCGATGACCTATAAATGCGCGGCGGCTGACGTGGACTTCGGCGGGGGAAAAGCGGTCATCATCGGAGACCCGGCCAAGGATAAGACCCCGGAATTGTTCCGGGCCTACGGACAATTTATCGATTCGTTGAACGGGAGATTTTATACCGGGACGGATATGGGCACGGTGCTGGACGATTTCGTCCATGCGTGCAAGGAGACGAATTGCATCGCCGGACTGCCCGAGGAATATGGCGGCGGGGGAGAAACGTCGATTCCGACAGCTTTGGGCGTTCTGTACAGCATGAAAGCCGTAGCCCGAACGTTATGGGGGCATGAGGCGTTGAGCGGCAAACGGTTCGCGATTCAAGGCTTGGGGAAGGTCGGCTTTAAAGTCGCCGAGCATTTGCTGCAGGAAGGTGCCGATCTGTATGTGACCGATGTGGATCAAACTACGGTAGACCAAGTTGTGGAAAGAGCCGGTAAGCTCGGCAGAACCGTGACCGCCGTGAAAGGAGAAGAGATCTACGGCGTAGAGGCCGACTTCTTCGTTCCGTGCGCCGTCGGCGGCATTATTAACGATCATACGATCGGGCAGCTCAAGGTCCAAGCGATCGTAGGCGCGGCGAACAATCAACTGCTTCATGAGAGCCATGCCCTTGACCTGAAGCGAAAAGGCATCCTTTATGCCCCCGATTACGTGGTCAACAGCGGCGGCATCATGCAAGTATCGGATGAGCTGTATGGACCGAACAAAGACAGAGTATTGGCCAAAACGAAAGCGATCTATCATTCGCTGCTCCGCGTGTTCTCGGAAGCCAAGGAGAAAAACATCACAACGGTCGAAGCGGCGAATCTGATCTGTGAGCAGCGAATTCAATCCCGAAAAGGAAGAAACAGCTTCTTCTCCCCCAGAAAGCGCGCCAAATGGCAGATCCGCCACTAACCGCAGGTGGAAAGCACGGAGACCTTATTACGATTTTCCGGGAGGCTTGTTCTGATGGCTACCATCAAGCTGTGCAGCTCGAATGAGCTGACCAAATCGGAAGCTTTAAAACAAATCGCGCATGACGGCTTAGTTGATATTGTGGTGAAGGACTGTTTGGGCAATTGCGGGCAATGCTACTTGGAGCGCTTCGTGAAAGTGGATCAACGAATTGTCGTTATGAACGATGATGAAGAGCTGCTGGACCAGCTTCTGAAAGCAGCCGCCTCCGAAGCCGACTAAACTCATTTAACGTACTAAAGCGATTTCGCGTTGACACGCGCATACAGCATTGAACGTTTTTGAAGAGTTCACAAGTTTGCCATATAATAGCATCAAACATAAGGAATATTATTCTAGGAGGTTATAAAAATGGAAATGGATACTACCTTAGTTAGCGAGCTGCAGCAAGATTTTTTCCCGATCGAGGATTTTGAATATATGGAATTTTACGTTGGCAATGCGAAGCAGGCCGCCTATTACATGAGCCGGGCCTTCGGGTTCAAGATCGTTGCCTTCGCCGGGCTGGAAACCGGTCAGCGCGATCGCGTATCCTACGTGCTGGAGCAGCGGAAAATCCGCTTTGTGGTGACGGGCTCGCTTCAGGAGGACCACCCGGTCACGGAATTTATCAAGAAGCATGGCGAAGGAGCGAAGGACGTCGCGTTTCGGGTTGACGACGTTGAAAAGGCTTACGCGGAGGCGATTTCCAGAGGCGGTATTCCCGTGATGGCGCCGCAGGTGCTGACGGACGAACACGGCACCTACAAAAAAGCCATCATCGGCACGTACGGCGATACGGTGCATACCCTCGTGGACCGCAAGAACTATAAGGGCTTGTTCGCGCCGGGATATCAGCCTGTCAACTTCTCGTTTCCGTATCAGGATGCGGGCCTTATCGGGATCGACCATGTCGTCGGTAACGTCGAGGAAATGAACGAATGGGTGTCCTACTACGAGAAGGTCATGGGCTTCAAGGAAATGATTCATTACGATGATGAAGATATCAGCACGGAATATTCGGCTTTGATGTCCAAAGTCATTTGCAACGGCGGCCGCATCAAAATGCCGATCAACGAGCCGGCCACCGGCAAGCGCAAATCGCAAATTGAAGAATATCTGGAGTTTTACAACGGCCCCGGGGTGCAGCATGCAGCTTTATTGACCAACGATATTATCACGACTGTGAAGGTGCTGAAGGAAAACGGCGTGGAATTCCTGGATACGCCGGATACGTACTATGAAGAGCTGGCGGATCGGGTCGGCAAGATCGACGAAGATATCGAGAAGCTGAAGCAATACCGCATTCTTGTGGACCGCGACGAGGAAGGGTACCTGCTGCAAATCTTTACGAAGCCGCTCGTCGACCGGCCGACCCTGTTCTTCGAAATCATTCAGCGCAAAGGGGCGACCACGTTCGGCGAAGGCAACTTCAAAGCGCTGTTCGAATCGATCGAGAGGGAGCAGGCGCGCCGCGGAAACTTGTAATTTTCTTGCAAATCGACAGACTTAGAAGGAAAGGCGGGCGATCGTCCCATGATTTCCAGCGCCAGAGCTTTGATGGAGCAGCTTCTCGATTATGCCGGGTTATTTCCGCCCGCCGCCCTGCCTTTGGAGCAGGCCATACGCAATTACGCGGTTTACCGGGACGGACGGGACGCATGGATGCTGGGCCGGTTCATCATTCCCGCTGCGCAATTGGAGAAGCTGTCTCCGTACATGCCGATGTTTTCCGGGGACCGGCCGCTGCTGCTGTCGGTTCTTGGAACCCGCAGCCGGGATGCGGAAGAATGCCTTCGGCTGTTTGGCGATACTTTGCGGCAAACGGAGGCTTTCCGGGGGAGGCATGGTTCGTCGGTGAACATCGACGTGCTGGAGCTTCCTCTTCCCCCTGCGGGCGCGGACCGTCGGTTACTGGATGAGATGGCAGCCGGAGCATCGGAACACGGCCTCCGGCTGTTCTTCGAGTGGACGTTTCCTTTGGACGGCGATTGGGGAAGCCGGATCGAAGAAGGCCTTGACGCAGTGAAGCGCTGCGCCAGCCAAGGCGGGATGCAGCCGGGCGTAAAGCTGCGGACCGGAGGCGTCACCTCCGACGCGTTTCCGTCGCCGGAGCAGGTGGCCGCCGTCCTTGTCGGGTGCAGGGACCGCCAATTGGCGTTGAAGTTCACAGCCGGACTTCACCACCCGGTTCGCATGTACCGGGAAGAAGTGAAGACCGAGATGCACGGCTTCCTTAACGTGTTTGTCGCGGGGATGCTGGCGCATGTCTACAAGCTGGGTCGCGACAAAACCGCTGAAATTTTGGCAGACAAGGACCCCGACAGCTTCGTCTTCCTCCCGGATGCGTTAGGTTGGAGAACGCTTACAATTTCGGCCGACGAGGTGCGGAGGCTGCGCAATTTGGCGCTGTGCTCCTACGGAAGCTGCAGCTTCGATGAGCCTCGCGACGAGCTGCGGGAGCTAAAATCACAATCACTAGAGTAAAAGGAGCCGTTAAAATGCTGCGCTCATTTGTTGAGGTTGCGCCGGAATCGCATTTCCCGATCCAAAATCTTCCCTACGGCGTCTTCCGCTCCCGTAACGGCGGAACTCCCCGGATTGGCGTAGCCATCGGGGAGTACGTTCTGGATCTTGCCGTTCTCGATCAGGCGGACTGCTTCGGCAGGACGGAAGCGGCCGGAAAGGGAATATTCGACCAAGCGTCGCTGAACGCGTTTATGGCACTCGGCCGCCCGGTCTGGCAGCAGGTCCGCGCGGAAATTCAGCGGCTCCTGTCAGCCGACGAGCCGGAGCTGCGGGACAACGTAGGGCTGCGGACCGCCGCTCTGCTTCCACAGAAGGATGTAGAGCTGCTGCTGCCTGTAGAAATTGGCGATTATACGGATTTTTACGCTTCGCGGGACCATGCCTTCAATGTAGGCACGATGTTCCGGGGGAAAGAGAACGCCTTAATGCCCAACTGGCATCATCTCCCGGTCGGGTACCATGGCCGAGCCAGTTCGATCGTGCTTAGCGGGACCGACGTACGCCGCCCGCAAGGGCAGATGAAGCCGCCGGATGCGGCGGCGCCTGTATTCGGACCAAGCCGCCAGCTGGACTTTGAACTGGAACTCGGGTGGTTCATGGGAGCGGGCAACCCGCTCGGTACCCCCATCCCCGTCGAACGGGCGGAGGAGCATATTTTCGGACTGGTGCTCGTCAACGATTGGAGCGCCCGGGACATTCAGGCTTGGGAATATCAGCCGCTGGGACCTTTTCTCGCGAAAAATTTCGCGACATCGATTTCGCCCTGGGTTGTGCCGCTCGATGCTTTGGAGCCGTTCCGTATCCGCGGAAGCCGGCAGGAGCCGGAGCCGCTACCTTATCTGAAGCAGGAGGGAGCGCACGCCTTCGACATCAAGCTTGAGGTGCACCTGCAATGCGACGATATGGAGCGGGCGGAGCGGATCACGGAGAGCAACGTCAAATATTTGTATTGGAGCATGGCGCAGCAAATCGCTCACCATACGGTAGGCGGCTGCAACCTGCGGGCCGGGGATTTGCTGGCCTCCGGGACGATCAGCGGACCGGACAAGGCAAGCCGCGGATGCATGCTGGAATTGGCCTGGCGCGGAGCGGAGCCTCTTGAGTTAAGCGATGGCGTCAAGCGGGTCTGGCTGGAAGACGGCGACCGGCTGACCATGACCGGATATGCACAAGGCGACGGGTACCGCATCGGATTTGGCGAGGTGACGGGCCGGGTTCTGCCTTCGTTGAAATAAGCAAGCGCAACTTAACCAAGGAGGTCGTACAAGATGCCGTTCTACCATCGGATGGGGCAAATTCCCAATAAAAGACACGTGCAGTTCAGAAAAGAAGACGGTTCATTGTTTCGCGAGCAGGTGATGGGTACGAAAGGCTTCTCCGGCATTCAATCGATCCTTTACCATCACGGCGCGCCGACGGAAATCGTCAAAGCCGAGTACCTCGGTACGTGCAGCATTGAGTACGAGGACGACAGCGTGCTCGGATACCGCCATTTTCAGACGGGCGCGGCCCCGAAGCAAGGTGATGGTGTCATGGGTAGAACGTACGTTCTCGGGAATGACGATATCCTGCTTGCCGTTTCGAGCCCTGCGGAACCGATGAATTATTATTACCGCAACGGCGACGGCGACGAGCTTCTGTTCGTGCATTACGGAACAGGCAAGGTCGAGTCGATGTTCGGTACGCTGCGTTACCGTCCGGGCGATTATATCGTCATTCCGATCGGTACCATTTACCGGATCGTGCCGGATGGGGATGACACCAAATTTTTGGTCGTGGAAACGAACAGCTGGATCAGCACGCCGAAGCGTTACCGTAACGAGCACGGTCAACTGCTGGAGCACAGCCCTTTTTGCGAAAGGGATATCCGGCTGCCGGAGACGCTGGAGACGCACACGGAGCTCGGGGAGTTCGAGGTGCGGTCCAAGACGAGAGGCGCGCTGCATTCTCATATTTACAGCCATCATCCGCTGGACGTTGTCGGCTGGGACGGTTATCTGTATCCGTATATCTTCAACATCGCGGATTTCGAACCGATCACCGGACGCATTCATATGCCGCCTCCGATTCACCAGACGTTCGAAGGGCATCAGTTCGTCGTCTGCTCCTTCGTCCCGAGACTGTACGATTATCATCCGGAAGCCGTGCCTACGCCTTATTTCCACAGCAACGTGGACAGCGACGAGGTGCTCTACTATGTGGAGGGCAATTTTATGAGCCGCCGGGGCATCGAAGAAGGGTCCATTACGCTTCATCCGTCAGGCATTCCTCACGGACCTCATCCCGGCACGATCGAGGCGAGCCTGGGCAAAAAAGAAACGAAGGAATTGGCGGTTATGGTGGACACGTTCCGTCCGCTCAAGGTCGTCAAGGCGGCCCATACCTTCGAAGACAAAAACTATCTGTACAGCTGGTCTCATAAATAAATCGGCGTGGTGGTGGCATAGTGCGGCGGAATAACGTGCGAAGCGAGGAAGAAATCCATCAGTTATTCGAAGCCATTTTATCGTTACAAACGAAGGATGAATGCTACGATTTTTTTTCCGATTTGTGCACGGTAAACGAGGTCAAAACGATGGCTCTCAGGCTTGAAGTCGCAAAGCAGCTGCTCGAAGGGGCTACTTATTTGGATATTATCGAGGAAACCCAGAAAGGCAGCGCCATCATTTTTCGGGTCAAAAATTGTCTGAACCACGGAAGGGGAGGCTTCCGAACCATTTTGGAGCGGTTGAATAGGCACGGCAAACAGCCATGAGAAAAACGGCACGCCTGCCGCAAGAAGCGTTCCGACGGCGAGACCGATGGATGAGAAACGAAGCGTTGAATCGTTATGGAGCTTGCACTCGTGCAGCCCGGTCTCCCGTCGAATGCTTTCTTCTTTATTTTGAATACGCTTACATTATGGCGATTTTGTGCGTCCTATTATTCCGTTCGTGCGGGAGGAATACCTATGGTAACGAAAAAACCGTCGTTTTTCATGTCATGCGCGCTCATTGCGGTTATCGTCGTCATTTTGGCGATAAGCATTCTTCACTATCAAGTCGCTCCGCAAATCCCCATTTTGATGGCATCGATCCTGCTTTCTTTTTATGGCTTAACATTAGGCTTTACTTGGAAGCAGTTGGAATCGGCTGTCGTCAAAGGCATTTTGTACGGCCTCCCCTCGATCCTCATTTTGTGTCTGATCGGAATCTTGATCGGGATATGGGTGTTGAACGGTACCGTGCCGACCTTGTCTTATTACGGCTTGCACATTCTTTCGCCCAGCTACTTTCTCGTATCGGCGGTCTTAATCTGCGGAGTCGTCTCCGTGCTGACGGGAAGCTCGTGGAGCGCCATCGGAACGATGGGCGTT
Source organism: Paenibacillus oleatilyticus (assembly GCF_018998565.1). Taxonomy (GTDB): domain Bacteria; phylum Bacillota; class Bacilli; order Paenibacillales; family NBRC-103111; genus Paenibacillus_G; species Paenibacillus_G oleatilyticus. The sequence goes on along the minus strand of NZ_JAHNZO010000045.1, from coordinate 18,599 downwards.
GCTTTGATGGGGGTCGCCTACGGCATGGGAATTTCCCCCGCTATGGCGGCAGGGGCTATCGTTTGCGGCTCCGTCTTTGGCGATAAAATATCCCCTCTCTCGGATACGACGAATCTTGCCTCCGCGACGGCCAAGGTGCCTATTTTCGATCATATCCGGCATATGCTGTGGACGACGATTCCAAGCTTGGTATTGACGCTGATTCTGTTTGCTTTCTTTGCCATATCCTCCGACCGCGCCGCTGACACCGCCGGCATCGAAACGATGATCCGCACCCTCGACGAACGCTTCACGATTACGCCTCTGACCCTGCTTTCGCCGCTGACGATTATCGTCCTGGCTTTCAAACGGTTCGATGCCATTCCAACGCTCGTTGTCGGTTTATTGGTCGCGATCGCGACGGCCTTTTTTACGGTTCCCGGCGTTTCGGCAGGTCGGCTCATGACCGTCGCGCACTTTGGCTATAAGTCGGAAACGGGAGTGGAGGCGATCGATAAACTGCTGTCGCTAGGCGGACTATCCAGTATGATGTCTGCCGTCTCGCTCATCATCATGGCGCTCGCCTTCGGCGGTCTTGTGAAAGAAATCGGTCTGGTTCATACCATGATCGACCGGATTAAGAGCCTCTTGAATAATAAAGGCAATGTCATCAGCGCGACGGTTTTTTCTTCGATCGGGGTGAATGTCATTATCGGGGAATGCTACTTGTCCATTATTTTGCCCGGGCAAATGCTGGAGTCTTCGTACAAGCGGCTGAAGCTTCATCCGAAAAATTTGTCCAGAACGCTGGAGGATGCCGGAACCATTGTCCATCCGGCCGTTCCATGGGGAGTCTCGGGCGCCTTTATTATGGCTACGCTCAATATCGGCATGGAGTATGTTCTTTATTCGTTTATGTGTTTTATCACGCCCTTGTTAGCGATCGTGTTCGGTTATACCGGTTTCGCCATTGCGCCGATCGACGAGGGGGACGAGAGGGGAGCGTACGAGGAAAAGTTCGAGATCGGCATGAACAACAGCGGCATGTAGACTGGAAAAGTTTGCTGGCGTTGGGGCAGCAAGCGCGAAGGCGGTTCGCCGGAGGAGAGGTCCGGCGGATCGCCTTTTTGCGGTTGCCCGGCTACTCTTCCACGTAATCGTCGCCGGACGAATCGTGGGTCGGGTGCGCGTCGGGATACCCGCGGGAGAGGCCTGCGTGAAGCTCGCGGTTCTCGTAAGTAAACTGGTTGTACGAGCGCTGATCCTCCCGCCACGGCGTGCTCTTGCCGAGCGATTCCGTAAGAAGGCTGCTGCCGTAAGGGCCTTCCGGAAATTCCTCCGCCGTCAGGTCGTTGCGCTGGGATTCCACCGTGCTCAGATCGGTGTATTTCTTCTGCGGCGCTTCGCTCATAAATCCATCTTGGTTCGTGTCGTTTGGGCTCATGCCCGATTCCTCCTTTCAATAGGCAAGATTGTTTCTCCTAGCTTGTCCTTAAACCGGAAGATTATCCAAATCATGCTTGTCATCCATGACGTTTCGTGGTAATATAGGTCTAATTTCAAACGTGTACTTGAGAGGAAGCACCTCTTACCTGTATCGGGTAAGATGGTGCTTTTTTGCGTTTGAAGCTGCTTTGACAACTTCTTGGGGGAGGTTTTTCGAGTGAATCTGGTGTTTTTGAACAGCTTGGAAAAGGCGACGGAAGAGGGGAATGTCACTACGGCGCACGTGACGATCGGCGAAAGCCAGGGCACCTGGATGGTGATGTGGAACGAGACGAGAGAAGACGGCCGCAGGGTGCAGGAGTGCTGGTACGAAGGACTGCGATGGGAGGAGATGCTCGCCATTTTCCGCGAGCGGGTGTTTGCCAAGCAATGCGGCGGCTATAAGCCAATCGTGCAGGTAAACGTAAGTGAAATCGACGTATTGGACCGCCGGACGGCGTATATTCAACGCTTGCATTTTTACGGGGAGAAGCATGCCAACGAAGAGCTGTTCGACAAGCTCCGCGATTGGCGGTTTAAACAAGCAAGCCGCGACGGCAAAGTGGCGTATCTGATCGCGACCAACCGGCTGCTCAAGATGATAAGTGCCTTCGTTCCCTACACGGAAGAAGAGCTGCTGCACCTTCCGGGATTCGGAAAAGCCAAAGCTGCCGCTTATGCAGCCGATATCGTCGCCATCACCGCCGGCTTCCAGCGGGATACGGATTTTCCGCTAACGTGGGTGGCGGAATCGATCGATCCGGGAGAGCTGAATGCCTGGCTGCTTCAGGAAAATGAACGGAAGCGGAAGGCCGAGGAGGAGAAGCGGGAGCTCAAGCATAAGCTGCTCGAAGCCATTGCGCGCGGAGAGAAGCTGGATGAGCTGCTGGAGCAGACCAAGCTTCAGCGGCGCAATTTGCTGCAGCTGTTCGAAGAGCTGGATCGCGAAGGCTACGACCTGCAGAGCTATATCGAAGGACAGCTTGAGCAGGTGCCCGAGCCGGAGCGCGAGCTGGCATGGCAGGCGTTCCAGCAGCAGGGCGACCGTTATTTGAAGCCGATTCTGCAAACGGTCTACAGCCAGAAGGAGCTGACTGCGCAGGATGCGGACCGCGTCTACGAATGGCTTCGCATGCTGCGGATGAAGTTCCGCCGGGAGAACGAGCGGAAGACGGTTGAAGCGAGCTGAGGCGCGGCAGCAGGGCAAAAAAACATTGAACAAGCCCGGCGGCTAAGGTAAGATGGATTATAGGAATAAGAAGGAGCTGACCGTATGGAGGAGCTTCGGGCTATACTTCACAGCATCATCAAGAACCAGGAAGAAACCAATGCGAAAATAAGCGAGCTGAACTTGCAGTTAAGCGCCAAAATCGGCGAAACGAACGCGCGAATCGACCGATTGGACACAAAGCTCAGCACAAGGATCGACGAGGTCGACGCTCGACTCGGCGCGAAAATCGACGAGGTCGACGCTCGACTCGGCGCGAAAATCGACGAGGTCGATGCCCGACTCAGCACGAAAATCGACGAGATTGACGCTCGACTCAGTGCGAAAATCGACGAGGTCGATGCTCGACTCAGCACGAAAATCGACTCTCTTGACGCGAAGACCGACGCCCTAGATGCGAAGATCGACGAAGTTAACACGAGCCTCGGTGCCAAAATCGACTTTCTCGATGCCCGGCTGGATCGCGTCCACCTGAGCTTGCAGAGCCAGATCGACGATGTCGGTGCGGACGTCAGACATATTAAGCGGAGCATGCGTTTGTTCGAAAACGATATGGATGCGACCTTGGACCGGATTAAACGTCTGGAAGACCATACGGCCAAGCATCCCGAATGAGGAACCTTTCCCAAGGTTCCTTTTTTTGCATGCAAAAAAAGGACCGGCTTTTCACAGCCAATCCTTTTTGCGGAACAACACGAACATGAAGATACCGACAAGCGCCAAAACAATGACAGCTGCGACTCCGCCGTACTCCCAGTGCAAGCCGGGAATGTAATCGAAGTTCATACCATAAACGCCGGTAATGAACGTAAGCGGCATGAAGATGGTCGTCAGTGCCGTAAACACGCGCATGATTTCGTTCGCGCGGTTCGCGAGGGAAGATTGATAAGCCTCCCGTAAGTTCGCCATCAAGTCGCGGAACGTTTCGAACGTCTCGGATATTTTTACGGCGTTTTCGTAAATATCGCCAAAGTATTTTTTGAGCGGCTCGCTGACAAGCCTCAGCTCTTTTTTGTGCAGCGTCGCGATGACCTCTTTTTGCGGAACGAGCACTTTTTTGAGCCATAAAATTTCGCTTCGCAGCCCGATGATCTCATTCAAATGCGACTTCTTCGTATGCATGAGAATGTCTTCTTCCAGCTTCTCGATCTTCGCTTCGATCCGGTCCCCGACGTTGGTGTAATTATCGACGATAAGGTCGATCAAGTGATACAGAAACTGGTCGGGAGCCGTAACCTCCTCTTCCCAGAGAATTGGCTTCAGGGCGCGAATTTCGTTGATTTTTTGCCGGGTGATCGTGATGATATAGTGCTTTCCAAGAAAAATATTGAGTGCGCGGAGAAAAATTTCTTCGTCGTCGAACCGGATGCTGTTGACCACGATAAAATAATGCGAGTCGTACAGCTCGATCTTGGGCCGCTGCTCTTCTTCCGTCAAAACGTCCTCTATGGCGAGCTCGTGAAGATGAAACAAAGGCTGTAAGACGTCCAAGTCCTCCGGCTCGGCATCAATCCAATAAAAGCCGTGCTGAGGCGGATCGATGGTTTGCGTGATGTCTTCCACTAGTGTAAAAATGCCGTCCTGAACCAAGCGTGCCTTCATAAGTTCCACCCTTCCGTATTGATCGGATGGAACGCTCGGCCGTCTGCCTCCGCGAGAAAACAGACCCTTAAGCTTCAGTCAGGCGCTGTTCGTCATCAAGACGCACAAAAAAGCATGCGCATTCTCGAACGAATGGCAGACGATCGGGTTCCAAACGATAGATTCAATTGTGTTTGAACGCAGATGCGACTTCCCGGGTCTCCGTCCATTCGATTGCTGCACCCCTTCTAGCGTGAAATGTCGAATACCTGTATAGTATAACGCGTCATATTCGAGAACACAATGAGTTTGTATTTCATTCGCGCATGGGAATAATTTATGCAAAATTCGGCGGATTGGTGCGGGTTTGGATGGCATCATTTCATGGGAAAGGTTCCGCTTGACGCTTGCTGTGATTTCGATTACATTAGTATTATCGAAAACAACTGAATAGATTCGGTTTCACACTCTTATCAAGAGCAGGTGGAGGGACTAGCCCGATGATACCCGGCAACCGACAGACCTTTGCGTAAACAACACGTGATGCTTTTCAGCATGGCAAAGGAATGCACGGTGCTAATTCTTGCGGAAGCCAGGCGGCTTCTGACAGATGAGAGAGGACGATGTAACTATACAAAGGCCTTTCTCGTGCGATAGAGAAAGGCTTTTTCTTATGCCTTTTTCAGTCGCAGGAGTGCAGGGAACGACGAATCCAATGACCCGAAGGAGTGAGCCCGATGCCCATCAAAGTACCAGATCATCTGCCGGCCAAGGAAGTGCTTGTCAACGAGAATATTTTCGTCATGGACGAGAGCGTAGCGTTTCGTCAAGATATTCGCCCGCTGCGGATCGTAATCTTAAACCTGATGCCGACGAAAGAAACGACGGAGACCCAATTGCTGCGGCTGATCGGCAACACTCCGTTACAGGTTGAATTCATTCTGCTGCACCCGAAAACGCACACGTCCAAAAACACATCGCTGGAGCACCTGGAGCAGTTCTACAAAACGTTCGAAGACATCAAGCACGAACGCTTCGACGGCATGATCATTACAGGCGCGCCGGTCGAGCAGCTCGAATTCGAAGAGGTGAATTATTGGGAAGAATTGACGCAGATTATGGAGTGGAGCAAAACCCACGTCACGTCGACGCTGCATATTTGTTGGGCGGCTCAGGCCGGTCTCTACTACCATTTCGGCGTACCCAAGTACCCGCTTGAGGAAAAAATATTCGGCGTGTTTCCGCACACGATCACCACGGCGAACGTGAAGCTGCTGCGCGGGTTCGACGAGCTGTTTCTCGTTCCCCAGTCCCGTCATACCGACGTCCGCCGGGAGGATGTTGCCCGGGTTGAGCAGCTCGACATTTTGTCGGAATCGGAGGAAGCGGGCGTCTACATCGCCGCGACGAAGGACGGGAAGCAAATTTTTATTACCGGCCATTCGGAATACGACGCGTGTACGCTCAAATACGAGTACGACCGCGACGTGAACAAAGGAATGGAGATTGCGATTCCGAAAAATTACTATCCAAACAATGATCCGACCCGGCCGCCGCTCAACACCTGGCGGGCCCACGCGAACCTGCTGTTCTCCAACTGGCTCAACTATTATGTGTACCAAGAGACGCCGTACGATTTGTATAAGGGGGATTATATGATATGAGCAACTGTTCCAAGCCAGAGTTGAAAATCGAGAGCCGGCTCGCGCAGATCGGCTCCCAGGAGGAACCGGTGACGGGGGCGGTCAGCTTCCCGGTCTATCAAGCGACGGCGTTCCGTCATCCGAAGCTCGGGCAGAGCACGGGATTCGACTACGCGCGCACGAAAAGCCCGACGCGCAAAATATTGGAAGATGCGATCGCCGAGCTGGAATCCGGGGACGCGGGCTTTGCCTGCAGCTCCGGCATGGCGGCGCTCCAGACGATCTTTGCGCTGTTCAGCCAAGGCGATCATTTGCTGGTCTCCCTCGATCTGTACGGCGGGACGTACCGGATGCTGGAGCGCATCATGTCCCGCTTCGGCGTCACCGCAACGTATGTGGATACGAACGATCTCGACGCTTTGGAAGCGAACTTCCAGCCGGGCACGAAAGCGGTTCTGATCGAAACGCCGACTAATCCGCTCATGATGGTCACGGATTTGGCGCTGGTGTGCGGCTGGGCGAAGAAAAAAGGCATTCTTTCCATCGTCGACAACACGCTGCTTACCCCGTTCTTCCAGCGTCCGATCGAGCTTGGAGCCGATATTGTGATCCACAGCGCGTCCAAGTACCTCGGCGGGCATAACGACGTGCTTGCGGGGCTAATCGTGACGAAAGGCAAGGAGCTGTCCGAGGAAATGGCGTTTCTTCACAATTCAATCGGCGCGGTTTTAGGCCCGCAGGACAGCTGGCTGCTCATGCGCGGCATGAAAACCTTGGCGATCCGCATGGAGCGCCACGAGTACAACGCCACCCGCATTGCGACGTTTTTGCAATCCCATCCGCAGGTGGAAACGGTCTATTATCCGGCGCTCGAAAGCCACCCGGGCCATGACATTCAGAAGAAGCAATCGTCCGGCAATACGGGGATTTTTTCCTTTAAAATGAAAGACGCCCGCTATATCGAACCAATGTTGCGTCACGTGAAACTGATTGCGTTCGCGGAAAGCTTGGGCGGCGTTGAGTCGCTAATGACGTATCCGGCGGTTCAGACCCATGCCGATATTCCGGAAGACATTCGCCGAAGAGTCGGCGTGGACGATAAACTGCTGCGCTATTCCGTCGGTATCGAGCATGCGGATGACCTGATTGCGGATTTGTCCCGCGCCATCGATTTGGCGCAGCAGGAGATTGAAGGAGGAGTACCGGCTCATGGCTGATAAGACGACGCAAGGGACGCATCCGAACGATCATCATAAAGACCGCGCTTTCGCCACGAAGCTGATTCATTTCGGAAGCGAAATTGACCGGACGACCGGCGCTTCCAGCGTCCCGATCTACCAGGCTTCGACGTTCCATCAATTTTCGCTCGACGAGCCGCAGGAGTACGATTACTCCCGATCGGGCAACCCGACCCGGCAGGCGCTGGAGGATTACATTGCGCTGCTCGAGGGAGGTAAGCGCGGCTTCGCGTTCGCTTCGGGCATGGCGGCGATTTCCGGCGCGTTCATGCTGCTGTCGGCAGGGGATCATGTGATCTGCACGGAGGATGTGTACGGGGGCACGTACCGGCTGCTGACGACCATCCTGCCTCGGATGAACATCGAGACGACGTTCGTCGACATGACGGATCTGGAGCGGGTGAAAGCGGCGCTTAAGCCGAATACGAAAGCGGTGTTCCTCGAAACACCGTCGAACCCGACGCTCAAAATTACCGATATCGCCGAAATCGCAGGCTGGGCGAAAGAACATGGCCTGCTGACCATGCTGGACAATACGTTCATGACGCCTTACCATCAGCGCCCGATCGAATACGGCATCGATATCGTGCTGCACAGCGCAACGAAGTTCCTTGGCGGCCATAGCGATGTAACCGCAGGGTTGGCCGTTGCCGCGAACGAAAGTCTGGGCCGCCGGCTGAAGCAAATTCAGAACGGGCTCGGCACCATTCTCGGCGTGCAGGACTCGTGGCTCCTCATGCGCGGGATGAAAACCTTGAAGGCCCGGATGGAAGCGCACGAGCAGAGCGCCCGGCAGCTGGCGGCCTGGCTGGCGGCTCATCCATCGATCGAAGCCGTCTATTATCCGGGGCTGCCGAATCATCCTCGCCGGGACATTCACGAGAAGCAGTCGCTCGGCTATGGCGCCGTCGTCTCGTTCGACACGGGCTCCGGCGAACGGACCAAGCGTCTGCTGTCCAAGGTGCGCATCCCGCTCGTCGCCGTCAGCTTGGGGGCGGTCGAGAGCATTCTGTCCTACCCGGCGATGATGTCGCATGCGGCGATGCCGCGCGAGGTCCGGCTGGAGCGCGGAATTACCGACGGGCTCGTCCGGTATTCCGTCGGCTTGGAGGATATCGCCGATATTATCGAAGACCTGGAGCAAGCGTTAGCGGATCAATGAAGAAAAAGCCGATGATTCAGGGGATCATCGGCTTTTCTGTGAAAAAAAGGAATATCTCCCTATTCACTATAACGAACTCGTGATATGATAGTAGGGACAAGCTGTAGCTGCCGGTGAGGGGGAAGTTTATGACGTTTTCATTTGCTTCAGGTGAGTGGAAAGAACGAATCCGGATGCTACTCCGACTGCCTTATCCGAGCAGGGCGCTCCGCTTTTTTCCCCCGGATTTTACGTTTCGCAATCCAGTGCTCTCGCTGGTCAAACGGTACCGGAGCCAAGGAAAATCGTGCGGGCTTATTTTGCTGTACTTGGAAGATTTTCATCATATGTTTTCCACTTATTCCGAAGCGAGGCTTTGCGCTTTGCAGGGTCGTATCCGGCAGACCATCCTGGAGCTGCTGCCTTCCTGCTTCCGGGACAAGGACGTGATCGGGGTCCGGCAGTTTGCGCTCGACGATTACGGTATTTTCGTTAAAGAACAAGCCGTTTGCGGGTTCGACGAGCTGCAGCGCAAGGCGCAGGAGCTGCAAAAAGAAGTTTCCCGCAGGTTACGTATGCATGCTGACACCGACGCACAAGCTCCCGTATCGCTGCAAAGCGGGTGCTATATCATCGGTCCGGACCTCGAGAACACGTCTGCCGGTATTCAAGCGGCCTATCATTATGCCCGCTGCATTGCGACGCGGAAGCTGCCGCCGCATTTTTGCCCGACCCGGGAGCATCTGCTGGACATTTTGAAGCAGGAGAACATTTTCGTTCTCGCCCAACCGATTCTCAATTTGGCCAGTGGCGAATTGTACGGCTGGGAAATTTTGACCCGCGGTCCGCAAAATTCGCCGTTCCACACGCCTGCCGAGCTGTTCGATATGGCTTACCAAGCCGATCTTTTATCGAGCTTCGAATTTCTGGTCATCAAGAAGGCGTTCATGGAAATATCGTCGCGGGCGATTCAAGAGCAGGTGTTCATTAACGTGACGCCCGTTTCGCTCGGACATCCGCTGTTCCTCCATCAGCTGCTGGAAACGTTAAAGCAATTTCCGGCCATTTCGGCCTCGCAGGTCGTTCTGGAAATTACGGAACGCCACGCGATTCGGGATTTTCAATACATAGGGGCCGTCATGAACGCTTGCCGCACGCATGGGTTCCGCTTTGCCGTGGACGATGCAGGGGCCGGCTATTCAAGCCTGCAATCAATCTCCGAGCTGGTGCCTGACATCATCAAAATCGACAGATCGGTCATTGCCGAAATCGACCGGATGTCGGTCAAGCAATCGCTGCTGAAGGCGCTGCTGCACTTCGCCGACAACATGAACTGTCAAGTGATCGCCGAAGGCGTCGAACGGCCGGAAGAGCTCAGCATGCTTTGCGAGATGCAGGTGCATATGGTGCAAGGTTTTTATTTTGCCCGTCCGCAGCCGCTGGTGACCGACCAGGAACGGGTACAGCAGCTCCAATTGGTCAAAGAAAAAATCGTAGGGCACCGGCATATGCATCCTGCTTGAGGCTTTGTGCCGAGATCACAAATTGGTCACAAAAACGTCCGCCGCTTTCCGCTCCTCGGAAAATGGCGGTCTTTTAGTATGGCAGGAGCGGAGTATTTTATGGTAGGATGAAAGCATAAAGGAGATGAAAGCGATGAGTTCCATCGACCGGATATTGGATAGCGCGCTGGCCGGCAACCGGATCAGTCTGGAAGACTGTATGGCGCTCTACGAATCGGACGAAATTGAAAAAATGGGCCATGTGGCCAACCAAATTATGCTGCGGCATCATCCGGAGCCGGTGACGACCTTCGTGATCGGCCGGAATGTCAATTATACGAACATTTGCGATGTGTACTGCCGTTTTTGCGCCTTCTACCGCGCACCGGGCTCGGCAGAAGGCTATGTGCTGCCGAACGAGGTTATTTTTCAAAAGATCCAGGAAACGATCGATGTCGAAGGAACCGAAATTTTGATGCAGGGAGGCACGAACCCGAACCTGCCTTTCAGCTATTACACCGATCTGCTGAAGGAAATCAAGCAGCGGTTCCCGAACATTACGATGCACTCGTTCTCCCCGGCCGAGATAATGAAAATGAAAGAAGTATCGAACGGCCTTTCTCTGGAGGAAGTGATCCGGGCCATTCACGAAGCCGGACTGGATTCGCTGCCCGGAGGCGGCGCGGAAATTCTCGACGACCGTACCCGACGCAAAATCAGCCGTCTGAAAGGCTCGTGGCGCGACTGGATGGATGTCATGCAAACGGCCCACAAAGTCGGTATGCACACGACCGGGACGATGGTGATCGGCTTCGGCGAGACGATGGAGGAACGCGCGCTGCATCTGCTTCGCATCCGCGACGCGCAGGATGAATGCATCGCGAACGGCTACAATACGCCGGGCTTCCTGGCCTTCATTTCTTGGACGTTCCAACCGGACAACACGAATCTGAAGGCGGAGAAGCTGGGGCCGCAAGATTACCTGAAAAACGTTGCGATCAGCCGCATCATGCTCGATAACATCAAGAACTTCCAGTCGTCCTGGGTAACGATGGGACCGGAGGTCGGCAAGCTGTCGCTGCACTACGGCTGCAACGATTTCGGCTCGACGATGATCGAAGAAAACGTCGTATCCGCGGCAGGAACGACGCACAAGGTGAACATCGGATCGACGCTGGAGCTTATCCGGGAAGCAGGCAAAATTCCTGCTCAGCGCAATACGCGCTATGAAATTTTGCGCCGCTTCGATGACGAATCGGTTCAGGTACACAAAGACTTCATTATGCAAAATTAGCACAAAATTAAAGACGCTTGTTCTTCGAACCGCCTCGGGCTCGAAGACAAGCGTCTTTTTTGCGCTTAGCCTAGCCATTGAAAGACACGGTGCTTGGCCGTTTCCTCGGCCTCCCGGTCCAAGCCGTCCTTGCCCGGAAGCAGCAGCTCCGGCTGGACCAGAATCGGGGCGCTTCCGCTTCCCCCCATCCCGCCACTGCTAATGACGACCCGCGCGCCCCGCGGCACAAGCGGGTACAGGGCGGACATCGCCTCGTTGGTCAGGCGGATGCAGCCAAGCGACCGGTTTGCGCCGATCGATGCTGCGTCGGCCGTGCCGTGGACGGCGATCTCGCCCATCCCCAGAGCTGCGGTACCGTATACCCCCGGGCGGCTCCCTTGCGGCTCGCGCACCCGCTCCAGGACGGTCAAGGCGCCGTCGGGAGTTCGGCCGTCGGCGCCCAATCCGACCGGCAGCTCCGCGAGCACCACCGATCCGGCGTTCAAACGGAGCGAGTGAGCGCTTTGGTCGATCGTGACCGTAACTGGTGCGAAAGGAAGGCTTGTGGAGGCGGCTGCCGTTCCGGATGCACCCTCCCACGCGACATTCGGATAAAACCTGCGCGCGGGGTCATGGGCTTGAGCGTCGTATACCCATCCGCCGCTCCCATCAAAAACGGTTCGGACATGAGCCGAACCGCTAATCGTTTCTATAGGCATATAGCTGGCGTAATTATTGGGATAAGGCTGAAAGAGCTGCTCGATAGAGGAGGGGACCGATCCGTGATCCGCAGCGTAAGCTTCAAGCGCCGTCCGGATCAATTGGGCCCCGGCCGTCGTCCGGAGCTTTTGAAATTCCGGGTGCAGGAACCGGATTTTCACCGAAGTATCGACAGCCGGATTGTATTCCGCCACGACAAACGCCTTGGTCTTAAGCTGCTCGTTGCTCAGCGGCACCGCTTGGTTATCGGCGGTTCGAACGCCGGAGGCGACGCCGTACAGGACGATCGTTTGCTGCGGATGATCGTTTGCAAGCTGCAGCGCTTTCTTATGAAGCGCCTCCTCTACAGCCTTCTGCGGCTCTCCGTAAGGAAAATGCAAGACGTAAGCGGTTTCGATGCTTTCATACGTGACTTCTTTCCCGACGCTCCAAGGCATAAACGCCGACACGACCTTCGAAACGGCGGTCGGTCCGTACAGCAGGGCCAGCAGCAGCACGTTGATGAACAGGAGCACCAACAGCAGCATTTTTAGGCCAGCGGCAGCGCCTTTTCTTTTGGTGCGCGACGCAATTGGGTCTGAAGCAGCTTGAGGTCCGGGGATAGCGGGAGCTTTCTCCTTCGTCAGCCGCCGAATCGAGCCGGAAGCGGGAAAATAATATGGCGAAGGATACGTACTCATCGCCTCTTTGTAATGCTTCAGCGCTTTGCCGATATTGCCGTTGTTCTCGAAATATTGTCCCAGCTTGTAATGCGCTTCGGGAGAGTGCGGATCGAGATACGTGATCACCTTTTCGTGGTACTTGGGGTCGCTGCGGTTAAGGTAAATATTTTTGTGCAGACGAACGAGCTTGTCCGCAGCCGGCGATTTGAACCTTTGGCGAAGATGCTGCATAGCAAACCTCCCAGGATCGTAATTTTGTCATTGATACATATTGTATCATAAGTGCGTCAAACAATACAATTGGTATCTCGAAAGGGAGACTTCGGATAAATTCTCCTCACAGTTATTGCTACATCGCGGGTGTCTGTACTTTGTATATCTGCGAAGGTCCAGCCATATACTTTAAAGGAATCGTAAGGCCCGAAAGGAGAGTGTGACCCTGGATGAAGCTGTTGACGATCGTAATGGTGAAACGCTCCGAAGCTCAGGCTGATCGGCTGTTGCAGCTTGTCGAGCTTTTCGGCGAACGGCTACATAAGGAGAACAAGATCCGGATCGTTCTGGACCGGCGGAACGGTCTGCAGCGAGTCGAAGTGAGCGCGGTTATGCCGGCTTTTCAGCTGCAGGCCGACGGTTACGCGCTATATGAGGCGGCAGCCGGCGCCGTGGCGGACTATTTATTGGCGGAAGAAGAGCAGCGTCTGCTGCGTCACATGATCCGTCATGAGTTTCATTACAAGCAGGACGAGGAGACGGACAGCATTCTGGGCTATTGCAGCCAAATGCTGGGAGAGCGGGACGATTCGGCGGCGGTCAAATCGGACAAGAATGAAGCATACCTGCGGCGGAAAAACAAGCTGACCGCCCTGCTTACCGAATACATCGAAGAGCATACGGAGCTGAATTTGGACGGCTTTCTGCGCTTCCGGGCGCCGGATTACTTGAACGAGCTCCGCGAAGTTGTCGAATATGCCGTCGACGAATTCGTCATGGACCGGCAGTATCGCGAATTCATTTCCCTGCTGCAATATTTCGTCTATATTCAGGAAGCGAAAATTCCGTTCGTTCACCTTATTCACAAAGGCGGCAATGAGTTTATGCTGCTTGGCGAGCATCTGGAGAAGATCGAAACGAACGATGCGGATGCCATCGTGACGGTAGAAACGCTGGAGAAAGATATGAATTTTGAGGATATGATTGTCAGCACGCTGATTACGGTATCTCCACAGCAAATTTATATTCACACCCGCGAGCCGGATTTGCAGGTGATCAAGACGATCCGGCAAATTTTCGAAAACCGCGTGGAGCTGTGCGGCTACTGCCGGCTATGCCAAAACCTTGACCGCTCGACAGCGGCTGAATATAATAAGGGATAAGGCAAAGATCGAAGACATGATCGGTTGAAGTGCTGTCCAGAGAGAGGGGACACCCGGCTGCAATCCCCTTCAGCGAACATCAATCGGTTACCCCTTTGTAGCCGTGATTTGGAAAACGTCGCTCTAACCTGATTTGATCAGCGGGCGGAGACACGCAGTATAAATCGCCGGATCATTCCCGTTACCGAATGAATTGAGGATTCGCAGGTTGGCCTTTCATTGGAATGAAGAGCTTGCGGATTGAATTAGGGTGGAACCACGAGCTAAGCGTACTCGTCCCTTTCGGGATGATACGCTTTTTGTATTCTCTACAATTATTGGAGGTAGTGGACATGGCTGTAAAAGTAACTTTTCCAGACGGAGCGGTAAAGGAATATCCGCAGGGAACAACGGTGGAAGAGATCGCAGGCTCGATCAGCTCGGGACTGAAAAAAAATGCCGTCGTAGGCAAACTCAACGGAAAACTCGTCGATTTGAGCACGCCGCTGGAAGAAGACGCCGCGCTGCAAATCGTTACGCTGGATAGCGAAGAAGGCCTCGAAGTTTATCGTCACAGCACGGCGCATTTGATGGCGCAGGCGATTAAACGGCTGTACGGCAATAAAAGCGTTAAACTCGGCATCGGACCGGTGATCGAAGACGGGTTCTACTACGATATCGATATGGAAACGTCGATTACTCCGGAAGATCTCAGCAAAATCGAGAAAGAAATGGAACGCATCGTTCAGGAAAACTTGCCGATCCGTCGCCGGGTAGTCAGCCGCGAGGAAGCGCTGAGCATTTTCGGCGAGCTGGAGGACCCGCTCAAGCTGGAGCTGATCCGGGACCTTCCGGAAGATTCGGTCATTACGATTTATGATCAAGGCGAATTTTTCGACCTGTGCCGCGGGCCGCACCTGCCGTCCACCGGACGGATCAAAGCGTTCAAGCTGCTCAGTGTAGCGGGCGCTTACTGGCGCGGCGATTCGAAAAACAAAATGCTGCAGCGCATCTACGGCACGGCGTTCCCGAAAAAATCGGAGCTGGACGAGCATTTGCACCTGCTGGAAGAAGCGAAAAAACGCGATCATCGCAAGCTCGGCAAAGAGCTGAAAATGTTCACCTTCTCCAGCGAAGTTGGTCAAGGACTTCCGATCTGGCTGCCGCACGGCGCCAAAGTACGCCGCACCCTGGAGCGTTATATCGTCGATCTGGAGGAGCGTCTCGGCTACCAGCACGTGTATACGCCGGTGCTTGCCAACGTGGAATTGTACAAAACGAGCGGCCATTGGGAGCATTATCAGGAAGACATGTTCCCGAAGATGGAATTGGATAATGAAGAGCTCGTGCTGCGCCCGATGAACTGTCCGCACCATATGATGGTGTACAAGAGCGACATGCGCAGCTACCGCGACCTGCCGGTGCGGATCGCCGAGCTCGGCACGATGCACCGCTACGAAATGTCCGGAGCGTTGACTGGCCTGCACCGCGTCCGGGCGATGACGCTCAATGACGCGCATATTTTCTGCCGCCCGGATCAAATCAAGGAAGAGTTTGCCCGCGTCGTTAACCTGATCCGTCAAGTCTACGAGGACTTCGGCATCAAGGAATACCGCTTCCGTCTGTCGTATCGCGATCCGAAGGATACGGAGAAATATTTCCAAAACGACGAAATGTGGGAAATGTCGCAGCGGATGCTTCGCGAGGTGGTCGAGGAGCTTGAGCTGCCGTTCTTCGAGGCGGAAGGCGAGGCGGCCTTCTACGGTCCGAAGCTGGACGTGCAGATCAAGACCGCGCTCAAGAAAGAAGAGACGCTGTCGACCGCGCAGCTCGACTTCCTGCTGCCGGAGCGCTTCCAATTGGAGTACGTCGGAGCCGACGGCCAGAAGCACCGCCCGGTCGTCATTCACCGCGGCATTATTTCGACCATGGAACGGATGACCGCATTCCTGCTTGAGAACTTCGCCGGTGCGCTTCCGACATGGCTCTGTCCGGTACAGGCGAAGGTGCTTCCGGTATCCGGCAATTTCGACGAGTACGCCAAGGAAGTCGAAGCGAAGCTGCAAAACGCCGGTATCCGGGTCGAAGCCGACCTGCGCAACGAGAAGCTCGGATACAAAATTCGCGAAGCGCAGCTTGAGAAAATTCCGTACATGCTCGTTGTTGGCGAAAACGAAGTGCAAGCATCCGGCGCTTCCGTCCGCAAACGCGGTCAAGGCGACCTCGGCGCGCACAGTGTAGATAGCGTCATCGAGATGATCCGGGAAGACATTCGGACCAAGCAAGCGTAAGCTGCTATATGATATGATTTGGCTGAAGAGCCTGCTCCTTTGTTGAAGGTGCAGGCTCTTTTCTTTGACCAGGGGAAGTTGTTGTCAAAGCGGGCTTGTAGGTCGATTGGTTGCGGCTTGCTTGTTCCGCGTTAAATATTTTCCCAACTGCATGGAAGGCCGCTCGATCAAAAACCAGCAAACTGCCGCTACAATGAACGCTCCTATAAAGGATAGGAATAGGATCATGGAATTGGACAATCGCCCGTGCAAAGCGTGAGCAAGCGCTAACATGACCACCAGATGAGTTAAATATAAGCTGTACGATATTTTGCCCAAGAAGACGAAACCGGGAAGAGTTAACCCGTTGGAGAGCCTGGAGGAAGCGAGAGAAGTAACAATGAACACCGCTGCGCCCGCGGCAATGCCGTACTCGGATAAATAGAAATTATAGGGCGTATCGAAGAGCCTTTTGAAGAAATCTTTATTCAGCACTTCGGAATAATTATAAAAGAGCAATCCGGCGACCAGCACGGTCCATTTCAAGGAAGCTTTTGAATGACGGTATAGATCCATCAGCTGCTTTCTATGCTTGGCAATTAACGAACCGATGATGAAGATGGATAAATAATGCAAGGAATCGAAGTAGCTTGAATGGTATCCATTACTCGGAAGCTTAAACAACATACCGTCCAATCCGGCAATGAAAGTAAGGAGAAAGCAAACGCTCAGAGAGACGAGGGGGTTGAGGTTTTTGACCAGGAGCACGATGAACGGAAAAAGAATTGAGATGCGCAGCTCGTGAATGAGCGTCCAAATCACGGGATTGTAAGATATCGTATGAGGGTTGCCGATGAATAAAAGGTGCTCCATGATTAACGAGGGATCGGAAGCGTTCTTCCACGATTGGTTGATAAAGGAATTGAATTCAGGCAAAATACCTTGATATAAAAAGATGGCAACATAAATCGTGATACAAATCGTAATTAAATAAGGGACATAAATTCGGAACAATCTTTTAATAAGGAATGAAAAATAATGGGGTGAATTTCCATTAAAAATCGGTAGCGACAATACGAATCCGCTAAGCAGAAAAAATAAAATAACAGCTCCATGCCCGTTCACAAACAATCTGGCAGGCGTAACTTCAAGAATTGTGGTAAATGCATTCTTTTGCGGCATGGCCAATAAAAGATGATGAAATAAAACTGTAAGCGCTGCCAAACCTCTTAACGAATCTAATTGTTTGAACCGCATACTTCTCATATTGCGATCCCTCCTTTTATGAAAATAATACATAACGTATCGGCCGGCCGCCAATATTTAAACAAAATTTTATAATCCGTGCGGCTTGCGACGGCATATGACCGTGTATAGATCTTGCGAATGTTGGAGAGCCTCTTCTAATAAGGGGAGGTTTAAACCAAGCTTATGCTACCAAAAACTGCAAGCCATGCCAAATGGATCTTGTTCATCGTGCTGATGCTGTCCTTCTTGATATGGTTTGAAAAACAACAGGATTACAAGCGGTCTATTGCGTTGAACAATGAACTGGAGATCGCTGCTTTACCCGTATCCTTGCATTCGCCCGGTGCAGGCAAGCCGGAGGTTAAGCAGCCCGACTCTCAGCCCGTATCCGCAGCAAGCAGCCGCCGAACGATGAATTACAAGCTGTTCCCTCACAAGGGACAAGATTTATCCAACTATAAAGCCGTCGAGGTGACGGCAACCGGATACTATGCCGGACGGGAGTCGACTGGCAAAAACCCCGGACATCCCGAATATGGAGTCACGTTTTCCGGCATGAAGGTTACCCGGGACGTCGAAGCGTTCTCCACGATCGCCGCGGATCCGAAGGTGTTTCCGATCGGAACGGTGCTGTATATTCCCGGCTACGGCTACGGAATTGTCGCGGATACGGGGAGTGCCATCAAGGGCAACCGGATCGACTTATATTTCGAGACGAAGGATCAGGTCTACAAAGAGTGGGGCAAAAAAACGTTGAATGTCTTCGTGGTGAAAAAGGGCGACGGAAAAATTAACGAAGCGCTCTGGAAACAACTGAAAAACGAGCTGCTGTTTTAAATTTTCAAAGCATAACGTCCCTCCTTGAAATCCATAATAAAGGGTATCAGGGGAGGTGATAGCGATGGCTAAAAATAAAAATCAAAATTTATTAAATAAAAACCTGAAGACCGATACGGAATTTTCCGAAGAGGTTGTAGCTAATAACGTGAAGCAGCCGGCTCAAAACAACCCGAGCGAGAGCGCCAGCGAATCGGCAAGACAATAAGGAAATATAAGCAGATCCAAGGAGGAGGCCCGAGTGAATCGAGGCTTCCTCTTTTTCGCTTGCTGTCAATGTGATTATATCTAACATCAGAATGATCATGGACCGTATAAAGCGTCTGTACGCCGTTTGTCGGCGTCGGAGGCTTATTTTGTGTGCGCCCGGCATGGGCGATAACTAGGCGGTGAAAGTCCGCTACAGGCTTGGCAGTAGGAACTGTTAGCCAAGGGCA
>NZ_JAHNZO010000044.1 GCF_018998565.1 Paenibacillus oleatilyticus | reverse complement strand
AGCATATCCACCAGCCATTCAAGAATTAATAATGGGGAAATCCCTACCAAAAGAAATCTTGATTAGACAGACTAAATGGGCACACACAACAAAAAAGAGGCCCGAAGGCCTCTTTCCTAGCTGCAGCGGCTGTAGCCGCAGTTGCTGCAATTTTTACAACCTTCGCTGTTAATCAGCGAAGCCGAGCCGCAGGACGGGCACAAGTCGAGGGACGTAGCCGCGCTGCGTGTTACCGCGTATTGAGCGGTCGTTTCCATCACGACCTCCTGTGTGGCGGTGATGTAGTCATCCGCGCTGTCGGAGAAATCGCCGTGCATTTCGAGCGCCTTGGCGACGGCGTCGGCAATCGATTCGACGCGGTTCGCGCCGAAGCCGATCGCGCCGGAGCCGCCGATACCCTTGAGGTGCTTGATTAGCAGCTGCACCTTGTTGCCATGATCGCCGTAGCGCAGGAACAGCGAGCAGACGCGTCCGAGCGCTTCGGACATCGCGAAGACATCGGAACCGGCTTTGCCGACGTTCAAGAATATTTCGCTCGGGCTGCCGTTCATATCGTTAATCGTAATGTAAGCCATCCCGAACGGAGTATTGAATTTATACGTCGCCCCGCGCAGAGCCTGCGGACGGCGCTTGTATTCCTTGTCGAACACCTGCTCCGTCTTGGTGTCAATGTTGACCGCCAGCGATTGAGACAGGTTGGTGAGTGACTTCTCCTCGCCTGCAACGGGTTGCTCGGCCGCCACCGGTTGTGCCGCCGGCTTCGCTTCCGCAGCCTTCTCTTCCTTCTTGTCCGTGCTCAGCACCTGCACGTCGCGGCTGCCGTCCCGATAGATCGTCACGCCTTTGCAGCCCAGATCGAAGGCAAGCTCGTACAACTGCTTCGTTTCTTCAACCGTAAAGTCGGACGGGCAGTTCGCCGTCTTGGAGATCGAGCTGTCCACCCATTTTTGAATGGCGGCCTGTGCGCGAATATGATCTTCCGCGGACAAATCCATAGCTGTGACGAAATAGTCCGGCAGCTCTTCGTTCGGATGCCGATCCTTCCATTCCTGAGCGATCGGCACGTACTGCTTGTCGAAGCCGAGACGGCTTTGACGGTAGTACTCGAACGCAAAGTACGGCTCGATCCCAGTCGAGGTGCCCACCATCGTTCCCGTGCTGCCCGTCGGCGCCTGGGTAATGACCGTTACGTTGCGCATGCCCTTTTTCTGGATGGCGGTGCCCACTTCCGGGAAGACGGACGTCATATGCTTCATGAAGCCGCTCTGCAGAAACGGTTCCGCTTGGAACTGCTTGAAGGAGCCCTTCTCTTCCGCGATATCGGCGGAAGCCAAGTAGGCTTCCTTCGCCATGAAGCCGTACAGCTTATCGAGGAACTCGAGCGATTCCGGACTGCCGTAGCGGATGCCCAGCTTAATCATCAGCTCGGCAAGACCCATCGAGCCGAGTCCGACACGGCGCTCGCCCTGCTGGTTCACCCGGTTTTGCTCAAAGTGATACGGCGTTTTGTCAATAACGTTATCCAGGAAACGCGTGGAATATTGGACGACCTTCGCCAGCTCGTCCCAAGCCACGTCGTGATTATGCTCGTCGTAAAACTTGGACAGATTGATCGCGGACAGATTGCATACGCCCCACGCCGGCAATCCCTGCTCGCCGCAAGGGTTCGTGCAGATGATCGGGTTGAAATACCAGCTGTTGGACATCTGGTTATAGTACTCCATGAACACGACGCCGGGCTCCGCCGATTTCCATGCGGATTCGATAATCGTATGCCACACGTCGCGCGCTTTGACCGTACGATAGTGATTTATTTTTTTGCCGGTCTTTCTCCACTTGTCCAAATCGCCGTCCCACAGCTCGTCATATTCGGGGTCGGTCGTATCCGGATAGACCAATTCCCAATCCAGATCCTCTTTGACCGCCTTCATAAAGCCATTGCTGACGCATACGGACAAGTTGGCGTTCGTGATCTGGCCCATCGTTTGCTTCACGGTAATAAAATCGACCACGTCCGGATGCCAGTCGTTGATCATCAGCATCAGCGCGCCGCGGCGGCTTCCGCCCTGTTCGATCAGGCCGGTCGTGTAGCTGAACAGTCCGCCCCATGAGACCGCGCCGCTCGAAGAACCGTTGACGCCTTTGACAACGGAACGCCGTGGACGAAGCGAGGACAAGTTAATCCCGACGCCGCCTCCGCGCGCCATAATTTCCGTCATTTCGGACAGCGTCGCCATAATGCCTCCGCGGCTGTCATGCGGGGACGGAATGACGTAGCAGTTGAACAGCGTCAATTCGTCGCTTGCGTCAGCACCTGCGGCGATCCGCCCGCCGGGCACAAGCTTCCAATCGTCGAGCACGTAACGGAACTTGTCCGTCCATTCCTTGCGTTTCTCCGGAGTTGCTTCCACGGAAGCCATGGCAGCGGCCAAGCGGTCCCACATTTGCTGCGGCGTTTTTTCCAGCGTCAGCGTCAGCTTCTCGACGGAGGAATCAACAACGTCTCCGCTCCGCAGCTTGACCTTGACCTGGTTTCCTTGACGTTCAATGACTTCCCCTACTTCCTTGGCCGGAAACTTCGGATCGTCCTTCGTCAGCACCAGTACCGTATCTCCCACTTTCGTGTTGCGGGTATCGGCATCCTTCATCGCATAACGGTCAAGAAATATTTTTTCGCTTAAGCCTTCCAATTTGGTCTGCTGCACGGTCTTCAAAACAACAACCTCCCGGAAATATTTTCAAAGATCAATCACAATATCTGGTATGCGAAATTCATTATACAATACAATATATTGTGTTACGAATAGGCAAAAAGCGGATTTAACGGCGTAGTATGGAATACAAGCCCGCTAGCTTCTTTTTTCGCGGTCAGGCTCTCTTTTTCGTTGACGAAATCTTCATCTTTTTCGACAAAGCCGATTTAAGCTGGCCGAAAATTAGACCTATGTACGCTCAAAAACATGTTGAACCCTGCCTTGAAAATCCGCCCTTTGCTTCGTTTTGACAATGATTCAGCCGATTGTTAGTCTAGTAATAGTATAACCGAATTCATCAGAGTTATCAAACGTATGTTCCTATTTTCCAAAACCTACATCATACGGGAGGTGTACCCATGACTCCGATTTACCTGATCCAAGACAGACTCGTTCCCAAAGAAGAAGTTCGCGTCTCGCCGGACGACCGCGGGTACTATTTCGGCGACGGCATCTATGAAGTATTCCGCGTCTACGGAGGCAAATTGTTCGAAGCCGAAGCGCATTTCAAGCGGCTGGAGCGAACGGCGGCCGCCGTCCGCATAGACCTGCCCGCTGCCTCAAGCGAATTGAAAAAGCTGCTGGAGCAATTAATCGCCGCCAACTCGCTGATAGAAGGTACCGTCTACCTTCAAATTACTCGCGGTACCACGCCGAGAGCCCATGCGTTTCCCGCTCAGGCCGAGCCTGTCCTGATGGCTTATACGACCGAGGTGAAGCGTCCCGTTCACATGATGCAGCAGGGCATCGCCGTCGTCACGATGGAGGATATTCGATGGCTGCGCTGTGATCTAAAGACGCTTAACCTGCTGCCCAACACGTTGGCGAAGCAGCACGCGCTCGATCGAGGCGCGGACGACGTCGTTTTGCACCGCAGCGGACTGGTCACGGAGTGCAGCGCCTCCAACGTGATGATCGTAAAACAAGGGGCGGTCATTACCCATCCCGCCGACAACCTGATCCTGCACGGGATCACGCGCGCCGTCGCGCTGCGTCTGGCCCGCGAGCTCGGCATCCCGGTTGCCGAAACACCGTTCACGCTGGACGATCTCCGGCAGGCGGACGAAGCGTTCGTCACCGGTACGACCATCGAAGTAACGCCCGTCATTTCCGTCGACGGCCTGCCCGTTGCCACAGGAAATCCGGGCCCTATCACGCGCGTCCTGCAGCAAGCCTTTGAGCAGGCCATCGCCTCCTGCATCCCTCAATAACCTATCAAAAAAACCTTCGGAGCGCTATCTCCGAAGGTTCCATTCTTCATTGCCATATTTTTCTTCAGCCAACTGTTCCGCCAGCTCCTGCTCGTATGTGGTCAGCTCTCCCGGCACCAGCTTTACGCCCAATCCCTCGGCCATGCCGGCCAGAAACGCCTCTTCCGTCTGTGCCAGCCCAGCCGGCGGTTGTCCGACGCTCCGAAGCAGGTCGTTGATCGCGACCGCCTTCCGTAAAAACTGCTGCTTCATTCGTTCCATGATCCGTTCGTTCTTGAATCTGAGCAGCCGGAACAACTGGTCCGCATCAAGATCGAGCAAAATCGACCCGTGCTGCAGCACGACGCCCTTCTGCCGGGTCTGCGCACTGCCGGCCACCTTGCGCCCCTCCACGACAAGCTCGTACCAGGAAGGCGAATCGAAACAGGCCGCCGAGCCCATCGACTCGTACTTGCTCTTGTCCTCCTCGCTTTCGAGCTGTACCATATCGGCTGCCAGTCCGAGCTTGCGGAACCCGAGCAGCAGCCCTTCGCTCAGCACCCGATACGCTTCCGTCACGCTTCGCGGAATGCCGGGGTAGTCCTCGGACACGATGATGCTGTACGTCAGCTCCTTGTCATGGAGCACCGCCCTTCCCCCGGTCGCCCGCCGGACGAAGCCGATGCCTTCGCGCTTCAGCGCATCAAAATCGATCTCTTCCCTTGCCTTCTGAAAATAACCGATCGACAGCGTCGGAGGATTCCAGCCGTAAAACCGCACGGTTGGCGGCGCCGCCCCTTCACCATGCGCGGTCAGTATCGCTTCGTCTACCGCCATATTGTAAGCCGGCGAACCATAGCCGGACCGAATCCATCGCCATTCCTGCGTCATCCGCGATCCCTCCCTTTTTTTCGCCACCGGCCGCCTCGGCCGGCTCTCCCCTATATAAACCGTCCTGGCACCGCAGAAATCGAGAGCCCGGCGTCCGTCCGCCAGGCCCCATCCCTTTCATCATATAGCATTGCCGGTTCGTTTGAAAGACTTTATTTTCGTGCATACTAAAAATTGACTCGATTCGTTACCCGATGGAAAAGGAGCGCGTCCGATGCAATCCACCGAGCAAAAAGAACACGTGCGTCAATTGAATGAGCATGTTCAGCTGTATTTTGAACGGGATTGGTTCGATGAACTGCACGACCGGGCGCAGCGTAACGGTCCGTGGGATGATTGGACGATGTTCCGGCTGGCCGAAGAAGCCGAGCAGTCGGGGCTGATCCGCAGCTTCGACGAGCTCCAATGCTTGTCGCATTTACCGAATCTGGTGCCGATGGACCATCAGATCGATACCGCCAAAAAAGTATTGACCGAGATGCGCGGACGGGCCATTCTCGCGGACGAGGTCGGGCTCGGCAAAACGATCGAGGCCGGCCTCATTCTCAAGGAGTATATGATCCGCGGACTCGTCCGCAAGGTGCTCATCCTCGTGCCCGCTTCGCTGGTGCTGCAGTGGGTACGCGAGCTGAACCAGAAATTCGGCATTTCCGCCGTTGCCCAGAAAAAAGAATACATGTGGGCCGCCAACGATGTCGTCGTCGCCTCGATGGATACGGCCAAGCGCGACCCGCACCGGGATATCGTGCTCGGGCTGGAGTATGACATGCTGATCGTGGACGAAGCCCACAAGCTGAAGAACAAAAAAACGACCAACTACCAGTTCATCAACGAGCTGCGCAAAAAGTACTGCCTGCTGCTGACGGCGACGCCGGTGCAGAACGACCTGAAAGAGCTGTATAACCTCATCACCCTGCTCAAGCCGGGGCAGCTTGGCGGTCAGGGCAGCTTTCAGGCGAATTTCGTCGTGGACAAGCGGATTCCGAAGAACGAAGAGCAGCTTCAGCACGAGCTGAGCAAGGTCATGATCCGCAACCGGCGCAGCGACGGCAATGTGAATTTCACCAAGCGGATCGTGCGCAATATTCCTTTGCGGCTCTCGCCCGAAGAGCAGGCGCTGTACGACGGTGTGACCAACTTCGTCCGCGGTCGTTACGAGGAGTCCGGCGGCGATATCGGAAGCATTTTGTCGCTTGTCACGCTGCAGCGCGAGGTGTGCTCCAGCCGGGATGCGGTATTCATCACGCTCGTCAACTTGTTCAAGAAAACCGAAGAGAACTCGCCGCTCCGCGCCAAAATCTGGGAGCTCGTCGAGCTGATTCGCAGCATCAAGGCGAATACGAAAGCCGAAAAAGTGATGGAGCTGATCGGCGACATCGGGGAAAAAGTGATTATTTTCACGGAGTATCGCGCGTCTCAGGAATATTTGCTGCAATATTTAAAAGATCGGAAAATTTCGGCCGTTCCTTACCGGGGCGGTATGAACCGGGGCAAAAAAGATTGGATGATGGACTTGTTCCGCAACCGGGCCCAAGTGCTGATCGCCACCGAAGCGGGGGGCGAAGGCATCAATCTGCAATTTTGCCACCATATGATCAACTTCGACCTTCCGTGGAACCCGATGCGGGTCGAGCAGCGGATCGGCCGCGTGCACCGGCTCGGCCAGCAGGAGGATGTCAAAATTTACAACCTGTCCACCCTCGGCACCATCGAGGAGCATATCTTATCGCTGCTGCACGAGAAAATCAACATGTTCGAGCTGGTCATCGGCGAGCTGGATACGATTCTGGAGCGATTCGAGAAAAAAACGTCGCTTGAATCGCATCTGGCCAAAATGATTTTGTCTTCTCGCAGCCAGGAGGACATCCGCCGGCAGCTTGACGAACTGGGGCGTTCCTTCACCGTCGCGCGCTCCGAGGTGGAGCAGGAGTCGCAGGAGAGCACGCGGCTGCAAAGCGTGTTGAATGCGGTAGGCAGCCCCATCCACGGGCAGGACCATGGCGGGGAGGAGGCCCGGCCATGACGATGACGGCGGACCAAATCCGCTCCTTCGTGCTGCGCTATCTGGAAGCGGAGCAGTGCGACATTATGGAGAAGCATCCGGCCTACGTGACCGTGAAGCTGTCGCCCTCCGCCGACAAGGATTTGAATCACCGCCCTTATTATTGGAGCTTCGTCGAACGGACCGGCGTTACCCCGGAGACGATGACGTGCACCTTCGTCTTCGACCCGGAGGCCTACCGCGAGCTGCAGCCGCACGGCCCTCCCGGCGGGCCTCAACCCGGCGTCAGCACAGCCGCTCCCGGGCTCGCTGGCACGGCCGGGACTTCGTCCGCCGTGGTTGCGGCCGGCCAGCCCCCTGCCGGAAGCCCCGCAGGAACTGCGGCGCAGCCGGGCACACCGCCCGGCGTACCGCAGCCCCCGCAGGGAGACAGCATCCTCGGCCGCTATTTCGGCTTCGTGCCGACGTCTTTTACCGCGCGCATTCCGCGTGACGAAGTCACCTATGGCAGCCGTCGGCTGGAGCAGCTTTTTGCCGCCGTCCGGGCCAAGGGCAAGTATGTCCGGCTGTTCGAGCAGCATGTGCCGGAGCAGCCCAGACGATCCTCGACCGTTCCATACGATACTTGGCTTGCCGTCAATTACAAGGTGGAGCTGGCCTGCGATATGAAGCGCAGCGAAATTCACTCTCTGGGCATCCAACTGCAGACGGGCGTGATCCGCGAGCGGTTTATGGATTGGATCGCTCCGGTCGCTTTTACGCCGCAATTGCCCGCTCACGTCTACATTACCCCGGACCGGATTGCGCTGCCCCGCGCGGTACTTTATCTGGAAGAGCATCTGGAAAGTAAGCTCGCGAGGTACGACCACCGCTGGGCGAAGGAAGCCCAGCTTCGGCTCGCGGATGAACAAGCCCGCATCCGCGATTATTACGAAGCGCTGATCAAGACCGCCGAGCCCGATCAACGGCCGGACATCGAGGCGCAGTACGCAGGCCGAGCCCGGGAAATCGAATGGCAGTACCGCCCGCGCATCCGAATATCCGCCATCAACTGCGGATTGTTCCATGTTTCCTCTGCGAAACCGCCCGCGTACTGACGAACGGCCGCGAAACGGTGCGTTTTTCAGGGGAAAGTATTTTTGGACAGACTACAGGTTCTAACAATCTTTTCGCCGCATACCTTGTACAATAAAGGCATATTCGCAGCGGAATGCGCATAATGCCGATCTCAGGCCAACGACTCCCAAGCGAAGCAGGTGAAACTATGAAAAAGCTTACGTTCGCGCTCGTCTCGCTGCTGCTCGGCACAAGCCTGCTTGCGGCCTGGCCGCTCGAATCGCCTCCCGCGCATGCGGTGGAGGAAACGAAACCTTCGGCTTCTCCTTCCGCGACGAAGCCCGAACCGGCAACCGACATTGCCGCTCCGACGCTGCAAGCGGCCGTGGAGCGGTTTATGAAGCAGCTCGCGCTCCAGCCCGGCTTCGAACCGTGGCAGCAGGCGTCCTGGACAAGCTATCCGCTCGGACCGGGCATGCACGGCTGGGTCATCATCGTAAGCGCCGAAGGCTCGGAAGCGGGCTATCTGGTTATCCACGCCGGAGAGCCGGACACATACAGGCTGACCGAGTACGGTAAAGGCTCCTACCCGTTATTCAGCTTGCAAACGCTGCATCGAAGCCTGGTGCAGCTTGAACTTATCGAATATCCGCATCAAACCGAGAGATTATACTTCGGTCCGCTGCAGGCTCTCTGGAAAATAACCGTGCAGAACGCGGACCGCATCTGGTATATCGACGCCAAAACCGGCGAGGAAATGCCTTTCACCGGCGACGCCAAGCTGCCCAAGAGCAAATCGGCGCCCGCGCCAAATGTCCAAGCATTCACCAATACCGATGCCAAGCATACAATAAAGGAAAGCGGGCAAGCGGAGCCCGCGGAGCCTTATGCCCGGCTGCCGTGGGTGCATAAATCGGGCAAGCCATTGCCCTTCGACGATCTGAAGCAGTTGATCGCTCAAGGCAGCAAGCCGGTGTACGCCGCCCAGCTTTACGAAGGCAGCGTAACCGTGCCGCTTCCCGTCGCAGGCTTTCAAGTGTGGTCCAGCGGGGATCGCTTCGTGCAATTCCGGCAGGACGACGACCGCTTTCTTCCCTACGAGGCGCTGCAGCGTCTCGGCAGCTTTTACCCATAACCAACGGTTTTCTCCTCTTCCCTATATAGAAAAGCTTCCCGCCTGACGGCAAGAAGCTTTTCCTTTTTTATTTTATCCGCTGTTGCCTCCACCGCTCCGTTCTCTTCCCCAAGCTTCTCCCGAGACGCCGGGCGCCCTCGCGCAAAGGCTTCGTCCACATGCCGATCGCCACCGGCAGCATGCCGAACCAGCGGTACTGCCACGGCTCCTTGCCTTCCCTCCGGTCCGCCCGCACCTGTCGGCGCACTTCCTTCGGCATCTCGATGTACCGGACGAACCGCTCTGTTACATATTTCACAAGCTCGTCGCTTTTCGCCACTTTGCCGCTCACCTCTATATCCCATTATGAACCGCACCCGGTTGCGGCAAACCTGTCTTCGTCCTATAATGAAGTCGAGCGTAAAATCGCGGTCCGGTTGGTAGCCCGGATGCACGGGCCGGCTTTTCGGAGATGCAAGCCCGTGTCATATCCTTCCCCCTCGGGATGTCCATCGCTCGCAAGACGTAAGGAGGGGAAAGCATGAAGCTTACCGTTTATTTTGAAGGTGAATTTTGGGTAGGTGTGACGGAACACGAAACGGACGGCAAGGTCAAAGCCACTCGTTACGTGTTCGGCTCGGAGCCATACGACGCCGAGGTGATGGAGTTCGTGCAGTTTCGGATGCTGCCGCTGCTCGCACAAACGTCGGTGGGCGTCAGCGTCGATGCCGTGGCCCGGCGGGGCCGCGTCAATCCGAAGCGGCTCGCCCGCGAAGCCGCCCGCGAGATGGATCGCAAAGGCATCCGCGGCGCAGCGCAGGAAGCGCTGAAGCTCGATCTGGAGCACCGCAAGAAGACGCGCAAGATCGTCACCCGGGAGCAGCGTGAAGCCGAGAAGGAACGCAAACGCGAAATCGCCATTCAAAAAGCGAAAGCAAAGCACCGCGGCCGGTAACGGTCGCGTGCAAAAAAACACCCGGATGCCGGGCTGTCTACAGGACAGTCCGGCAATCGGGTGTTTTTGCCATGGTACGAGTTTTAAATTTTCTCCGGCGCCTCGATACCGATCAGCGCCAGGCCGTTCTTCAGCGTAATCCTTACGGACTCCACGAGTGCAAGGCGCGCCTTGCGCACCCCGGCATCGTCCACCTTCAGAATCGGACATTCGTGATAAAACCGGTTGAAGCTTTGCGCCAGATCAACCAAATATCGGCTAATAATGGAAGGCTCCAGCTTATGCATCGCCTGCTCGACCCGTTCCTTGAACAGGTACAGCTGCCTCAGCACGCCTTGCGCCTCTTCGTTTTCCAAATGCTTCGGATCAAAGCCTTCGAACGACTGCGTCTCCGCCGGATCGGCTTTCGCCAGCACGCTGCACGTCCGCGCATGCGTATACTGCACGTAAGGTCCGGTTTCGCCTTCGAAATTCAGCGCCTCGTCCCAGGAGAAAACGATATCCTTAATCCGGTTATTGCTCAAATCGTTGAAAATAATCGCTCCGACGCCGACCTTGCGCGCGACTTCGTCTTTATTTTCGAGATTCGGATTTTTCTCTTCGATAATTTCGCGGGTCTTCTCGATCGCTTTGCCGAGCAGTTCCTCCAGGTTGATGACATTGCCCTTCCGGGTCGACAGCTTCGCGCCTTCCAGGCTGACTTTGCCGAACGGCACGTGCATCATTTGCTTCGACCAATCGTAGCCCATCAGCTCAATCACTTTGAACAGCTGGTTAAAATGCAAGCTTTGCCCCGCATCCGTCACATAAACGGCTTTGTCAAAATCATACGTCTTCTTGCGGTACTTGGCCGCCGCCACGTCGCGCGTATGGTACAGCGTTCCGCCGTCCTTCTTCACCATGAGCGCCGGAGGCATATTGAACTGGTCGAGCCGGACGAGAAGCGCTCCGCCGTCTTCTTCCAGCAGGTTTTTCGCCTTAAGCTCGTCCAATACTTCCGCCATTTTATCGTTATAGAAGCTTTCGCCGGCATACGAATCAAACTTGACGCCGAGCAGATCGTACATCTTGTGGAACTCCTTCAAGCTGATGTCCACAAACCAGCGCCACAGCTTGTGCGCCTCCTCGTCCCCCTGCTCCAGCTTTACGAACCAGGCGCGCGCCTCGTCCTCCAGCTCCGGCTTCACGTCGGCTTCGTCATGGAACTTGACGTAAATGCGCTGCAGCTCGTCGATGCCTTCCGCTTCGACGGCAGCCTGATCCCCCCACAGCTTGTAAGCGACGATCAGCTTGCCGAACTGCGTGCCCCAATCGCCGAGATGGTTGACGCCCACGCTGTTGTATCCCATAAAGTTGAAAATGTTATAAAGCGCATTCCCGATAACCGTCGAGCGGAGATGACCGATATGGAACGTCTTCGCAATATTCGGCGAAGAGAAATCGATGACGATGTTGCGTCCTTGACCGTATTCCTGCGAGCCGTAACGGTCTTGGCGCGCCAATACTTCACCCACGACTTCATTGGCGAACGCGGCCGGGTTCAAAAATACGTTAAAATAACCGGACACCGCATCGACCCGCTGAACCGACGCATTGTCGCTCCAACCCGCCTTCAGCTCTTCCGCAATCGCCTGCGGCGCCTTCCGGAGCTGCTTGCTCAGCTTGAAGCAGGGCAGCGACAAATCCCCCATCTGCGGATTCGGCGGATACTCGATCAGCTCCGCCAGCGCTTCCTGCGATATGCCTTCAAGCTTTGCCGCCAGCTGTCCGGCCAACCATTGTTTGTAATTCATACACGATGTGCCCCTTTCTTCGAACGAACGCCGCCATCCCGCAGTACGCTTTCATACAAGAAAGCACCCCGGTCGGGGTGCCGTTTTTCAACGTCGCACGTAGGTTTTGCCAGCCTTTGCATATGTTCCATTATATCGGGCGCGAAAAACCGAGTCAAGCCGGGTTTGCTGCGTCAGACCAAGGATTTTGGCGGTCTGGCGGCGCTTCGTTCCGGCATGCGCGCGATTTTTGCATGAATTTTGGAGACTGATGAAAAAATAAGGGAGGAAATTTAAAACAAACTTTCATTAAGGAGGCGTATGTTTATGCCGTTGGTTCCGTTTGAACCGTTCAGACGCGTGGATCATTGGAAAAAAGAAATGGACAAGTTTTTTAACGAGGGGCTGCCTTCCGCGTTCGGATTCCAGCAGGAATTCGGCGCGCCGCGCATGGACGTCTACGAAACCGAAAATGAGGTTATCGCCCACTGCGAGATTCCGGGCCTGGAGAAAAAAGAAGATGTAGACATCCAAGTGGAGCAGCAGACGCTCACGATCGTCGGCACCGTACACAAGGTACACGAAGCGAAGGAAGAGCAGTATCATCGTAAGGAGCGTTATAGCGGCCGCTTCCAGCGCACCGTTGCGCTGCCGGCGGAAGTGCAGGCCGAGGGCACGGTCGCTTCATATAGGAACGGCATTCTCGAAGTGAAAATGCCCAAAGTTCAAAATAACGCCAGAAAACGGATCGACGTGGAATTTCATTAATTGACGTCATCCAACTGTAATCCAATTGAAATATGCTTTTCATCTTCCCTTAATGTATAACCTCTATAATAAAGCTCGACCCCCTTTTTCATATAAATTCTCTCTTGGCCCGCGGCCCGTTGCTTGCGGGTCGCTTTTTTTCGCGACAAGCAAAAAACCGGAGCTTCCGGCTGCCGCCGGTTCCACTCCGGTTTACGAGTTTAAAGCATTTTTTGCAGCATGACGACGTCCAGCAGCTTGCCGAATTTGAAGCCGACCTCGCGCATCGTGCCTACGGTATCGAACCCGAGCCGCCGATGAATATGAATGCTGCTGTCGTTGCCCTCCACGATCCGCGACAGCACCGTATGCAGCCCGGCCTTTTTCCCTTCGTCCAGTACGGCTTCCAGCAGCTTTTTCCCGATTCCCCGACCGCGGTGCCCGTCCCGGATATATAAGGACAGCTCCGCCGTGCGCGCATAGGCCAGCCGGTCGGAATAGCGGTTCGCGGCGGCCCAGCCGAGAACCAAACCGGCGTCCTCGGCGACGACGACCGGGTAAGCTTCGCCGTGCTGCTCGAACCATTCCAGTTGCTGCTCCAGCGTGCGCGGAACCGTATCGAACGTCGCTACCGTCGTTAGGACAGCTTCGTTATAAATATCCAAAATGTGCGGTACATCCGCATGTCCGGCCCGTCTGATCTCCATTCAAAGCCCGCTCCCTCTCACGCCATCCTAGCGATTTTTTCGCCTACTATAGCAAGGTTTCGGGAGAAAGGCAAGACTCGAACCGGAAAGCCGTCTATTACAAACCAAGCGTCTCGGTCATATCCTTCAGCACCGCCGCATCCTTCATCATGTGCACGGCTTTACGGAAGTCCGTGTACATTACGCGGTCTTCGTCCAGAAAAGGCACCTGCTTGCGGCACTGCGCGTACACCCAAGCCGTTCCCTTGCCCAGCCCGTCGGCCCCGCGGTAATCGGCCGCTTGCGAGCCGCAAAGCAGCTCGATGGCAACTACGTTGTACGCATTTTCGACGATTTTAGCCGCTTTTCTCGCGCCGATCGTTCCCATGCTCACGTGATCCTCTTGATTCGCCGAGCTTGGAATCGAATCGACGCTGGCCGGATGCGCAAGCGACTTGTTTTCGGACACGAGTGAAGCCGCAGCATACTGCGCAATCATGAAGCCCGAGTTCGTGCCGCCGTACTTCGTCAGAAACGGAGGCAGTCCTCCGCTTAGCTGGGGATTGACCAGCCGTTCGATTCGCCGCTCCGATATATTCGCCAGCTCCGCCACCGCAATGGAGAGGAAATCCATCGCCAGCGCAATCGGTTGACCGTGAAAATTGCCGCCGGAGATCACTTTCTCCTGCTCGGTGAAAATGAGCGGGTTATCCGTTACCGAATTCATCTCGATCAGTAATTTATCGTGAATATACTGAAGCGCGTCGGCCGAAGCGCCGTGAACCTGCGGTACGCAGCGCAGCGAATAAGCGTCTTGGACGCGCAGCTCGCCTTGGTTCGTCATCAGGCGGCTGTCTTGGGTCAGCTTGCGGATATTCGAAGCGACCTGCTGCTGGCCGGCATGCGGGCGGATGTCGTGCGTTTCCGGATCGAACGCCTGCCTCACGCCCTGCAAGGTCTCGGTCGTCAAAGCGGCGGCGCAATCGGCCCATTTGGCCAGCTGCAGCGCGTCCCAGCAAGCCAAAGCGCCGACGGCGGTCATCACTTGTGTGCCATTGATCAGAGCCAGACCCTCTTTTGCTTCAAGCGACACCGGTACGATTCCGGCCTTATCCATCGCCGTTTTTCCATCCAGCTTCTCTCCCCGGAACAACGCCTCCCCTTCCCCCATCAGGACCAGCGCCAAATGGGACAGCGGGGCCAAGTCTCCGCTGGCGCCGAGCGAGCCTTTCTCCGGAATCAGCGGAACGACGCCTTTGTTCAGCATCTCGACCATCGTTTCCACAACGGAGTAGCGTATGCCGGAATAACCTTGAATCAAGGCATTGATGCGAAGCAGCACGATCGCTCTGGCCACTTCCGCCGGGAACGGATCGCCGATCCCGCAAGCGTGGCTGCGGATCAGATTCACTTGCAGCATCTTCGCGTCTTCGCTCGAAATGTACGTGTCGCTGAATTTGCCAAAGCCCGTGGTCAAGCCGTAGACGACCTTTTTCTCCGCCAGCAGCTTCTCGACGTACTCTCTGCTCTTCGTTACCTTCGCTTTGACCGAAGCGTCAAGCTCGACTTCGTAGCCGTGGCGCGCCACGAGCACAACCTCCTGCAAGGTCAGCTTGCCGCCGCCGATCGTAATATGTGCCGTTTTAATCATCACGAACCACTCTCCTTATGAATTGGACACAAAAAAAAGAGGCCACACCAAATCAATGGTCGTGACCTCTAAACGCAACTATAAGACTATGGTCTAAAGTTATTCAATTGAAACGTCCGGTCATCAAATGTGATTGATGCCGAAACCCAAAACTTCATGCTCGAAGCCTTTTTTCGGGGCGCCGATCGTGCCGTACATGCATACGCAGATCCACTCCCCTTCGTCTGGTTGACCTTGTTCGGTCGACAAAGGGCCGCGGACAATGGCGAAGGTCAGTCCTACCGTGCGCAATACGTCCCGAATCTGCGGAGTTCCCCGGCTTACCCCTTGCAAAGCCTCCAGGATCGCATGGTACAAGCCGTGCGTCTCCCGGTATCGCTTTTCGTCGATGACCCGATTGTTTTTGGCAGCGGTTTCGATGGCCGCAATGACTTTCGCGCTATCCATGGAGCCGACCTTCCCGACGGTATGCCGGTATCCGTCCGCTTCCAGCTTTCGTACGATGTCCGCCCCCATCGCATGATCGTGCATCATCGTCAATAAGGCGGTTAATTTGCCGATCGTAGAAGGAATCCCCTGCTGGCCCGTCACTTGCATGCCCCTTTCCTGCGGAAAAGCCACAATAAAAATAAAAAGACGCTACAACAGCAAATGGGAAAGCTTCTTCCCGCTCCCATAAGACTTGCCTTGTATCGACCCGACTATACGCTAAATTGTCTAAAAGGATTTGCTTATCGCTAAAGTATCTGATGAAATTGTATCATACATCACGCGGGTTGACAATAACGCCAAGGAAGGCAGCCGGCTCCATTGCATGGTAAAACGGAACCGGAAATCCGACCTTCGTGTTCGAATGAATCAGAGCTTTTGCATGATCGATTCCATCACTTCCAAGCCTTTCATCTGGCCCATAGCAAGCGGTCCGACAATCTCTGTATCGATGATAAAGAGTTTGCCTGTTTTCACGGCGGTAAGACTATTCCAGACTTTATTCGTTTCCAGTTCCTTCAAAGTCATTTCAGCCTTTCCAGTGAAATCCTTCCCGAGAAAAATATAATCCGGGTCGACAGCGGCTACCCCTTCAAGGCTAATCTCGCCCCAGTCCTTCATGCCGTCAAACTTCGCAAATCCAAGTCCTTTATAATAAGGTTCCATGCGAACCCCTCCGTAATAATTAAAACCTTTGCCCCACGTCATCATAAAGATGGCGGTCTTGCCTTTCACTCCTGACTGCTCAAATTTGCCTGCAAGTTTGAGCAGCCTGTCGTTATACTTTTCGACATATTGCTGCGCCTTGCCTTCTTCCCCGATCACCTCGGCGACTTTGCCGATCGTGTCCTGCCAGTTCTCCGATTCCGGGATAAGTATGGTAGGTGCGATCTTCGACAGCTCATCGTAGATTTTCGCGTCCTCTCCCCAACCGATGATCACATCGGGTTTCAAATCGAGTAATTTCTCAATATTCGCCTCGCTGCCGAGATCTTTTGCTCCGCCTTCTTTGGTGTAGGCATCATAAACGGGAAAGTTGCGAAGCGATTGCAGGCCGACAACGC
The DNA here is from genome assembly GCF_018998565.1 of Paenibacillus oleatilyticus. Classification (GTDB taxonomy): domain Bacteria; phylum Bacillota; class Bacilli; order Paenibacillales; family NBRC-103111; genus Paenibacillus_G; species Paenibacillus_G oleatilyticus. The sequence goes on along the minus strand of NZ_JAHNZO010000044.1, from coordinate 35,309 downwards.
CGCTTACGGCAGACGCCTCACCGATTGCGTACAAATGGTCCGCATACGGGAAATAGGTCACTACGATGTTCTGGGGTTTGGATTTGAGAAGAGTTTCTCCCTTGGCATGCTTAATTGTCCTTGGAAAACCAGCGGCCTCGCTCGTTTTGGCGGCTTCATTCACGGCTGCGTTCTGCACATCCGCCGCGTTTTTTTTCTCCGAATTGCCGCAAGCAGTAAGCAGCAAAATGAGCAGTATCGCTACGGTAACAAGGAAGCTTTTTTCTTTCGGGATCGATGCAACGTACATTCAAATTTCCTCCGTTCAATAGATTTGAAGCTTTCGAACTTGGCCCGGCAGACGGGTCTCCCGGCCCCTGATGACGATTTGCCGGAGCGGCCATTGGTTGGTTTCACAGCCTCCTAATTAATAATGATTTTCATTATCATTTTAACAGCCTTGTCTTCCTCAAAGCAATTCAATAAAAATCAGCTACATCTCGAAAATTTCTTCGTTCAAATGATAAGCAAATTCTCTGTACATACTGACGGCATAAAAATAAGCCCAAAAATTACTAAAAAGTAATTTATGAGCCTATTATTCTTTACTATGATGCGGTCGAGAGGACTCGAACCTCCACGGCTGTTACACCACTAGAACCTGAATCTAGCGCGTCTGCCAATTCCGCCACGACCGCATATTTCGCCGCGATTCGATTGATTTCGAACCGACAAATGGAATTATATAACGATCGCTTACCCTATGTCAAGCATAAAATCTTCTATAACATGATTAACCGGCGCATCCTCTCTCCTAATTTTTCTTCGGCTTATTATCCAAAATAAATCGTAGTTCCTTAATATCGTCATCGGACAAAGATTGCTCCTCGATGAAGTGAACCAGCATAGACTTCAGGGCTCCTCCATAAATTCGCTTAATAAAAGACTGTGTTTCGGCTTGCCGACATTCATCCTGCGAATAAAGCGGAAAGAATGTATAGAGTTTCTGATTTTGATTTACACCTGCTACCTTTTTTTGGACTAGACGATCTAACAGAGTGCGCACCGTCTTCGGCTTCCAATCCGTTTTCTCCTGTAGAGAAAGAATAATTTCGTTAGCCGTTTGCGGTGCCTTTTCCCATAGCACGTTCATGACTTCCCATTCTGCTTCTGAAATATTGGGGACTTTATTAGACACTCTTATCCTCCTTCATATATGCCTTTATCCTTCAAAATAGATAACGTTATTTCTGCTGCCTTACTTCCGTTGGCGTTCTCTTCATTTTGTATATTTGTTGCAAAGAAATAAACGTCGTCCTTTGTCTCTACATATCCAATGAACCAACCATTTATCATTTTTTTATTTACAGTACCTGTAGCTGTTTTTCCGGATAATAGCGCACCATCTTTTTCTTCCAATCTAATCGAATCTTTGACGGTCTGTACATTCTTCTCTTTAAATCCAAATTGGTTTGTATAAAAAGCTTTTAATAATTGTACCTGCTCCACGGGGGATATCTCTAATGAAGATTCTAACCAATATTGTCCGATTCCTCCAGAAAGATTACGATTACCATAGCCTATTTGGTTCAGATAAGCTTGTATTTTATCCTGTTGGATTATTTTATCCAAATCCTGAAAATACCAATTCACTGAATTTTGCATGGCTTTAAATAAGTTTTGATCCTTATTCCATGAATCAAATGGATAATGTGTGCCATTCCATGGCATGGAGGAATTTTCTCTCGTTATGACATTGGAATCCAATCCAAACAATGCAAGATAAATTTTGTAAGTTGAATCCGGAGAAACTCTTAATTTGCTTTGATTTTCGTTATAGATACGATATTGATCTGCTTTCAAATCATATAACACAAAGCTCCCTTTATATCCTGAAAAATAATCACTTAAATCCTCGTGCATAGTTCGATCACTGGTAAAATCGTATCGGTTATGATCATTCGCCATCACAGAAACGAGTGGAGCCTGACTTGCAACAAGTATTGCCACAAGCATAAAGATAGCGATACTCTTCAGCTTCAATAGCTTTGAATCAGCCGTAAACGAAGCAATCCTTTCTATACGTTTCCTTATTTGCTGTTTAGGACCATTGAACTGATTAGTCAAAGCAAAATTTTTGAAATGTGATGCTCTGTCCACAACTTTAATGACGGTATTCCCATATTCGGCATAGCAGCGTTCATCTAATGAATGTAAAACAGCCATGTCACAAGCTATTTCACGATCTGATCTCATTTCCCTAAAAGCAAGCCAAACAAGCGGATTGAACCAGTATACGACTTGATAAATAACGATTAGGTAATTCGTCACAATATCTTTATATTTAATGTGATTGAGTTCATGCAAAATAATATATCTGATATCCTTCAAAGACAACCATTCGTCAAAATGAGTCGGAAATACAACATAGGTTTTCAGAAGGCCAAACGTCATCGGTGAACTGACAAGCGGAGATTCCCCTACAATTAAATGTCTCGATATCTTTAAATCCTGCATGCACTGTTCAAATAACACGAGAACTTCTTTGTTTTTCAGGTTAGACGTAGTGCGTTTAATATTTTTTACCTTTAGCCAGGCATGCAGGGTCAAACCGGCCATTACGAGTATCCCTGCAATCCAGGTCAAAGCTAAAATGATATTCAGGTATGCTGGACTAGCACGGTTTATAGATATCGAAAAGTCCTGCAGCCAATTCACATTTCCAACTTCCTGATCTCCGGTGGTCATAGCAGAAGGACTTATTCCATCGCTTTGGTTAACACCGAATAAATAGAAATTGTTTCCAAAACTAAATAAATGACTTGATATAAAAGGAAGCAGCAATGCAATAAACAATAGAAACCATAGATTATAGTGCCATTTCGCTGAAAGTTGCTTTTGGAATAATTTTTTAATCAGCATAATAACGGCAATGGTGAAAGACGACACAATGAAGCTAATAACGAAATGAGTAAAGAACATGCTTTTCGTTTCCATCTCTCAACCTTTCTGTTGAAATCATTAAAGCAAAACTTGTAGCCTGAATTTTAGCAGTTGACTGTCATTTTATCAACTACCATCAAACTGATTTGGAATAGGCTGGCTCGTAAATAAGCCAACTTATTCCATGTTGATCATTGCAGTTTACTTGAAGGCGTCCATTGCTATTTTCGCAGCCTGCGCGATAAGGTCGTCATTATAAGCGGAATCCTGCTTATCGCGGCTGGACAGAATTGCGATAATGATGGGGTCTCTGTTCGGTGGCCAAACAATAGCAATGTCGTTTCGCGTTCCATAACTGGCGGCACCGGTTTTATCTCCAACCTGCCAGCCTTCGGGTGCGCCCGCACGGATCAGTTTAGCCCCAGTCGTGTTCCCCCGCAGCCAATCGGTAAGGAGCTTACGTTTGTCAGTAGGAAGCACGTCGCCGACCGTGAAAGCCTGAAGGGTTGTGGCAAGTGCTTTAGGTGTACTTGTATCACGTGTGTCTCCCGGGACGGCTTGGTTCAAGTCTGTTTCAAAACGTGCAGACGTAGTAACGTTATCGCCGATCTTTTTCAGTACGGTTTCAAAACCCTTAGGGCCACCCAATTCTTTTAGTAAGAGATTCCCCGCGGTGTTGTCGCTATAACGGATAGCAGCGTCGCAGATATCCCTAAGGGTCATCCCTGTTTCCACGTGTTTTTCTGTTATGGGTGAATAAGTGACCAAGTCTTCCTTGGTGTAGGTGATTACTTTATCGAGATTAGAGCTTTGCTGAAGCACTGCGCCTGCCGCCAAAGCCTTATAGGTGGATGCAAAAGCGAACCGTTCCTCAGGTCTGTAAGCAATCGTCCGACTCGTACCGGTATCAATTGCATACACACCAAGTCTAGCGCCAAATTTGTTCTCGAGTTGAATAAACTCGTCAGACTCGGATGTAACTACTGTCTGGGTCTTCTCTGTCGACTGGGTAACAGGGGGATTGACAGCCTTCGCACAACCAATGAGCAAGATGGGTACAAACAATAGAGGTAAAGCAATTTTATTGCAAATTTTTACTATAGAATGTTTAGATTTACTCAAGATATTTAACCTCTTTTCAAAAAATATTATGTAAGCTGAAAACGAAAAAACTGTTTTTTCTATTCTATACTCTGTTACTCCTCTCTAATTTTGATTACATTCGTAATATTATACTACACTTGTAGTCTATCAATGTCAAATTAAGCACCAGCTTAAAATAAAAAGGTTCCCACTCTGCCAGAGAAAGCAGATCAGAAACCTGTCGTTTGTTTTAATGGGCAAAGGTAAGCACCTTCGCCCATGATTTTATTTTTCAGCCCGCAACTTTAATTAACAGCCTGCGACTTCCAATAGCTCTCCATCTCTTTAATGAACCCTTTACGATCAATCTTGTTAATTAAATATTTCTGCATGGAGGCGCCCAGCTTAGCGTAATGATCCCCGGGAAGGAATTTGAACATTCCGAGATTAATAACCTTGCCTTCTTTAACATAATTACTTATTGAAGGAGAAATGGCATTCGTCCCCTTTACCTTTAAATCTTTATAAGGCATGATTAATCCCATTTTGGAAATAATGGAATTTTGTCCCTGTTCACTTGTGACCATCCACTCAAAAAATTGTTTGGCTGCTTCCTGCTGCTCCGGTGTTGCTCTTGTTTTATCGATGGTGTACAGAAACGGTTCCAAAACCGGAATCTCCTGGTTCCCGTAGTCATCCGGGTTGTTGCTGATCGGAACAGGCATGACTCCGAATTGTTTGTCCCGGCCTTCGACAGGATCCATGACGGACCAAGCCCAATCTCCCATAAAGTAGAATGCCGCGTTACCTTTGGCAAAATCTATCGTATCTTTATTGAAGTCGGCGACAATCGGATCGTTCTTGCGAAGATTATACTTTTTAAGCAAGTCGAAGGTATCCAGCAAACCATTGAATTGGGGATTGCCGGATAAATCCACGCTTCCCTTTTTCAAGCCCTCCAAAAAATTACGATTGTCTTCAACCTTTTTGGATTGCAGGCCGTAGGCTAACGATAAATAATGGGAGCCCAAAGACCAGTCCGATCCATGAATCAATACCGGCGCCTTGCCGGCGGCTTCCACTTTTTTGAACAAAGCTTCCAAATCATTGCGGGTTTTCACCGATGCGGGATCAAAAGTTCCTCCGATCGCTTCCTCAACTACCCGTTTGTTGTATAATAAGCCGTAACCCTGCGTAGTCCATGGTACGCCCACAAATTTGCCGTCAAATAAATTTCTTTCAATCGTGCCCGGCAGCGTCAACTTTTCGTATTTTGCTTTTTCCGACTCCAAATCCAGCAAGGTGTCTTTGAACTTTAATACCGTTTGCTGTTCCAGCATGGCGGCCGTAGGCGGATTGCTGGAAGCCTGAAGCGCTTCGTATTTTTGTATATAATCGGTTCCTGCTTGCGCATTCAATAATTCAATTTTTACTTCAGGACGCTCTTGCTGATACGCCTTCACCAAATCGGTAAAAGCGTTGTTCTGATCCACCGTATAAAAAGTAATCTTGACGCCCTTCTCCGATTGAGCCGCTCCCGGCGATGCATCCTTATTGGAACAAGCGGCCACCGTAGATAACAGCACAGCCGTACAAACTCCGAGCTTGATACCCGCTTTGATTTTCAATATCTTTTCCCCCTTATCTTATAAATAAGTAAACGGCTCTCTTGCATCAATAAAGACAACCGGAATCCCATGGACCAAAGGCTGCAGCCATTCCGCCATAAATTTCATGCCCCATTCTTCGCTGCGTTCATGCCCTACAACGATCATGGCTTTGTTAAGTCCAAGCATTTGGGCGTCGTTGATATAGGCGCAGAGCGTCCATTCCATAATTTCGCCGCAAACCATGACATCCAAATTCATATTTCGCATCAATTCCATCGGCATTTGCTCTCTTCCCAGGCCCAGACTGCCCCCGCCCACTAAAATGCCGACTCTCGAACATTTCATTTCGGGTTTGCCGATGATTTGAATCACATCCATGGATAGCTTCTGTTTAAAAAAGCTCGCCAGCTCCGCCAAACTGACCTCCTCAATTTGGTAGGTGTGAGGATTTCCGTCAAGCATATTGTTTTCCCAGCCAATTTCTTTTAGGAGGCCGTCATAGATTCTGTCTGTTTTCCCCATGTGCATGTAATCATGAAACCGCCAGATCACGATCTGATTCTCATCTATCAATTTTTTCTTAGCCGCATATACAGGGTCTTCCTGAAGCCAGTCCGTTTCATCCTTTCCCGTATAGTAGGTAGGCTCATGGGTAATAATCATATTGGCCCCGCAAGCGATTGCCTGCTTGATAACGTCAACCGTTGCCATAAATGTCGTTACAATTCCGGTGACCTCCGTGTCGGGACTGCCGCTCATGATCCTGTCTCCGGTTTCGGACAATCTAAAATCGCCGCACGAATCTTTCAAAATGGCATCGATCACTTGTTGAACCTTCATTTCCAATCCCTTCTTTCGTTAAGATTACGCCCCAAAATAGCGCTGTCGCTCTCCCTATGGAATCAACGATTAAAAGCTCTCGCCAAAGCATCCAAATATCCGTTTCTGGCGCGTTGACTAATCTCCGCATCTGGAACAACGTGTTCGAAGCCGTGATAGCATCCGGGATAAAGCTGAAATTCGACATCAACTCCCGCCTGCGCAAGACGCGCAACATAGTCGATCGTCTCGTCGCGGAACGGATCAAGCTGCCCTACACAAGTATAGACCGGAGGCAGACCGGCCAAGCTCTTCGCGCGGCTTGGCGCCGCATAAGGGGAAATGTCTCCATGGGCATGCTCGCCAAGATACATCTTCCAGGCCGCCAGATTATTGGCCTTGTTCCACACCGCTGGATGCGTAATTTCGTGGCTTGAGGGCGTAACGTTACGCTCGTCGATCATCGGGTATAGCGGCATTTGAAAACAAATGGCCGGTCCGCCTTTATCCCGAGCCATCAGCGCCAATGCCGCCGTCAATCCCCCTCCCGCACTTGCCCCGCCAATCGCAATCCGCGACAAATCGATATTCATTTCCTCCGCGCGGTTGGTTATCCATTCCAATGCGGCGTAGCAGTCTTCAATGGCCGCCGGAAACGGATGTTCGGGGGCAAGGCGATATTCGGGCGAAATAACGATGCAATTGGCCGCTTTTACAAAGCATTCGCAGAGAACGTCATCGGAACTCGGGTGACCCAACACATATCCCCCGCCATGGATCCAAAGAAAAGCAGGCAGCTTTTGATCCTCTCTCCGGACCGGTTCATAAATCTTGACCAGCATTTCCTTTGCATCTCCGCCGGATATATAACGTTCCGTAATTTGAACGGATTTCGAGCTTTTCGTGAGAGACAAAGGGCGCTGCCTCTCCCTTGCCAGATCATCGGGCAAATGAAGAGGCGTTAAAAGCTCTACCCCTTGCTTTAATTCCGGAGCCACTCTGCTTATGAAGTCCAATATCCATACCTCCAATTATGATGAAATTTCCCCAAGCTTAATCAGACTGCAAAATGATCGGCAAATCCTTCTTCATCGACATAGGAAATCTCGGCAAGGCTTGCTCTCAAGTCGACTAGCAACATACAACTCTTATCGTCCTTTGTCCACTTGAGACGAAGCTCATCCGACGGCGAATCAAGAACCTCAAATTCTCCTTGGAAAGCTTCATATTCGTTCCTGAAACGGATCAGCCTCAAAAGCCGCTGCACCGCTTCCTTCTCCAGAGACCGCTCGATCTCTTCCAGAGAGAAGTTGTGGCGGTTGATTTCCCGGCCTTCTCCGGTATTCTTTACACGTTCATAATCGTTCTCGCCGGCCAACAGCCCCACATAGTACACCTGCGGAATGCCGGGCGTAAAGAACTGAATGGCGCGTGCCGTCAAATAGGCGTCGTCATCGCTATTTAATGCGGAATAATAGGTACACCGGATTTGATGGACATCAAATCCATCCGCCGCTTTATGTTCATCCGACAAGATCAGACTGAGATTGGCTCCCCGAGCCACGCATACATCCACAATTTTTCTCGCTTCTCTCGTATCGATCAAATCATCCAAATCCGGCTTTACCGGAATACCGTCATGGCAATCCAGCATCGTAAACTGCTTCTTCGGCCGGGTCTTTAAATAATGAACTAAATCCCCGCTGTTTTGGTTGATCAAAGCTTCAAAAATCCGGTACGGCAGGATAAAATCGTAAATCCAGCAGCCATGCTCGGCGAGCTTGTATTGCGTAGTATAGTGCGCATGAACCTCCGGCAGCAGCTCAATTTCAAGCGATGCGGCAAGCTTCATCACCCAGTCCAGAAACTTATATATTTCCGGCTCTACGAAAAAGCAGCTGGTGCCGAGCTTTTTGATCACGTAACCGACAGCATCGAGCCTGACAATTTTTACATTGTTCTTCTTAAAGTTTAGAAAGAAGTCCGTCAAAAGCTGCTTAACCTTTTCCGATTTTATATCGAGATCAATCTGCTCGGATGGGTCCGTTTTGCCAAATGTGGTCCATACCTTCTCCTCTTCACCGGTCTCCGCAATAGTGAAGGTCGAATAAGGCAGCGGCCGGCGCAGGAACATTTTATCGATGTCTTGCTGCACTGGTTGACCATCCGGCCAAATTTTATCTAATGTGATAAATAAGTCCGCGTACTCGGACTCCCTTCCCTTTTCAAGGAAGTCTTGAAAGTATGACGATTGCCGGGAAATATGGTTGACCATCAAATCAACCAAGACATCGAACTCTTCGCCGATGGCCTTCATATCTTCCCACGTGCCAAAGCTCGGCTCAATTTCCAGATAAGTTTGCGGCGCGAATCCCCTGTCTCCGGTCGAGGGGAAAGGCGGCAAAATATGGACTCCACCTTTGAAGACGTCCGAAAAATACGTATTCAGCACGCGATGGAGCGTTTTTAAATCTCCGCCAAGGGAGTCGGGATACGTAATCAGCTGCACTTGATTTTTGACGGACATATGGAACCTCCTACAGTTCGTATAAGTTTTTTATCGCTTCGAGTTCAGGCAAATCCACCACCGCGCCGATATATTTCAGCTTATAAGCGCTAACGGCGAATCCGAGAGAAATGGCTTCGTGAATGGAATATCCTTTCACCAGCGCCGTATAAAATCCGGACCAGAACGCATCTCCCGCTCCGGTCGTATCCGCTACCTCCGTAGCCAGAGTCTTGAAAGTAACGGTCTCGCTTCCGTTGGATACCATAGCGCCGTACTTTCCCAAGGTCAGGATCACCAGCTTGGCGCCGAGACTCAAAAACTTCTTAATGTGGTTATAGGGCGTATCTTTGCCGAATAATCTTTCCGCATCGTCGCCCGACGGCTTAATGATATCGACCTTACCGATGATGGATTTTACATAGGCTGCGCCATCTTCGCCCTTTTGCCATAATACCGGATGATAGTTAGGGTCAAAACCGATCAGCACGTTTTGCTTTGCGGCAAGGTCCAGCATTTTTTCGATCGTATCGCGGGCCGGGAGCATGGAAATGGGCCAGCAAGAGAAATGCAAGATCTTTGACCGGAGCAGGGCTTCTTCAAGCTTTGAAGTATAGGAAATTTGATAGTCCGCACTTCGATAAAAGACGGGAGCCGGAGTCGACTTGCTCTTTGTAAGAAGGACCAAACTGGTTGAATTTTCCACAGTTTCAACGTATTCCGGCTCAATCCCCGCTATGCGCAATTGGTTGATCAGAAACGTGCCTAATCTGTCTTCTCCTACGGCTGCTGCAATCTGTGAATGGCCCCCTAATTTTTTGACGTTCATCGCGATATTCGCAGGCGATCCGCCAAAAAACTTATGGTATGCAGCTCCTTCAAAAGCATCTTCGTAATCCGCGGAAATCAGATCGATCAGAAGCTCTCCGACCATCAATACATCATTCTGTCTATCCTCAAAATCCAAGACCTGCTTAAATTCAAACACATTAACTTCCTCCTGCGGCTACGTTAATTTAATTGCGGGAAACACCGAGTCCACTTCTTTCAGAAAAGAACCTATGTCGTTCCCTTTTCCAACAATTTAACCGGAAGAATCGTTTCCAGAGGTATATCTTCGCCCGCAATTTGCCGAAGCAGGTATTTGACCGCCAATTCCCCCATCTTCTTGACCGGCTGCTCTACCGTCGACAAATCGTCCGTACCGCCAATTTGAATTCCGTCATAGCCTACGACTTTCACATGCTCGGGTACGGCCTTGCCGCGTCTCCGGCATTCCTTGATGACCTGCAGCGCCAGAATATCGCTGCTTGCAAATACGCCGTCAATATCGGGATGTTCTTCAAATAATGCACGAACCAAATTTTCGTATTCCTTATATTTAAAACCGTTCAAATCCGTTTGTTTAACCACAAAACCGACATCTTTGCCGCTCACTTGTTCAATGAATGCGTCATGCCGCTGTTTGGCCAATAGATTCAGCCGCAAGTTTCCGCTTAAATAAGCGATTTTTCTGCACTTTTTGCGAAGAAGCAGTTTGGTGGCCAGCACTCCTCCGCTATAATTGTCTGATGAAATACATGGAATGGACTTGGAAATTTGACGATCCAGGGTCACCAGCGGAAGCTTGATCGACGTATATTCTTTCACACTCATCGTGTGACTGCCCATAATAATTCCATCCACTTGGCTGGCTCTCAGCAAATCGATATACTCCTTCTCCTTTTTTTTATTTAGCAAAGAGTTGCAGAGCATCAGCTTATAGCCGTGCTTGTAGGCGTAATATTCGATATGCTTTGTGATTTGCCCAAAAAACGGATGGGAGATGTCCGGAATAATGAGACCAATAACATTCGATTTTTTACGTGATAATGAACGCGCCAGCTCGTTAGGCTGGTAGTTCATCTCTTCCATGGCTTCGTGCACTTTTTTCTTCAGGTCGTCGCTTAAATATCCCCGGTTGTTTAACACCCGGGAAATTGTCGTAACCGAAACCCCTACTTTTTCTGCGATATCTTTTATCGTAACGGCCATCAAAGCTCCTCCTTGTATCAGACAGCCGCCGTTTTGGATTTGAGCTGTCACAAGAAAAACCATTCATCAAGCGGGGGCAGCCTCTCCGTGATCACGGACGCTTCGTCGTATCGAATGGGAACGATTCCTTTCTCCTTGCATAGCTGCAGGATTCGCGGATCGGTGAAAAGCCTCGCCTCCAACACTCTGCCGGCGGCAAGCTCATCCCCGGAAATGTGTTTATTCCCCAGCATTCTCATTTCGCAGGTATCGATCGCCGGATGACCGACATATAAATATTGTCCCTTATCAGCGGCTTTAAGGCGCGAAACGATATCATCAATAAGATGATCCGTTTCTTCTACCCGTCGTAAAGATGAGCAGAAACGGTTCCAGTATAACAATCCTTCTTTATCCGCCCATTCCGTCATTCGCTCTTCCATACCGGGCACATGGTATTCCGGAAACATGTGTGTATCGACGTAGGAGATTCGGAACCCCAGCCGTCTAAGCTTGTCCAGCTGCGCCTGAATTTCCAGCATGACTTCGTCCAAATCAGGCTTTTGCGTCTCAAATACTTGCGGAGAAGGCGTAAACATTCCGTTCTCGTCGACTAAGGTAGAGACTTGTGAAATCGGCAGAACGGGCCCCCACTTTACTTGATCCCATTCCGCGTTCAAAGTCGCATGCAAACCAAAACAAACATCTTCATGTCCGATCAGCATTTCTGCGGCTTCTTCTATAAAGCGGCAAGGAGCCATAAAAGAGACATTTTTTATAAATCCGGCTTTTAAAGACTCTGCGATGCCTACATTGGCCGAATGAGAGCTGCCGCAATCGTCCGCCCTGGTTATGAGCCGGATTGCGGGCTCCCTTTCATTCGATTCCCGAAGCACGGTTCACTCCCCATTTCGATCCTCGATTTTAAGATTGATTTTGGGACAGTAATGACGCAATGATGTGTCAACCGGTTGACACCAAGGGCGCAACCGGATGCCGGCTTCTGTCCCGAAGCCACGCGTCCGCTATTTTGTTCATCCCTCGTCAAATTCCCATGCGAGTATTCATGTCGTATCCCGCTGTATAAGCGTGACCGGAAACGAATTTATCATAGAGACCTCTTCCCCTTGGAGCAGCTTTACAATCAATTCAACGGCGCATTCGCTCATTTCCCGAATAGGCTGCCTTATGGATGTCAGGCGGGGCCATACCAAGGATGCGATTCCCACGTCGTCATACCCGATAATTTTCATTTCTTGCGGGATTGTTTTCTTTAATTGATGACAAGCTTGAATGACCAAGGCAGCCAGGACGTCGCTGGTGGCAAATACTCCGTCCGCATCCGGATGCTCTTGAAAAAATCGCACAAGCTCATCCACGTTTCGTTTATCGCCTAAACCGGCAATCTCCAGCTCCAAGCTAACATGTTCGATTCCGGTATCCGGAAGCTCGTCCCTAAATCCTTGAAATCTCTTGCTCGCCAGCAATGCGGCGTGATTCGGCCCGCCTACTCCGCCAGAAATATGCGCCAGCTTGCGGCAGCCCTTGTCGACCAATAATCGGGATGCGAGTCTGCCTCCCGTATAATTATCGGAAGTAACGATGGGAATATTATTGGCAACCGTACGATCAAATGAGATGATCGGCAAATTTAAATTGAGATAATGCTTGACGTCCTGCACATTGCTTCCCATAACGATTGCGTCCACTTGATTCTTTTTCAACATGTCGATATACTTGCGTTCTTTCGAAATATCGCGATTGGAATTGCATAGCAGCACTTTATACCCTTTTTGATCGGCATAATACTCAAGATGATAAACCAGCTCGCTAAAAAAAGGATGAGATACTGTAGGAATAATCAGACCGATCATATTCGATTTTTTTCTAAACAGGGAACGAGCCATTTCATTCGGCTGATAATTTAGCTCCTTCATTGCCTGAGCTACCTTATCCCGTGTTGCTTGACTGATATATCCCCGGTTATTGAGCACGCGGGAGACCGTCGTTACCGAAACCCCTGCTTTCGCAGCTACATCTTCGATTTTAGGCATAGATGCACACCTTAACTTTTTTAAGGCAATTATACACTTTTTTCATCGCATTTTCAGCCTCGAAAGCGAACGGGGATTTTATTTCAGGGCCCCTTCCGTAATTCCTTTGACAATCTGTTTTTGAAGAAAAAGATATAGAATCAGCACCGGTATAATCGTCATAACCAATCCTGCCATCAAGGGACCGTAATCAACGGAGTAAGACGAGAAAAAAGAAAACGTAGAGAGAGGCAGCGTTCTCTGTTCCGGCGACAGCAAAACCAGGCTGGGCAACAAATAATCGTTCCAAATCCAGAGCACATCCAATACGATTAGCGTTACGAAAACCGGTCTCAGCAGCGGCAAAATAATCTGGAAAAACGTTCGCAGCCTTGAGCTCCCATCAATAAAAGCCGATTCTTCCAATTCATAAGGAATCCCTTTGATGAACCCGTGGAACGTAAATACGCCAAACGGCACCCCAAACCCGAGATACATAAACAGCAAAGTTGCTTTCATATTCAACAGGTCCAGCTTTCCGTACAACATGACCAGCGGGATCATGATGACCTGGAACGGAAGCGCCATGGATGCCAGCATGATAAAGAATAGTATGGCGTTTAGCTTCCATTTGAAGCGAACGAACAAATAACCTGTCATCGACGAGAAAATAAGAATGATGAAAACGGCAACCGCCGTAATAACGAAAGAATTCAGAAATCCTTGCATAAAGTCCATACTTTTATACGCGCTGATATAGTTTCCGAAAAGCAGGGCTTTAGGGGGAGACAAAGGATTTTCCACAAACTGCTGCGTTTTTTTGAAAGAATTCATGACGACCAATAAGAAGGGAGTTAAAAATACGAATAAAAGAATATACAGCAATGCTGATTTGATTTGTGAGGTTGATTGCCGAGCTCGCATCATGATTCGACCTCCAGTTTCTTCAGCAGGTAGGATTGAGTAAGCGCAAGCAAGGCTATCACGGCAAACAAGACAACCGCTTCGGCCTGACCCGTTCCGAATTGATTAGACAGAAACGCTTTTTGAACGATATGGTACGAGGCCATCTCGGTCGAATGGAACGGTCCGCCTTTGGTTAAAGCCAGATTTATATCATAAGCTAAAAATGACCGCGAAATGGAAATGAATATGCTTATGACGATTGCGGGAATCGAAAGCGGCAAAATGATTCTGCGAAGTATCGTAGCGTTGTTCGCTCCATCCATACTGGCGGCTTCCAATACGTCATTAGGAACGCCCGAGAAGCCGGCTATATAAATGAGCATAAGATAACCGACCAATTGCCAAGCCGTTGCAATGACAAGCGCCCAAAAGGCGGTATCCGTATCGGTTAACCAAGACGATTGAAACAAGGCCCATCCATATTTATTGCCCAGATACGGCAATACTTGCGAGAATAGAGTCTGCCATAAATACCCCAGTACGATTCCACCGATCAAATTCGGTGTAAAAAATCCCGTTCGAAGCCATTTCTCCCCTTTCACTCCTCTAGTTAACGCCAGCGCAATGAAGAAAGCCACGATGTTGGAGATCAAGACGGTACATAAAGCATATTTGACGGTAAACCACAATTGGGTGAGAAATACGCTGTCATGAAACACCTTGGAGTAATTGGCCAAACCAATGAATGAACTGCTGGTCATTCGCACATCCCAATTCGTAAACGTCAAATATAATCCAACCAGAAACGGGATCAAGACAACAGCAGCAAACGCAAAAATGGAAGGAGCCCCGAAAAGTAAAAAGATTCCTGCATTCCTTATAAATATGTTTTTCTTCATGATGCCGCACCCTTTACAACCAGGATTTTAAATGCCTTTAAGTAAAAGATGGGGAGCAAAGGCGGAGCCTAGTCACCCATCTTCTACCTCTCAGCGAGTCAAGTCCTTATTTCCCGGAATATGATTTCCAATACATTTGAACTTCATCCGCGAGTCCCTTGCGATCGATCTTTCCTACCAAATATTTTTGCATAGACGCTCCCGTCTTCGACCACCAGTCTGTCGGAAGATAGTTGATCACTCCGATATTAATAACTTGTCCTTGATCTACATATTTGGTTACGGCATCGGATATCACGTTCGTACCCTTTACCTTTACCTCCTTGTAAGGCATGGAGAGACCCATTTTGTTAACGATCGCCGATTGCCCCTGCTCGCTTGTCACCATCCATTCGATGAACGCTTTGGCGGCATTTTGCTGCTCGGGAGTGGACCCCGATTTATCAACAGCCAACAATTTCGGTGCGCTGTAAGCTACTTGCGTATTGCCGTAGTCCGTCGGATTATTGCTAATCGGCACCGGAATCATGCCAAACTCTTTGTCCCGTCCTTCTAACGTTCCGATGACCGCCCAAGTCCAATCTCCCATAAAGTAAAAGGCCGTGTTGCCTTTTGCGAAATCCCCGCTATCTTTCATGTAGTCTGCAACAAGCGGGTCATTTTTTCTCGCATTGTATGTCTTCAACAAGTCGAAAGTATCCATCAATCCGCTAAATTGAGGATTGTTCGCCAATTGGACATCGCCCTTTTTCAGGCTCTCTACGAATTTGCGGTTCTCATCCACGTTTTTCGATTGCAATGAATAGGCCAATCCCAGATAGTGAGCGCCCAAGGACCAATCCGCTCCGTGAATCATCACCGGAACCTTGCCGGAGGCTTCAATTTTCTTAAACAACGCTTCCAAGTCATTGCGGGTTTTCACAGAGGCCGGATCAAAGGTCCCTCCGATCGCCTCCTCTACAACTCTTTTGTTATATAGCAAGCCGTATCCCTGGGCAGTCCATGGAACGCCAAGGAATTTTCCGTCCAGCAGAGCTCCGTCAACCGCCCCTTGCTTCGTTAGCTTTTCGTATTTCGCTTTCTCCGACTCCAGGTCCGCAAACTTGTCTTTAAATTGTAAAATGGTTGCCGGGTCAAGATTGGCGATCGTGGCCGGGTTGCCGGAAGCTAATAACGATTGAAATTTTTCCAGCTGTCCTCCGCCAATTGGCGTCGGAATCAATTCTATGCTCACATTGGGATTCAGCTCATGATACGTTTTAAACAGGTCCTCAAATACATTGTTTACTTCGGCTGACGTATTGAAGAAAGTAATCTTATCGTCTTTGGTCTGTTTGGTCGCTTCCGCCGAAGGGCTTGAAGTATCGTTTTTGGAGCAAGCCGCCAATGAAGAAAGCAGTAAAGCAGAACAAATTCCCAATGTGATGCTCTTTGTAATTTTCAAAATCTTTCCCCCCTGACTATCATTTTTGAATGCGCATTCATCCTTGTTTCACATTTATGATAACCGGTTGTCATATCGTATGTCAACCGGTTATCATATTTTTTCTGCGATGCAAAAAAAAGATTGGGTTTCAATTCAAATTAAATTCAATAAAATGATCCCCATCAAGGCTGCTTCGGCAGGATCAAATTCCGCTCCAGGATCAGCATCAATTGTTCCACCATTTCCTTTGGAGTGTAAGGCATCGATTGAACAATCCACCATTCCACCAGACCGGAGACCGCGGCGGCCAGAAATTGGACGACGATTTCCCGGTTTATGCCCGGGCTGATGCCGCAGCTTTTGATATGCTCCTCGATGCCCCGTTCCATCATCGC
Organism: Paenibacillus oleatilyticus; assembly: GCF_018998565.1. GTDB lineage: Bacteria > Bacillota > Bacilli > Paenibacillales > NBRC-103111 > Paenibacillus_G > Paenibacillus_G oleatilyticus. Next base: position 18,697 of record NZ_JAHNZO010000044.1, on the reverse strand, counting down.
GATCATCCGCTTGCGGAAGGCGGGTATCCCCTTGCTCGTCATGAGCGTGGAGTAGATGGAGGCGTGGCGCTCCAAAAATTCGAACGTGCGAAGCAGTAAAGCTTTTGCAGCCACCTTGCTTGGATCCCCGTCAGGCATGCAGCTTTCATACAATAACTGCAAGTACGTCTCGATGCACTGGTCCAGCAGATCGTACTTATCCGTAAAGTGCAAATAGACGGTCCCCCGGTTTACATTCGCCCGGTCCGCGATTGCATGAATCGTGATCTTCTCAAAGCTTTTCTCCTCCATCAGCCCGACAAAAGCTTCCATGATCGCCTGCCTCGTTTTTAGAATTCGTCTGTCCATAACTCTTTCTCTCTGCTCCTTTTTTAGACAATCCGAGCGCATTTGTTGAATACTCAACAAAATCAAAAATATTACCGATTGATCCGGTGTTTCACCGGATGCTATCGTAATTGTAATCAACAAACGTCAATTATACAACAAATGTTCATTAAATATGAAAGCGAGGATAACAGCATGAGAGTATTGGTTTATGGAGCAGGAGTTATAGGAAGTTATTTGGCCCATGTTCTTGTGCGCGGGGGCAATGATGTGACCGTATTGGCCAGAGGAAAACGGGCGGAGGAGCTGGAGAAGGATGGGCTTGTCATCCGCCATTATTTTCAGCGAAAAACGACGGTGGATCCGGTTCACGTCATCCGGACGCTGGAAGCGGGCGATATCTACGATCTCATCTTTGTCGTCATGAAATATACGGATTTCCCGGCGGTACTGCCTATCCTGGCCAACAATCGGAGCAGCAATATCGTTCTGGTGGGTAATAATACGGATGCCCATGATATGCAAAATTACCTGGAGGAGCATAGCGATACGCACAAAAATATCGCCTTCGGGTTCCAAATTAGCGCCGGAAGCAGAGAAAACGGGCGGACCGTCTGTATCCGCGGAGGCGTGCAGATGGTGCTCGGCGGTTTGGATGGTCCGATTCCCTTTCAGGCCGCGATTGATCAAGCGTTTGCGAAAACCAAATACAAACTTGTCTATCACGAAAATATAGACGCTTGGCTGAAGAACCATATTGTGCCCATTGTAGCGCTGGGCTTTGCAACGATTATTCATGAGCGCCAAATGACAAAAATCGCCAGGGACGATAAGCTGCTGCGGCAAATGATTGCGGCCATGGACGAAGGCTTCCGCGTGCTGGAAGCCCAGGGTTATCCCTTAACACCGGCCGTTCAAGCTTCATTGATTCGTAAACACCCAACGCTACTGCGGCTGCTTCTAAAAATATATCATATGCTGCCGGCCAGCCGGCTGGTCGATGGTTCCCCCTACGAAATCGCCGCTTTAAACCGCGTGTTTCGCGATTGGAAAGAACGGTCCAACGTCCCCACTCCCCATTGGGATGTGCTGGAAGAGCGGTTTAATGCCAGCTCTCCGTTTATTTCCGGAGCGTGACGGGATTATCATTAGCAAAATCGCCCTATTAACGAACAAAGGTTCCAATATGGACTGCTCAAATCGCCTTGTTTTGGATATAGTAAACCATCAAAAATAAGATAGTATAAAATCATGGCAGCAAAATTCGCGTATTCATTTGGAAACAGAAAGGAAGCGGCTCAATATGAGACCTATGATTCATGCACAAAGAAACTGCGAGGATCAGGAAAAGATAGACCTTTTCTTGACAAAAACCCGATCTGGCTTATTGGGTCTGGCAGATGGAGTTCAGCCATACGTCGTGCCATTGAATTACGTTTGGTGGAATAAATGCATTTACTTTCACGGACTAAGTAGTGGCAGAAAGATTTCCGTCATACAACAAAATAATCTTGCTTGCTTTACGGTATTCGAAGAGTATGGCACCGTGACCGCTCCCGTCCCGGCTAAAACGGATACTGCCTACATGAGCGTAATGCTGTTTGGAAACGTGGAAAAAGTGGACCAACCGGACGATTCGACAGAGGTTCTTCAACAATTTCTGAACAAATATGTACCGGGCTTTTACGACCGGCCGTTATCGAAAGTGCATGTCGAGAAATACCGTTCCTCCCTTGACCATCAGGCCGTATCTGTATATCGCTTGCGGCCGCAGACGATAACGGCGAAAGAGAATCCTATAGACAACCAAAACATGTTTTACCCGGGGCGGTCGGTTTCCGATGCCAACAACTGACGCGGTTTCGTTCCAAAGCCTCACAAAGTAATTTAGGCAAGAAGGAAATTCTTCCACCTTGCAAACACAGCTGCCTTCATGATAGTATTTCATAATTCATTAGTTTGAACAATCCATAATTGAAATGCAGCACATTGGAGGTTTGCCAAATGTTAAAAATAAACCGAGACGACAACCGTCCCATTTGGCAGCAACTGCTGGATCAAGCGATCCATAACATTACCACGGGAAAATGGCCACCAGGCGAACTGCTGCTCCCCTCTCGTGAACTTGCCCAATTAGTGGGGGTTTCGCGTTCGACCATCCAGATTGTTTATGAGGAATTATATAGCCGCGGATACACCGTCACCTCTCGTCGTGGCGGGACAAGAGTTAGTGATTGGACGTACCGTCCCCTTTCCTCCGAGGCCGCTTCACCCCAAGGGCCTCTTCAACCTGAATTGCCTATGTTGAACACTACTGTCGGTCATTTGCAAACTTGGCTCAGGGGCAAAGAAAATACCCATGCACTCATCGATTTCAGCCCACACGAACCTTATTTGGATGACCATTTTCATAAGCTCTGGAGGCAATCGTTTGTACAAGCCACGGCAGAACCAGACCTGGCTCACTGGGCTTATGGCAATGCCTACGGCTTCGTGCCGTTGCGCGAACAAATTCAACGCTACTTGTCGCTTACGCGTGGCGTCCACGTGCATATCGACCAAATTGTATTAACCTCGGGCGCTCAGCATAGCATCGATTTAATCGCCCAAGCTCTCTTGCATGAAGGAGAGACGGTTTCAGTGGAAGATCCCGGCTTCCCTGCGGCCTGGATGGCGATGAAGTATCGGCGCATGCAGGTTGCTCCCGTTCCTATCGATGAGCACGGTCTGCAAGTAGACCGCATTCATCCGCAATCCAAGCTTGTCTATGTTACTCCCTCTCACCAGTGCGCGACCGGAGTCATTATGTCGGAACCGCGCAGGCAGCAATTGCTGCATCTGGCCGCCCAGCGCCCATTTTGGATTATTGAGGACGATTACGACAGTGAATTCCGCTACCGAGGCGAGCCACTTCCCACATTATTCAGCCAATTACCCAAGAACACGTTGTATATGATGAGTTTTTCCAAGCTGGTTGCTCCCGGCATCCGAATATCGGCGATTGTCGGTCCCAAAGCGGCCATTCGCCAAATTGCCAGGGTACAGGAATTGTTGTACCGGCATCTTCCGATTATGGAGCAAGTAACGCTTGCCCACTTTATTGAGCACGGCCACTTTATACGTCATATGCGCAGAGTCAGAAATGTTTATCGCCGCAGGCACGAAGCCATGACGAAAATGATCAGCGCAACCGGCCTGGGCCAACGTTTCACGCTTAGCGGTGTCGAAACGGGGTTGCATATGCTGCTAGAAGCTGAAGCGTCCTTTGACGAAGAAGCCGTGGCGAATCAAGCACTCAAACACGGGGTCCGGGTTTATCCGCTTAGCACGTATTGCTTGGAAAGCAAACGAAAGGGATGGGTGCTGGGCTTTGCCAAAGTAGATGAGGCCGCCATTGAAGAAGGCATTTATCGCCTCTCGGAGATGCTCTTGTAAAAATATCCCTTTAAATCAACTTCTTAAAAAGTTGACTTGAGGGGATATTTTTATTTCAGCACCTATGGGCAATCCTAGGGGGCAAGTTGTTTTTGGATTGCTCAAAAATAATATTTTTGGATATATATAACCAATCCAACTATTGCTATACTAGCATGGTATTCCGATAAGGCTAGACAGACAGAGTTGACTTTTGACTGGAGGAAAAGCAATGTTTAAAGTTTTGGTATCAGACCCAATTAGTGATTTTGGCTTGCAGCAGTTGACGAGTGCGGTGGATGTGGAGGTCACAAAAAAGACGGGATTGAGCGAGGAAGAGCTTATTTCCTTCATCGGTTCGTATGATGCGTTGCTCGTCCGTTCCCAAACAAAAGTCACTCGACGCATCATGGAAGCCGGTGTCCAGCTGAAAGTCATTGGCCGGGCGGGGGTCGGCATTGATAATATTGATTTGGACGCCGCGACAAGCCGAGGGATTGTGGTGGTCAATGCACCAGACGGCAATACCGTCACGACATGTGAGCATACCTTTGCGATGATGATGGCGTTAGCCCGGCATATTCCGCAAGCTTATACGAAAACCGTTTCGGGGCTGTGGGACCGCAAATCCTTTCTTGGCGTTGAATTGCGAAGCAAGATCCTTGGTGTGATGGGGCTCGGCCGTATAGGAATCGAAGTGTCCAAACGCGCGGCGGCGTTCGGTATGACCGTCATTGGCTACGATCCCTTCCTGGCGGAAGAGAGGGCGAATGAATTAGGGATCAGGCTTACAACAGTAGACGAGATGTTGCGAACAGCGGATTTTATCACGGTTCATACGCCGCTGACCAGCCAAACGCATCATATGATAGCAAAGCCGCAATTTGGCATCATGAAACGGGGCATGCGTATCATCAACTGCGCCCGCGGGGGAATTATTGACGAGGCTGCCCTTCTCGAAGCGCTCGATGAAGGGATTGTGGCCGGCGCTGCTTTTGATGTATTTGAAAAGGAGCCTCCGGAGCCGGATCATCCTTTTTTTAATCATCCTCATATGATTGTTACCCCACACTTGGGCGCGTCTACTTTTGAAGCCCAGGAAAATGTAGCCATCGCTGTTTCGAAGCAAGTGATCCATATTTTACGCAACGAGCCATTTAAACATGCCGTCAATATGCCTGCGATTCCGTCAGGACTCCTTAACAGGCTGCAGCCCTACTTTACCTTGTGCGACCAACTGGGCAAATCGCTGGCCCAAATGACGGATGGCGCCGTGCGTGAAGTGTCTGTGGAATGTGCGGGAGCGCTTGCCGATGTGGACATCTCCCCCCTTGTACCTTATGCGCTTAAAGGGATACTTTCTCATCATCTCGGCGCGGAACAAGTCAATATTGTCAATGCCCTCTATTTGGCGAAGGATCGGGACGTTCATATTGGGACACGCAAATCCCTTATTGACCAAGGCGCGGCCGATGGGATTACGATTCGATTAAAGACTACGATGGAAGAAAGATGGGTGACGGGGGTGGCCGTGGCTGGCGTTGGAGAACGACTCATTCGAATCGGGCCTTACCCGGTAGAACTTCCAACGGAAGGCTATGTTCTGTTGATCTCACAGATAGACATGCCAGGGATCATAGGCCGTGTCGGAACGTTGCTCGGAGATAACGGCATTAATATTGCCACGATGCAGGTGGGCCGAACCGAGATTGGCGGTTCAGCGGTCATGATACTAAAAGTGGATAAGAAAGTGCCCAAACAAGTGACGGAAGCCTTATGTGGGATACCGGAAATCAAACGTGTACGGGAGATCAATTTTTAAGGAGGGATATGGAACATCTCATTGAAAAAATCTCGAAACGGTCAGACGGCAGATGGAACTGGCTTGCCAAGCATCGGGGTGCAAAGCAGATGAAGTCAAATTGTTATGCCTGGAATGCTGGTGCTGCGCAATGATGGATTTAAGACAAGCGCCAATCCCATTTTGACCATAACGGGTTTGGGGTCGTTCCTTGCTGCGCCATTCGGTTCGCATGAGCATTGATTACTTTTTTGGCAACAGCAGCCAATGTCACCTTGTTTGGAGTCGGCGGCGTATTTGGGGGATTGGTCGCAGGTCTGGCAGCTCATGCATTGATACATGGACAATTTCGGATAAAGCCATCCGCATAAGCCGTCTCTGAACAGGTATATACCCGCGAGGCAACACTATAGGAAAAAAAGTGTATACGGATCGCTCTATACCGTTTGCGAATATGTGGTGATGAGCAATACATCACACATCCCGACTATAAAAAAAGCTCCAGAATCGACAAAAGGTCAGATTCAAGAGCTCGTTCATGGTTAAGGTTGATGCGGTCGAGAGGACTCGAACCTCCACGGCTGTTACACCACTAGAACCTGAATCTAGCGCGTCTGCCAATTCCGCCACGACCGCATATTTCGCTGCGATTCGACCAATTTCGAACCGACAAATGGAATTATATAACGGGTATTGGGCCATGTCAAGCGTTAGATCTGCTATTCTTCGTTGTCGCGGATCTTGGTTTAAAGTCCACGTTGACAAGAAAGATGCCTGATCCGATGCACAGACCGCCTGCTATGATGGAAGGATGCAGCGGTTCCCCCAATACGCTCCAGCCCGTTAACACTCCGAAAAACGGAGCCAAAAATAAAAACGCGCTCGTTTTTCCCGGATCGCTTCTTTGCAGCACGTAATACCAGATAGCAAATTGTACAATGGAAGACAGTACGCTTAACCACAGCAAAATCGCCAAGGAATGGCCGTTGACAATAAAGAACGGCCGTTCAAGAACCATGCTGGCCAAGAAGAGCAGCAAACCTCCGAAGAGCATTTGATAAGCGGATAACACCCACGAGTCGATCCTCCCTCCCCACCGTTTGACCAGTAACGTCGACACCGCCCAGCATACCGAGGAGAGCAAGCCGAAGAGCAGGCCGATTTTGACTTCCAGCTGCGCTCCCAAGGTTATAGCTACACCCGTTAGCCCCAGCAGAACACCTATCCATTGATAAGGCCTATACCGTATCTTAAGAAAAATCGTCCCCAGGATGACCACAAGCAGCGGATTCGTAAACGTCAGGATGGACGACTGGCTGGCCGTAATGGTCCGGAGACTCAAAAAAATGCATCCCATGACCCCTGCCGTTTGAAAAGCACCGATAACCAGCATTCTGATCCAGACGCGCTTGGAATCGGGATGCGGCCTGCGGAGCCCGATAACAAAGACCACCATGAGGATTCCAGCCAGAATGAAGCGATATCCGGCCAATAACAACGGGGACGAGTAAGCCAGTCCAAGTTTCCCCACAGTGAAAGAAGAGCCCATTAAAAAGGTGGTTAAAACGATTAACGGCACAAATTTGATTGCATTCATGCAGCGATATCTCCCTTCGTTTACTTTGATTCGCGGATACGTATCCTTTGTCATTGTAAACGAAGAATATTTCGTTCTTCATCGAAGTATGGAATGCAGGCCCGCAAGATGAGGAATATACGATATAAAAAAAGGCCCTTAAATTACTTATTTAGTAATTTAAGGGCCTTTTTTGCGTTGATGCGGTCGAGAGGACTCGAACCTCCACGGCTGTTACACCACTAGAACCTGAATCTAGCGCGTCTGCCAATTCCGCCACGACCGCATATTTTCTTTCCTTGAATGGATCGCTCGGAAGTTTCTCCTTCAAGGGGACAAGGAGTATCTTATCATCGTTCAAGTCCGAAGTCAAACATTTTATGCATCATATTTTATTACAAATCATATTATGATACAATTTGTATTAATATTTCATAAATGGTTACATTTTGTATCTCATTCCATAGGAAACCAGGTGATTTCCCTTGAAACGATGGAAGCTCTGCGCGCTTACCGTTGTCGTATTCGCAGGGGCTGGTCTAGGGCTACTGTATCGTTATTTGGAACCCGCCCGCCATTTTGAAATGAAAACGCATCCGGTTATCGCCGCACCCTCTGCCTCCACCTCCACAGATCCTCCGGGCTATTCCCAGTCTTTACCGAACGATCCGACAGCTGTCGAGGCTTCAACCGCTCCATTGGCTCTCCCCGCCGACAAGCCCGTACAATCCGCAAACCTGAACGAATCGACCGCCTTTAACGCACTAATACTCGGATTGGACACGACCAGCGGCCAAGCCGCACGTACGGACGTCATTCTGCTCGCTCATGTCGTTCCTGCGGAGAAAAAGGTCCATCTCATTTCCGTTCCACGGGACACCCGGGTCCCGCTGCCCGGGATCGGCTTAACGAAAATAAACCACGCGCATTTCATGGCTGAAATGGATGGCGGCAAGAAATCGGGAACCGATGCGGCGATTCAAGCCGTCAGCGACCTGCTGCAGATTCCGGTTCATTATTACGTGAAGACGAATTTTTCCGGATTCGTTACCTTTATCGATACGATCGGAGGCATTGACGTAGACATTCCCAAAGACATGTGGCTGTCCATGACCCGCAAGCCGCTGGAAGCGGGAAGCCGGCATTTGGACGGTTTAACCGCGCTGGCTTTCGTCCGGGAACGGTATTCGCTGGAGGATGGCGATTTCGGAAGACAGACGGACCACATGAAGGTGATGCGGGCCGTCGTGCAGAAGCTGCTGGCGCCGGAGAAAATAACCGAGCTGCCCGGGCTCCTGAAACTGGCGAAAAAAGAGCTGGTCGACACGAACTTGACCGACAGCGATCTTATCAGCTTCGCCTGGTTGTTCAAGGGTATGAACGGCCAGGACATCAAGTATAGGCAAATTCCCGGCAAATCCGTCAAAGCAGCCGATCCGCTTGTTCGTTCCCCTCTCTGGTACTGGGAGCCCGATAAGGAACACCTGAAGGAGCTGATCCGTGAAAATCTGCACTAACGCAGCGGAACTGCGAAGCGGGCAAGCGCTTCCTTAGTCGGCTAGCCATTTGCGCACAAGCCATATGATCACCGCCCATATCGGCAGCGTCAGGATGATACCGATTACGGTTCCTTTCAATGCCGAGCCCTGCTTCAAACGGCACCGCCTCCCAGGGGTTATGGTAAAACCCATTGTATGCCGCACAGCGGCAGATCATGACTTGTCCGGCTGCATGACATGTTTTTTCCGTAACGCCATATACTTTCCTACAGGAGGGATTGATATTATGGTGCTGCTGCAGATCTTGGGAGGCATTCTGCTTGCTTTGGCGCTGTGGGGCTTGCTGAAGCTAACGCTTAAGGCGCTGCTGTGGGTTCTTGGCGGCGCTTTTCTTCTGGGAATCGTATTCCCCGGCCTGCTGCTTTTGTTGGGCAGCCTTGTTTTCGTCACGATCAGTCTCCTGGCGACGCTTGGCCTGCTGCTGCTGTTGTCCGCCTTCCGGTCTTGATGCGGCGGCCGGATCATCAGCCTTCCTCATAGGCCCGGACCGCCCGCTCGGCCCAGCGTTTAAGCTCCTCCGCACTTCTCTGCCTCGGAACATTGAACAAATGCGTATCTGCACCATGTCCTTCGTTATTCCGCAGCCATACCTCGCCTGACGCCCCGCCGCTTACCGAGCGTATCCGAAGCAAGTAATACGGCCGCAAAAATAGCTCGGCTTCTTCAAACGGCCGATCTTGATCCATCTTCTCCCCCCTTTCATTTTTATGATGTTGTTACTTTAACCCAATCCGGGTGTGCTCATACCAGGCCTCCCATCCGCTTCAGGCACTGCGCTGCGGACCGCTTCGTTGCCTCGTAGACCGTTCGCCCGACCGCATAGCCTAACCTGGTGGCCGTTCCCGCATACCGGTACGCTTCGCCTTGCTGCGTCGCTGCAATAAGGATCGCGTCGGTCGTCGTACCGGTAGCGGTCTGCCCCCCTTCTTCCAGAACGATATTCAAATCCTGCAGAGCAGCCGTTTTCGCTTCCGTCGCGGTAATGACGGCATTGACGAACGCGGCGTCCGTCAAGCGGCCGTCGATCACCAGCACTGTATTGATCGTCCCCGGAAACAAAGACGAAACGTCACAAGCCTTGCCCGCTCGCGCCTTGTTGCTCAGCCCTGCAGTCACCCATGCGCATACGTCCGTTCCCCCGGGAAGACGAAGATGCTCGTATCCGAAGTCCGCCAAGCTTGCCGCCGTCAACAGCGCTGCCGTATTTTGGGCATCCAGCCCCTTTTCCTTCATAAAAACATTCATCTCGGCCAACGGATCGTCCGAAGCATACTGCTTGGGCACCTGCCGGTTCATTAAGCGGCGGAACTCCCCGAACCCTTCTCCCCACATGGAGGAATTCAGCGTCCGCAGCGGCCGCTCGCTCTCGATCAGGAAGTAGCTCTCATAGCCGCGGTTTGCCAATCCGAACCGAAAACCGGCCAACGGAACGCCTGAATAGAGCAGCTCTTCCGCGTAACGGAGGGAAGCAGGCCGTTCCGGAGTCATGACAGCTCCCCCTCAAACAGCTCGATGCGCGGCTCCTGGAAAGGCTGAAAATGGTAGCTGCGATCCAGCTTGACGATACGGCGGTTTTGCTTGCGGATCATGACCGTATCATCGTCCCAAGCGACTACGATGCCTTTCACATCGTTCGTCTTGTCCGCATCGCGCACAATGCGCAGCAGCGTCCCCTCGACCCGGTATTTGTCCAATTGTTCGTCCGAAATCACGGTATTCCCCCCAATTCTCCTTTGAAAATCAAGCTTGCCTTTTCAGTCGGTTATGTAATAAGAATACATCATTTGGGGGATACAATAAACAGCGTCAGCGAGGTGTACGGATAAGAGGAGCGGATACGTCATGGAAAAGAAAACGTACTATATTGCCGTCGGAAGCGGCGAAATTCTGGAGCCGGAAGATGTGACCGGCAACTTCGAGTTTGAAATACAAGCAACGGAAGAGGAAGTCGACAAGCTACAGGAAATATTCGAGGAGCTTGCCATGAACGAAGAGGACACGGCGGTGCGGGCGATGATTCCTTACCGGGAATACCACGCGGATAAAGAAAACGACGCGTACGACTGGAATTTGACGGAGATCTACCGGATGCTGCACGAGCTCGGCACACCAGATACGAGAAAGCATATTGAAGCGATGAATGTGCTGCCCCAATAATAACGGGCACCCAGCAGGCAATCCGATTCACAAACAAAAGAACCTGTACTGCGGACGCAAGCCCGGTACAGGTTCGATTTATAATTAGGGACAACGTTATCCTACATGCTCTCTGGTATCGTTAGTTTCGAACCAATAATCGAGCACTTTGCTGGACATGACGCGTTTGTTGATGTAGTCCACTTGCTGCTGCGAGAATTGCTGTTCCCACTCGACGTCGAGCTCTTTGCAAAGCTTCACGACGGTCAGCAGCTCGGACCAAGCCACATAGCGTTTGTACCAAAAAAATTGAGGATGCTCAATCATATAGGGATACAGATCATCAAAATCCGTATGTTTACAATCTAGGGCACGTTCGAAGTGTACTTTCGCCTCATTCAATTTGGTCACGAAAAAATCTGCCGGAATTTCTTTCCCCATGCAAGTAGCACCTCCCCATCTTTGTCATTCGCCAACTGGCCGAAGAGCAAACTTCATACTTTTCAGCCTACGATCCATTATAAAGGAAAAAGCGGACAGATGGAAGGCTTAGTGTTCAGAAAGCCGAGACAAATGTTGCTATTCGAACCGGATTTCCCCGCCGGCAAGCGAAGCGATCTTCACAAGCGACTCCACCCGTATTCCCGACTCGCGGATCGTGCGTCCGCCAGCTTGAAACGATTTTTCCACGGCGATTCCAAGACCGAGCAGCGTCGCTCCCGAACGGCGAATGATCCGGATCAGCCCCCGTGCCGCATCGCCGTTGGCGATAAAATCGTCGATCAGCACGACGCGGTCTTTTTCGTCCAGAAATTCCTTCGATACCATAATGTCGGTGACAATGCCTTTCGTAAACGAAGGCACGCGCTCGCAATACGTTTCCGTTTCCGTGTTGAGCGACTTTTTGCGCCGGGCGAATACAAGCGGAACGTTCAATTCCTGTGCGGCTGCGAATGCGATCGGTATGCCAGACGATTCGATCGTTAAAATTTTCGTAACTTTCTCGTCGCGGTATAAACGCGCGAACTCCCGTCCCATGGCCGTCGTCAATACCGGATCGATCGCATGGTTCAGAATCGCATCCAGCTTGATCACCTCATCCGACAGGATTACGCCCACTTCCCTGATCTTTTGTTTCAATAATTCCATTCTCCACGCCTCCGCTCTTTCATTTGCCTGTTCCCGTAAAACTTAACATAACGGCAAACTAGGTTTCAAGTACCATCTTTTACGGAATTGGAAACAAAGATGCAACTTTTTGCTTCGAAACATCGTCTAATGGGTATAACAAAAGAAAGAATGTCTGCCCGGACGGAAATGAAGCTTTGAAAATGAAATTCCCGCATTTTCATAGCAATCGGCGGGGATTTGGGCATTTTTGCTCTTTGTGAAGAGGCCGGGTACACGGTATGATTTAAAGAGGTTACAGCCAAATTGTAACACGGAAAGGAAGCTCATGATGAACAGAAAGAAAGCCTTCATCGGAATCTTGTCCGTTATAATGATCATGATGATGGTAACGACGGGGTGCAAACCGAAAAATGCGGCGGCTCCGACGCCTGCGCAGCCAAAGGAAGCGGAATCGACGGTCGTTACGCCGACGGAGACGTCCTTGCCTCAGAACGAGACGATCACGAATCCGTCTGTCCCTACTCCTGCTACGCCGGCGGGAAACCAGGCTGATAAAGTATCGCTCGCAAGCGCCGACAAGGGCGACAAGGACAAAGGGGAAGGCGAGCAGACTCCTCCGGCAACGAAGCCGAATGCGCAAACGAAGCCGAAGATCGAAATCAAGTCGCCGTATACGCAGGCCAAGCCGACCTTGCTGGGCTTGACGCTCAAAACGAGCGCCGCGGAAATTACAGAGAAATTCGGCAAGCCGAAAGAGCAATTCGTCATGGAGGATGACACCGATCCGATTACGGTGTACGATTACACCGATTTCCTCGTCGGCTTCGACAAGCAGAATCAACTGCATTTTGTCGATGTCCGAAGCGCCGACGTCAATCCGGGCCTGAACGGCCTCAAGCTCGGCGATCCGGTTGAAGAAGTTACCAAATCGCTCGGCAAGCCGGATTCGAACACCAGCTTCGTTCTCACGTATAAAGCAACCGGAGCGGTGCTGAAGCTGGATATCGATCCGAAATCGCAAAAGGTCAACTCCATCAAATTGTTCGCGGAGTAGCATCGTATGCCAAAAAACCTTGACAGGAGCTTCCTGTCAAGGTTTTTTCATGTCCGGGTTACGGCCCGCTTGCGGTGCCGCCAATAAAAATAACCGATGATAACGATAAGAACGACAAGGATCGCGATCGTGATTCCCATGTATCGGTGAGCCACCGCAATGATATGCGGAGCATTAATCCCGATGACGTGCCCCAAGGTAAGAAACGACAAGCACCAGACCAGGCCCCCCGCTCCCGCGTAAAAGAGATACCGCCAAAATCCGACATTGCTGACGCCGGCCAAGTAGCACGTAAAGTGCCGGACCCCCGGCACGTAGTACCCGAATGAGACCGCCCACATGCCATACTTGTGAAACCAGCCCTCGGCCACGCCAAGCCTTTCGGGCGTTAGCTTGACCCATTTTCCGTACTTGTAAAGAAACGGCTTGCCTACGGTCCGGCCTAAAAAATAACTGATCAGCATGCCTGTCATGGACCCGCTAAAGCAGACGGCAAGCGAAGTGCCGTAATCAAGCAGCGGATCTTGTCCTACCGTAAGCGAGCCTACGGTCGTCATCAATATTTCATCCGGCACGGGAATGCCAACAATGCCGAGCGCAAGCAATCCATAAAGAGCTATATACCCGTATTGATCAATCATCTGCAAAAGATGCTCCACCTTCACACGCTCCAGCCAAATAATTTCAGATCATGTCGAATATCGGTCAAATCCTTTATCATTGTATCAGAATTCGTCCGTTAACCCAAGAACAAGCTTTCCTCCTGACAGCTTGGCATGTCCGGCACAAAACAAAAGTCATGAGGCTTGGCCCCTTCTCATACGTTGTATCATAAAGGAAGCGGTCAGGAAGGGGGACTTGCGAGCGAATGAGAAAATGGGGGAACATTCTGCAGGTCAGCTTCACCTATGTAGGCACCGTTGTAGGCGCCGGGTTCGCGACCGGGCAGGAAATTATCCAGTTCTTCACCCGCTACGGCTGGATGGCGACCTTCACCATCGGTGTCGCCAGCGCCTTGTTTATATGGCTGGGCATCAAGCTGATGCAGCTGGCCCACGATACCCGCGCCAAGTCTTATGAAGATCTCAACAGGCTGTTATTCGGAAAAACCGTCGGAAACGGCGTCAGCTTGTTCACTTTGGTGGCTCTGTTCGGCGTATCGACGGTCATGTTGGCCGGCGCGGGATCGGTTTTTGCCGAGCATTTGAATCTGCCTCTTCAGTCGGGGCTGCTTTTTACCCTGCTGCTGGCGTATGTCCTTCTTGTCCGGGGGATGAAGGCGATCATGGCCGTAAACTCCGTTATCGTCCCGCTTATGATCGGCTTTAGCTGCGTTGCCGTTTGGATTACCTGGGACACGCCCGGGGCTGGCAATTGGCTTCACATGGAATCGGATTATTCCGCCCAGCGCATTTGGTTCGCCCCGCTCCTCTATGCGGCGTTCAACCTGACGATGGCTCAAGCGGTGCTCGTGCCGCTTGGGGCTCAGATCGAAGACCGGTCGGTGCTGTATTGGGGGGGCGTCTGGGGCGGGATCGGCATCGGGGCCATGCTGCTGGCCGGTCATTATGCCCTGTCCGCCCAAATGCCGGGGATCGCGCAGTTTGACATCCCGATGGGGCACTTAATTCACGGACTCGGTCCGCTGCTGCAGCTTCCGTTCATTCTGGTGATCTACGGGGAAATTTTCACCACCCTGCTGGCTGACGTTTACGGTTTGGCGCTGCAGATCGAGCAGCGGAGCTCCTTGTCTTATCAGATCATCGTGCCGCTCCTTCTTGTGCTCTGCTATGTGGTGAGTCACATCGGCTTCAAAACGCTGCTCTCGTCGCTCTATCCGTTACTGGGCCTGCTCAGCATGGCCTGGATGATCCTGATGATCTGGCGCAGGCAGCGGCCGTTCGGAACGAATTGACGCAATCGTCAGCGCGAGCCGGACGAGCATCATAAGCATGCCGGCCAGCGTAAAGACAAAACCGCACAGCAAATATGCGAAATGATAAGGCGGGTATTGCTCCGCATCCCGCAGGACGGCAAGCAGATCCGTGAACAAAAACAAGCTGCCGACCGCAAACAATACAAGCAGCGCATAATCGAAAAACGTCCAACGCGCTAAATGCGGGCCGGCCTGCCGGACCAAAGCAGCGGATAAAGATGGCCGGTCTTCCGGGCGTTCTTCCGTCTGGGCAGCGGCTCCCTCCGGGGCGGCTGAAGGCAGGGCTTCGGCTTGGGCCCGCGAATAGACGGTCCAGGCCAGCAAAACGGCCGATCCCGTCACGACAAGCCCAATAGCCCCGCCGAGCCAGGCAAGCATCGTCATCATCATGTGTCAACACCTCGTGTATTTCTTCTTATCGGGCATGCTGTGCAAGCTCGTATGCCATCCATAGAAACAACGCAAACAGCAGAACCGGCATCGCAAATACGGCGACTTGCAGCGTCCGAAGGCCCGGCGAAGGCGCCTTGCGCCACAGATAGCTGCGATTCCACCTCTGCATGCGGGATTCCCCTATAATGGACATGTCTGTTGGATGTCCGGATGCCGCTGCCGGAGAGCGTTGCCCGTTCGGAACGATGGTGCCTCGCTTCCAGCCGATCCGGTATGTCATTTCGCGCGGTTCGCGCTCTTCAGGCTTCACCCGCGTACCTCCGTTTCCAATGGCTTTACTTTATCTTTGCTTATTATATAGCTTCCTGAGAATACAGGCTATGCCATTTTGTACTCCCGTGTAAAATGATGAGCATTCGCGATATGTACGCATTTTTTTAATAGATGTACTTTTGACCAGGATCATGGCAAATTATATGGTATAAGAAAAGCTTCTTCTTACGGAGGTGAACATATGCGGAAGGTAGCTGCCGTTACGGGCGGCGCGCAAGGAATCGGCAAAGCGGTCGCACTGGAATTCGTGAAGGCCGGTTATGAGGTGTCCGTTGCCGATACGGATAAGGAAGCGCGCATGGAGCTGATGGAGCAGGTCCGCAGTCTCGGTGGCAAAGGGATGTTTCTGCCCGTGGACGTGGCGGAGGAAACCGAAGTGCAGCGATGGTTCAAGCTGATGCTGGACGATTTCGGGCGGATCGACGTGCTCGTGAACAACGCCGGGATCGGGATGAACGGCCCGATGCTGGAGCTGCCGCTGGAGTCGTTCGACCGGGTGATCAACGTAAACCTGCGCGGTACGTTCGTCTGCTCTCAGCAGGCGGCCCGCGCGATGAAGCGGCAGGGCGGCGGCGTCATTCTGAATATCGCCTCCACACGCGCACTGATGTCGGAAGCGGGCACCGAGGCGTATTCCGCTTCCAAAGGCGGTCTGTTGGCGCTCACGCATGCGATGGCCGTCAGCCTCGGTCCGTACGGTATCCGCGTGAATGCCGTAAGCCCCGGCTGGATTGAGACCGCCGACTGGCAAAAAGCTTCCAATCGTCGCCACCCCGTACACAGCGAACGTGACCGCCTGCAGCATCCGGCCGGACGTGTCGGAACCCCGGCGGATATCGCGGCGGCATGCCTTTATTTGGCCGGGAACGGGGCCGGGTTCGTAACGGGACAAAATCTTGTGGTCGACGGCGGCATGACCGTAAAAATGATTTACGAAGAGTAGATTGCATCCAGGGTTAGAGAAAAAAGTGGAAGAAACTGTACTTACGACGGGAGAATCAGACATCATGTGGTTTTTGTTTGCGGCCGCCTCGGCGCTTTGCTTCGGGCTGAGGGGTATCTTATATCAATGGACGTCGCAGCGTCCGATCAACCGGAACCTGCTGCTGCTGGGCGTCTATGCGTCCGGCACGCTGATTGCGCTTGTTGCGGCGGCGTTCACCGGACAAGCCTGGACGAAGCCCGTGTGGATCGGTACGCTGCTCGGGCTGTTTTCGTTTGTTTCCAATGCTGCGATGTATAAAGGGTATTCCGTCGGCAAAGCGTCGCTGGTTGCCATGTTCACCGGGCTTCCACCGGTCGTGGTCGTGCTGTTCGCGTACGTGCTGTGGGGCGAGAAGCTCAATTCGTCGCAGCTCGCCGCCTTTGTCGTGATCGTGGCCGGGATTTTGATGATCCGCTACTCCAACGACATTTCGCTCAAAAATTTGCAGGGCGCGCACTGGGGCGTGATAACGATGCTGTTCTTCGGCTTGACCGACCTCTCGTCCAAGCAGGCGACGCTCATCGGCGCCGCCACCTTGCCGACGTTGGCTTTGATGTACGGCACCGGTTCACTGCTGTTTGCCGCCGCTTGGCTGCTTGGCCGGAAGCAAGAGGCCTTCGCCCGGGCGGCGCTCCGGGCCGGGCGCGAAGAAGCGGCCGCAGGAATGGAGGAGGCGCCCGACAGCCCGGTCCCCGCGGCTGCTTCTGCGGTTGCAGTTGGAAGCGGACCTGCTCCAGCGATAGCCCGCGGGTGGTCCTCCGGCCGGACCTTAATCTGGGGCATGTTCGTCGGCATTACCAACGTCTGCGGCATGATCCTTGCCATGCCGGCGTTCGCCGCCGGCGTCACCGGACTTGTCTCCGTCGTCATCGCGATGAACGTCGTACTCGTGCTCTTCTATGCCCGCTTCGGCCTGAAAGAAAAATTCAGCCGCCTCGAATCGGGCGGCCTTTTGCTTGCCTTGATCGGCATTATTGTATTACGTCTTGCGGCTTAAATGCCGGACGGATGCCGCGGAAAAACGCGAAACATACGCATCCAGCACGTGCTTGTGGCACGTAAACAGCAGCAGCTGTCGGCCCTCGGCCACCGTTTGCAGCAGCTCCATGCCGTATCCGAGCCGCTCGTCGTCGAAATTCACGAACAAATCGTCAATCACGAGCGGCAACCGGACTCCGGACGCCGCGTATTCGTCCGCAAGCGCGAAGCGGATGCACAAGTACATCTGCTCGGCCGTCCCCCGGCTGAGCGCGGACGCATCCAGCAGCTCGCCGTTCGCCCTCTCCGCCAGTACGCGCTGCTCGCCGAGCGGCGCAATCATCCGCGTGAATCGGCCGGATGTCATCTTTTCGAAGTACCGGGAAGCCCTCTGCATGACGGAGGGCTGTTTTTCGTGTTCGTACAATCGTTTCGTCTGGGCGAACAGCGTTCCGCACATGGAAACTACCGCCCAGCGCTTCATCAAACGCCTCAGCTCGGTGCGGCGCTCCTCCGCCTGCTGCAGCTTGTCCGCATGATCTCCGCCTTCGGTCAGCCGTTCGATTTCGAACCGTTTGCGGCTTTTCGCCTCCCGGCACGCTTCCAGCCGCTCCCGGAGTTCATCCCGCTGTTCCGACAGACGCCTCCGTTCTTCGTCCAGCTCTCCTCCGGTGACGCCCGCAAGCTTCTCGTCGAGCGACTTCATCCCCGCTTCCCCTACCAGCGTCCGGATGGCAAGCTCATCCTGTCTCAGCTCCCCCAGCAGCTCCTGACGGCGAAGGTATTGGCGATGGAGATGCCGCAGCCTCTCTTCCCCGTCCGCCCGTGCGGCGTCGAGCAGTTCCTGCCGCTTCGCGGCCGTGCGCTCGAACTGCTGCAACAGCAGCGCAGACTGGCGGCTCAGCTCGGCATGCTGCCGGCCATCCCGCGCAAGCTGCTCCAGCCGCGCGAGCTGCCGGTCGCGGGCGGCCTGCCATGCTTTCAGTGCCGGGCCGGGCTCCCGGCCGGCCGCTTCGCCGAGCAGCGCGGCCGCCTCCGCGGCAAAGCCCGCGGCGGTGCCCCGCAGCGCCTCGC